>NZ_LTAX01000030.1 GCF_001639745.1 Marinomonas gallaica
ATGGCTGGGGTAGCTGGATTCGAACCAACGCATGACGAGATCAAAACCCGTTGCCTTACCGCTTGGCTATACCCCAATACATTAAAATTGGTGGCTATGACTAGATTCGAACTAGTGACCCCATCATTATGAGTGATGTGCTCTAACCAACTGAGCTACATAGCCTTTTGAGAGATTGGCTGGGGTAGCTGGATTCGAACCAACGCATGACGAGATCAAAACCCGTTGCCTTACCGCTTGGCTATACCCCAACATTCTCTCAACACAGACATTTTGAAACGTTGCTTCGCTGTGTCTGTGGCGCGATATTATTCACATAACCCGTTAATGGGTCAAGGGTTATTTTTAAAAAAAGTTAAACATTAAATCGGAAGTGCATCACGTCGCCATCTTTGACGATGTATTCTTTACCTTCTAGGCGCCATTTGCCTGCTTCTTTCGCACCGCTTTCACCTTTGTATTGGATGAAATCGTTGTATGCAACAACTTCTGCACGAATAAAGCCTTTCTCGAAGTCTGTGTGGATCACACCTGCCGCTTGAGGGCCTGTTGCACCTTGTTTAACGGTCCAAGCACGCACTTCCTTAACGCCTGCTGTAAAGTAGGTCTGCAGGCCCAGTAGTTCATAGCCTGCACGAATCACTCGATCTAAGCCGGGTTCTTCCATGCCCATTTCATCCAAGAACTCTTGCATTTCCTCTGTATCCAACTCAGAAATTTCCGCTTCAAGTTGGTTGCAAATAGGCACAACCATGGCGCCTTCAGCTTCGGCGATTTCACGAACGACGTCTAGGTGAGGGTTATTTTCAAAGCCATCTTCAGCCACATTGGCTATGTACATCGTCGGTTTAGTGGTCAAAAGATGCAGTTGTTTTACGGCTTTCTTTTCATCGTCTGAGAGTGACATCGCGCGAACAGGTAGACCGTCTTCTAAGTGGGCTTTGATGCGTTCTAGAAACTCTTTGTGCGCGATGGCTTCTTTATTGCCGCTTTTCGCGTTTTTCGCTGTGCGGAACAGTTGTTTATCGATCGATTCGATATCGGCGAAAATTAGCTCAAGGTTAATCACTTCGATGTCTAGTTTCGGATTAACGTGATTGGAAACGTGGATTACGTTTTCGTCTTCGAAGCAGCGAACAACATGAGCAATGGCGTCGGTTTCGCGAATGTTTGCTAGAAACTTGTTGCCTAGGCCTTCGCCTTTTGATGCGCCTTCGACTAAGCCTGCAATGTCTACGAACTCCATGGTCGTAGCCAATACGCGTTCAGGCTTCACAATTTCAGCTAATGCATCCAAGCGAGGATCAGGCATGGCCACGACACCTGCGTTGGGTTCAATCGTACAGAAAGGGAAGTTTTCAGCGCCGATGCCGGCTTTTGTGAGTGCGTTGAACAGAGTTGATTTGCCGACGTTTGGTAAGCCGACGATACCGCAATTAAAGCCCATATTAGATTCCTAAAGCTGGTAGTTTATGCTTTAAAACTATGAAGATGGTTCATTACACTGCTCCAATTATCCGCAATAATGTCGGTATGGTAGCGTAGTGACTCATCGATGGTTTGTTCGATTTTTTGGTATTCATCGCTGGGCGCTTTTTTGAGCACGTAGCTTGCCACTTGGCTTGCATGTCCAGGATGACCTATACCGATGCGGACGCGACCAAAGTCTCGGTTATTACCGAGTTTGCTAATGATATCTTTAAGGCCATTATGACCCCCGTGGCCACCGCTTTTTTTAAGCTTTACAGTGCCTGGAGCGATATCAAGCTCGTCGTGTACGACTAGAACTTCTTGAGGGGATATTTTATAGAATTGACAGACGGCTTGAACTGCTTTGCCGCTTAAATTCATATAGGTCGTAGGAATAAGGAGGTAGCATTCCTGCCCACCTATAAAAACTTTGCCGAACTGACCGAAGAATTTCTTTTCAGTTCGAAGAGAGCACTGACTCATGCGAGCCAGTGCTTCTATCCATTGTGCGCCAGCATTGTGGCGGGTATTTTCATATTCTGAACCTGGGTTACCCAAGCCAACGAGTAATCTAAAACCTGCCACAGACTTGCCTCAATGATTAGCGCTTAGCTTTACCGATACGAGCGATAGGTTGGTCGTGATCTTCGCCTTTAAGCAAAGCAACCAATTCAACGCCTTCTGGAAGTTGAGCATCAGAAAGGTGGAAGATTTGACCAAGTTGACCGTCAATAGCATCAATGATCAAAGCAGCTGGAAGGTCTTTTGGAAGACAACGAACTTCAGCAAGTTTCGCTTCAACTTGTAGACGACCACCTTGAGATTTAACACCTTCAGATTTAGAAGCGTTAACGAAGCTTAGTGGCACTCGTGTAACGATTTTAGTTTCTGATTCAACGCGTAGTAGGTCGATGTGCATAACATCGCCAGTTGCTGGGTGACGTTGTAGAGACTTAACGATTACTTCTTGCTCAGCACCATCAACAGATACTTTTACTACGGTAGTTAGAAAAGCGGCATCTTTAACAGCTTTTACTACTTCGTTACCTTTGAACGTAACAGACACAGGGTCAGCGTTGCCACCGTATACAACAGCAGGAACAAGACCTTGAAGACGAAGGCGGCGGCTCGCACCTTTACCTTCTTCGTTACGTACAGAAGCGTTTAGAACTACAGACATGTTAATATCCTAAAATAAAGTTAAGGTTGCCCAGAACTGCGACCCGTTCCGAGCGTAAATGTTTGGCTTAGGCCCCAAACATGGCACTGATTGACTCTTCGTTGCAGACGCGACGAACAGCCTCAGCCAAGATGTCTGACATAGACAGTTGGCGGATTTTCGGGCAATTCTGTGCTGCTTGAGTCAGTGGGATAGTGTCTGACACCACTAACTCGTCAAGAACAGAACTGCTAATGTTTTCAATAGCTTTGCCAGATAGGACAGGGTGTGTACAGTAAGCTAATACTTTTGCTGCACCATGTTCTTTAAGGGCTTTAGCTGCGGCACATAGTGTACCACCGGTATCGATCATATCGTCGACCAATACACAGGTTTTACCTTCTACATCGCCAATCAAGTGCATGATTTGTGCTTCGTTTGCACGTGGACGACGTTTGTCGATGATGGCCAAATCTGCATCATCCAGCATTTTTGCGAATGCGCGAGCACGGACAACACCACCAACATCCGGCGAAACAACCGTAATGTTTTCATGACCTTGGCGCTGTAGATCATCTAGCAACAGTGGTGTTGCATAAACGTTATCTACTGGAATGTCGAAGAAGCCCTGAATTTGATCTGCGTGTAGGTCTACCGTTAGTACACGGTTAATACCCACAGCAGAGATCATGTCTGCAACGACTTTGGCTGTAATCGGTACACGTGCTGAGCGAACACGACGATCTTGTCGTGCGTAACCGAAATATGGAATTACAGCGGTTACACGGGTAGCCGACGCACGACGCAGCGCATCAGCCATTACAATCAGTTCCATGAGGTTGTCATTACTTGGAGCGCAGGTTGATTGGATAATAAAAACGTCTTTACCACGCACGTTTTCGTTGATCTCAACCGTAATTTCTCCGTCGCTGAACTTTCCAACCGTAGCGTTGCCGATAGGAAGACCTAGACGGCGAACGACCCTGCGAGCGAGTTCAGGGTTGGCATTACCGGTAAAAACCATCAACTTGGACACTGTGTATACCCTTTGTATTTATAGCGATGAAAAATAGACTGGCGTTTTATTCAGCATTAAGTATGCTGAGATGCAATCCACTGGTTCAGTACGTCATGAGCAGGAGATGTATTGCATCCACGACAAACCCAAGTTTGCCACTTCTCAGGTGCGCAAGCTTCCACTCGCTTGGCTTCATCAATTGACTCGAATGCCAAAAACAAACACGCTCCGGTGCCAGTTAGTTTTGCGTCGCCAAATTGTGTGAGCCACAAAAATGCTTCATCTACTTCAGAATACAGTCTTCGCGCGACCTCTAGGCAATCGTTATGCCCTTCCAGTTTCAAGGCGTGCGATATTCTGATCGCAGGGGTGTCTCTTGTCAAATATTTATCGGTAAAAATTTGACCAGTTGGCACTTCGCAATTTGGCTTCAAGAGTAGGTAATATGGGGTTTTCGGGCTAGTTCGTGTTAATTTTTCGCCGATCCCTTCAGCAAATGCCGAATGCCCAAACACAAAGATAGGCACGTCCGCCCCCAGTTGTTTGCCCAGTTGTGCTAACGCCTCCAATGAAAAGTCGCATTTCCACAGTGTGTTGAGTGCCAACAGTGTCGTCGCAGCGTTACTGCTACCACCACCTATACCACCGCCCATCGGCAGGATTTTGCTAATGGAAATGGCGATACCTTGCTGTGTTTTCTTATGCGTTTCTAAAAGACGTGCGGCTTTTACGATTAAGTTATCTTCGTGATCGACACCGTTAATTTCAGGGGTAAGGCTAATATCAGGATGATCGGTAAGGGTGAAGCGTAACTCATCACATAAATCAATGAATTGAAACAAGGTTTGCAGTTCGTGATAGCCATCGTTTCGACGGCTTGTGATATGTAAAAATAAATTCAGCTTTGCTGGGGATGGCAGCGTGAGTGTCGTCATTGAACATTCCAGTCTGTAATGATCAAGTTAACCCGATATGGAGGGTGAGTAACCTGCATTTTTTGAGGTAATTTTAAATGCTCTAACTCAGTGAATTCTTTATAGGTAATGGTCCAGCCGTTTTGTAAAATTTGCTCGGGCGTGGTGCCATCTTGTTGATAAGTGATTTCCGCTGCGCTGTTAGGGGCGGCTAGCCCTCGAATCCAATATTGCACGCTGGTAACAGGGAAGTGCCAGCCTAGCTCATGGTAAAGCAAAGCATCAGCGCTCGGCCCGGTTAAATTTTTGTCATCGTAAGTCAGACGCGACTCTTTGCCCGGAATACCTTCCAATCGCGTTGCACCTTGACCAAAAGGGCCGTAGATATTGAGTTCATAATGTTCTGGCGAGTGCTGCCAATTAAAGTTACCGGAGATTGCATCTTGCTCTGTACGAATGCCGACACGGCCTTCATTTTGCCACGCCATTATATCTTCGGCACGTTCTGGTAACGGGGCCTTAGGTGATGTTGGCGATAAGCTACAGCCAGCTAAAAAAGCGCTGGCCATAATACCAATAACCAAATGTTTGATTTTCATGGTGATTCCTTACGAGCCTAATAGTTCTGGCGCGTATTGTTCTAAAGTTTCGAGTAAAACTGGCAGCTTACGATTGTCTTTGAGTGCTTGTTGCCAGATCTTGATAGCATTTTCTTGATCGTCAAGTTGCCATAGCACTTCGCCATAGTGGGCACCAATTTCAGCGTCTTGCATAACGTCCCATGACTGCGAAAGTAACGTTTCAGCTTGCTCCAAATTACCTTGAAGAAAATACGCCCACCCCATGCTGTCCATGATCGCAGCGTCTGTGCTGTCAAGGGCATAAGCTTTTTGTATTAATTGAAACGCCTGATCGAACTGCTCAGGGGATCGAACCATCATGGTGTAACCGAGCGCATTAATGTAAGACGGATCATTTGGATGCTTTTGATACAATATTGTAAGGTCTTGCAGCGCTAGAGGCCACTGTTGTTGCATATCGTAAGTAATGGCGCGTTTATAGCGTAGTCCGTCCGCTTCTGGGAATATTGGAAGGGCTCGAGTAAGCAAATCAATTGCTAAGTCAGGACGTTGGTTGTGTAGATGTAAGTCCGCAACACCGTTGATATGGCCGGGTTCTACATCGACCACAGCTCGTTTCAAAATAAAAGAGTTCACTTGTTCTGCTTGGTCAGCTGAATATAGCCATTGCACCAGAAGATGAGAAGCCTCCCAGCTGAGTTTACCAAATACATTTAATAGGCTCTTTAAAGCATCATTGTAATGCTCTGCTTGATGTTGAGCATTCGCTAATATAAACAATAAGTCATCACGTAAGTTGCCATGTTTTGGCAGTTCGGAAATTAACTTAATGGCAAGCTCAGGTTGATTTTTTTGCATTAGCAATTGGGCGATAGCAATACCAATTTGTTGTTGTAAATAAGGGGAAAACTGAGCCTCAGAAAACGTTGATAATGCAGTTTGATACTGATCATTCTTGATAAGTATCTCTAGATAATTTGCCATCATTCGTTGGCTTTTGGGGAAAGCTTTCAGTCCTTGTTTGAGAGTCTCTTGAGCGCTGTCTATCAACCCTGATTGCTCTTCACTGACTGCTTTTATAATGATTAGCCCTTCTTGTTCTGTTTCTGGACTGAGTTCAATTAACGGTGCAATATTGTCGAGTATGTATTGATATTTTCCGTTGATGAAATGGACATGATATAAGGCAATTTTAACAAACAGATCGGAGGTTAATTCTGGGACACTTAGAAGGCTCTCTAAATGAGTTGTGATGTTGTCGTGACGGATGTTTTGGTCCACAAAGCTAGGTAGAAAGCTCAATGAAATATTGTTTTTCTTGGCTTTTAGTAGCAGCGCTTTTGCTTCGTCCAGTGCCCCTACGCTTAACTGAGCTTGCATTAAAATAGGGTAGGCTTGAGAGGCGTTCGGCTCAAGTGTTAGCCATCGAGAGCTGGCTTTGAGTACCGCTTGACTGTCTTCACTCATCATGGCTGTTGAAGTGGCACGTTTGGCGATCTCTACATCTGTGCTTTGCTCAGCTAAATCTAAATACAGTGCCGTGGCAGACTCACTGCCTTGACGTTGCAAAGCAAACTCAGCGCTCAGTAGTTGTTCCAGTTGCTCCGCATGCTTGGATTTTGCTACCGGTGCCCAGCGGTTATCCGCGATTGGCGCGGTATGCGAATTTGAAATGGATGAGCAGGCGCTGACAGATAGGCCGAATGCCATCGTAATAAAAGCTCGTTTAATCGATACCGCGTATTGCATTCGTTGCATAAGTGTCTGCCTTATTTGGCTAAAATCATATCCTAGTTACTATGGTAGCGCTGCTATAGAGGTGTTGTCAGCCTAATAAACAGTGCATGATTGTAAGGAATTGACATATTTATTGATTTGATGGGGTGCGAAGAGCTAAAAATTCCACTTATAATAGGGGCATTTAATCATGTGTCAGAATACTAGGCATATATCTGCAAACATCTGTTCGATCTCAAGTCGTGAGAAGAGTTCCTGAATGCCGCTAATTGCTGTGGGTGTAAACCACAAAACTGCACCAGTATCTATTCGAGAGAAAATTTCGTTTGCCCCTGAGAAAATGGTTGAGGCGCTCAATTCACTTGTGTCTGACGCTCAAGCAAAAGAGGCGGTGATTGTTTCTACCTGTAACCGTACCGAGTTGTACTGTGCTATAGATGGTGAATCTGATGCCGAAAAAATCATTGATTGGTTAGGACGTTATCATCACGTTGAGCCTGCTGAGCTAGGGCGTTTCTGTTATACACATGTAGGTGACGAAGGTGTGCGCCATGTTATGCGCGTGGCATCAGGGTTGGATTCTTTGATTTTAGGTGAGCCTCAGATTCTTGGTCAAGTAAAGTCTGCCTATGCGGTCTCTCAAGAAGGTAAGTGTATTGGCTCCGAGCTTCAGAGTTTATTTCAGCAGACGTTCTCCGTTGCAAAGCGCGTACGAACGGATACGGCAATAGGAGAAAACCCTGTGTCGATCGCCTTTGCGGCGGTCAGTTTAGCGCAACGGATATTTGCTGATGTGAAGCGCAGTACGGCGCTTTTGATAGGCGCCGGCCAGACCATTGAACTGGTTGCTCGTCATTTAAAAGAAGCCGGCATAAAGCGTATTATTGTCGCCAACCGTACACTTGAGCGCGCCCAAATTCTTGCTGATGAGTTGGGTGCTGAAGCTATATTGTTAGGTGATATTACCGATTTTCTGCATCAAGCAGACATCGTTATTTCCTCTACTGCCAGCCAGCTACCGATTATCGGTAAAGGAATGATTGAGCGTGCGACAAATAAACGTCGACATAAACCGATGTTATTGGTTGATATTGCGGTTCCGCGAGACATCGAGCCGGAAGTGCAGGAAGTTGAAGATGCGTATTTGTACACAGTCGATGACCTTCACTCTGTTATTGAGGAAAACGTTCGAGCACGTCAAGACGCTGCCGAAGCTGCTGAAAAAATCATCGAGCAAGGTATTGATGAGTTTAGGCGCAAACAAGAGTCTCGCAAAGTTGCTGATCTAATTGTAAGCTACCGCGCCCAAGCAGAATTAATAAAACAGTCCGAATTAGAGCGAGCATTGAAAAGTTTAGAGTCAGGACAGACTCCAGAACAGGTGGTTGCTAAATTAGCCCATGGATTGATGAATAAACTGATCCATTCCCCAACCCAGTATTTACGCCAAGCGGGTGCCGAAGCTGATCAAGAAGCTTTGCAGCGAGCTGCCGAGGTGTTGGGCATAACCGATACGAAAGAATCCTTAGAATGAAAGAATCGATTAAATTTAAGTTAGAGAGCTTATCTGAGCGTTACGAAGAGTTGGCAGCATTACTCAGTGAAGCGGAAGTAATTATGGATCAAGATTTGTTCCGTAATTACAGTAAAGAGTACGCTGAGCTAGAGCCTGTCGTGAAATGCTTCTCAGAATATCAGCAGGTGTTGGAAAACATTGAAGAAGCGCAACTAATGCTGAGTGATGCTGACCCAGATATTAAAGAAATGGGCCAAGAAGAACTGAAAGCTGGACAGGCTCAAAGAGAACAATTGCTGTTAGACCTTCAGTTGCTTTTGCTGCCGAAAGACCCTAACGATGCGAAAAACGTATTCCTAGAAGTGCGTGCCGGAACCGGTGGTGATGAAGCGTCAATTTTTTCTGGTGACTTGTTTCGCATGTATTCTCGGTATGCCGAAACACAGCGCTGGAAAGTAGAAATCGTCAGTGCTAGTGAAGGCGAGCACGGCGGTTACAAAGAAGTGATCGCACGTATTGTAGGTGATGGTGCTTACTCTAAATTGAAGTTTGAGTCCGGTGCGCACCGAGTGCAACGCGTACCTGCAACGGAATCTCAGGGCCGCATTCATACGTCGGCTTGTACCGTTGCGATTCTGCCTGAGATGGATGAAGTAGAAGCGATTAACATCAATAAAGCTGACCTTCGTGTTGATACTTTTCGCGCCTCTGGTGCGGGTGGTCAGCACGTCAACAAAACAGACTCCGCGATTCGTATTCTACACATTCCAACAGGAGTTGTAGTGGAATGTCAGGATGAGCGTTCGCAGCATAAGAACCGTGCTAAAGCCATGGCTTTACTGGCGTCGCGTTTACAAGCGGCAGAAGAAAGCAAGGCGGCTGCGGAGCAGTCAGAAGCGCGCCGTTCTTTGGTGGGCAGTGGTGATCGCTCTGAACGTATCCGTACTTATAATTACCCACAAGGCCGTGTCACGGATCACCGTATTAATCTGACGTTGTACAAGTTAGATGAAATTGTTCAGGGTGACTTAGATGTACTGGTTAACCCGCTGATTAATGAGTATCAAGCTGAACAGCTTTCTGCTTTGAGTGGCGATAACTAATTCCTTTCTTTTGAGTGCACGCGAGACATCCATGACCATAGATTCTTTGCTTAAACTGGCTTATGGGCGACTCGCGTCGCAATCGGACACAGCACAGATAGATGCCCAATTATTGCTGGCGCATGTACTTGGCGTTTCTATAAGCTACTTTTTTACGTGGCCTGAAAAAGCTGTCTCGGATTCTGCGAGTGAGCAATTTGATACCTTGTTGGCTCGTCGTGAGCAGGGTGAGCCGATTGCATATATCTTGGGACAACAAGACTTCTGGACTCTGAGCTTAGAAACGTCAAAGCATACTTTGATTCCTAGAGCAGACACTGAGCGATTGGTTGAAGTGGCTTTGGAGCTACAGCCTAACGGTGTCAAGCGGGTTTTGGATCTTGGTACTGGCACGGGAGCGATTGCGTTAGCGTTAGCTTACGAATGGCGTTCTGCGGACGTAGTTGGGATTGACTTCCAGGCTCAAGCGATTGCATTAGCTCAGCGAAACGCTGTCAAAAACAATATAAAGAATACTCGTTTTTTGCAAAGTGATTGGTTTTCAGCATTGGCCGATGAGCCTTTGTTTGATGTGATTGTTTCAAACCCGCCGTACATTGACCCAGAGGATCAGCATTTATCTCAAGGAGATGTGCGCTTTGAACCCATCACCGCTTTAGTCGCTGATGATCACGGTTTAGCAGATATAAGGCGAATCATAGATGGGGCTTTAGTGCATCTTGTTGGCGGAGGTTGGTTGATGTTTGAGCATGGTTATGACCAAGCTACAGCTGTACGACAGTTGTTTTCTGATAAAGCATTCAAAGACATTGCCACCTATCAAGATTTAGGTGGCAATGATCGAGTGACAGTAGGACGTTTAGCCTAAGCGCTTAGTCTGTCACACCTTCTGCCCTTGTGAATACAGGCTCTAAGGGCTTAGAGCGCTCTGCATCATAGCGATATCCGGCTAGATCGAAGCGTTTAATGTCTTCGATAGTCTCCGCGCCACTTTCGATTAAATAGCGCACCATTAGGCCACGGGCTTTTTTCGCATAAAAGCTAATCACCTTAAATTGACCGTTTTTCTCATCTAAGAAGTTCGGTGTAATGATCGTTTGCTTGATTGCTTTTTTATCGACCGCTTTAAAGTACTCATTTGAGGCTAGATTGACTAATAACTCGTCTTCTTCAAGTTCTTCTGATAGAGCGTTAGCGATTTGGCTGCCCCAAAAGTGGTAAAGGTTATCACCTTCGCTGTTCTTTAATTTCGTACCCATTTCGAGGCGGTAAGGCTGCATAAGGTCTAAAGGCTTAAGTAGACCATAGAGACCGCTTAGAATACGAAGATGAGATTGCGCGTAATGAATCTGTTTGGTGCTTAGTGAATAAGCATCGAGACCCGTGTAGACATCCCCCATAAACGTAAACAATGCTGGACGGCTATTGTTGACGTCATGCTGCTTTGACCAAGTTTGGTAGCGCTCGACGTTAAGCGTTGCTAATTTATCGCTCAGCTTCATTAATGAAGCAATGTCCGCTGGCGTGTAGGGTTTAATGGTTTTAATGAGTGATTGCGCTTGGTTTAAAAAGCGCGGCTCGGAGTACTTCACATCAGGCGTTTTACTGTCTAAATCCAGTGTTTTCGCCGGAGAAATCAAATATTTCATTGTCTTACCTTGGCATAGCGTTGCGTTTTAATTAGATTATCCATAGAGTGTTAGTAGATATCCACTAATAGCCTTGATAGAGATATTGTATGAAGGACAACGTAATACCATTTCCGGTGCGGCCTAAATCGTGTAGCGATGATGGGGTGGTGGTAGCGGGTGTGGAGGAAAAGGCATCGGAACGCCTGTTAGATGAATTACGTCATGCGTTTGATGAAGCTCGAAAACTTTGGCCCTTAGAGCTTTCTGAGTTGCCTGAGCAGAACAGAATATGTGCCACATCACGTAAGCGGTAATAATAAAAACTTCAAGGAAGACGAACCTTGCTAACTTTTTTAGTTAAACACTCACTTGTGTGTATGTTTCTATGCGCCTTGCTTGGCTTTGCGTTTCCTGTTGCCTCGAACGCATTATTTCCATTTCTCCCCTACGTATTGTTCACACTTATGTTGCTGACACTCATCGGAATGCCGATGGAGCAGTTAATTAAACGACTTTGTCACCGGTCTATTTGGCTATACGCCTTACTTCACAGTGCCTTTTTTATGGCGATTTTTGCTTTGTGCGGTGTTTTATTAGGTCTATCTGATGAGCTATTGTTGGCAATTCTAGGGGTTGGGGCGACAGGCTCATTGTTTGCCACGCCCGCCATTGTTCGAGCGTTAGGGTATGATGCTCTTGAAGCGATGGCAATGACCATCGCTACAACTCTACTTTTACCTGTGGCCTTGTTTATTTCTATTCACTCTTTGCCCATGTCACAAGGAAGCTTGGATTTCGTCACATATGGCATTCGGTTGTTGATTTTTATTGTTGGTCCAATTTTAATTTCATTTAGCCTGCATTACATTGTGCCGAAAGAGTCTTTACAGCGCGCCTTGTTGAAAGTATCACCTTATACAATTTTGTTGGTGTTCGCGTTTCCCTTTGGGTTAATTGGTAATTATCGAGGGCTTTGGGATGAAAACGCGTCACAGGCAATGATATTTTTACTAGTTGCAGCTGTTTTGGTAAGTATTTTCTTTGTTGTTACATTTTTTTTATATCGTCATCATGGGATCGAAAAGTCGCTAACGGCTGCTATTACATCCGGAAATCGCAATGTTTTGCTTACTTACTCTATCGCTGGTGTTTTATTGGGACCAGCCTTTCTTCCCCTTGCCGGTGCCATGCAAGTACCCACTTACATACTGCCTGTAATCACTAGGCGAGTTGCTCGTTATCTAAAAAACCGTTCATAAAATTCCTGACCATACATGCAAAGTTACTAAACCTTGACTACGCTTCTTTTACTGAATGTGTACGAAATAAAGACATTATTGTTTTTGTTGAAGCATGTATTCAATAAGCCAATAGGCTTTTTTGGAAGTCATGAGGGAATTATGAGAAAGAATCTACCTGTCACTAACGTGGAAAGAGTTGTGCCTAAAGGTGTTCGATTGATTTCCACTACCGATCTGAAGGGCAAAATCACCTACTGCAACCAAGATTTTATCGATATTAGTGGGTTTACCTATGAAGAGCTTCTAGGGGCACCACATAATTTAGTCCGTCACCCTGATATGCCTACAGAAGCGTTTGATATTATGTGGAGCCATTTAAAAAATGGTAAACCTTGGATGGGGTTGGTTAAAAACCGTAGTAAAAATGGCGACTATTATTGGGTCGATGCTTACGTAACGCCTGTCACAGAAAAAGGGCAAGTAATCGGCTATGAATCCGTGCGTTCGACACCCGATCGCAAAGATGTGGAGCGAGCTGAAAAGCTGTATGGCTCGATTCGAGAGGGAAAAAAAAGCGTAACAGTTCCATTAAGTATTGTTGTACCAATTCTTGTCGTAATAGCTTGGATTGCGTCTTTGTTGATGTTTTTTATGGATGTACCTTATGCGACAGCCCCTGCATTGGTATCCTCTGTTTTATTGGCGTTCTATTACAGATTTACACAGTGGAAGATGCAGCAAATTTTACAGGGATCCTTGAGTCATTCATTTACCCACCCTTTAGCGGCTAAGACCTATTCAGATCATAATACTGAGCTTGGCCAACTTGAAGTTGGTATTAAAAGCCAAGCGATGCATCTTGATACGGTACTGACTCGGATTGAAACGGAATCAATGGAAGTTTCTAAAAAATCAGAGCACGGTTTAGAGCAGACGGACAGTTCGACTAAAAAAATTCAACAGCAAATGCATGAAACGCAAGAAGTGGCAGCCGCCATGCAGCAAATGACTGCCACTGTTTCGGATGTGTCTAAGCATGTTCAGCATACCGCCCACAGTGCTGAACAAGCCAAAAGTTTAGCTTTAGAAGGTGATAAGACACTTGAGGAAACCACGTCAGCGGTACAGGAGTTAGCATCGTTAGTCGAGCGGATCAGTGAGTCTGTCAGTAATCTATCAAAGCAGTCAGAGAGTATAGCTGAGGTGGCTGTGATGATTGACCAAATAGCTGAACAAACGAATTTGTTGGCTTTAAATGCGGCTATTGAGGCTGCACGAGCAGGAGAACATGGTCGTGGTTTTGCCGTGGTTGCCGATGAAGTGCGTCAGCTGGCTCAAAGAACCCAAGGTTCGACCCAAGAAATTCACAGTATTATTGAGCGTCTTCGTAGTGGTGCTCACGACGCAGTAAAGGTGGCTGGCAATGGGCAAGAGAGTGCAAATGTAGGTCTACAAAAAATGTCAGATGCTCAAGCTTCTTTGCAAACTATTGTTTCAGCCGTTACTAGTATTTCTGATATGTCGACGCAGATGGCGGCCGCAGTGGAAGAACAGGCTCATGTCTCTGAAGATATTAATCAGCAATTAGTTAGAATCTCAGACTTAGCAAATGAGAGTAAAGATGAAGCGGAAGGTGCTATGCAGAGCATGGTTACGCTAAGAGGGGTTGCTTCAGATATGCATGAACTGGTCGTTCGCTTTAAATAAGCGCTATCATTCTTTGATGAATAAAATGCCGAGCATTGCTGCTCGGCATTTTTGGTTTAGTGAGGAAGCGGTAACGCTTTCATAGATAGGCTGTCATTATGAATGCGCTTGACGATAAGCTCTTGTGCTACATCAATATCGCCCATGGCTTGTAAAAGCATGCTGAGCTCAACAATGGCTTCTGAAGAGGCGTCTGCATGCAATGCTTTTTCATAGTAATCGCGGGCCTTTCCCCACAATTGTAAGCGCTGACAAATTCGTCCAGCTGCTAAGTAAAGTGGGGCGCTTTCAGGATGTCGGCGAATCCACGTCTCAGCATTGCTCAGCGATTTCTTCATAGAGACATCTGTTAACTGACCGTATACACCTGCAAGTGCATCAGACCACTGATCATTTAGCGACGAGCGAATGAAGGCTTCTGCCTTTTCTTCGCTGCCGAACTCGATTAATGTGCTGGCATACAGCACCTGCATTTCATCATCTTTAGCTAAGGCATCCAGTTTTTTCCAAATGCCTTGAAGTTCATTCAAAAGGACTTCTTTACTTTCGCCTGTCTTTGCTCGGAAATGCAGTTTTTCTAAAAGTGCTAGAAATGCGTTTTTCTCAAGCTCTAGTAGGTTATGGTCGTCAAAAATTCCTTGTTTCTTAAGTGTCGGAGTTAACTCTTGTAAAGCTTCCCAGTCTTTTAACTGAGTATGCGTAGTTACCAACATTTTAAGGGTTTGGCGGTGTTTTGGCTTCATGCTGTGTAGGCGTTTTAAGGAAGCTAGGGCACTTTCATAATGGCCTTGTTTAAGCTGAAGTTGACTTTGTACAAAGCTGATGGCGAACTCAGCATCAGGTGATGCTTGGTGTGCTTTACGCAGTAGTTCTTTTGAGCGCTCATGCTCTTCTTGTTCGCTGGCAGCGTAAGCCGCACCAATGTAGTTCAGTAACGGGTAAGATACTTTGTTAGCAGATGTTGTAAGCAGTTTCTCAGCTTTTCCCCAATTGCCACCAGCTAACTCAAGCATCCCTTTAATGGTAGATTTCAAAGCACGCTTATGGGAAAGCGTACCTGTTAATTTGGATAAAGATGAGTTCGGGTGAAGCAGTACCCAAATGAGCTTAAACAGCATAACCGCTGCTACATAGCCTATTATGACAAGTGTCAGCATCACCCATAGGCTCATTTCTAGCGTTACGCTTTTGAAAGAAATCATTACGTAGCCAGGGTCTTGCTTCATAATTAGGCCAATAGCACCCCCAATTAGTAGGACAATAATGAGAGATAAGAGAATTTTTCTCATAAAGCTTGCTCCTCATTAGTGACTGCGGAAGTGTCTTCTTGCGTCTGTATGGCACTGGCTTTCCAGTTCTTCATCAAGTTTTTCATTGCCTGAAGTGAAGCGCGAGGAAGTGGAACATCAGGGTTCGGGTTTACTTGTTGTAATGATGTGAGTGTTGTCATAAAGGCAATTGTTGCTTGAGATGACGTGTCAAAATGTTGATTGACAGCTATAGCAACACGGCTTAATGACTTCTCGTAGATCGCTGGCTCGCCTTTTAGAAGTGCGACTTGTGCAACATCAAGCTGTAGCTGAATGCCTGTGACTAGCTCTTGATATTCTGCTGGTGGTAAAAGTGGTTTGATGGGCTTTTGGTTGTAATTAATAACGACCAAAGACTTCAGGCCTTGCCAAGCTTCTGCAAACAATTGCTTGATCGCGGATGATGTTGTTACTTCAGTAGTCTGAGAGTTAGCCTCAGTTTGTTGCTCTTGCCATGATTTGGATGGTTCACGCTGCGGTAGTTTGGCAACCTGGTCGTACAGTGCAGAAAGTTGCAAATAGCGACCTTCAAGATCAAATGAAGCTATAGACTTCAACGCTTGTAAGTCTTGGGCGATGGCTTTGCGCGTGACAAACATCAAGGGATCTTCTAGGTCCGCAAGAATGGTGTCAGCGCTGCTTAATAGAGAAATTGTGCCCTTGGTATCTTTATCAAGTAGTAGGCGTTGATTTGCAAGGCGGATTAAATATTCTGCTTCGGCCAGCAACCAGTCGTTTTTATCCGCACTGCTTAGCTTGTTGATCTTGCTTGAAAGATCAACTAAGGCTTGTTCTGTCTGTGTTTTCACACTATTAGATTGCGCTTGTATGTTAGCTAGCGCTTCATCAAAGTCGCCAATACGAGTCGTAAGGGAGGTATTACTTTCAACTCGGCGGTTAAGGCGATTCACTTGTTGTTCAAGTGCAACCACTTTATTTTGGGCATCCGCTAAGGCTTGGTTATCAGAGTTCATATATTGGCTCTGATAAAACTGCCAGCCACTTAAACCTAGCGCGGCGACGCCAGCGAGCAGTGCAATGGCGGGTAAAGCTTTATTGCTTTTAGAGGCATCGTGAGTGCTGGTGACGTTGTGAGCATCACTAGAGGGAGCGGAATTGCTCTCGCGAGAGGACTCTAAGGACGTAGAGTCTACGCTGTTTTCCGTGTTCTCGGTTAAAGCCTTGTCGTTTTTATCAGTCATGTTGTCGTCCTAAATGCTGCTGTGTGGCTGAGATTAAACGTTGATCGTCAGCGCCATGTGCACAGATTACCTGATTCCAATGAAGGGACTTTGCTTGTTGCGCCACTCTTTCACTTGGAACAAATAAGACAGTGTCTTTGAGGTTTGGGGCAAATTGCTCAACGTAAGTTGTCAGATTGGCCACACTTTCTCCACTAGTAGCCCATATTACGTCAGGATGATCTAAGAATAAAAAAGTTTGTGCCGTATATTGTGGCATATGTCGCTTATAGAGCTCTAAGTGGTCGACAATTGCACCACGTTCTTCTAGCGCTTTTGCCAAATCCGGTCGACCGCCACAGCCTCTAACAATCAGCACTTTTTCACCGCGCATTTTGACTGGCTTCAACCAATCCAGCATGGTTTCAGTGTTGTTTCCTGGGTTGCTTAAGGCGGGTATGTGTAATTCTTGCAGCGTTTGTGTTGTACCTTGCCCAATTCCCAACCAATTAATGTTAACAGGTAACATTGGCCAGCATTCGTCAATCAATTCAGACCCAATTCGCGCCGCATTTTTGCTAACAAAAATCACGAAGCGATAAAGATCAAGGTTATAGAGTTGAGTGCGCAGTGCTGCGCGGGCGGTGGGATCTGTTGTTTCCTGTATATCTAGCATTGGAAGTGATATAGGGGTGGCGCCAAGCGCAGTAAGCGCTTGGCAGGTCAAACCGTTCTCGGGTTCAGGTCGAGTGACCAAAACTTTTAAGCCTTGCATGGTGGGTGATTTCCCAATCAGGTTACGAATTAGTCTTGGTACACTTCATCCAATAGCGCCTGAGCGCCTTTCCCAAGCAGTTCATCGGCTAACTGGATACCTAATGATTCGGCATGTTCTTTGGTGCCGCGAATCTGACTGCGTACCATACGTTTACCATCGGTGCTGCCGACTAAAGCGCGTACATAAAGTTCTTCACCTTCAAAGACGGCGAAACAAGCAATCGGAGCTTGGCAGCCACCGTTCAGGCGCTTATTTACGGCACGCTCGGCGGTTACACGGTAGGCTGTTTCTTGGTGTTGTAAGGGTGCAAGTAATTTGATCAGTTCTTCGTCGTTGGTGCGACACTCTATTCCCATTGCACCTTGACCACCCGCTGGTAAAGAAAACGTGTCACTGATTCGTGTTTTGATACGGTCTGCCATTTCCAAGCGGACTAGGCCTGCTGTAGCCAAAATAATGGCATCGTATTCGCCATTGTCCAGTTTACGTAGACGCGTATTGACATTGCCACGCAGGTTTTTTATTTCGATATCAGGACGGTGCATTTGCAGTTGGCTCGCGCGTCGCAAGCTAGAGGTGCCGACAATTGCACCTTCTGGTAGATCGTCGATGCAGTCATATGTGTTGGAGACAAACGCATCGGTCGGGTCTTCACGTTCACAAATAACGCTTAGGCCTAGGCCTTCAGGAAATTCCATTGGCACGTCTTTCATAGAGTGTACTGCAATGTCTGCTTCACCATCGAGAAGGGCTTTTTCTAATTCTTTAACGAATAAACCTTTGCCGCCAATTTTTGAGAGCGGCGAGTCTAGGATCTGGTCGCCTTTAGTGGTCATGCCCATCAATTCGACATTGATCTCAGGGTAGAGAGCCTCCAAAGAAGCTTTTACGTTGTTTGCTTGCCAAAGGGCCAGTTGGCTTTCACGGGTTGCAATGACGATTTTATTTCTCACATTCTCTCCTAGAGTCGACATCGAGTACGAAAATAACGATAAAATTTCGCTATATCATACTCGCTTGCCTGTTGGTCGTCATCCCGCAGCCCTTTATAAAGGGCGCGTCATCAGGTAATCTTGCCGCAACATTGATCTCAGACTGGGAAATGAATAAATGACTGATACAAACAAAACCACTAACCAGCAATGGGGTGGTCGCTTCTCTGAACCTGTTGATGCGTTTGTCGCTCGTTTTACCGCATCGGTTGAGTTTGACCAGCGTATGGCGGGACAAGACATTCGTGGTTCGATTGCACATGCAACGATGTTGGCAAAAGTCGGTGTGTTAACAGAGGCTGAACGCGACCAAATTATCCAAGGCTTAACGGAAATTGAGCAAGAGATTGCTCGTGGTGAGTTTGAGTGGTCTATAGAATTAGAAGATGTTCATATGAACATCGAAGCTCGTTTAACACAGAAAATCGGTATTACGGGTAAGAAATTGCACACAGGTCGTTCACGTAATGATCAAGTAGCGACCGACATTCGCCTCTACATGCGCGATGAAATCGACTTTTTGCTCGAAGAAGTAACACGTTTGCTGCAAGGTATTTTATCTCTTGCAGAACGAAATACAGACACAATTATGCCTGGCTTTACGCATTTACAAACGGCTCAGCCAGTGACATTTGGCCATCACTTGATGGCGTGGTATGAAATGGCACAACGTGATTACGAGCGCCTACTTGATTGCCGTAAACGCGTTAATATCTTGCCACTAGGTGCCGCAGCATTGGCTGGGACGACTTACCCAATCGACCGCTTTATGACAGCAGACTTGCTAGGATTTGAACGTCCTACATACAACTCATTAGATTCGGTAAGTGATCGTGACTTTGCAATTGAATTCACGGCTGCAGCTTCGATTACCATGATGCATTTATCTCGTTGGGCTGAAGAATTGGTTATGTGGGCCTCGGCTCAATTTAACTTTATTTTCCTTCCTGATCGCTTCTGTACTGGCTCATCTATCATGCCGCAGAAGAAAAACCCAGATGTACCTGAGCTTGTGCGTGGTAAAACAGGTCGTGTTTATGGCCACTTAATGGGTCTATTAACATTGATGAAATCCCAGTGTTTGGCGTACAACAAAGATAACCAAGAAGACAAAGAACCGTTATTTGATACAGTAGATACATTACGTGGTTCACTGCGTGCGTTTGCAGATATGATTCCAGCGATCGAAGCGCGTAACGAGCACATGTATGAAGCGGCGCGCCGTGGATTCAGTACTGCGACAGACCTTGCTGACTACCTAGTGCGTAAAGGCGTGGCGTTCCGTGATGCTCACGAAATCGTCGGTAAAGCAGTTGGGTTTGGTGTGCAAGAAAGTCGCGATTTATCTGAAATGACGTTAGTGGAGCTACAAGGTTTCGGCGACATGATTGAACAGGATGTGTTCGAAGTATTAACGCTTGAAGGTTCGGTAGCGGCACGAGATCACATTGGAGGTACAGCGCCAGCTCAGGTGAAATCTGCGATTGAACGTGCTAAGGCAGAATTAGCACAACGTTAATAAAACGACGTTTCCTCTGCAATACTCTAAAAACCTCGCATTAAGCGGGGTTTTTTAATTATTGCCAAACGGGAGGTCTTGAAAAGGAGCCGTCCGTAATATATCCATCGTGATATTCAGTTCAAACCTGAACATGTCTTTTTGCCCCGAGCAACCAGACAGAACTACCTGCCACTCTTCAGTGCTGCCTGGCTCGGGTAGCTTCCAACATAACCCTTTGATATTGACATAGCGAGTACCGTCAGCATCTTCTGTAATGGGATACTTCTGTTCTTCAATAATACCTTTCTCATATTCATTTTGAATATTTTTTGCTTTGTAGAGCGCTTGTCGAAATTTTGGTGAAAAAGCATCTTTAGTCGGGTCTAAAGTCGGTTTTTTGGCGCTGACTCCTTCAATATCGAGCAAGCTGTTGGCTTTCCAGTCAGGAGAGGAGGTTACCGCTTCGGTCGCATCGACGATGTCACTCAATGTGAAACGGGGTTGTGCCGTCGGCATGGGTACACGAGCTGCTTCTGCTGCTGGCGCTTTGAGTGGCTCAGTCTGTGAAGGCGGTTCGGTGATTTGACTTGGTTCTATTGGGTCTTGTTTGATTGTAGTTGATTCAGATTCAGATTCAGATTCAGATTCAGATTCAGATTCAGATTCAGGCGTGAGTTGTGCCGACTCCTCAGCGGCTAATATTGAAACCTGCAAATGAGTTGGTTCCGACGTTTCAGCGCCCCAGTGACGATCTTTAAACCATACAAATAGAGTGGCATGCAGACCTAGTGCTGCAAGCAAAGCAACCACCCATGGTTTAAGCAAGCGTTTCATTCGAGCATCCGTATCTTGATTCTAATTCTTTTGCGTACAAAACCGCGCGTATCAAGCGCTCACTATAGCAAATCACATGGCTTTAAACAGGCAAACCGCGTAAAGATTTTCAATCAAAATAGTGAGTGGGGGTGGGAATAAAATAGGGGATCAGTATACTGTCAACAAATTATATTAATGGATGGTTATCACTGTGCCTAAGCCTATTTTTTTGTTGCTCATGACCTTAGTTCTATCGGGTTGTGGAAATAAAGGTGCCTTGTATTTACCGCAGCAATCTTTGCCAGCGGACGCAGTGTCTACTTCCTCCGATCATTGAGGTGTTCCCTTGGACTTTTTTAATTACTCTGGTCAGCAGCTTCACGCTGAAGATGTTTCATTAACGGATATCGCAAATCAATTCGGTACTCCAACTTACGTATATTCGCGTGCCACGTTCGAGCGCCATTACAAAGCGTATGCGGATGCCTTTGCGTCACACCCAACGTTGATTTGCTATGCCGTGAAAGCGTGTTCCAATATTGCAATTTTGAATGTGCTGGCGCGTCTTGGTTCAGGTTTTGATATTGTCTCCATCGGCGAGCTAGAACGCGTTTTGCGTGCAGGCGGCGATCCGAGCAAAGTGATGTTCTCTGGTGTGGCGAAGCAAGCGCATGAAATGCGTCGTGCATTAGAAATTGGTATTCACTGCTTTAACGTTGAGTCTGAGTCAGAACTTTATCGCCTAAACACTGTGGCGAGCGAAATGGGGGTTGTGGCGCCAGTTTCATTGCGTGTAAATCCTGATGTAGATGCTAAAACACATCCTTACATTTCAACGGGCTTGAAAGACAATAAATTTGGTATCGATATTCAAGATGCCGTGCGTATTTACAGCGTGGCGCATTCGTTAGAGAACCTAAATGTGATGGGGGTAGATTGTCACATTGGTTCTCAGCTAACTGAGCTTCAGCCATTTATGGACACATTTGATCGCTTGATTGGTCTGATTGATCAGTTAGCTGAACAAGGTATTACCATTAAACATCTTGATTTAGGTGGTGGTTTAGGGGTGCGCTACCGTGATGAAGTGCCACCAGAGCCGAAAGATTATGCAGATCAATTACTGGCCAAGGTAAAAGGTCGTGATCTATCACTGGCTTTTGAACCAGGTCGCTCAATTGCTGCGAACGCCGGCATTATGATGACGAAAGTTGAGTTCCTAAAATGCACCGCGCATAAAAACTTTGCCATTATCGACGGTGCGATGAACGATATGATTCGTCCCTCTCTTTATGGCGCTTGGATGGACATCGTCCCAGTTAATTTAGGTGCGACACCGGAAGGCAAACGCACCTATGACCTAGTTGGTCCGATTTGTGAAACGGGTGACTTCCTAGGCAAAGATCGTGAGTTAGACATTCAGCCGGGTGATCTACTAGCTCTTCGCTCAGCCGGAGCTTATGGTTTCACAATGGCTTCAAACTACAACAGTCGTGGCCGCGCAGCGGAAGTGATGGTTGACGGTGATAAAACATATTTAATCCGTGAGCGTGAAGACATTGATCACCAGTTAGCCGGTGAGCAACTGTTGCCTGCTTAAGGAGCGTAACGTGTTACTAAAATTTACTAAGATGCATGGCCTCGGTAATGACTTCGTCGTTGTCGATGCCGTGTCTCGAAAAGTGTATTTCAACAAGGCGCAGATCGAGCGCCTTGGTGATCGTAACCGTGGCATAGGTTTTGATCAGCTGTTGGTTGTTGAGCCTCCCTCCAACCCGGATATGGACTTTCGCTACCGTATTTATAATTGTGACGGTTCGGAAGTTGAGCATTGTGGCAATGGTGCTCGTTGTTTTGCAAAGTTTGTACTGGATCGTGAGTTGACTCATAAACGTGTCATTGATGTAGAAACAAAGCGTGGTCAGATGCAGTTGAAAATCCAAGAGGATGGTCAAGTCTGTGTGGACATGGGAGAGCCTAGTTTCATACCTGCTGACCTTCCTTTTGTAGCAGATGAATTGGCTGACGTTTATGTGATTGATGTGGCAGGTGAGCATTTCGATTTAACGCCTGTGTCAGTGGGTAACCCGCATGCAGTGATTCGTGTAGAAGCACTAACGGATGAACTTGTGCACCGCGTGGGTCCGATTATTGAAGATCATGAGCGTTTTCCAAACAATGTAAATGTTGGCTTTTTACAGGTCTTATCATCTGATGAAGTTAACTTGCGCGTATACGAACGTGGGGTTGGTGAAACACAAGCGTGCGGAACTGGCGCATGTGCGGCCGTTGTGGCCGGAATTAAGCAAGGTTGGCTTGCCTCCAATGTTTTAGTGCATTTACCTGGTGGTGATTTGCGTATTTCTTGGCGAGGACCAGGTCATTCTATTGAAATGACTGGACCTGCACAAAAAGTATTTGAAGGCCAAATTTACCTATAAGAGAGGGTTCATGTCGGAAGAGGACGTAGTTAAATACTTACAAGATACGCCAGATTTTTTCGAGCGAAATCCTGAGTTATTAGAAGAGTTGACCATTCCTCATCCGGTACATGGTGGTGCGATCTCGTTATTGGAGCGCCAAGTTTCGTTATTGCGTAAATCGACCGCAGAATACCGTGGTGAATTTGAACGCTTAGTGAGCATCGCTCGTGAAAACGAAGCCATCATGAAGAAAAGTCGTCGGCTGATCTTGAAATGTCTAAGTGGTGACTCGCTTGATGATTTTGCTGAGGTTGTCGAAGAGGTGATGCGTGAAGACTTCGCGGTCAACTATATGTCGATGGTGCTGTTTACTGAGCAACCATTAGATACGTCCGTTCGTACGGCCAGTTGGGAATCTGCAGAGCCAATTATAAAAGAAATGTTGGCCCAGTCAGGCTGCTACTGTGGCGTACTATCAGTTGTTGAGTCTGAGTTTTTATTTCAGTCGCAAAGTGACTCGGTGATGTCTTCGGCCATCATGCCTTTAGTGTCATTTGAAGGTGGGCAAGTGGTTTATCATGGCGTATTGGCGCTTGGTTCTAATCGATTGAACCATTTCGATAAAGAGAAGGGCTCCTTGTTTTTAGATTACCTTTCTGACCTATTGAGTGCGCTGCTATTAAGGCTATTACCATGAAAACGTTGATATCATTTGATTTAGACAACACCCTTTGGGACGTCGATCCAACACTCGTCCGTGCAGAGCATGCGATGGAGAAATGGTTTGATGGCAACTTTCCAGGATTTGCTGAGCGTTTTTATACGCCTACAATGGATCCTGTTAAGTACGAGATTTATGAGCTTTACCCAGAAATTAAACACGATGTGACAAAAGTGCGTTTAGCGCAATATCGTTTGGCATTGCAGCGCTATGGCTTGCCTGCTGAAGAAGCTGAGCAACGCGCAGAACAAGCCTTCAATGTGTTTTATGATTGGCGTCAGCGTATTGACTTGTATCCAGATGTCCATTCAACGTTAACTAAGCTCGCAGAGCGGTACGAACTGGCCGCCTTAACCAATGGTAATGCCGATGTGTACCATCCTCATATCGCGTTAGAGCATTATTTTAGTACGGTTATTCGTGCAGACAAAGAGGGGATTGCGAAACCAGATCCTGAGATTTTTGCACGTCTATCGGAACGTACTGATACACCAATGGATCGCATTATCCATGTGGGCGATCACCCTGTTGACGATGTTCAAGGCGCGGTGAATGCAGGAGCGCGTGCGGTGTGGTTTAACCGCCACGGGGCGCGCCGTTGGAAGGCTGAATGGAGTGTGGTACCGGATGCGGAAGTGCATTCTCTACCAGAGTTGATTACGCTAATTGAGAACATGACCTTATAGCATTTTGCTATCGTTCTAGTTAAGTATTCTGATTTTGCCGTGACGTGAATAGTGTTACACTTACACCATAAATGAATAACCGAATTTAAGGAATTTGCGATGAGCGAAAATATTATCAACGTAACTGATGCTCAGTTTGAAGAAGAAGTTCTAAAATCTGACTTGCCTGTTATTGTGGACTTTTGGGCGCCATGGTGTGGACCTTGTAAAATGATTGCGCCAGTTCTTGAAGACGTTTCAGCAGAATACGCTGGTCGTGTGAAAGTAGTTAAAATCAACGTTGACGAAAACACAGAAACAGCGCCTAAATACAATGTACGTGGTATTCCAACACTACTTGTTATCAAGGGTGGCGAAGTTGCTGCAACGAAAGTGGGTGCAGTTTCTAAGTCTCAGCTTGTAGAGTTTGTAGAAAGCGCTCTTTAATCAGAAAGAAAACGCTAACTGCTAAAAAGGTCGCTTGCGCGGCCTTTTTTGTGTCTAACTTTTTATAAAATGCAGTGTATCAATTTTTACGCGATAGCCTTGCAAGATAACTGGCCATGCCTTGTGAGCGAGAGCGCTTTAGTCTCTCCATCAATGTCTGCGCATAAGGTAAAAAAGCCATCAATTCGGATTTGCTCATAGGACTATCATAAGGAATGTCGACGGTTTCGGGGTTTTGATGCGTACCATTAATGCGGAATTCATAATGCAGATGGGGGCCTGTTGCCCAGCCAGTTTGGCCTACATACGCGATAGTCTCCCCTTGAGCCACTTGTCTGCCCGCTATTACGTGATCTGCGAAGCCATTTAAATGCGCGTATAGGGTGGTGTAGCCGGCACCGTGATCAATAATGACCGTATTGCCATAGCCTTTCATTTCCCCCACAAATGCCACACTACCATCCCCTGAACTTTGTACTGGCGTGCCGGTCGCTGCGGCGTAATCCACTCCTTGATGTGGTCGGCTGGTTTTAAAAATAGGGTGCAGTCGATGGGGGTTAAACTGTGAGGATACGCGAGTGAAGTCGACAGGTGAGCGGATGAACGCTTTACGTAAAGATAAACCGTCGCGAGTAAAGTAGTCCGTTTGTTGTTCGAGCTGATAGCGCAGTGCTTCAAAAACACGGCCATTATTAATAAATTGGGCAGCGATAATATTGCCTGTGCCAATTTTTTCGCCATCAATAAAGCGCTCTTCAAACAATAAGGCAAAGCGGTCGCCTTGACGTATATCGAGGGCAAAATCGATGTCCCAACGAAAGATGCCGGTGATTTGCAGCAATAACTTATCTGAAATACCTGCCGTTGCACCGTCTACAAACAATGAGTTTTGAATGGTGACTTCTTTGTAAGCGAGTACTGTCTCAATCGGTGTGAGTTGCTCCTTGTAGCGATAAACACTGTCGACTTGTTTAAAGACGTGAGCGCGTTCACGGTTCACTGAAAGAGTGAGATTTTTCAAATCATTACTGGGAACCAAAATGTCGGTGGTGAGTTTTTGTCCAGGTTGAAGGTTGCTAAGTACATTGCTTTCATCTACTTGCAGCAGCTGGGCAATTTGACGATTACTGACGCCAAGTCGGTTTAGGGTGCGTGACAGTGAATCACCGTTTTGTAGCAACACAGTTTTAGACTCAAGTGTTTGTGGTATCGGCTTGATATGTTCTGGCGAAGGAACGTCTGCTTTAGCAGGAATCGGCCCCGCACTTGTCCGAACAGTACTCTGCTTAGATGTATTTGTTATAGGCTCTGAGGAGCCGTCCCATAGTAGCAAACCACCCCCTATGAGCAGTAAAACTAAGGATGTCCAGAAAAGTCCCTTAGATAGCAATAATTTGTCCAATATTGAGTTCCAATTTTAAGCATAAAGCCATGTAATCCTATCAACTAAGTGGCTATAATTGAACGCTAATTATTTTCACTACACTAGGATTTGGATCTAACAATGACACAACAAAACCTCGACCTATTAGCTGATTTACAAGCTCGTGGGCTTATCGCTCAAATGACAGCTGAAGAAGAGCTGCGCGCTCACTTGTCATCCGGTCGTCGTACTTTGTATTGTGGCTTTGATCCAACGGCAGACAGCCTACACCTTGGCCACTTAGTGCCTTTGTTGGTACTGAAACGCTGTCAAGATGCGGGACATAACCCAATTGCGCTTGTTGGTGGTGCCACTGGTATGATTGGTGACCCAAGCTTTAAAGCCGCAGAGCGTTCATTAAATACGTCTGATATCGTGGCAAGTTGGGCTGATAAAATTAAAGGCCAAGTAAGTCAGTTTGTTGCGTTCGAGGGCGTTGATAACCCTGCCCGCGTGGTAAACAACCTAGATTGGACTGGCAATATGAATGTGATCGATTTCTTGCGCGAAATTGGTAAGCATTTCTCTGTCAATGCCATGATTAACAAAGAGTCTGTTCAGCAACGTCTAAACCGCGAAGGTGCCGGGATTTCTTTTACCGAGTTTTCATACGCATTGTTGCAAGGCATGGACTTCGCAGAATTGAACCGCTTATACGATTGTACGCTTCAGGTAGGCGGTAGCGATCAGTGGGGCAATATCGTTGGGGGGATTGACCTGTCTCGTCGTCAAAATCAATCGCAAACATTTGGTTTAACAGTTCCCTTGGTAACGAAATCAGATGGTACTAAATTTGGTAAAACAGAGTCTGGTGCGGTTTGGTTAGATCCTAAGAAGACCAGCCAATACTCGTTCTATCAATTCTGGTTGGGTACAGCTGACGCGGATGTATACAAATTCTTGAAGTACTTCACGTTCATGTCAATCGAAGACATTGATGCGATTGAAAAGGCCGATCAAGAAAATGGTGGTAAGCCGCAAGCACAAGCAGTACTAGCGCGCGAGGCAACTCGTTTAGTGCATGGTGAGGAAGGCTTGGCAGCCGCCGAGCGTATTACGCAAGCGTTGTTCAGTGGTGAAACGGACAAGCTAAGCGAACAGGACCTTGAGCAAATTCAATTGGATGGTCTACCAAGCAGTTCTTTAGAAGGTATCAATTTAGCGGAAACGCCAATGACCTCACTGCTTGCGGATGCTGGTTTAGCAGCGAGTGGCAAACAAGTAAAAGATGCTCTGCAGCGTAATTCTGTATTTGTAAATGGTGTAGCAAAAGGCATGGATGACAACATGTCTGCGGCGGATATCTTTACCGCGCAGAACGGTTACTACGGTAAGTACTTCCTAGTGAAATTAGGTAAGAAGAAACACCACTTGTTTGCTCTATAAGCATGATAAATGGTTCATACTAAAGGCGCTTCGGCGCCTTTTCTGTTTGTTAGGTAAAGCATGATTGTATTATCGACAGAAACATTGCGTAGATTGTTAGGGGAGCAAGGAAAGATCTATATTGCTTACAGCGGCGGTATGGATTCCCATGTTTTGCTTCACTGTGTAATGACGCAGCTTTCTTCTGATTTACGATCACGTGTGTCTGCCATTCATATTCATCATGGTTTGAGTGACAATGCAGATGCTTGGGCGCTGCATTGTCAGACGATATGTGATGGTTATCAGATTCCGTTGTTCAATGAGCGGGTCACACTTGATGCTCACCAATCACTTGAAGAGCAAGCTCGGCGTAAGCGTTATGAGGTGTTTGAGCGCTACTTAGAGAATGGTGATGTATTGCTGCAAGGTCATCATGCGAACGATCAAGCAGAGACGTTGCTCTTTCGTTTAGAGCGAGGCACTGGCTGGCGGGGCATTCAGGGTATTCCTGCCCAGCGTCCACTCGGTTTAGGTCAACTTTGGCGTCCGTTGTTAACGATCTCGCGACAAGCATTAACGGAATATGCTCAACAGCAATCACTTCATTGGATTGAAGATGAATCGAATGCTGACGTGCGATTTCGACGAAACTTTATTCGTCATCAGGTAATCGAACCTTGGGAAGAAAACGATGGGGCTCTTATGGCGCAAGTGGCTAAAAGTGCCGAATTTATGCAGTCAGAAGGACGTGTTATTGAGCGCTTAATCAGAACCACTCTCCAGGCACATATTAATGAAACTGGAGGGCTGAATTTAGCCTCTTTGCCGATTGATGAAAGAGCCTTTTGGTTGTCGGGTTACCTTAAAGAACAGAACATTTCGCTCACGCAAGCTCAGTTATCTGCTGTTGTTGCTATGTTTTATGGCGCTCAAAGTAAGCAGCCTTTGTATCAAACTTCAGGATATCGACTTGTGCGTTATAACGAGCATTTGCATGTATTGCCTGAAGAGCGTTTGCCTGTACTGGGTGCGCTCAAAAAACGCGTTTGGTTTGAACGAGAGTTTGATCGTATTCGTTGCAGTGAAGCTGTAGAGCTTAAATCTCGTCCAGAAGGGGAGCGTTTATTACTGGCAAATGGCAAGCATCGTTCACTTAAAAAATGGCTACAAGATCAAAGAATTCCAATCTGGTGGCGCGACCATCTACCTTATATTTATCAAACTGATACGTTGGTTGCGATTGGAGATCTTTGGCAGCACCCTGAAGCTGTTTTAACCGTAGAGTGGCAAAGAAATGAGTGTCTATGTTGGCCTAACTGAAAGGCCCAGAGAATAGTCTGGGCCTTTGGGAGTTTAAAAATTACCGGCTAACGCTAGAAAGAGCGGCTGTATTGTAAACCTAGCAATAAGGCATCAGCGTGTGTCGTACCTTGGATGCTGGATAGCTGAGTGCTTTCTTGCACGTTTGTGTCTTCACCTATGAGATAGGTCGCACCAAAGTCGATGCTGCTGGTTTGGCTTGGGCGGTAGGTAAAGCCAGCAGATAACCATTGGCGATCGGAATCAGGAACAGAAAGCGAACGCATATCGGCTTGAGCGCTGGTATCGTACATATAGCCTGCGCGCAACTCCCAAGCGTCATCCATGTAATAAGTACCACCAATGGAGTAATGCCACGCATCTTGCCATTGGTAGTTGTTGATTAGACCGGCTTGTTTGGCTTCCAGTACATCAAATTCAGACCAGCGAATAAATTGCACACTGTAGTGAACCGCGTATTCTGGTGCCAAGCGGTGATAACCTGAAAATTCAGCAATATCAGGTAAGGGCATGACCACTGTGTCCGACTGCTTTGTTGGCGTGGCGCCAAAACGATAGACTTGACCGTCTGCATCAATATCTGGACTGTAATGGTAGTCTAAGCCAAAGCGATTATTGTCATCGACCTCAAATAATAACCCAAGATTGTATCCCACAGCCCAACCATCGGCTTCAATTTCCAAAAGATTATTAGTGTTGAATTGGCTTGCTACAACAGGATTAGCTGGTCGGATAAATGTGCCATCGCCGTACACCGCATCAATTCCTGCGCCTACGGCAAGCTGTTTGTTAACGCGGTAAGAACCAACCAGTCCAAGGTTGATACTTTTGACGTCGGTTTTTCCACCGTACTCGTATCCTTGGTAGTCTTTATTAAATTCGGTTTTTGTACCGAAATTTGAATAAGCATTGAAACCCCAAGCGAATTTGTCGTCGACCGGTCGGATATAATGAAAATTTGGTGCGATTGACGTGTCGCCAATACCGTCAGTGCTTGCGCTGGTATTGCTTGCCGTTAGATTATTGGTGTAGGTAGCATCTTTTGCTTCAATATCAGTTGTAATGCTTTCAACACCAATAGACATCGCTGGCGAATCGAACAACGCCATGCCAGCAGGGTTTCTTGAAATGATGCTTGCGTTATCACCAATGACAGCGTCACCTGCATAAGCTCGGCCTAGACCCGTCGCAGATTGGGCGTTGAGTTGGAATCCTGCCGCGTGCAATTGAAGGGCAGATAACGCAAATGCAGAAGCAATCAGCGTTTTCTTATATGGGAAAGACGAGGTCATAAATGGTTTCCTTTTTGTTATAATTTGGTTGGCTATGAACCCTGACGTACAACGCCATTTATTAGAGCGTCCATAAAACATAGCGCCATAACCAAAGAGTTTCCATGTAATTTTGTTGCGATATTAATGGCAAAATCGTTCAAATAATATGCAACACATGATCGGCATGTTGTTGGCTTAGATCGGCGATTTGAGCATTGAGAGCATCGTTGATTAGAATCCTATGTTTTGCTTCTTCTGCACTGATCCCCCACGCTTTTTGATGTCTGAGGGCTAATTGAGCCATAGCATGCTCTAGCTCTAAATGAATGAACCAACGAAAATCGAGAAATTCTGACGCTTTTTCAAAGCCATCTTGTTGGTGCAACACATACAAACCTTCCACAATGAGTATCTTGACATCAGGGGCGATTATTACATCGTTGAATACGGGGTCACCGTAAGCATGATCGAAACTTGGCCAGCTAAGAGGCTTTGAAGGGTACTGTTTGAAATGGCGTAAATGTTCTACAAAACTCTCACTGTCAAACGTCCAAGGCGCCCCTCGTCGTGCAAACGCAGCTTCTGGATCAGTCATAGCGCTAAGTTGCGCTTTACTTAAGTGAAAACCATCCATGCTGACACTGGCTACTTGATTAGGGTATTGCAGATTGATTCGATTGCAGATGTATTCGGCTAACGTTGACTTTCCAGAGCCAGGAATGCCACCAATGCCAATGATAACTCTGCTTTTAAGAGTGGGTAAGAGCTTGTGTATTTTCGCTAAAGCATCTTGGTAAATAGAGTTATGGTCGAGTTTTTTTAATAAGTCTGATGGGATCATGATAGAGGCAGGTAACATCCAATTTCGAATAGTTTGCGTAGAAGATTAGGTATCCTAGAAGGAGAGTAGCGAAATGACCTTATCCGAGCTAGCAAAAATAACTGAAATTGAAAAAGTCTGTATTCATTCACTGGAGTCTAACTTATATCAGCTGTCTATTATTTCAGAAGGAGAAGAACACTATATTACCGATCAAAAAGGTGTGTTTGTGACCAGTCATAACAAACTTGACCTGCAGAAAATCTTTACCAATAAGCAGGTTGAGAAGATGGTTTTGTGTCACCAAAGTGCTTACGATGAAATGGTGGGGCAACCTGTGGGTGGCACCAATATTCTTGAAGTGCCGTTGGGAGACCCGTTCAAACAATAAATACATCTCTGCAACAGTGTATTTCTTCTTTCGAAAGTCTCTTCTATATTAAGGGTAATTATTGATTGTATTTGAGGAGGGTGGGTGAAAGCTATTATGCTGGACTTAGTTGTGAGTCACATTCTCAAAGAAACGGAAGTGTAGTGGTCAACTAATTCCGGACAGTAAATTAGGTTGATTCTCTGCTTTGGCAGGTGGCACTCCATCGTTAAATTG
>NZ_LTAX01000031.1 GCF_001639745.1 Marinomonas gallaica
GTTTTGCCATTGGACACCTCTTTTAATATGGCTATGTTACCACCTAAAATGGTGTCCGGTTTCATTAGACCACTACAATAATAAATATTTGGATAGAGAAAAGACTTACGGTATTCTTCCCAAAATCTCATGGAAGACGAAGTTATTTATCACATTATTTTTCTCCCTTCCTAGTTTCAAAAACTTAAAATTTTACTCATTAAGGAATATAAATGTCTCTTTTTAGAAATGCAGTGCTCTCCATATTGGCACTTAGTCTATGGGGGTGTGCAGTTGACGGAAAACATCTTTATGTAGAAGGTAAATGCGTATCCTGCTGGCAGGATACATTCAAAAAAGATAAGTCTGATTACGAAATTATTGGTGCAAATAACTACGATATCATTTCTTGGCAAGAACTTGCTTTAGAAGGATTATCCAGAGAAGATAATCTCAACGTGGCAACTTATGGAGAAGACTACCTTACTTACAAATTAGGCAGTAACTCAGATCATAGCCTCACAATACATGGCTATACTAAACGCAATGAACTGACATATAGACGAGATGTAAAAAAAGCAACAGAACAGCTAGAGTCTGACTTACATAAACACCAGCTTAAACCTATTTATCAGATTACCATGCCATCGACGTTAGACAACTATGATTTCGATAGGCAAGAGTTTCCTGTTGACTACACAACAGGAGTTACACTAGAAGGCGGTAAGGATATAAAGCTTCTACCTAAGGAAATTTCTGTAATATTCGATAACTATCAAGATTTCCCAGAGCTAAAAATGCCACCTCATACTGCTGAAAATTTTTTAAAGGGAAGGAATCAGAAAAGAAAACTGTTCATTAGGTACATTTTTGAAATTAATGCTATGACTACACAGTCTTCTTTTCAGGGTACTGTCAAAGAAATTCAATTCATTGATGTCGTACCAAAAAAATATTATCAAACGCGAAAAGAGATTGAAAAATACGCACCTTTTGAAGCAATTCAACTATAAGGCTCATACTTTCAGAGCACAGATCTATCAATTGAGATTTGTGCTCGAAAATGGCATTCAATCAGCCTTAACCGTGGCGGCGATGCCCGGTTCTGGGCTCCATTTGCGCATTTCGGCAAAGACATCTGGACGATCATCTAGGTATTTTTGTGCTTCGGCGATGTCAACAAAGGTGGTTTTCGCTTGTTCGGTCATGATGCGGTCGCCAATGTCGAGCAGTTGCGCTTGATTGAAGTAACCGATGCCCTCTACTGTGGTGACTTGTAGTTCTACGCCAGCGAAGGTTTTGGTTTGGATATCGAGTTCCATGGTGTGTCTCTTTTTATAAATTAGGTATTAGGCCACATACTAGGTGGCCTTGGTCGAAGGAACAACTAAAACCTAGCGACGGCGCGGTTTACCGCTTTTCACCTGAGCACCACTTTGCCCTAATGCTTTGGCACGCAGTGTCTTTTTAGACGGTTTTCGTTTTGAACTGGCGGCCTCTTCTTGCACCATTGGGTTGGGTTCAAAGCCTTCCAGCCACTGTGGTACAAAGGTCTCGCCAGTGAGTTTTTCAATGTCGGTCAGTAAGTACTTTTCTTTGGACGAGACAAGTGAGATTGCTAACCCATCTTGCCCTGCACGCCCTGTGCGCCCAATACGGTGAATATAATCTTCCGCGTTGTACGGTAACTCGTAGTTGATCACGTATTGCAGCTGCTCAATGTCCAGACCCCGTGCAGCCACATCGGTGGCCACCAACACGCGTACTTGGCCCGTTTTAAATTCTTCTAGGCCACGATCGCGTGCCCCTTGAGACTTATCTCCATGCACCGCAACGGCCTTGATGCCGTCTTTACCCAACTCTTTGGCTAGGTCGTCTACCGCTTGTTTGGTTCGGGTAAAAATCAGTACCTGTTTCCAGTTTTTTGAACCAATCAAATAGGCGATCAATGCCGCTTTGCGCTTGTTATCGACTTCGTAGATACGCTGCTCTACTTGTGTCGCGGCGGCATTACGCTCAGACACTTCAATAAGCTTTGGGTCTCTCAACAAGGTTTTACTCAGGGCAAAGACTTCGTCGTTAAATGTGGCGGAGAAAAACAGTGTTTGGCGAGTCTCCGGCAAGCGTTTCAAGATGCGTTCGATATCAATAATAAAGCCCATATCGAGCATGCGATCGGCTTCATCCAATACCAAGGTTTCCACGGAATTCAGATCAATCAGCTGCTTCATAGTCAGTTCAAGCAACCGCCCCGGTGTCGCTACCAGCACATCACAGCCTTCGTTTAACGCATCAATCTGAGGGTTAATGCTTGCACCGCCGTACGCCACGACAGCATTAAGGCCCAAGCCTTGACTGTATTTTACGAAGCTTTTATGGACTTGCTGAGCCAGCTCTCGCGTCGGAGTAAGTACTAACACACGAATGGCTTTTTCTGATGCTTCTCGCGTTAAATGACGCTGAATTAAAGGCAATGCAAACGCTGCGGTTTTACCGGTACCCGTTTGCGCCCCCGCCATCACATCATGACCCGCTAAGACTTCTGGGATAGCCGCCAACTGAATCGGTGTCGGCGTTTGATAGCCAAGCGTGTCGAGCACGGACAATACATCCGCATGAAGACCTAGGGTCGAAAAACTCATAAACAAAGCACCGTCATTTCAAAGGAATAATACAACGCCATTGTAACATCTTGATCCGCCATAAAAGGATGTTAAGAGCATCATTTTGTTTTAACAGATCAATAAAAGATCATGTTTCAATTGACAATTTCACGAGATAGAACAATATTCTTCATATCAGTCTTCCTTTGTTCTTACTAGATAACAATATTTAAGGATTAAAAATGAATAAAAATAAGAAAAACTGGCTTTTAATCGCAGGATTAACGCTAAGCGCACCACTTTTTGCACAGGACGTGAGCTATACAACCCTAAACTGGCCACCGTTTATCGGTGAAAGCGAAGACAGAAATGGCGTCCTAGCTGAAATTGTTAAACAAACAATGGACGCCTCTGGAACAGATTACACACTTGAATTTACGGACTGGAGTAAAGCACTGGAAGACGTACTCACAGGTGAAAAAGATGCCATCATCGCGGCCTATTATTCAGAAGAGCGTGCTAAAAACTATCATTACTCATTACCAATTTACAGTGTCTACACGGGGCTTGTGACACGCGAGAGTAGCGGCATTGATATTAAATTTTTTCAATCCTATGATGAGTTGAACTCTTACCGCATCAGTAAACTTGCAGATTCGGTAGTGGGTGAAACCTTCGACAAACACCCGTTCCCAAATATAAAACCTTACGCGACAGAGCAAGAAGCGGTGCAGGCCTTGTTTGATGGTGAAGTAGATTTCTACGCGGGCAATTTAGATGTTGCCAAGGACCTTGCGAAGAAGATCGGCCAAGACAGTGCGGAGCTGTCTATTGTTCAACCGCCGATTAACGAACAAGAAATCTTTGTTATGTTCTCTAAAGCAACAGAAAATGGTTTAGAGCAACGCGATGCATTCAATAAGTCCTTGGTAAATTTACAAGCCAGCGGCCAATATGACGCCATTCTTTCAAGCTTTAAATAAGACTTGAACTCTGTGCAACATGGCTGTTTCTATTCCATGTTGCACAGAGTTTCTCTAATGCTCTTTCGCGCTCGCTAAGACCTCTTCGTAAGCCATTTCTTCGTACTTACCAAACACCGGTTGCTGACGTGCTTTGAGCTTAGTAAAGATCGGCTGAGTTAGACCCACCAAAAAACGAGTCATTAACACTGGCGTCACTTGCGCTTGAGGCAGTTTCTGAAGCAGCCAAGTCTTAGCTATTTGGATATCCGAACCTAGGCTATCTATCACTTGATTGACGCTATTTTTCTCGAAAGACAACACGTTGCCGCGACATACCGAACAGTGACCACAATGCTCCGGCGCATTCTGATCACCAAAGTAGCGTGCTAAGTTGCGATTCAAACAACGATCCAATTCAAAGAAGCGAATCATGGTAGCAATACGCTCAATCTCTGAGGTTTGTTTTTGCTCCACATAGCGTTGCAGAGTGTGCGCCATGTCAGGGGTAAGCAATTCCGTTCGAACACCGTACACTTCGGTCAGACCTTTGGTTTCTAGGGTAATACAATCACGGTCAGCGAGTTGCTCTAATAAACTGAGCACCGTGCCGCGATCGACGCCTTGCTGATGTAGTCGTTCGAAATCCGGAACGCCCCAGATTTTCTTAAACACGGTTTGTTGAGCAACCTGGCTAAACAACGCTTGCTGCTCAGGCGTTAACGCTTGCGCGATCTGCTCAAGGCTTTGATTCCATTTGAGCTTCACATCACTGTAGTAGCTATAACGAGGCACAATCGCCCCCGCCAGCTCCAGTTGCACCAATAACGTTTTCAGCGGCAAGGCGCGAATATTGGTGGCCTGTGACAAGCCATAGGCTTGGGTTTCCCACTCACCGTTGACGGTATTACTGAAGATTTCCTGCAGCAATGCTTGAATATTGTGAGGCTCTGGTGTGTCACCGTAGACAAAGTTTTCCAGTACGTGCAAGCCGTCAAGACTTGCCAACATAACGCAGCGGCTCGGCTGTCCGTCACGCCCTGCACGCCCTATTTCTTGGCTGTAGTTTTCAATTGATTTAGGGAGGTCGTAATGCACCACAAAGCGAATATCCGACTTATCAATGCCCATACCAAAGGCGATTGTCGCAACGATAATGCGCGTTTGCCCTGCCATAAAATCATTTTGTATCGCTGCCCGAACCTCATTGCCTAGGCCTGCATGATACGACACCGCCGAATAGCCAGATTGCTGTAAGCTGGCCGCCAACTCGTCGGCGGTTTTTTGCTGCGTTACGTAGACAATGCCCGTGCCTTGCGTGTCATTGAGCACTTGGCGCAACAGGACTTGTTTGTCTTGGCCTTGGGCAGGGACTAAGTCGATGTCTAGGTTTTGACGGTAAAAGCCAGTTTGCACGATGTGCTCGGGGGCAATATGAAATTTCAGCGCCATGTCTTTTTGCACGCGACGGGTCGCCGTCGCCGTCAGCAATAACACCAAGGGAATATTCAGCTCCTGCTGATATTGCGGCAGCTTCAAATAATCGGGGCGGAAGTTATGTCCCCATTCGGAAATACAGTGCGCTTCGTCCACGACCAACATCGACACCGGCACGTTTTGAATAAAACGACGGAAGCGTTCATTTTTGAAACGCTCCACCGAAATCATCAAGATTTTAATACGCCCATCGCGTACTTGTTGCATCACGGCTTGGCTTTCTTCTTTGGTTTGCGTCGAGTCTAAACTGGCGCTCGGAATGCCTTTGCTTTGTAGAAATGCAAGCTGGTCATGCATCAACGCAATCAACGGCGAGATCACGAGCGTTAAGTTCGGAAGCTGAGTCGCGGTAAATTGGTAGCACAGGGACTTTCCTGAGCCGGTAGGGAAGACTGACAGCGCGGAATGCCCTGCTAGAAGTTGCTCGATCGTTTGTTGCTGTCCTTCGCGAAAACGGTCGAAGCCGAAGTATTGTGTTAGCAATCCTGCTAATTGTTGCATAAATCGTGGCCCTATTTTGAATAACGGTGGAAGCTGCAAAGCAGGCATACCATTGTGACGAATTCGGTGCTCCAATAACACCTATAGTCATTAACTAACGTGATCGATTCAACGCACCGATCCCTATTGGGTGTAGATCATAGGGAGAAGAGGAGCAAATGCCAGAACATCAGCACGGCCTATTTATTGACGCAGAGCGTTATCAGCAAACATTATTAGTCCGAGTCAAAGTCAGTGGTAAGCTGACTCAGGCAGACTATAAAGAGCTGTCACCGAAACTGGACGCGGCGCTGTATGCTATGCACGCCTCACAGGTGAACATTCTGGTCGACATTTCTGAGTTTGATGGCTGGGAATGGCGTGCTGTATTCGATGATATGAGCCTTGGGTTGCGTTTAGGCGCAGAATTTAATCGAGTTGCTTTGTATGGCCAGAAGTCTTGGCAAGGCCTGTTAGCACGCAGTCGCAGCTGGTTTACTGGCAGCAAGATCAAAGCTTTTACCCATTATGACGATGCATTTAAGTGGTCACTGGCTCCTTAAACAGGATTCTCTGTTAGAATCGCGCCATTCTTTTTTGCATGAGCGCTGATCTATTATGGAAACTCCGACCATTGAAGCCATTGAGGCTTGGACAACTCCTCTATTTGTCACTCAGTTGGCAGACCATGAGTTTTTAAAAGATGCTCTATTAGCACACGTCTATCAACGCCAAGCGGCGCAAGAAAATACTGTCGACAGTGATATTGCCGTGCTGGCAAAACACAACCTGTCGGAAAGTCGTTTGGACTTTCTAGAGGACGATGTTCCAGAAGTCATGGAGCTGCGCCGTATGATCGAAGAAATGGTGGCTGATGTAGCCCTTGAGATGAATCATCAACATTGGCCTGAAGACAGCGAAGCGTACGCGCATGTGATTGAGTCTTGGTATCACATCACAAAAAATGGCGGCTATCACGACGCTCACTCCCACCCAAATTGCTCATGGTGTGGCATTTATTATCTGGACCCAGGTGAGGCTACACTTGAAGGCCGTAATGGGATTAACCGCTTTTACGACCCTCGGGTAAACGCCGAGCATTACGCAGACCCAGGCACCGCCTATTTAGGTGGCCAAGGCTTTTGGGACTTCGCACCAAAAGAAGGTCAAGTGGTGATCTTTCCATCGTATTTAAAGCACTCAGCACTGCCCTATTTCGGTCAGAAAGACCGCATTGTGGTGGCTTTTAATTGCGTGATAGAGTTGAACTAAGTAAGTCTTTTAAGAGGCCCTATAGCATGAATTTAGACGATATCCCGATGTCACCCCATGACGATCAAGCGAAACGCGATGCCCTCATCGGCTATGTATTCATGTTATTGGGTTTATTTACCGGTATTTTTTGGATCATCGGAGCGGTATGGGCCATGGCCAAAACGCGCGATGCTCAAGGTTCCATATTCTACGATCACTTCCGTAACATTACAGGGATATTCTGGTGGGGGCTTGGTATCAGTTTGATTGGCTTTGTTCTTGCCATATTCTTTATTGGCTACTTATTGCTGCTCGGTATTTGGATTTGGTCCATTGTGAAATTAGTGAAAGGGATCCTACGCCTTACGAACGACCTTCCCTATCATGACGCGGCCTAAGCCTCGCGTCGCTCAATTGCTGTGGAAAATGGTGCCATTATATTGACCTAGATTCGGTTTCAGACACTTAAACAGATATATCGTAGTGGTAATATATGGTCATATTTTTTACCACATCTGTCTATTTGGTTCATTCCATAAGGAACGCCTGCTGTGTCAAGCCGCTCTGCTGCCAAAATAAATCAGTACTTTCGTCAGACCATTCCTATGATGGTTAAGAATAATGTGCCGATTACCCCACCGTATTATACGCTTTGGTATTCCTATACCTCAGGGGATATTCCTGAACTAAGCACTCGTATCGACGACATCGTACAACGACTTGGGCAGTGTGATCGCTACATGTGTGACGTTTTGTTAGAGGAGTTTGTCGTAGACGCTGCGGAAGACACATTGGCACAAGTGCAAAGCAGCATCAATCAAGTGGTAAAATCCCTACACGCTTCGACTGAGAGCGCCATGAGCCATGCCGATCACTTAAATCAATCCATGTCTGCTGATATCGAAAAGCTCTCTCAAGAGGCTATTCAATCAAATACTCATTCAGCTCATAAATTGGTATCCATCGCCCGCCGTTTTATCGACAAAACGGAAGATTACCGTACCCAGCTAGAACAACAGAATGCTGAGATCCAAGCGCTCAAAGCGAAAGTCGCCGAGACTGAGAAACAACTCTTTATCGATGGATTAACGGACATTAATAATCGCCGTAAATTCAACGACGACATTGCTCTCTACACGGCATCAGCTGATAAGACTTGCTTGGTAATGGTCGATATCGATCACTTCAAACCGTTCAATGATGAGTATGGCCACTTGCTAGGCGATAAAATCATTCAAACTGTTGCCAAAACGCTAGAACAAAGTTGTGTACAAACCTCTGGCGCACAAGCGTATCGCTTTGGTGGTGAAGAGTTCGCGATACTCTTGCCTAACGCTAACCTTAAAGCGGCCATTCAATTCGCTAATGACGTGCGTGAGCGCATCAGCCGCCTAAACCTAAAAAATAAAAAAACCGGACAAAGCATTCGCCCAATTACAACGTCCGTTGGCGTCGCGCAGTTTCAGCCAGGGGAGTCTCTAGAAGCACTACTTGAGCGCGCAGATCAATACCTCTACGCAGCCAAACACGCTGGTCGGAACTGTGTGCGAGCCGCCGTCGCCTGATTCCTACTCCCGCTCAATTAAAACTTAACCGCTCAGTCTAGTAGGCAGTTAAGAGCTGAATTGCTAGAGTAGACGAACCATACAATAGAAGTGATTAGGAGAGCGTTTTTATGGCGCACCAATACCACCCACTCGGATTTGAAGGTTCTCGTATTGCTCAAGGATATTGGCGTCTTGCTGAGTGGGGCATGAACGACCAAGAGCTGTTGAGTTTTATTGAACAAAGCATTACCGCGGGCATTACCACTGTCGATCATGCCGACATCTATGGCGATTACCAATGTGAAAGCTTGTTTGGCCGAGCATTAGCACTGAAACCTTCACTACGCGATAAACTGCAAATCATCACTAAGTGCGGCATTAAGCTGCCTAGTAAAAACCGCCCAGAAATTACCTCGCACCGTTACGATCAAAGCGTGCAACATATTCTGCAAAGCGTTGACAACTCTCTGCAAAACCTAAAGGTAGATCACATAGAGCTGTTATTACTGCATCGCCCTAGCCCGTTGATGGACGCCGACCATATTGCCGAAGCGTTTGAGCATTTGCACACCATCGGCAAGGTCCGACACTTTGGTGTATCAAACTTTAACGCTCAACAGTTTGATTTGCTGCAATCGCGTTTGGAAATGCCACTGTTAGTCAACCAAGTCGAGCTCTCTCCGCTCGAGTTGAAGCACTTTGAAGACGGTACCTTAGAACATGCGCAGCAACATGCAGTCACACCGATGGCATGGTCACCGTTTGCGGGGGGTGATATGTTCCGTTTAGAAGGTATAAACCCAACACTGTTTAAAGCGTTAACAGAAGTATCCGAGGCGCATAACGCCAGCTTAGATCAAATCGCTTTGGCTTGGCTAATGCGTCATCCTTCCGGTATTGCACCGGTGATTGGCTCGGGGAGTATCGAACGGGTATTGTCCGCCCAACAGGCACAATCCATTGAGCTCAGCGACGATCAATGGTTTGCCATTTGGGTCGCGTCCAAAGGTCATCCCGTACCTTAACGGTATTAAGGCGTTGGCAGCAGTGCCAGCGCCATACTTCCTGCCAGCTTTGCTGCATGATGATCATGGCCTAAATAGGCTTGAGCAATCGCGCCTTCTTTTAAAAGGACAACCTGATTCGCCAGCTGAGCCGCTTGCTCAGCCGAATAAGTCTCGCTTAAGCGCATTTGCGTGTAATCTAGGATAGCTTGCTTATGAGCATGACACAGCTCGTTCACGCGATGCTGGAAAAACTCGCCATTGACCTTCACAAAGAAACACCCCTGAAACGGCATCAAAGTCTCCACTCGATCATTAAACCAATCATCTAGGCCTTGAAACATCGCCGCAATCGCCGCAGGGGCCGACGATGTTGAATTCATTAAGCCAAATAGCCACGTCTGAAAGCGCTCATCACGATAGGCAATCACGGCTTCCAATAATGCTTCTTTGCTCGCAAAGTGGCTATACAGGGTTTTCTTAGCAATGCCTGCTTCGCTCAAAATTTGATTAATACCCACACTGTGCACGCCATTCATATAAAACAACTTAAATGCCGTTTGAATTAATTCGTCTCGTTTCGTCATACCAACTCGCCTCCAATGCTAAAAAGTTTGACAGAGGTAGACCAATCTGTCTATCCTTTAAAAGTAGACAGATCGGTCTACCCCTGAAACCTATTATCGATAGAGACCCACTTTATGATACTAAACACCGTAAATCAGTCCTCTTGGGGCAAAGCCTTGGTCGCAGGCCTCGGCGCCAGTTTGTGTATATTTTTACTTAGCCTTGGCGGCAAACTGAGCCCTGAATATGTGGGTCTCATGGCGCCGTTTGGAGCCACCATGGTAATTCTCTTTGCCTTGCCGCAAAGCCCCTTAGCGCAACCACGTAACATCATCGGTGGACATGTATTAACCGCTGCCATCGGTGTTCTGATGGTGCATTATTTTACGGTATCACCGCTTTCGTTAGGGGTTGCGGCAGGCTTAGGTGTCGTAGGCATGATGCTTACCAACACCCTACACCCACCGGCAGGCGCTAACCCACTTTTGATTATGTTGACGCAAGCACCATGGAGTTTCGTATGGAACCCAGTACTAACGGGAGCCTTGGTTATAGTCTTCGTAGGCTGGTTATACCATCGCTTTGTCAGTGGTACGCAATACCCTAAAAAACAAGGATGATGACCCTCACTTGCTTGCTAAGCAGTTCGATTGTCCCCATGGTTACAGTCATGATGAGATAACTGGAGGACAATATGTCAGTCCCATTTTCAATTTTAGATTTAGCCCCTGTCGGTGAAGGCCACTCTGTGGCAGACGCGATACAAAACAGCCAAGCCCTCGCCCAATGCGCCGAAGCACATGGCTATCAGAGGGTTTGGCTTGCCGAGCATCATGGAATGCGCGGTGTATCCAGCGCAGCGACCGCTGTCATGTTAGCGGGTATCGGGGCGGCAACAAGCAAAATTCGTATTGGGTCGGGAGGCGTCATGCTTCCAAACCACGCGCCACTGGTGATTGCTGAGCAATTCGGTACACTCGCTGAAATGTATCCTGGACGGATTGACCTAGGGTTAGGACGTGCGCCGGGAACAGATATGGCGACGGCTAGAGCATTGCGCCGTAATATGGGCGGCCAAGTAGACACTTACCCAGATGATGTAGAAGAGCTGCAAGGCTATCTTGCGGATGAAAACAAGGTGAAGCCTATTATAGCCGTGCCAGGACAAGGGACCAATGTACCCATCTGGTTACTCGGTTCTAGCTTGTACTCGGCTCAATTGGCTGCCCACATGGGCTTGCCGTTTTCATTCGCATCCCACTTTGCACCCGATATGTTACTCGAAGCAATCAATGTCTATCGCGCCAATTTCCGCCCTTCTGAGCAACTGGATAAGCCTTATGTATCGGCCGGTGTCATGGCTTCAGTGGCTGACACTCAACACGAAGCAGAATACCACTTCACCTCGGCTCAACGTCAATTTGCACATCTACGCAGAAATGCTAATCGTCCATTTCCAGCGCCAGTAGAAGACTTGTCATCTGTAATTGCTGCCGCCGAAATGCCGATGATAAACCAGACACTGCGCTATGCAATGGTCGGTACACCTGCACGAGTGCAGGACAAACTGAGCCAATTTATTGAACAAACCGGCGTGGATGAAATGATCTACTCATTTCCCATTCATGATCAAAAGGCTCGCCTAAAAGCCGTCGAATTGACAGCTGGAATAGACCTCATGCAAAAACAAGACTGGCATTAACGGATAACCCCAGAGTTACGACTCTGGGGCGGTAATCTTAGGCTTTTCAGGTAACAATTTTTCCAGCGCCATCGTCAACGCAGGCGGAGCAACCGTACCATGATTCATGTAAGGAAGTATTCGATATTCACTGTCTAGCCCTTGCTCCGTAAAACGGTCTTGTGCCCACTGCGCGTCCTCTAGCATATAGTCTGCTTCTTGCTCGCCCATCACTATAAAGATTTGCTTGTCCGTTCTAGAAGTACTTTCTTGCTTGGCCAACAACGGTTTCAAATAGCCATTATTCCACCATAACGATGGGCTAATCGCGCTATAACCATTAAAGGCTTCTGGGCGTGTATTCAGCGCGTACAACGTAAACAGTCCGCCTAATGAATGACCAAAAAGGATCTGTTGATCTTCGTTAATGGGGTACTGCTTAGCAAGCCAAGGACGAATGTCGTCCACCAGTAACGACAACGTCTGCTTGCCTCCGCCAAACGTCATATCTTTAAAGCGCTCCATATGCTTTTTCGGCATCACCGGCGGCGCTAGCGTTGGAGGTGTCAAATCTAGCCAACGACGCTCCGTATCGTGTGTGCCTTCAATTGGATACCCCAACCCAACAATGATCGCTGGCTGCTTATTTTCAAATCGAGGGTGCATTAATTTTTTACTGGTAATGACAGCGGAACTAAAAAAAGCATTACCATCCATCAAATACACCACAGGAAAACCATCGGCTGGCGCTTCGCCTTCCGGTACAGAAATAAACACTCGATAAGGTGCATCCTGCTTAGCCACTTGCCAATCCACGTAATAACTGTCGGGCAAAGTCATTGTCACAGGCTGCGGTTCAGACACCGGCTCGGCATACACCTGAGTCACACAACTCATGGTACATATTGCCATGCTGCATAGTCGGCGTACTGATTGATAAAACATATTGCTACTCCGTAGTGATCAGTGAAACTAGACAACCCGACAGATACCATTCGATAGATAGACGAAAAATGAATAAATCTAACTGCAAACCTAGCTAACTCGCTACATGCCCAATGACTTATCACTACTATGCTGAACGACAAAGCTGTCTGTTAGAATAGAATTAGGTGACATGGAAGAACTCAACACACGCCACCTAACCGAGCTCTGCTCAGAAAGTTAAATAATGCGGGCAAATAAACACAAATGCAAATCATTATCTTTTGAGGATAGTAATCTATTAATGCCTTATGCTTGAAGACAGCTAAGTCGCTCTTCTATCGCAGCAAAAGTCTTTCATTTTGCGACACAGACATGCATGATTTTGCCCATCCTGAAACAGGAGCCTTTCACCACGAAAGCGGCACGATTAATATGCCGTTTTTAGCTTTTTAAATACGTTGGAGTTCCCTGATGAGCCAAGCAACTGTTGAATTACTGCAAAAATATTACGAAGCCTTTAACGCTCGAGACATGGGCACTTTTTTGTCGCTTCTCACGGATGACGTAGTACATGACATCAACCAAGGTGATCGTGAAGTGGGTAAAGACTCGTTCGCGGCGTTCATGGATCGTATGAACCAAAACTACAAAGAAACCATCGTCGACATCGTCGTTATGTCAAACGTCGCTGGTGATCGTGCAGCGGTAGAGTTCACCGTACTGGGCGAATACCTAGCCACCGATGAAGGTTTACCCGAAGCCAACGGTCAAACTTACAAGCTTCCAGCAGGTGCGTTCTTTGATATCCGTGAAGGCAAAGTGGCGCGTGTAACAAACTACTACAACCTAGAAGATTGGATCGCCCAGGTTTCAGCCTAAGCGTTGATTACGTGATGCTAACATTTCAACGTTTATCCGGCCCCGATCTCAACCAGTACATCGACGAACTGGCCCAGTTGCGCATGCGCGTATTCCGCGACTTTCCGTATTTGTACGATGGCGATGCGGAATACGAAGCACGTTATCTAAAAACCTACATTGACGCCCCCGACAGCGTCATCGTCTTAGCATTTGATGGGGATAAGATCGTGGGCGCTTCCACAGGCTTACCACTGCGCCATGAAACCGATGAGGTAAAACAGCCATTTTTAGACGCTGGTTATGATCTTGACGATATTTTCTACTGTGGCGAATCAGTGTTGCTGTCAGAGTATCGTGGTCAAGGTGCTGGTGTGGCGTTCTTCGATCATCGTGAAGCGCATGCACAAAGCATAGATGGTATGAAATATTCTTGCTTCTGTGGTGTGCAGCGCCCTGATAATCACCCAGCTCGTCCAGCAGACTACGCACCACTGGACCAGTTCTGGGGCAACCGTGGTTACCATAAGTGTCCAGAACTGACGACTCATTTTAGTTGGAAAGACGTCGGGGACACCGAAGAATCCCTTAAACCCATGACCTTTTGGATGAAGCCACTCTCATGAGCGCATTTAAACTTGCTACTGCCCAATACGACATTAGCTTTTTCAGTGAATGGCAAGGGTTTGTCGACAAGCTCGACACTTGGGTCGCGGGCGCCGCTCAGCAAGGAGCCAAACTATTGGTATTCCCTGAATACGGCAGTATGGAGCTGGCATCTCTGTTTGGCGAAGCCGTGTACAGTGATTTACAACAGCAATTGCACGCCATGCAAACGTTGCTTCCCAAATGGCACGCTTTGCACGAAGAGCTTGCCCAACGCTACGATGTCCTCATCCTCGCAAGCTCATTTCCTACAGAACAAAGTGATGGCTCTTTCTTAAACCGAGCTAATCTATTCGGCCCAGAGGGATTGCTAGGTTTTCAAGACAAACTGATGATGACGCGCTTTGAAAACGAGCAATGGCACATCACGGGGGGCGAAGAAATCAAAGTGATCGATACGCCACTGGGACGTATTGGCATTCATATCTGCTACGATTCTGAATTCCCAATGATCGCAAATCAACAAGTCGCAGCGGGAGCCGATCTGTTATTGGTGCCCAGCTGTACCGACACTCCAGCGGGGTTCCACCGTGTGCGTATTGGCTGTCAGGCTCGTGCCTTAGAAAACCAGTGTTACGTGGTGCAATCTCCGACCGTTGGCAACGCACCTTGGTCCGAAGCCGTCGACATCAATAATGGCCGCGCCAGTGTTTATACACCCGTGGATTATGGTTTCCCTGATAACGGTATCTTAGCCGAAGGCAACGATAACGACATCGGCTGGGTTTACGCCACCGTCGACCTAACGCAGATCGCCCGTATTCGCGATGAGGGCCAAGTCTTCAACTACCGCGACTGGCCAAAGCAATTCGCTCTAAGTGGCCCTAGAGGATAGCCTATATTTGGATAGGCTGAATTTTATGCAATTCAATTAGCTTGCACCTGTCTCGTTTTATTTCTAAACATCAACGCGTCAGCGCTAATTGTACGCATGGAAGCAATCCCAACAGGCCTTCATTGTCGCTAAAACCCAAAAAACTAATGCGCCATTGGCACTGATTTAGGAGTACAATGCGCGCCATCTTTTATTTGTGGTAGATAAAAATGGCCATTAAAGCAACGATTTATAAAGCGTCAGTACAAGTGTCCGACATGGACCGTAATCACTACCAAGGTTATGAGTTAACACTCGCCTTACACCCGTCTGAAACCGAAGAACGCATGATGGCTCGTTTAGCTGTCTTTGCATTACTTGCAGATGAGAAAGACGGTGCGGAACAGCTGTCCTTTACCAAGGGTATCAGTACCGATGAAGAACCGGATTTATGGCAGAAAAACTTTTCTGATGAAGTCTTGCTTTGGGTCGAGCTAGGTCAACCGGATGAGAAGCGCCTGCGCAAAGCTTGTGGTCGTGCGCAAAAAGTTGTCATAGTGAATTACAATGACAAATCAGACATCTGGTGGGAACAAAACAAGAGTAAACTGAGTCGCTTTAGTAACCTACGCGTACTGCAATTTGCCGAATCAGAAATCAAAACGTTTGAAAGCCTGTGCAGCCGATCTATGCAGCTCAATGTGACCATTCAAGATGGCGAAATGTGGGTATCAAACGACCAAGGTGAGTGCGTCCTGCGGCCTACTTGGCGCTAGACGTTGAGTCAGGCGGGCTCTGCTCGCCAGATGAACCAAAGCGAGTTGCAACATATTGGCTAATGACACCAAATAATTCTGTTTGAATGCCCTTTAAAACCGTTCGTCGAGTTTGGTGGGCGGTCTCACATTGCGTAGTCAAACCCAAAACAAAGCTGATAACCAAACCCTTCGTGCTCGAAACAGACTCTAAAGTTTGTTTTTTGATGAGAGTACGATCCGCACCGGCTTTCGCCTGCTGACGTTTACAACGCTTGTAGAGCTTTTCACGCTCTTGGTACATCTCATTTAATCCAAACATTAGTCATCCTCACTGTCTGTCGGAATAATCGCATCTAAAGTTCGAGTCAGATCCAGTCGCTTTAATGTGCGTTTAATTAAATACACTAAAAAAAAGGCACCTAGCAAGGTCACGACAAACGCGGTAAATAAAATGCCAAGTAAGTGTAGCCCTGCATACCAAGCTGCGGTAGCAATTAGCGCTATTAGCAGCAGCCAGCTGGTTACCAACAGGAAAACGGCACCACTTAACAAAGCGACGAGCTGAGCTCCTGACGTCATCCAGATCTTGGCTTCTAGTGCGCCAAGTCCAATGATGCTTTTGAGCCACTTTTTGTGGCTCATAGTCAGCTGATCGACCGTTACCGCCTCATTAGTAGAGGGAGTATCTTGCGTGCTTGCTCGGTTTTCCTGTTGGTTCATGCAGTGCCTTCCATTTGCGGGCAGAGGTTACTTTCGTTTACACAAAAGGCTTGCTGCCACTGCGCCAGCAAGAAATGCAAAGCCGACTGTTTTTAATGGATTCTCTTTCGCATAAGTACCAACCGCACTGCTGACTTTTTCAGATTGTTTACGTGCTGTATCCGCAATTTGATGCGCTTGTTCACTAATCTGATGCGCTACGGCTTCAATGCGCTCTTGACCGTTCTCCGCTGCAGCGGCCGCACCGTCAACTCCTTTGTGAGCACCTTCAGCGGCTTTATCGACTGCATCGTGTGCTTTGCTCTGAGTATTATTCTTCGCTTGAGAAGTAGTGCTCTTTTCCTGAGTAGTGCTGTTTGCTGTAGCCATGATGGGCCTCCTTTGAGTAAGTTCAGTATCTAAACTAGCCTCACCGTGAGACTAATGGAACCTTTGATCTCTAATCTTCTCTTTGTTTACAAGTTAGCAAAAAGCATCCAGCAAAACAGGTACATTTAAAAACGATGTTCTGGAGCAAGTGCCGATAGCAATTCCGATGACTCTCCAGCAATACTCTGCGCTAACAACTTGGCAGTTGTAGGACCTTGAGTAAACCCTTGATGGCCGTGTCCAAAATGGAACCACATACCTTTATGGTTGGGTGCCGCTCCTACCACGGGCAGCATATCCGGCATACAGGGCCGAGTGCCAAACCACTGGTTTTCTCTGACGCGATCCCCCATTGTCAACAAAGTACGCAGTGACGTTACCCCCCGCTCTAGCTGAATCGGTTCGGCAGGATCATTAAGCCCGACTAACGCTGCACCAGTGGTAACGCGAATACCGCGACTCATAGGGGATGCGAGAACACCATTTTCCACATCTAAAAATGGGCGATTTAAGGGCACATGCGCTTTGTAGTGACCATGATAGCCGCGCTTGTACACCATCGGAATGTCATACCCGAAGCGTTTCAATAACTGCGGGCTCCATGGCCCCAAGGCAACGACAACATGCTCGCTGTGTATGTCCCCTTCCTCACTTTTGAGATGCCAACCCGAAGCACGCTGCTGCAAGCTATTTGCATCGCCCTGAACCAGTGTTCCGCCGCGCTGAATAAATAACTCGGCATAGGCGGCCGTTAAACCACCAGGGTCACTACAGCTCCAGCTTTGCAGCCAGTGCACTGCGCCAATGGGTGCTTGTTTTAGCGCAGGTTCTTCAGCTTGATAATCCACACCATTGACCACACGTGAGCTCACTCCATATAACTGATCTAAGCATTCAGCCTTTTGCACGGCCTCTTGAAAACGCCTTTCATCACGATACAGCATCGCCAACCCTGTTCGGCGAATCATCGTGTCGGCTCCCGATGAACGAATCAAAAGATCATGATCTCGCGTCGATTGTGATGCCAACTGTGCGTAAACAGCAGAAATAGCACTATGATTCTTAGGTGCAGAGTTACGAAAATAGCGCCATAACGCGGGGGCCATTCTGATCGTTGGGATCAGTTTCCAAGTCACATCGTTGGTTTGCCCGATAGCGAAGCGCCACAACGTCGCAATGTCCTGCGGCAGCGCATAAGGTTCAGCTGCCTCTGACTGAATGATACCTGCATTGCCATAACTGGTTTCCAAGCCGGGACTGACTTTGTCCACCAACGTGACATGATGCCCTTGTTCTTGTAAAGCAAGTGCCGAAGAAACTCCGACCATACCCGCTCCCAGTACTGTAACCTCAGCCATATCTTCTCCCTTCTTATTGCTGCGACCCATACCTTTACTGTGCTATGAGAATAGATCATCTACTTAATTATTACGTACTGAAAAACATTTTTGGTCCAGTGTTTGCTTCGCTAAATGACGTAATGTGCGTGTCGTAGATACAACATATCTCAGTCGCTCTATGATAGCTTTCACAAAAAATTACACATATAGTAATAAAACATACATGGAACAAGGACAGAAGAATTATGCGAGTATCTGGTTTATTACTGACAACGCTTCTTGCATCAAATGCAACGGTAGCGTTAGCTGCTCAATTTGATTTCTCAAATGAATACAACACCAACTCTATCCATGCCCAAGGCGATCTATTTTTCATCGATAAGGTGAAAGAACTCAGTGCTGGCGAGATCGACATTACCCTACATTCAGGCGGTGCTTTGGGCTACAAGTCCTCAGACCATTTTTATGCGGTAGCCGATAATGCTGTGCAGATTGCCGATACATTGGCAGGTAGCATGTCTGGTATTGACCCTATTTTTCTTCTGTCTTCATTACCGTTCCTAGTACAAGATGAGGATCAGGCCGAACTGCTATACAACATCGCCAAACCTTATTACAAAGAAGTGTTTGAAGAAAACGATCAGATTTTACTGTACGCATCACCATGGCCAGCAAGCGGTATTTGGTCGAAAGAAAAAGTCGATTCACAAGAAACCTTAAACGGTTTGAAAATCCGTACGTATGATAAAAATGGCACGATTACCTTGCGTGAAGCGGGTGCATCTCCGGTTAAACTGTCTTGGGCGGATGTTGTACCGCAGCTGTCTACAGGTGGCATCGAAGCCGTATTAACATCAGCAGACGCGGGGGCCAGCGCTAGCTTCTGGGAACACCTAGACAACTACAGCGCTATTCAATACGCGATTCCATTGAACATGGTACATATGAACCGTGATGAATTCGAAGATCTCTCTGACGCGGAACAAAGCGCCATTCTTGAAGCGGCAAAGTTAACCGATGAACATAACTGGAAAACAGTTCGCATGCGCGTGAAAGACAACTACAAAGAGCTTAATGACCACGCGGTAGCCATTCATAAAGATTTACCGCCTGCGTTTATAAAACACCTACAAGACTCTGCTCGCCCAGCACTAAAAGACTGGTTAGATGACGTGGGTGGTCGTGCCGAAGCGATCTTAGCGGAATTCGATAAAGAGAAATAAATGCTACTCAACTTACTATTAGGCTGCTCCCGATTCCTGAATAAGGTATCGGGCAGCATTGCCATGTTATTAATCGTTTATATTTTGGGGCACATTCTCCTAGAGATTGTGCTTCGTTTTTTTGGCACATCGACCTACGTATTGGACGAGTTTGTCGGTTATGCGGTCGCGACACTGACATTCTTAGGCCTAGGCTATAGTCTTGAACGAGGCAGTCTGATCCGTGTTGGTTTAATCATTGAGCGTCTTCCTCCGAGCAAGCGCTGGATCTTTGACTTGTTCGCCACCTTGGTTTCATTGGCCATGTTTACGTGGATCTACAGCTACTGGCAAACCAATGTGCTGCGCAGTTTTAAACGCGGTACGACAAGCGAATCCATCATGGAAACACCACTATGGATCCCACAAGGATTGGTGCTCGTTGGCTTGGGGTTACTGTGCTTTACATTGTTTACCCACGCCTTGATTTTGTTGTTTAGGCAACAGTCGCCCGAAATTTCTTCTCCCCACGAGTAAAAGGACGCTTAATATGGAAGTCGTATTATCCGCCATTGGGGTGATTACCCTAATTTTAGTGATTCTTGGTATGGGGGTTTGGGTATTTGCCGGTCTGGCCATCGTTGCGCTGCTTTCTTTGGTGCTGATTGGCGATGTCAGCCTAGATCGTTCAGGGGCTATTTTAAGCCGTATCATATTTCGAGCGGGGAACTCGTGGGAGTTGGCCGCCATTCCGCTCTTCATTCTAATGGGTGAACTGATTTTTCGGTCGAATATATCGGATCGTTTATTTCGCGGTTTAGAGCCGTGGACGCGCCATATTCCTGGCGGCATTTTACACACTAATGTGTTTGGCTGTGCCATGTTTGCCGCCGTCAGTGGCTCCAGTGCAGCGACTACAGCAACCGTTGGTAAGATCACGACCAATGAGCTCAAAGTGCGCGGTTATGATCGAGATTTATCGATTGGCTCATTGGCCGGTGCGGGCAGTTTAGGATTATTGATCCCCCCTTCTATTGTGATGATTGTGTACGGTGTACAAGCCGAAGTGTCTATCACCAAGCTGTTCATGTCAGGCGTGTTACCCGGTCTTCTCGTTGCCGCACTGTATACCGGTTATTTAATGACTCGCGCATTGATGAACCCGTCCATCGCGCCAAAAGAAGCGGCATCTACAGTAACGAAATGGCAAAGTCTTGGCCTACTGTTCCCAGTGCTACTGCTCATCACGATCGTCATGGGTGCGATCTACTCCGGCATTGCAACACCTTCTGAAGCGGCGGCTGTCGGGGTATTGGCAACACTGCTTTTGCTGTTAGCAGAAAAGCAGTTAAGCATTCATATTATTCGCGAAGCATTGGTGGGCACATTACTCAGCTCAACCATGGTGTGCAGTATTTTGATTACCGCGGCGCTGCTGTCGACCGCGATGGGCTATTTGCATTTGCCTGCAGAATTAGCGACTTACATTGCGAGTTTAGACTTGTCTCCCGCTTGGTTACTGTTGGCGTTGGCCCTGTTTTACATACTATTGGGACTGTTTCTAGATGGTATTTCCATCACAGTAATGAGTTTACCGATCACATTGCCGATCGTTATTCAAGCCGGCTTTGACCCATTATGGTTTGGTGTTTTCTTAGTCATCATGGTCGAGCTTGGGCAAATCACGCCGCCGGTTGGATTTAACTTATTTGTGTTGCAAGGGTTAACCGGCGAGAAGATCGGACGTATTGCAAAAGCCTCTTTCCCATTCTTTATACTGATGTGTATTGCGGCCTTATTATTGTGCATCTTCCCCGAGATCGCGCTATGGCTGCCTAATGCTTTAAGCTAATTCTATTTAGGCGTGAGCCACTGCGCTCGCGCCTAAATTTAGTTAATCAAGAACACTTAGAAAAACCTTAAAGCTCATACTCAAAAAAACCTCAAATAATTTGAAACTTTTCTGAAATAGCTCCGTGTCTGTTTATACAACGCGCTAATGCGTTAGCGCGCCTTTCACGTATCACAAATCATTTACAGGATGGTAATTATGAACACGACAACGTTGAAAACCTTAAAAGCACTTTCTTTAACCGTTGCGCTAGCGGGAACGGCTAGCCTAGCCAATGCCGCTGACCATGGCGTTGCGGTGAAAGGAATGGACCAAGATGTCTCTCATGGTGCCGTTGCAGCAAGTATGGTGCAATCCGAAGCAAACGGTTGGCTCGTTGTGCATCGCACCGACAGCAACATGAAGCCGGGTCCTGTTGTAGGCTATGCTCCTGTAATCAAAGGTACGAATAATAATGTCAGTGCGATTTTGCAAGAGAATGTGAAATCCGGCGAGATGCTAATGCTGATGTTACACGGCGAAGCAGGCGGCATGAAAACGGGTGTTTTTGAATACACCTTGGGCGCAAAAGAAGACGGTCCAATAAAAGTCGATGGCAAACTTGTTATGGACGTCATTACCGCAAAGTAATATCGACTATAAGGCCGCGCACGAAAGCGGCCTTTTTACTCTCAGGTCTATTAGCAATGTTTATCCATTTAAAAATGCGTCTACACTTAAAGACGAGTGTACCCACTCAATTTTATCGACGACGTTGCGCATAATCTGCCAACGACTAGGAGGATATTGCTATGTTGACGACCAAATTAGCTCAAGAGGCTTTTCGTCTAGAAATCGGACAACTCACTAAAGAGAGTGTTAAGCATCTAGTCCCTTCATTTGAGCACTTACCAGACAATCCCTACGCCGATGGTTCTTATCGTCTACGCCGATATTCACGGTTTGTATTTCGTGATGATCGCTTACAGCGCTTACCCACTAAAGCATTTGTGCAGGACGCCAGCATCAACCACTTTCAGGGCGATGTAGAGCGAGTTTATCCAGAAATAGAACAGCAAACGGTTACCGATCCAGCATTTTTAGAATTATTCGAACACTTTCAAAAAATGGCAGATATCGGTGATGGCAGCACCATTGAAGTACATCAAATGCGCATTTTCGCAGATCATCATCAAGTAGACGTTGCTCCTGAGGGCGTTCATCAAGATGGCTTTGACCGTATTGGCATATATGTAATCCAACGTCACAACATTAGCGGCGGCGAAGTCAGTATTCATACCGCCGAGAGCAGCCCTGCTATGATGAAGCACCCACTCAATAATGGGGAGTTTGTGGTGCTCAACGACCGTCGCTTTTACCATTACGCCTCACCCATAAAACCCATTGATGGTGAGCTTGGTTACATGGACGCATTTGTCTTAACCGCCAATTTAATACACTAAACATTGAGCTTATTAAGGTAGGTCGATTTAGATCAGACCTACCTTAATAAAAAATCGTTATATTGCAGTGAATACTGTCACAAAGAGCAACACCTAAACTGACCACTTGGTAAAAAAGTGGTGAGATTCCAAGAAGTTGGCTACATTAGCAGCTAGTGTTATAAATATTGTGTATGCGTCAGAAAATCGTTGTTTTATTTAGGATGCTTAGATGAATCTACCCCTCTCCCTTCGATCAGCATTGATTGCTGTTGCCATGGACACCGTTAGCGTCTCTACATACGCGAATACGTTATCAGATGTTCGACAAAAAGGAGATGTAAGCTGTGGTGTGTATCCCGATGACCCTAGCCGAAGCGCACTCGATAGCCACGGAAAATGGCAAGGATTTTATGTTGAATTTTGTCGTGGTGTCGCCGCCGCTGTTTTAAGCAACCCAGAGTATGTGAACTTCGTTGAAGTCGGTTCCACCTCTCGCTTTACCTCTTTACAAGATAAAACCACGGATGTCGTGATGTACAGCTCCACATGGACACTAAGTCGTGAGAGCACCTATCAAGTCAGCTTTCCTGCACTGTATCTGTTCGATGGTCAGGGGTTTGTAGTACGTAATAGCGCTAATATTAATCGACTTGAAGACCTTCGCGATAAAACCGTTTGCGTGACAGACAACACGACCACTCAGCAGAATTTAGAAGACTTTATTCAAGCAAAAAATTTTCAGACAAACATTGTCTATGCCAATGGCGATCAATTTTTCCGTGGCAGTATCTGCGATGCTTACAGCGCTGACCGTATGAATCTCGCAGTCAATTTAGCTAACCGAGTTGAGAATCGTGACGCTTACCGCATCTTACCAGATACCCTCTCAAGAGAACCTATTGGACCGACTGTTCGTAACGACGATCCTCAATGGGAACGCATTGTCCGTTCCGTTGTTCACGCCACTCTTTTAGCGGAAGAAAAAGGAATCACTAGCGATAATATTGATGACATCAGGCAGACGACGCAAAGTGCTGAAGTACAAAATCTATTAGGCCTGAAAGGTAATATTGGTGAACAACTAGGGCTTGATCCTGAATGGGCCTATCGTGTCATTAAATCCGTCGGCAATTACGCTCAAATCTACGATCGGCACTTTGGACTAGGCACCAACGTAAATCAACCTAGAGGGCTTAACGCGCTTTGGCAGGATGGCGGTGTTATGTTTGCGCCCCCCTTTAAATAGAAAGCATTTACAATGTCGCCAAATAGTTTGTTTACAATACCTCGACTACAGAAACTTGGGATTCGACTCAATCTTATTCTGTTAGGGATCATTCTCTTTTTTTTAGTCTCTTCAGGCTATGGCATCTGGACCCTGCAGCAACAGTCAGCTCAGTTTAAAACGATTACTCAAACCTACTACGACCGCGCTATGTTAGCCGCTGAGCTTTCTCGAGATGCCGAACTCATTGCAACCAAGGCAATGGAGCAAACGCTCACACAGCGACTTAGCAGTATCGATGCTAACATCTTACAAGATGACCTCACGCGCACATTCACCGTGGCTCGTGATCGTTTGAATGCTCAATCTTCTGAGGAGCAAGCTGTCCTAGCAAATATCGACCGCCTAACTCAACCCTACTTTAACCAGTTGACGACCTTCTATACGTTCATTGAGCTTCAGCAGCGCCTTGAGCAAGAAATGGATACTCTCAACTTTATTCGGGTGAAACTAACCACTCCGTATTTACCTGAATTCAAAGGAATTAACATTGAGACATTCGACGCCCTTATGACCAGTGCATCAAATGCCACACTACAGCTACTTGATGCTCACAGCCCTGGTCTGATAGCGCGCCGTGATTCAAAAATTAACAGCGCTATCGTTGCGCTGTCATCTCTCTCCGCACTCGATGAGTCGCAAAAGCGCGATAGAGATGCCCTCGTCGCCAATATAAATCAAACCCGTGAGTTGAAAGAGCAACTCGACCAATCGCACTTAAAAACCTTAGCAGCAATGCGTAAAACTCGACTTCAAGCCCAGCGCTTAAGCAGTGTATGTTTTGACTTCTATTTACTCGTGAAAGCGCGGGCCCAAAACGCCTCACAGAAACACAGTCAATTAATCGAGCGTGTTACGCTTCAGATTGCATTATTCAGCAGCGCATTTTTAGGTCTGATCGGCGTCGCATATTGGCTTATTCGACACTATATTGTACGTCGCTTAAACCGCTTGAGCTTTGTAATGAGTCAGCATGCGATCGGGTATCCTGAGAGAATTCCCGAAGACGGTAACGATGAGATTACCGTGATCAGTAAAACCTTTGCGCAATTTGTTGCGGCGAATAATCATGCTCAAGACGAAGCACAACGAGCCAAGAAAGTCGCCGAAAAAGCCAACGAACGCTTACGAGAGCTGAATGCGATCTTGCATCAACAAAGTAATACCGATGAGCTTACGCAAATCCCTAATAGACGTTCATTCTTTCATTGGTTGAATACCATCGGTCCTGAGCTTTCAGCAAAGGAACAGAGCGTGAGCATTTTTATGATCGACATCGACTGGTTTAAATCCTACAACGATCATTATGGTCATCAAGCTGGCGACGTATGTCTTCATCAAATCGCTCAACTTCTTAGGGACGTAACAAAAGAGTCATCCGGTATGCTTGCAAGGTATGGTGGTGAGGAGTTTATTGTCGCGATTCCAGATATATCTCCTGAACAAGCAAACACTTTCGGCCAGGCAATACTGGATGCAATAGAACATGCACAGATCCCTCATGGCTATTCGCCAAAACATCATATTACGGTGAGTATTGGCGTTTCGACCGCTTATGAAGGCTGCGCAGATCATTCATGTGAAAAGCTTATTTCTAATGCGGACCAAGCCCTTTATGAGGCAAAAGCGCTGGGAAGGGCCTCCGTAGTGAGTAATGTCATGAAAGACTCGCTGTAGTTATTTTTAACGATCCAAACCATTAGTTGTTTGAGATAAGTAACCTTGCAGCTGATCAATTGGCATCGGTTTAGCGTATAACCAACCTTGCACAATCGCTTGAGGACAATATTGTAAGATATAGTCTGCTTGCTCCTGAGTCTCTACACCTTCAAATACGCGAACCACATTTAGTCTTTGCAACAAGCTGAAGATCGCATCAAGCATGGTTTGATTGATCGAGTCTGTACCAATGGATTGAGTAAAAGATTGGTCGACTTTTATTTCTGAAGCATTTAAGTGCCCAAGCCAAGCAAGGTTTGAATAACCCGTCCCGAAGTCATCTAACGAAATACTAATGCCAGCTTCAGTGTATTGCTTAACAATATCGGACAAACTTACACTATCACCCGCAGAACGTTCCGTAATTTCAAAAACCAACTGTTCATGCTGAATCTTATATTGCTTTGCTTTTGCGAAAATAAAGGGTAAAAGGCTTAAATCGGTAAGGTCTTGAATCGATAAATTGATGCTGAGTGTAAAATCTGGTTTTGCATCAAGCGTCGCTTGCATCTGAGCCATACTCAAATCAATAACCCGATGCGTTATTTTTCGAATTAGTCCATATTTTTCAGCCACTTCTATAAACACATCAGGCCGTACAACCCCCAAAGCATGGCTGTCCCAGCGTACTAAAGCCTCTACGCCTACCGGCATAGAATCACTCAAGCGGATTTTAGGCTGAAACACGATGGATAATTCATCTTTAGTGATCGCATTTTTCAAATGATAAACCATTGAATGCCGATGTTTACGCGCTTTATGTACCAAAGAATACAAACCAAACCCACTAAGACATGAGGCGAAAACTAAGATGAGATGCTGAGAAAATGATAAGCTAAAGATTCCTGCACGATCTCTTTCTCCCATAACACATACGTTTACTTCTGAACACGACGCATAGCTTAATGGGGCACTTGTCATTTTGGCAGAAGGCGCTAAATCGCGCGGCTGATTGAAACCAAATGTTTTAAATACGTAACGATTATTTTTACTGTAAATGATCGCCGAAACCGTTGAGTCAGGGTAACGTATGGCATCAAACGCAAAAGGAGATGTTATGGCCAGCACACTACCGGTTAACGTCATATCCATTTCAAAATGCGTTCTTATCAGAGCGCTAGAATTACGCCAAAAAGATACGCCGTTATTCAAAACCGCATCTGCCGGCGGCAGTGCGACGGCTTCCTTCAACACACCTCGTTCAGCGCTACAAATCAAGTTACCATTTTGAACGCGACCAATATCTTTTAGGTATTTATGCTGCCATAGTAAATCGCGTAGCAGTTCAAGATCGTTGTGAGAACAAGCCGTGTAGGGAGATGATTGAGCACTCACAACACCCGTTTTTAGATCGGCTGTGATTCCACTCGCGTAGTTCAGCGCGTAATCAGAGTAATTCTTTAAAGCCGTCCATTGTTGTTTTTGCAAGACAAAGTGTGTGGCCCATAAAGCAATAGAGAGACAAATAAGTACACTGATGATCGGCTCAACTGGTAATCGCTTACTGAACACCGTTACTTGCAAAATATCTTAACTCCTCATTCGTCCTTGTACGACTTATACAGTATCGTTATAAGTATATTTTATTTCCATATTTTTAATATGGGCATTATTTAAAATAATAAGGAAACCTCTAGAGTTCGGTACAGATAAAATGCTTCTCTACCATTTTAGCTACTGCTTTATTACCCATTCCTTTATTTCATTTCGCTGTTTTTGGTTCGCTTGAAGGTACAGTAATTGAATCGATTTCAACAAATCATTGCCAGCTTCATCTGATTCAGCCACTTGATAAAAACCATTTTCCTGAGCTTTATTGTATTGATCCAACACTTTTTGAATGGCTTCCTTCGGAAGGTCTTTTTCCGTTAACGGATCGTAATTAACCGTTTTAATCGAACCATCAGCGTATTTAACACGCCAAACAGTTCGATTACTAAAATACAACTCAGCTTGGCTTTTGGTGCTGAGCTGCGGCGCTAGGATTTCAATATCATCATTCGCCAACGTATTTAAATTCATCAAAAGCGGCGGTGTTTTAAACTCAACCTCACGTCCACCATTTTGTACTCGGTTCTTGTATCGAAATACAAATTGATGATCACCTGATTTTAGATCTCGAGGTGTTGTATTGAGCGCATCAATCACTCTACCGTCGAGAGCCAACAACTCGATTTCTTTATCAACATAAAGCGTGCCCGCTTGAGTCAGCGGCGCCACGATTACCGCGGTTGATAACAACCAGTGCTTCCAGTATTTCATATTTTCCTCCTAAGCGTTTGCAAAATCAGCGCCCCAGCATAGACACTAAAATTGGTTAATGTATAATCAGCGCCCTTGTTTGACCATATGGTTCACAAGACAATCCGATATTTGGGTTCCCTTACCCCAAACTAACTAAAAAGGTACGCCATGAGCTCTTTTACTCCTGCGCAACAAGGCAAGGCATTGCGCTATTTAGTCGCCTTCCATCTATTGATCATCGCATCAAGTAACTACCTAGTACAAATCCCATTCACTCTATTTGGTTTTCATACCACTTGGGGTGCATTTACATTTCCGTTTACTTTTCTTGCTACAGACCTAACCGTTAGAGTATTCGGCGCAGCCTTGGCACGTAAAATTATTTTCCTCGTCATGATCCCATCGTTATTGGCGTCCTATGCATTATCGGTACTGTTTTACGAAGGTGCTTTTCAAGGGTTTTCCGCACTAGGCGATTTTAATCTATTTGTTGCTCGTATTGCGGTGGCTAGCTTGATGGCCTATGTATTAGGGCAAATATTAGATGTGCATGTGTTTAATCGCTTACGTCAATTACGCAGCTGGTGGATTGCCCCAGCCGCTTCCACTATCATTGGTAATGGCTTGGATACGCTGGCGTTCTTTGGCATCGCTTTCTATCAAAGTCCTGACGCCTTCATGGCGATGCATTGGCAAGAAATCGCATTAGCGGACTATGGATTCAAATTACTTATTAGCTTAGGCCTTTTTATTCCGATGTATGGCGTAGTGCTAGCGTTCCTTGTGAAAAAAATCACTGCCTCGAAAACCGATTTCCAACTCGCTAACGTATAAAAGAATACGCCAAAGCCGCGGTCATAACACCGCGGCTTTTTTTATGTATTCTATTTTGAGTGAGTCAGAAATGAGCCCAAACAAAGCTTTTACTACGTTAGACCCTGTCGCAAAGTCACGTATTATTGAAATGGCTTGGGAAGATCGCACCCCCTTTGAAGCCATTGACGATGAGTTTGGGCTGGTTGAACAGGACGTTATCAAGCTAATGCGTTCAGAACTCAAGCCTAATAGCTTCCGTAACTGGCGTGCACGTGTCTCAGGACGTACAACAAAGCATAAAGCACTTAGATCAGAAGATGTTATTCGCGGCTACGCACCAGCTCAGTATAAGCCCAACCACGGTCTTAAAAGACGCGTATAAAATAATTTGGATCTTCAAGACTCCCTTCAACTACTTTTAGTAAGAACATAGCGTCTTGGTAATTACTGTTTGAGCATTGAGTAATAAATATCGCGATAGTGTGTAAAGAGCACTAATTGCCTTGCGGAAATCGTTTGTTCGCGCCAAAGTGTTTATACAGCTAAGACAAACAGTGACCAACAAGAGGATTTAAAGACATGGATTTAATTCGTATTATTTTTGCTATCTTACTACCACCACTTGGCGTATTTCTTCAGGTAGGTATTGGCGGTGCTTTCTGGCTAAACATCTTACTGACTATTCTAGGCTATATCCCAGGTATTGTTCATGCAGTGTGGGTCATAGCACGACGCTAATAGAGGTTGCTGTTTACTCAGCTTTTTTCATAATCGGTTCCACTTCAGCCCAGCACCTTGCTGGGCTTTTTTAACTTTCCATATCTATAAAAAGGGCTGATCTCATAAAAAGATGGGGATAACGCACGCATTTATCCACATAAAAATATAAAAATGAGACTTACCGTCGATCAATACACTCAACAACCACGATAGAGTGGATGCAAAACAGAGACTGAGTACGTCGCTATCAAACACAATCGCTAATCTTTTCTTTAAATTGACCTGTAATTTGTAGTGCCTCTATTTGATGCTCCCTTAAGCTAGTGCTATGTGGCTAATCACAGACACAAAAAAGCCCTGACAGCATCGCTATCAGGGCTTCCTTTGTAGGATGCTTGACGACGACCTACTCTCACATGGGATCTCCCACACTACCATCGGCGATGGCGCCTTTCACTTCTGAGTTCGGGATGGGATCAGGTGGTTCAACGCCTCTATGATCGTCAAGCAAACGGGTTTGCGATCGTTTTGGGGGGCTTCTGTTTGCCTTAGCCAAAACACGCAAGTTCGTGAACTTGAGTCTTTAACAATAAAACTTTTGAAATAGTGATAACCAAGTATCAAACCAGTACCTCCAAGGATGGAGGCAATACTGAAAATTGTCTGGAACAATTTCAGTAGTGTCGTAATCTGTAGTACAGCGAGTATGTTTTCTTCACACTCTTAAAACCATTTTGGTGTTATATGGTCAAGCCTCACGAGCAAT
>NZ_LTAX01000032.1 GCF_001639745.1 Marinomonas gallaica
CTTGCGCCTGTCTCATGCTTCGACGCGTCAGCGCGTGACATCAAAAGCGTGCGTCTTATGGCATCAGTCAGAGAAGGCGTTCAGAAAAACAGAGGCATAGCACCACCTGATCCCATCCCGAACTCAGAAGTGGCTCTCAACACGCCGCAGGCGCTCACCATCGCCGATGGTAGTGTGGGGGATCCCATGTGAGAGTAGGTCGTCGTCAAGCATCCTACAAAGGAAGCCCTGATAGCGACGCTGTCAGGGCTTTTTTGTGTCTGTGGTTTTTCGCACCTCAACGCATCTATATTGCGCATCCCTTCTGTGCCCCGCTTGCGCCTGCCTCATGCTTCGACGCGTCAGCGCGTGACATCAAAAGCATGCGCCTTATGGCATCAGTCAGAGAAGGTGTTCAGAAAAACAGAGACAGAGCACCACCTGATCCCATCCCGAACTCAGAAGGGGCTCTCAACACGCCGCAGGCGTTCACCACTTCGAGTATGAGAGAGAAACTAACCATTATTAATGGTTGCATTGCTGCGCTTCTCTAACGAAATAGGTGGAACTGATTGTTAGAAGCTTACATTTTTAATAATGTAATAATTCTATGACTGCTCTGAAAAGGATGAAATTATGCGCCCAGCGTTGGCACAAGATATGGCGAACTATAACCGCTGGATGAATCAACGTATTTATGACGTTTGTTCACAGTTATCAGATCAAGAGCTTAGAGAAGACCGCAAGGCATTCTTTGGATCGATTCACGGAACATTAAACCATCTCTTGCTTGGTGACAAAATCTGGCTCGGCCGTTTCCTTGGTTCGCCTTATACTGTGGCTAAGTTAGATGAAGAAATTCATCATAGTTTTCTTGACTTAAAGACAGATAGAGAAGCAACCGACCAAGCTATTATCGATTGGGCAAATGGCTTAACCGATGATGTATTAGACAGCACATTGGAGTATCGCAGCGTGGTGAACCCTCAACCACGCAGTTATGAGATGTGGTTAGCTGTAAATCATTTCTTTAATCATCAAACGCACCACCGCGGTCAGGTCACCACGTTATTGTGCCAGGTTGGCCTAGATGTGGGCCTAACAGACTTAATCTGGTTACCGGATGTGGTTGAGCGTAACACTTAGGCTATCCGCTCAAAGGGATCGTTTGGCCATGATATGCTCTAAACACGTAATGCGTTCATTTATTTCTTGCATATCATGATCGACAAAGTCACGTTTTTTTAGTTCGTGTTCCAGCATGTTTTTTTGCTGGCGAATGAACTTCCAATGTTTCTGATTTTGCGCCTGTTCCGCTATACGACACAGCCCCTCAAGTAGTCTCAGCTGTACGGAGAGGCTTCTATTTGCATGTTGGCGAATTTGGTCATAAGCGCTGTTGGCTAAGCTTTCAAAGGAGGCTTTTTTAAATATAAGCCTAGGTTTATCCTCATTATCGCAGGCGATACCCTGTGGAAATTCTTTGTGTAGCAAATTACAAAGAGTGGTACTCAATTTATCGACACAGACAATGGCAGAGTAGGGATCGTTGATACTTGGTGACAGGGCTCTTAAGGCGATTTCTACTAATTGCAAAATAGCGAACTCAGGATCTTGTATTGGCGTACGTTTTGCGCCTAGCGTGATACAGCTTAGCAGTGATTCAATTTGAGAAGGTGAGGGGTCATCTCCTGAGTGATGTATAACAACCATTCGAGAGGTAATGTAATCACCTGGTGTAATAAGCAACTCTGCGCATTGGTCATAAGAAGATAGAATTTGAGTCAAACTCGTATAATTAATCGCTTGTACATAACCAGATCGTTTTATATGGATGGGAGTAAAAGCGCTTTTAAGGGGTCTTTCGATGGATTTACATGAAGTATTTTTAGCCTCATTACTTCTTTGCTCATCGAATATATGGAGGATATTTGTCTGCATTGTTTCGAATACCTTATCGATCACGTTGTCAGCTTGCAGGTTGATGGCTACGTGATGAATAAAGTAGATCAGCAAAAGAATACCGCTGAAGGTCAATAATATGGCCCCGCCTAGAGTCAGTCCAGGCAGGTATTCTCCGCCAGCGAAGTTGTCTGTGGCTCGCGCTAATACTAAGCAATACAGAAAGATAGAAGTAAAAACACCTAATACGGATTGGGTGCTAGGATCATTCATGAAATTTCGGATGAGCCTAGGGCCAAATTGAGACGACGCATTGGTAAGGGCAACCATTGTGATAGAGAAAGTAATACTCACTACTGTCATAACACTTCCTGCTACCGTGGTTAGCAAGTCCCGAGTAATACTCCCATCTGCATGGTATAAAAAATTGAGCCAATGGATGTCTTGTAGATGTAAATTTTTATCCACCCAAAGTAATGATGAACATAACAGAAGTGTTGCAAAAATAATCAGACAAGGTACAAACCAAAAACTCGTACGTATCGTGTCATAGGTTTTGAGTAACTTGTTGGTTGGGAAAAGTGAGATCTGCACCATTACTTCCTTTTTATGATTTATCGTTTAGTTACAGCGTTATGATAATGACACAGGAGGGCAATAGGCGTTGCAAAAATATGGGCGAGTGTATTAATTTTTCATTCTCATAGGAAAAAGCGCTTTTAGCATACTTAATACTAAAAGCGCTTACATGTCCTAATTAGTGAGTAGATTGAGCACTCTGCTGGCGTCTGCGTTCGCTTGGGATTGAACAGCAACTGATGAGCGTTCGAGAATACTGTTAACTACTTGGTTGCTTACTTCTCCTGCAAAATCAGTATCTTGTATCCGTGATCGGGCTGCTGATTCATTTGCTTGGCTTTCTAATAATGCATCAACACGGCTGCTAAATGCATTTTGGGTCGCGCCATATTCTGCTTGCAAGCTGTCAATATTCTCTAAGCTGCTGTCGACCGCACTCAATGCACTGTCGAGAGAGGCTTGATTAGTGATATCAAAAGCAAATAAGCCATTTGTAGTAAGGGTGTCACTTACATCGTTAGTGTTGACTCCCATCGTGCTATTAGCATCCGGGCCCACTTGGAAATCAAGAGTGCTGTCACTGCTTAAAAGCTCTTGTCCTGCAAAGGTGGTTGAGCCTATTGTTCCCTGAATATTCTCCAGAAGAGCGTTGGCCTGTTGTTGAAGCGCCTGTCGGTCAGAATCAGAATAAATGCCATTACCAGCCTGCACCGCTAGCTCTCGCAATGACGACAGGTCTTTGGTAATCGATTCCAACCCGCCTTGTGCAATCTGTGTTACAGAAATACCAGACATGCTGTTCGCAACAGCTTGTCCGTTCCCATCGATTTGGCTCGTTAACCGATTAGCAATCTGAAGGCCTGCTGCATCGTCTGCAGCACTGTTGATACGTGTACCACTAGCAAGATTAGTTTGGCTTGTATTAAGTGACTGCGTAGCAGAGGTGTTAACGTAATTTGAGCCTATGTTATTAATACTCATGTAATCATCCTTGCCGCGAATTGGCGATATGGAATTTGTAACTTTCTTAGTATAGTTGGAAGTTGGATAGATTAAAAATCGATCAGAATTTTGTCTAAGTTTGACAAGAACTTTTCAAACAGAAAAGCGCTTTTAGACACCGTCTCATCGTAAAATAGTAAATCCTCATAGCGAGTAAGTGGCTTTATAAAGGTGAGTAAGTGTTTAGGTCACTGGCGATACGAGCTTAGGAAAAGGTATTCAGACATTGAGAGAAAGGAATGAATCCAATGTATATAATCATCAAAAAGATGTACACCAAAGCTGGAGTCATATTGAATGATTAAGCGTTTCTTCTCACGACATAAAAAGGCATTACCCTCCATGTCAGGGAATTATGATGTGTTGCCTCGGGAACATAATCGTAGCCAATTTACTAAGCTAGTAGAGTCCTTCAAAGTGAATAATGTGGGATGTGATGCGTTAACCCCTCAAATGTTAGAGCATAAGTTCATACGGTTTTCAGAACAAAACAAGTTGGCAGTAGGTCTTAATTCTCACCTCATAAGTCATTGTTCTCCTGAACGATTACAACAATTGCTAAGGATTGGAAATTACGATGCCATGATAAAAAGCGGCATTAAGAAAATAGAAAAAGAGGATGTAAATTTCTCGTGGCATAAAGAGAAAGATATTGTGGGCTCTTTATTTGTAGATCGTGGCTGTTTTATTTTAGTCAGAGCGGTAAAGCGAAGAGTCGGCCTTAATCGGCGTTGGGTCTTCGATTTATACCTTGCCTCACGTCATTTTGCTTAGGATTCGAAGAACTTGACGATGACCTCATATGCCCCAGAATTCTTTATTAAGCGCATACTTGATGCTGAATACGTAACGCATGTTGAAACGTTGCAGTCGTTGTGGAGCGGATATGGACATATCTCACGCTACGCGGTGAAAGTAAAAGACCGTTACTTTCATGTGATTCTAAAAGCCATTGATAGCTCGTCTAGCCAAGGGCATCCTAGAGGATGGCAGTCGGACCTAGCCCATCAACGCAAGGTTCATTCTTATGAAGTAGAAACGAACTGGTACCAGAATTGGGCCAATGGCTGTGTCAATGTCGCGCGTGTGCCGCATTGTCTAGGCGTGTTACAGCAAAACGACACGGTTTTTTTACTCCTGGAAGATTTAGACGAAAAGGGGTTTGATCAAAGGCATACACAGCTAGACCTTTCGCAAGCAGTGGCAGTTTTGCAATGGCTGGCAACCTTTCACGCTCATTTTATATCGCCCGATCCCAGTGAGTCTTGGCCGGTGGGGTTATGGCCTCAAGGTACCTACTGGCACCTTGCGACACGTCCAAATGAGTGGCAGGCGATGATTGCGAGTCCACTCAAGGACGCGGCCGAGACGATAGACAACACATTACGCCAAGCGCGCTATCAAACGCTTGTGCATGGCGATGCTAAAGTTGCCAATTTCTGCTTTACAGCTGATGCATCAAGCGTAGCCGCCGTTGATTTCCAATACGTGGGCCGCGGTATAGGTGTGCAAGATGTGGCGTATTTCCTCGGCAGTTGTTTAAGTGAAGTTCAGCTTGAAGAAGATTTAGAGTATTTGCTCGATGTCTACTTTAGTGAATTAGCACGTTGCATGATTGCTCGTGGCGAATCCCCTGACTTTGCGGAGTCTGTTATCACGGAATGGTATCGATTATTTCCTGTGGCGTGGGCGGACTTCCATCGTTTTATCATGGGCTGGTGTCCAACCCATGCAAAAAATACGAGCTTTAGCCGTAAGCTTACCCAGCAAGGATTAAACATTTTATTGACCTAGAGATGCGGGCATTTACTTTTGTTTTCTGAAAAGAAAGATCAGTTCATCGGTTAGCCAGTCTGCGTCATAATTGTGAGAAGTGGCGCGTGAAAGATAATAAAGGGTCATTTTCGTAATCTCCTGCTCCGCGAGCGCAGGTATCAACGCCATCTGAAACTTGAATTAATCGAGAGCCAACATCGGCATGTAAATGAACCGTATTTTCGCATTCGGAGTTAAACTCGTCTCTACCTATAAATGTAGCTAAAGAGAAATTATCTGTAACACCATAAACTTCATCGGCCAAAGAAGCGGCAATATTTGGGCTGATAGTGTCCATTATCTAAATTTCCTTTCATGTTTATTTCCAGTGGCAGTTTGTGCCTATAAAGCCTCTTTCTCCGGTACTAACACGTTTGGCACCAGCAGTAATCTCGCAAACTAAGTTATTCGGCTGTTGATTATTAAACTCGTATAGCTCAGGAGGCTCGACCTTGGCACCTCCCCATATTTGAGTCTCAGTATTTTGATATTGAACGAATATTTGCTGATGAACTAGGAAGCCCGTGGGTGTGATAAATGGTTCAGTGAATTCCCAAAAAACAGAGTCGAACTCAAAGTTTCCCTTCTCATCTGAGGTGGTTTTGTCTTCACCTTTTCGACCAAATAACTCATATTTTCGTATTAATACGGCATCAGCCGCTGGTTCTCCTTCATAGAGCGGCTGGCCTTCAAAGCCCGAGAACACACATCCAGTCTCTTTCTTTTTGAACAGTCCCATTCCTTCATCTCCATATACTGTGGACGATAACCAAAGTGCCAATAAAATCAGAGCGCTTCCTATAGTGAGTTTTGGGAGGCTGAACATTACTTTGTTTGCACGACAAATTCCTTCTATTAGTTTTTCCATACGCAGCGTGTCGTAATAAATCCGTATTCCTCAATATCAACTCTTTTAGGCTTATTGGTTAATTCACAAATAAGATCTGTCGGTTCGTCATTGAACTCTGAGAGTTCGTGTGTCTTGCCTTTAGCTCCACCCCATATTTGAGTCTCAGTATTTTGATATTGAACGAATATTTGCTGATGAACTAGGAAGCCTGTTGGTGTCATGAATGGTTCCGTGAATTCCCAAAAAACAGAGTCGAATTCAAAGTTTCCTTTCGCATCTGCGATGGTTTTGTCTTCACCCTTTCGGCCAAACAGCTCATATTTTCGTATTAATACGGCATCAGCCGCTGGCTCTCCTTCATAGAGCAGCTGGCCTTCAAAGCCCGAGAACACGCACCCAGCCTCTTTCTTTTTGAACAGTCCCATTCCTTCATCTCCATATACTGCGGACGATAACCAAAGTACCAATAAAATCAGAGCGCTTCCCATAGTGAGTTTGGGGTGGCTGAACATTGCTTTAACGATTGGGCGAGCAAAAGAAGACATGAGAAGTTCTTTCTCTGTTATTGATTAAATTGATCTTTGGCTAAAAATAAACCAAGCAGAATTATGAAAGAGTGGGTCTATTGGGTGAAAGAGGGTTTAAATATAACTTTCATTTGATTGACGATAAGCTGACATGGTGTTGTGGGTTTCGAGCCTTACGAGTTACGTAAGGCTCGATTGGTCTTGGCTGTTGCTTCGGCTGTTAGTGGGTTCTCTGGCCATGGGTGCTTAGGGTAGCGTCCACGCATTTCTTTGCGTACGTCTGGGTAGGCTTCTTGCCAGAAAAAGGCTAAGTCCATGGTCACCGCCAAGGGGCGTTGGCCGGGTGATAACAGCTCTATTTTAACCACTTTCCCTGCAATTCTAGGGCTTTGGGTTTCGCCGAACATTTCTTGCAGTTTGACTCGTATAACAGGGACATCGCCTTGATAATCTACTTTGATGCTTGACCCCGATGCCACTTGGACCCGCAAAGGTAATGCTTTGAGTTGCTGTTGCTGGGACCAACTGAGCAGCGCCATCAGTGGTTCAACGAGGCGGATTTTTTCCAATTGTTGAATGCGCGTTACGCCCACCAAATAAGGCGCCAGCCAGTCTTCTAGTCGCTTCAACAAACAACGATCGCTGGCGTCGGGAATGGCAGCGTCTAGGTGTTGATGGGCAAATCGGATGCGGGCCCTGAGTGCTAGACTGTCATCATCCCAATGAAGACTACTTAAGCCTTTTTGTCGAATATAGTGACAGCTTGCTAACGTCACGGCGGACTCAGGTAGCGGTGTGAGAGATATTTGATCAAGCTTTAATTTACCCAACCAGGTTTCTTCCGCACCGATTAAGCCGCCACTGGCTTTATCCCATTCGCAGCGTTCTACTCTCGCAAGTCGATCGGCTAAAGCATTTTCAAGCTCGCGTTTAAGAATAGGATGAGACAGATATATTTGATCCGCATCGCGTTCGGCGTGTCCACCTAATTCCAATGCAATTAAAAACTCAGACTGAGCGTTACTGTCATGGCTTGGCAAAGCCGCTTGGCGACCATTGCTTAGCTTAAATAAAATATGATCGTCATGCTGGCGGTGGCGCTTGGCGATCCGGTCCGGAAAGGCCACTGCAAGGCATTCCGCTAAAGATCGCTGTATTGGTGCAGACGCTTCAGAAAAGTGTTTGGATAACCCGGATAGCGTGCGTTGCCAAGCGTGTTTTTGCGAGCCAGTTTTTCGATATTCAATGGCACTTAGTAGGCTAGAGTCTTGTGTGCTTTTGGCCGCGCCATCATAGAGTAATACCGCGGCTTCCGTGGCGCTTTGAAGTTGTCCGTAACGTTGGGCGTCCAGTAGCAAGCGTGCCAACCTCGGTGGTAAAGGCAGCTCTACTAGAGTTTCTCCCGTTGAGGTTAATGTCAACTGGGTACTTTGCTCTAGAATACCTAGCGACGTTAATAATTGTTGAGCTTGCTGCCAGTGAGCAGCCGGTGGCGGGCTGATCCAATCGAGTTCCTCTAGGGTTTGTGCCCCCCAACGAGCCACGTCCATGACTAAGTGGCTTAAGTCTTCCAGCTCGATTTGTGGAGCGTTGTGTGGACTTAAACGGTGTTGCTGATCTGCCGACCACCAGCGGTAGCAGACACCGGCTTGTAATCGGCCTGCGCGACCTGCGCGTTGCTGGTGGCGAGAACCACTTTTCTATAACCAGCGTGTGCAGGTGCAATGACGTTTTCTTGCTCCGATAGACTCAGATCACCAAATAAACTGAGCAGTTCGGTTTGTGCTGGTAGGGTGCCATCAAGCATGGATTGAACGGCACGTATTTCACGCTGGCCGGGTAGAAAAACGAGTATTGAGCCATTGTCTTCTTGTAAGGCTTGGTGAACCAGTTTAGCGACGTGTTGCGGTATGTCTTGTTGCTTGAGTGACAGATTGCTGTAGCGCATGCTAATGGGGAATTGACGTCCTTCACAAATGATCGGATCACACTGCAGCAGTTCAGTTAATCGTTCACTGTCGAGGGTGGCCGACATAACTAACAGTTTAAGTGGATCGTCATCACGGAACAGTAGTCTGGCCTGTAGGCTTAATGCGAACGCCAAATCTGAATGTAGGTTACGCTCATGAAACTCGTCGAAAATAATTAAGGCAACCTCATCGAGACTGGGATCATCCTGCAACATTCGGGTGAGAATGCCCTCAGTAACGACTAATATTTGAGTATGAGCGCTCTGTTTACCTTCTTGGCGTATTTGATAGCCAACACGATGCCCAAGCGGTTCGCCAAGTTGATCTGCGAGTCGTTTCGCTGCGGACTTAGCGGCCAGCCGACGGGGCTCAAGCATGATGATTTTGCGTTGACCGAGCCACGCTTCATCGAGAAGAGCCAGAGGTACAGCCGTTGTTTTCCCCGCCCCCGGGGCGGCTTCAAGTATGGCTTCATTGTGCTGAGCTAACTGTAATTTTAAATCTGGAATGATAGAGTAGATAGGCAAAGCAAACGTCATAATGATCCCCTGTAGCGAGGGGGCATAATAGCGATATTTGTTTAGAATTTCAGTGACAACATGCCTCGCACTAAGGTATGAACGATATAAAAAAGACGTACGATATGATTGTTAATGGTGTATTAACAATCTTATGGTAAAGCTTCTTGCGACACGGGCCGATCCAGCCAAACTATAAGAAATAAAAAGGATAGATAACAGCATGAGCGAGCTCGGAAAAAAGACCCTGTTGATCGTTGATGACGAGCCGGATATCCGGCACTTATTGAGTGACGCCTTGGCTCAAAAAGGCTATCAAGTGTTTGATGCCCAAAATGGTGTGATGATGTGGCAGTGCTTAGAAGAGCACCCCGTTGATTTGATCTTAATGGACCTCTACTTACAAGAAGAAGATGGATTACAGCTAGCGCGAGAAGTCAGAGAGCGCTTTGACATGCCGATCATGATGTTAACGGGCAAAGGGGACGAGACGGATCGTATTCTGGGTCTTGAACTGGCGGCGGACGATTACATGATGAAACCCTTTAATCTACGTGAGCTGACCGCACGTATTCATGCTTTATTGCGTCGCAGTAACCGCCATATACCAACTCAGACACTGAGCACAGATCACGACTGTTTATATTTTGGTAAGTGGATACTAGATCTGACGTCACGCCAATTGCGTGACCAACAAGGGGACGAGGTTATACTCACTTTAGGTGAGTTTTCTTTATTAGAAACGCTGGCGACACGGCCCGATCGAGTACTGAGTCGTGAGCAAATCATTGATTTAAGCCGAGGCCTCGAAACGGAAGTGTTTGATCGTACAGTCGACGTGCTGATTCTACGTTTACGTCGTAAGCTGGAAGCCAATCCTAAAGCGCCAGAGTTTATTAAAACCCAACGTGGTTTGGGGTATTTATTCCAAGGTCCTGTCAGCAAGAGCGTCGGCTAATGCGCCAAGTCAGCATTCGTCAAAAAGCGTCCATTGTTATTTTAGCAATCAGTATGGTGGCTGCTTTTATGGTGGTAATTGGCTGGCAATCCATGCGTATCAGTGAAGCTTCCTTAGCGGATTTTGAAGCGCAGACACTCCCCGAAATCAGCACTGCATTGACGTTAGCGGAAAATGTTGCCCAGCTTGCCGCGGCAGCGCCTTATGCTGCTGGTTCGGCGCGACCTTTTCAACTGCAAGTGGAATCAGAGCGTTTAAATCGTCGTATTACGGATTTACGCAGCGTCGCTGATAACTTAAAAGACACGGTATTTCGAAGTGAAATTGAAGACCGCTTAGCGGATCTGGACACGACATTGGATGAGTTAGTGACACTTGTCCACGAAGAGTTGTATATCCGTGAAGACAGCCTAGCGCAACAATTTGCCATTAGAACTGTCGTCTCAAGATCTCAACAACAACCCACTGTATCGCAACAACAGGCGTTAGTTTGGTTGTTAAATCTGATCGAAGAGCCTGGACAAGTCGCACGACAAATGGTTGACCAGTTACGTCTAGTCGATAGCGACCCAAAGGTACGCGACATCGCGCAATCACTGCTGCAAGCGCAAGCTCGCTTGAATGAAATCCATGACCGCAAACGTTATTTATTGATCGCTCTGCGAGCGAAGTCCGAACAACTTAGCACCCAGGTCAGTGCTTTCGTTGGCACACTGCAAAAGCGAGTGTCTCGACAGCGCATGGAGGTTGGCGAAGTAGTCGCCAATGGTCAGCGCTGGTTAATAGGAATCTCACTATTTTTGGTATTAGGGCTGAGTTACCTGTATCTATCTAGCCGACGTATGACACGGGATTTAGGGGCCGTCACACAAGGAATGAAAGAGTTGTCATTAGGGCAAGTGGATTCGCGTAATCCGCCCATGCGTCGTAACGATGAGATCGGCACGCTGGCCAATGCTTTTGAAGTATTTCGGCGTGATGCCATTCGACGCTTGGAAGTATCTGCCGAGCTCACCGAACAAAAACGTTTGCTGGAAACCATCTTCGATAATATGAACGATGGTTTGAGTGTGTTTACCGAACAGGGCATTTTAATTGCATGGAATAAAGGTTACGAAGCGCTTTTTGATATTCAGCCAAACCAGCTCTATCGCGGTATGCCAATACAAGTGGTACAGCAGCTCATTACGCAAAGCTCTCACAAGAACCTCAACATGGAAAACCAGCTGGTTCAGATGGATGAGATCAATGCCTCACGACACCATCGTAGCCAAAGTTTTGAGCGTCACTTTGACTCGGGGAAAATCGTCGAATTTCGTTCCAAGCCCATGCCAGACGGCGGTTTTGTCACACTGTATACGGACTTAACTGAGCGTAAAAGCGTCGAAAGCCAGCTGCGCCAAGCGCAAAAAATGGAAGTGCTGGGGCAGTTAACCGGCGGTGTAGCCCATGATTTTAATAATTTACTGGCTGCTATTATGGGCAATCTGCAAATGTTGTCCGACTCATCTCCTAAAACCGATGACCAAGCACGTTATATCGAGCGAGCGTTAGCCGTTGCCGAGAAGAGCAGCAGTTTGGTGCATCGTTTGCTCGCATTCAGTCGGCGACAACAACTGTTTCCTGAAGCGACACATATCGACGATTTAATTGAGGGCATGTTGGATTTAGTGGAATACAGTGTCGGCAATCATATTCAGGTGACAGTCGACCTCAATTGCCCACAAGAGCGTTGCTTGATTGATCCATCTCAATTGGAAAATGCGCTGCTAAATTTGTCACTCAACAGTGCCGCGGCGATGTCTCGTGGCGGCACATTAAGCTTTTCAACCAAAGCGACTCAGTTACCTGATTCCGACGTGGCTGCTATTCGACTAAAAGTAGAAGACACCGGTAGTGGAATTTCTGAAGAGGTGCTTGGGCGTATTTTTGAGCCGTTCTTCACCACCAAACCAGTGGGTAAGGGCAGTGGACTTGGACTGAGTATGATCTACGGTTTTGTCAAACAAAGTGGCGGCGAGATACGGGTGACTTCAGAAGAGGGACAATGGACCAAAGTCTGTTTGTTTTTACCGCTGATGGCGCCGACTGAACTGGCAGAAATGCCTTCAAATCAAGAAAGTCTACCCACAGTACAGCTGCCGAATGACGCGGTTATCTGGCTGGTAGAGGATGACCCTGAAGTGTCTCATGTGATGCGTGAACAGCTACAACAGCTTGGTTGCATGGTACAAACCTTCGAGTATGCAGAAGACGCTTTGACGGGACTAGAGCGCTCTTTTCATCCCGATTTGATAATGAGTGATGTCAACTTGGCTGGCGAGTTACACGGTGTCGATTTAGCACATAGGTTGAAGGCCGATACAAGCTGGGAAGGGCAAGTATTATTAATGTCGGGCTTACCTGTACACGAATTAGTAGAAAGTTACGGACTCAACGATAGTGACTTATTGCTTTCAAAACCTTTTACAATCAGTGAGTTAGAGAAAGTTTTTCATTTCACAGATTGAATTGTTACAAATATTTCAAGGCCATCCTTAATCTCTGAAATTTTTCGTTAGTTTTCATCGTCGATATTAATTTATGAAACAGCTATGACGGCCTGTTTCGACGGCATAAGCCGAGAATAAAAACAATATTGGAGTCGTTTCATGAAATCTAACTTCCGTAAACTTGCTTGTCTTGTTGCTGCCGGCGCACTGTCTACTACTGCGATGGCGGAAACACCGATCATTGGTCTGATTACTAAAACCAATACCAACCCTTTCTTCGTCAAAATGAAAGAAGGCGCCCAAGAGAAAGCTGAAGAGCTTGGCGTTGAGCTGCGTACCTTCGCGGGTCGCTATGATGGTGACAACGAAACACAAGTTCAAGCTGTCGAAAACCTAATCGCATCTGGTGCGAAAGGGATTCTCATTACCCCAAGTGACACGGCCGGTATTGTGCCGACTATTGAAAAAGCCCGTGAAGCGGGCTTGTTGGTGATTGCTTTGGATACGCCACTGTCGCCTGCCAGCGCAGCGGATATGACATTTGCGACCGATAACTTCAAAGCGGGTGAAATGATTGGGCAATGGGCCAAAGCGAAAATGGGTGATAAAGCGGAAGACGCTAAAATCGCATTGCTTGACCTGAGTACCAGCCAAATTACGGTCGACGTAGCGCGTAACCAAGGTTTCTTGAAAGGCTTCGGCATTGATCTAAACGATCCAAATCAAATGGGTGATGAAACAGACCCTCGCATCGTAGGTAACGACGTGACACAAGGCTCTGAAGAGGGTGGTCGTCGTGCGATGGAAAACTTACTGCAAAAAGACCCAGGTGTGAACTTGGTCTACACCATTAATGAACCAGCCGCCGCTGGTGCGTATGAAGCGCTGAAATCATTTGGCATGGAAAAAGACGTATTGATTGTCTCCGTTGATGGGGGCTGTCCTGGTGTCAGCAACATCAAAGATGGTGTGATTGGCGCTACTTCTATGCAATTCCCTCTAAAAATGGCCTCAGAAGGTGTCAGTGCAATCGTTGAGTTTGCTAAGTCGGGTACTCGCCCAACGGCTTCTGACGGTCTTGATTTTTATGACACAGGCGTACAGTTGATAACAGATGAACCGGCTCAAGGTGTTGATTCTGTTACATCAAAAACTGGCCTAGCTATGTGTTGGGGCTAACCGCCTAAAATTTCCACCTTGTTTAAGGCAACCCTGCCTAACACCGCTGGCTGATGCCGCCAGCGGTGGTTTTTTTGCTTGGAGTTAACATTATGAGTTCTGCTAACCCAAAACCGTCTGCACCGGTGTTGGATCACGATAAAATCGCTGATCAGGCTGGCAGTGGTAGTTATGTAGCGAATTTCGAAGACAAAGATACGCCACTACAGCGCTTTCAGAAATTTCTTCATAAGTACCCGGTCGCCGCACCAACCATTGTTCTGATTTTTGCCATTATTGGCTTCAGTATTTTGGTTGGAGACCGCTTCTTACACCCCTTTAACTTATCTCTAGTGTTACAGCAGGTCACTATCATCGGTGTGATCGGTGTGGCACAAACGTTAATTATTTTAACCGCTGGTATCGACCTTTCGGTTGGCGCCATCATGGTGCTGGCATCTGTCGTGATGGGGCGTATGGCCATTGATCACGGGCTTGAAGCTTGGATGGCCCTGTTGATTGGCATGGGCGTTGGTGCGTTGGCAGGCTTGATTAACGGTACCCTGATTACACGTTTTAAACTGCCGCCTTTTATCGCGACACTGGGATCATGGAACGTCTTTTTTGCACTGAATCTTTGGTACTCAAAAAGTCAAACCATTCGTTCACAGGAAATTGCCAACAATGCACCGTTGCTACAATGGTTAGGTGAAACCGTTAGCTTCTTTGGCGCTCGGTTAACCTACGGGTCACTGCTGATGTTGGCGCTGTTTGTATTAATCTGGTACGCCTTGAATTGGACCGCCTGGGGGCGTCATGTATACGCCACCGGTGATGATCCTGCGGCAGCCAAGCTAGCCGGTATCCGCACTGATCGTGTTTTATTATCCGTATATGTCTTAGCGGGTGTCGTGTGTGCCATTGGTGCTTGGGTATTGATCGGACGTATCGGTTCGGTAAGCCCGCAAGCTGGCTATACTACCAACCTAGACAGTATTACCGCAGTAGTGATCGGAGGCTGTAGTTTATTTGGTGGTCGTGGGTCGATCTTTGGTACCTTGATTGGTGCGCTGGTAGTGGGTGTGTTTCGGAATGGTTTAGCGCTCGCTGGTGTTGATGTACTTTGGCAAGAGTTTACCGTGGGTATTTTGATTATTGTAGCGGTAGGCATGGATCAGTGGATCAGAAAGGGGACAGCATAATGACAGCTCATTACGATCAACAACCGGTTCTTCAAGCGCGTGGTATTGTAAAGCGTTATGGCAGTGTGACGGCCATTGATCACGCTGATTTGACGTTGTATCCAGGTGAAATCTTGGCGGTCATTGGTGACAATGGCGCGGGGAAATCGTCTCTTATCAAAGCCTTGTCTGGCGCCTTGGTGCCAGATGAAGGGGAAATCTTATTGGACGGCAAGCCAGTTCATTTTAATTCACCGATGGAAGCGCGCGAGTTAGGCATTGAAACGGTGTATCAAAATTTGGCCGTGTCTCCGGCTTTGAATATTGCCGATAACCTTTTTCTAGGTCGTGAGCTGCGTAAACCAGGCATATTGGGATCTGTGTTCCGTATGTTGGATAAAAAAGCCATGGAAGAGCGTGCTCAAGCTAAGATGACAGAGCTTGGACTGATGACCATTCAAAATATCTCTCAGGCGGTAGAGTCGCTATCTGGTGGCCAGCGACAAGGTGTGGCGGTGGCGCGCTCTGCGCTGTTTGGCAGTAAAGTGGTGATTATGGACGAGCCTACTGCTGCATTAGGGGTAAAAGAATCCCGTCGAGTATTGAATCTGATTAAAGAAGTGCGTGACCGTGGTTTGCCGATTATTCTGATCAGTCATAACATGCCGCACGTGTTTGAAGTCGCCGATCGTATTCATATTCACCGCTTAGGCAAATGTGCGGCGACGATTACGCCTGAATCTCACACCATGTCGGAAGCGGTTGCAATCATGACCGGCGCGATGGAAGTGGACTCCGATTCGGAGGCTGCGTAAAGTTAGCCACAATCAGACATAAATAGAGGTCATCATGGCACAGCAATCTATCCTCCAAGCAAGCGGTTGGTGTTGTTCGATCGCACGAAAGATAGGGCTGGCTGGGGTACTTTATCTGTGTGTGACTGTTACCAGCTCGTTAGCTAATAACGAGCTTGATCAGCCGCTACGCTCGATCGGCATCAGCGTAGTGGATCTGGGTAACCCTTATTTTGTCGAATTAGTAGACTCTACGACACGTCGAGCCAATGAATTGGTTGAAGGTCGGCCTATAGAGGTCATCGTACGTTCAGATGCTTATGACTTTAAACGCCAGATTCGACAGATTAATGAATTCATCGACCGTAAAGTGGACCTGATCATTCTGACGGCGGCTGACGAATATAAAATAGCGCCTGTGGTAGCGCGTGCTCAGCGAGCGGGCATTAAAGTCATTGCGGTGGATGTCAATGCTCAGGGCGCAGATGCGACGATTACGACAGATAATGTTCAGGCTGGTGTTATCGCATGCGAACGATTAGCGAAGCAAATAGGCTATCAAGGACAATTTGTGATCATCAATGGTGTGTCGGTATCCTCGGTATTAGAGCGCGTTGCTGGTTGTAAGTCTGCGATTAATCGTTACCCCAACATCACTTTGCTAAGTGATCGCTTAAATGGCACAGGCAGCCAAGAAGGTGGCATGGAGGCCATGACCTATCTAATGGAAGAGTACGATCATTTAGATGCCGTGTTTGCCATCAATGACCCAACGGCTTCTGGCGCGTTAATGGCGGCGCAGCATGCCAACCGAAACGAGTTTGTGCTTGCCTCGGTGGATGGGTCGCAATTTGCGATAGATGCGATCCAGCAACCTAATCTATGGATTGCGACAGCGGTCCAGCGGCCTAAACTGATGGCAGAGCGTGCGGTTGAGATTGGCTTAGCCTTACTGAAAGGTGAAGAGGTGCGTCAGCGTTTTATACTGATTCCTGCTCAGTTAGTGCAGAAGAGCGCGCACGAATAAAGTATTTTTAAGACTGGCATTGGTGTTTTTGATGAACCTCGTTACTCTAACGAGGTTATCGTCAAGGATGTTATATGGACACTACCAGTCTCTTTCAGCAAATCTTCAATACTGTTTTCCCTCTTATCATCATCGTTTTGATTGGTTTCTTTTACGCGCGTGCTCGTCCCACGGATATGAGCGTGGCCAATCGCATTAATATGAGTGTGTTTATTCCTGCGCTCATTTTTTCGGTGATGGCCTCAAAAGACTTTCAGATACAAGCCTATTTACCTTTAGTCGCTGCAGGCGCATTTGTTGTCTTAGGCTCTGGTCTTGTGGCTTGGCCTATTGCCCGTGCTTTAGGTTACGAGTTCAAAACCTTTGTGCCACCGATGATGTTTAATAACAGTGGTAATCTAGGCATTCCTTTAATGGTGTTAGCGTTTGGAGAGGCCGCACTGCCGATTGCCGTGGTGTTGTTTTTGATTGAGAATCTACTGCATTTCACCGTGGGCATGTACCTACTGAACCCGCGTACTAATTTGTTTAACCTTTTAAAAATGCCCATCATTATAGCCACTGCGGTTGGTGTTGTATGGAGTTGGCAAGATTGGTCAATGCCAATCGCGGTAGGTACAGGCATCGACATGCTGGGGCAAATCTCCATTCCTCTGATGCTGTTTGCGTTAGGCGTTCGTATGAAAGATGTGGATTTTGGTCAATGGCGTATTGGCGTGATCAGTGGTCTAGTAAGTCCCGTTAGTGGGCTTGTGGCGGCGTATGCATTTTATTGGCTGTTTGGTTTGCGCGAAGATTGGTTTGCCTATCTGGTGATTTTCGCTTGCCTACCACCAGCTGTGCTGAATTACATGGTGTCGGAAATGTTCCAACAGGAACCTCAAAAGGTGGCATCCATCGTGCTTCTAGGTAACTTAATGTCATTGGTGTGCATTCCGGTGGCGTTGTATTTCGTGCTTTAACAACGAGGAGGGCCTATGTGGCTCCATATCTGTTTAGCGATACTGCTGGTCGCGGGGTACTTTTTGGCCATGCGGCTTGTTTCGACGGCGATCAGAGCCGTCGCACTGCGCCAAGGTATTAATGAACTTCGCATGATCCTAGTTTCGAAGATTATCAATCTAGGTTTGACGGTCGCGTTTGTGCTTTTGCTGTGCGTGGTGCTTGGGGTGGGCTATGGGCAGTTGGCGGTGTTCTTCTCATCCGTGTTTGCCGTGGTTGGTATCGCCTTATTTGCTCAGTGGTCTATTTTAAGCAATGTAACAGCGAGTCTTATTATTTTCTTCGGTTTTCCTTACCGTGTTGGCGATTGGGTTAAAGTGGTTGATAAAGATGAAGAGATCCTTGGTCAAATTCATGAGATATCAACGTTCCATGTCATTATCACGCGTGTCACTGGGGACACGGTGACGTACCCAAATAGTATGATTTTACAAAAAGCCGTCATTTGCTATCGCGATGAAGCCGAAGCCAAAAGCCACTCCCAGTTGCTAAAAAGTAATGATGAGGAAACCGAAAAAAGCAAAGATTGATCAAAATTTACTCAGCCTATTCGGTTTGTGGCATACTATTAAGCCTTGTTTATATTATGTCCGCACGTTCGGTAGGAGAGTTCGATGAAATCCAAGCCCGAAGCCCTGATCTCTAAGCATCCCGGCCTCATCCACAGTGACGCAATGAAAGTGAAGTCACACGTTCAGCGCAGCCAAGAAGACTGGGTTCTACATACCTTGATGATAGAAGGCTACGATGTACCGTTTCGTTTTAGACGACAAGGCAAGTATCACTCGCTACGTGGCGCGCGCGTAAACATTACCTATTACCCTGCTCAAGAGTCCGTTGCAGGCATTGATATGGAAATCATGAAAGTCGTACGAGTGAAACGAAGTTAAATTAGGGATTTTATCTGAACCGTCATTGTCTTAGGATACTCGCGCTCGTACCGAGCTATTTCAATAGGAGTAAAACAAGGCAATGACTACGGCCCGTTCTCAAACTTGGTTTGATACCCTCAAGCGTATTGAGCAAAGCGTTTGGTTTCAAAGCTTTATCATCACCATCATTATTATCGCGGCACTCACGGTCGGGGCAAAAACCTATCCGTTACCGTATTCGGTTGAGCTTGGGATCAACTACCTCGATACTCTGATCACCGTTTTCTTCTTGGTCGAAATTGTTCTTCGCTTCGCCGCCTACGATCGCAAAGCCGACTTCTTTAAAGATCCTTGGAATATCTTTGATACAGTCATTGTGATTGGCAGTCTTATTCCTATCTCTAATACCGACATGGTGTTGGTCGCGCGTTTGTTGCGCGTACTGCGCGTGTTGCGATTGGTGTCGATCATTCCGGATTTACGCATGCTGATTAACGCATTGCTTAAAGCCATTCCTAAAATGGGCTATATCGGCCTGTTAATGTTTATTATCTTTTATATCTTTGGTGCGGCTGGTGCGATCTTCTTCAGCCATATCAACCAAGATTTATGGGGTGATATTGCGATTTCTATGCTGACGTTGTTCCGGATCGCCACGTTCGAAGATTGGACCGATGTGATGTATGAGACGATGGAGGTCTACCCGCTCAGTTGGATTTTCTACATCATCTTTATTTTCCTGACGGCCTTTGTCTTCCTTAATATGATGGTCGGTGTCGTACTGGAAGTGATGAGTCGAGAAACCATGGCAGAAGAACACCAGAATCAAGAAGATCACCATCAAGCATTGGTGGATCAAATTTCCCAACTGCAACAACAAGTACAAGCCTTGAGTGATAAGCTTGATCGTAAAGAATAGCGATGGGACTAGTGCGTTTGGCGGCGGCGTAAGCGACCGCCAAACGTGTTCATCAACAAGCCAATCAATACCACAGAAATCCCTAGCCATTGCTGATGGCTGATACTCTCACCGAGTACAACGGCCGCAGACGTCAGCCCTACAACAGGCACCCCTAATGACAAAGGGGCAACCGTGCCTGCACTGTAGCGTGACATCAGATAACTCCATAAACCGTAGCCTCCAAGCGTTGCCACGAGCGTTAAGTAGATCAAGATGGCTAAGGTTGACCAATTTATCTCGACAATGTTGGACCACATAACGCTTGGGGAGTCGACAAAAAACGATGAGATGAAAAAGGGCAGCGCAGCGAACCATGCACTCCAGACAATTAAACTAAGATCCGCTTGATAACCTTTTTGAATGATGGCTTTGGTGGCGATATTGCCCAGTGCCCAGCTTGATGCACCTGCTAGAGTAAGAGCAAAACCGATTACAGTCATGCTGGTGTCCTCGCCATCGGCCCCAATGATGGCTAACCCACCACAAGCGACTGCAATGGCTAGAACTTGATAAGGACGTACCACTTCTTTAAGCAGTAAGACAGAAAACAGCAGTGTGAAAATGGCTTGTGATTGCAGCACCAGTGAGGCAAGCCCTGCAGGCATACCAAATATCATAGCGCTGAACAAAAAGGCAAATTGACCGAAGTTAAGCGTTAAAGCATACGCGATCCACCATTTTAACGGTGTTTTAGGCCGTGCAAAGAAAAAGCAGCCGACCATGGCCAACAATAAGAAGCGTACACCGCCGAGCATCATCGGGGTCATGGTGTCCAACCCCAAGCGAATGACTACAAAGTTGAACCCCCAAGCAAAAATGATGAAGAGTCCGAGCAGCAAATCTTTTGCCGTCATGGTGTGATTCCTTATCTGTGTTGAGCAATCACTTTACTCAGTTTGCCGCCAAAGCAACAGACAGTGTGGCGAATGGCGATTATTTGGCTTCGCAGTCGATGGTGCCATCTGCGACACGAACTTGAATGGCATCTCCTGCTTGCACGTCTTCTACAGAACGAACCACGTGCTTGCCTTTACTGGCAATCGCGTAACCACGAGACAAAATGTCCAAAGGACTGACCAAGTTTAATTTAGCCACCACATTGGCAAAGCGATCTTGCTTACGGTGTAGGTTTTGCTCCAATGCTAAACGCATACGTTGTTGTAATGCCTCGATGCGTTCCTGATGCGATTGAATCTTTTTGATGGGAGCCGCGTACATTAAACGCTGTGACACATGTTGCTGCGTAACCTGACGTTGTTTCAATTGGCTCTGTAGGGCACTTTGTAAACGCTGTTTGCTCTGCGTGAGGCGCTGTTGTTGCTGTTCTATTCGCTCTTTAGGGTGACGAATACGTCTGATCAAAAAGTCTAAACGCTGTTGGTGCTGTTGCAGGGTTTGTTCAAAGCGGCGTGTAAACAGATGCTCAAAATGTGTAATTTTCTGCTCTAGGTTGCGTATGTCTGGGCTGAGCAGTTCAGCCGCCGCAGTAGGGGTTGCTGCTCGCACATCGGCAACAAAGTCGGCGATAGTAAAATCAACCTCATGACCCACAGCGGATACCACTGGCGTCTTTGCATTGAAAATGGCGCGCGCAAGCGCTTCGTCGTTAAAGCTCCACAGATCTTCCAGCGAACCACCGCCACGTCCGACAATGATCGCATCGAAGTGACCGCTTACATCGGCTCGCTCAAGCTGCTGGCGTATGTTCACAGCAGCACCATTGCCTTGAACCAAGGTAGGCAGAATGGTCAGTTCCGTGAGTGGGAAACGGCGTTTGAAAGCAATCACCATATCCTTCACCGCAGCCCCTTTCGAAGAGGTGATGATGGCGACTCGCTCAGGGCGGCTAGGTAACGGTTTTTTATGTGACTGTTCGAATAAGCCTTCTGCTTGTAGCTGGTTTTTTAAACGCTCAAATGCAGCTTGTAAGGCGCCTTCACCAGCGGCCTCCATCCCTTCGACCATAAGCTGACAATCGCCGCGCGCACCATAGAAGGTAACGCGTGCGCGCAAACGCACCATGTCACCGTCTTTGGGCTTAAATTTGACCGCCATGTTCTTACCTTTGAACATGGCGCAGCGGATTTGAGCGCGATCATCTTTGAGGGAAAAATACCAATGTCCAGAGCTTGGACGCGCCAAGTTAGAGATCTCTCCTTCTACTAATATCCAAGGTAAACTGGCTTCTAGCAGTTGCTGAATCTGGCGGTTCAATTCTGAGACCGTGAAAGTAGGTTCTGAACTGTGCAAAGTTGTAAAATTTTTCATCAATCTCACTTGGTTTTGATTTACCGATTCATAATGTTGGAGTAGAATTACTTGCCATCTTAAACCCAGTTGGCATTGGAAATTCCCTATTATGTTACGAATTGCACAAGAAGCATTAACGTTTGATGACGTATTGCTTATCCCCGGCTATTCTGAAGTTCTGCCTAATGATGTAAAGCTTAAAACGCGCATCACAAAGGACATCGAACTTAATATTCCTCTTGTTTCTTCTGCCATGGACACGGTGACAGAACACCGCATGGCGATAGCCTTAGCCCAAGAAGGCGGCATGGGCATTATCCACAAAAACCTAACGATTGAGCAACAAGCAGCGGAAGTTCGTCGCGTTAAAAAATTCGAAAGCGGCATCGTTAAGGATCCAGTTACGATTCACCCGACTGCAACGGTTCGCGAGTTGATGGAAGTCACCGCTGCAAACAACATTTCTGGTGTACCTGTCGTAGAAGGTAAAAGCCTAGTTGGTATCGTCACCAGCCGTGATGTTCGTTTTATCAAAGACTTCGACAAAACTGTTGCTGATATCATGACGCCAAAAGAGCGTCTAGTAACCGTACTAGAAGGCGCATCAAGCGGCTCTATCCGCAAACTATTGCACGAACACCGTATTGAAAAAGTACTGGTTGTGAACGAGCAGTTTGAACTACGCGGTATGGTCACTGTTACTGACATCAATAAAGCGCAAACTTTCCCGCTGGCATGCAAAGATGAAAACGGCAGTCTTCGTGTAGGTGCCGCAGTGGGTACTGGTGCAGATACTGGCGATCGTGTGAAAGCGCTAGCAGAAGCCGGCGTTGACGTGATTGTTGTTGATACAGCACATGGTCATTCTAAAGGCGTTATCGATCGCGTACGTTGGGTAAAAGAAAACTTCCCTCAAGTACAAGTGATCGGTGGCAACATTGCTACAGCGGAAGCAGCGATTGCGTTGGCTGACGCCGGTGCTGATGGCGTTAAAGTCGGTATTGGTCCAGGATCGATCTGTACAACGCGTATTGTGGCAGGTGTGGGCGTTCCTCAAATCAGTGCGGTAGCGAACGTTGCTGCGGTGATGAACGAGCGTAACATTCCAGTTATTGCTGACGGTGGCGTACGTTTCTCTGGTGATATCGCTAAAGCGATCGCCGCCGGTGCCAGCGTGATCATGGTTGGTGGTTTGCTAGCAGGTACAGACGAAGCACCAGGTGAAGTCGTGTTATTCCAAGGTCGCTCATTCAAAGCTTACCGTGGTATGGGCTCGCTAGGTGCGATGTCTCAGTCTCAAGGTTCTTCTGATCGTTACTTCCAAGATGCGAGCAGTGGCGTAGAGAAGCTTGTTCCTGAAGGCATTGAAGGTCGCGTACCTTCTAAAGGCCCTATGGCGGCTGTTGTACTTCAATTGATGGGCGGTGTTCGTTCTTCAATGGGTTACACTGGTTCAGCTGATATCGAGACAATGCGTACTAAAACGCAATTTTCTCAAATTACCGGTGCAGGTATGCGTGAGAGCCACGTTCATGACGTGACCATCACTAAAGAAGCACCAAACTATCACGTTTAAGCGCTGATAGATTAAAACCAAGATGGGGCGTAGTTTCTGCGCCCCATCTTCTTTTTTTTTGAACAGCTCTTACTGGGTAGGAGCGAAGGACTAGCTAACAATGTCGCAAGATATCCACGCTCATAAAATTCTTATTCTTGATTTTGGCTCTCAATACACGCAGCTGATTGCGCGTCGTGTACGTGAGATTGGTGTTTTCTGTGAAGTTCGTGCGTTTGACATGGACGACCAAGAGATCATCGACTTTGACCCTAAAGGTATTATCCTTGCTGGTGGTCCTGAATCTGTTGCAGACGAAGGTTCTCCTCGCGCACCAGAAGCCGTGTTTACGCTAGGCGTACCGGTTCTTGGTATTTGTTACGGCATGCAAACCATGGCGGAACAAATGAGCGGTAAAGTTCAAGGATCGGAAGTGCGTGAGTTTGGTTACGCGCAAATCCGCACGCATGGCAACTTCTCCCTTCTTGAAGGTATTGAAGACCATGTCGCGAACAACGGTGTTCCGCTGTTGGATGTTTGGATGAGCCACGGTGATAAAGTCGTTGATATGCCTAAAGGCTTCGCATTGATGGCTTCCACTGAAAGCTGTCCGATTGCTGCCATGGCCAATGAGTCGAAAAAATTCTACGGCCTGCAATTCCACCCAGAAGTGACACACACGCTTCAAGGTGGCCGCATTTTATCGCGCTTTGTTGTTGATATCTGTGGCTGTGAAACACTGTGGACGCCTGCCAACATCGCACAAGATGCGATCGAGCGCATGCAAGCGCAAGTGGGCGATAAGAAAGTGCTTTTGGCACTGTCTGGTGGTGTCGACTCATCTGTTGTCGCCGCGTTGCTTCACAAAGCCATTGGCACACAGCTTACCTGTGTCTTCGTTGACAACGGTCTGCTTCGTTTAGGTGAAGGTGATCAAGTAATGGCCATGTTCAAGCAGAACATGGGTGTTAACGTGATTCGCGTTGACGCGGAAGACTTATTCCTTGGCAAACTGAGCGGCGTATCTGACCCAGAAGCGAAACGTAAAGTGATTGGTAATACCTTCATTGAAGTGTTTGATGAAGAAGCGACAACACTGACGGAAGTTGAATTCCTAGCGCAAGGTACGATTTACCCTGACGTCATCGAATCGGCAGCGGGTAAAACCGGTGGCGCGCACGTGATTAAATCGCACCACAACGTCGGCGGTCTTCCAGAAGACATGAAGATGCAACTGGTCGAGCCACTACGTGAGCTATTCAAAGACGAAGTGCGTAAGCTTGGTCTAGAGCTAGGCCTACCGTACGACATGGTGTACCGTCACCCATTCCCAGGACCAGGTCTTGGTGTGCGCATCCTTGGTGAAGTGAAGAAAGAATACGCCGACATCCTACGTCGCGCGGATGCCATCTTCATCGAAGAGCTACGCAACGCTGGCTGGTACGAAAAAACAAGCCAAGCGTTCGCAGTCTTCCTACCAGTGAAATCTGTAGGTGTAGTAGGTGATGGCCGCCGTTACGAATACGTTGTGGCGCTACGTGCTGTAGAAACCATCGACTTCATGACAGCACGTTGGGCACACCTACCATACGAGCTACTAGAGAAAGTGTCGGGTCGTATCATCAACGAAATCGAACACATCTCCCGCGTGACTTACGACGTATCGTCTAAGCCACCAGCAACCATCGAGTGGGAATAATTCAGCGTTAGGTAACACCCTGCACTGAACAGCAATAAACACTCCCAAGCCCGCTCTCTAGCGGGCTTTTTGTTGTCTAACAGCCAAATCATTTGGCACTGTCTAGCAGCTTCAAGCACGGTTTGACCGGGGTATAGCGGTGGGTATTATTTTCTCCAAACACCATGCTCAATCCCGATACCATAACGCGACGTTTCTACGCCTCATGGTATGGATTTTCTCTAACTGCATGAAAGTAAAAGAGAAAATAGACTCTAAAACATAGGTTTTACAGCATGGTATTAAACTCAACGGAGAACCATAGTCATGCTGACCGATACCAAGATCAGAAACCTAAAACCCAAGGATAAACTCTACAAAGTAAACGACCGTGATGGCTTGTACGTGGCCGTCACCGCAGCGGGTACTAAGTCCTTTCGTTACAACTATTCCATCAATGGACGCCAGGAAACGATTACCTTTGGCCGCTATGGCAATGGTGGCATCAGCCTCGCAGAAGCCCGTGAGCAGCTTGGAGAGGCTAAGAAACTAATCGCGAACGGAAGATCTCCTGCAAAGGAAAAAGCGCGTAGCAAAGCTCGTGTGAAGGATGCGGCAACATTTGGAGCCTGGGCAGACAAGTGGTTGCGTGGTTATCAAATGGCAGAATCCACCCGAGATATGCGCCGCTCGATCTATGAACGTGAACTCAAAGCCAAGTTTGGCAATCTACAGCTAACAGAAATCTCCCATGAGGACCTACGCATGCTGACTAACAGCATCGTGGATCGAGGTGCACCGGCCACGGCAGTGCATACCCGCGAGATCGTGATGCAGGTATTTCGTTGGGCCATGGAGCGCGGCCAGAAGGTAGAGAACCCAGCCGATCATGTACGCCCAAACTCTATTGCTCGATTCCAGCCAAGGGACCGCTCGTTAACGCCAGAAGAGATCGGCGTGATGTACAAGTACCTAGAGAAAGTAGGCACCAGCCCGGTTAACCGCGCCGCGGCTAAACTGCTCCTGCTAACCATGGTGCGAAAAGGGGAGTTGTGCCAGGCGAAATGGAGTGAGATTAATTTCAGTGAAGCCCTATGGAGCATTCCTAAAGAGCGTATGAAACGCCGTAAACCTCACTTGGTGTTCCTATCACGCCAGGCGATAGATTTGTTAGTTGCGTTAAAGACCTTTGCCGGCTGCTCAGAGTATGTTCTACCGTCACGCTACGACACCGATCAACCCATGAGTAACGCCACGATTAACCTAGTGTTGAAATACACCTTCCAGGCCGCACAGAAAGACGGCATACCGATGGAGAAGTTCGGCCCTCACGATCTACGCCGTACAGCAAGTACCTTGCTTCATGAAGCGGGCTATAACAGTGACTGGATCGAGAAATGCTTAGCCCACGAACAGAAAGGCGTCAGAGCCATCTACAACAAAGCTGAGTACCGAGAACAGCGCGCGGCCATGTTGCAGGATTGGGCAGATATGATTGATGAGTGGTGTTCAGTTCAAAACTCCGTGTGTGTATTTAGCTGAATGAGTTGGCGATGCCTTTCTGGAAGTATATTATCAGCTCTAAGAAATAATTAGCTTATTATATTTAGGGAGAAATATTTGTGAATTCTCACATCAAGCAAGCACTATTGAATGGAAGGCTAGTACTTCTCTTCGGAGCAGGAGCATCTAGAGGTTCATTAAATGGAAAAAAAGAAGAAATTCCAATGGCTTGGGATCTTGCAAAGATCTTTTCGGAAGCATGTGGCTACTCTGCTTACAATGATGAATCTTTATCAGAGGCATATGGTGCAGCAAGAAGTAAGTTAGGAAGTCAGGTCGATAATATATTTGAAGAGAATTTTAAGCACTGTACACCTTCGAATGAGTTTAATGAAATAGCAAAGTATCCTTTTCTGCGGGTTTATACTTTAAATATTGATGACGCCTTTGAAAAATCTTTGTATTTGCATTCTAAAAGAAAATTTTATATTCGATTGAGAGGAGATAAGGTTTGTGATCCTGATCAGCTATTTGAAAGTATGGATTACATTAAACTTAATGGCGATGTTAATAGAATAGCGGATGGTTTTATATTTTCTTCTCAAGAGTACGCTCAAGCATCTGGTAACCCTCCTTTATGGTACGAGGAACTTGCTGACGACTACTTGAAATATACATTTTTATTTATTGGGACCAGGCTCGATGAACCTCTTTTTAAACACCAGGTTGAGAGATATAAGGGTAAAACTAATAGCTCGGAACAGAGGAGTTATCTTCTAATTCCAAGTCTTACTGAAATGCAAGTGGATAATTTTGCTGCATCTAATTTAGAACATATACCAGGTACTTTGAAAGATTTTGTGGATTGGTTGAAATTAGAATTTCAGAATATTCCTGATAATATTGATCTTCTTAAAAACTCTAAGCCACATTTAATAATAAATGAAAAGGGCGGCGTTAATAAGTTATATGATGGGATCTTTCCAGTATATAAAGGTAATATTAGTGTTCAGGCTGATCCGGAGAAAACATACCCTATAAAGTCATTTTATAAAGGCTATAAGCCAAGCTGGCATGATATCTATAATGAAATTCCTGCTTATCTTAAATCCTTCAGAGATTTTTATAACTTAATATTTGAAAATGAATTTCAACTTTATGTTGTTAAGGGTGCTGCTGGATCTGGGAAGACAACTCTTTTAAAACAAGTGGCTTTAAGGTTATCTGATTCAAACGCTGTGTATTTTCTTGATGCTTACAGTGGTGATTTAAAGTCATTAGTTGAGGATTTAAGTAGTAAAATTGACAGCACATTTTATATTTTCATAGAAAGACTTGGTGATTTTTCCTACGAAGTTTCTAATATAATAAAACAAGGAAGCTCAAAGGTAGTATTTGTTTCTGCTGAAAACTTAGGGATTTATAGCTCTAGAGTTAAGGAATATTTTCACGGAATTAATGTTGGAGAATTACACCTTCAAAATATTGACTCAAAGGATGCGGATCCAATATTAGAGAAAATAAAACAGTATGGTAATTGGACTCGTCTGGAGAAAATGTCTTTAAAAAATAGAAGAATAGAGCTTTTAAAAAGAGCAAAAAGTCAGCTTCTAATAGGTCTTTTAGAAGCTACTTCTGGAGAAGGTTTTAATGAGATAATTAAGAAAGATTATCAAAGAATAGAATCAAAATCAGAAAGATATTTATTGCTTTTGTCTGGCTTAGCAACTACTCAAGGTGTAAATGCTTCTGAAGTTACAATCACTAGGGCATTGGGTTATCTTGGAGTTGATCAGAACATATATGAAATGTCGAAAAGGATGGAAGGCATTATAAAATATAGCAATGGCTATATTCAAACTAGGCATAAAGTATATATTGAAAGAATATTAGACATGTATGTTTCAAAAGAAGAAATATATGATATTCTGAAAGCATATATTGAAGCATTTAGTGTCTATGATGTTCCAATCGTTCCGTCACTTAAAGGAAAGAGTCAGGAAGCTAAAATTTATAAGCATTTGGTTAATGCAAAAGCATTAAGGAAGCTTTTAGGTAAAGATGAGTTTTTAATTTGTTCACTTTATAAGAATTTTGAAAAGGTTTTTGAGTCCGATGGTCTATTTCTCATGCAATATGGATTGGCACTAAGATCTTTTGGAAAACAAAGAGAAGCATATGAAAAGCTAAGAATAGCTTTTGATGCTTACGATTCTGCTCATGTTGAACATGCCTTGGCACAACAGCGTATTATTATGGCACTTGAGGAAGATGAAGAGATTATAGCTGAATCGTACTTTAAAATGGCTGAAGAAAGTCTAAGAAAATTAGATCGATCAGACATTAAGGTTTTTGATAGGTATCCAATTATTGCTTTATCTGAAGGCCATATTCAATATTTACATAAATTTGGACGGGCCCAAAAAGCAAAAATATTTGCTAAAAGTTATTATGAAGAAATGAATAAAAAAAGCATCGATTCACCGAGAATAAACCAGGCGAAAGATAAAATGATGAAGTATTATTTGCATGGGAAATGGAGTTTTCAGGACTATAGCTCTGTGGATTGATTTAAAAATAAAAAGGCTGGCCTTTTTATTTTTAATGGCGGAATTAAATAGTCGTCCCTGAATAATGGCGTTTTTAGTCTAAAATGCCATTTCATTTTCTAGTCTTCGCGGCAATAAGGCTTGTATCAACT
>NZ_LTAX01000033.1 GCF_001639745.1 Marinomonas gallaica
GGCCCCGCATGGTAAAGCAATCAAAGACGAGGTATCCAGTATCTCGTAATGCTGTTTCGCTTAAGTGAACAGCATTAGCTATTTAGGCCCTTTTTTAATGTTGTAAGCAAAAGCTATTCTTTGATACAGCCACCGATGGTGTGATCCATTTCGCGGGAAGGTTCTTTCTCTTTATTGCGACCAACCACTTTCGCAGGGACGCCAGCCACAGTCGTATGTGGTTCTACTTGGTCTAAGACCACGCTGTTGGCACCTACTTTCGCACCTTCACCCACTTCGATGTTACCTAAAATCTTGGCACCAGCACCGATCAATACGCCTGAGCGGATTTTCGGGTGACGGTCACCGGTTTCTTTACCGGTACCACCTAAGGTAACAGATTGTAGAATCGAGACATTATCCTCAATCACGCAGGTTTCACCGACCACTAAACCTGACGCGTGGTCGAGCATGACGCCACAGCCAATGCGTGCAGCAGGGTGTATATCCACCCCAAACACCATAGACATTTGTCCTTGAAGGTACAGCGCTAAACTTTCCCGGCCTTGTTTCCAGAGCCAGTTAGCTACGCGGTAGGTTTGCAGTGCATGGAAACCTTTGAAGAAAAGCAACGGCGTCGTTAAGCAGTCGCAGGCTGCATCACGTTCTTTGATGGATAAGATATCCTGCTTAATACAGTCGACAATGTTTGAATGGTTGTCGGACATTGCTTCTTCAAAAACCTCTCGCAAAACCATTGCGGGAATGGAAATACTATCAAGCTTGCTGGCCAGTAAAAAACTTAAAGCAGAACTAAGAGAATCATGACGAAGTATTGTTGTATTAAAATAACTTGCCAAAATAGGTTCATCTTGTGCTAGTTTTTCAGCTTCAGCTTGTAACGATGGCCACAAGTTGTCAGATGTCACGTCAGATTGGATTGTAGTACTCAAAATCAATTTACCTGCATTTTTTCGTGGCTAGAGTGTGGTTATGGGGGTAGCATCTACCAATACAAGGGTGAATGTAAACAGAATGCTCGTTTTATGGAGACACTATGAGTCAAAAAACCGTATCTGATGCGTTACATATATTTTACGAACTAAATAGCGCTTTGTCTGATGCATATTGGGAAACAAATGATATAAACAGCAAGGATTTATTTTTCGCAATGAAATCCATGCTTCAGGACGAGCTTGATGAACTACACAAGCTGAGTATCCAAGATCATATCTATCCCTATGAGCCAATTAATCCTGGCGTAGGACAGTTAAGTGATAAGTTACGAGACCTTCATCCCTTAATGGGGTCGATTGTTTTGCGACCAAAGACGTATCGTAATTTAGACGATTTAATTCCAAATGCTTGTAATTTATTTGAAATCTAATCGCATAAGAAGAGAAGCCTAGGCTTCTCCTCTTTTTAATTGTCGGATGGAAAATCGATTAGGGTGTAACGCTTCAATAATACTTTGTTCAAGTGGTGCCATTTCATCAAAAATTAAACTGCTGATGTATTGAGCACTCAATGGTGCACTGACTAGTCCTCGTGAACCATGTCCTGTATTGATATATAAACCTGTGATCGCTTCGGATTTGGCGTCCGTTTGCCATTTAGCATTCTTTCTAAGGGGCGCGTAACGCTCAATTAGACTTTGATGTGAGCTAACCGGCCCAACTATTGGTGTGTAGTCTGTTACCGTACAGCGCATTCCTACGCGACCAGAGCACGCTTCTAAGGGTACGTTCTGTGTATCAATTGATAGTAGTGCCTGCAATTTTTGTAAATTTTCCTGATGGCTTTGCGCAGAGACTTCAGTATTCTCACTGCCTAAATCATAGGTAGCGCCAAAATTTAAATGGTTATCGAGCTCTGGCGATACATAACCATCGGCACACAATACGTGCTGCAATTGCCGAGCCTTGGTTCGATCATTATCTGCTAAAGCATGAGTTGGTAATTGCGTCACTTGTCCACGAATCGGTTTGGTTGGCCAAGTTTGCCAATCAGATAAGCCTGCTAAATGGTTCGCTGTACAAAACACGACGTGGGAATAGTGTGTTTGCTCTTCTTCGCTGCTTGCTATAAAACCATTTTGGGTGCGCTCAAGTTTAATCAATGGTTTATTCAGTGATACGGTTATCTTGTGATGTGTTAACAGGTGTTCGCACATCACTTTAGGGCGAACCCAGCCAGATAACGGTAAATGCAGTCCTTCTGGATGGTTTGCTAACACGCTTTCAGGATAAAGTTTATCCGCTAAAATCTTTTCGAATTTGACGTGTTCGGTTGCGTCTTTAGGCAATTGCAGTAAACCACACTGTTGCCAAGCGGGTTCGATTGTTTTTTGTTGTTGATAAAAACGTTGAGCAAATAAATACGCACTTAAATAGAAACGATTTAAAGGCTTATCCGACGCACTTAGCTTCGGATATAGCATACCTTGTTCATTACCTGACCCGCCGTTAGCGATCTCACAGTCTTGTTCCCAGACATCCACTTCTATGCCTTTATGGGCAAGCGCAGAGGCGGTTGTGGCGCCGGCGATCCCAGAGCCGATGACTAATACTTTTGAAAGGGGCGTTGAGTGGCGGACATTAAACCAAGGTTTGCCTAATGCGGAGTAGGATTCTTGTTCTGATACGAACGTGCCGACCATCATTTCACGTTTGTGGCCAAATCCTTTGACTTTTTGAACGTCAAAACCATGGGATTTAAGCCCGCGGCGGACAATGCCTGCTGCGGTAAACGTTGCGAATGTTGTCCCTGTGTGACTCAAGCGCTGGATGTTTTGAAACAGCTCTTCACTCCACATTTCAGGATTTTTGCTGGGGGCGAACCCGTCTAGAAACCAAGCATCAACGCAACCATTAAGCGCTTGAAAGCCAGCGCTGGCCTCACCAAACCAAAGTGTTAAAGTTGTTCTGTATTCGGGGAACTCAACCATATGAAGGCCATGACAAAGCGTCGGATAACGCTCGCAAAGTAGCTCAGCAAGATGACTTAAACTAGGCCACATGACCAGTGATTGGGCAAGTTTGTCTTTATCCAAAGGAAACTTTTCAACCGAGACAAAGTGTAGCCACCCTTCATTGCTTGACTCCAGAAATTGTTGCCAAGCACACAAGAAGTTAAGACCAGTACCAAACCCTGTTTCGGCAATCGTGAAACACTGGTGTTTCTGTAGTGGTTGCCAGCGAGAGGCGAGATGGTTGTGCTGAAGAAACACGTAACGTGTTTCTTCAAGGCCTGCATCCTTGTCGAAATAGACATCATCAAATGTGCTAGATCGAGGTACGCCATCGTCGCCGAAGTTTAGGGCAGGCAGTTCAAGTCGATAACTAGTTAACACGCGTAATTTTCTCAATAGTCACAGGAGTGGTGGGAACGTTCTGATAAGGTCCAACCGTACGCGTTGGTACTTTGGCAATGTCATCGACTACGTCTAAGCCAGAAATGACGTCACCAAATACAGCGTACCCAGCCCGGCCTTGAGCACCATGATTTAAGAATTCATTATCAACTAGGTTAATAAAGAATTGGGACGTTGCACTGTTTGGATCATTGGTACGAGCCATAGCAAGTGTGCCACGGTAATTGTATAGGCCGTTATCACCTTCGTAGGCGATTGCACGATGTGTTGTTTGACGATCTAGGTCTTTATCAAAGCCTCCGCCTTGCACCATAAAGCCTTTGATGACGCGATGAAAAATCAGACCTTCGTAAAAGCCTTCATCGACATAGCGTAAAAAGTTTTTCACAGTTTGCGGAGCTTCCTGTTCTTTCAGATCGACGCGGATGGTGCCAAGATTGGTTTGGATATCCACTTCGGTAGCGAAGCTAGGTAGGCTTAGGGTCGTTAAGAGTAAGCCAGCGAATAAACTTTTTTTCATGGGAGTCTTCCTTATAAGCAATTTGCCCATAATACTAGGGGGTTCGTATCGGTACGCCAAGATGAAATTGAGTTTAGAGGACTAAACATGAGAACTGCAGTGGTTGAAATTGAATATTGTACGTTATGTCGTTGGATGTTACGCGCTGCTTGGCTATCGCAAGAATTACTGACGACATTTGACGATGATATTAAAAGTGTGACCTTGATTCCAACACAAGGCGGTATTTTCAAAGTGCGAGTCAATGGCGAAGAGATATGGTGTCGTAAAACCGAAGATGGGTTTCCAGAAGCTAAGGTGTTAAAGCAGCGGATGCGTGATGTGATTGATCCTGAGCGCGATTTAGGACACTCGGATGTGAAGAAATCGACATAGATCTGTGACGATGGAAGATATAAAAAAAGCGGCTAAAGCCGCTTTGGGGTATTAATTTCGTTTCTAGAAAACTTGCTTAAACGGTTTTACGTCAACGTTAGCGTACACGCCTGCGGCAACATAAGGGTCAGCATTTGCCCAAGCTTTGGCTTCTTCCAAGGACTCGAACTGAGCAATGACGACACTGCCCGAGAAGCCAGCATTACCTGGGTCATTGGAGTCAATCGCTGGATTGGGCCCGGCAAGCACTAAACGGCCTTGATCTCGGAGCGCTTGTAATCGCTCTAAATGTGCGGGGCGAGCTGAGAGGCGGCTTTCAAGGCTGTTATCAACGTCGTGTCCAACAATAGAATAAAGCATGCGGTTATTCCTTATTTTGTAAATGGGAAGACAAGTAGATTCCCTGCAGAATAATAAAGACGATAGTCATTCCAAGCAGACCGAACAGTTTGAAGTCTACCCAGAAGTCTTCACTGAAGTTAAAGGCAACGTACAAGTTGACTGACCCAGATAGGATGAAAAAGCCAACCCATGCTAGGTTTAATGTACGCCACGTTTTATGAGGCAGCTCAATTTTATCGCCCATCATGCGCTCAATGATGTTTCGTTGACCAATAAATTGGCTGCCAAAAAATGCGATTGCAAAGAGCCAGTTAACAATAGTTGGCTTCCATTTAATAAAGTCGCCATCGCCAAGTAGCACTGTCGCACCCCCTAATAACACAACGAGTGCTAAGGAAATGATGTGCATCTTTTCTACTTGTCGGTTCTTAAACCAAGTAAAGCCTACTTGAATAAGCGTTGCTGGTATCAGTACTGCGGTCGCGAGGATAATGTCGTCGGTCGATTTGTATACCAAGAAAAATACAAGAATCGGTAAAAAGTCGAATAGTAATTTCATAGTCAAGCCAGTTTATGTATGCTCGAACGATAATACCTAGCAACTGCCGGAAAGAATACCCCTTTAATGTCTGATCAAGCCTATCAACGAGTAGACTTACATACTCATTCTACTACCTCGGATGGCAAGCTGACGCCGACGGAGCTCGTCAATTTAGCCCATCAAGAAAATGTAAAAATGCTCGCTTTAACAGATCATGACACTATTGCTGGTTTAGTTGAGGCACGACAGGTCGCAGATTCAGTGGGCATGAGATTAATTAATGGCTGTGAATTATCTGTGTCGTGGAAAAAAATTCCGTTGCATATGGTGGCGCTTGGTTTTGATGAGCAATGTGAGCGCATCGCAGCTTGGACGTTGCGCAATCAAAAAGTCAGGTTAGAGCGTGGTCGACAGATCGCCGATTTGCTTCGTAAAAAAGGGTTACCGGACCTGTTTGATAAAGCGATTGAAGAGGCTGGCGAAAGTCAGCTAGGCCGTCCTCACTTTGCCAAAGTGATGGTGCGAGAAGGGTTAGTAAAAGACATGAATAAAGCGTTTGACCATTATTTAGGCAATAAAAAGCTCGGTCAAATTCGCGATGTGTGGCCCCAGCTAGAAGACATTATTCCTGATTTAGCTGAAACGGGGTGTGAGCTAGTACTTGCTCATCCCAAGCGATACCCCTTGACGGTCACGAAGCTTAAGGCCGTTATGAAAGATTTTAAAGCCTTTGGGGGCACAAGCATTGAAATTGCATCCGGTAATGAACGCCCCGATTATGTTCGTTTTTTAGAGCGGCTCTCGCGTGAGTTTGAGTTTAAAGCATCGGTCGGCAGTGATTTTCATGGTCCTTTTGGCCCATGGACTCAAGTTGGACGCTATACTCAAGTACATGAGCAAGAAGTAAACCCCCTTTGGTATCAGTGGTAGGCTTACCAAGTTTTACCATGTTTTGATGAGTAAGCCTCTACAAGAGGAGAAATGGAGAAAGTATCTTGAGTCAATTTTTTCAGATTCACCCAGAAAACCCTCAGGCGCGCTTAGTTAAACAGGCCGCGCAAGTCATTCGTGAAGGTGGTGTGATTGCCTATCCAACCGATTGCGGCTATTCCCTAGGTTGTCATATTGGTGATAAAGCCGCATTAGAGAAAATTCGTACAATTCGCCGTTTAGACGATAAGCATAATTTCACGTTGGTTTGTCGAGATTTATCTGAAATATCGACATACGCGCGTTTTGATAATTCGTTATATCGACTGCTAAAGCACCATACACCTGGTCCATACACGTTTATCTTTAACGCGACGTCAGAAGTGCCTCGTCGCTTAATGCACCCTAAACGTAAAACGATTGGCATTCGTGTGCCAGACAATAAAATCGTTCAGGCTTTATTGGAAGAATTGGGTGAGCCGATAATGAGTGCATCCTTGATTCTTCCTGGTGAAACGGATCCTATGATGGATCCTTATGATATTCGTGACACGCTACAGCATCAGTTAGATCTAGTGATCGACGGTGGCTTCTGCGGTATGCAGCCAACCACGGTCATTGCGATGATTACCGAGGCTGTTGAAGTGCTTCGAGTCGGTGCAGGTGACCCTACACCATTTGAGTAAAAACAGTTGTTTGCATGCTATCAACTGAGACTTGATGTGACTATAATGCAAGTAGCGTTTGTCAAGCACTAAAAGCCTTGGCGCATTTAAGAATTCAACATAAAAGGGTTGCTGCGAAGCATTCCCGAAAGAGGTCGTAATGGACGAAAAATTACAGAAAGTGTTGGCGAGGGCAGGTACAGGATCTCGTCGTGAAATGGAAAACCGTATTCGCGAAGGTCGAGTGACTGTCAATGGCACTGTTGCAAAACTCGGTGACCGTGTTCGCCCTACTGATACTATTGAGCTGAATGGCTTTGAAGTAAAGACCAGCGCGTCAAGTGATGTTGATCGCCGTGTCATTATTTACAACAAGCCTGAAGGTGAAGTATGTACGCGTAAAGACCCTGAAGGTCGCCCAACTGTTTTCGATCGGTTGCCGAAGTTACGCGGTAGCCGTTGGATTGCCGTAGGCCGTCTAGACATCAATACCTCTGGTTTGTTGTTGTTCACGACCGATGGCGAATTGGCTAATCGCTTGATGCACCCATCGACCGAAGTCGATCGCGAGTATTTGGTTCGAGTGATGGGAACGGTAACGGAAGAGCATATCTCCAACCTTAAGAAGGGGGTCTTGCTTGAAGATGGTATAGCTCAGTTTACCGACGTCGTAGATGGCGGTGGTGAAGGTATTAACCATTGGTTCTATGTTTGTTTAATGGAAGGCCGTAACCGTGAAGTGCGCCGTCTATGGGAATCGCAAGGTGTTAAGGTAAACCGCTTGAAACGCGTTCGCTTTGGCCCTGTTTTCTTACCCTCGAAAGCAAAAGTAGGTCGTTGGGTAGAAATGGACGAAACTGATGTCAGCGCATTATGCGAAATCGTTGGCTTAGAACATAAGCTTACGGGTCTTAAGAGTCAGCAAGAGAAACACGATCGTCGTCGTCAAAGTGGTGCTCGTGTTACGGGAAGTGTTGCTAAAGCCAAAGCTCGAGATAAAGGCTTTGATTGGCAAGCTTCTGAGAAAAAGCAGCCAGAATTTAAACCGCGTCGCCCAGGGCAGCGGTCGTTTAGATAAAAGAAGGTAGGATGTTATGAGCATGGTGCGATGGATTTTAGTCGTTGTCATTGCAATGCTAATCGGATTTTTTGTTTATGTAGACATGAACAATGGAGTACCCGAAAACTTGGGGGTTAATGACGGACTGTTAGCGCCATGCCCAGACATGCCCAATTGTGTTTCTTCTCAAGCCTCAGTAGATGATGCTCAACATTTTGTTGAGCCAATTATTTACCGTTCAAATGTCAAAGATGCCCAGCTTACGATTGAGAAATCGTTGTTAGAAGATGGTAGTGCGCGTTTGATTGAGAGTCGTCTTGGTTATTCACACTTTGAGGTCTCTAGTGATTTCTTTGGTTTCAAAGATGACCTTGAAGTGTATTTTCCTGAAGCAGATAGTGTTATGCACATACGATCAGCTTCACGCGTTGGTTATGATGACCTAAATGTTAATCGTGAACGTGTTAGACAAATTCGAGATCTTTTAGTAGATTGATCTAGAAGGCTTTATTTAATATCAAATGGACGAGGATAGACTATGAGCGCGAATGAACCCCAATCAATTTTGATTGTTGAAGATGATGAGCGCCTTGCTACGCTTACCCAAGAATATCTACAAAAGAATGGCTTCAATGTAGATGTAGAGCCTGATGGTCGAAATGCCATCGCTCGTATCGTTGATGAACAACCTTCTTTGGTCATTCTTGACTTAATGCTTCCAGGTGCCGATGGTTTTACTGTATGTCGTAGTGTTCGCAACGAGTACCACGGTCCAATCCTAATGTTGACAGCACGCAGTGACGATGTTGATCAAATACTTGGCTTAGAAATTGGTGCAGACGATTATGTGTCAAAGCCTGCTAAGCCACGCGTTTTACTGGCTCGAGTACAATCGTTATTACGTCGTAGTACGCAAGACATTGACTTGTCAGCTGGGAGCTCTGACGTTGAGCAAACCTTAGAATTTGGTAGGCTAGTGATCGATAACTCTCGACGTGAAGCATGGCGAGAAGGCGAAGAGATAGAGTTAACGAGTGCTGAGTTTGACCTGTTATGGCTACTTGCTAGTAACGCTGGTCGAATTTTGAGCCGTGAAGAAATTTTCAGTGAGCTTCGTGGTATTGAGTACGATGGTCAGGATCGTTCTGTCGACGTACGTATTTCCCGTATCCGCTCGAAAATTGGTGATGATCCAATTCACCCGCGTCGAATTAAAACGATTCGTAGTAAAGGCTACCTATTCGTTAAAGAGGTATAAGCGTTATGCGAAGCGATATGTGGCGTCTCTATCGACATATTTTGATCGGAGGCATCATAATATCGCTTCTTTGTTACGGCGTTATTGAGTGGCTTGAACACCGTTATCATGAGCATCAGCAAGAGCACTTCTTACTGCTAGACGCAGAGTTATCTGCACAACTGTTTGATCAAAGCTTACTGACAATTGAGCAAATTAATGAGCGCTCAGCATTTTTATGGCAATCCGAAGTGTCTCCCCATGTAAGCACAAACCTGAATATTTCTTTCACTCACGATGATTTAACTCAAGTCACCTTCAGTAGTAACAACACGTTAATAACTGGCGTTTTACAAGACTCCCGTACGTATCCATTGCTGTATATTCTTCGTGACTTTCTGGCGATGTCTTCGCTTTCGGTGACTGATAAACTGACCATTTTAAGAAGCCTTTCAGGCATTAAGCTTGAGCAAACTTCTGAGTCTGTCTGGATGCCAACATCTATTGAATTTGAAGTGGGTTCTGAACTCGGTGTTTTATGGCAACCTCCAGAAAGTGAAACGCGCTGGCGCATTGCCATTGAAGAAGCTGAAACCATACCGTTAAGTTTTGCCGTGCTATTACTGATTGTCGCATCTATTGCGGCTTTATTGGTGATAGTGTGGATTGAGTTTTTGCATCTAGATCGTAAACGAGCCCATTTTGAAACGGTGATGCGCCAGATTGCACGCGGGCGCGGTACGCTGCCCCAAGGTGTTGTCGACAGTTCTGGGACGCTTAAAGAATTGGCGTACTCTTTTGATTCTATGTCAACGCATATTCAGCGGTTGCTTAAAGTTCAGCGCGAGATGATTAATGCTATTTCCCATGAGCTCAGAACGCCTATAGCGCGATTGCGCTTTGGCTTGGAGGTTCTCAAGGACGATGTAGATGATCAACTTGAGCAATCTATCAGTGCGCTAGAATTTGATGTAGAAGAGCTTAATACATTGGTTGATGAAGTTTTAACGTATGGCAAGCTTGAAGAGGGTACGTTAGCACTGAACTTTGAAAAGATCAGTATCAAGCAAATTCTAGAAGGTATTGTTGATCACAACCAAGCATTGCTACAAAAACTTGATGTCAATGTAAACGTGATTGGCGATGACATCGTCAATGCAGATTCTCATCATTTACACCGAGCGTTACAAAACTTAATCTTAAACGCATCGAAATATGCGAATTCAAGTATAGCGATTACTTTTACGGAAGATACTGAACGTTGGCAGGTTGATATTGAAGACGATGGCCCTGGGATTCCTGTTGAAGATCGAGATAAGGTTTTTATTCCGTTTCAACGATTGGATAATTCCCGTACTCGTGCATCCGGTGGCTATGGCTTAGGTTTAGCAATCGTTCAGCGTATCGCCTTCTGGCATGGTGGCGCCGTGTTAGTTGAGGAGTCGGAAACGCTAGGCGGTGCTAAGTTCAGTCTGATTTGGTCACGCAGCCAGCACCAAAATAGTTTAAGTTAGGTCTGGCTGGGTGTGTTGCTTGCCTTTATAGATCGGGTGATAAAATACCACGAAGATTTTTGAAACACGTTTTAGATGCGGTCGTTATTAAGTCATCCATATAGGCATTTTCGCGCTGATCCTTGCGTATCGCCAGATACAGTTTACACCAAACGCCTTCTTCCCCTAGAGACTTAGTGATCGCATATTGCCTGTTTGTGTACTCCGTTAAAGCCCAATTGGGCAAACAGCACACCCCTCGACCACTTGCCACCAATTGCATCATCATTAATGTCAGTTCGCTGTGGCGTATTTTTGCGGGCGCTACTCCGGCAGGCGTTAAGAAGTGCTTAAAAATGTCTAGACGCTCCGATTCTACAGGGTAAGTAATCAGCGTTTCATTTTTAAAGTCTTCTGGCACCAAGAACTCTTTCTTTGCCAAAGGGTGGTGTCGTGACAAAGCCACCTGAGACTCGTATTGAAATAATGGGATGTATTCAATATTGGGCAGTTCTTGAGGATCGGATGTCACAACTAGATCTAAATCGCCGCGCGCCAAAGCGGGTAGCGGCATAAAGCTAAAGGCAGTAGATAGATCTAATTCAACATCTGGCCAATGTTCACGGAAATGATCAATCGTGGGCATCAGCCATTCATAGCAGCTATGACACTCGATTGCGATGTGCAAACGACCACTTTCACCTTCGGCGAAACGTTGAATATCACGTTGTGCAGATCGAAAGGCTAACAGCACATCATCTGCGAGTTGTAATAAGCGTAAGCCAGCGCTAGTGAATCGCACAGGCTTGGTTTTACGGATGAATAGGGGGCAGCCTAGTTTTTCTTCTAGGTCTTTAAGTTGGTGAGACAGGGCAGACTGTGTCAGATGTACGCGTTCAGCCGCTTCTACAAGGCTTCCGGTTTCTCTTAATGCTGTCAGAGTTTTTAGATGCCTAACTTCAATAATGCTCATAGTAATCTCGAGTTTTTGAGTTTTATTCAGCTTGTAACGTATAAAAAAGGCTCGTGTCAGATCTTTCTAACCACGAGCCTTACGAGATTGTCTTAGTTACGGATCAAAAATTCAAGTAGAGCTTTCTGAGCGTGCAGGCGGTTTTCCGCTTCATCCCAAACAACTGAGTCAGGATGGTCAATGACTTCGGTGGTTACTTCTTCGCCACGATGGGCTGGTAAGCAGTGCATAAACAGGGCATCTGACTTAGCCAAGGCCATAAGTTCTTGATTGACTTGGAAGCCGTCAAAATCACGCATACGTTGTTCTTGTTCGTCTTCTTGCCCCATTGACGCAAACACGTCTGTTACCACTAAGTCAGCGTCTTGTACGGCATCTTGCACGATATTCGTCACCGAGACGCAGTGTTTATTTTCAGTCAGTATTTGTTCGTTTGGCTCGTAGCCTTTAGGGCACGCAACGACTAACTGGAAGCCAAGCAAATCGGCTGCGTTCATGTAGGAATGACACATGTTATTGCCATCGCCAACCCAGACAACCTTCTTACCTTCAATGGAGCCTCGATGCTCTAAGTAAGTTTGCATATCTGCTAAGAGCTGACAGGGGTGGTAATCGTCAGTCAATGCATTGATGACAGGGACTCGAGAGTTTGCAGCAAAAGTTTCTACCATAGCGTGATCAAAAGTACGGATCATGATTGCATCAACCATACTTGAAATAACGCGTGCGCTGTCTTCAACTGGCTCACCACGACCAAGTTGGGTATCTCGTGGCGATAAGAACAAAGCATGCCCGCCAAACTGCGCCATACCGGCTTCAAAAGAGACTCGGGTTCGCGTCGATGATTTTTCAAAAATCATCGCTAGAACCTTGTTCTTCAAAGGTTGGTATTGCGTACCTTCATGGTGCATCTTTTTAAGTTCTATGGCACGTGAAAGTAGTTGCTTTAGCTCTTCAGACGACAAGTCTTTTAGAGTCAAAAAATGTCTCGGCGACACGACGTTGCTCCTGTCAAAATTCAACCAATAATTAGGGAATCCGCCAATTTAATACACTGATCGCGTGGAGTAAAGGGGCTTTTATCAAAGCTTTTGCTATAAATAGGGTTGTAAAAAAAGTAAACATCCCCATACTTCACTGCAAATGCATCTAATTACAAAGTCGCAGATCATAGCGACAGATAAGTGAGGTTAGCGATCGTGAGTAGTACAATTGAAAAAATCCAAGAGCAAATAAACGGCAACCCAATTTTGCTTTACATGAAAGGCACGCCTCGTATGCCTCAGTGTGGTTTTTCAGCACAGACTGTGCAGGCGTTGATGGCATGTGGCGAGCGTTTTGCGTTTGTTAATATCCTTGAAAATCCTGATATTCGCGCTGAATTACCTAAGTTTGCAAACTGGCCGACTTTCCCTCAGTTGTGGGTGAAAGGCGAGCTTGTTGGTGGTTGTGATATCGTTGTTGAAATGGCAACAAATGGCGAGCTTCAAACACTTATCAAAGAAGCGGCGCCTCAAGAAGAAGAGTAAGTTTTACTTTTGTGATTGTGTTGTAAAAAAACGCGCTGATAAAGCGCGTTTTTTTATGTCTACATATAACCGCAGTCGTGGATTGATATTAACTGTAACTCTGTGACTTGAGTTCATTAGCGAGCTCTATGACCTGCTTTCGGAACCAAATATGGCTGGCATCATGATGTAACAGAGGACTCCAAATCATTTTTAGCTCAATAGGCGGAATGGCAAATGGAGGTTCTAGGATGACAAGGTTTGGGTTGTTTCGGTTAATCAAAGCCACTTTACGAGGTAGTGTTGCAATTAGGTCTTGCTCCAGCGCTAAGTGCATAGCGGTATGGTAACTGCGTGTGAATACTCGAATGGTGCGTTTACGGCCTTGTCTTTGCAGCGCTTCGTCTACCCAGCCTAGCTTCTGAACATCGGTAGGATCCATACCCACACCGACACCAAACCCAGTTTTGCTGACCCAAATATGTTGCGCTTCTAGATACGTTTCAAGTGCGAAGTTTTTAGCGATCGGATTATCTGCAGCCATCATGCATACAAACGTATCAAGCCAGACACTTTTTTCGTGGAATGATTGCGGGAGTTCTTCAAAGCGGTTGATTGCCATATCTATTTTTCCCGCTTCAACATCATGGAAAGTGACATCACTAGGGGTCATAATATCAATGGTGATGCCTGGCGCATTTTCGCGAAGCCTTGTAAGAAGACGCGGAATGACCGTAGAGGCGGCGTAATCGCTGGCCATAATACGAAAGACCCGAGTGGAGGTTTTCTCATTAAAATCGGCTTCGGGCTGCAGCGCTTCTTCTAGCTCAAGCAACACCTTTCGAACAATCGGCTGTAAACGCAGGGCTTTCTCAGTCGGTTTCATACCTTCACTGGTACGAACAAGTAAAGGGTCGCCTAATAAATCGCGTAAGCGTTTCAGGCCATTACTCATCGCCGGCTGGGTAATATTTAGCTTATTAGCCGAGCGCGTCACGTTGCATTCTCTTAGTAAGACATCTAAGTAGATAAGCAAGTTTAGATCAATTTTATTGATATTCATTAGTGTTATGAAGGCCAAGTTTTTAATAATCAATGGTGATTAATTGTAGGCTTGTATTCATAAAGTACAACCCCTTTCTCAATGCGGTAGCATCTAAGAAAGGGGTCTGACGATTAAGTGTTAGTACTATGTGTTTCGTTAGTGTATTGCGGTGAGTTCTCGTTGGTAGTCTTCAGGTGAGCTTTTTAACTGGATAAGGTTTGCGAGCGTTGTATCGGCGATATGATGTAAAGCGATGTCGGTAAAGTAACCTTGATGCCCAGTGACGACGACGTTTGGAAAGGTTAGTAACAGCTGAAAAACACTGTCATAAATAATGTGATCAGACATGTCTTCAAAGAAGATTTTGCCTTCCTGTTCATAGACATCTAGGCCTAAATAGCCAATTTTTTCACTGTATAATCCATCAATTGCTTCTTGAGCATTAACCAATGCGCCACGACTTGTATTGATGATCATCACGCCTTTTTTCATTTTTTCAATCGAAGACTTATTTATTAAGTGATGAGTGGAGGCATTTAAAGGGCAGTGCAGACTGATAATGTCGCTTTTGGCATATAGCGTTTCTAGGTCAACGTATTCGGCACCCTGTGATACTAATGGTTCGTTGGGGACTAAGTCGTAGCATAATACTCGACAGCCGAACCCGTTCATAATGCGGCAAAATGCTTGTCCGATTCTTCCTGTGCCAATACAGCCAACCGTTTTACCTTCTAGGTTGAACCCCATTAATCCCTCTAATGCAAAGTTACCCTCTTTTACCCGATGGTAAGCGCGATGGGTTTTTCTATTAAGGGCCATGATTAACGCTAGCGCGTGTTCTGCTACGGATGTAGGGCTATAATCAGGCACATGAAAGACAGAAATGTCACAAGCCTTTGCACAGTATAAATCTACATTATTGTAGCCAGCACAGCGCATGGCGATGGCCTTAATGCCAAAGCTTGCTAGTTGCTCTAGAACAGGGCGGCTTAAGTCGTCATTCACAAAGCAAGAAACCGCGTCATAGCCTTTTGTGAGAGAGACTGTTTCAGGGCTTAAGCGGCTTTCAAAATAGACTAATTCAATGTCTGCAGCCGTCTCGGAGGCTGCTTCTAAGGTGCGTTTATCGTAAGGTTTGCAAGAGAAAACAGCGACTTTCATAAGGCCCTCCTAGGGAGCGTATGGAGCTAGTAATATAGTTTGATTTACTGGAAATGGTATAAGTGATTTGTAGGTTATTGATTTATCTCAATTATTAACCTAGTTCGACGCAATTTACCTGAAGATGCTGTTACAAAAAAATCTGCGTATTTCGTTGACCAAGTTTATAAAACAATCTTACAATCGAGGTGTTTAAATAATTGGCGCTATTTATGTACAGTGTCGCTTGCGACCGAATACGGTTTTGTCCTGTTTTGTCATAAGTAATACCGAGTTTTTTAAGCACTACCGGCTACAGCAATGTGGCTTTAATAAACTTATTTCAAACAGGAATACATCATGTCAGACTCAGTTACTGGTACAGTTAAATTTTTCAACGAAACTAAAGGTTTTGGCTTCATTACTCAAGAATCAGGCCCAGATGTGTTTGTTCACTTCTCTGCAATTGACGTTGCTGGCTTCAAAACGCTTGCTGAAGGTCAAAAAGTTGAGTTTCAAGTAGCTCAAGGCAAAAAAGGCCCAGAAGCTCAAAACGTTAAACCTCTATAATTTTAGAGTATATCGTTTCTGAGAAGGCAGCCCTAAGGCTGCCTTTTTTCGTTTGTCGTGCAGTAGGTGTCAGCTGAAATACGCCGCTATACTTCCTATGACTGTCATAAAGAATAAGAACCATTTTAGATGTTCGGCTTTTGCTTTGATGGCAAATCGAACCGCAATGATAGAACCAACCATTGTGCCTGAGGCTAGTATGAGTCCAGGTACCCACCAAACCTGGTCATTCCATATAAATACCGCTAAGGCGAGCGCGGTAAAACCAATCGTGCATACCATTTTTAGAGCATTGGTTCTGACTAAGTCATATCTAAGTGTTCCTGCAAGAGCGGCGATTAAGACAAATCCGACCCCCGCCTGAACAAATCCGCCATAGATGCCAGCAACAAACAATGCAAGCCAAGCACTCGGTTTTTCTGACACTTTAAAAGGAATGGTGCCCTCAGGTGCGGCAATGACGCTGGGTCTAACAAGCATGACAACAGTCATCGATATCATCGTTGTCAGGAGTAATGGTTTTAAAATGGACTCTGGCGCATAAGATGCTAATAGTGCGCCGAGTAAGCCCCCTAAAAGGGTTGGTATTAAAACAGGTACGATATCCGCTTTTTCTACCTTTCCTGCCTTATGAAACCCCTTTACGCCGACGATACCCTGTAAGATCACACCGACTCGGTTGGTTGCGTTGGCGATGTCGGCTGGCATCCCCATTACCATTAAAGCTGGTATGGTTAGATTGGAGCCGCCTCCAGCTAATGTGTTAATAATGCCTGCTAAAAAACCGGTCACAACAAGTAAAACAGCGTAAAAGAAATTTACATCCACTAGATTGGCTCCTTATTTTTTCTATAGACTAACAAACTTACAGGTTGAGTCTGCAGGAAATATGAGCGTTTATTTGTTCGAAGACCATATTTGGTGCGGGTATATGGCATTAAATGTGTATGAAATGACTTTTAATGCTATATGATGATTACCTTTGGTTATTTCTATGGTTTTAAGATCGTATTAATTGCTTTAAATCGTATCTTTAGTGACCTGTTTAAAAAGATTGTGTTGCGATAATTTCTTTTAAGTGTCTGATTTAAAAATATAAAAAATTAATTCAGGATTTCCTTGGTTATGCAAATTTTAAGATTGAGAATAAAAATGACACGTATAGTGAATAGAGAGTGCAAGTATGTTGCTTAGTATTGATTAAATGTGAATGAATATTAGAGTGTCGGTAAGTGGCTTGCACAGTTCGAGCGCTGTACATAATAAGTGAATCAACAGAAAGGAAACCGATTTATGAAAAAGACTCTTGTAGCTATCGCAGTTTCAAGTGCCGCATTGACTTCAGTATCTGCTTTTGCAGCTGAAGATACAGTTAACTTTGATGTCTACGGTAACATCCAGTTAGTGTACGCGGATTCTGATGCGAACGACTCTGAAATCACTGATAACGGCTCTACTTTTGGCTTCCAAGGCAGTACAGCGATCAATGATGATTTGACTGGCTTTTTCAAGTACGAACTTGAAGCAGATGCAGATGAAAAAACTAGCGACATCGCTGTAAACCTTGACCAAGCGTACGTAGGTCTTCAAGGTGGTTTCGGTAAAGTACAGGTTGGTTCTTTTGACAGCATTTACAACAATGCTATCCAAGACACTTACGACCAATTCGAGTACTTCGGTATTAAGAACGCTGAGCTAACTAAAGAAGGCGATACTATTGCTTACTTCTCGCCATCTATGGGCGGTTTCGAAGTTCAGCTTTCTGCGCAATTCAAAGGCAAAGCTGAAAGCGAAGTAGGTAACGGTACAGAAGATGGTACTGCTCTAACAGCTGTTGCAAAATACTCTGTAGATGCACTAACAATCGCTGCGGGTTACGACAGCCTAGAGAACAACACAGCTCGATCAAATGCTGACTCTGCAACGTACGGTGTAAGTGCAACTTTCCAAGCAACTCCAGCGCTTTCTGTTGGCGCTAAATGGGAAGAAGAAGAAGATCAGAACTCTATTATTGGTTTAGCGACTCGTTTTAACTACGGTTCTGGCGATGTATACGCAACTTACCAAAACGTAGATCCTGATGCAGCGGGTTCTGATGACTACAACGAATACGGTGTAGGTGCGACTTATAACCTAGCATCTAACATGTACGTTTACGCTGAGCTTGGCCAAAATGGCGCAAATGAAGACGACGTAACTGCAGTAGGTGCAACTTACCTATTCTAATCCTTTAGTGGATTACGTTTACTCTAAGGCTCCCTATGGGAGCCTTATGTTAAATGTGATCATTCAAGGTTCCATACGTCCTTTTTCGTTCGGCGATAGACTGACTGGAACATTTAAGCATTAGGTTTCGATCTAGTGCTTTTTTTTGCTTAAAATTTGCCTTGTCAGTCACTCTGTCGCTAGACTAGTTAGTCTATTATTTAATCAGGCGCATGGCTTATGTTGAATATGGATTTTACTGTTCCAGTGTTAGTGAAAATTGATGATCTTGAGTGGCGCTCAAGTCCGATGCCTGGCGTCGAGCGTAAGCCTCTTGCACGTGAAGATGCAGAAAGAGGGCATGCGACCAGTATTGTTCGTTACGCACCTGGCTCTGTATTTAGAGCGCATCCACATCCGCTTGGTGAAGAAATTCTGGTACTTGATGGGGTGTTTTGTGATGAAACGGGCCATTATCCTGCTGGTACATACTTTCGAAATCCCCCAGGTTCGAGTCATGCGCCTTTTAGCTCTGAAGGCTGTACTTTATTTGTAAAGTTACATCAGTTTTCACCCTTAGATAACAAGCAAGTGGTTATTAGTTCAGACACATTAAAGTGTTTAAAATATACTCAGCCTTACTGTTTACATGAATATCAAAATGAAAGAGTCTATCTACTTTATGCCCGAGAGGGTGATGATATGTCAGCTCTTTTTCCGGACATGGTTAATGGCGTCGAAATTTTAGTCGTCGACGGACTGATATCCTACGAAGGAGATGATCTACCTGCATTAAGCTGGTTCAGAGTGCCTTATGTGGATTTTGAGCAGTTAGTCGTTAGCCGTGACAGTTTGCTGTGGATTAAGAGTGGACACTTTTAAAAGGAATCAAAATGTCGTTGTATGCAATCTCTCCTGTAGCGGAAGTTACGTTACCTATTATCGGTCGAGAAGAACTTTTCCCTGTTCGTAGAGTGTATTGTGTCGGCCGAAATTATGCGGCTCATGCACGAGAAATGGGTGATGACCCTAATCGAGATTTGCCGTTCTTTTTTTGTAAAGATCGTAGTTGTGTTCAATTGGTAACATTGAACGATGTGACGCCGTTACCTTACCCTGATGCGACAGAGCGCTTTGAGTATGAAGTGGAGTTGGTGGTAGCGTTGTCTCAAGGTGGTCGTAATTTAACGTTAGACGAAGCGCAGGCAGCGGTATTTGGCTACGGTGTTGGCTTAGATATGACGCGACGAGATTTACAGAGCTTAGCTAAGCAGAAAGGCCGCCCATGGGAAGCCGGTAAGGCATTTGAATTCAGTGCGCCCATGACGCCGATTGTTCCGCGAGGGGCGGCACCAGTATTAGAAGCAGGAAAAATAGAGTTATCTGTGAATGGTGAAGTGAAGCAAAGCAGTAACCTGACGCATCTGACGTGGGGGATTGCGGAAGTGATCGTTAAGCTTTCTGAGCAGTTTGAGTTGTATCCAGGAGATTTAATAATGACTGGAACGCCTGAAAATGTAGGCCCCGTTGTCATCGGAGACACGATTGAGGCGTTGGTTGAAGGGGTTGCAGAATTCAAGATGGAAGTCGTTTAAACAACGGTGTTAAAAGCTTTAAAAGCTGACTCAAGCAGGGCTACTTGGTCTGTTAGCCTCTGTTTTTGCAATAAATAAATGGCGGTTTCTGCGGTGCAGAGGCCGCTTTTTTGTTGGTTTTTACGGCGTACATAACGAGAAACTTGTCCAGTTATCTCGTAGGTTGCGTAGTTATGCAGGTAGGGAGTGCGGTTGTACATTTTTCGAGCTTGCTGCCATGTACCATCTAAAATAATGACGTGATCTACCGCTTCAATAGACACACTTAAAGTAGTGTTCTTTTCTAAAGACAGTGCCGTGGGATAGATGACGAGAGTGCTCTCTTGGGGAAGATTTGCTAGAACCTTTGAGGGCTCATTGCGCTGCCATACGATGAGGCTGCAATGATCGGGCAAATGTTTACAGATAAGCTGCCCCGTACCATTGGCTTTTTTCAGCTCTTCAGAATGTGTTAATAGCCAAATATGCATAGGAAGTATGGAGTAGCCATGAAAGGACTTTATCATAGCAAATGAAGGTCGGGGCGCCTATAGCACCCCGATTTCACGGGTCATTCTTTTCCTGTAGAACCGATTCTATGGATACTTAAATCGGCACCATTGAATTCATCTTCTTCAGTTAAACGTAAGCCAGAGATGGCTTTTGTTGCGCCATATACCGCGAAGCCTCCAACTAAAGCGATCGCTATACCTGCAAGTGTTCCGACCAGCTGTGCCATAAAGCTTACACCACCAAGTCCACCAAAAGACGTGCTACCAAAAATACCAGCCGCGATGGCTCCCCATGACCCACATACGCCGTGAAGAGGCCATACCCCTAGAACATCATCAACAGAATGTAGTTTTTGCTGGATCCAAGTAAACAAAACAGTGAACAGTGCACCCGCCACGGCTCCAGTCGCTAAAGCGCCAATTGGATGCATGATATCGGAGCCTGCACATACTGCGACAAGTCCTGCTAATGGACCGTTATGAATAAAGCCTGGGTCATTCTTGCCAATAAGCATCGCCGTAATGACGCCACCGACCATCGCCATTAATGAGTTGACGGCCACCAGCCCGCTAACCCCATCTAAGGTTTGAGCAGACATAACATTAAAGCCAAACCAGCCAATACATAAAATCCAAGCGCCTAATGCAAGGAATGGAATATTTGAGGGGGCGAAAGCAACTAAACGGCCTTGGCGAAAACGTCCGTTACGGGTGCCAAGTAAAATAACCGCTGCCAGTGCGACCCAACCGCCTACACCGTGCACCACGATAGAACCGGCAAAATCATGAAATGCAGCCCCAAAAGTACTTTCTAGCCAGCCTTGGAAGCCATAGTTACCGTTCCAGATAATCCCTTCAAAGAAAGGGTAAACGATACCAACAATAAAAGCCGCTGATATGAGCATCGGATAGAATTTGGCGCGTTCAGCGACTCCGCCAGAGATAATCGCGGGTATTGCGGCAGCAAAGGTCATTAGAAAGAAAAACTTCACTAACTCATAGCCATTGTTTTGCGATAAAACTACGGCACTATCAAAGAAGGTAACGCCATAGGCAATTTGATAACCGATAAAGAAATAGACGAGAGCAGAAACCGCAAAATCGGTCATGATTTTCACTAAAGCGTTTACTTGGTTTTTGTGGCGAACGGTACCTACTTCTAAGAATGCAAATCCTGCGTGCATGGCAAAAACCATGATGGCGCCGAGTAATATAAATAAGGTGTTTGAGCTGGAAACTAATGTTTCTACTGCACTGTTAATGTGTTCCACATGCACTCCTAAATGAAAATTTTGCACCAACATGGTGTTATTTGTTTTTATGTGCCTTCTTCTGGTTCATTGAAGGTATGTTTTGAGGCATCCATTCCTTAGTTGGTTTGGTGTTAAGCAATATATGTGCCTGATGTGCTTTTTTTTGGTGCTTTGTATTATGTTGGTGCTTTGGTGGGACTTATTTTGGTGCTGGCTATTTCAGAGCATCCTGCGATAGGTTTCAAACAATTGTCATGAAGCGGGGCTAGTATGCTGGCGATATAAGAGTTGATAAAGGTAGGCTCTAATGTGCACTTTTTGTGTGAATTTAGGGTTTATATTTTTTTCCAGTCGACTTATTATCGAAGTGTCGCTGTTTAAAAATAACTCTAATGTAAAGGGATTTAGGCAGCGTAAAGGAACACAGTCTTGTGTAAAACAAGATGAAAAGTTTAACAAGCTACCGCTTATCGGTAGTCAGCGTAAAAGAGGTTGTTATGTCAGATCAATTGGTATCCGGTATCGTGAAATGGTTCAACGATGAGAAAGGATTTGGTTTTATCGAGCGTGATGGTGGTGCAGATGTGTTCGTTCATTTTCGCGCGATTAACGGTACTGGTCGCCGTACTTTGCAGGAAGGTCAAAAAGTAACCTTTGAAGTCGCTCAAGGTCAAAAAGGCCCTCAAGCTGAAAATGTCACGATTGTGTGATCTGGCATAGAAATGAAAAAAGCCAAGCATTTGCTTGGCTTTTTTGGCTATGTTGTTCTTAAGATTACTCAATTAACCCTAAGCTTACCCAGTAAAGCGTGTCTGGGTCTGCTTCACGCGGTAACTTGAAAGGTATGAACTTTTTATCTTTAGTTAGATATTCGCTGTTTGGGAAATTATTGGCTAACACGGATAAATTTTGTTTTGCTTCATCGTACAGTCCTAGATCCATGTAAGCTTGAATAGTAACCGCTAATGCTTCCTCGACTGCTGGCGTGGAAGGGTAGCTTTGTACAACTTCTTGGCCGCGGCGTAATGCCGACATAGGCGCTTTGCGTTTGAAGTAATAATGCGCAATGGAGACTTCATGTTCGGCGATTAGATTACGCAAATACACCATGCGTGCTTTCGCATCTGGTGCAAACTCACTGTATGGATAGCGACGTAAAAAGTCTGCAAACTCACTAAACGCTTTGTCGAACTCCGTGGTATCTCGTTCGGCAGGATTTAAGTCCAAATAGCGGCCTAAAAACGTTTCGGCACCTTTGTATGTTGACAGGCCGCGCATATAGTAGGCGTAATCAATGGCGTGATTATCAGGGTAGTTTTTGATAAAACGGTCTGCTGTCGCGTGAGCGGCGGCAAAGTTGCCCGCTTCAAACTGAGCGTAGATTAAATCTAAACGTGCTGGAACTGAGTATTCGCCAAAAGGATAGCGCGTTTCAAGTTCTTTCAGTTGCTCTGCCGCAGTCGTCGGAAGATTATTATCCAGCGCCTCTTGAGCAAGACGGAAATACTCTTTCTCCGGTAAATCAGGTTCTACGGTTGGTTGATTGGCTGAACAGGCCGTCAATGCGGTGTAAAAGCCAGCAATTGTCAGAATTCGTGACAATGTCTTATTAAATCCCATGTATAATACAACCCTAGTAAAAGAGGCATAGCATTTTAAAAGATTGCTATGCAGTTGGCATATTTCGCGTCACGATGACGCAGCATCGAGCATAGAAAGTTTATTGTATGGCAGAGCGCATTGTAAAAGAAGCCCAAGTTGCATTGGATTTCTCAGGACAGCGATTTGATCAAATTGCTACCGAATTATTTTCAGATTACTCACGTTCTCGAATCCAAAGTTGGATCAAAGATGGGGTACTTCTGGTTGATGGTAAACAGACTAAGCCAAAAGAGAAACTCTTTGGTGGTGAGAAAATCACATTAAGTGTGGAATTGGAAGAGCAGGTTGTGCATGACGCTCAAGAAATCCCACTAAACATCGTTTATGAAGACGATGATATTTTAATTATCAACAAGCCTGCAGGGATTGTTGTACATCCAGCGGCGGGTCATCGCGACGGTACATTGCTGAATGCTATTTTGCATCATGCTCCGGAAACGGCCACTGTGCCGCGAGCAGGTATTGTGCATCGTCTTGATAAAGAAACCACTGGTTTGATGGTAGTAGCGAAAACACTTCAGGCACAAACGGATCTCGTTGCTCAGTTACAAGACCGAAGCATGGGGCGTGAATATGAAGCCATCGCTATCGGTGCTATGACAGGTGGTGGCGCAGTTGATGAGCCTATCGGTCGTCATCCGCATAATCGTCAAAAAATGGCGGTCGAGCCTGTGAATGGTAAAGAGGCGATCACCCATTACCGCCTTGTTAAACGCTATAATAATCACACGCATATTCGTTTAAAGCTAGAAACGGGCCGTACGCATCAAATTCGTGTACACATGGCTTTCATTCAATACCCGCTGGTAGGTGATCCGCAGTACGCTGGGCGTTTGAAAATGCCGAAGGGCTGTTCTCCTGAACTTCAGGATGCGCTGAGAGGTTTTCGTCGACAGGCTTTGCATGCGAAAAAGCTTGAGCTGGCGCATCCTGCTACAGGTCAGTGGATGGAGTGGGAAGTGGATTTGCCAGAAGACATGCTTGAGTTAATAGAAGTGCTTGAGGCAGATTTGCATAACGGCGGTGAAAACCACTACATGTAACCCGATCCTATAACATTCTAAAGGCAGCGCTAAGCTGCCTTTTTCTTAGGTGGAAATAATATGGACTCAATCATTACCCCTAATTGGCCAGTGCCGAGTAACATCAAAGCGTTTGTATCCACTCGTATTGGTGGTGTCAGTCAGCGGCCTTATGACAGCTTTAATATGGGAGCGCACGTTGGTGATGTGCCCCAAGACGTTACGAGCAATCGTCTTTTGCTAAAAACATTGGCGTGTTATCCCGGCGAGATTCAATGGCTTAACCAAACTCACAGTACCTCTGTTCTAAAGCTTCCTTCCTCGAAACAAGATCGTAATGCTGATGCGTGTTACACGGATCAAGCGAATATCGTCTGCGCAGTGTTAACGGCAGATTGCTTACCTGTTTTGTTTTGTGATCCTAATACATTACAAGTGGCTGCGGCCCATGCAGGCTGGCGTGGCTTGTGCGATGGTGTATTGGAAGAGACGCTGAAGGTGTTTTCCAATCCTCAAGATGTCGTGGTTTGGTTTGGGCCTGCTATTGGTCCGGATGCATTTGAGGTTGGCCCAGAGGTTCGCAGTGCGTTCATGGCTGTTGATCCTGCGGCGGAACAGGCTTTTAAGCGCAGTGGTCATGATGGAAAGTGGTTGGGTGATCTATATGCGATCGCTCGGCAACGTTTGTCGAGTCAAGGCTGTTGCAATATATACGGGGGGGATTTTTGTACCTTCAGCGATGTCGAGCGTTTTTATTCCTATCGCAGAGACGGTGTTACTGGGCGAATGGCCTCACTTATTTGGCAAGAATGATGATGAGTGTCAAAAAAATGACACTGTGCCATTGAAAAGCAAAATACTGATCTTATAAAGCAATCAGAAGCTAAATTTTGTTGTCGATTCCTCGGAGGTCAATATGCGAATTGATAGATTAACCAGTAAATTACAAGTAGCCCTTTCTGATGCACAGTCTGTGGCACTTGGACACGACCATTCATATATTGAATCGGCCCATTTGTTAACGGCCTTGTTGGACCAACAAGGTGGTGGAACACGTCCTATTTTGCAGCAGGCGGGTGTTAATGTTGCGAAGTTTCGAGAAGAGCTCAATGCTATTTTAGAACGTATGCCAAAAGTGAATAATCACGATGGCAATGTTCAAATGTCACCCGAGTTGGGGCGCTTATTAAACTTGGCGGACAAAGAAGCTCAGAAGCGTAAAGATCAATATATCTCGTCTGAGTTACTGCTACTGGCCATATTTGATGGTAAAGACGACGTAACGAAAGCATTAAAAGCGACTGGTGTGACGAAGGCAGACATCGCCTCTGTGGTCGATTCTGTTCGCGGCGGCGATGCGGTAAACGATCCGAATGCTGAAGAGAATAGACAGTCATTGGATAAATTTACGGTTGATTTAACCGCACGCGCTGCGGAAGGTAAGCTGGATCCTGTTATTGGCCGTGATGATGAAATTCGTCGTACGATTCAAGTGCTGCAGCGTCGCCGTAAAAACAACCCTGTGCTTATTGGTGAGCCTGGAGTGGGTAAGACTGCGATCGTTGAAGGGCTGGCTCAGCGCATCATCAATGGTGAGGTACCGGAAGGGCTAAAGAATAAGCGTGTATTGTCTTTGGACATGGCGGCTTTGATTGCAGGTGCCAAGTATCGAGGTGAGTTTGAGGAGCGTTTAAAAGGCGTTTTGAACGAATTATCTAAACAAGAAGGTCAAATCATTCTGTTTATCGATGAAATTCACACCATGGTTGGCGCTGGCAAATCGGAAGGCTCAATGGATGCCGGAAATATGCTGAAGCCTGCGTTGGCCCGAGGTGAACTGCACTGTGTGGGGGCAACGACACTGAATGAATATCGTCAATTCATTGAGAAAGATGCTGCCTTAGAGCGTCGTTTCCAAAAAGTGCTGGTTGAAGAGCCCAGTGTGCTTGATTCAATTGCCATTTTACGTGGTTTAAAAGAACGCTATGAAGTGCATCATGGTGTCGATATCACGGATTCTGCGATCATTGCGGCAGCTAAGCTATCGCAGCGCTACATAACTGATCGTCAATTACCCGATAAGGCCATTGATCTGATTGATGAAGCGGCGAGCCGCATTCGTATGGAAATGGATTCAAAACCTGAAGAAATGGATCGTCTTGAGCGACGTTTGATTCAGCTGAAAATTGAAAAAGAAGCGCTTAAGAAAGAAAAAGACAGGGCCTCTAAGCTGCGTCTTGAAGAGTTGGACGTTGAAATAGACTCTTTGCAAAAACAATTCTCAGATTTGGAAGAAATCTGGAATGCTGAAAAGGCGGCTGTACAAGGTGCTCAGAAATTAAAAGAGGAACTCGAATCGGTTCGTCATGAAATGGAAGAAGCACGACGTCAAGGTAATCTAGCGAAAATGTCAGAGCTTCAATATGGCGTTATTCCAATGCTAGAAGCCGAAATCGAAAAAGCAGCCTTGGCTGAAGAAAGTGAAACTGTGACGCAGTTGCTCAAGAATCGTGTGACAGAAGAGGAAATTGCGACGGTCGTGTCGCGTTGGACCGGTATTCCAGTAGATAAAATGCTAGAGGGTGAGCGTGATAAATTATTACGCATGGAAGATGCTTTGCATGAATCCGTTATTGGTCAAAACGAAGCGGTTAACGCGGTGTCGAATGCTGTGCGTCGATCTCGTTCTGGCTTAGCAGATCCTAATCGTCCCAACGGCTCTTTCTTGTTCCTTGGTCCAACTGGTGTAGGTAAAACTGAGCTGTGTAAATCATTGGCGAAGTTCTTATTCGATACTGAGCATGCCATGGTGCGTGTTGATATGTCGGAATTTATGGAGAAGCATTCTGTCGCTCGTTTGATTGGTGCGCCTCCAGGCTATGTTGGCTACGAGGAAGGCGGTTACCTGACCGAAGCTGTTCGTCGTCGTCCATACTCAGTGTTGTTGCTGGACGAGGTCGAGAAAGCGCATCCAGATGTGTTTAACATTCTTTTGCAGGTATTAGATGATGGGCGTCTTACTGATGGGCAAGGCCGAACCGTCGATTTTCGTAATACGGTTATTGTGATGACCTCTAACTTGGGTTCAGACGTTATTCAGGAATATCGAGGCAACGATGAGTACCAAGCCATCAAGAGTAAAGTGATGGAAGTGGTGGGACAGCATTTCCGTCCTGAATTCATTAACCGTATTGATGAAACTGTTGTCTTCCACCCATTAATGCAGTCGCAGATTAAAGGGATTGCTAAGATCCAGCTAGCGCATCTTAATGAGCGTCTAGTTGAAATGGGGATGACGATGAATTTAAGTGACGCTGCGATGGAGCGTTTAGCCGAAGTCGGGTATGACCCTATTTACGGTGCACGTCCATTGAAGCGTGCTATTCAGCAGTGGATTGAAAACCCTCTGGCCAATGAATTGCTTGCAGGCAAGTTTGTTGCTGGGGATTTAATTAAGGTGGATGTGGAAGGAGAAGAGATGACATTTGAGGCGTTGAAAGAGTCACTCTAAAACACGCTGATTTCACTTAAAAATCACTTGAAATGAAAAAAGCCAGCTCTCATTGAGCTGGCTTTTTTATATCTATGTGTCGCGCATTAGAAAGGATGCTTAGAAATCAGCAAAGACACCTACGAAGAAGCCATCAAACTCGATCTCAGAGTCGATGCTGCCTTCATCGATGTCGAAGTTGGCATTACGGTAACCGCCTTCTAAGCCCACCACAAACGGTGATTGGTACTTAATTTTAAACGTTGTATCACTGATGCTTGAATCGCCAGCGGAAAGTGCTTTGATTTCACCACCGATTTGAATAGGGAGCGTTGGAATAGTGAAGTAAGCCGATAAGTAGCCTGTTGGTAGAACAACGCTTTCTGAGGTAGTGCTGCTATTCACGCGGGCATCAATGTCCATATCGCGAATAGAGATGCCGACATCTAGGTCTATCCATGCAAGGCCGTCGAGAATTTCATAATAAAGTGTGTAATCTGTGCTATCGACTTTCATATCTACACTGCTGCTTCTGCCTTCCATTGAAGAGCCTTGTAGGCGTACATTTGGAATAAGCGGCACTGGGTGTTCAAAAGCGATGCCGTAATAGGTGTCATCTTCACCAGAAAAATCAACGTCAGCTGTTTGGTTATTGATTCGACCATCAAATGATACATCTGGTGAGAATTGGCCAACTTCTGCTGTTAAGCCCAAAATATCGGCGTGAGCGGTGCTTGCTAGAATTAAAGTAGAAGCAATCAGAGCTTTCTTCATGAAAGGAATCCCTTTTTCGATTTAGGTTTCAGTGGATTATATAGAAGCCGATCAAAAAAGCTAAGGAAGAGTGCAGAAGTTTGAGCTTTAAACAGAGAGTGCCTAATGGCTGGGGTAGCTGGATTCGAACCAACGCATGACGAGATCAAAACCCGTTGCCTTACCGCTTGGCTATACCCCATCAGGACGAGAGATCGTACTAACCAGTAGAGCTGTGTATTTTAGGAAATAACTGATGGCTGGGGTAGCTGGATTCGAACCAACGCATGACGAGATCAAAACCCGTTGCCTTACCGCTTGGCTATACCCCAA
>NZ_LTAX01000034.1 GCF_001639745.1 Marinomonas gallaica
TCAAAATTTTTAGAAGTCTCCAGCGAGCGCCCACACAAATTATCTGATTATCTATTTTAAAGAGCGTCTGACGCGTTGTGCTTCGTTGTTGTGAAGCGTTGTCCGTGTCAGTGGGTGCGTATAATACCCATCTGAATTTTCAGCGCAAGCACTTTTTGAAAAAAAGTTTTAATAAATTTTAAGAGCCTATTACTAAGCGTTACGTAACGTCGACAATGCGAAGCTCTTTAGGCATGGAGAAAGATACGTTCTCTTCGCGCCCCTCTAACTCACGAGGCGCTTCTCCACCCTCTTGCTTTAATCGCTCAATGACCTCATTAACCAACACTTCAGGTGCAGACGCACCTGCAGTAATACCTACAGCAGAAATTCCCGCAAGCCATTCAGGTTTAATCTCATTGGCGTTATCAATTAAGTAGGCTTCCGTTCCCATACGACCAGCCAACTCACGCAAGCGGTTAGAATTAGAGCTGTTTACGGAGCCAACAACGAGAACAAGATCACATTCTTGAGCTAGCATTTTCACAGCATCTTGGCGGTTCTGCGTAGCATAACAAATATCGTCTTTTTTCGGCCCTTGGATCTCTGGGAAGTTTTGGCGCAGTGCATCAATCACAATGGACGTATCATCCATTGATAATGTTGTCTGAGTTACGAAAGCGAGTCGACTAGGATCGTTCACTTTTAGACTGGCTACATCTTCTGGCTGCTCAACTAGGTAAATAGCACCGCCTTTGCTTGAATCGTATTGGCCCATGGTCCCTTCTACTTCAGGGTGACCATCATGACCAATCAATACACACTCCATACCGTCTCGTGAATAGCGCACAACTTCCATATGCACTTTAGTCACTAACGGACAAGTTGCATCAAACACTTTTAAGCCACGACGATCCGCTTCATTACGTACCGCTTGCGATACGCCATGCGCACTAAAGATCACAATCTGGTCATCAGGAACTTGGTCTAATTCGTCAACAAAGACGGCACCGCGCTCTTTTAATGACTCTACGACAAATTTGTTATGCACCACTTCATGACGAACATAGATGGGCGCTTCAAAAATATCCAAACAACGTTTAACGATTTCGATAGCTCGATCCACACCAGCACAAAAGCCTCGGGGATTCGCAAGATGAATAGCGAATGACATTAGGCCTCCTCTACCGCAACAATTTTGACACGGTAAATCAGAGTATGACCGGCCAACGGGTGATTAAAATCAACTTCCACCTGCTGCTCACCAATGCTCTTTATGACACCAGGTAATTCGTTTTTCGCCTGATCAGCGAACGATACAACCATACCTTCTTCAATGTCTATGCCAAACTGGCTGCGAGCCATCGTTTGCACATTACTCGGGTTATGGGCGCCAAAGGCTTTTTCTGGCGCCATAGAAAAGCTTGCCTCATCACCCGCTGACATTCCAATCAATACGGCTTCAAACTCAGGCAATAAGCTGCCGTCACCGTAAACAAACTGTGCAGGCGCACCGTCAAAATTGGAATCAACTAACTGGCCATCCGCCAAAGCCAATTCAAAATGTAACGTAATTCGGCTTTGTTCATTAATCGTCATTCTGTTTACCCTTGGGTTTTTTCTGAAACAACCCCTCTGCCAACATTAAAACCACTCCCACAGTGATCGCACTGTCAGCAATGTTAAACGCTGGAAAATACCAAGTGGATTGCCAATGGACTTGAATAAAATCGATAACATGTCCATAAGACAAACGATCATGCAGGTTGCCAATAGCGCCCGACATAATCAGCGTTAATGACAACGCTTCTAGCTTATGAGTGTGACCGATTTTTGACAGTCGCCAACTGATGCCTATGACGACAGCCATCGCAATCAAAGAAAAGAACCAACGCTGCCATCCGCCCGCTTCAGCCAAAAAGCTGAATGCAGCACCGGTGTTGTAACGCAACGTTAAGTCAAAGAAAGGCAGAAGAGGAATCTCCTGCCCATAGTATAAGTTTGCCTCAATGCCTTGTTTGGTCACCCAATCCAAGGCAAAAACAGCAATTGCCAGCGCCCACCAGCGCTGGACTCTTTGTATGCTCGTTCGCATCATCATTACGCGAAATGGCGCTGCTCGCCCTCGCCTTCCGGCAGGTTCGAGATACAACGATCACATAGCTCAGGATGAGACTCGCGCTTGCCCACTTCTTCACGGTGATGCCAGCAACGAACACATTTCTCTTTTTCGCTCACCAATACAGCTACTTTCAAGCCAGCAAGCTCTGTTTCTGCCGCATCTGCAGGCGCATCAGCCAAAGATGCAACGTTCGCTTCAGAAGAAATCAAGACGAAACGCAGCTCATCACCCAACTTCGATAGTGTCGCTTGCAACTCAGCGTCGCAGTAAAGTGTAATCTCAGCACTTAGGCTCGCCTTAATCTTGCCTTCCTTACGCACCGCCTCAAGCACTTTATTGGTGGCCATTTTGACATCCAATACTTGCTTCCAGAAATGGCGACCCAGCGCTTCATCACCGCTCAGTTCAAATAAGCCTTCATACCAGGTATCTAGGAATACAGATTCTGAATGCTCGCCTGGTAATTCTTGCCAGATTTCATCGGCGGTGAAGCTCAAAATCGGGGCAATCCAACGAGTGAACGCTTCGGCAATATGGTACAACGCCGTTTGCGCAGAACGACGCGCCAAGCTGTCTTCTTGTGTGGTGTACTGACGATCTTTGATGACATCTAGATAGAAACCACCCAAATCCAATGAACAGAAATTTTGAATCTTCTGCACCACAGCAAGGAACTGATACTCGTTATACGCTTCGTCGATCTCTTTCTGCAATTGAGCTGCACGGTCCACGATCCAACGGTCCAGTGCAATCATGTTCTCAGGCGCCACTAAATCTTTTGCCGGATCAAATCCAGTCAGGTTCGCCAACATGAAGCGCGCTGTATTACGGATACGGCGATAGCCGTCTGCAACACGTTTTAGAATCTCGTCAGAAACGGTCATTTCACCCGTGTAATCGGTTGCAGCGACCCAAAGACGAATGATGTCTGCTCCCAATGTCTGCATTACTTTCTGAGGCGAGACCACGTTACCCAGCGACTTCGACATCTTGCGGCCATCACCATCAACGGTGAAACCGTGTGTTAAGACACCTTTATACGGTGGCACGCCACGGATGGCGATCGAGGTTTTCAACGACGACTGGAACCAACCGCGATGCTGATCCGAACCTTCTAAGTATAAATCTGCTGGGAAGCTTAGCTCGTCGCGCTGATCAATGACTGAGTAATGTGTCACACCTGAGTCGAACCATACGTCTAGCGTATCGGAAACTTTGCTGTATTTGTCAGCTTCCTCACCCAACAGTTCTGCAGCATCCATCTCGAACCACGCATCCATACCTTCTTTTTCGATACGTTGTGCGACTTCTTCGATAAGACGAGGCGTTTCTGGGTGAAGCTCTTGTGTTTCTTTGTTGATGAACAGTGCAATTGGCACACCCCACGTACGCTGACGTGATACACACCAGTCTGGGCTATTGTTCAACATCCCTTCCATACGGTTTTGACCCCATGAAGGCGTCCATTTAACACCTTTCACAGCGGCTTTAGCATCATCCAGTAAGCCCTTCTCATCCATGCTGATAAACCATTGCGGCGTCGCACGGAAGATCAAAGGTGTTTTGGTACGCCAGCAATGTGGGTAGCTGTGGAAAATTTTCGATTGGAATACCAGCGCATCGTTACGACCTAAGGCTTCCAATACAGCATCGTCTACTTTGTAAACGTGCAAACCCGCGAATTCACCCGCCGCATCAGAGTAAACACCATTGTCTTGGACTAGGTTAATGGTACCGATACCATTTGCGCGACCCACGTTAAAGTCGTCAACGCCATGGTCGGGGGCGGTGTGCACACAACCCGTACCGGCGTCCGCAGTCACGTGCTCGCCTAGCAAAACAGGGATATCACGTTCCATAAATGGATGATTAAGCACCAAGCCACCTAGATCTGCGCCTACGGCACGACCAACGATACGATACGCTTCGTGACCGTAACGCTGCATGATGCCTTCGACCATATCTTCAGCAAATACAAGACGCTCTTTACCCGCCCCCATATCCACTTCGACCAATGCGTAGTTGAATTCTGGATGGATCGATACCGCTTGGCTGGCAGGCAGCGTCCAAGGCGTGGTGGTCCAAATGACAACCGACACTTTGCCCTCACCTTCGACATCAGAGAACTTACCTAAAAACGCGGCTTCGTCTTGTGGTGCATAACGCACATCTAAAGACAAAGACGTTTTATCTTGATATTCCACTTCCGCTTCGGCCAGTGCCGAACCACCCACAACACTCCAGTAAACAGGCTTGAAGCCTTTTACTAGATGGCCGTTTTCAGCGATTTTACCCAATGCGCGCACGATGTTCGCTTCGGTAACGAAGTTCATCGTTAGGTAAGGATTTTCCCAGTCGCCCATCACACCCAGACGGATGAAGTCTTTCTTCTGCTCTTCCACTTGCGTGTAAGCGTACTCACGACACTTTGCGCGGAAATCTTTGAACGATACTTTATCGCCCGCTTTACCGATCATCTGCTCAACTTTGTGCTCGATCGGCAAGCCATGACAGTCCCAACCAGGAATGTACGGTGCATCGTATCCACTAACGGTTTTAGATTTAACAATAATGTCTTTGAGGATTTTGTTAACCGCGTGACCAATGTGAATGCTACCGTTGGCGTATGGAGGGCCGTCATGAAGAATAAAAGACTTACGTCCTTTACTCACTTCACGTACTTTGTTGTAAAGATCCATATCTTGCCAGCGTTGCAACATCGCAGGCTCACGTTTTGCTAGATCACCACGCATAGGGAATGCGGTTTCTGGCAAATTCAGCGTTGGTTTATAATCACTCATGGTTATTCGATTTATCCTCAAAGATCATCGGTCACTGATTGGAGAAGAAGCGAAGCGCCTCTTCTTTGTCACATTGAATTTGTTTTTCCAATTCGTCCAAGCCATTCATTTTGCGCTCAGGACGAATAAACTGGCGGAATGTCACCTCTAAATATTGGGTGTACACATCGCCACTAAAATTAAATAAGTGCACCTCAAGTATTGGCGTTTTGCCATCTACTGTTGGCCGAACTCCGATGTTTGCCACACCCGAGTATTCCTTCCCATCCACTGGAACGGTCACTGCGTACACCCCAGACAAAGCAGGGGTAACGCCTTTCAAAAAGATATTAGCGGTTGGGAAGCCTAAACGGCGTGCCAACTGTTGGCCGCCAACCACTCGGCCACGCATGGTAATTGGGTGACCTAACATCGCCTGTGCTGACACCATATCACCTTGGTTTAATTGTTGTCGCACCAAGGAGCTACTGATACGCAAACCTTCCCCATTTAAAATGGACGACGTATTCTCAACATCAAACCCATGCTGGGCGCCAAACGCTTCTAAGTATTCAAAGTTGCCTTGACGGTCACATCCAAAGCGGAAGTCATCACCGACCACCAAATGCTTAACCGCTAAACCGTCATGCAATATTTGCTGGCAGAAAGCGTGCGCATCTAATGTCCGTAGTCGCGTATTAAACGGCATGCAAAGAACATAATCGATATCATGCTTCGATAATAATGCCACTTTATCGCGCAAGCGAGACAAACGACCAGGCGCATCTTGGGGCGCAAAAAACTCGCGCGGCTGCGGCTCAAAGATCATAATGCCCGACGGCGCCCGATAGTGCTCAGCTAATGACTTAACTCGGTTAAGGATCGCCTGATGCCCAAGATGTACGCCATCAAAATTACCAATTGTCAGCACACCATTACGTTGCGCGTCTTGGAGATTGTGAATACCCCGAACCAGTTCCATATCACCTCGTACCGGCAAAAACTCAATTAGCCGCTGAAAAAATAACCGCGATTATATAGTACTCCCCCCCGCAAAGGTAGGGAGCAACACACCCGCAACTTAATCTTGCGCGCGCAAATGACGCATTCTTAGACCCGCCGCCAGCAAACCCACACCATAAAGCAGCACACCAACGACCACTACGATCGCCATATGCCGAATACGCTGCCAACTGGAAATGTCCGTCCAAGCAACATTCAAACTCTGGTAATACCACAACCAAGCCAGTAACAAGCTCGAACCAAGCAATAAAACTCGAAGTATTAACCACCAATTTCGTGAAAAACGGTGGCAACCATCACGGTGCAATCCAATCCAAAGCAGCAATGCATTCAACCCTGCTGATAAACTTGTCGCTAGAGCCAAGCCCACGTGCCCTAGAGGCCAAACCAATATTACGTTAAACACCATATTGGCAATCATCGCGATAACCCCAATTTTAACCGGTGTTTTTGTATCTTGGCGTGCGTAATACCCCGGCGCCAATACTTTAATCAACATCATAAAGACCAATCCCAACGAATAGGCCTGCAAACTCATCGCTGCCATATCGACGTCATGAGCCGTTAACTCACCACGATAGAAAACCGTCGCAATAATAGGCTTAGCTAAAATACACAGAGCCAACGCCGAAGGGACCGAAATCAATAACAGTAAACGCAACCCCCAATCCAAGGTGTTCGCGAAATGCGCGCTGCGCTCGCTCGAAAAACTACGCGACAGTGACGGCAAAATAACGGTACTGATGGCAATCGCAAAAATACCTAACGGTAATTCATACAAACGATCCGACAGATAAAGCCAAGTGATACTGCCCGTTTCAAGCAATGACGCCAGCACCGTATCTAGTAATAAATTAATCTGACCAACTGACACACCAAACAACGCTGGCCCCATTAATAACAAAATACGCTTCACGCCAGGATGAGCAAACCCCACTTTTGGGCGCGGCAACAATTTTAACCGAGCTAAAAAAGGCACTTGAAACAACAGCTGCACAACACCGGCAGCAAACACCCCCCAAGCAATACTCAACTCTGCTTGGCTGGCACTGCTGGCAAAACCTAATGTTGCTACCAACAATGAAATATTTAAAAAGATAGGCGTAATGGCCGGCACACCGTATTCACCGTGGGCGTTTAGTATCCCGCCCGCCAATGCGGTGAGTGATATAAATAGCAAATATGGAAAAGTCACGGTCAACAACGTCGACGCCAACGCCAGCTGCCCCGGATTATCCGAAAAACCTGGCGCAAACACATACACAACCCAAGGAGATGCCACCATGAAGATGGCCGTCATTGCCAGCAACACCAAGGTCAACGACCCTGTCACCGCCGCAATGAGCTCACGCACAGCATCGTGCCCTTCGTTAACGCGATAATCGCTTAACACAGGGACAAACGCTTGAGCAAACGCGCCTTCCGCAAATAAACGACGAAAAAAGTTCGGGATTTTAAAGGCCACATAAAAGGCATCGGCACCTGCACTGGCACCTAATACATAAGCCAATGAGGCATCACGAGCCAGCCCAAGGATGCGAGAAAGAAATGTACAAATAGAAACCAGTAACCCGGAACGTAATAGTGATCGACTTTTAACCGATGGCGTGTTCGACATAAGATCATGTTCTGCCTGAAAATTTGCCCAAGAATAGCATTTAGCTGGTGACCAAACAGCCAAAAAATATACTTTTCACGAGTAATAATGTGTGTTTGGGGTTGTAGCAAAGCCAAAAACTGGTAAAATCCGCCGCGAGATTTTCAAGTTTAAACTTGACATTCACAAGCGACTCAACAGCCCGTTGTATCGTTTTAATTATAGAAGATTGAAGGAGCCAGACTGTGGCAAACTCCGCCGGTTCAAAAAAACGTGCGCGCCAGGCGATCAAGCGTCGCGCTCACAACGGTAGCCTGCGCTCTATGGTGCGCACATACTTGAAAAAAGTAGATGCAGCTATTGAAGCAGGAAATCAAGAAGAAGCTCAAGCAGCATACTCTGTTGCAGCGTCTAAACTAGACAAAGCAGCTGACAAAGGCCTATATCACAAAAACAAAGCAGCTCGCCATAAGAGCCGCTTGAATGCTAAAATCAAAGCATTGGCCTAATCCCATAAAAAAACCGGCGTGAGCCGGTTTTTTTATGTCTAGTCTTTACACGCTTCGGCTCTACTAGTTAAACAGCAAGAACAACCAAACCACTCCCGCTAAACTCAAACTTAACATGACGGCCGCTGAGCCTAAATCTTTCGCACGACCTGATAATTCATGCTTTTCATCACTGATGCGGTCAACAATCGCCTCAATACTCGAGTTAATGGTTTCCACTACTAAAACAATACCGACTGAAAAAATCATCAACGCTTTCTCTAGGGCTGAATCTCCAAACCACAACGCCAACGGCAGAGCCACCAAAAATAGCCACACCTCTTGACGAAACGACGCCTCATAACGCCACTGAGCACGCAGTCCTTGATAAGAGTAACGCGTAGCATCCAACATGCGCTCTAAGCCAATTTTCCCAGGTTTTGCCATGCAACCGCTTCCTCTAAATAATCACTAGGTCATCGCGATGAATCAACTCTGGCTCGCCCTCATAGCCTAAAATGGCATAACGCTCGCTGGATGGTTTACCTAACAACTTAAGTGTTTCAGCAATACTGTAGTTCACCAAACCACGCGCTACGATATTTCCAAGCTGATCCACACAGATCACCATATCGCCTCGCGAGAACGTTCCTTCGGCGTCTTTAATACCAACCGGAAGTAAACTGGTGCCAGATTGACGCAAAGCACGTACCGCACCATCATCAATAATCAAAGTGCCGCGACTCTTAAGATGTCCTGCCAGCCATTGCTTACGAGAAGCCGAACGACCATGCTCAGGTTGCAACCATGTCCCTAGATTCTCGCCATTTGCGACTCGCAAAATAACACTCCCCTCACGACCGGATGCAATCACTGTGTGAGCGCCTGAGCGCGCCGCTAAGCGCGCTGCACGAACTTTCGTCAGCATCCCCCCCGTACCCAAAACGCCAGCACCACCGCTCGCCATAGCGTCCAGAGTGTCATCGCTTGCTGAAGCATGCTGTATTAATGTTGCATCTTTATGATCACGAGGGTTTTTATCAAACAACCCTTGCTGATCCGTCAAAATAATCAATACATCCGCCTCAACCAAGTTAGCAACCAACGCCCCTAAGGTATCGTTATCACCAAAACGGATCTCGTCGGTTACAACGGTGTCATTCTCATTAACTATGGGTACAGCGCCAAGCTTTAACAGCGTTCGCAGCGAAGATCGGGCGTTTAAGTATCGGCGACGGTTGGATAAGTCGTCGTGTGTCAGCAAAATTTGCGCGGTACACAGACCATGCACTTCAAAATGAGATTCGTAAACGCCTACTAGCTCCATCTGCCCTACCGCGGCAGCGGCTTGCAATTCGTTTACTTGTGTCGGTCGTGAAGAGAAGCCTAGGCGTTTCATGCCTGCCGCAATGGAGCCGGAAGAGACTAATACTACCTCTTTACCCTGAGCTCGCAGTTGTGCAATCTGCGCAACCCAAAGCCCAATATTGCCGACATCTAGCCCTTGACCATCGTTAGTCAATAAAGCGCTACCTATTTTTACAACCACTCGTTGAGCGGATGCAATCTTCTCTCTCATGTCCATCTACAGCTTATCTCACTAAAAGTTTATCGAACGTATTCAACGTCCACATCGTAATCGTCTTCATCAAAGTCATCGTCGTCCGAGCCATTACGGCGATTCTTACGAAGTAGACGAATGCGATCGCGACCTTCTTCATCAATCAATTCACGAATTGCGCGCTCTTCAGCTCGAGCATTGTCATCTTCGGCTAACAGTTCACGTTTTTCGTCTAGCGCGGTCATCAGATCAAGACACAGAACCTCAGTCCCTTCACCGGAAATCGCTGAGATACGGTACGTTTTACCTTCCCAGTTCAATGCGTCGATCACACTTTGACAGCGTTCCTCACGCTCACTTTCTGGCACCATATCAAGCTTGTTCAGAACCAGCCAGCGCTCACGTTTCTCCGCCAATGCAGGCGAGAATTCATGCAGTTCATTCACCGCAATCTGAGCCGCTTGCGCAGGTGTCACGTCGTCCCAAGGCGCCATATCAACGATATGCAAAAGAATACGGTTACGCACCAAGTGCTTTAAGAATCGAATCCCTAAACCCGCACCTTCTGCCGCACCTTCAATGATTCCTGGAATATCGGCAATTACGAAGCTTTGATGCTTCTTAACTTTTACCACACCAAGGTTTGGCACCAGCGTAGTAAACGGATAATCCGCCACCTTTGGCTTAGCCGATGACACTGAACGGATGAAGGTAGACTTACCCGCATTCGGCAGCCCCAACAGCCCCACGTCTGCCAAGACTTTCATCTCTAACTTGAGGTTACGCTCTTCACCCACCGTCCCTTTCGTCGTTTGACGCGGCGCACGGTTTGTACTCGATTTAAAGCGAGTATTCCCCAAACCTTTATGGCCACCTTGCGCCACTTTCAAGCGCTGACCAATTTGCACTAAATCGCCTAGCGTCTCACCAGTATCTTCATCAATAACCGTTGTACCAACCGGCACTTTGATCTCAAGATCCGGCGCTTTAGAGCCAGTCATATCGCGGCCTTGGCCACCTTGACCATTTTCAGCAATGTATTTTTTGGTAAAACGGAAATCGATCAGTGTATTCAATGACTCGTCGGCCACCAACATCACACTGCCGCCGTCACCACCATCGCCACCGTCTGGGCCACCTTTGGCGACGAACTTTTCTCGCCAAAAGCTTAAAGCACCGTTACCACCTTTACCTGCGCGAACATAAATCGTGGCTTCATCAACAAATTTCACAAAATCACCTCTTAGGTGCGTTATCAGAGTTCAACCGCCCTGATTATAGAATTTTTCCAAAAAAAAAGCCCCGCGCTGCGGAGCTCTTTTTTAGTGATTCGCGATGCGATTAGGCAGCAGACACAACAGAAACTGTGCGACGCTTGAATTTACCTTTCACTTCGAATTTCACTTGACCTTCAGCAACAGCGAACAAAGTGTGGTCTTTACCAACACGAACGCCTTCGCCTGCGTGGAATTCAGTACCACGTTGACGAACAAGAATATTACCTGGGATCACAACCTGACCGCCGAAACGTTTAACACCTAAGCGTTTCGACTGACTGTCGCGACCGTTTTTAGTACTACCACCAGCTTTCTTATGAGCCATGATTTACTCCTAAATATTAAATCTTTAAACGCTTAATTAGTTAATACCAGTGATTTTCACTTCTGTGAACCACTGACGGTGACCTTGGCGTTTCATAGAGTGCTTACGACGACGGAATTTCAAGATTTTAACTTTGTCGCCACGGCCGTGTGCAACAACTTCAGCTGTCACTTTCACGCCTTCAACAACTGGCGCGCCAACTTTTACGTCGTCGCCGTTGCTTACAAGAAGAACTTCGTTAAAGTCGATTGCAGAACCGGCTTCAACAGCTAGTTTCTCAACTTTAAGAGTTTGACCTTCTTGTACACGGTATTGCTTACCGCCTGTTTTGATCACTGCAAACATTATCTCTCTCCAAATGAATTTGCCCGGCTACTGGATTGTATTTGACCTACTTCTAGTGGCTTACAAACATATACCCTTCAAGGGCTTACATTTCACCATATGATAGGGAGCAAAAGTGTGGGCAAATCGGACGCCGAATTGTACAAAAGAGAACCAACAAAAACAAGCCAATTCACCTTCCGATCAGTATTTTTACTGTTTTGGGTTGACCCGCTGTAGGAGCTTACCTAGCATTGACGCCTCTTGCTGTTCGGCTTGACTATATTTTAGCTTCGGAAGTTCCATGCAACCTACTAATATTCATGACGTGGTGGCCGATGAATTCGGTCAAGTAAATGACTACATTGTTTCGCAACTTAAGAGCGAGATCCCTCTCATCGAGCAAATTGGTTACTATATCATTAGTAATGGCGGCAAGCGTTTGCGCCCGCTAATGGTGTTACTGTCAGCCCGTGCTGCACAATCTGCTAACGGTCTTAGTGAAACCTCTTTGAGCAATGCCGTGAAAATGGCCTCTATTATCGAGTTCATTCACACCGCTACATTGCTACATGATGACGTGGTTGACGAATCCGATATGCGCCGCGGCAAAAAAACCGCCAATGAAGAATGGGGCAATGCGCCCAGCGTCTTGGTAGGAGATTTTCTATATACTCGAGCGTTTCAAATCATGGTCGACGTAGGCAGTTTCCAATGTATGGAAATCCTATCTGGTACTACCAACATCATCTCGGAAGGTGAAGTTCAGCAGCTAATCAACTGCGGCGACCCAGATACTACCGAAGAAAGCTACATCAAAGTCATCCAATACAAAACAGCAAAACTGTTTGAAGGTGCTGCCTTATGTGGCGCTGTGGTGGCCGAAGCCAGCGACGTCTACCAAGAAGCGCTACGCCAGTATGGTATGTATGTTGGAACTGCATTCCAGCTCATCGATGACGTTATGGACTACACTTCCACAGCAGAAGAAATGGGCAAGAGTGTGGGCGACGATCTAGCAGAAGGAAAACCGACCTTACCGCTGATCTTTACCATGAAGCATGGAACTGAGGAGACCAAACAACGCGTACGATCCGCCATAGAGACCGGCGGCCTAGAAAATCTAGAGACTATTCTTGCCGATGTACGTGATTGTGGCGCGATCGAATACACAGAGGCTGAAGCCAGAAAACAATCTGACCTCGCTATTTCTGCAATCAGCATTTTACCTGATTCACCTTATAAGCAAGCCCTGATTAACTTAGCCAATGCGGCGGTAAATCGTCGCACCTAAGTACAAACCCCGAGCGTTTTAACGCATCAATGGTTTCACCGTTATGATCAATCACCGCACGCACCAAGCGTGCGGTTTGCTCCGGCTGCTGCATCATAAAACAATGGTCACCTTGCACTTCAATAAATCGTAGATTTGAGTTCATTGTTTGCGCTAAGCGATAGGATGCTTGAAACATTTCATGCGTATCCGTCCCCCAAATCACATATGTTGGTGTCTCAAGCTGCGCTATCGCTTGCCATAACATACTAGGAGAGCTACCAAATACAGCGGCTTCAAGCCATGGTGGACAATTTAATTGTCGAAAACCTTCCTTGTTTTCATGCGTTGAATACGTCACATAATCCTGTAAACACCGATCTTGCCACCCCGCAAACGTCCCTCGACCTCGCAGACGGCTCAGTACTTCCTGTGTATCACGCCACAGCGTTCGCCGACGCTCGGTTTGTCGAACCAGAAGCAACTTTGAGCGTTTATCCTGCTCATTCATATCGTTCAATTGCGCAATCATTTCTGGTGGATACCAAGCCGGATCCAACAGGACCATTTGCTTAAATAGCTGCGGTTCACGATGATTCATGAGTAGCGTCATACACCCCCCAAAGCTATGACCCACGCCGACTAAATCTTTCCATTGCTGAATCTGTTTCTGCTCTATTAACGCCCGATAAAAGCGATATGAAGACTCTTCCCATCCCGCAAATCGATCACCTGCAGGAGATAAACCATGACCCGCCGCATCCTGCAGCATGAGATCCTCCAACTCTGCAATGCCTTCTAACAAAGCGTCATAGCTGCGTACCGCAAAGCCATTACCATGAAGAAAATGTAAAGCTTGGGAGGGGTTTTCGAGCAAGCGCAAATGAATCGATAATGTGGTCTCTGCCACTGATACTAATTTTTGTTGATAGGTGATCGTGCTCATATTTGCTCCCATTTTGTACAAACATCCGTATTTTTCAGTCTCGCGGACAAGAGCAATATGCTATCCACATACAGCCACCCATGTAAATTTTGTCTTTTTGTTACGTAAATAGACAAAAAAAACGTACTTTTACCGACTCACAATTGGTTTTTTTCCGCACAAACATTCATATTACTTCCCTGAACCGATATAATCTCATGGATTTTCATACTGCTAACTGGACCACACGCTCTATTACTTTGCTTAGGTAAACAAGGAGTGGTGGAAATAGGACTATAATGACTACAGCTTCATCGTTTGAAAAAGACGAACTTCTAAAGTGCGGCAACGGCGAAATGTTTGGCGAAGGTAATGCTCAGCTTCCTGTCGGCAACATGCTAATGATAGACCGAATCACCAACATCTCTACCGAAGGCGGTGCGTTCGGAAAAGGTGAGATCATTGCTGAATTGGATATCACTCCTGACCTTTGGTTCTTCGACTGCCATTTCCCAGGTGACCCTGTGATGCCAGGCTGTTTAGGTCTGGATGCTATGTGGCAGCTTGTTGGCTTCTTCCTTGGCTGGAAAGGTAACAAAGGACGTGGCCGTGCATTGGGTTCTGGTGAAGTGAAATTCACTGGACAAATCTTGCCAACCGCTAAGAAAGTAACGTTCCGTATTGACCTGAAGCGCGTGATCGAACGCAAGCTTGTAATGGGCATTGCTGACGGAAGTGTATCTGTTGACGGTCGTGAGATTTACACGGCTAAAGACCTACGTGTAGGCTTGTTTACATCAACAGAAAACTTCTAAAAGATTAAGAGTATAAGAGGCACATTAGTTATGCGTCGTGTAGTTGTAACTGGTCTAGGCATTGTTAGCTGCCTAGGCAATGACAAACAATCCGTTCTTGAGTCACTGCAAGAAGGCCGTTCAGGCATTCGTTTCGCAGAAGACTACAAGGAAAAAGGCTTTCGCAGCCATGTATGTGGTCGTATTGATCTAGACGATACTGAAATTGATCGTAAAGTTCGTCGTTTCATGGGGGACGCAGCGACTTACGCTTACGTTTCCATGCAGCAAGCGATTGCTGACTCAGGCCTAGCTGAAGACCAAGTTTCTAACATTCGTACAGGTTTGATCGCTGGCTCAGGCGGCGCATCGGCTCGAAATCTAGTCGAATCTGCTGATACACTACGCGAAAAAGGTGTTAAACGTGTAGGTCCTTACCGTGTTACGCAAACCATGGGCAGCACTGTGTCTGCTTGTCTTGCGACACCGTTCAAGATCAAAGGCGTGAACTACTCCATTACGTCTGCATGTTCAACCAGTGCACACTGTATCGGTAATGCAATGGAGCTTATCCAACTAGGTAAGCAAGACGTTGTATTCGCAGGTGGCGGCGAAGAAGAGAGCTGGACGCAAACGTGCATGTTCGATGCAATGGGTGCACTGTCTTCTAAGTACAACGATACGCCAGATCAAGCATCTCGTGCCTACGATGCTAAACGTGATGGCTTCGTTATTGCTGGCGGCGGCGGTATTCTTGTTCTTGAAGAGCTTGAACACGCTAAAGCCCGTGGCGCTAAGATCTACGCTGAAGTGGTAGGCTACGGTGCAACATCTGACGGCTATGACATGGTAGCACCGTCTGGTGAAGGTGCGGTTCGTTGTATGCAAATGGCGATGAGCACTATTGATGGCAAAATTGACTACATCAACACTCATGGCACGAGCACGCCTGCTGGTGATATGAAAGAGCTACAAGCGGTTCGCGAAACGTTTGGTTCTGAAATCCCAACCATCAGCTCCACTAAGTCTCTATCTGGTCACTCTCTCGGTGCTGCCGGCGTTCACGAAGCTATCTATAGCTTGCTAATGATGGAAAACAAATTCATCACGGCGTCTGCAAACATCACGGAACTAGATCCTGAAGCGGGTGACATTCCAGTTGCGCTTACTCGTCAAGACGACGTTGAGTTAAACTACGTAATGTCTAACAGCTTTGGCTTCGGTGGAACCAATGCCAGCTTAGTCTTCAAAAAATACGAAGGCTAATTGCAGCAGTTCAAGACATAAAAAAACCGCTCATTGAGCGGTTTTTTTATGTCTTGAACACAGCAGCTATGGATGTTTACGCATTGTATCGCGCATCCAGTGCTCCATCTCTTCGTGAATTTGGTTGGTATCTTTGCCTTCAACTTCAATCAGCGGCCCAACCACTACCGTAATCGTACCAGGGTATCGACGCCACGTTCGTCCAGGCCAAGCATGACCTGCATTGTGTACGATGGGTAAAATAGGTCTTTTTGAAGAGGCAGCAAGCATAGCGGCGCCCTTGTTAAAGTCACGCTCTTTCCCCGGCATAGTACGAGTCCCTTCAGGGAAAATAAGCACCGAGCGGCCTGCTTGCAAACGATCTTTACCTTGCTTCAAGATTTGCTTCAAGGCTCCAGCTCGCTTCGAGCGATCAATGGCGATCGGCTGTACCAATCGCAATCCCCAACCAAAGAACGGAATCGAGAGTAGCTCTTTCTTCAGAACCGTCGAGATCGGCGTTTTCAATACCTGCAGTAAGTAGGTCTCCCACTCACTTTGATGGTTCGCCGTTAGAACAACAGGGCAATCTTTACCAGGTAGGTTTTCACGACCAATAATGTCTACTTTGACACCACAGAGCACTCGAAATAAAAACAACAGTGAGTGGTTATGAATATTTAGCATTGGCTGGCGCCAACTCGGTGGCAATATAAAGCCAATCAACGGCGCCAAAACCCCCGTAAAGCCTGTTAAGACCGCATAGCATAGGGTAAACAATAACGAGCCAATCAGAGCCCGTAGCGAATTCCTAGGTTTCATGAAGCGCTTACTCCGTATTTATTCCAGCCTAAAGTAGGCCACGCTCTTGCTTTTGAATCAGTGGGTTGGCATACATGTTTAACACCGTTTCACGTAACACGTCTGGGCACGTTGCCATGTACTCATCAAATACAGAGTCACCACTCGCTTGACCATTAAGCATTTTCAAAGCCGCCTCATTAGTCGACTGAATGGCATACTTACCTACAATTTGTCGGTCCACTTCTGCCACCATTTCATCAGGCGTCGCACAGTTATGGTCAATCACATCGCCAAAGGTCACGATGACTTTACCTTTACGCCCAACAATGCCCTTACGAATACTGTCAATGTCTTCAAATTCGGCTTTCTGGTAAGAGCCTGTTGTCGACTTCTCATTTAATTCTCGCGCCTTATCGAAGGCGCAAGGATCGTACTCGTAGGATATCGACACGGGGACAATTTTTAGATTTCGCATTGCGTCTGGAAAGGCAATTTTCTGTTTTTTCTGGCTCATAAAAAACATTTTAATGATGGCTGGATCAGTTTGATCTATCCCATCTTTGGCACGGCCTTCTTTTTGAGCAATCCAAATATTGCAGTGCTCTTTGGTCAATGAATGGGTGATGTAATCAGACAATTGGCCAAACGCCGCCATCATTTCACGAATACCATTAGCAGAACGTTTAACGATAAAGCTCTTATTTAAACGCATCAGGTCAGACACAAACGGACGACGTAGCAAGTTGTCACCAATCGCAATGCGTACGGTGTCGAGGCCATTTAGGTAAAGACCATAATTCACAAACGCTGGATCCATAGCAATATCGCGGTGATTCGATAAGAAAAGATAGCCTTCGTTCTTAGCCAACTTGTCGACACCGCGATATTCAACATTGCTCGTCGTCGTTTTAATCATGCGTTCCATGTAATCAGCCACTTGCGTCTGGAAAGCACGTACATCATTGATTTTACGCACTTCCTTTTGCAACACATGCTTAACGACGTACGCTAAGAAACCACGTGTCCATTGCGGCCATTTAGTAAACTTGAAGCCGACAATCGTATCGATGAAGTCTGGCGTATTTACTAAATTTTGTAACACCCCGGCGACCTCATCGTCGTTGTAAGGGCGTATGTCATGAAACTGATCCATTGAACTGTCCATTCAGGTTTAAATTATCGTTATGATTATAAAGTACAAATATCGAAGCCAGCATCGTCGAGCAATTGCTTGTTCGAGCTTGCTGTCACAACAGCGATACTTTCATTCTCTTTCGTTAGGTAAAGCTTAGCAACACGCTTAAGATCATCTACCGTTACCGAAAGCACACCCGCTCGGAACGCCTCACGGTAAGCTTGACTACGACGATGCAGCTGCAAGAAGAAGTCACTTTGTGCTTCACCAGCAGGAGATCCCGGTTTGTCCATTGAGCCAATCACACCTAGTACAGCTTCTTCTAGGGCATCATGTGAATGTTCATTGCCAAGTAACCAGTCAATCGACGCGTCAAAGTCCGCCAATGTTTCCAACAACCGTGGGTCACGGTATGAATAGAAGCGGAATGCGCCACTGCTACCATCAAAGGTTGCACCACCACCGTAAGCACCACCTTGCTCTCGAATTGCTCGGTGTAGGTATCCATTGCGTAAGAAGCCGCCTAAAACCGTCAACGGCGCCACATCGGGATGCTCACCCGCTACAGCTTTAAACGCCTTAGCACAGAAGCTGACCTGAGTGGCAGTCACCCATGCTTGCTTCACAGTTTGATCAATGGCCGGTAAAGAAAAGTGCGTCAGCTGCTCATGATTCGCCACTGCTTGCCAAACAGGCGATGTTTGGGCCATCAAAGACTCTTTATGATGAGGCTCTGCGACTAAAAGTACTTGCTTCGCAGCGCCAGCTAACTTGCTATGAATCGACTCTAGCACAGAACGCAACGTCGACATCGCAGTTGAGTCATTCTTCAATGAGTCATCCAGTGCAATCACATCATGAATACCGCTCATGCCTCCCCACGCTTCTTGTTGTGCCGAGAGGCCTGACATACCACTGCTGGCAGCACTCATTGCCAGAGCATGGCCTTGCCCAGTAATTGAACGCTCACGACGCGCACGGCGCTGGGAAATCAACTCTTTAATTCGTCCTTCTTCGTCGAATCTCACATCATTAAAAGTTTGCGCCATTAATTCAGTCATGGCTTTGGCATTTGGCACTAACGCTTTTGAGCTGAGAACAAAGTAGCCGCTCACACGCTGTTTATCGATAAGCTCAGTACGAATAGAGGAAGATGCTCCTAAACCACCACATACTTGTGCCTGGCGTGATTGCACCGCTAAGTAATCTTGATCGCCTACCCCTAACTCTGTCACAAGATAAGCATACAACGGCAGGTATTTGGTTTCGTCTTCGGTTAACGCTGGAAGCTCTGCCACCAATTGCTGATACACCAGACCGTTCGTACCTTGTGGATAAAACGTAATGGGCAAACTTTCAGTCACTTGTTCGTTTTCATACTCAGGTAAGCGAGCAGGCACATCTTCAAGCCCCACTTTAGGCAAGATACTCATGTCATCAACTTGCTCTTGGCGCTCTTTCAGCGCTTGACTGCGTTCAACAATGTGCTGCTTTTGTGCTTCGTTTAAGCCTGCTTTGATCTTACTTAGACGATCTTTCTCCGCTTGGTTGCGGCGCGCTTCCAATGCTTCATCTGGGCTCAACGTTAAGGTGATACGATGTGCGTTAGACAATAACAAGTCGCGTACGAGTGTTGGGATATAGTCTTTTTCAGCCACTTTTTCGCGCATACTCTCGATCACAGGATCTAAGTCTAACTGCGCAATCACATCGCCTTCATGCACCGCAGTCGACAGGGCACTTAGGATCAGCTGTAAACCGTATGGGTAGCTGTCTCCGCCAATCTCGCGTTGACTTAACTCTAATTGGTGCAGCATGGCATCGACCATGTCTTGCTCAATGCCATTTTCGGCGATGTCTTCCAATGTATTTAGAATTAATGCTTCCACTTGTGGGGCATTGTCGCGCTTAACGCCTTCCAAGCCACACATAAAGCTCATTTCTTTGTTGCTGTCTTCTAAACCACATAATGGCGAAGGTGATTGACCCAGTTCAGAGTTTTCCAGCGCGCGACGCAATGGTGACGCAGAGTTATCCAGTAACACACTGGACAACAGCTCTGCTTCGAACTGTTGCGCCAAATCGATGCTTTCACCCAGTAACCAGCCTACGACCACATGGCTACCATCTTCTTTGGCCTCATCGGTTGCGTAACCTTCTTCAACTCGCACAGGAGAGAAGTAACGTTTTACGTTAGGCACACTGACTTTGTCGTCTAAACGTTCAAAGCGGCTCAGTACCTTCGTTTCAAACTCAGCTTGTAACTCTTCTGCTGGAATATCACCGAATGTCATAAAAACGGCATTAGATGGGTGATAGTGTTTGCGGTAGAAGGCCATTAAATCGTCGTATGACAAATCTGGAATATCCGTCGGCTCACCACCAGAGTTAAAATGATAGGTATTACTTGGGCATAAATACTTTGTCACGGCCTGCCACAACACCGATGTAGGCGAGCTCATCGCTCCCTTCATTTCATTGAATACAACGCCTTTGTACGTCAGTTCTGAATCAGGATTGGTTGGCTCAGCGAACTCTAAACGATGGCCTTCTTGTGAAAAGTCCAATGGGTCTAAACGTGAGAAAAATACGGCATCTAGATACACATCGAGTAAGTTACGGAAATCTTTCTTGTTCTTACTCGCAAATGGGTAAGCCGTCCAATCAGATGACGTAAACGCGTTCATGAAGGTATTCAGTGAGCGGCGAATCATCATAAAGAACGGGTCACGCACTGGGAAGCGCTCGGAACCACACAGAACCGTATGCTCAAGTATGTGCGCCACGCCACATGAATCCGTCGGTACGGTTTTCAATCCGACAAGAAAGACGTTTTCATCGTTATCAGAGGCAATATGAAAATGCTTTGCACCTGTTTCCTTGTGCTCGTATTCCTGTACCGTCACATTTAACGCTTCTATAAATTCACTGCGAATAGCCTTAAACGCTGGGTGATGTGCATTGTTCATGGTCATATATTACCCCTGTAAAAATCGTTTCTATTACTACGTAGATTGGGTGTATTCGCCTTAATCTCAAGCAATAAAGCGTGTGAATTATATCAAGATTGTGATTTTGTCGGCAGAGATATAGCGCTCTGCTATGTTAACGCTTTTGATGACGCTCCCAGTTTTCTAGGCGCGCTTTGTCACTTTTTCGGAACAGTACATACACTGCGCCTAATCCACCATGGTGACGCTGTGCAGTATGAAACGCCATGACATCGTCGAGATCTCTCAACCATTTGTTAATAAAGCTTTTTATAGTCGCCTGATCATTTGGGTCTGGTATTCGATCACCTTTTCCGTGAACAATAATCGCCACACGAATATCATGCCGCATGCAGTCCGCAACAAACTGGTATACTTCCACACGAGCTTGCTCTACGGTACGTCGATGCAAATCTAGGCGAGAATCAATACCATACTTACCCTGACGCAAGCGCTTAAACACGCCATCTTGCACACCGTCTTTTTTATATTCAAGCATGTCATCAGGATCAACTCGCTCAACATAATCTTTGGACAAGTGGTTACGGTCTTCAACCTTTGCAATCAAAGCGGCCTTCTGACGTTCCGTAAAGTCCACTTCGCCCTTTTTTTTACCAAGGTATATCTCGGTCTTTTTTATTGGGCGAATCCCCTTTACTTCCTGCGCAAACAAAGAGAAATCATCGTCCTCTTGCATAGATCACCTCAAACTTTGCACCCTATTCATTTACGACAGCTAGATACAAGAAAGGCTCCCGTAGGAGCCCCTATACAAGCTGTAGGGTAATCTCTGCCAGCAATGTCTTACGACTCTTGGTAAGCAGGTTCTGCTAAAAATGTTGGCTTCATTATAACAGCAATCTATTCAGAACCACTAATAGCAAAGGCTTAGCCATCATTTGCGGTGTCATCTCGCTTCTTTAGAGCGCCCGAAAACTGGAAAATCAAAAAGCCAATGACCGATAATAGTATAGCGATTTCATATCGGCTATAGGCGACCGAAACACCAATGGCTCCCGTATTCCAGATGCCTGCCGCTGTGGCTGTGCCGGATACGGAGTCCCCACTTTTAAAAATAGCACCACCACCAATAAACCCCATCCCAGTAATAACGGCATACATCACCCGAGCTTCTGCATCGGACCCTTCATATACACTCATACCCACTAACATAAATGAACACGATGCAATCGTCACAAGAGGAAAGGTACGCAATCCGGCACCTCTATCGTGAAGTTCTCGATTAAATGCGATCGGTAATGAAAGCAAAAACGCCACGCCCATCTGCGTCAAATGGTGAAGAATCAACCCAAAGTCTAGATCAAGCATATGTACTACCTCCATGTTGTATTTGGAATATCTCAAACCTACCCATCAAATACATAGGAGTAAAACAGATAACAAGAGCTTCCTCTTTAGATACGAAAAAGGCCGCACAATGTGCAGCCTTTTCCAGATCAAATGCGATTCTACTCTCTTGATTCAGAACGGGATATCATCGTCAAAATCGTCGAAGCTTGGCGCAGGTTGTTGTGGCTTAGCTGGCTCAGGCGCTTTTTGTGGTGCTGGCGCAGGGGCTTGTTGAGGTTGATTACCCCAGCTGCCAAATGACTGTGGCTGAGCTGGCGCTTGCTGTGGCTGGCCGTAACCGCCACCTTGCTGAGGCTCTGACTGCGCTGGCGATGCACCGTAGCTGCCTTGCTGTGGTTCTGATTGCTGTGGCGCATTGCCGTAACCACCTGGCGCACCATAGCCACCTTGTTGAGGTGCTTGTTGTGCACCGTAACCGCCTTGCTGTGGTGCTTGCTGTCCACCACCAAAACCACCACCTTGCTGACCGTCTGCACGTCCATCAAGCAATTGCATCTCATTCGCAACGATTTCAGTTGTGTAGCGCTTAATGCCGTCTTTTTCCCACTCACGCGTACGCAACGAGCCTTCTACGTATACTTTCGAGCCTTTCTTGATAAAGTCACCAGCGATCTGACCTAGACGGAAGTTGCCACGATCCATGAACGCCACACGATGCCATTCGGTACGCTCTTGCATTTGACCCGTTTGCTTATCACGCCAGCTTTCAGACGTGGCAAGGTTCACATTTGCTACCGCTGCACCTGAGGGCATAAAACGCACTTCTGCGTCGCTGCCTGCGTTACCGATCAAGATTACTTTATTTATTCCACGTGCCATGAGGTCACTCCAATTCTTTAACTGTAAATTCTTATAGCTGAATTTGCGGCGCTACACGTTGCAACGCTGCTTTGTCTAACTGCTTTTTATCTACTTTCAAATAAGCGGTTTGCTCATCTGTGAAAATCTGCATATCTTCCACTCCTTGGATTGCCATTAATTGCTTTTTAAGCTGATGCACATCGTCCTCTGTCTGTGCCGCCACACTGAAAGCCATACTTGCCACTTGCTTTGGGGCAGGTTGAAAGGCACTCACAACTGCCCACATTAACCAAATACCACCGATGACAGAAAACAGCACTGTAACCGATGTGTGTTGTAGCAACCAGCCTCCACCGGCTCCACCAATGAATGCGCCCATAAACTGATGCGTTGAAAACACACCCATTGCGGTACCACGATAACCGACTGGAGCCAGCTTGCTGATCACGGATGGTAATGTCGCTTCCAACGTATTAAATGCAACAAAGAACAAACACACTGCCACGGCAAACAACCATAGTTGTGCAGACCACTCCATCAATAAAGTCGTCGCACCAAGAATACCAATGACAAGGGTGAGTACTTGCTTCATTTTACCTTTGCCCTCTGCCGCAATCACTAACGGTAGCATCAAAATAAAAGCCCCGCCCATAACGAGCAAATACAAAATACTGTGCTGACCTAAGGCTAACCCATAGCGATGAATTAACAAACTTGGTATTGCCACAAACAACGCCGTCAAACTGCCGTGCAGCAATAATATACTGACGTTTAGAAAACGTAGTTGGCTGTCTTTTAAAACGCCTTTTAGAGCCACTAAACTTGGTGTTGTATCACGTCTAAAGCTATGCTGCGTCACATTAGGCACTGCCCAAAGGACTAACGCCATACCTACAATAGAAAACCCAAAAGACAGATAAAACAGACCAGATAGTCCGACCCACTGATACAAAATAGGCCCAAGAATCAGTGAAATCATAAACGACGCACCAATACTAATACCCACCATCGCCATGGCCTTCGTGCGGTTTTGCTCTTTCGTTACATCACTGAGCAATGCCATCAAGGTACTGGCAATCGCTCCTGCACCTTGAATCGCTCGTCCGATAATCAGTGTTACAATGCTATCAGCATTGGCACAAATAATACTCCCTAATGCAAACAACATTAGACCCAAAATAATCACTCTTTTACGGCCGATCTTGTCAGACATCATCCCCATCGGGATCTGTAAAGAGGCTTGGGTAAACCCGTATATACCGATCGCCGCACCAATCAACGCGGCATCGGAACCGTCTAGCCCATCCGCGGCCACACTGATGACAGGCATAATAAGAAACAGGCCAAGCATACGGAATAGATAAACCATTGCTAAGGCTAAAACTGAGCGGCGTTCAATGACATCCATAGGTGCTACTACTTGCGTATTTAGGGGTGATTGTTGAAAGATCGAAGATTTTACTAAAAATACCGTTGAAGCTCTATTTTAACTACTGTAAAAATAGACAGTTATTCTATTTTGAATGACTTTTTCCTTGGTTGCATTACATTTTGGAGACACATGGACACTATTACCCTTCGCGGTGCGCGGACCCACAATCTAAAAAACATCGATTTGGACATTCCTCGCGACAAGCTGGTGGTGATTACCGGGCTCTCTGGTTCAGGTAAATCGTCCCTTGCCTTCGACACGCTGTATGCCGAAGGACAGCGTCGTTATGTTGAGTCATTATCAACCTATGCACGTCAATTCTTGTCCATGATGGAAAAGCCCGATATTGATCATATCGAAGGCTTATCTCCAGCGATCTCCATTGAACAAAAGTCCACGTCACATAACCCACGTTCGACCGTCGGTACGATCACGGAAGTTTATGACTATCTTCGTCTGCTCTTCGCTCGTGCAGGCCAGCCACGCTGTCCAGATCACGGCGAACCGCTGGAAGCCCAAACTATTAGCCAGATGGTTGATAAAGTGCTTTCGCTACCAGAAGAAAGCAAGATGATGATGCTAGCGCCGATCATCAAGGATCGCAAAGGTGAACATCTTCATACTATTAGCGAATTGCTGGCAAAAGGCTTTGTACGCGCTCGAATTGATGGCATCGTCGTGGATCTTGATGATGCACCAACGTTAGAGAAAAACAAAAAGCATACCATTGAAGTTGTTGTTGATCGCTTTAAGGTACGCCCTGATTTACAGCTGCGCTTAGCGGAATCCTTTGAAACGTGTTTATCGCTGTCAGATGGTATCGCCAAAGTGCTTAATATGGATGATGAAACCGATGAGCACATCTTTTCAAGCAAATTCGCTTGTCCAGTATGTGGCTACGCCATTACCGAACTTGAGCCTCGCTTATTCTCGTTTAACAACCCGAATGGCGCTTGCCAAACGTGTGATGGCTTAGGTACGCATCAAGTCTTCGATGCCGATCGCGTCATTCAAGATGAGAATTTAACCCTCGGTGAAGGCGCTATTCGAGGCTGGGGACGTCGGAGTATTTTCTACTTCCAGCAACTGAATGCTTTGGCCAACTTTTACGAATTCGATATCAATGCAAAATTCAAAGATATATCAGAAAAGTTTCAAAATGTTGTTTTAAACGGTTCTGGCAAAGACAAGATCGACTTTGTATACATCAATGAACGTGGTGACAAAATGACACGTTCACATGTATTCGAAGGCGTATTGCCCAATCTCAATCGCCGTTATCACGAAACAGAATCTGACAGTGTTCGCGAAGATCTGTCTCAATATATCAGCACTCAAGCATGTCCCACTTGTCATGGCACGCGCTTGAATAGAGCTGCACGTAATGTGTTTATAGCCACGGAAACTCTGCCTGATATCGTCAAAAAACCGATTGCTGAATGCTTAAGTTATTTCGAGACATTGAAGCTTGAAGGGGCCAAAGGGGCCATTGCAGAAAAAATCTTAAAAGAAATACGTGATCGCTTGAGCTTCTTAGTAAACGTAGGTCTTGATTATTTAACGCTCGACCGCAAAGCAGACTCATTATCCGGCGGTGAAGCCCAACGTATTCGCCTCGCCAGTCAAATCGGTGCAGGTTTAGTGGGCGTCATGTACATATTAGATGAACCTTCTATCGGCCTCCATCAACGGGATAACGAGCGCCTAATCAGCACGCTAACGCGACTACGAGATCTAGGCAATACAGTGATTGTTGTCGAACACGATGAGGATGCTATTCGTGTTGCAGACCACCTGATTGATATCGGCCCTGGTGCAGGTGTTCATGGCGGCCAAGTCATTGCATCCGGTACACCTGAAGACATTATGGCTTGCGAAGAATCCATCACGGGACAATTCTTAACTGGCAAGCGTTCAATTAAAGTACCGTCAATTCGTCATCAAGCGACAGAAGGAAAACAACTGACGCTGCACGGCGCACAAGGCAATAACCTTAATCACGTCACTTTAAATATTCCTGTAGGGGTGATGACCTGCGTAACAGGTGTCTCTGGCTCGGGGAAATCGACTTTAATTAACGGTACATTATTTCCACTCGCGGCAACCGCGCTTAATGGCGCGACAACACTAAAACCAGCCACCTATGAAAAAGTTGAAGGTTTGGATCACTTCGACAAATGTGTCGACATAGACCAAAGCCCAATTGGTCGTACGCCACGCTCAAACCCAGCAACTTATACGGGTATCTTTACCCCGATGCGCGAACTGTTCGCAGCGACACAAGAGGCGCGATCTCGAGGCTACAAGCCAGGGCGTTTCTCGTTTAACGTCAAAGGCGGTCGTTGTGAAGCGTGTCAAGGGGATGGTGTAATCAAAGTCGAGATGCACTTCCTACCAGACGTGTATGTTCCCTGTGATGTCTGTAAGGGACAACGCTATAACCGTGAAACGCTAGAAATCACTTACAAAGGGAAGAATATTCATCAGTGCTTAGACATGACCATTGAAGAAGCTCGAGAATTCTTTGACCCTGTTCCTTCCATCGCCCGCAAGCTACAAACACTTATGGATGTTGGCTTAGGCTATATTCGTTTAGGTCAAGCAGCGACGACTCTATCAGGTGGCGAAGCACAACGGGTTAAGTTGGCCAAAGAACTATCAAAACGCGATACAGGTAAAACACTGTATATTCTCGATGAGCCAACAACAGGTTTGCACTTCGCTGACATTGAATTACTACTCACGGTACTACATCGTTTACGCGATCATGGTAATACGGTGGTTGTCATTGAACATAATCTAGATGTCATTAAAACCGCAGATTGGATTGTAGACCTAGGCCCAGAGGGTGGTAGTGGCGGTGGTTACATAGTTGCTGAAGGGACACCTGAAACCGTTGCCCAGCATGAGAGTTCACATACCGCTCGTTTCTTGAAACCCATGCTTTAAAAGATATGAGCAAACCATAAAAAAAGAGCCTATGGCTTAATGCTGTTCACTTAAGGATTGCATTAAGTTAAATAGCCCAAGAAAATCCGATTAAGCATTCTTAATCGGAT
>NZ_LTAX01000035.1 GCF_001639745.1 Marinomonas gallaica
GGTCTTTGTCTGACGAGGCTTCATAAAACTCACCCATTTCTGCAACTTTTTGGGCCTTATGGCGTATTTATAGCAAGATTTAGGTATTAACTATCGTATAAAAACACTTTTTATTCAAAGGGTTGCAAGCTATTCAGGGGCGACTAAATAATATAAACTTATTTAATTTATGTATATCATAAATTGATTTCGAATGGATTTTAACGTTTTAGATACAGCTTGTCGTGATATTGTCTGCTCCTCAAAGGCTGATAGCTTTTCTGCGATCGTGCTTTTATCAGAGTATCGTAAACTGAGAGCAATGATTCTTTTCTTTCTATCAGTTAAACGGTGATCAACCATACTGCGGGCCATATGGCGTAGCTGACTGATATCCATACGCTCTAGTGCATTCGACGTACCGTATATCTCAGAGATTCTCTCATTTATCAATTCGTATGTAGCGCTATCAAGCCTATCTTGCTCAGCAAAGATATCCTGAACACTATTCCAGCAGTCGTCTATTTGTTCAGGGGTAGGCATTTTGTCTTGTAGGTAATAAAAAAAATACTCATCAATCAGTTCATCACCAGACATAGCATTGGGCTTATGAGGCTGGCTGACTTGGCATAGCAGTCTCTTAAACTCAATATCGAACTGCTCTTTAGACTGGATCGCCTGCTTGTATAGAGGGTTCCATGTCCCATCGGAATTTCGAGGCCTATGACTCGAGCAGTACTGGCTAAGTCGAAGATCATCTTCTTCACCCTTACTCATGCTTGGATTTGAGATAAAGGCTTGGTACTCGGATATTTCGCCACATAGTGGGCAGAACTCCGGCCAGAAGTTAGAGACTGAGCGTTTATAAACGCCACGAGGATTTTGTTGCTCATCTTTAATAGGAATTCGGAAAGGTCTCTTTGCGCGCAACTGATCAGCTAAGAACATAAGAGTCGATGCTGTTGCTATGAACTCATCGCCCTCTTCAGAAGAGAAATAATCCGATTTTTCAAAACGCCTAATGTTTTCACGGAGACAGCGATAAGTTGTTTCAAAACCTATTTGATCAAGTAGGCCGCTGAAGCTGTGTTTAATGCCGATGCCACATAGTTTGTGTGGAGGGTTGCTCGGTAGAGAGCGAACGTAATCGTCAATTGCTGGATCAAGTAACCGCCTAATAAGGCCCATCAACGGATAGCACTTAGACTCTAATGAGTAGGGCTTCCATTCATCTTCAAAAGCTTTAATCGCTTCGGCAATCTGCCTGTTACAGCCATCATCAATCTCGATGAATAGCGCTCCTCGGGCTTCGATTAACCTTTCTTGCCAGCATGATTCCGTCACGCAACCAAATCCTCCAATTACGAAGCGTTCAACTTTTTCCCGATCCTACAGAATTTAATTCTCAAGAAATGGTAGGAAGAGATATGCAAAACATAGCACATAAAACCCTAATTAATCGAAAAACGCTTTTACGAATGGTGCCGCTATCGGATCGGACCATTTACAACCTAGAGCAGCAAGGTGAGTTCCCTCGTCGTATTGTCCTAACTAGTCGCAGTGTGGCTTGGGATCTTGCCGAGATTGAAGAGTGGATCGAACAACGCCGTAAAAGTGCGCTTAAGGCGGCTCGCCCTGGATACTTTGGGGGTAACTGATTATGCGAATCGATGTATTCAAAGCCCTCACAGAGCAGCCTCCGGAATTGGACTATGTCTTACCCAGTTTATTAGCGGGTACGGTCGGTGCGTTTGTAGCGCCGGGTGGTACGGGGAAGTCAATGTTTGCCTTAGAGTTGGCGGTATATATTGCGGGTGGTCCTGACCTTTTAGGCGTTGGACCGCTGACACAAGGGCCGGTGGTATACATCTCTGCCGAGGACCCAGTAAAGGTCATCATGCACCGCCTCCAATCTATCAGGCCGCATCTAAGCCAAGAGAAAATTGAAGCCGTCAGTCAAAATCTTGTAATCGAGTCGGTTGCAGGTCTCGCTCCAGATCTCCTGGATGAAAAGTGTGTCGAACTTTTGGTGAGACAATCAGAAGGGCAAAGGCTTTTGATCCTGGATACATTACGACGATTTAGCACCGAAGATGAGAACTCAAGTAGTGCCATGTCCCAGGTATTAAATCGCCTTGAGCATATCGCTGTTAGAACTGATGCAGCGGTGCTTTTTATCCACCACACCAGCAAAGATTCAGATGGGCAACACACGGGGCGAGGCTCTTCTGTAATCGTTTATCACTGTCGCTGGCAGTCTGTGTTAAGCGAAATGACGAAAAGCGAGGCCAAAGCGTTCGGCTTGGAAGAAACCGAGCGTGTGAACTATCTACGCTATGGCGTTAATAAAGCCAACTATGGGCCATGCTACGACGGGAGCTGGCTAATTCGACGTGAGAATGGGTTGTTAGAGCAAGTAACGCTGCAAAAGCAACAGAAGTTACAGAAGCCTTCTAATGGGCGAGTACGTGGAGAAGCCTAGGTATCAGTTAACGCACGCTAGGCATGCTCCATCGCACTGCTTAGCTCCTGGGCTCTTTCGAGCGCTGCAAAAAGGTGAGCGTAAGAAGTCCAAGTTGGATGTGATATACGACTACGGCAAAGGGCGCTTGATTGAGTTCAGCGGACCTGAGCCGTTAGGAGCGGACGATTTGCGTGTACTTCAGGGCTTAATAGCGATGGCTGGACCAAAAGGATTAATTCTTAAGCCTGAGCCCAACACAGAGGATGGGCAGCAGTTGCGACTGTTTCTGGAGCCGAAATGGGAGGCGGTAGATTTGGATGCCATGGTGGTGAAATGTAGTTACCGCAATCTAGCGCAAGAGATTGGTTATGCAACAAAGTCGAATAACACTAAAACCATCAAAGATTGTATTGAGCGGATGTGGAAGGTGTCGATTATTGTTCAACACGGAGGTAAGCGTAAAGGTTTTCGTTTGCTGGCTGAGTATGAAAGTGATGACTCAGCGAAAAATCTATATGTGGCGTTAAACCCAATGATTGCTGAAGCCATTCTTCCAGACGGTCAGCATGTCCGTATTGATATGGATGAGGTTCGAGCCTTGCGTACTCACAACGCGCTATTAATTCATCAAAGGCTATGTGCTTGGATCAACCCAGGCCAAAGGGGAAAGGTTGCTTTAGAAACGCTAAGTGGTTACCTACATCAAAATCCTGCTACTGGTGCAACGTTGCGTAAGCGTCATAGTCGTTTAAGAGATACGTTAAGCGAAATACAAAGCATAGGGTGGCTAATTGTCGAGTGCCGTCAGGGCATGTTTGAAATACAGCGACCATAGGGACCCATTAACGGTCACAATCTATCCCATTAACAGTCACCTTTACTCCCATTAACGGTCACGTTTTTGAAGTTTAAAAATCGCTGTAAGCCTTAATATTAAAGGGCTACAGGGAATTCGACAAAAAACGGTCTAAGATCTCTCTAAGATCTTTCTACTAGGCGTAGTCTTTAACGCCCTAGTAGGGCTAAGACTTTGCCGCAGATAAACACCTGCATGGAGTTAAACCGTGTTTATTGACATATGAAGGGCAGAGCACAAGACAAGGTACTTTATTGACACTTGAGGGGCAGAACGCAAAACAGGGCGTTTTATTGACATATGAGGGGCACTGTTCAAAACCGGCTGATTAGCTTTGGTTAGCGAGGAAAGTAGTAGGAAAGCTGTGTTTTTCGGTGTCGTGATGGTGAGTAAAGCCATCACACGTAAAACGCTGTAAGACCGCTATTTTAGCACTATTCAGTCGCTATAAGAGCGTTGTAACTATCGGTTTTTAAAACGAAAAGAGTGCTGAACAGGCAAAAACAGAGAAATACAAAAGAAAACAGGGAAATACAGACTTCTATGCAGAGGTTACCTTGCTAAAACCAATGCTGATATGCGGGCAGGATGTGTGAAGTAGGCCCACCATGCAAGCATGGCGAAGCCTCTTCACTTATGTGACTTATTCGCACCTTCGGCGCTCAACGTTGATCCTGCCCTGCGGGGCGAAAGAGAGGATGCACAGATGGAGAACAACACAAATAAGACGACGAGAAAGAGCAGCCCACCGATTAAGGTCTATTGCCTACCGGAAGAGCGTGCGCTAATCGAATCCATGTCAGCACGGGCAGGGCTCAGTGCTTCGACCTATTTGCGCGAAGTCGGCCAGGGCTATCGTATCCAAGGAATTACCGATGCAGAGCAAGTACGTGAGTTAGTACGGGTTAATGGTGACTTAGGTCGTTTAGGCGGGTTGCTGAAGTTATGGCTTAGCAATGATGCCAAGGTGGCACATGTTGGGGCCAATACCATCTTGGCAGTGCTTAATCGTATCGAGGCGACGCAAGATCAAATGAGTTCACTTATGGAGTCTATTCTTCGTCCGAGGGTGGACCAATGATCGCGAAGCATGTACCGATGCGTTCACAGGGGAAATCTGACTTTGCAGGCCTGGTGAATTACATCACCGATCACCAGAGCAAAGCACATCGACTTGGTAGTGTTCGTTTAAATAACTGTGAAGCGGAAACCGTGCGCGATGCGATCAGTGAGGTGTTGGCGACTCAGTTTGCGAACACCCGAGCGAAGAGTGATAAAACCTACCACTTGATAGTGAGTTTCCCAAGCGGTGAACAGTTAGAAGCAAATACCTTGGCCGCGATAGAAGAGCGCATTTGCCAAGGGTTGGGTTATGGCGAACATCAGCGTGTCAGTGCTGTACACAACGATACGGACAATCAACATATCCATATCGCCATCAATAAGATTCACCCTGCGCGCAACACAATCCATGAGCCGTATTATCCGCATAAGAAGCTAGCGGAAATGTGCGAGGCCATCGAGCAAGATTTTGGTTTGCAGCCGGATAATCATATACCGCGCAAGCGCGGGGCTGAATCACGTGCGATGGATATGGAACGGCATTCAGGCATTGAAAGCTTAGTTGGTTGGGTGAAGCGCGAATGCATGAACGAGATCAAAGCAGCCGATAGCTGGCAGGCGTTGCACCAGGTCATGCAGGACAATGGTTTGCAGTTAAGAACCAGAGGAAATGGTCTAGTGATCGTTGCCGAGGGTGAAGCGATCTTCAAAGCGAGCACCTTGGGACGGGAGTTTTCCAAACCTAAACTTGAAGCGCGCCTTGGTCCCTTTGAAGTAGCTGCGACGGATTCAGTTAAGCCGAGCCGCCAATATACACATCGACCGATTCGCTTGAAGGTGAATACCACCGAGCTATATGCCCGTTATCAAGCAGAGCAGAAATGTGCCGCAGCGAGTAAGTCGCAAGCCCTTGAACAGGCGCGCCGTGATAAAGATCGACAGATTGAAAACGCCAAGAGGAAAGGGCGTGGCCGTCGTGCGGTGATTAAGTTAACTGGTAGTAATAAGTTTGCTAAGAAGCTTTTGTACAAACAGGCCAGTGATGCATTGAAAAGCGATCTTGAACGTATCCACAAACGTTACCAAGAGCAACGGCAAACGATATATCAAAGCAATAAACGCCAAGCCTGGGTGGATTGGTTAAAAAGCCAAGCATTGCAAGGAGATAGCGAAGCCCTCAAAGCACTACGCAGCCGAGAAGCAGCGCAAAAGCTTAAAGGTAATACCCTCAAAGGAAATACAGTTCAGGCCGAGCCCAAAGCAACGGTCGATACGATTACGAAAAAAGGCACCATTATTTATCGAGCAGGTAACAGCGCCGTGCGTGATGATGGTGAGCGTCTACAAGTGGCGACGGCTTCCAGCCAAACCAGTGTCTTAGCTGCGCTAAAGGTAGCAATGGAGCGTTACGGTAATCGCATTACCGTGAATGGCTCGCCTGAGTTCAAGGCGCGAGTAATCAAGGCGGCAGTAGATGGCAACCTGTCTATAAAGTTTGCCGACCAAGGGCTAGAACGCCGCCGTCAGGCATTAATTTCTCAGAATAAAAGAGCCAAGCGGTCTGATAAGCCTGGCGTGTTACCGATTGGCAAAGTGCCACCTTCACGCCGTGGCCGGTTGCAGAATCTATCTCAGTTAGAGGTTTTAGCTATTCAGTCAGCCCCTGTAACTGAAAAAGCGGTGGTCATGCCAGCATTAGAGCAGCGTAAAGCCAAGTTACAAGCTGAGCAGGCAGCTAAAAAAGCGAAACGACAACATAAGAGCCGATCACGTTGAGGTGATGGCAAAGGAATCGACTGAAGCCCTAACCGCTTCGGTTGGTAATAACACCGATGTTTAACCCTATTCGGCCGCGCGTTTAACGGTGTCGCGCAGGTCGGGCGCCGAGATAGTAAGTGGCGAGCTAGCTCTGTACAGGCCCACATTCACCGCTGGTAACGGCAGGAGTAGAGACCAGTTTTCTACAGGTTGGTGAATGCAAATTTTAGTCATAACAACTAAGAGTAAATGACCATGCTAAAACGCAAAATTTTAGCGGCTAAAATTCCCGTGCTCGCCATTTCCTTGGCGTTAAACATTTCTAATCCCGTTCATGCTGGTATTCCGGTTGCTGATGGTACGAATCTAATACAGAACATTATGTCGGCAATGGAAGCCGTTGCGCAGACAGCTAAACAAATCCAGCAGTACCAAACCCAGCTCCAGCAGTACGAAAATATGCTGCAAAACACGATGGCCCCAGCGGCTCATATTTGGGACCAAGCCCAGCAAACGATTCATGATTTAAACCAGGCAACGAATACGCTGGCGTATTACCAAAACCAGTTGGGCAGTATCGACGCCTATCTTAGCCGGTTCCAAGATGTGGCCTATTACCGCAGTTCCCCTTGTTTTTCCCGCAATGGTTGCAGCGACGCCGAATGGGCGGCCATGGATGAAAACCGCCGCCTAGCATCAGAGTCTCAGAAGAAAGCCAACGATGCCGTCTTTCGTGGTTTAGAACTCCAGCAACAGAATCTACAGAGTGACGCAGGCAAATTACTGCAACTCCAGTCCGCCGCCCAGGGCGCAGAAGGTCAGCTTGAGGCGATTGGTTACGCCAATCAGCTAGCGAGTAACCAGGCAAACCAGTTGCTGCAAATCCGCAGTCTATTGATCGCTCAACAAAACGCCCTAGCCACCAAAATGCAGGCTGACGCTGATCTTAACGCTCAATATCAGGCGAGCCGAGACAACCTCTATGAAGGCTTACGCGAGCCGGTCGACCGTTCACAAAGTAAGGAGTACTAACCATGAAATGGATGAAGCAAATACTGGTTATGGTGTTAACAACGTTGTTTTTAGTGGCTTGCTCTGAGCCAGAACCAACATGCACACAAAACTGCGAGCAACAAGATGGCTCAGTTTATCAAAGCCTAGACGGTCCGGTGGATCGCTCGAAGAGTAAGGAGTACTGATCATGAAAGGATTCACAACAAAATCAGCGTTAGCTCTCTCTTTGGGAACGTTATCGGTACATGCCTCTGCCGCAGTTGATCGAGGCGGTGTACTAAATGATGTGGCGGACCGCTTCGCTACGGCAAGCCAAGCATGGGCGTCTGTTATTACGGATCATGCGACCTGGCTATTTTGGACGCTTGTTGTTATCTCGATGGTTTGGACCTTTGGCATGATGGCATTACGTAAGGCGGACATCGGTGAATTCTTTGCCGAGTTTGTCCGCTTCACGATCACAACCGGTTTCTTTTGGTGGCTGCTGATTAATGGGCCGACGTTCGCTATGTCGATCATTGATTCATTGCGTAACGTTGCGGCTGAGGCGTCGGGAATGCCTAGAGGACTGAACCCATCGACGCCGATAGATATTGCCTTCGATATTCTGGCAAAGGCGGTGGATAGCTACAGTGTCACCAGTCCAATCGACAACTTATCTATCTTTCTCACCTCGTTAGCCATTTTAGCTTGTATGGCTATAGTGGCTGCGAACGTCTTACTAGCATTAATCACTGCCTGGATCATCGCTTACGCCGGTATCTTTGTCTTGGGTTTTGGTGGCTCTCGTTGGACCTCTGATATTGCGGTGAACTACTTTCGCAGTGTGGCCGGTATCGCGTTAAAGCTAATGACTATGACGCTGCTAGTCGGCATCGCTGTTTCCATTATTGATGGCTATCACACCGATTTATCGGAAGGCGCGCCCCTTGATGAATTGCTAGTAATCTTCGTGGTGTCGCTGGTTATGGTGATATTGATCAACTCTGTGCCGAATGTGATTGCTGCTTTGATCCCAGGTGGCGGAGCTGCGGCCAGCTCAGGTAGTTCCTTTGGTGCGGGTGCCTTGATCGGTGGAGCTGTAGGAGCCGGTGCAGCTGTTATGTCTGGCGGCGCTGCGCTTGGCGGAGCGGCTATGTCTGGAGCGACCAATATGGCCGGTGGAGCCAGTGCCGTTAAGGCGGCTTTTGAGAAAGCTCAAATGAGTATGTCTGAGGGCCCTATGCCTGAGTTTGGTGGTACTAGCTCTAGTGCTTCAAATAGCGATGCAGGTAGCAGTGATACGGGTGAAACGCCTTTTGCTCAAGCCGCTGGCTTCTCGGGAGGAGAATCACATGGCTCTAGTGAAGAGGCTGTATCTGAAAGTGGTGGCGAGACCCATTCCAGTGAGCAGGTCCAAACATCAAGTGGCTTTATGACTGGTGCGGCCAATGCGGGCCGTGTAGCTGCCGGCACCGCATCGGCCCTTGCCAAAGGTATGGGTTCTAAAGCAATGGGTGGCTTCCAGAACAAAGTCAGCCAAACCGCCGGTGGCCGTTTGGCTTCATCTATCCGCGAAAGCATGGACACAGGTAGTGATTCAATGGGACATCAAGAAGGGGATGGCTCCAGCGATGGTCAATCGCCATCTTTCGACAGCGACTCACTTGGCGGCCAAGAAGGCTGGATAAACCAAAGTGGTGGCTTTAGTGAGTTATCTGAATTCGACCAAGAAGAAGCTCGCCAGGCCCACGCTGACTGGCAAGAGCGTGATCCTGAGAAACACACGTTTGATGTAGAGGATTACGTTGACTACGCCCAGGACAAGCAAAGGGAGCGGAACGAAGAGATAGCGAGTTTTGTGAATGGAGTAACTTAAACTTCTTGAAACGGCTCATACTTTTTGGGTGCGAAGATATGTCCCACAGAATGTTCAAATATTGTCTACCTGGGGCATATACATGTACAAATTGACAGTGATCATCTAGACTTGCGGCAAATAATTGAGGTGTTGTGGGAATGGCTACGGAATTCGATGTTGTAAAATACATCCTAGACAAGTTGGGCGAGATATCGGCTATGAAGTTGCAGAAACTGGTCTATTACAGCCAAGCATGGTCGTTAGTTTGGGATGAAGAGGAGCTATTTTCAGCAGATTTTGAAGCATGGGCCAACGGGCCTGTGCTGCGCTCGCTTTACAGTGAGCATCGTGGTCTGTTCAAAGTTAACTCTGATACCTTTACCAAAGGCAACAAAGAAAATTTAAATGAAGATCAGGTTGAGACCATTGATAAGGTTCTTGAATTCTACGGCGACAAAACAGCACAATGGCTGAGTAACTTAACCCATAAAGAGTCGCCTTGGAAAGACGCCAGAGGGGAGCTTGAGCCAATGGACTCTTCTACAGAAGTTATTACTAAAGGTGCAATGGAAGAGTACTACGCAGCTCTGTAATCTCTATGAATAAAAAGCTGGGAAGAGAAGAGCGCAAGCTTGCACGGAAAGAAAAGAAATCTCAAAAGTCCGTAAGGTTTCGCACCGAATTTATTGAAAATAGCAGTCCCCAGACTCCTAAAATCCAATTTCTTCCTGATTTAGAGAAGCTACCTAAGTTAGACTCCAACCTTCAAGATTTGGAAACTCCTAAGCAACCGAAGGTTAGCCAAACAGGTTCAAGATTTGGGTATCAAATGACTTGGTGCGCAAGAATAGCCGACATTAAGGATGGCTGGTCGTGGGGCGAGTCAAGGCAATGGTCGGAAAGTGAGTGGGAAGAGCTGATATCTAAAGGGCTAAACTCTCTTGAAGGATTGGATTGGAGAGAGCTCCAAAATATGACCTCAGACACTATGCATTTAATGCATCATGATCATGATATCGGTGAGCTTTGTGATGAAGCAGTCGAACGTTGGCTTGAGCTAGATTTAGAGCAGTTTGATAGCCCCTTTAGATTTCGTCTAGGTAATAAAAAGCGTGCTTGGGGGATAGAGCTGCAAGGGCATTTCTATTTAGTTTGGTATGAAAGAGGGCATAATATTTACCCTGTAAGCTAATGAATTGGCAGTTTACATCAAGCTTTCTGGTCACTAGCTCAATACTAAAAAATTTAACTAAGTTGATACGTTTAAGCCTGCTTTCTAGCGGGCTTTTTACTTGATTTCTAAAAAGTGTGATTTGCCTCTCTAGCTGGTAAACTTTTTATAATCTTTTCAAATTTAGACAATGGTTGTAATGATGGATCAAATTACTCGTGCATGGTATGGACACTTTATTGAGCTTGAGTTGTACCGTAAGGTTGAGCAAAGTTATGAAGATCTATTTTGCCAGATAATGGAAAAGCTTCATTCTCACGATTTTCAATCAATTAAAGCTGCTGGTAGTGAAGGCGATGGTAAAGCTGATGGGTATCTGTGTAGCGAAAAGACTGTATTTCAATCTTATGCTCCAAGCTCAGGTTTTGTTAAGAGTAAGTTGCTTAAGAAGATTTCTAATGACTTTCATGGTGCAAAAGTAAAGTGGAAGGAGCAATTGAAAAAATGGACTTTCATTCATAATAGTTGGGAAGGTCTGCCAAAATACGCACATGACCTTGTATGTAAGTTACAAGAAGAAAATCCGAATATTGATATTGAAGTCTGGGGGCCGGGAGTCCTTAAGGATAAGGCTTTGAGGCTTCCGGTAGATAGTCTTGTCGATTTATTTGGAATTGCACCAACTCAAGCAGATGTTGTATCTCTCAGTCATGAACCAGTTAAGTCCCTTTTAAGGGCTATTGTGAATCGACCTGCCAAATCTACAAAACTGGGCCCCGTCTCACTCAATAAATTGCAGTTTAATAATTTGAGTGAAGACGTTGAGACTTTGCTGAAAGCAGGTAGGACTAAAGAGGCCTTGGTTAATGATTTATTGAGTAGCTGGCCTGATCCTTTATATGCTGAGGAACTTGCTGAAGCTATTCGAGAGCGATACAAAAGTCTTGCTGCAACAAATAATCACTCAGATGTGATATTTACAAACTTGCAAGCTTTTATAGGGGGGCAGGCAGCTGTTGCCGCCGAGCAGGTTGCATCTTTGGCTGTACTTAGTTACTTCTTTGAGCGATGCGATATATTTGAAGATGCTCCTGAAGGGTGGTCCGCATGATCCTACCAACAAAACATATCCCGCCTCATAAAGCCTTGATATCTATCTCTGCGGAAGTTTTTGCATTAGTCGGGTCTCAATCGACTACGAGTTCAATATGGAATCAATTCCAATACAATCGTAGAGCGGTTCATAAGGAAGATATATCGTTTGATTGGTTCATATTAGCCCTAGATTTTTTGTATTTAATTGGAGCTATTGAAGAAAACAATGGACTGTTAGTAAGGGTACAGAGAAATGTTGATTGAGGTTTACAGTGATCTTTCTGGTTTTAAAACAGCTCGCTTTCATCCTGGGCTGAACTTAGTTCTCGCTCATAAAAGTGAGGGGTCAACAGATGGGCACACTCGAAATAGTGCTGGTAAGAGCTCTTTAGTTGAAATAATTAATGCTTTGTTAGGGAGCGATATTAAGAAAGGAAACTTGTTAAAGGAAAAAGCTCTTGTTGACCACTTTTTTGGGTTGAAGCTGAATGTAAACGGCGCGACATTAAACATATCTAGGCACGGAAAAGCGCCTTCGAAAATTTTTGTTCATGAAATGCCTGAGGGCTACGTATCGTTAACATCTGAAGATGATGGTGTTTATACAAGCAATGATGAGTGGTCAAGAAAGTTAGGGAAAGAGGTTTTTGGGTTAACTGAGTCCACTCTTAACTTAAAACACTCAGTTTCTTTCAGGTCTTTGTTTGCTTATTTCGCTAGGTCTACCAAGGGGTTTGATTCGCCAGAAAAAACATTTCCAATGCAGGCTGCATGGCAGTCTCAAGTAGCGCTCACATATTTGTTAAAACTAGACTGGAGAGTTGCGAGGGAATTTGAAGGTGTGCGTCAGAAAGATAAGCTGATAAAGGCTCTTAAGCGAGCATCAAGTGAAGGTGCACTAGGCGACATTATGGGGACACCCTCTGAGCTTGGAACAGAGATACATTTAAAAAAGGATAGAGTCCAGCAAATTAAGACTCTTTTGGCTGAGTTTAAGGTCCTTCCTGAGTATCAACAGAAAGAAGCTAGAGTGGCAAAAATATCTAAGATTCTCTCCTCCATATCAGGAGAGGATACAGCAGATAAAGAGTGGATTGGCCAGTTAGAGCGTGCGCTCGAAGAAGAATCTATTTCTGATACAAACCGATTAGAGCAACTGTTTAAAGAGACTGAGCTAGTGTTTCCTGAGCTTGTTTCTCGCCGTTTTGAGGAATTTACTGCATTTCATTCTTCAATTATAAGGAATCGACGGGAGCATCTAAAACAAGAGTTGGAAACGGTCGTGGCTCGAATTGAGGAGCGTTATATCCTAAAAGAGAGATTAGACCAAGAGCGTTCAGAAATACTATTATTGCTTCAGTCTCATGGAGCACTGGATCATTATACAAGTTTGCACTCTGAGCTATCAAAGTTAGAAGCTGATATAGAGCTATTAGAGCGAAAGGTCGCTGCAACCCAGAACCTTGATGACCAAAAAAGCGAATTGAAGGTGGTACGAAATAACCTTCAGAAGAAAATGCGTATTGATTTATCTGAGCGAGAAGATGCCGTTCGTAAAGCAGTTGTGTCTTTTGCAGAGATCTCTGCAAAGCTTTATGAAGAATCGGGGCGTTTTACTATAGACCCTACTGATAATGGACCGAAGTTTGAATTTGACATACCAGGTAAAAAGAGTACTGGAAAGTCAAAAATGCAAATCTTTTGTTTTGACATGATGCTGATGGAGTTGTGGGCTGAAGAGGCTAGAAGGCCAGATGTGTTAATTCATGATAGCTTGATTTTTGATGGTGTTGATGAGAGGCAAAAAGCAAGGGCTCTACTCCTTGGTGCTCAGATGGCAAAGAAATATAACTTCCAGTATATCGTTACTATGAATTCTGACGATCTACCAGATATGTCTGAGTATCAAGAGTTCAACATGCAAGATTATCTCGTTGATTTGAACATCACTGATAGTGACTCAGGCGGACTGTTTGGAATTAGGTTTTAGATAATTGTGATGATGGCATGAACGTAAGGTTGCTAACGGTTAGTGAAAAGCAAAATCTCCGCCGTGACATGGCTGAGTCTTCTGAGTGGGCTCGCGCCGAACTAAAGCGTCGCCGGGAAGAAAAGGCGAAACAAAGCTCTGAGCATGGTACTAATAATGGTACTAGGAAGGAATCAAGCCCCAAACAACCGTAGTTAAAGGGCTTGCGGCCCTCGTTAACGATAGAGTGGGAATAACCGTCGAGTGGGAATAATTCAGCGTTAGGTAACACCTTGCACTGAACCGCAATAAACACTCCGAAGCCCGCTTTCTAGCGGGCTTTTTGTTGTCTGTTGGTCAGGCAATTGGTGTAAAGCACTCCCAGTCCACTTTGCTTTCGTGGTGTTAAGGCTTGTGTAAGCCTTGCATGTAGAGTTCGCTCAGTTGATGCGCTGATATGCTGGGTTGGGTCTCGGTTGGTTGTGTTGTTTGCTGAAAGATCTGCTGTGCGACTTGTCTGCCTATCTGCTGAGTCATCGTCGTTTTATGGATCCGATCATTATAAAAGCTCGTTAATAGGTCATTAAGAGGCTTTGCTTCATTTAGTCGTTGCGATAAGTGCCAAGCATCTTCGAGGGATTGACCGGCACCTTGTCCAGAGGTGGGTAAAGGTGCGTGGGCGGCATCTCCTATTATGACTAGGTTGTCTCGATGCCAGTAGGGTAGAGGGTCGAGGTCGTGTACAAAGATCCGTTTCTGGCTATTGGGACGAGACGTGTTCAATACCTGTTGAATTTCGGATGGCCAATGTAGGAAGCGTTGCTGCATTTCCTCATACCAACTTTCTACGGGTCTAGAGCGGTCGAGTGCGCAGGGCCAGGCCGCGGCCCAATAGCATTGCTGATTGGCAACGGGGACAATACCAAAGCGTTCGCCGTTTGCTCGATAGTCATGAATGGCTTGTTCGAATGGCTCCAAGTCTATATCGCTAATGCCGATGATATTGATAAAGCCTTGATAAACCGCTGAGGCGGAGCCTTGATACAGCTGATGACGAGTCGGGGAGTGCATGCGCCCATCGCAGCCGACCACGAGATCAAATTGCTGCTGTAGCTTCGCAATCCTCTCCGGTGTGATGGGGGTGTTAAAGTGTATGGCTACATCATGTTTCTTGAGTTGGCTCGCCAGTATTTTAATAAGGCACTGTCTTAATACGGTGAATGCAGGAAAACCGCAAAGGTCTTCTAACGGCCCGATATCGAATTGATTGACGAGCGTCGATTGCGGGTCAAATTGGCGTACAAATCTCGGTCGACCGCACTGTTTTCGGCATTCATCCATCAGCCCTAGTTGTTTAATGACAAAGGTGGCGTTAGGCCACAGTGTCACGCCCGCTCCAATCGTAGAGTAGTCTTTGTTTTGCTCAAATAGCGTCACTTGAATGCCTTGTTTTCGAGCCAAGATGGCGAGCGCTAAGCCTGCGACCCCTGCGCCTATAATGGCCATGTGTTTCACTGTTTTCATCTTTATATTCCGAGTTGCTACGAGATAAGGTGATTGTTACAGGGGGATTGAGTAGGATAAATGGGCTGATTTTGGTTTGTTTGTCCCATTAAATGAGATAGTTGTGTTAGAAAATATTGAATTACAGTGGCTGCTTAGCTTTCAGAAGGTTTATGAACAGTTGAGTTTTAAGCGTGCGGCGGAGTCACTTCAGTTGCCTAAATCGAATGTGAGTCGTCACGTGGCTTTACTGGAGCAAGCGTTAAATGTCCGACTGTTAGAGCGTACTACGCGAAAAATGATTGCGACCGAAGCAGGGGAAAGATTTTACCACAACCTATCGCCTCTCTTGATTGCCATGGGGGACATGCTGCATGAAGCGCATCAAAATGGCGATGCCATTGTGGGGCATTTAAAGGTGATTACTCCTGACTTGCCATTTTTAGCGGAGGCGATGGCCGAGTTTTGTCATCAACATCCAAACATTCAGTTAAGCTGCGATACCCAACTTGACCCAGAAGAAGGGCTGCTGGAAGGTTTTGATGTTGTTATTCGCTTTGGCCGTGGCGCAATAGAGGATTCAGGCTGGGTGGCAAGGGAGTTGGTACGCTGGCCGAGTTGTGTCGTAGCGTCTCCTTGTCTCTTAGAGCGATGCTCTAAACCTAGTTCAGTCTCTGAGCTGAGTCGCCGTGCTTGTATTACCAGCTTATCAGTATTACAAGGTATGCCGTGGCAGTTTAAAAAAGCAGGAGCTGTCAATGTGGCGTCTTGTTATAAGGTCAATAGTGGTCATATGGCGAAGGCGGCCGCGCTTAAAGGGTTGGGGTTTGCAATACTGCCTGTAGAGGCTTGCCGTAAAGAGTTGGACGAAGGAGCGTTAGTAAAAATCGATTTGTGGGAAGATGAACCGGAAGACTTGGTGTTGTACGCCCTCTATTCGGGGCGCAAATACCCATTGGCAAAAGTGAAAGCGTTTCTCGATCATATTCAGTGGGTGGTTCAGCGTTCTTACGCTTGAACCTGTCTACGCAAGAAAAGGCTCCCAGCATCTTATGTTGGGAGCCTTTTGCTATTATGCGGTTGCCGCACTCAAGCGTGGGACGGGTTTGTCATTAATAGGCAGATGGATCAGTGCCGAGATAAAGGCGAGTACTACGGCTGACCACCAAATAGGGTCGTATGATCCGTAGTAGTCATAGATCACGCCTCCGACCCATGCGCCCAAGAAACTGCCTATTTGGTGTGCGAAAAACACCAATCCGTATAGCGTTGATAAGTACCGTGCACCAAAAATCTGGCGCACTAAACCGGAGGTAATTGGCACTGTTCCTAGCCAACAGAAACCGATCGCCGCGCCGAAGATAATCGCCGACATTTCGGTGGTCGGTAGCATTACAAACGTAGCGATTACAATCGTACGCACTAAGTACAGCGCTGACATCACATAGTGTTTACTATAGCGGTCTGCCATAGCACCCCAGAAGTAGGACCCAATAATGTTAAAGATACCCACATAAGCCAGTGCCATGGCCGCCGTTGAGGGCGGTAAGTTTTTATCCATCACGTAGCTGGGAAGGTGAGTGGCGATAAACATGACATGGAAACCACAAACAAAAAAGCCAGCAATAATTAGCCAATACCCTTTGTGTGCAAAGGCTTCTTTCAAAGCTTCTTTTATTGTTTGTGTATCTTCGTGCACAGGGTGCCCTGAGCTGTCTTCCCGCTTTGCCGTATTGATAAACAGTGCAAATACGATCATGAAGCTACACATTACAGCGAATATTTGCAGGGCACCTTGCCAGTCATAAGTGCTCATTAAAGATTGCGCACCCGGGATCATGGCAAACATGCCAAATGAGCCTGCTGCTGTGGTTAAGCCAAAGGCTTTCGCGGCATGTTGTGCGGGAACCACTTTTGCAACGGCACCGAGTACGATCACGTAGCTAGTAGCACTTAGACCAAGTCCTACTAGCATACCTAATGATAGATATACCACTGTTGGCTCTGTGGTGATTGACGTTAAGTACAGACCTAAAGCGTAAGAAATAGCGCCTAAAATGATGATGCGCTTTGGACCCCAACGGTCGGCAGCCATTCCCACAAATGGCTGGAACATGCCGAACAGTAAGTTTTGCAATGCAATAGCAAAGCTAAAGAACTCTCGTCCCGTCTGAAAGTAGTCGGAAATAGGCGTCATGAAAATACCAAAGGATTGCCTGATCCCTAGGCTGGTAATCAAAATCCCTATACCCAGCCAAACTAGGAGTGGAAATCGGAAAGTAAACATAAATTGCTCTTAATAATACCTATGGTGGTGAGATTGTCCTTTATTTAGCTCGGTAGGGGACAAGCTCAGTGCCTTAGCGAAAGTGGATGGAAACAAGTGCGATGTGCGCTCAGCTACTGGATTGGCGGAGTGTAGAGAGTATCCTGGGGGGACTCAAATGATAAAAAGTGAAGTAATACATGCATAATATGCATGTATTAAAATGGTGCGTTTAAAATGCTTTTAGCCCAGTTATTTGGGCTTTTTGGCGGGATTGCGAGATGGCAGAATCGTTGTCATTAGTGCTTTATGATGGCGTTTCAGTATGATCAAGGCGCATATACGAAAGATTACTTAGGTAAAGCTGTGGTATCAGCATCCAGCCCCATATCAATCACACGTTTAGCGATTAGCTTGCTGCACTCTTCTTTTACAATACTCCTTAACCATTCCTGTGCAGGTGAGTGATCACAGCGAGGATGCCAAATCATGGAATAATCAAACGGTGTAAAATGGAAGGGTAGAGGTTTTACCGTCAGGTCATAACGCTCTGATACTAAGTAGGCTAAATCAGCGGGTACTGTGATAATTAATGGCATTGTGTCGACAATGGCCAGTGCAGCTTCTAAATGATATGCCCTAAGCACCATACGTCGTTTAGGATGGCCTTCGAGTGCTTGTTCTATAAGCGATTTTACCCCATCACTAATGGCAATCATGGCATGAGGAAAATGCAAATAATCTTCCAGACACATTTGTTTATTCGCTAACGGGTGCTGTTTAGAAACAAGGCAAGACACACCAACACGTCCGAGCTCTCCATATTGTAAGGAGTCAATAGAGTATATCGGACGACAAATAGCTAAATCAGCTCGGCCGTAGGTGAGTTGTTCTTTCAAATGCTCGTCTTGGAGTGGCAGAAACTCAAACGCAACATTAGGCGCTTCCTGATATATGCGAGGTAATGCAAACGGTAAAATCGTTTGCATCGCATAATCTGTCGTGACAATTGTGAAGGTTTGGTCACAAGATTTGGGGTCAAATTCAATGGGGGACAAGAGTTGTCTAAGAGACCCAATAGGCTCGTCTAGTGCCTTATTTATCGATAAGGCTTTTTCTGTTGGAACTAGGTGCTGGCCTTGACGGGTAAACAAAGGGTCAGACAGCAAGCTGCGCAATCTACCCAGAACACGGCTCATTGCAGATTGACTCAAGCTCAAGCGTTCTGCAGCTCGGCTGACACTGCGCTCCTCAACCAGAACTTGCAACGCCACTAACAGATTTAAATCCCGACGATAAATCTCTTCTACTTTCATACCCAGCCTTAAGCACTTTAACAATATTGACAGTGTAACCAATAAATTACCGAAACAATTGCTAAGTTGAATAATTTTAATACAAGCAACGTGCCGATCTTTCTAAAATTCAATACGACCTAAGCAGACGCACCATGTGCGTATGACCTGAAGCTTGTTCACAACAATAATGGCGGTATAGGGCGTTGTTATACAAATATTTAACTATGCAGTTTACAGAGGAAGGCCTGCTTTGTGTTGGGTATTAGCTGAAGTGTTATTGCGAGGAGTGGCGAAGATAGAGCAACGGCAATAGAAAGGGGGCTATTGCCGTTGTTCGCATACATTAGAGTTTAAAAGCTTTGCGAGACTAACAGTGCAGCGGTATAGCCTTGTGTTCTGTTTTTTGCATCAAGCTCTTTGTAAGCATGGAATGATACAAAGGGTAAGCCTGGGCGGAAGAAGCTTAGCTCGGGGCCTACAGCGAAGGCTTCTGCTCGATTACCGTCTATAACGTTTGGACCTTTATCATCCGTTAGCTGCTTATAGTAAAAACCACCCAGTCCTAGTGTCCAAGCGTCAAAGTTTTTACCCACGGCAAACTCATGTCGGTATTCGGTACCGCTGGTGTAGTTGGTATCTTTATTTTCGGTATTTATATCTAGCTGAAAACTAGACGATACTTCGAATCCAGACTCGGTCATATAGGTAAAGTTAAAAGCAGGAGAGAATGTATAGTGGTTCAGACCTGTCGTAATGGTGTCGTTCTTATCGTAATGGCCAGTCGGGATTTGGATTTGTAGTTGGGTATTCGTGGCTAAATTAGGAGATGGGTGCCATTGAAGAATGTATGGAATTACTTGAATGTCTCCGAGGGCGGTATCTTTGCCATTAATATTAATAGGTGTATTTGGAACCATGCCATCAATTTTAAGCTCTAAAAAAGGCACTACAATACCGTAACCATAGCTGGCATTTTGAAATGTCTTTTCCGTCATTTTTATATAAGTTAGAGAGAGTGCTTTAACGGATTGAGAGAAGTCTGTCAGATTCTCATCTCCGTTAGCATTGAGGTTTTTGTTCGCATTGTAATACGAGCTACGGATAGAGAAATTGCCAATATCGGTGACAGGTGGCATAAAGCCTGCGCTAAACCCATAAATGCCAGGGGCAGTGGATGGGGCTCCATTCTCTGTAGCAAGGGCTGAGTGTGATGCCAGAAGACTGGCGCCTATTCCAATAAGTACGCTTAGATTAGATGCTTTCATGTGTTCCTCTTTATTTTGTTTTTGATTTTTTGGGAGAGCATGTAAGCAGAATGGCAAGAATAAAGAGGGGGCTCATATCCTATATAGGATAGTTGGTATACTTAATTGTTATAAGGCTTAACAATTATGACCAATTGTTTTCATAATAGGTTGTTTTTGGCAGGCCATGAGGAAAGTTTAGCGACGTGATGTTTTGGATCAGAAAGTGAGTGTTTTAAAAAGGTATAAACACAAGAGGAAGCTTTCTGCTGCGTCCATGCAGCGCAAGTTTTATCCATAAGTAGGAGACAGAGCCCTCTTCCTGAGGGCTGAAGCAATCCTTTGCTCTCTGTCTGAAATCTAATATAACGGCCATTCGTTATTTGTGCACCTCTAAAAAATGAAACGCTTGCCTTAGATCAATCAGGTTCTTGATATTCTATAATGTGCCGTTTAAATTTCAGCTTAGTGACCTTCATCACTTGTCAAAGATCCCTTTTTTCATAAGGACATTCTCATTGTGCAGTTTCCTACGTTAATAGAAGGCAGATTACTCAAACGCTATAAACGCTTCTTGTCAGATATTGAGCTGCCTGATGGGGATGTCATCACTGCTCATTGTCCTAACACCGGTTCAATGCGTCGATGCCAACAAGAGTATGCGCGTGTTTGGGTGTCAAAAAGTGATAACCCAAAACGTAAGCTGGCCTATACATGGGAACTTGTTGAAGTGGATGATGAGCACCTTGCTTGTATCAATACGGGATTGCCAAACAAGGTTGTAGGTGAGGCGATACAGCAAGATCTTATTCCCGAGTTGTCTGGTTATGCCGCACAAAAAGCTGAGGTGAAATACGGCAACAGTAGTCGCATAGATTGGCTGCTGAGCAGTGATGAAGAGTCGCTTTGTTATGTTGAAGTCAAAAATGTCACTTTATTAGAAGAAGACGGGCAGGGTTATTTTCCAGATGCTGTAACGGAGCGAGGTCGAAAGCATTTATATGAACTTGCTGAAATGGTGAAAGCTGGGCATAGAGCTGTTCTGATGTTCTGTGTATCGCATACGGGGATTGAATCGGTTAAACCGGCTGCACATATCGACCCTAAGTATGCAGAGGCTTTAAAGGAGGTGCTAGAGACAGGGGTTGAAGTATTGGCTTACCAGACACAAATCACACCACGGAGCATTTCTATTGCACGTAAGCTACCCGTCTATTTGAGCTAATTTTGAGACATAATGAGAAGCTGAGTAGCGAGTAGTACGTTTTATGAACTGTTTTGAGGTTTTGGTGATTGTTTGTTGATCGATTTGAGCGTTATTTAAAAGAATAGTGCATTTTTATTAATTTAACTCAAAAACCGCTTGCGCTAAAAATTCAGATGCGTATTATACGCCTCCACTGACACGGACAACGCTTCACAACAACGAAGCACAACGCGTCAGCCGCTCTTTAAAATAGATAATCAGATAATTTGTGTGGGCGCTCGCTGGAGACTTCTAAAAATTTTGAAGTCTTAAATG
>NZ_LTAX01000036.1 GCF_001639745.1 Marinomonas gallaica
TGCATCCGGGAGGATTCGAACCTCCGACCGCTCGGTTCGTAGCCGAGTACTCTATCCAGCTGAGCTACGGATGCATATATCTAAACTATTCACGATTAACTAACAGGATAGCATTAGTTAATTTATTCTTGCTTTACTCAATCTAAATGGTGCATCCGGGAGGATTCGAACCTCCGACCGCTCGGTTCGTAGCCGAGTACTCTATCCAGCTGAGCTACGGATGCGCATTTAAAATGGCGGAGAGTGAGGGATTCGAACCCTCGATGAGTTTCACCCCATACTCCCTTAGCAGGGGAGCGCCTTCGGCCACTCGGCCAACTCTCCGTAACAAGTGCGGCGTATTATAGAGACACCAGTTGTTATGTAAAGGCTTTTTTTTAAAAAAGTTTAATTTTCTGTATCTTGTTCATCTTGCTCTTTCTGAATGCGAAGATAGATCTCTTCACGGTGAACAGAAACATCTTTTGGTGCATTGATACCGATACGTACTTGGTTGCCTTTTACACCCAGTACAGTCACTGACACTTCATCACCAACCATTAGAGTTTCACCAACACGGCGAGTCAAAATAAGCATAACACTTCTCCTTAAAAATCCTTGTGAGATATCAGAAACCCCTACCCTTTTGTAGGGATTTCCTTACAAGATGAATTGTAGCTGCTCTCTACCTTCGAATCTATACACCAAAGCATTGAACTTGTATTAAAGTGTTACGCTTCGCTAACACCCGTATTCGGTTCGTTAAGCTTGAATGCTGAATGTAATGAACGCACCGCCAATTCCATGTATTTCTCATCAATTATGACAGATACTTTGATTTCAGATGTGGAGATAAGTTGAATATTAATCGACTCCTCCGCCAAAGCCTTAAACATACTGGTCGCAACGCCGGCATGAGATCGCATACCAACACCCACGATCGATACTTTCGCAATCTTGTCATCTGACAATACTTCTTTCGCATTCAAGTCTTTTGCTACACCTTGTAATACATTCAGTGCTTTATCGTAATCATTACGATGCACTGTAAACGTAAAGTCTGTAGTGCCGTCCATCGATACGTTTTGGACAATCATATCCACTTCAACGTTCGCTTCACTTACAGGGCCAAGAATTTTTGACGCAACACCAGGCACATCAGGCACACCTTTTAGTGTTAACTTAGCTTCATCTCGATTAAATGCGATACCAGATACAGCTGGCTGTTCCATAGTATTCTCTCCATCAGTCGTAATTAGCGTGCCATCACCGTCTTTAAAACTGGACAACACACGCAATGGAACTTGATATTTACCCGCAAACTCAACAGAACGAATTTGCAGCACTTTTGAGCCTAGGCTTGCCATTTCAAGCATTTCTTCAAACGTAATTTTTTCTAAGCGCCGGGCACTGTCAACCACTCGAGGGTCAGTGGTATAAACCCCATCGACATCGGTGTAAATCTGACACTCATCGGCTTTCAGCGCCGCTGCCAAAGCGACACCAGTGGTATCTGAACCACCGCGTCCTAGTGTGGTAATATTGCCAAACTCATCAGCCCCCTGAAAGCCGGCAACAACCAACACTGTCCCATCATCTAAATCAGAACGCATCGCGTCTGTATCAATATCTTGAATACGAGCCTTACCGTGTGAATTATCGGTTGTAATACGAACCTGGCTGCCAGTATAAGACTTCGCCTTCAAACCACGCTTCATGAGCGCCATACTCAACAAAGCAATTGTTACCTGCTCTCCTGTTGATAGCAGCACATCCATTTCGCGAACATCAGGAGTCGCTTGAATACTCTTTGCCAAGCCAATTAGACGGTTGGTTTCACCACTCATCGCAGAAACTACGACGACGATATCGTCCCCTTGTTGCTTATGTTTCAAGACACGATCAGCCACCGCTTCGATACGCTCAATCGAGCCGACCGAGGTGCCACCATATTTTTGAACTAACAATGCCATATTACGTCATCCCAAATAAAAAGCGCCCCAGAGGGGCGCGTCACACTATACTCGTTCGTTGACCCAGTCCGGAACAAGAGCCAGCACTTCGGCAATACCTTCAGGCTTACTACCACCCGCTTGCGCCATATCCGGTCTGCCGCCACCACGACCATCAACGTAAGGGGCCGCCATTTTGATCAGGTCACCCGCTTTAACTTTAGACGTTAACTCTTTTGTCACACCTGCAATCAAGCTTACTTTGCCATCGTTATTCGCCGCCAGCACAACCACGGCCGACTCTAACTTACTTTTCAGCTCATCCAATAAATCACGCAGACCTTTTGGATCGTCGATTTCAACTTGCGCAACCAACAACTTACCGCCATTGATATCAACCGCTTGAGACGCTAAATCCGCACCCGCTTGGGCCGCCAACTTGCTTTTTAGCAAATCGATTTCTTTTTGCAACGCACGCGCTTGATCATTCAACGTTACAACTTTATCAAACGCCACTTCTTTGCTGGCTTTAAACAAACCGGCGATTTGCGACAAAGAAGACTCTGTTTGACGCGTTGCATCGATGGCCGCTTTACCAGTCAACGCTTCAATACGACGAACACCTGCCGCAATACCGCTTTCAGTGACAATTTTGAATAAACCAATGTCACCTGTACGCTTAACGTGAGTACCACCACACAATTCAATCGAGTAATCAGAACCCATTGTCAAAACACGTACTTGCGCTTCGTATTTCTCACCAAACAGCGCATGCGCGCCTTTCGCTTTGGCCGCTTCGATATCCATGACTTCGGTAATCGTTTCGTGGTTCAAGCGCACTTGCTCATTGACGATGTCTTCGATTTGCTCGAGCTCAGCAGCTGTTAATCCTTCAAAGTGAGAAAAGTCAAAACGAAGGCGTTCAGCATTAACCAAAGAACCTTTCTGCAATACATGATCCCCTAGAACACGACGCAACGCTTCGTGCAATAGATGGGTTGCCGAGTGATTAAGCGCCGTTGCATTACGTAATGAACGATCAACTTCTGTGGTCACAACATCGCCTACTTTTAGCGAACCTTCACGCACTTCAACATGGTGTAGGTGTACCTTACCTTGCTTCGTAGTATTCGATACTTTCACCGCCGCAGGACCACGCAACCAACCTTGATCGCCTGCTTGTCCACCCGACTCACCGTAGAAAGGTGTCTCAGTCAGTACGACAAGACCTATTTGACCTTCTTGCAATACATCAACCGGCTCGCCGTCGACCAAAATTTGCTCAACTGGGCTTTGCCCTTCTAGGTAAGTGTAACCGGTAAATTCCGTTTGACCGTCAACGTCTACTGAACCCGACATATCCATCGTGAAGTTGCTTGCTGAACGTGCACGAGCACGTTGCTCATCCATCGCTTTTTCAAAACCTTCTTCATCAATTTCAAGACCCGCTTCACGCGCAACATCATTCGTTAAGTCCGCAGGGAAACCAAACGTATCGTACAATTTGAAGATAGTCTCACCTGGAATCGTTTTACTGTCACCTAGGTTAGCAATCGCCTCCTCAAGAATACGCATACCTTGATCGAGTGTTTTTGCAAACTGCTCTTCTTCTTTAAGTAAAATCGAAGCGACACGGTCTTTTAGCTTACGCAATTCTGGGTAGGCTTCACCCATTTCGACATCCAACGCTTCCACCAGCTTATGGAAGAATGGCTGTTTCTGACCTAGCTTATTACCATGACGGACAGCACGACGAATAATACGGCGCAATACGTAACCACGGCCTTCATTTGACGGCACCACCCCATCAACGATCATGAATGAACATGAACGAATGTGATCGGCAATAACCCGTAGTGACTGAGACGCGAAATCTTCAGTACCCACTGCCATGACAGAGGCTTTGATTAGATTTTGGAACAAATCGATCTCATAGTTACTGTGAACACCCTGCAAAATCGCAGCAATACGCTCAAGTCCCATGCCTGTATCAACAGAAGGCTTAGGTAGGTTTGCCATTGTGCCGTCTGCTGAACGGTTGTACTGCATGAATACAACGTTCCAAATTTCGATAAAACGGTCGCCATCTTCTTCAGGTGTACCCGGAGGTCCACCCCAAATGTGCTCACCGTGATCATAAAATACTTCGGTACAAGGCCCACAAGGGCCAGTGTCGCCCATCGCCCAGAAGTTGTCAGACGCATAACGAGCGCCTTTGTTATCACCAATACGGATGATTCTATCTTCTGGAACACCAATTTGATCTTTCCAAATACCGAACGCTTCATCATCTTCCGCGTAGACCGTTACCAACAACTTATCTTTTGGTAAACCAAGCACGCCAGTCAAGAATTCCCACGCAAATGAAATGGCCTCTTCTTTGAAGTAGTCCCCAAAACTGAAGTTACCTAACATTTCAAAGAATGTGTGATGACGTGCAGTGTAACCTACGTTTTCAAGGTCATTGTGCTTACCTCCGGCACGCACACAACGCTGCGATGTCGTCGCTCGGGTGTATGGGCGCTTGTCGGCCCCCAAAAAAACATCTTTGAATTGCACCATACCGGCGTTAGTAAACAATAACGTTGGGTCATTACCAGGAACCAGCGAACTGGATTCCACGATCTGATGCTGCTTGCTTTCAAAGAAAGACAAAAATGATTGGCGTAATTCAGAACTCTTCATAATTGGATGAGACTCTATCTCTATAAATATCTGGCGAATAAAAAACAGCACGACTGTCTTTAAGTAGACCGTTACAGTGCTTTAGAAAGGTAGAAAATAGTACACGGAAACAGCGTAGTTGATCAAAACCTAAAAAATGAATTTCATTACTTTTTGATCATATATGGGCATTTGATGCTCGTTTGAGAGCATCAAATGAAATAAAAGAAGGGAGAATGGGGCTAATCAGCCTCCACATAGATCATTTTAGGTCGAGTGGTCATGCGGGTTACCAATTCATAGCCAATGGTTTCAGACCAATACGCCACTTTCTCTACCGGCACACCGTCACCCCATAACACAACATCATCGCCAATGGTTAAAGTAGAGCTACCATCTTGTACCAAACGAGCGGTAATCATATCCATTGACACTCGGCCTGCTAACTCAGCCGCCTTGCCTTTTATCAGCATGGGAGTGCCATTATCCGCCGCGCGGGGATAACCGTCACCATACCCTACCGCAATGGTGGCTAATTGATGATCCTGCTCTGCAATGTAAGTGGCACCGTAGCCAACTTTTTCACCTGCCGTAACCGTTCGCACAGAGATCACCTTAGACGTTAACGTCATAGCAGGCTTCAAACCTAACTCTACTCCGCTCAGTTCAGCAAACGGCGAAATACCGTATAGCATGATACCTGGGCGGATCCAGCCACCCTCAGGGACACTCCATTTCATAATCGCCGCTGAATTGGCTACACTGGCTTCAACTGTCCCCTCAATAGACTGACGGGCCTGTTCAAAGTACGTTAACTGCTTCATTGTCGTCAGATCAGCAAGGTCATCAGCACAAGAAAAATGTGTCATCAGCAATACTTCATCAACTAAACCACTGTCACGAAGACGCTGTATGTACTCATTCGCCACCTCTTTGGTGACACCCAGTCGGTGCATGCCGGTGTCCAGTTTTACAAATACTTTTTCAATGCTTTGTCCAAGTTCCAACAAACTTTCAAGTTGCATCGTATTCTCTAATGCAGCCCAGAAACCATGTTCATGACATAACGCCCATTCAGACGCTTCAAAGACGCCTTCAAGCAGCATAACAGGTGCTTCAATGCCCGCTTCACGAAGCTCTAAAGCCTCTTCAATGGTCGCAACAGCAAAGGCATCTGCTTCGCCTTCTAAATACTGCGCAACGCGAACGGCACCATGACCGTAGGCATTACTTTTCACAACGGCAAACGCTTTACACGTTGGATGAAGCTGTTTTGCATAACGATAATTTGACAGGATCGCCTCTAAATCGACGGTCGCTGTAAGTGGCCTTGACATTTCTGCCCCTTAATTTGCATAACGTTTAACGGCTAGGTCAGACGAATCAATCGCCGTCTTTTCACCTGCCATGATATCAGCAATAACGGCTGCTGAGCCGCAACTCATAGTCCACCCAAGCGTGCCATGTCCTGTATTCAGATACAGACCATTAATGGGGGTTTCACCAATAACAGGGGTACCGTCTGGCGTCATCGGACGTAATCCAGTCCAATATTCAGCCTGACTAAGATCAGCGCCTTGCGGGAAGACATCCCTCACAACATGAGTAATGGTATCCGTTCGAACTTTGGGTAGATCAAGATTATACCCTGCTAACTCTGCAGTACCAGCCGCACGAATACGATCACCTAAACGTGTAACCGCTACTTTATAGGTTTCATCCATGATCGTAGATATAGGGGCAAAATTAGAATCACTAATAGGCACAGTCAACGAATACCCTTTTACCGGATAAATAGGCACATCTACACCAATCGCTTTCAGCATTTCTTTTGAATAACTACCAAGACAGACCAGTAATTGATCGCACTCTATCGTATCGACCAGCGTCTTAATCGCCTTAATACGTGCCCGTTCCACGATTAGCTTTTCAACACTCGTATTAAACAGGAACGTCACCCCCATGCTTTCGCACTGCTTTTTTAAAGCTTGGCAAAACATGAAGCAATCTCCAGTTTCATCGCCCGTCAAACGTAGTCCACCTTTAAACTTATCGATCGAAGGCGCTAACCCTGGCTCAACGGCCAGAATTTCAGCCGGTGTTAATACTTCATGCGGAACGCCTAAAGACTTCAGAACGTTAATGTCTTTTTGCGCACCATCAACTTGCGCGTCAGATCGAAATAGCTGCAAAGTCCCGCCTTGTCCATCGTCGTATGAAATACCAATGTCTTTTCGAAGATCGATGAAGCAATCACGACTGTATTCTGCCAGAGCCATCATACGAGACTTATTGGTGTTATAAGCCGATGCCGTACAGTTGCGTAGCATTTTAGACATCCATGCCACTTTTTTAAGCTCTAGCTCAGGGCTAATTTTCAGAGGAGCGTATTTTTGAAATAACCACTTCACTGCTTTGAGTGGCACTCCTGGTGCTGCCCACGGGGCGGAATAACCCGGAGACACCTGACCCGCATTAGCAAAGCTTGCCTCCATTGCCACATCCGATTGACGATCAATTACGGTCACCTGCATGCCTTTCTTGGCAAGATAATAAGCAGACGTCAAACCAATAACACCCGCACCTAAAATACAAACTTTCATAGCAGACCTCTAAAATAGAACTATCGACTATTTTTGCAGATCATTTGCAGTTTTTCTCACTGTAATTCAACCAAAATAGAGATCATAAAAATGATTTGTTATATTTTTGCAGTTCATTACACCAAAACAATCACCAATATTTTCAGTTATAATGACTTTTCTTTTTTCTGTAGAGAACCATGGCCGAACTAGACGCAAAAAATTATGCTTTATGGCTTTTAGGCGCACGCGAGCACTCAACAAAAGAGCTTCAGCAGAAGCTTTTTCGTAAAGGATATGAATCAGAAATCATTGATCAAACACTGCTTTATCTAACAGAGCTAAACTATTTAAGTGATCAGCGTTTCGCTGAGGCATTTAGTCGCAGCAGAGCGTCTAAGCCTCTTGGCAAACAGCGCATAATGAATGAACTCAGGATGAAGGGCATTGGTGATGAATTGGCAAAACAAGCCATTGCAAGCCTAGAGGCAGATTGGTTTGAGCTTGCTTTGGAGCTTAAACAACGCAAATTTGGTGATGCGCCGGAACGAGACTTTAAAGCTAAAGCGAAACAAACACGCTATCTCGTATACCGCGGTTTTAGCTTTGACGAAGTAAAGTACGCGATCGAATTCAGTGAAGATGACTAAGACATTAATGAATTAAGATAACGTTCTTCCATATTGACGTAGTTCACTTGGACTGTCTCTATCTTCATATCCAGTTCCTTTATTTTTTGTTGTAGCTCTTGTACAGCTTCAGTGTCCTCTGAATTAACAGATAGCTGCTCAATTAAACTTATCTTCTCACTCTCTAATTCTGAGTTGATCTCACGTAAGTTCTCAAGCTCTTCTTTTTCTTCTGATGACAGCATAAGAGGCGCCTCTTCACCACTCTCTAGGCGATCAGTGAGCCGGTCATGCTCAATCTTAGCTCTCTCTAAGTCTCGCTCCAGAACGTTAACATACAGCTCAGACTCATTAACCAGCTCCTGTAATGAAGCCAGCTTGACACTTTGCTCTGCTTCAAAATCTGAATATTCTGGAGAGAAAGGTACTTTATCCATAGATTCAACAATCGCATTAACAGAATCTTGCTCACGAGCCAATGATGCTTGTGCCTGCATTGGCACATCACCTCTCGACTCACGCAGTTTCGCATCTTTGGCTTTTAGCTCTTCTTCGCGCTTTCGAACATCGACATTTAAGTTGTATTTTATCGTTTGTAAACTTTCCAGTTTCTGCTCAAGCGCTTTAATCACCTTGTTGCTTTCAAGCAAACTCTTTTCCATTTTGGCAAACGCGACATCATATTCCGCTAAATGTACGTGCCTACCATCCTTTGACACGCGCTTACTTTTAAGACGTTCCTTCAACTCTTCAATGATCTTAGTACGATAGTCTGCCAAGCTCTGTAGCTCCACAACTTTATCGTCCAACTCACTTTTAATAGGCGCAAGAAAACTATCTGACGAAGCACTTCCTAGAAATTCAGAGAGCGTGTCTAAATATTCTTTATCATGATCGCTCTTGGATTCCATTTTTTGTTTCAAACGCTCAGCAAATTCATGCAAACTTGCAAGCTCAGCGCGCACATCAGCCAGCTCTTGATCCAATTCAAGCTCTTCATGTAACTTATCTTGCAAGCCATCAAGTTTTAAATTCAGGTTCGCGGTCGTATTCATTTGTTCAAATGCCGCATCTCCCGTCTTTTGAATCACCTTATTAAGCTGCTTCAATAGCTGATTACTTACAGAAAGCTGCTTAAGTAATGTATCGATTTCTTGAGCCTGCTTTAAACGCTCCAATACAAATTCAAACTTATCCAGATAGTCGGCCACATTTGCATGGCTGTCCTGAATCAGAATTCGTTCAACCTCTAAAAACGTTTGCCAGCAACGAAGTGTAAGATCTTCATTTTCATTGTCATTTTGAGTCGTTAATAGCTCGTTACATAAGTCTTTCTGTTGGTCTATTAAATCCAACCACGCATCTTTCACCGAGACTTCAACCGAACCGTCGCTAGCCACCTCGGTATCATTTGACTCAGGCGTATCCTGCTGCTCATCCTTTTCTACTGGCTCGTTTTCGAGTTGTTTTTTGACACGCCAATACCACCACACACTGCCAAGTAGCATAACGGTGGATACTGCTGTTGCAATAATAAGCAGTACAAAAAATGTCATCCTATACACCTTCAATAAAAATAACGCTTCTACATAGAGTAGTGGTTAATATTTATAGACTCCATAACTCTTACTTTTTTTAACATTAAAAGCAAAAAAAGCAGCCAATTGGCTGCTTTTATAAGTTTCACTATACTGCTAGATGTCTAGCTCTTCAGCCTCTGCCGCTACGTCTTCAGCCGCTTCTTCTGGTTTCTTTTTCTTAGCCAACAATTCTTCACGAATCATCGCTTCAACTTCTTGAGCAATGGCCGGATTATCCGCAAGGTATTGCGCGGCATTTGCTTTGCCTTGGCCAATTTTATTGCCACCGTAAGCATACCAAGCACCTGATTTGTCAATGAAACCTTGTTTCACACCTAAATCAATGATCTCACCCATGCGGTAAATACCCGCACCATACATAATTTGGAACTCTGCTTGTTTAAACGGCGGTGCAATCTTATTTTTCACCACTTTAACACGCGTTTCATTACCAATAACTTCATCGCCCTGCTTTACAGAACCAATGCGACGAATGTCCAAACGTACTGAACTGTAGAACTTCAGTGCGTTACCGCCTGTTGTCGTTTCAGGGGAGCCGAACATCACACCAATCTTCATACGAATTTGGTTAATAAATACAACCAAGCAGTTGGCATGTTTAATCGAACCTGTCAGTTTACGCATCGCTTGTGATAGTAGACGAGCTTGAACACCGACAGAAGAATCGCCCATTTCACCTTCAATCTCTGACTTAGGCACTAATGCAGCAACGGAGTCGACCACAATCACATCAACACTGTTTGAACGCACCAACATGTCACAAATTTCTAGCGCTTGTTCACCGGTATCAGGTTGAGAGACCAACAAATCAGCAATGTTTACACCAAGTTTCTCTGCGTACGATGGATCCAATGCATGCTCGGCATCGATAAACGCACAAGTTTTACCTTGTTTTTGAGCTTCTGCAATCACACTTAGCGTCAGTGTTGTTTTACCAGACGATTCTGGCCCATAAATCTCACAAATACGGCCGTATGGCAAACCACCAGCACCCAAAGCAATGTCTAAACCGAGTGACCCGGTTGAAACGGTATCGATGTCTAATTTTGCGCCTTCACCCATTTTCATGATGGCGCCTTTACCAAACTGACGCTCGATCTGGGAAAGCGCCGCGTCTAACGCTTTTTTCTTGTTGTCTGCCGTGCTAGCCATATTTCAATCCTAACTGGTAATGTATCCGTAGATTTAAACTGAGCTTAATGTAGCGCGTTTTAAAAAAACGCTCAAGAAAATACTGTATAAAAACACAGATTTTTATTCCGTCGCCTCCAAAATCCCCTCTAGCGCACGCGCCAGTGCCTCTCGTCGAATCGCACGACGTGTACCTTCAAACTGACAACGCTCTACAATTACTTTTTGTCCTTTGACCTGCCAAGCAATATAGACACATCCAACAGGCTTTTCGAGACTACCACCACTTGGCCCCGCTACACCACTGACAGCAACCGCTACGCTTCCTCCTAGGACTAACGCACCGGCACACATCTGGCGCACAGTGGAAGCGCTTACTGCCCCTTCCGTATTAAGCGTTGCTTCCGACACATTCAAAGCTGCCATTTTGGCTTCATTGGCATAGCTGATCACCCCACCAAAAAACCAGCGTGAGCTGCCCGCTATCTCAGTACAATACGCGCCAATTAGACCGCCCGTGCATGACTCTGCGGTCACCAGCTGATACTGACGTTCAGTCAGGCGTTTCGCGACTTGTTTGACCAAGTCTTTAAGGAATTTCTCTTGAACCATTGCGTTCCCTTAAATATCAATAAATTATGCCTTAGAATACCGACCCTGTTTCATCCATACAACGTGAGCACTCTCATGAGCCAATCAGACAAAGACAACCATACCCCCATGATGCGCCAATATTTTGGCCTCAAGTCTCAGCACCCCAATCAGATGCTGTTTTATCGCATGGGCGACTTTTATGAGTTGTTCTATGACGACGCCAAACGCGCCGCCGAGTTGTTAGATATTACGCTCACTGCACGCGGCCACTCTGGTGGTAAACCTATTCCAATGGCCGGCATTCCCTTTCATGCGGCTGAAAACTACATTGCACGCTTAGTTCGTATGGGCGAGTCTGTTGCCATCGCTGAACAAGTCGGTGATCCTGCCACAAGTAAAGGCCCTGTAGACCGTAAAATCGCCCGCATTGTGACACCTGGTACCATCAGTGATGAAGCGTTTCTAGAAGAAAAGCGTGAAAACTTACTATTATCTGTCGCACACATACAACGTAAAGGCTTAGACGTCTTTGGTTTTTCCTATCTAGATATGGCCAGTGGCCGCTTTTGTGTATTTGAAGTAGATGGCCATGAAGCCTTAGTCAGCGAATTGCAACGACTCACACCTAAGGAAATTCTACTTTCTGAAGACTTCCCCGCGCGCGATTTGATTACACTAGAACGCGGGGTCAGTGAACTCGGTCCTTGGCACTTTGACTACGAATCCAGTTATCGTCAGTTGATTCAACAATTTAACACCAAAGACCTGTCAGGCTTCGGCTGTGAAGCATTTACCGCTGCCATTGCTTCGGCTGGAGCACTGTTACAGTATGCCAAAGACACTCAGCGCTCAGCACTGCCTCATATTCAGTCGATCAGCGTTGAACAAAGGGACGACACCGTTTTAATTGATGGCGCGACGCGACGTAACCTCGAAATCGATCAAAATCTAAATGGCAGTGCCAGTAACACCTTAATGAGCGTTATCGACAGCTGTACCACGCCTATGGGATCACGGCTATTAAAGCGCTGGCTGCATACTCCGATACGTGATCTAAATGAAATTCATAGCCGTCAAACAGCAACACATGTACTGATGGAGAATTTCTTATTTGAGTCTCTGCAAAGCACCATTAAAAGTATTGGGGATATGGAACGTATTCTCTCTCGCGTGGCCTTGCGCTCCGCTCGCCCCAGAGACTTGGTTCGCCTACGCTGGGCACTGGAAACAGTGCCAGAACTGCGTAGCTTGATTCAAGGATGCAGCACTACTGAAGGCCGCCTCGCACAACTGTACGATCGCCTTATCGAACAACCAGAACTGACCAAAGAGTTGCAACGTGCCATTGTAGAAAACCCTCCTTCCGTAATTCGTGATGGCGGTGTGATGGCGCAAGGCTATGACGAGGAGCTGGATGAGCTGATTTCATTGTCTAGCAATGCCACTGATTATTTAGCCGAGGTTGAGCGTCGAGAGAAAGAGCGTACTGGCATTTCCTCATTAAAAGTAGGCTATAACCGCGTACACGGTTACTACATTGAAATCAGCCGATTGCATTCAGACCTCGCGCCAGCGGAATACGTACGCCGGCAAACGCTCAAAAATGCCGAACGCTTTATCACGCCAGAACTAAAAGAATTTGAAGACAAAGCGCTCAGCGCAAAATCCAAAGCGTTGGCCCGTGAAAAACAACTTTATGAGCAATTGCTGGATAAGCTGAACGAGATTTTAGGACCATTACAAACCGCCAGCCAAGCTGTGGCTCAATTGGATGTGTTAACTTGTTTTGCCGAACGAGCGAACCGACTAGGTTTCTGCTGCCCTGAAGTTCATAACCGTGGAGGTATGAAGATTCAGGCAGGCCGACACCCTGTGGTCGAAGCAGTGATCTCCGATCCTTTCATACCTAATGATCTGAATCTGCATCAAGAACGCAGCTTGCTGATGATCACAGGCCCGAACATGGGTGGTAAATCGACCTACATGCGTCAAATTGCCATCATTACACTGCTAGCACACACTGGCAGCTTTGTACCGGCTGAATCAGCATCTATCTCAGTCGTTGATCGTATTTTCACCCGCATGGGATCCTCTGATGATTTGGCAGGCGGACGTTCAACCTTCATGGTGGAAATGACTGAAACTGCAAATATTCTAAACAATGCCACCAAAGACAGCTTGGTTCTGATGGATGAAGTAGGCCGCGGTACCAGCACCTTTGATGGCCTCTCTTTGGCATGGTCAGCAGTAGAATACCTGGCAAATCAACTTGGCAGTTATGTACTTTTCGCTACACACTACTTCGAATTAACAACTTTAGCGGACCGCTTACCTAATGCAGCAAATGTACATTTAACCGCTTCAGAATATGAAGACGAGATCGTCTTTATGCACCAAGTCCACGAAGGCCCAGCAAGCCAGTCTTATGGTTTACAAGTTGCACAATTAGCTGGCGTTCCAAGAAGTGTCATTATCGACGCGCGACAGAAGTTAGGAGAATTAGAAGGTGAACGCACCCATCTAGGGAGCACCGAAACATCTACACCTCAGCATGTAAAAGAAAGCGTTACCCCACTTGCAACACCTCAAATACGTCCAAGCGCCCCCATGCAAGCGGATTTATTTGCAACAGATGATGCGAGCCAGCTAAAAGAGGCAATAGCAGGGGTAGATATAGACAACACAACACCACTCGAAGCGCTTAATCTATTGTATAAACTGAAAAACGAGCTGTAGTAGCATAAGCTAATACCAGAAAATTTAGAGGTACTGACAATTGCCCCTTGCCGCTAAACAGGCAATGCCTCTAAAATACTGGCAAAATTTTGAACTGATTCTAGGAGAAGTCGAATGGCTTTCATCGTCACTGACAATTGTATTCGTTGTAAATATACAGACTGCGTAGAAGTCTGCCCTGTTGACTGTTTTTACGAAGGCCCAAACTTTCTAGCCATCAACCCTGATGAGTGTATTGATTGTGCTTTGTGTGAGCCTGAGTGTCCTGCAGGTGCGATCTTCTCTGAAGATGAACTACCAGAAGGCCAAGAAGTATTCGTTGAGCTAAACCAAGAGCTTGCGTTGATTTGGCCGAACATTACAGAGCAGAAAGATGCCCTTCCTGATGCGGCTGAATGGGACGGTGTAGAAGACAAGCTTGAGCACCTAGAGCGATAAGCCTGTTAGTAAAAACCAAAAAAAGCAGCCAATGGCTTAATGCTGTTCACTTAAGCGAAACAGCATTACGAGATACTGGATACCTCGTCTTTGATTGCTTTACCATGCGGGGC
>NZ_LTAX01000037.1 GCF_001639745.1 Marinomonas gallaica
TTTGGAGCGGGAAACGAGGCTCGAACTCGCGACCCCAACCTTGGCAAGGTTGTGCTCTACCACTGAGCTATTCCCGCTTTATGCTTTCACACTTTTTAGCTAAGCTACATCGTTGCTATGCCGATCCGTAGATTGGCGTCCCATAGGGGGTTCGAACCCCTGTTACCGCCGTGAAAGGGCGGTGTCCTAGGCCTCTAGACGAATGGGACACTTGATTGCCTTCGCTGTGTAAGCGGGTGCGTATATTACTGTTACAAAGCGGAAAATCAACACCTTTTTTTAAATACATGTAATCTAAGCGAAAAAAAACGCTTTCATGGCTAAAAACACACCAGGAGTTCACTCTTATGAGCAAATTGTTACTTGGATCGGTTATTTTTGCAGCAATGGCACTTCAAGGCTGCGCCAACACAACTCACACTATCAACATAGAACCTAAAACCTTCATTGCAGATCAACAATATAGCAATCAACACCAAATTCACTACTCAGTGAAGCCTTTTTCAGTTAACAAAATAGGCAATATCAAAACAGGCATCGGTGAAAAAGCGACTATCGTTGTAGGCAACAACGTACGCTCTGCATTAGAAGCTTCCTTGAGCAGCAAATTAGCCGATTATGGATTTCAATCAAATCAGGGATCTTTGCCCGCGACACTCTTTATGATCGAGCTGTCTAATTTAAGTTACACAACACGTACCATCGCACTAAAAACCGAAGCCACATTAATTGCTGACATTAAAGCAACCGTTGTGAAAGGCGATCAAACATACAGTGCCAATTTTAAATCAGAGAAAATTGATCAATATGGAACGCTTCCGGATCGAGAGGTCGTAGAAGAAGAAATTAATCAATTACTCGGCAAAACCATTGATCGTGCCTTTCATGATAAAAAACTGATCGCACTTTTAAGCTATTAAATAGGCATATCGACTAACTACTATAGATAAGTAGCTTTCTTTCGTAGTTAGTCGACTGTATGAGGGATTAAGAAGTAGGCTCTTCAGGTTTGAAATCAAGGGACGCTGAATTTACACAGTAACGCACTCCCGTTGGTTTTGGCCCATCAGGAAAGACGTGACCAAGGTGTGCCTCACATTGGTCACAAACGATCTCAACGCGGCGCATCATCCACGAGTTATCGACAACTTCTTTAATGTTCTGTTTATCAGCATCATAAAAGCTTGGCCAACCCGACCCCGAGTTATACTTTGTACTTGAATCAAACAAGTGCGCCCCACAACAAACACAGAAGTAGCTGCCGGCTTCGTAAAATTTTTCGTAGCGCCCAGTAAATGCTCTCTCAGTGCCTTTCTTGCGTACTATTTGATACACTTCTTCAGATAGACGTTCTTTCCACTGCTCGTCGGTAAGTGCCTTGAATTGAGAAGTTTTTTGATCATCGCTCATAATAAAGACTCCGAATTAACGTCTTGAAATTATAACTGATTCCATCACTAGATATGAGGAAGCGTGGTGCAAATACGTAAATCTAACAAACTCGCCAATATTTGCTACGAAATCCGAGGCCCTGTCCTCAAAGAAGCCATGCGTATGGAAGATGAAGGCCACCGCATTCTTAAGCTAAACATCGGCAATCCTGCGCCATTTGGGTTTGAAGCGCCGGATGAAATACTTGTGGACGTTATTAAAAACTTACCGAATGCACAAGGCTACTGTGAATCAAAAGGCTTATTTTCTGCACGCAAAGCCGTCATGCAAAAATATCAAGCACTGGGCATTCGTTCTGCTAACGTTGAAAATGTATGGATGGGCAACGGTGTCAGTGAGTTGATCGTAATGGCCATGCAAGCTTTGCTTGATGATGGGGATGAAATTCTTATTCCTGCGCCAGACTACCCACTTTGGACAGCGGCTGCGACACTCTCAGGTGGATATGTTAAGCATTATCTATGTGATGAAGGTGCAGGTTGGCAACCAGATATTGCCGACATTAAATCTAAGATCACCAACAAAACAAAAGCACTTGTCATCATTAACCCAAACAATCCTACTGGCGCGGTTTACTCCGAAGCCATTTTAAAAGAGTTGGTTGCGTTGGCTGAAGAACATGGATTGCTGCTGTTTTCAGATGAAATTTACGATCGTATTCTGTATGACGGTGCCAAGCACATTCCAACAGCGTCATTGACTGAAGGACGTGTGCCCTGCGTAACATTTGGTGGCCTTTCAAAAGTGTATCGTACAGCAGGCTTCCGTTCTGGCTGGATGATTATCACGGGGCCTACTAGCGGCATTGAAGACTACATCTCCGGCATCGACATGCTAAGCTCTATGCGCTTGTGTGCCAATGTACCCGCTCAACACGCGGTACAAACTGCATTAGGTGGCTACCAGACAATTGACGAACTCACAGCGCCTGGCGGCCGCCTGTACGAACAGCGCAACCTCGCTTGGGAAATACTGGATAGCATTCCTGGTGTGCACTGCCATAAACCTGAAGGCGCACTGTACTTATTTCCTCGACTTGATCCAAAGATGTATCACATCAAAGACGATGTAGACATTGCATTGCGATTCCTAAAAGAAGAGAAGGTGCTTTTGGTACATGGTACGGGCTTTAATTGGCCCACCCCGGATCACTTACGCATCGTGTTTTTACCTCACGTCATCGAACTGCAACCAGCAATGGAACGCTTTGCTGCTTTCTTATCTCGTTTGCGCAACTAATTAGCTCTTGAAAAGGAACTAACTGCCCCTATGATGCTCCATAGTACTTTCACTCTGGAGCATCACTATAATGCGTATTATGTTATTCCTTTTAACCAACATTGCAGTTCTGGTCGTTGCCAGCATTGTATTGAGTGTTTTGGGCGTTGAGCGCTACATATCTGGTAGCGGTTTAAATCTAACTTCTCTACTGATCTTTTGTGCTGTGTTCGGCTTTACTGGCAGTATCATTTCCCTACTACTCTCAAAGAAAATGGCGAAATGGGGTTCCAAAGCGCAAACAATTGAACAGCCAAACAATCATAAAGAGCAATGGCTATTAACTACGGTGCAAGAGCTAGCTAATGAAGCAGGCATCAAAATGCCTGAAGTAGCGGTATTCCCAGCACACGAAGCCAACGCTTTCGCAACAGGCTGGAATAAAAATGACGCTTTGGTAGCCGTTTCAAGTGGCATGCTAGATCGCTATCCGCCTGACGAGATCCGTGCCGTCATGGCTCATGAAATCGGCCACGTAGCTAACGGTGATATGGTCACTTTGACGCTGATTCAAGGCGTTGTGAACACATTTGTTATGTTCTTTGCCCGTATTGCTGGCTATGCCGTCGATCAGTTCTTGCGCCGCGATGACGAAGGTGAAGGGTCTGTTGGCTGGGGATACTACATTGCGACAATGGTGTTTGAGATTTTATTCGGTATTTTGGCAAGCATGATTGTGATGTGGTTCTCGCGTTACCGCGAATTTCGTGCCGATGAGGCTGGTGCGCGTCTAGCAGGAAAAGGCGCAATGATTGCAGCACTTGCCCGCATCCAAAGCGAGCACGAAGTATCTCACATGCCTGATACCATGGTGGCTTTTGGTATTCGCCGCGGACGCAAATCCAGCTTTGGTGAGCTTTTCTCAAGCCACCCACCCATCAACGACCGAATTGCCGCGCTGCAAAAACTTTAACTGAAATCATTCACATAACAAAAAAGGTCCTTAACGGACCTTTTTTTAGCTGTATCAGAACCTATCGCTGCTTTTTAGCCGTCGCATCTAAAATATATGCCAACAATGGAATGCCCTGCTCTTTCTCAATGTTGTTGAATTTAATGCCATACACATACATATATTCAACCCCCATGCGCGATAAAAAAGCATTATCGGCAATGCTCGCCTGAAGCTGTTCCATCATTTGAATTTCTTGGTTACGAATCTCACAATCCAATTTAAGGATATGCTTAAATTCGCCTATCTGTAGGTTTAGTGCGAGTTTCATGGTTTGATTGACCGAACCAAAATCCTCCTTTGACACAATCTTACAACCACCTGTACTGAGGTCGACGACCACGCCAGTTGATTGACTATAGATTGGTTGCTCGCCATTCGGCTCGAGAGAGCAAATTAAGCGCGCCTCAACGCGCACCGCTTGACGTACTTCAGAGGTCTCAACATATTCAGGGTAAGCGATATGCAAATGCCCTGCAGGCTCTAGAAAGCTTTTGGCAATCTTAGTCGAAAATGCACACACTGAAGTGGCTGACATCAAACGCACATTTACAATCTGATTGTCGCGCACAATGATATTTTTGCCATTCACTTTTGGGCAGGAAACAATTAATGATCTGCCCGGAATACGACCTAATACGCGCACTGAATAACGACCAGGAGGCGAAATAAACTCAATTTGAATATTCGTCCCCATTGGGACGACTATATCTTTAAAATCAACCTGAGTGACTTCCGCCATCACAACTCCTACTGACTATTCTGAAGAAAACCTAGTGCATGCAATTCACGCGAATACTTAGGATGCTTCACTAAAGTGGTATTAAACTCATCACGCTCAACATAATTTTTGCGTAGCCAATCAAAGCCTCTATCCATACCACTCGACATCACATGTTTAAATCGTGAACTGTCACGGGCAACATCGAATATAGATTGAATGGCACGCGCGATGGTTTCATCTCGTTCGAGGCTTGAATTCATCTTTATTTCACAAATACTACCCTGACTGATCGCGTCAGCAAAACTACTTTTTGGCGAAATATCAAAGAATTGGCAAACGGACTGATAAATATACCACGTGCCTTTTTCTCGTCCTTGCTTGCTATAGCCTGCAATGTGCGGGGTAGCAATATCACACAGCGCAGCCAACTCCATATTAGGATGGGGCTCACCTAGCCAAACATCTATCGCTAAGTTTAGCTTACCGTCTAAAGCATGGAACTGCTTGATCAATGCAGGTTCATTAATCACACCACCACGACCCGCGGAAATAATAGTCTGGCCAGATTTTAACTTGTTGACATATTCATCACTGATCATATCAAAGCTTGGGTACAAGCCCGCCTTAGTTAACGGTGCGTGTAAACAGACAACATTACAATCCATAACATCTTTCAAATCTGTCAGCGCGACACCTGGGACACTTTTCTGCAAGAAGGGATCATAAGCGACCACTTCACAGCCTAGTGCAACGAAACGTGATGCCACACATCGACCTACGTTCCCCTGCCCCACCACACCAATGCGGGCATCAAGCCAACGCACACCTTTGGTCATATACAAATATGACAACGCACTGAAAACATAATCTGCGACCGCATCTGCATTACATCCCGGCGCACTGTTAAAGCCAATGCCCTGTTCGGTCAAATAATTCGTATCAATATGATCTGTACCAATCGTCGCGCTGCCAACGTACTTAACGGGCGTCCCACTTAATAATGCCTCATTAACTTTAGTAACCGAACGTACGAGCAGAATATCCGCATCCATGAGTTGTTCTTTTGTTAGAGACCTTCCGTTTACAAGTGTAACGTCCCCTAAATCGCTAAATAATGAGACAACATTAGGCATGTTCTCATCGGCAATAATTTTCATGGCATTCTCTTAAATGGTGCAACAGACTTGCAGCAGGTGCTTGATAATGATTGGTATACAGAGCTTCGGCATACGTTAATACCCGCTCAGGTATGTCGCTATCGATTAACGTACGAACTTTTTCTAACACTACGTTCCGAAATGGCTTTGCATCGTAATCAGGCAATGCCAGATTATCGACACTGACCTCAAAACTCATTGCGCAAGCCCAATGAAAAATGCACTCGTAAGCTTGCGGCTGAACTTCGAAGCGCTCGAATTCTTTTTGCTGTTCTAGGCTACGTCCATCTTCTGCATACCAATAGCCGAAGTCATCCTGCTTGCGACGCTCATAACCCGCCACACACCAATGACTCACTTCGTGCAAAGCACTGGAAGGGTAATCATAGCGATATTGAATTTGGCTGATACCTTGAGGGTCTTTTGCTAGATAAAAAGGCTCATCAAAACCGCCTTTTAAGACGGTGCTATAAGCAGAAAAAAAGACGTCGTGAAACGTCTTTTCTAAAAAACTTGCGTTCACATTTTCTCTCTAAATCTAAGCCTTCGTGCCCACACGAAGGCTTAAACGTGGCTTAATGATTAACCACGGTAGTAACGTGATGGGAAGAAAGGCATTTTTGCTGGTGTTAATGGAATAAGTTTACCACGTAACGATGCAAAAAGCGGCTGATCTAAACGGTCAGTTTGTACATACGCCATAACAATTGGCTTGCCAAGAGAAGGAGCAAAACCGCCACTGGTCACGGACCCTGCAAGATTACCTGCTTCCGTTACGATATCAACACCCTCGCGAACGGGCGCCTTACCATCGACAATGAAGCCAACACGTTTACGCGAAACGCCTTTGGTAAATTGACTTAAGATCACATCTGCACCGACAAAATGACCTTCACGCTCTCCACCTGCTCGGCGAACTTTTTGAATGGCCCATGTTATAGACGCTTCAACTGGCGTTGTTGATTGATCCATATCATGACCGTATAAACACAAACCAGCTTCTAAGCGAAGTGAGTCACGAGCACCAAGACCAATCCATTCAACTTCATCGTACGCCGTTAATGCCGCACAAAATTCAATCGCGGCGTTATTTGGCACAGAAATTTCGTAACCGTCTTCACCTGTATAGCCTGAGCAACTAACCCAAAGCTCGATACCGTTCCATTCAAGCTTAGTCGACTGCATAAACAATAGATCTTTAAGCTCAGGTAAAACTTGAGCGGCCACTTCGCGTGCTTTCGGGCCTTGCAAAGCCACAAGAGCACGGTCAACAACCTCTACTTCTGTTGTAGGTAGATTGTTTTTAAGGTGAGCTATGTCTTGCTCTTTACATGCAGCATTGACCACCATGTAAATCTCATGGTCACCAAGATTCGTAAACATTAGGTCATCTGAAACACCGCCATTGGTGGTCGTAAACACACCGTAACGCTGATGATTTAATTCAAGACCAAGTACATCAACTGGCAGCAATGCCTCAAGTTCTGTCTTGACGTTATCGCCACGTAAAACGATTTGTCCCATATGCGACACATCAAATAGACCCGCAGAATCACGTGTCCATAGGTGCTCTTTCTTCACCCCCAATGGATATTGAACTGGCATCTCGTAGCCAGCAAATTCGACCATGCGCGCGTCAGCATCTACATGCGCTTGATATAAAGGAGTACGTTTCATGAGCACCTCTGGTTAACAATGAATCTATTGTGTGTGTTTCCAATCGGAAACAAAGTATCTTAGTAAATTTTATTGATTGCAACTATATGATACAAACCACTACGTTTAATCGGCTGAACGCGTAAACTCTATGGAAGAACAAAATAAAAAGATTCGCGTGATCAATTTTTCTCTTTGCGACATTTTTCGAAAAACTTCAAATTTTGTTGGAGCAGACGTGTTTCCAATCGGAAACTTTTTGTTTATGATGCAGAAATCTCATAACAATGCAGATGATTAGTACGAAAGGTGAGATGATCTTTTTTCACTTCATTTGTGTATACAAATGCTAGAATAAACGTCGTCTCTGGATGTCATCGACATGAATATTCAAATAAGAGGATCTTAACATGGCTAACACTGAAGCCTTTTTCAGCCAAGCACTTAAAGACCGCGATGCTGAGCTATACGCCACTATCGTAGAAGAACAAGAACGCCAAGAAACAGGCATCGAACTTATCGCTTCTGAAAACATCGTATCTAAAGCGGTTATCGAAGCTCAAGGTTCTGTTCTTACGAACAAATATGCTGAAGGCTACCCAGAAAAACGTTACTACGGTGGTTGTGAAGCCGTTGACGTTACTGAACAGCTGGCAATCGACCGTGCTAAACAACTGTTCGGCTGTAATTTCGTAAACGTTCAGCCTCACTCAGGTGCACAAGCGAACGGTGCAGTATTCCTAGCACTTCTACAGCCTGGTGACACAATTATGGGTATGTCACTGTCTTCTGGTGGTCACTTGACTCACGGTGCAGCGCCTGCTCAATCTGGTAAATGGTTCAACGCTGTTCAGTACGAAGTTAGCCCTGAAACTCTGTTAATCGATTACGATGCACTAGAAGCAAAAGCAATCGAAACTAAGCCTAAGCTTATCATTGCTGGTGGTTCTGCTATTCCACGTCAAATCGATTTCGCTCGTTTCCGTGAAATCGCTGACAAAGTTGGCGCACTACTAATGGTAGACATGGCACACATCGCAGGTCTTGTAGCGACAGGCGTTCACCCAACACCATTCGGTCACGCACACGTTGTAACAACGACAACTCACAAAACTCTACGTGGCCCACGTGGTGGTATGATCCTGACTAACGATGAAGCCATCGCTAAGAAGATCAACTCTGCAGTATTCCCTGGTTACCAAGGTGGCCCACTAATGCACGTTATCGCTGGTAAAGCGGTTGCATTCGGTGAAGCTCTTAAACCAGAATTCAAAGACTACATCAACCAAGTTGTAGCAAATGCTAAAGCACTTGCAGAAGTAATGGTTGAGCGTGGTTGTGATATCGTTACTGGCGGTACTGACACGCACCTAATGCTTGTTGACCTTCGTCCGAAAGGCCTTAAAGGTAACGCAGCAGATGCAGCACTAGAACGCGCTGGTATCACTTGTAACAAAAACGGTATTCCTTTCGACACTGAAAAACCAATGGTCACTTCTGGTATCCGTTTAGGTACACCTGCAGCGACTTCACGTGGTTTCGGTGAAGAAGAATTCCGTAAAGTAGGTCACCTAATCAGTGACGTTCTTGACGGTCTAGTAGAAATGCCTGAAGGCAACCCAGAAGTAGAAGCTCGCGTAAAAGCAGAAGTACAAGAGCTTTGCAAACGCTTCCCTCTATACCGCTAATTCGCTCTCGCCCGAGGTGATCCCTCGGGCTACTTAATAGGAAAGATCGCCATGAGCAACATTCCATCAAACTTGAAATATGCAGACTCACACGAATGGGTCCTAGACAACGGTGACGGCACAGTAACTGTTGGCATCACGGATCACGCCCAAGAACTTTTAGGTGACGTTGTTTACCTTGAACTTCCAGAAGTGGGTGCTGAAACTACTGCCGCAGAGCAATTCTCACTTGTTGAGTCTGTAAAAGCCGCATCAGATATCTATGCCCCTGTATCAGGCGAAGTAGTTGAAGTAAACGAAGCTTTGGACGATTCTCCAGAACTTGTTAACGAATCTCCTTTCGAAGATGCGTGGATTGCAAAAATCAAGCTTAGCGATCCTAGCGAACTAGACAAGCTAATGAACGCAGACGCGTACGCTAGCTCTATCGAGTAATCGATACCAACACCCCTACTCCGTAGGGGTGTTTTATAACTCTCCCCCATTTCTTGCAATTTCTTTTATAGGTGACTTTCCATGACTTCGTGTATCCGCGATTTGTTAGGCAAAGACGAATTCATTGCGCGCCACATCGGACCTGATGTGAACGAGCAATCATCGATGCTCAATTCTCTAGGCTATGACTCCTTAGACAAACTGATTGAGAACACCATTCCAAACGCGATCCGTTTGGCCAATCTTGACATGTCTAAGCAGCCAGTCAGTGAATTCGAAGCACTAACGCAGCTAAAAGAAATTGCAGGGCGCAATAAGATTGCCCGCAGTTACATCGGCATGGGTTACCACGACACATTCGTACCCACTCCAATCGTACGCAACCTGCTAGAAAACCCTGGCTGGTATACCGCTTACACACCTTACCAACCAGAAATCTCGCAAGGTCGCTTGGAAGCATTGTTGAACTTCCAACAAGTGATTATTGATTTAACGGGTATGGAAATTTCAAACGCGTCTTTATTAGACGAGGCAACAGCCGCGGCAGAAGCTATGACGCTTATGCAGCGCTCCAGCAAAAAGAAAGTGAGCACAGTATTTGTTGCCAGCAATGTTTTGCCGCAAACCATCGACGTTGTCAAAACACGTGCAGAGTTGTTGGATTTTGAAGTCATAGTAGATGACCTAGAAAACCTAACAAACTACGATGTCTTTGGTGCCATCCTACAGTACCCTGGCATCGATGGTAGTGTTACTGATCTAACCGATGCAATCAACCAAGCTCATGAACAAGGCGCCTTGGTAACCACTGCGGTGGATCTGTTGTCTTTGGTTCTATTGAAATCTCCTGCTGCGATGGGTGTTGACATCGTAGTCGGAAGTGCTCAGCGCTTTGGTGTACCGATGGGCTTCGGTGGCCCACACGCTGCTTTCCTAGCGACAAAAGACAAATTCAAACGCTCTATGCCAGGTCGCGTTATCGGTGTATCAAAAGATAGCCATGACAAGCCAGCATTACGTATGGCAATGCAGACTCGTGAACAGCATATTCGTCGCGAGAAAGCGACATCCAATATTTGTACAGCTCAAGCGTTACTGGCCATGATGGCGGGCTTCTACGCGGTTTACCATGGCCCTGACGGTCTAAAGAGAATTGCGTCACGTGTTGCCAGCTTCACCAGTATTTTTGCCAAAGCACTTAAAGGCACTTACTCGTTCAACGGCACGCATTTTGATACTTTGGTAGTCAAGACACTTGATAAAACCGATGAAATCCTAAAAAGCGCTGCGGAAAAGAACATCAACTTGTACCATGCTAGCAGCACTGAGCTATCACTTTCGTTCAGTGAAACCAGCACCGTTGAAGACCTATACAACCTAGCAAGCAGCTTCGGCGTGGAACTTTCTGAAGACCTATTAGACTCAGAAGTAGACTTCGGCATAGAAGAAAGCATGCTACGTGACGATGCGATCCTAACGCATCCAGTATTCAATACGCATCACAGCGAAACAGAATTAATGCGCTACATGCGTCAGCTGGAAGTTAAAGACATCGCTTTAAATCAAAGCATGATTCCACTGGGTTCATGTACGATGAAGCTAAACTCCGCTTCGGAGATGATCCCTGTAACGTGGGAAGAATTTGGTCGCATCCACCCATTCGCACCAAAAGCACAAGTATCAGGTTACCAAGCACTGCTTAACGACCTAATCGCGATGCTTTCTAAAGCGACTGGCTACGACACAATTTCATTGCAACCAAACTCTGGTGCGCAAGGGGAATACGCAGGTCTAATCGCGATCGACAAATACCACAAATCTCGTGGCGACGATCAGCGTGACATCTGTTTAATTCCAAGCTCTGCACACGGCACTAACCCAGCGTCAGCTGCGCTAGCAGGCATGAAGGTTGTGATCGTTAAGTGTGACGAGAACGGTAACATTGACGTTGCTGATCTGACTGAAAAAGCAGAAAAGCACGCAGACAACCTAAGCTGTATCATGGTGACTTACCCTTCCACTCACGGTGTGTTCGAAGAGCAAATCCGTGACGTATGTGACATTGTTCACAATCATGGTGGCCAAGTATACATCGACGGCGCAAACTTGAATGCCCTAGTAGGTATTGCACCTCCAGGTAGCTTTGGCGGCGATGTATCGCACTTGAACCTACACAAGACATTCTGTATCCCACACGGTGGTGGTGGTCCAGGTATGGGTCCTATCGGTGTTAAATCACACCTAGCGCCATTCCTACCAGGTCACTCTGTGTCGCCTGTGGTACAGAACGAAACGCAACACGGTGCAGTTTCTGCCGCGCCTTATGGTTCTGCAAGTATCCTAGTGATTACTTGGATGTACATTAAGATGATGGGCGACCGTGGTCTACGTGATGCGACGTTCAACGCGATCCTAAACGCGAACTACATAGCGAAGCGTCTTGGTGAGCACTACCCTGTGCTTTACACGGGTAAAAATGGCACGGTAGCACACGAATGTATTATCGACATTCGTCCGATCAAAGCAGAGTCAGGCATTTCTGAAGAAGACATTGCGAAGCGTCTAATGGACTTCGGTTTCCACGCGCCAACCATGTCATTCCCAGTAGCTGGTACACTGATGATCGAGCCGACTGAGTCCGAAAGCCGTGATGAGCTAGACCGTTTCTGTGATGCTATGATTCAGATTCGCTCTGAAATTGCAAAAGTACAAGCGGGTGAATGGCCACTGGAAGACAACCCACTAGTACACGCACCACACACAGCGGCTTGCTTGCTTGAAAGTGACTGGTCACACGCCTACACACGTCAAGAGGCAGCTTATCCTCTACCATGGATTCAAGCACGCAAATACTGGCCACCAGTGGGCCGTATCGACAACGTATACGGCGACCGTAACTTGTTCTGTGAGTGTCTACCAGTAGAAAGCTACCAGAACTAATCTCTGGCTAGTTAAGACATTAAAAAGGCGAATCCGAGGATTCGCCTTTTTCGTTTTGTAAGAGCCGACTGTGTCCCGCGATTCGCTCCTGTAGGAAATGAGATGGACCCGCCCTCCTAACTATGTGCCATGCTTAATGTGCAAACCAAGCAAACCGGCATTTAAG
>NZ_LTAX01000038.1 GCF_001639745.1 Marinomonas gallaica
TTCAAAATTTTTAGAAGTCTCCAGCGAGCGCCCACACAAATTATCTGATTATCTATTTTAAAGAGCGTCTGACGCGTCGTGCTTCGTTGTTGTGAAGCGTTGTCCGTGTCAGTGGGTGCGTATAATACCCATATGAATTTTCAGCGCAAGCGGTTTTTTACATTAATTTAATAAAAATGCGGAGAAAATTTAAAACAAGCAAGAACAGTTTGTTTTTTACACAAAATCCTGCAAAATCAACCTCATTTTCATACATCGCTCAATTTAATTCCCCTACTCCTAGCGACCTAAGATAACTAACCAACAAAAAGGCCCACTACTATTGAGTAGTGGGCCTCTCGTTGACCTATCTAATGATGCAGTAAATTAACCGCCTACATAACTCAACATGACACCAGCCGCTACCGCAGAGCCAATTACACCCGCAACGTTCGGTCCCATTGCATGCATAAGCAAGAAGTTTTGCTTATTCGCTTCAAGACCTACTTTGTTCGCGACACGAGCCGCCATTGGAACCGCAGATACACCGGCCGCACCAATCAATGGGTTAATTGGCGTGGAGGAGAATTTATTCATTACCTTAGCCATCAATACACCTGCAGCCGTGCCGATAGAAAACGCGACAAGACCTAGCGATAAAATCCCCAAGGTTTCGATATTCAAGAATGCTTCTGAGCTTAGCTTTGAACCAACACCTAATCCAAGGAAGATAGTAACAATGTTGATCAATGCATTTTGAGCAGTGTCACTTAAGCGATCTACTACACCACACTCTCGCATTAAGTTACCGAAACAGAACATACCTAAAAGTGGTGCTGCAGAAGGCAGGAACATTGCTACCAAAATAGTCACAACAATAGGGAAAATGATTTTTTCTGCTTTTGTTACATGACGAAGCTGCTCCATTTTAATAGAGCGCTCTTCATGTGTCGTTAAAGCACGCATGATTGGCGGCTGAATCAACGGCACTAAGGCCATATAAGAATAAGCTGCTACCGCAATAGCACCAAGAAGCTCAGGCGCAAGACGACTCGCAACAAAGATTGCCGTTGGACCATCTGCACCACCAATGATACCAATCGCAGCCGCATCCGCTAACGTGAAGTCCATGATTCCTGCAGCCCCTAATAGCACTGCGCCAATCACTGTTGCAAAAATGCCAAATTGAGCCGCAGCACCTAACAACAGTGTTTTTGGGTTGGCAAGCATTGGCCCAAAATCTGTCATAGCACCGACACCCATAAAGATAATCAACGGGAATAAGCCCGTTTCAATACCACCATGGTAGATGTAGTACTGCAAACCACCAGGGGAGACCATGTGCCCTGCAGCATCATAGACTGGTGCTGCCATAAATCCAGCACCCGGAATATTTACCAATACTGCACCAATACCTATTGGTAATAGTAGCAGTGGCTCAAAGCCTTTTTTAATAGCAAGAAATATCAGTAAAAGGCCAACCACAATCATAATGGCTTGACCAAATTCTAACTGATAAATACCCGTATCGTGATACAGGTTGAGTAATTTCTGTTCCATTCTCTAATAACCTACTTTTAGATCGCCAACAGGGCTTGGCCAACAGTGACAGCATCGCCTTCTTTGACATGGATCGAAGCGACAGTACCGGATTTAGGTGCTGAGATTTCTGTTTCCATTTTCATGGCTTCCATGATCATTAATGTTTCACCTTCTGCTACTTGCTGACCAGGTGATACAAGAATCTTGAAAATATTGCCCGCCAATGGAGCTGGAACATCTTCACCACCACCTGCTGGAGCTGGTGAAGTAGAAGGCGCTGGAGATTGTGATGCTGCGATAGGCTGGATATTCGTTACATCACCACCTTCTTCCACCTGTACAACAAAGCTTTGACCAGAGACACTAACCGTATATACCGCAGGTCCGTCAGTAGATTGAGACTTTTTAGGTGCCGCAGTGGCATCGTCTAATGTCGGTACAGGCTCAAATGCTGATGCATCGCCACGGTTCTGCAGGAATTTCAAACCAATTTGAGGGAATAATGCGTACGTTAGCACGTCGTCAATTTGATCTGACGCTAACTTAATACCTTTCTCTTTTGCTAGCTCACCTAGCTCAGCGGTCAACTTATCCATTTCAGGCTCAAGTAAGTCAGCAGGTCGACAGGTAATCGCGTCTGCACCATTTAACACTCGAGCCTGAAGCTCTTTATTAAACTCTGCTGGCGCTGCGCCGTATTCTCCTTTAAGAACACCCGCCGTTTCTTTAGAGATAGATTTGTAACGCTCACCAGTAAGTACATTTAATACCGCTTGAGTACCGACAATTTGCGATGTTGGCGTTACGAGCGGAATTAAACCTAAATCTTCACGAACTCGTGGAATCTCCTCTAGAACAGCATCAAATTTATCTGCTGCGCCTTGCTCACGTAATTGGCTTTCCATGTTGGTCAACATACCGCCCGGCACCTGAGCAATTAGAATTCGAGAATCCGTACCTCGCAAAGAGCCTTCAAACTTAGCGTATTTCTTACGAACATTACGAAAGTATGAGGCGATCTCTTCTAGTTTTTCTAAATCGAGACCTGTATCACGATCTGTACCCTGTAGCGCAGCAACGACAGATTCTGTTGCAGAGTGACCATATGTCATCGACATCGAAGAAATGGCTGTATCAACACGATCAACACCCGCTTCAATCGATTTTAGAATAGTCATATCAGACAGCCCTGAGGTAGCATGGGCATGTAGCTGAACCTCTAGTTTGGTTTGGTCTTTAAGCTTACCAACCAATTCAAACGCATCGTAAGGCGTCAAAATGCCAGACATGTCTTTGATCGCAATGGAATCTGCGCCCATGTCTTCTAACGTTTTCGCGTAATCAACCCAGTTTTGAAGTGTGTGCACTCGGCTTTTTGTATAAGAGATAGTCCCTTGAGCATGCTTACCCTCACCTTTTACCGCTTTAATCGCAGTTTCTAGGTTACGAGGATCATTCATTGCATCAAAGATACGGAATACATCAACACCATTTTTGGCAGCACGTTCAACAAATTTTGTCACAACATCATCAGCATAATGACGGTAACCTAGTAGGTTTTGACCACGTAGAAGCATTTGCTGTGGCGTATTCGGCATCGCCTTTTTAAGCTCACGAATACGATCCCATGGATCTTCACCAATAAAACGAATGCACGAATCAAACGTTGCACCGCCCCACGACTCTAACGACCAGAAACCAATTTGGTCCAACTTTTCTGCAATAGGCAGCATATCGTCGATACGCATGCGAGTAGCAAATAGTGACTGATGGGCATCTCTTAATACGACATCTGTGATGCCAAGAGGTTGTTTATTGTTCGACATGATGTGGCCTCTAATCGTCTCTGATTTAAATTAACGGTTACGATGTTGATGAATCGCAGCAGTAATAGCAGCAGCGATTTTAGGATCAGTAGCGGAAGCGCTAGCAGAGGATGCACCAGCAGTCGGTGCAGCCATAGGCTTTTTAGCAACTGGCGCTGCTTCTGGGAAATAACGATTGATCAATTTTGACATATAGGTTGTCGAAACAATCAACAGACATAGGAAGGTAAAAACAAACCCCATTCCCAATAACATTAAACCAAAGCCATCGCTCATTAAGTTATTCATAGCACTTTCCATTAAAATCTGAATAATTCAGGGCACGGTCATTCCGTACACCACAATGCTGTGATGCACAATAATTCCCTAATATGCATTCTTTTGTATCATAAAGCATATAGTTTTCATATTTTTTTGCTTGGATATTGACAACGTGAACTTGCTTAATCGCGCCACCCCCCATCAATCACCACAAGACATCATACTGGCGGTCGCACCAATGGAAGGTGTCATGGATCATACAATGAGATCGCTTCTTTCAAGCGTAGGAGGAATGAACTACCTCGTTTCTGAGTTCGTACGTGTCACACAACAAACAGTGTCCGCACAGTCTTTGAAACGGCTGGTACCAGAGCTCGATCAGGCAAGTCGAACAACATTTAATCACCCCGTACATTTGCAGCTACTTGGCTCCAATATTGACACGATGGCAAGCACTGCAGAAGAAGCAGGTTTAGCAGGCGCAACGCACTTAGATTTGAATTTTGGCTGTCCTGCAAAACGCGTAAATGGACACGGTGGCGGCTCTTTTTTATTGCAAGACCCAAAAACGCTCTACAACGTTGTACATGCCGTCAGGCAATCATTACCTAAACATATTCCACTGTCTGCAAAAATGCGTCTGGGCTATCAAGATGAAAACTTGTTTTTTGAAAACCTCGATGCCATTGAGCAAGCAGGAGCCACAACACTTACCATCCATGGACGAACAAAGAAAGATGGCTATGGCCCTCCAGCACGCTGGGAGAAAATTGGCCAGGCAACAAAACGCTCAAGCATGACGATTATCGCTAATGGCGATATTCGCGACCGCGAATCATTACTAGAATGCCAGCAAGTTACAGGATGCACTCACTTCATGATTGGCCGTGGAAGCCTAAGCAACCCATTTATATTCAGAGAACTGAAAGGAGGCAAGCAAGGCAGCTTTGAGGAACTGTTTGATCTTATGGAAGGCTACATCGACAAACTGCTAGATCACTACGACAATTTTGCCACGCTTGGTCGCATTAAACAGTGGAGTGGACATTTAAGAACTGATTGGCCAATTATTGCAGAAAATTTAAAAGCGATACGCAGCACGCAGCATACTGATGAATTAAAAGCACTAATGAATACTATTAAAAACAAAGAGATTAAATACAAGAAAGGGTAAACAAGAAAGGAAATGGTGCATCCGGGAGGATTCGAACCTCCGACCGCTCGGTTCGTAGCCGAGTACTCTATCCAGCTGAGCTACGGATGCA
>NZ_LTAX01000004.1 GCF_001639745.1 Marinomonas gallaica
AGTTGATACAAGCCTTATTGCCGCGAAGACTAGAAAATGAAATGGCATTTTAGACTAAAAACGCCATTATTCAGGGATGACGCGTTAGTATCGTTGAAAATTTGCGTGACGAATATATCAAAATACTTTTTTGCTAGGTGATTGGTATTCAGGGGCGACTAATTATTATTTCGCCATGATTAATCGCGCACAGAGTATCTCTCGAAGTATTCAGGTCCGACTATATAAATATTGTATTCAGTCGCTTATTTTATTTGTGCTTTCCTTGATGTACGCCGGTTTAGTATCGGGGATTCAATAAAATGCCAAGAAATGGTGGCGAAAATTAGAGTGATACTTAAAGATGCTAAAAACATAGTAAGAAAGCTAATGTCTGGTATAAAAAGCACAAGTGTCTGTTGTATGGGAAAGGCGTATATATATACTCCATAGGAGTAATCTCCGATGCGATTGTAAATATGAGTTTTTTCGCAAGGAAGGTAAGCTATCACTAGAACACTGTAGGCAATGGTAAGGGAATAATAGATAGGATAGGCAAGCGTATCCTTTAACCATGGTATGCCGAGTAATAGTAATCCTGCGATGCTCCACATGACAGGGATGCGATAGCGCAGTTTGTAAAGTATACTGCCGACTGTAAAAGTACAAATAAAGATCAGCATGTCAAATTTTTCAAACTGATGCGTATTTTGAAAGTGCTTTGCCGTTAAACAAGCAATAAGAATAAAACAGACTAGGGAAGTCAGTTTAATGTGAAGTTGCCAATGAGCTAAATAATGTTTGGTTAATCCACTTAAACAGAATGCTAGAGCGGTCATAACATACATCCAAGTTTCTATAGGTAGAGTCCAAAGAGAGCCATTTACAGAGTTTGAATGAGGGTTTTCTATGAATACTCCGGGAAGTTTAAAGTGAGTGTGGATATCTAGCAAGTTAATGTTTAAAAGGTATTGCCAAGTGCTTGGTGTGGAAAAATAAGTGACAATATCAAGTTCGGTTATAAATGGTCCAAGTATAAAGACAGTAAGTAATAGTACGACAGATAATGCTGGGAATATTCGCTTGCTACGAGCTAAAACATAATGTTGCAAGTCATGTGAGCGATCTAAGCTTCTATATATTAAGAAACCGCTGATAGAAAAAAATATTGTAACAAAAAAAGTACCCATGCCAATGTTAAAATATAATTGAAAAGGATCTTTTATGTTGGGCCTGTTACTTACCAGGACGTAGCTATGAGCGAATAAAACGCCTATGGCACAAAGCATACGTATGAGATTGAAATTATTATTTGAACCTATACAAAGTTTACTGATCTTAGGTGGATTTATTAGCAAATTTATAACCGAATATAGAGTGAAGTTAAGATGTGTTTTTCATGCTATCTCAGAAAATACAGTTCTAGCTATTATAGCGTCTATAATAGCTATGTATACAAAGAGTTAAAAGCGAATGCGTTAATCTCTCTATATTTTCCTATGCCTGATTTCGTCAGCACTGAAAGACTCCCATCTTATTGAAAGCATGTTAAAACCTGAAGCGTTACAAATGGTTAGGGGGTAAGGCTTTGAATGGCAGCTTACTCAGATGATACAAGGTACAAGCAATGCTCAAGCAGTGCGTCTAAAGTGAGTGGTGTTATACATGTGACAAGAAAAACGATGCCAAGCTGTACAGCAAGGCTCGACAGCGGCTCCCCTAGGTTGCCAAAGAGCAGACACTGCCCTAAGACAAACCTATGGTAAAGCCGATCATGAGTTAATGCTGAGACTGTGGCCATACCGTGCTTAAACGGTATTTTTAAGCTATATAATTTGCATAATCAATATCTGTCTGGGCACCAATTAACTCTGCTATATTGTTAAGCTGCGAAAAGTCTTCGCTGTATAAGTTTTCCAAATTTTGCAGATACCCGTCAAAATTTATATTGCTCAGTTGTTCTAGGTAGTTTGACCAGTCAAAAGAAGCGAATTGAGCTGTGATTTCAGACCAGTCGACTGTCCCAAACGCCTGTGTTAATAAGTCACTGACTTGATCGACTGAGAAGCCGAATTGAGCGAGGTATTCTGAGTAATCTTCCCAGTTAATATCCTCGAACCCAGTTGTAATATCATCATCTAAGTTATCCTGCCAAACTGAGTCATCGAAAAGCGTTTCAAGGTTGGTGTTGTCAAATAAATTACTCAGTTCTGTTATCCAGTTATCATCATTGGCTAGGACGTTAGCGTAGTTTTGTAGTTCTGTTGCCCACGATTCCCAGTCGAAGTTTGCTAATGCGCTTTCTAGGGTTGTGTTCCACGTGCCCCAGTCAATATTTGCCAGCGCAGCTTGATAATCGGTAATCAATGTGTCCCAGTTATAGGCTTGGATTTCTTCATCAGATAGGTTGAGAACATTTTTCAGTGTTAAGTCAACTTCGACTGGGACCTCTGGTGTTGCTGTTTCTGGCGGAATAGGGGCGCTAGAGGTTGTGGTAAACCCTTTAGCTGCAAAGAAATTTTTCACTTCGTTGCCAGAAACACCATCTGCATATAGTTCACCTAGCATATCGAAGGTAATACCGTATTGGGCAGCAGTGCTGTAAATAATGGCAGGAGAGTTTAAATTGTTGTGAATAAACTCCCGAGCTTGCTGAAAGGTAACGCCGTATTGGGCCAGTAACTCTGATGCAGACATAGTGAACTCCTTTTTTATTTTATAGCGGTCGAATAATGATCAGTATTATAGCGCCGACTTAATACGTTTGAAGTAGTATTGCGGTTTTTAGACAAAAAAAAGCTAAGACAGTTGCCTTAGCTTAAAGACTGATAACTGCTGAGTAGAGCGTATTATCAATACTTTTGTCTCATAGATGGGATTTCGAATTAAAAAGCTGGTCATATTGTTGAAGTGTTGATTCATTTAGTTGGCCAGCTTCAAGTTGAAGGTTCAGATCTGCCATTAAATAGTCAGAGAGTGTTTTTGCAAACTCTAAGCGCACGTCATACATCTCACTGCGTGCCTCTAATACATCTACTTGACTACCAAGACTTAAATCCGCTTGACGTTCTGCTGCATCTAAAAAGGCTTGGCTAGATTTACGAGATTCTTCTAGGGCTTTTAGTCGTTGACGATAGGAACTAAGCTGAGTGTAAGCAAGCTTAACGGCTTGATTTTTATCGGAAAGAGTTTTTTCGTAACGCGCTTGGGCCGCATTGTAAGTCGCTTCTGCTTGGCGAGATTTTGCTGAGGTACGCCCACCGGAATACAATGGAATAGTCAGGTTTAGCGAAGCAATGGAACGCGTGCTGTCTACAAAAATATCGTCTGAGTAGCGGTCAGTATAGGATAAAGAAAAGTCCAAGGTTGGCAAGTGTTGGGCACTTGCTGAGTCGGCTTCAAGTTCTTTGCTTCGAACGTTGGCCATTTCGGCTTGCAATAAAGAGTTGTACTGTACTTTCTTGATCCAGTTCTCTTTTGAGTCTTGAGAAAGATTAGGCAGTACGAGATGTCCGTTAGCGACCCAATCTTTTGGGATGCTAAACGATTCGCCAGTCAGGTTTTCAAGCTGAGTTTTTGCATCTTCAAGGCGGCTTTTAGCTTGTAGCATGTCACTGCGTGATACGTCACGGCTAGACGTGGCGCGTAGTACATTTAAACGATCGCCTACACCTAATTCGTTCATTCGTTGTGTTTGGTCAAGCTTTATCTGCAGTGACTCTAGCTTCTCTTGGTTTATGTAGACTTGCTGAGCAGCAAGAAGTGCCTCTAGGTAGGCTTGGCTTAAGCGGTAAATTAATTCTTGCTCCGCACGAGTGTAGGAAAATTTAGATTGTTTGACCGCTTCCTGCGCACTATCCAAGGCTTTCCAAGCGGAAATATTAATTAGGCTTTGTTTTAGTTGAACTTGATAGCTGTAATCAGCTTGCTCATCTTGAGTACGTTCTTTTTGGGTGTCACTTGTGTATTTGTCAGGATTACGTGTGTACTCATCATCAACAATTGAGTAGCGGTAGCTAGAGCTGAGCGATACGTTAGGTAGCAATTGTGATAGGGCTATATCATCTTGCTCTTCCTTCGCTTGCGAATTATAAAAAGCATACTTCAGTTCAGGGTCGTGCTGCTTAGCCAGCTCAAGTGCTTGAGCAAACCCAATTGCTTGTTCTGCTGGGTTGGCTGATTCAATCTCCTCTGCCAAGGTGGCAGAGGAGATTGTTGTACTGATCATCAAAGCAATCAGGTGCGGTTTAAATGGGATCAACATTCTACTTTTCCTTCAAGCTTCGTGCGAAGCTGTCTTTGATCGGTTTAATAATGTAGCTAAAGAGTGTGCGTTCGCCACGGCGAATCATGACTTCAGCAGGCATACCTGGGATTAGCTTCATTTGATCTGAGTTCATGTCATCACGTCCTTTATCCGTCACCTTGATGCGCGCTAAGTAATAGGGTGCTTGGTCTTCTCGCTGTTGCAGACGGTCAGCGGAGACATTGATCACTTCCCCTTGAATGACTTGGGTGATACTTGCATTAAATGCCGAGAAGCGAATGTCGGCCAGTTGACCAATATGAATGTCATTAATATCATTGGTCATAACGCGGCTTTCGACGACAAAACTGTCTTCAAAAGGCACTAAGTCCATTAGGGGTTGTCCAGAGTTTGCCACACTACCAATAGTGTGTACTTGCATATCGACAATGGTGCCATCTTCTGGTGCTCGTACAATTGAGCGTTCAACACGATCTCGTGCGACTTGGTATTTTTCTTGTAGATCGAAGTATGTTGTTTGAGTTTGTTTTAAACGATCACCAACGTCTTTAAGGTAGTCTTGTTTACGTGTTGCAATTTGCAGTTCCGTTTCAGTGTTTTGTATCTTCAGCTGCGCCATATTTGACTTCAGCTTATTGATCTCATTTTGAGTTGAAATAATAGAGCGGTTCAGTTCTCGCGCACGGTTGTTGTCGCCTAGGCCTTCGTTATACAGTGTGGTATAAGCTTCTTCTTCTTCACGGAGTAAGGCTAGTTGTTGGTTTAGGCCATCAATTTGTGCCTCCATACCACTTACTTGCTCATCCGTTTGTTCTAATCGTGTTTCTAATGAGTTGGCTTCTTGCTGATAAGCAGAGATTCGCGCGTTTAATTGATTGCTTTGCTGTTTGAGAGCATTGGCTATGTCTTCATCTTGCTTTGCTGCTTCTCGAAGTGACTCAGAGAAGCGAATGCTTGTTTCAAAGTTTTGCTCGGCGTTTAGACGCTCAAGCTCAGCTCGCGCGATTTGTAGCTGCTTGTTGCTGTTATTAAGCTGAGCTCGAAATTGGGCATTCTCAAGCTGAATAAGTGGTTCACCTGCTTTAACAGCATCACCATTACGTACGAAGATTTTTTCAATAATACCACCTTCGTAATGCTGTATGGTTTTGCGGTAGCTATCGACCACTACTTCACCAGGAGCAATTAAGGCACTGTTAAGAGGCGCGGTTGTTCCCCAAAGCGTGAAAAGACCAAGAGTCAGTATTAGAAAGATAATGCCAAATTTAACATAGCGGCGATCATCAGTAGGGACTTCGTCCTCACTTTTTTGAGCAGGTTGTGCAGTAGATTTTTCTACGTAACCAGGCTTTGCTTCAGAAGCGGGTATTTTAGCGGTTTCTATTTGTGCCAGCGGTTGGCCAGAACTTTCATGGCTTAGCTCGGTATCTTTGTCTGTCTGTTTTGTCATTTTTACGGTCTCGAATTCTTTACTTATAAAAGAGGTTAGGCTCTAAGTGCTGTATGTTCTGGTGCTTTTTGAGACATCAGTTTCTGCATAACTTCTTCTTTTGGTCCGAACATTTGCATCTGACCTTCTTTGAGTACCATAAGTTTATCAATACTCTTAAGGATTGACGTACGGTGACTGATGACAAACGTAGTGACGCTTTCTTGTTTCAGGATTTGCATGGTTTCGCTCAGTGCCTTCTCGCCTAGTTCATCTAAGTTGGAGTTTGGTTCGTCGAGCACCACGACTTTTGGTGTGCCATAAAGAGCACGGGCTAGGCCCACTCTTTGGCGCTGACCACCAGACAGAGCTCCTGAATCAACACCAATGCGAGTATCGTAAGCATCTGGGAGTTGTAAAATCATGTCGTGAACCCCCGCTTTTTTCGCGGCCGCTACGACAAGATCAGGGTTGACTTCTCCGAAGCGGGCAATATTCTCACTGACGGTACCGTTAAACAGTTCGATGTCCTGTGGCAAATAACCAATATGAGGACCAATCTCTTCACGGTTATAGTGCTGCACTTCTGCGCCATCGATTCGGAGGGTGCCATTCAGTGTTGGCCATATACCTAGTATTGCTTTGGCTAGAGAGGATTTACCAGCGGCACTTGGGCCAATGATGCCAACAAGGTCGCCAGGCTTAACTTCAAAGTTGACACCTTTAAGGGTAGGTGTTCGGGAACCAGCTGGACCAACAAATAGGTTGATGGCATCAACTTGCCCTGTTGGCTCAGGTAGACTCATGTTGCGGTCTTCTTCAGGGAAAGACGACAGTAATTCTTGCAAGCGTGTGCGTGCGCTTCGCGCATTGTTAAACCCAGACCAGCTGTTAATTAGCAAATCTAGAGGCGCTAATGCTCGTCCCAATAGGATGGATCCCGCGATCATCATACCCGGGGACATTTCATTGAGAACAACGTAATACGCACCTAATCCTAGAATAGAAGACTGAAAAATCATACGCAGTACTTTAGATAAGTTGGAGAACACGCCTGCACGATCACTTGCAACGGTTTGCTTCCCTAGGAACGTCTTATGCTGGTCACTCCAGCGTCCCATAATGCCAGGTAACATGCCCATGGCATGAAGTACTTCCGCGTTGCGAAGGTTACTAGAAGCCAAGTTTTGCGCTTTGATATTTTCACCGTTCGCTTCGGTTAGCATTTTTTTAGTGAACTTCTCGTTCAAAACCGCAATGCTTAATAAAATTGCGCCCGCACCCAACGCAAACCAGCCAAATGCTGGGTGAAACATAAACAATAAAGCGATGTAAATTGGGAACCACGGGGCATCAAAAAACGCAAAAAGACCGTTACCTGTTAGAAACTGGCGGATGCTGGTTAGGTCATTTAGCGGTTGAGCCGTACGTTGATTTGGGACTTTAACACCTGCATTAAACATGGCGGTGTACACCCGGTGGCTTAGGAATTGGTCGATTTGGTTAGAGACCCTTACCAAAATACGCGATCGAACCCATTCCAAAACCCCGAGTACTCCGAATAGGAAAATCATAATCAGTGTAAGGAAGAATAACGTTTCTAAACTACGAGATGTTACGACTCGATCATATACTTGGAGCATATAAAATGGCGCAGTTAACATCAGTATATTTATGAAGAGACTAAAGAAGCCTGCGGCTATAAAACCACGTTTGCTCGCTTTGAGTGCGCTTCCTAGATCATCTACGGCTTTTGAGTTTTTCATAAAGATATCTGTCTTTTTAAGGTTTACGGCTGAGTCAAAAAAATCGTCACGGTGGAGGGTTAATGTGGACGCAATGACATTTTACAACCCCATGATGGCGGCAAGATTATCAGAGTCTATTTAAAGGCATGTGACTCCACTCACTTTTTTACGGATTGTGTTCCGCTATTGTAGCAATTTCCAGTTTGTATCCTCAATTATTCAAGCCTGACCAAAATGTATTGTTGGATTAGTTATGTTAAATTACGCGACTTATTTAAGTCGACCTAGGAGTAAAAAATGGCAACGTTAACGGTTGAAGGTAAACAGTTCGATATCAATGAGTTGTCGGAAGAAGCGAAGTCTTGTGCAAACTCAGTATCTTTTTGTGACAATAGAATAAGTCAATTAGAGGCTGAATTGACCGTTGTTAAAATGGCTCGACATGGTTTTGTACAGCGATTAGTGGCAGCTCTACCTAATGTTGAGGATAAAACATTAACTACTAAAGCGGTTACGAAAAAACGTACGACACGCAAAGCAGAAAATAGTGAAAAAAGTGCAACAGGATCTTCTACAGGCAAGAAGACTACGACAACCCGTAAACGTGCTACTACGACAGCAGCGAAAAAAAATGTCGCTACAACAAAAAAAACAACCTCTCCAACAACACGTAAAGCTAGTGCAAAAAATGCGAATTTGGATTCAGGGCCGATTACCGAGTCGTAGTGTTTTGAGAAAAATAGCTATGATCCAGTTTTCTTACTAGATTGATACGGATAATGTTTTCTCAACTTTACAAGATTAACATGTATGAATGAGCTTGTTGTAAAGAGTGTTTCTCTGGCCTATTCCTCGTTTGAGGATCGTTTGCAGATGCACTGTGTGGTTGGTGGTAAACACCATGAATTATGGATGACGCAGCGTATGTGGCAACAACTGATGCCTAAGTTAATCAGTTGGCTTAAAAAATCAGGCGGTGCACGTTCAGCTCACTTAGTTGGCTTGACGATGAAGAAAAATGTGCCTCCATCAGGTGAGATGCCAGAGGTTCATAATTCAGATAGCCGTCAAGCGATAGGTTCTGCAGCACTCGGTTCCGATGCTAGTGCGGCTGAAGCTGCACAGCCTCTGCCACCTAGTTCTCGTGTTTGGATCTGTTCAATAGCAAATATCACGATGAACGATGCGCGTATTCGTATCAGTATCGGTTCAGAGAAGAGTTCTTTAACCTATATTTTTAGTATGACAGTGTTAGAGGCTTCATACTTTTTGCTAGCTCATAAACGCGTGTCAATTCAAGCTGCTTGGCCTTTTGATTGGCCTGACTGGTTGGTGTTGGAGGAAGACCTTGCAACCGACTCTTACACTAAACTTTTACACTAACTTAATATTTGGCCAGTAGTTTATGAAACTATTAATTACAGGTGGCGCGGGCTTCATTGGCAGTGCGGTTGTTCGACACCTTTTAACCGATACACAGTATGACGTGGTTAATCTAGATAAGCTAACCTACGCTGGTAATCTTGATTCAATACCCACTGAGTTAATTCATTCTCGTTATACGTTTGAGCAGGTGGATATCTGCGATGGCGCAGCATTAGCGAAAGTGTTTAATCTGCATCAACCTGATGCCGTGATGCACTTGGCGGCTGAAAGTCACGTTGACCGTTCTATTGATGGACCTGGTGACTTTATCCAAACCAATATTGTTGGTACTTATACGCTGCTTGAAGCGGCTCGACGTTATTGGTCGGGTTTAAGCAAAGATAAGCAGCAAGCGTTTCGTTTCCATCATATCTCAACCGATGAAGTGTACGGCGATTTACCACACCCTGATGAGGTAGACGGTGATTTACCGATGTTCACGGAAACAACATCTTACGCGCCAAGCTCGCCCTATTCGGCCAGTAAAGCCAGTTCGGATCATCTTGTTCGTGCGTGGCTGCGCACCTATGGTTTCCCCACGATTGTGACAAATTGCTCTAATAATTATGGTCCTTATCACTTTCCTGAGAAATTGATTCCACACATGATTTTGAATGCATTATCAGGTAAAGCTTTACCTGTGTATGGTGATGGCTCTCAAATACGCGATTGGCTGTATGTGGAAGATCATGCACGTGCTTTGGTGAAGGTAGTGACAGAAGGTGAGGTAGGGCAAACCTATAACATCGGTGGCCATAATGAAAAGCGTAATATTGAAGTGGTCCATACGCTTTGTGATTTACTCGAAGAGTTAGTGCCCAACAAGCCTAATGGCGTTGCTGCTTATCGCGATCTGATTACCTATGTAAAAGACCGTCCGGGTCATGATGTGCGCTACGCCATTGATGCCAGTAAAATTGCCGATGAATTAGGCTGGAAGCCTGAGGAAACGTTTACATCAGGCATGCGTAAAACGGTACAGTGGTATTTAGCAAACGAATCTTGGTGGCAACGTGTGCTGAATGGCGATTACAAACTTGATCGCTTAGGCAAATAGGATGGGCAGCATGGCAAAGCGTAAAGGGATTATTTTAGCCGGCGGCAGTGGTACACGTTTGCATCCGCTGACGTTAGGCATGTCAAAGCAGCTGATGCCGATTTACGATAAGCCGATGATTTACTATCCGTTGTCGGTTTTGATGTTAGCGGGTATTCGTGAAATCTTAATTATCACCACACCAGAAGATCAAGAGAGTTTTCAAAAGCTATTAGGTGACGGTAGTTACTTTGGTGTTGAGCTGACCTATGCTGTTCAGCCATCGCCTGATGGCTTAGCGCAAGCGTTTATTATCGGTGAAGAGTTTATCGGTGACGACAATGTGGCGCTGGTATTGGGCGACAATATTTTCTTTGGTCAGCATTTCTCAGACAAGCTAAAACAGTCGGCTGCGCAAACATCCGGTGCAACCGTGTTTGGCTATCACGTGATGGACCCAGAACGCTTTGGTGTCGTGGAATTTGATGAACACGGTAAAGCCATTAGCATAGAAGAAAAGCCGGAAAATCCTCGCTCCAATTATGCGGTAACGGGCTTGTACTTTTACGACAATGATGTGGTTAACATTGCGAAGAGCATTCAGCCTTCCGTGCGCGGTGAGTTGGAAATTACCGATGTGAATTTGGCGTATTTAAAACGCGGAGATTTGCATACATCGCTATTGGGGCGTGGTTTTGCGTGGCTGGATACAGGGACGCATGATTCTTTGCTGGAGGCTGGGCAGTTTGTGCAAACCGTTGAACATCGCCAAGGGCTTAAAATCGCGTGTCTGGAAGAAATTGCTTTTCGGCAGAATTGGATTAGCCAAGCGCATTTGATTCATGCTGGTAATGCGTTAAAGAAAACAGGATACGGCCAGTATCTGCTTAAAGTCGCTGATGGCTATCAGTAAACTCTGCTAGGACCCAATAAAGTATGAATGTCATTGAAACAAATATCGCAGATGTTGTGATTATCGAGCCGAAGGTCTTTGGCGACGAGCGTGGTTTTTTTCTCGAAACCTTCCAAGCCGAGCGTTATCAGGAAATGGCGGGTATCGATCTGCCCTTTGTACAAGACAACCATTCACGTTCAGGAAAGAATGTTTTACGTGGTTTACATTTTCAGAAAAGTAAGCCACAAGGCAAGTTGGTGCGCGTTGTTCGTGGTGAAGTATTTGATGTGGCCGTCGATATTCGTCCTGACTCGCCAACCTATGGACAATGGGCTGGCGTGTTGTTGAGTGAAGACAATAAACGTCAGTTTTGGGTGCCGCCCGGTCTGGCGCATGGCTTTGTTGTGTTATCGGACATCGCAGATTTTGAGTACAAGTGTACCGATTATTATGATCCGAGTGATGAAGGCTGCTTAATATGGAACGATGCCAGTGTCGGAATCGAATGGCCGGAAGGCATCGAGCCGATTTTGTCCGCCAAGGATGAGCTCGGTCTTTCCTTTGAAGAGCTTGGAAAGTAACTTATGCGGATTTTGTTAACGGGAAAAAATGGGCAGCTAGGGCGTTGTTTTCAAGACGTTTGTACATCCTCGAAGCATGAATTAATAGGGTATGGCTCGGATGAGTTAGATATTTCACAGACGGGTCAGGTGTTATCTGTGGTCGCAGAGGCCAAGCCGGATATTATTGTGAATGCGGCTGCATATACGGCGGTGGATAAAGCAGAAGATGAGTCTGACAAGGCGTATGCTGTCAATGAGTTGGGGGTTAAAAACCTTGCTCAAGCTGCGCAACGGCTTGGCATTCCAGTCATTCATGTATCGACTGATTATGTCTTTGACGGTTATAGTGTTGAGCCTTATAAGCCAAGTGATCCAACTGCGCCACAAGGGGTTTACGGAGCATCCAAGTTAGCAGGAGAAAAGCGTCTTGCGCAAATTTGTACTCAGTATATTGTATTAAGAACGGCGTGGGTGTTTAGCGAATACGGCAATAATTTCGTTAAAACCATGATCCGGTTAGCTAACCAGCGTGATTCACTTAGTGTCGTGGCAGATCAATATGGCTGTCCGACGTATGCAGGCGATTTGGCGCAGGCAATTTTGCAGCTTTGCGATCAATATCAACAAACTGGTGAGCTGGCATGGGGGACACATCATTACTGTGGTGATCTACCGACTAGCTGGCACGGTTTTGCTCGCACCATTTTTGCTAAAGCCGAGCAGGTCGGTTTAATTCAGAGTAAGCCTCAGTTGACGGCGATCAGTTCTGCACAGTACCCGACACCAGCTAAGCGTCCAGAGTATTCCGTGTTGGAGTGTTCTTCGCTTGAAGAAATTGGCGTTACACCTTGTCTCTGGCATGAAGTACTGTCTGATTGTTTAAATAAACTTGTTAAGACGCAATGAAACAAAAAGCTAAGGTTATTATTTTCGTGCACCTCTATAACGATTTTAGTGGTAGCCCTTGCGTTTTAAAAGATGCCATAGAAAGCTTGGATGGGACTGGTGTAGAGCGAATTTTGTTTACAAGTCAGCATCGTGGTTTTTTGAGTGATTTGGCAATAAAAAAACAAACGGTACCCTATTTATATTCGAATAAGACTCTGATTAAACTGCTTTTTTACGTGATTTCACAGTTTTACTTGTTCTTTTTCCTGTCGTTCTGTTTATTAAAGATGCGCATTTCGGGTAAACATGTTGAAGTAGTTGCAAACACTATTTTGCCAGCAGCGGCTGTATTGGCAGGAAAGCTATTTGCACATAGAACGGTAAGTTATGTGCACGAGCTAGCTGTTCAATCCAAGTTGCTGTCTTTTTTCTTAAAAAACATTGCGTTGAAGTGCTCTGATAGACGTATATATGTTTCTCAGTTTTTGAAAGAAAGCTACTTTGATGAGCAGGGCGATGTCCTCTTAAATGGCTTGAGAGGTGATCTGTCTGAATATGTGGCAAAGCTATCGTATCAGGAACTAATTGAATGCAAACTATCGCATTTTCGGGTACTTTTCGTTGGAAATCTTCGTGAATATAAAGGCTTTTGGGCGTTTTTAAAACTTGCGCGGTTACGGCCCAATATGTGCTTTGAGGCAGTTATTAATGCGTCTGAATCTGAATTTGATGCCTTTAGAAAAACGGCAGATATTCCTATAAATGTAAACGTTGTATTGAGACCGAAAGATCTTGCTGAGTCTTATCAAAAAGCATTCGTGCTACTTAATTTATCTGATACTCGTTTTGTAAAAGAAACCTTTGGTATGACGATTTTGGAAGGGTTTGCCTTTGCTTGCCCTGCGATCGTGCCGAGCGAAGGGGGCCATCACGATTTTTGTAGTACGAATAATAGCTTATCGGCAGATGTCCTGGCTATCGAGGACGTGCTAACACACCTAGACAGCTTGTCTCTAAATCAAGGTAAATGGCTTGAATTGTCTAAAGGAGCATTTGAAACGGCCCAAAAATTGACCAATTTGGAATATAAGAAACGAATCAAACGGTATTTGTTGGGCTTCTAACGGTTCTAAAAAGCAGGTGAGAATGAAAAAAGTGTTCGTAGTTGGGGTCGTTGGGATACCAGCTTGTTATGGTGGTTTTGAAACGTTAGTAGAAAACTTGGTTGAGAAGTCAGCCTCTGATGTAACGTACACGGTGTTTTGCTCTGAACATGATTACGATGTCCAACTTAGTGAGCATAAAGGCGCGAAGTTGTTGTACCTACCTTTTAAGGCCAATGGGATGCAGAGTATTCTGTATGATACTTACGCGCTAATAAAGTCTCTTTTCTACCGCCCTGATGTAGTGTTGATTCTAGGTGTCTCTGGTTGTGTCTTTCTTCCTATCTTTAAGCTCTTTTCTCGCAGTAAGGTGATTGTGAATATTGATGGCTTAGAGTGGCGCAGAGCGAAATGGGGGCGATTTGCTAGGGCTTTTTTAAAGCTTTCTGAAAAGCTTGCTGTAGCGTTTTCTGATACGGTTATTAGTGATAATCAGGCTATTTATGACCACGTATTGAGTTGTTATAAACGGCATTCTGAGGTGATAGCCTACGGAGGAGATCATGCAATGGTGAGAGCTGTTTCAGGCTTCCATGATAGCTACGCTCTTGCTTTGTGCCGGATTGAACCCGAGAATAATGTTGAGCTTATTTTAAAAGCGTTTGCTGATTTAGACATACCGTTGAAGTTTATTGGTAATTGGCACAACAGTGAATTCGGGCGACGCTTAAAAATAGAGTATTCAAATGTAGCTAACATTGAATTAATTGAGCCTGTTTACGACCCTGAAGAGCTGTTTGCATACCGTGATCAATGTAGGTTTTACGTGCATGGTCACTCTGCGGGCGGTACTAACCCATCATTGGTTGAGATGATGTTTTTCGCTAAACCTATTTTTGCTTTTAATTGCAACTTCAATCGCTACTCAACAGATGGCAAAGCAATGTATTTTGATTCACCAGACAGTTTGAAGACGATTATTCTGTCTTGGGAAAAAACAGGTGACGCGGCAGCTGAAGAGATAGGGCGAGCGATGAATGATATAGCCGTACAGCGCTATACGTGGGCGAAAGTGACACAAGCATATCAAAAACTTTACCAGTAGTTGGATAAATAGTTGTTGCAACCTGTGGTCTGCTTGATTAGGTTTGAACGTTTTTATGGTATTTGATGGCGTGGAGTACAAATGAAAAAAAGTTCAGTGAAGCGCTATCAAGATCGTAGAGTGCCATTCTCTTATGCTCTGGTGGATTTACTACTGCCCGGCATATTACTATCATCGATGTTCGCTCTATTTGGTACTGGCGAATGGAAAAGTGAATATCACTGGATGGCTGCATTAAGTGGTGTGTTTTTTGCCACATGTATTGGAGTTCAAGGTGGTTACAGTCGCTACAATGAGAGAGGATTTGCTAAAAAACTAGAAGTGACCTTTAAGACATGGTTTTTAAATGTCTTTTTTTTATTGGTGCTATTGTTTTTCTATTTGTCAAAGTTGCAATTTGATCGTTGGATTGTATCTGCTTGGGTAGTTCTTACGCCTTTTTTTGTGATGTTCACGAAAGTAATGATTCAGCGTTATTCTCGCGGCTTCTCTCAAGCAAAAATCCAAGTGGCTGTGCTGGGACGGTATTACGAATTTAATGAGTTAGAGTACGCCATGCTGGAATTTCAAGGCGTTGAGTTGACGTATTTTAGCTTAAGTGACAGTGATGATATTGAACACAGCATCCTGAAATTGTCTCCTGATTATTTATTGTTGAACTTAGAAACACCAGCCACCAATAAGTTGATTAAGGAGCTGACACATCTTGATCTGAAGGGTATTCGGTTAATTGTCTTACATCGTTTTATGGAAGCATTTTTGCGTAAATGTTACATCCCCTATGACGGTGAAGACTTGAGCTATCTTGAGAAAGTTCGTCCTTATAACCCTAAAAATTATCTATTTAAACGTTCAATTGATTGCGTAGCTGTTCTAGGCATAGGGCTTTTATGCTCACCACTTATCATTTATGCCATTCTCAAAATACGCTTACAATCTCCAGGTAGTATCTTATTTCGACAATGTCGAGTCGGGCTAGGCGGTAAAAACTTTGTCGCGCTCAAGTTTCGCAGTATGCATGAAGATGCACATTTTGATCCCTATACCCAAAAAGAAGATCCTCGTGTTTTTCCTTTTGGCAATGTGATGCGCAAGTTTCGGATTGATGAATTACCGCAATTATGGAATGTATTACGAGGTGAAATGCATTTGGTTGGGCCTCGGACGGAGTGGGATATTTTGGTAGAAGACTATGAAAAAGAAATCCCTTATTACCATGAACGCCACCTTGTGCGCCCAGGGATCTCTGGCTGGGCACAAGTGTGTTACCCCTATGGGGCTAATTTGGAAGACGCTCGTCAGAAACTCATGTATGACCTGTATTACATAAAGCATTGGAGTGTTTGGTTAGAGCTTGAAACGATTTTACGTACTGTGGTTGTGGTGCTAGGCAGAAAAGGCCATTAGTAACACCTTTGATTGTTGTTCAAGTAGGATGTAGATGTGTTAGTCATAAGCGTGATGGCTTGGTGTTTAGCGTGTGGGTTTTTAGCGCTTAATTTAAGTGTGGCTGGTGGCTACTCAATTCCTGCAGCTGTGTTGTTTTTGGTGTCTTTTTTAGTTTTTCTAAAGCAGAGAGTAGGTGCTTTGAAGCTCACTAAAAAAGATTATCTGTTAGCAGTCGTCTTTTCGGGCTACGCATTAGCGATGTGCTTTTTCGTTTATTTAGACGGTTGGCATACACGTGAATTAGATCGGCCGTCTCGATTCCTATTATGCCTCCCTGTTCTGTTTATGCTTCTGAGGCTGATGCCTCCGAAACTACCGCTATTGTTTTATGGTGTTACTGCTGGTGCAATTTCAAGCTTAGGGGTTGCTCTCTACGATCGCTTCTATTTAGGCTTGTCGCGCGCTCAAGGCAGTGAGAACGCGATCATGTTTGGCGATACGGCTATGATGCTGGGCTTTATGAGCTGTGCAGCGTTGATGTATTTCTACCATAAGAAGCAGTGGCCGTGGGCGCTGATCAGTGCGCTCGCGATATTCTCGGGCATTGCGGCGTCTTTTTTGTCTGGCTCGCGAGGTGGCTGGGTAGCAGCCCCTTTGATTGGCGGGTTCTTGTTATGGCAAAGTCGCGATCTGTTTAATAAAAAGTTGATGTTGGCTGGTTTACTTGGTGCGAGTGTATTTTTAGTTGGTGTTATTGCTACTCCGCAAACAGGGATTCAGCAGCGGATTGGCGCAGCGCTGACTGATATTAAAAAATATCAATCTGGGGACAGTTATACTTCGGTTGGATTGCGCTTTGATATGTGGCGTTCATCGTTCTATTTGGCAGCCGAGTCGCCAATATTTGGTGAAGGGCAATACGGCAGTCGTGAGATACGTAATGAGCTGGCGAATCAAGGGTTGATTCATCCACAAGCCGCTAAGTTTGATCACTTACACAACGAATATCTAACGGCGCTTGGCTTTCATGGCGTGGTCGGGCTGATATGTCTAATGCTTGCCTATCTAGTGCCATTAAGGCTCTTTATGGCGTCTGTTAAACGATACCGAGATAACTGGGATATTAAGCCTTATGCCATTGCTGGGGCATTAGTGCCTATGTGCTACATGGACTTTGCCTTGACCCAGTCTATGTTCAGTCACAATATTGGTGTGATGATGTATGTTTTTCCGATTATCTTTTTCTGGGCGGCATTACGCTGGCAGGAAATGAGATATGTTAACTAGCATTATTCGTTATGTATGTGTTGTTCGCGATAAGAATGAGTTGTCCCCGATACAATCGGGTCGTACAAAGGAATTGTATTCGCTAAGAGGATGAATTTCCCTCGGTAAAACTAGGCCGTACGAGCGAATTGTATTCGCGATAAGGATTAGTCATCCCCGATATAATTGGGTCGTACGACGTTCGCGTGATTTACTCAGCGCTTTCGATGTCCAGCAGTTCTACTGTGAACTGAAGGGCCGAATGCGGTGGGATTGGGCCTGTTCCGCCTGGGCCGTACGCTAAATCAGAAGGAATGTAGAATTCGTATTTAGAGCCAACCGGCATCAGCTGTACACCTTCTGTCCAACCCGGAATCACTTGATTGAGTGGGAAAGAAATAGGCTCGCCGCGTTCGTAGGAGCTATCAAATACCGTGCCATCAACCAATTTGCCTTCGTAGTTCACTTTAACGGTGTCGGTTTCGGCAGGTTTCGCACCGTCGCCTTGTTCGATGACTTTGTACATTAGACCGGAGTCTGTTGTCATGACGCCGTCTTGTTCCGCTTTTTCATCGAGCCAAGCTTGCGACTTTGATTGCGCTTCTTCTGCCATTTTTGCTTGCTCACGCTGTGCTTTTTCCATTTGTTCTTGCTGGAAAGCTTGTACGGTTGCTTGCACATCTTCTATCGACATTTGCGGTTCTACATCGTTGAAAGAGTCGTCGAAACCCGCTTTAAAAGCTTCTAAGTCCATGCCTTCAAAGTCATTTGCCATGCGGCTACCAAACATTGTACCGATTGAGTAACCCAGTTTCTGTTCTTTGCTATCAAGCTCGACGTCTGCAGCGTTTGCTAGTGAAACTGAAGAGACAACCAGCGCTGCGACTAATGTTTTTTTCATGTGAAAATGTTCCGTTAGTTAAGGTTCTAATAAAGAACTTGGTTGGGGTGGATATAAGATTTTCAAGCACGTGAGCAGAATTTTTCAGGTATTTGATAAAACGCTTTGTGCTTCGCAAATCGATTCAAGCGTTCGTTTTTAACATAAGAGGGCTGTCCAGCACCAATCATGTATAACACTTCACTAAAGTGACCCCTTCACCTGTACACCTAGTTAATACTCGAAAAGATACGCGAAGCACAAAGCGTTAAATAAATGTATGCCTCGATATTGGCGGCAACAAGCCCCTTTACAAATGGCTGACACTTTTTGTGAAATCTGTGATTTGTCCATATAAGCATGCATTGCTATGGCTTGTAAGTCTGGTGGCTTTAATCAGGAAAGGGATTCATTTTAAAGAAATCTAAGTCAAAAAACGGTCGATTCTGTCGGATTAGGGTAAGTTAAAATGGCTTTTTAAGGCTAATATGAAGAGTCAATTATGCTAATAGCGCTGTCAGGATATTATGTCTCGAAACGGATCATCGCAGGGTACTTCAACTTACCGTCAGTTGTTTATTACGATCGGTATTATCAGTGCGTTAGTATTTCTATGGGCGCGTACCTCGTTTAATCATTATCAAGTGGATTTATTTGATTTGGAGGGGGTCAATCTACAGCCTATTCAAGCTACGGAGCTGCTGTCTGAAAAGGATGATGGCTTGTTGTCGATGCGCTGTCGTTTGCTCCAAGTGTCGTCTTCCTTTACTTGTGGTGTTCAGGTGCATTTACCCAAGGATGCGCAAGGTAATTTATTTTCATTTGATAGAATCGATCGCATGGAGATTGCGACGCAAGTGCTGACTGCTCCTGAGCGTTTTGATGGTCGATTACAAGTCAATATTGTGAGTATGTTTAAAGGCGGGGACGATCAAGCACTGACCGATTCCAATTTAAAGTTTCACTCGACACGGATTGGCAGCGGCACGTTTGAAATCCCGCTGGATCGTTTTGATGTTGCCAGTTGGTGGCAGGATGCTTACAACATCAGTTTTGAAGACGCCAAGAAAGACTTTAGCCAAGTTGAGAGTGTGTACATATTGCTGAATGATAGACCGCTCAAATACGAGGGCGAGTATCAATTCACGGTGTCTGAATTAAAAGTCGATGGCTATCTCGTGGATCCGTTGTCGTTGAATAATTGGCTGATTACATTTTGGCTAATGCTAGGTGTGGGCAGTCTGCTTCACTTCTCATGGCGCGGGCATGGCACGTTACAACGTATGCGTCGTGTCGCATTGTATGATCATGCTACTGAACTGTTGAATGAGCAGGGTCTTAGGGATTACCTGCGCGGTTTAGCTCCAGAAGCGGATGGTGCCTTATATATCTTACGCTTTGATAATGCCGCCATTTTAGAGCGTCACTTTGGTGAAAAAGTCTTTAATCAGCTGTTGATTAAAACCAAACAGCGTTTGTTGTCCGTGTTTCAGTCTCAGTCAGTGACCTTAGTTCGTCTTAGTGAGGCAGAGTTTGCTTTGTTTTGTCCTACGGGGATATTGGCGCGTGAGCAGCTACTTGAACGGATTTTCAAGGAAGGTGTCGAGATGGAAGGGGTTGGACACCTCAAACTGGATGTGATCGCAAGTGTGGTGGTGGAGTCGTCGATCCCCAAGAAACTGGATGCTGTGCTGGAAAAAGGTCGTTTCGTTTTGGACCAGCCGAAAGATAGAACAGTATTTGCGAAGCGTTATACGTCGGAATTGGATGAGCCATTACAGCGTAAAGCCTCTGTCGAGCAAGCTGTACGTCGTTGTATTGCGGAAGACGACTTCTATCTGGTATTTATGCCGTTGTACGATGCCCGACGTGACCGAGTGATGGGGGCTGAGGCGTTACTGCGTTCTAATTCTGAAAGCTTAAGGCAACTGTCACCAGAGGTGTACATTCCTGTGGCCGAAAAGGCCAACCTGATTCAAGAAATCGATATGCTAGTGCTGCGCAAAGCGCTGACGGCAATCAAACAACACGAGTTGCCTGAAGGCTTTGTTTTATCAATTAATATCTCGGCGCAAGAACTGCTCGACAGTGAGTTCGCGCAGCGTATTGATGCGGCTTTACGCAGTGCGGGCGTGTCGGCCTCGAGTATTTGCCTCGAAGTGACAGAAACCTTCTTTGTACACATGGATGAGGCGAAAGTAGAGGTGCTGGATCAGCTGCGCGCGCTGGGGTGTCTTGTGTCATTAGACGACTTTGGTACAGGCTATACGTCGTTTGCGCATTTACAGCGTTTGTCTGTCGATGAGATTAAAATAGATCGTAGCTTTGTGAGCCGTTTGGATGACCCCAAAGCGCGTGTTGTCGTCGAGTCGATGGTGAACATTGCACAAGCACTGGATTATAAGCTGGTTGCGGAAGGGGTTGAAACGTTGGAGCAGTTGGACTATTTGCGTTCGTTGGGCTGTCACTGTTTCCAAGGGTTTTTGTTTTCTGAGCCCACGACCTTGAAGAAAGCACTGGCGGCGCGAAAGCCCGCCCCGGTAGAAATAAGTCTAAAGTAGGGTGGGCGCCTATCTAAGGATGCCCACCCTTTGCTATTAATGTGTTTGTGCTTGGTCGCCTAACGCGTGGTCTAAATCTTCTTTGTTAAACTGGTAGACTTCCGCGCAGAACTGGCATTCAGCTTTGATTGAGCCTTCTTCGCTAATGATTTGGCGAATTTCTTCTGCCCCCATAGACGCGATGGCATCAAATGTACGTTGGCGTGAGCATGAACAACCAAATTGCATGGTTTTAGAATCGTACATGCGCAGCTCTTCTTCGTGGTACAGGCGGTGTAATAGCTCTGTTGTGTCTAAGGTTAGCAACTCTTCATCTTTTACGGTGGTCGCTAAGTGAACGAAACGTTCCCATGCATCTTCATCGCCATCTTTTGCTTGTTCTGCGGGTAGGCGTTGTAAGAAAAGCCCGGCTGCTTGTGTGCCGTCGGCGGCTAACCATACGCGGCTTGGTAACTGCTCTGATTGGAAGAAGTATTGCTCTAGGCACTGGGCCAAGCTATCACCGACGATCTCGACGATGCCTTGGTAGCGATTACCTTGACGCGGTTCGATGGTGATTACCAAATAACCGTTAGCAAGCAGCTCTTTCAATGACGCCTGTTCTGGAAACGCTTGTGCTTCATCCCATTGGGCAATGGCACGCAAGTTTTGCTGTTCGTCACACTCAGCCATTAACGTTTTTAACTGACCTTCGCCTTTACACTGGATTGATAGCACGCCGTCAATTTTGACGATGTCGCGCAATAGAGCAATGGCGGCAACAAACTCGCCTAAAAGTTTTTCAAGGGATTTCGGGTAACTTTTACGAGAAATGATGTTTTGGTAAGCATCGGTTAGAAGTACGCGCTCGCCTCGAACATTGGTGTTATCGAAGGAGAAGCGTTGGATTTCATTGATGTTGTTCACAAGAATCACCGTTAAATTAAGTATGCGTACATTTTAAATCGCAATGGCCGATTTTGCACCTTATGTGAGGGCGCTAAATGAGGTTTAAAGGGGCAATCTCAAAGAGGCTCGCTTGGTCTTTTATAATCCTCTAAAATGCGTGCTTTGCTAAATCACTCAGAGACGTATTCATGATCCAGTTTTCCCAAGTCAGTTTGCAACGCGGTACGCAGTTTTTGCTTGAACAGGCCGATATGACCATTTTTGAAGGTCAAAAGGTGGGTTTGATCGGGGCAAATGGCGCGGGTAAATCGTCTTTGTTTGCGTTAGTGCGTGGTTTGTTGCATGCGGATACAGGAGAGGTCATTCTACCGGGCCAGCGTCGTATCGCGTTTATGGCACAAGAGGTAGAAGACGTTGACCGTACGGCGTTGGAATATTGTCTTGATGGTGACGATCAGTTGCGTGTGATCGAAGCGAAAATTGAAGTGGCGCAAAGCAGTGGCGATGATCATGCCCATGCTCACTGGTTAAGCGAATACGAAAATGTACAGGGTTATACTGCACAGGCGCGCGGTGAAATGCTGCTCCAAGGTCTAGGTTTCAAAATGGCCGACATGAGTAAAAAAGTGGCGGATTTCTCAGGTGGTTGGCGCATTCGTTTAAACCTTGCACGGGCGTTGATGTGTCCATCTGATATTTTGCTGTTGGACGAACCGACCAACCACTTGGATTTGGATGCGGTAATGTGGCTTGAAAACTGGTTGCGCTCTTACGCGGGTACGTTGTTATTGATCTCTCACGACCGGGATTTTCTCGATGGTATTTGTAGCCATATCGTTCATCTCTACCAGAAGAAGCTGAATCTGTATAAAGGTAACTACAGTAATTATGAGCGTCAGCGCGCTGAGCATTTAGCACAGCAGCAATCCATGTTTGAACAGCAGCAACGTAAGCGTGCTCATCTACAAGAGTATGTAGATCGCTTCCGCTACAAAGCGACAAAGGCAAAGCAAGCCCAAAGCCGACTTAAAATGCTGGAAAAAATGGAGAGTATTGGACCTGCGCACATTGATTCTCAATTTCAATTTTCTATACCGATGGCGGATAAAACCTCGCCCCAATTGGTCAGTTTGATTCAAGCGGACTTGGGTTATGTGATGGAAGATGGCACGCCAAGAGTACAGTTGGGAGAGTCGAATTTTTCTGTACGTGACGGTCAGCGTATTGGTCTATTGGGCCCTAATGGCGCGGGTAAATCGACGCTGATTAAATCCTTGGTAGAAGAATTGGATTTGTTATCAGGGGAGCGTGTCTATGGTGAAAACACCAAGGTTGGCTATTTCTCTCAGCATCAGTTGAGCGCATTGGATTTAGAAGCGTCGCCTGTCTTACACATTCAGCGCATTACTCCGACGGCACTGGAAGCGGATGTGCGTAAGTATCTTGGCGGTTTTGGTTTTATTGGTGATGATGCGCTTCGCGCGGTGAAAGGTTTTTCCGGCGGGGAAAAAGCCCGTTTGGCTTTGTCTTTGATTGCATGGCGCAAACCGAACTTGCTGGTACTCGATGAGCCGACTAACCATTTGGACTTAGACATGCGTCAAGCATTGACGGAGGCTTTGCAAGAGTTTGAGGGAGCGATCCTTGTGGTATCCCATGATCGTCACTTATTAAACAGTACTGTCGATGAATTTTTCTTAGTGGCTGATCATCAAATTGAAGCATTTGATGGGGATCTGCATGCTTATCATCAATGGTTGCAAGCCAGACAGCAGCAGGCTAATCAAGCAGAACGTGCAGCTGGTGGTAATGACGTAAAAGTTGAAAAAGTAGACCGTAAAGAAGAACGTCGCAAAGCCGCTGAGCAACGTGAAAAATTACGTCCTCTGCGTAAGTTGATCGAGAAACATGAGAAAACCATGCAAACCGCCCAGGCGCACCTTTCGAGCATCAGTGAAGCTATGTCTGATAACGATCTGTATGACATTGCCAATAAAGACAAACTGCAACGTCTGTTAGCCGATGAAGCGCAATGGAAGAAGACGCTAGAAGACGCAGAAGAGGCGTGGTTTGAGGCTCAAGATGAACTAGAGCAGGTTGAGATTGAACTGGCTTAAATAGTTTATATCAACATTGTTTCTAAGCCTTAGCGTTTATAAATGCTGAAAACACACCTGATATAAAATTTTTTTATATGTTTTATATGGCGAATGCTCGCCAGCTTAGACTTTTAATATTTGTTGGTTTTTGATAATAGTATTTATTCTTATTTGGTGCTTTTTTACTTTATTAAAATGGTATTTTTATCGTCATCGTTTGTTATTAAGGAGTGATAACAGCCGTGAATATTCGCTTAGTATCCATTGGAGTACGTTCTACGATTGCGTTCGCGGTTGTGGGTCTAATTGTGTTGGGAATAGGACTTTTTTCTATTAATCGTGTCTCTAATCTGTCCGATGAATTTGATGTCGTGACAGAGCATCGAGTGCCTGCGCTGGTGTATTCAAAGAATATGGTTGCAGCACTGTATGAGTTACGTTTTGAGGTGGTGAAAACGATTCTATCGCCTGAAACCTCTGACCAAGGCCGACGTCGTGTGACGGCCGCGGAAGAGCGCTTTAAAGCGGAACTGGAAAAAATGCGTAATGTAGCGCGAGCTGAAGAGGCCGTTCGGCTTGTGGCAAAAGTGACGCAGCAGTTTTCAGATTATCAAGCATTACAAAAACGCATACTCGATTTAGTAGTGGCGGGCAATGTCGCCGCGAGTTTACCCGTGCAGGAACAAGCAAAAGTGGCGGGGAGTGAGCTTGTCAACTCAATTGAATTATTAGAGAAATTTCAGAATCAGCGCATCATAGACAGCGATCATAGAGTTGATCAAGCTGAAACGGATACCATGGTAATTATGTACTCCGTCATTGCTTGTGCATTGATGTTGGTAGCACTGTTTTCTTATCTATTTACTCGAAGTCTTGTTCGACCTCTTCGAGTTGCCATTGGGGCAGCAAAGGCCATCGCCAATGGCGACTTGCGTCATGAGTTTTCGGATAAAGGGAAAGACGAGGCGGCGCAGATGATACAAGCGTTAGCGGCCATGCAGTCTAATCTGAGGAAGACAATCTATGATATTCAGGCCTCAGCCCGCCAGCTCGCTTCGACATCTGAAAATTTGAGTAGTGTCACGGAGCTTTCAACTAAAGCAATTTACGATCAGAACGTGCAGCTAGAGCAAGCTGTATCATCTGTGACGCAGCTATCATCCGCTGTTGATGAAGTCGCTCGTAATGCTGTTGCGACGTCAGAAGAATCTCAAAACGCGAATGAGCGTTCAGAGGTGGGTAACCAAGAAGTATCAAATACCATTGATACGATTAACGGTTTATTGTCCGAGCTTGATGGCACAATGTCAGGTGTTACGTCCCTAGAGCAGCAAGTTTCTAATATTGGTAAAGTGTTAGATGTGATTCGTGATATTGCAGAGCAAACTAATTTATTGGCTCTGAATGCCGCAATTGAGGCTGCCCGTGCGGGAGAGAGTGGTCGTGGTTTTGCTGTGGTAGCAGATGAGGTGCGTGGTTTGGCTCACCGGACTCATGAGTCGACCATAGAAATTGAAAGCATGATTGGTTCCGTGCAAAAAGACACAGGCAGCACTGTTAGTTCTATTCGTACAAGTTATGAAAAAGCGAAAGAAACTCTGGACATTGCTCATCGCGCTGGGGACGCGCTGGAGGCTATTCGAACCTCAGTCGTAAAAATTAATGAGCAAAATACGACCATAGCATCCGCCGCTGAGGAGCAGGCTATCGTCTCCAATACCGTAGATGAAGGGCTGGTTGCTATTAGCGATCTTGCGAATGCAACCGCTGAAGCAGCGAATAAAAGCAGCCAATCAAGTCAAGAACTTGCACAACTGGCGGAGTCTCTTAGTAAGCTAACCAGTCAGTTTAAGGTGTAAGCCCTAATTTTTACGCTCTAGATCATGGAGCAGCTTAAGGCCTCTAATGGAAAGAACATTAGAGGCCTTTTTATTTGTGTTGCAACATCATGCTTTTTCTATAAATTTGCTGAATGATATCAATACCTACCCTTTAATTTTGTTCTAGAATGGGTTTATTCGTAAAAAGGGAAAGTCTTTACTAACGTGCTTTTCCTTGTTTTATCGGACAATTTGCGTCTCTGTAATGTAATTGTCACAATTTATTTATAGTTTACACTCATAAAGTAAGGAGTTGGTACATGACCTTTCCGTTCGCTCGTATGCGCCGTATGCGTAAAGATGATTTTTCTCGCCGTTTAATGCGCGAGCATCGTCTAAGCGCTGACGATCTTATATACCCTATGTTTGTGATCGAAGGGCAGAATACGCGTGAAGCCGTACCTTCTATGCCGGGGGTCGCTCGTGTGACATTAGACTTGCTTAAAGAAGAAGCGGCCGAGTTGGTTGCATTGGGCATTCCTATGGTGGCGCTATTTCCGGTGTTGGCAAGTGACAACAAGTCACTGATGGCTGAGGAGGCTTATAACCCAGACGGCCTAGCTCAACGTGCTATTCGTATGTTGCGAGAAAACTTCCCTGAGTTGGGTGTGATGACCGATGTGGCATTGGATCCGTTTACCACTCATGGGCAAGACGGCATCATCGATGATGACGGCTACGTGTTGAATGACATCACGGTCGATGTGTTGGTGAAGCAAGCCCTGTCTCATGCACAAGCGGGTGCTCAGGTTATTGCGCCGTCGGACATGATGGACGGCCGTATTGGTGCGATTCGTGAAGCTTTGGAGTTAGAGGGCTTTATCAATACTCGCATTATGGCTTATTCGGCGAAATATGCGTCGGCTTATTATGGCCCTTTCCGTGATGCGGTAGGTTCATCAGGCAATCTAGGGAAAGGCAATAAATTCACCTATCAAATGGACCCGGCTAATACCGATGAAGCAATTCGTGAAGTCTTGCTGGATTTGGAAGAGGGGGCGGATATGGTGATGGTGAAGCCTGGTATGCCTTATCTAGACGTTGTACGTCGAGTAAAGTCAGAATTGGGTGTACCGACCTATGCGTACCAAGTGAGTGGTGAATACGCGATGCAGATGGCAGCCTTTGAAAACGGCTGGCTCGATAAAGATCAAGTGATGATGGAATCTTTGTTGGCATTTAAGCGCGCTGGTGCGGATGGTATTTTGACTTATTTTGCAAAAGACGCTGCCCGTTTATTAAAGGGCTAAAACGGCTTCATTATTTTCGTGTTGAGATGTTGATTAATCATCGAGGAAGCCGTGACCCTAGGGCCGCGTTAGTGTAATTTTAAAGTTGGCCAGACTGCTTAGTTAGGTCAACATGGAACATAATGATGGCACGCTATTGGAGCTGACACGCAATGTCTGAACAGCCTGAAAAAGAAAATGAAGTGGCTCAATCCTCAGCTAATACAAACGAGGATACTGCACAGAACGAAGCCAAGACGATCGAAGAGATTGCTGAGGAATTGGTACTAGAACCGATCCCAGAGCAGCCTATTGATCCAAGCCGTTTAGCCATTGAAGAGCGCTTACCTGAAGACATCGATTTGTCGGATCCAGAGCTGTTCTTTAACCGTGAGCTTAGTCATCTACAGTTCAATGCGCGTGTACTTGAGCAGGCTATGGACGAAAATCATCCGGTTTTGAACCGTTTGATGTTCCTGTGTATTTTCAGCTCAAACATGGATGAGTTCTTTGAAATACGTGTGGCAGGCCTAAAAAGTCAGATTGAATACGGTCGCGAGAAAAACGGCCCAGATGGCATGCACCCACGTAAGGTGTTGCAGTTGATTAGCGACCACGCTCACAAACTTGTGCGTCGTCAATACCGTATCTTAAATGACATTATTTTCCCAAAACTGGCGGAAGAAAATATTCGCTTTATTCGACGCTCGGTGTGGACTGAAAAGCAAGCGGCTTGGGTAAAGCGTTACTTTCGTGACAATGTGTTACCCATCATTAGTCCGGTAGGGCTTGATCCTGCTCACCCATTCCCGCGCTTGGCGAACAAGACCTTTAACTTTGTGGTTGAGTTAGAGGGCCGTGATGCGTTTGGTCGTGAAAACGGTTTGGCGATTGTGCCCGCACCAAGTTCTTTACCTCGCTTGGTCAAGCTACCTGACGATGTTTGTGAAGGTGGCGATAACATGGTATTCCTATCTTCCATCATTCACGCTCATGCTGATCAGTTATTCCCTGGTATGACCGTTAAAGGCTGTTTCCAATTCCGCCTGACTCGTAACGCCGATTTAGAAGTGGATTCTGATGACATTGGTTTGGATTTGGCCGGTGCCTTGCGTACAGAATTACAAAGTCGTCATTACGGTAGCTCCGTGCGTTTGGAAATTGCGGATAACTGTCCTGCGCACATTGTGGACGCCCTATTAGCGCAGTTTGATTTAGCGGAACAAGATTTATATTGCATCGATGGGCCAGTAAACTTGAGCCGATTAATGGCTGTGTTGGAGTTAGTGGATCGATCTGATTTGATGTATCCGCCGTTTTCTCCTGGCTTACCGAATAAACTGGCGAAGTCTGGTGGTATCTTCGAGGCTGTACGTCAACGAGATTACCTGTTGATGCACCCGTTTGAGAGTTTCTCACCAGTCGTTGATATGCTCAGTGAAGCGGCCAAAGACCCGCATGTGATTGCCATTCGTCAAACTCTTTACCGCACTGGAGCCCGTTCACCGATTGCCAATGCGTTGGTGGAGGCTGCACGCAACGGTAAGGAGGTAACCGTTGTTATTGAGTTACGTGCGCGTTTCGATGAAGCGGAAAACTTAGCGTTAGCCAGTCGTTTGCAGGATGCTGGTGCAATCGTCGTATACGGTGTCGTGCGTCATAAAACCCACGCGAAGATGATCTTGATTGTGCGTCGTGAGGGGCCAGATCTGACGCGTTACGTGCATCTAGGTACTGGTAACTATCACGCGGGTAACGCGCGCTTGTATACCGACTACAGCTTCCTAACCTGTGATAAAGAAATTGGCGACGATGTACACCGAGTCTTCCAGCAGCTAACCGGCATGAGTAAAGAGCTGAAAGTGAAGAAGCTGTTGCATGCACCGTTTACATTGCGTGACCGCTTGCTGGATATGATCAATAAAGAAGCAGAAAACGCGCGTAATGGCGATCCAGCGCGGATTATCATTAAGGTAAACTCTTTAACCGAGCAGCGTTTAGTGCAAGCACTTTATAAAGCTTCTCAGGCAGGCGTGAAGATCGATTTGATTATTCGCGGTATTTGTACGCTACGCCCGGGTATTAAAGGCGTATCGTCTAATATTCGTGTACGCAGCATTATCGGACGTTTTCTTGAACATACACGTGTTTACTACTTCTATAATAATCGCGTGCCCATGGTGTATCTATCCAGTGCCGACGGCATGGATCGTAACCTGAATAACCGTGTTGAAGTCGCATTCCCAATTCAAGACTTTAAACTGTCGCGTCGAGTGAAAAAAGAGCTGGAATATTACTTGAAAGACAACACGCAAAGTTGGTTGTTACAAAGCGATGGGTCTTACCAGCTGGCTAAGCCGCGTAAAGGAGAGTACCGCACAGCACAACGTGCGTTGATGAATGATTTAGCGGATAACTCTCGTTAAAAGGTCTGCTCGTTAGCGCTGTAAGACCAACAACGATGTCGATGTCTATGAAGTAATCGAGGGCAGCTTTACAATTTTCATCATTGTAAAGCTGCGTTTTTCACTTACTATTAAACTCTGACCTAGAGCTTAAAAGTAAGTGGAGAAGTTATGATGAGTGGCGTTAATGACATCCTAGACAGTTATGGTATCTCGTTCTCAGAGGCGCGTGATTTCATTTATGCGAACTTATCGACGCCTGAACATATTTATAATGCTGCACTGCAATACAATATTAGCTTTTCCATGATTGCCGAGTTATATGGGCAGAATGTCTCAGCAGCTCAGGTAAAAGACTTCTTCTCTGTCCAAGGATTCGATATATCCCCAAAAAGCTTGAATACGCAGCCGGATAATGAGTCTTTAAGTCAACAACACCTTGAATCTAAAAGTATCACCATAGATAACGTTAGTGACTTCGCTCGTAGTCAAACGCCGTATGTGTCTTCGATAGAAACAGACAGCGTTTGGTCCTATGACGTGACTACGTACAGTTTCCCTTCCTCCATGCCTAATAGTCATTCCGCTAGCCGCGATACATCGTCTGGATGGCGCCCCCTATCAAATACAGAGCAGAGTTATTTTAGAGATCTTGTTGATCAGCAAAATAACTACATAAATACGGACCTGCTTGAGTCTTCAAGCTTTTTGGTTGGCGATATACAAGTCGCGGCGATTCGACAGACCTCAGCTGAAGCATTTGCTTATTTTCCAGGGCCCAGTATTGGTGGTGATATTTTTCTGAACCGTAACGTAGACGCTGGTTATTACAGTGAGGGAGGGTATGGTATGTATACCATAGCCCATGAACTGGGTCATGCGATGGGGTTAGACCATACCTTTGAAGGTGCGGTATTGGATTCTGCTGTGGACAATACCTACTACAGCGCGATGAGCTATACCAATGTGGGTGGCTATGAAGTGGAAGCGCTGGACTCCGGCTCTCGTTATTCTACCTACACTGTGGATGCTTACCGAATGGATTTAGGCATCATCGACATTGCCGCGCTACAGGCCATGTATGGTGCTGATATGTCGACGAATAATGGCAATAACGTTTATGTTTATAACGAAGACAGTCGCTCGTTTGAGGGGCATTCTGGTCACTACTTAACGATTTGGGACGCTGGTGGTGTAGACACACTTGATTTGAGCGATGCTCGATACGCTAGCGTGATTAATCTAAATGATTATACCTTGTCATCTATTTCGCAGAGAAGTGCCGCAGAAGAAGCTTTAGAGGTGGCCGCTGAAGCAGGATTAGGTACGTTTGATGAAGTGTCTTTTATTGAAGATTTTATTGTATCGTTAGGTGAAGAAGCTTTTTTAAATCAGAATAATCTAGGCATTGCCTTTGGTGTGGTGATCGAAAACGTCGTAGCAGGCGTGGGTGACGATGTGATTATCGACAACGAGGTTGATAATCTGATTTATTCAGGCGCCGGAGACGATGCGATTTACCTTGGTGCGGGCGGTTATGATCAGGTCGATGGTGGTGTGGGCAATGATACGGTATTCATAGCGGAAGCCTATAATAGTATTGAACGGTATGTTGATAACAACGGCTATCATATTGTCGGGGATAACTTTGCCGCTACTTTGATTGGTGTGGAAACGGTTCAGTACTCGGATACTAGCGAATCGATCGCGTAACGTATCCGACCAATAAAAAAGCATGCCTCGGCATGCTTTTTAGGTAAGGTTTAGTATCTATTAGCTCTTAGGTCTTGGCGCATAAGCAAACACATCGGAATGACAGTTGTCTGCTTGGATGCCTTTCGCTTCCAGTTGATCCAGCGTGCCGTAGACCATACCAACGGAACCGCTAATGAAGGCATGGCTATTAGTTAGGTCTAAGTGGTCTTCTATAACCGCTTCATACAGCCAGCCGGTACGCCCATTCCAATCGTTACTGCCTTCATTAACAATGACGTGAACATGGAAGTTATCTGGCGACTGATGGTTGTTGATCCAATCCATCACAAATGTGTCGGCAGAGGTACGCAGACCCCAGTAAAAATGTACTGGGTTTGAGTAGCCTTTATGGACTAAATCATCAAAGATGCTTTTCATCTGAGCGAACCCAGTACCACCCGCAATCAGCAGTAGTGGATCGGTAAGGTCGCTTGGGGTTTGCTCAATATGAGCATCGCCACCTGGTAGAATAAGATCGATGGATTCGCTGTGCTGAATGTGTTCGATCACTTTAGAAGCCAAAGAGGCTTCGTCTGACACTAATATATACAGCGTTAAGGCTGGAAGCTCATATGGCGCACTGCCAATAGAATAGGGCACTTTCTCACCGCTTGGCAACGCGATCATTAGATACTGGCCAGCAATGAATGTCGTGTTACGGACTTCCAAATCCACTTTAAATACTGTGCTATTAAGTGATTCGACTCGAATAACTTTAGCGTTGACGTCTTTCACCTAGATGACTCCGTTGTGTTCTCGTGCCTGCTGCTTGAAGCAGCTATTTTTAATATATCGCTTAAATAGCGTGGCGTGTCGCGCCATTATATCGATGCTTTCCACATAAAAAAAAGCCACTTTCACATATAAAGTGAGGAAGTGGCTTCTTTGTAGAATGATAGTCTACAACCGTTACTTATTCTTGCCTTTCATAGACTCGAAGAAGTCATCGTTGGTCTTAGTGACTTTTAGACGATCGATTAGGAACTCAGTGGCTGACACATCTTCCATAGGATTTAGAAGCTTACGCAGGATCCACATACGTTGTAGCTCGTCTTCCGTTGTCAGTAAGTCTTCACGACGGGTACCAGAACGACGAATATTGATCGCAGGGAACGTACGTTTCTCAGCGATCTTACGGTCAAGGTGTAATTCACAGTTACCTGTACCTTTAAACTCTTCGAAGATAACTTCGTCCATCTTAGAGCCCGTATCGACTAACGCTGTTGCGATAATCGTCAAGCTGCCGCCTTCTTCGATGTTACGTGCAGCACCAAAGAAACGCTTAGGGCGTTCTAGCGCGTTTGCATCAACACCACCAGTCAAGACTTTACCCGATGAAGGTACGACTGTGTTATAAGCACGCGCAAGACGCGTAATAGAGTCCAGTAGGATCACGACGTCTTTCTTGTGTTCAACGAGGCGCTTGGCTTTTTCAATCACCATTTCTGCCACTTGTACGTGACGTGCTGGTGGCTCGTCAAACGTTGAAGCAACCACTTCGCCGCGAACAGTACGCGACATTTCAGTGACTTCCTCAGGACGTTCATCGATCAACAGTACGATCATGTGACATTCTGGGTTGTTGCGTGTGATCGCGTTTGCGATGTTTTGCAACATAAACGTTTTACCGGCTTTCGGCGGTGATACGATAAGCGCGCGCTGACCTTTACCCATTGGTGCAACAAGGTCGATGATACGAGACGTGACGTCTTCGGTCGAACCGTTGCCCGCTTCCATAAGTAAGCGGTCATCAGGGAATAGCGGTGTTAAGTTCTCAAACAAAATCTTGTTGCGAACACTGTCTGGCTTATCAAAGTTGATTTCGTTCACTTTCAGCAGAGCAAAGTAACGCTCGCCATCTTTTGGTGGACGAATCTTGCCAGCGACGGTGTCGCCTGTGCGAAGGTTAAAACGACGAATCTGACTGGGAGATACGTAGATGTCGTCGGGACCCGCTAGGTATGAGCTATCAGGAGAGCGTAAGAAGCCAAAGCCGTCTTGCAGAATCTCAAGGATGCCATCGCCGTAGATATCTTCGCCACTTTTCGCATGGCGTTTCAGAATCGCGAAGATAACATCTTGTTTTCGGGAGCGGGCAAGGTTGTCTAACCCCATTTCCGCGGCGATATCTAATAGTTCAGGGACTGATTTCTTTTTTAGTTCGGTAAGGTTCATAAACGAATAAAGTTGTTAGCTCATTAAGAGAATAAATGACGGGACCATAGTAATGTACAAATACAGCTATAAATCAATGTCGGAAGTTTTAATGTAAAAATGCTTTTCGACACAGAATACCGGCTACGGGCATAACCATGGCTTGAGTTCAATCATATCGCGATGGGCGAGGTCGAACAGCGTGTATTACTTGATTGGAGTCCAGAATTGGTCAATTGGTTATAGATAACCGCACAATTCATAAGACAGCTTTACTATAGTGCGAGTAATTCCATAGGTCTATAGTCAAAAAGGCTTAATAACGCCTTTTTTGTGAGTTTTTTGACCGATTACAGTAAAATTTATGTTTTAAGGCTCACACAAGATCAAAAAAGTCCTTGGAATTTGACCATGACAGCAGGGTGTAAACGAGTTAACCTTCGCTCACAATTTGTAATCTCGAAAAGGCGTTGATGGATGCAATCACTTTTAGTGCAACAATCGCATGATTTTCCATTCGAAAAAATTGCAGCAATAGATCTGGGATCAAACAGTTTTCACATGGTTGTTGCGCAGGTGACACATGGGCAACTGCGTATTACGGGTCAGTACGGTGATAAGGTGCAGCTGGCCGCTGGCCTCCAAGACGACGACACACTAGATGACGCTTCTCAGCAACGAGGCATCGATTGTATTGCGCAATTTGCACAAGTTATCGATGACTTACCGCTGGGATCCGTACGTATTGTGGGCACTAACGCTTTACGTGCTGCGAAAAACCGTTATGACTTTATTTCCAAAGCGATGGATGTGATCAGTCATCCGGTTGAGATCATCGCTGGACGAGAAGAAGCCCGCCTGATTTATATGGGGGTGGCACGCACCATGGATCATGGCGAGCAGAAGCGTATTGTGGTCGATATTGGTGGTGGCTCAACGGAGTTTATTATCGGTAAGCAACAAGAGCCGATTTTAACGGAAAGTTTGCACATGGGCTGTGTGAGTTATCGCCAACGCTTTTTCCCCGATGGCTCCATCACCAAATCGAACTTCCAAAAAGCGGTTACCGCGGCGCGCCTTGAGTTGTTAAGTATCCAAGATGATTATTTAGAAGAAAACTGGGACGTTGCCATTGGCTCTTCCGGCACGATTAAAGCGGCTTACAACATTGCTGTTGAAAATGGCTGGAGCAAAAAAGGCATTACCCCTAAGGTACTCAAACAAATTCAGAAAGCATTGTTTGAAGCCGGCCATGCGGACAATGTTGATTTATTAGGCTTAAAGCCAGAGCGCAAAACAACCATTGCGGCCGGGATTGCCATATTGACAGCGGTGTTCGAATGTTTTGGCATTAAGCAAATGGACTTCTCAGTTGGCGCATTGCGAGAAGGTGTCCTGTACGACATTATGGGACGTTACGCGGATACAGATATCCGTGAACGTACCGTCAATTACATGCTCAATCAGTATCATATTGATATGGAGCAATCGAAGTTAGTCACTCATACTTCACTGTCCATGCTTGAGCAGGTTAAAAGTGACTGGACGCTAGACTCGTTATCCAATGAAGATATTTTACGATGGGCGAGCTTATTACACGAATGTGGCATGGGGATCTCCCACAGTCGTTACCATAAGCATGGCGCTTACATTATCAGTGAATCCGATATGCCCGGGTTTTCTCAGCAGGAGCAAAAAGCTTTGGCTTCATTGGTGCTGCGCCACCGTCGTAAGTTCACGCAAGCGCTGGACTACCGTTTTACTAAAAGTGATCAGCAAGATTTGGATCGTTTGGCAATTTTACTGCGCTTGGCTATTTTGCTTCACATTGATCGTAAAGAGGGTGATATGCCGATCTTTACGCTTAAAGCGCAAGACAAATCGTTGCATGCAGAGTTTTTACCCGGCTGGTTGGATGGCCGTCCTCTGACGGTTGCCAATTTACAACGTGAAGCCGATTACTTGGCAGTGTCTGGTTATATTTTTACCTTTAAGTAACCTGAAATAGCATGACTCGAAAGCCCTTTTTGATGATTCTCAAAAAGGGCTTTTTAGTTTGTCGAGCGAATGCTCGGGGTTTGTGCCGTGACCATCACTGATAGCGGTTATTTCGTAAGTTTATAAAGCTATTGGGTTTGTATCCCTTTGGTAATACATGAGATTCAATATTCAGTTGTAATCGTCAATAAAAACAAAGGCTTAAATTGTCACACTAGTTGACGAATCATTGTGAATTTTCATACTAAGGATTGCTAAACTAATACCAAGGTATCAAGACATTAGCGTCAAAATCCGTATAATCTGCGACACACCTGCTCAAAACCCTTGCAAGGTCGATCGCTTTGGTTCTATCAAACTACATTTGAGATGAACGGCGTTCTTAGGGGAGTATTTAGGAAGTGCTATAATCTTTACCCAGATTGCAGAGGGAGAGTCCGAATGCGTCTGCTTTAATTCGTATTCGCACCTTCCCTTATTTAAGGTCAAGAGCCCTTTTCCTGAATTACTCTCAAACTACAACTGGCTATGACACGGCGAACTCATATGACCTCAAACATTGTAGACGTACTACTCGTTGGCGGCGGTGCCATGAGCACCACCCTTGGAATGATTCTAAAACAGCTAGACCCTTCACTTTCAATGACAATGGTCGAGCGTTTAGATAAAGTGGCACAGGAAAGTACCGATGGTTGGAATAACGCAGGTACTGGCCATGCGGCTTACTGCGAGCTGAATTACACTTCAGAGAATGACGATGGCACGGTTAATATCGACAAAGCTGTCAATATTAATGCTGCATTTGAAGTGAGCTTACAGTTTTGGTCTTACCTAGTTGAACAAGGCCTGTTACCACAGCCTACTGAATTTATTAATCGCGTGCCGCACAAGAGTTTTGTGTGGGGAGCGGACAACGTTAAAATGCTTAAAGCGCGTTATGAAGCCATGAGTGCTCATCCCGCCTTTCGTGAAATGCAATACACAGAAGATCGCGCAACCTTGGCAGAATGGATGCCATTGATCATGCAAAACCGTGATGATAGCGAGCCGCTTGCCGCGACACGTATTGAGCATGGTTCGGATGTGAACTTTGGCGCTATTGCACGCAACATGGTGACGTTTCTTGAACAACAAGAAGGCTTTAACCTAGAGCTAGGCGCTGAGGTTGAAGACTTGACTCAGCAGCCAGATGGCACATGGAAAGTGTCTATCGATCAAAAAGGTCATCGCCAAGACATTCATGCGAAATTTGTCTTTCTTGGTGCGGGTGGTGGGGCATTGCCTTTACTACAGAAAGCTGACATCAAAGAAGGTAAAGGTTACGGTGGCTTCCCTGTGAGTGGACAGTGGTTGGTATGTGATAAACCTGAACTGGTTAAACAACATCATGCCAAAGTGTACGGTGCTGCGCCAATTGGTGCGCCGCCGATGTCTGTTCCGCATCTAGATACTCGTATTATCGACGGTAAGAAAGCCATTCTATTTGGCCCTTTTGCTGGCTTCACGACTAAGTTTTTGAAGAAAGGCTCAGTGTTGGACTTGGTAAAAAGTGTGCGTGCGGACAACCTTTGCAACATGCTAAGCGTCGGCAAGAACAACATGGACTTGACCAAGTATCTGATCAGTGAAGTGCGTCAGTCCCATAAAGACCGTTGTGATTCATTGCGTAACTTCTTCCCAGATGCGCAAGACAAAGATTGGTCGTTGGCTTACGCTGGACAACGCGTACAGATCATTAAGAAAGGTCCTGATGGCGCAGGTAAACTGGAGTTCGGTACTGAAGCAATCGTATCGGAAGATGGTTCCATTGCTGCTTTGTTGGGGGCTTCGCCAGGTGCTTCAACAACGGTTCACACCATGATAAATATTCTAGAGCGCAGCTTCTATGAGCGCGTCAAGTCGCCAGAGTGGCAAGCGAAGCTGAAAGAAATGGTACCGTCATACGGGCAATCTTTGGTGGAAAATACGGACCTATTGTTGGACATTCGTGCGCGCACACTTGAGACGCTTAAGCTAAAGCCTTAATCTTAACCACAGAAAATAGTAAAGCCGACCTCACGTCAGTGAGCTCGGCTTTTCTTATAATAAGCCAGAGGTAAATACTATGACGACTTATGCAGAGCGCTCTGATGCGTTGTGTGATCAACTACGTGAGATTGAACATCAAGCTAACGACGGCGACCAGCTTTTTTATTGCGCGTATTTATTAGGCTTATTAGGCTTACACAGTGCTGTAGAAGGCGATGGTGAAGCGGCATTTGATACTTACTTTGAGCAAGAACTGAAGGCCACGTTAGATGCGGAAAGTGTATCAGAGCACGATCAAGCGAATATTCTATCGCTATGGCAGCAGATCCAGTAAAAGCTAATATCGCTCAGGCAGTACGCCCGTAAGAGCAGATTGTATTAATCGTGCTTTCATAATACGCTCGAACGAAAGCGGTTTATTCGATAGACTCTTTTTATGCCTTTTTTCGTGTGAGTTTTCTATGACCCATGATATTCGTTGGTTACAGCGCTTTGAGCATTTCAAAAAAGCGTATACTCAATTACAAGAAGCACTTCAGCTTATGGCTGAACGTGAACTCAGTAACATTGAAAAGCAGGGATCGATACAAGCGTTTGAGTTTACTTATGAGCTTGCTTGGAATGTGTTGCGTGATTACCTTGTATGGCAAGGCGCTGAAACTATTTCCGGTTCTCGTGATGCTATTCGAGAAGGATTCAAGCGTGAGTTGATCTCTGATGGCCATGCTTGGCTTGCAATGCTGCAAGACCGCTATAGAACTGTGCATACTTATAACGAAGCAACCGCGAATCAAATTATTGAAAACTTACGATTGAGCTATGCGCTTTTGCTTGCCGAGTTTGTTGTGACCTTCCAGGCTAAAGCTGACGAAGAACTGGAAGGTTTCAATGTCTGAGCAATTTGGCTTGGCACCCTCTGATATTGAGTTGCTTCGTTCCGTTTTTGAGTGTTTCCCAGAAGTTACCCAAGTCTTAGTCTATGGTTCGCGAGTGAAAGGTAACTTTCGAGCTTCCTCCGATATTGATATGACGATTCTAGATAACGTTGATTGGACATTATTTAATCGTATAGAAACTGAATTGGATGACTTGATGTTACCTTATCAGATTGACCTTTCAATATTTTCTCATATCGAAAACGATGCACTTATTGATCATATTCAACGCGTTGGGAAGCCTATTTATCAAGCTACATTCCCATAAATAGGGGGATCAATATCGGCACTAACACACTCATAATAAAACCGCTGGCAATACACACAGGGACGATTTCAGCGCCATGTATTTTACCAAGTAGTGGTAGGGTGAAATCCATGGCGGTCGCGCCCGAATAGCCAACGGATAAATGGCTATTGAGTCGTGCGAACATCGGGATCAGCATCAAGGCAACGATTTCACGGCCAAGGTCGAGTAAGAAAGCCGTCGTACCTAGGACGGGATCGCCTAAGCCACTGATCAGAATGCCTGACAAGCTGTACCAGCCAAATCCAGAAACAACCGCTAAGCTTTTATTCCATTCTAAACCTAAAAAAGAGCCTGCTAGCAAACCTGCGATCAAAGTGGCCGCTACGGTGGTCAAAGCAATGGCGACCCCTTGAGTATTTAGAAACAGTTTACGCAGGCGGAAGTTACCTTGACGTAATTGGCAACCAACCAAAAATAGCAGTAAATACAGCAACCAAGTGACTAACTCATCAACATTTGGAATCCAGCTTTTTAAACTCCAGCCAGCGAGCACACCGACTAAAACCCAGCCCAATGTTTTGGCGGCATCCACTAGAGCGTGATTCGTTGATGAGTTTTTATCCACATGTTCGACTTTACTTGCGCCAGCGTGGAAAACTCGACCGCTTATCCACAAGGCTAATAAAGGTAATACTGAAATAGCGATGAATAAAACAATGGCTTGATAGCCTGCGATGACAATTTTACTGGCTAGATTATCCAGCGCACCGATACTGTAACCAATCAAGCCTAGGATTACGTAAGTAAGCTGAGAAAGGCCTTTTGCAACCCGTTCAGGCGTGACAGGGCGAAGGTTTATCCAATAACCGGCTAAGAGGGCGGCTAGGAGTGGCCCAAGCGTTGATAAAATGGTCATAATCCATTGATCCTAAAGACTTTGATGAGAATGTATACGTAAGGTGATAAACGCTAATGCAGAGACTGAAAAGCACATAAGCGGTGCAATTATAGCCTGTTACCGTGCAAATTTGACCACTTGGTGATAAATTCGCCGCACCTAAATTTGAATACTTTTCACAGTAGCTAACACCATGTTTAAACGCTTTACTAAACGTTATCCGTCCTTGAGTGAAATTCTGCATTTGCTCTTTCCTATGATCCTGACGATGACTTTGGAATTGTCCATCAGTATTGTGGATACAATGATGCTAGGACACTATGATTCGCTGCATTTAGCGGCGGTTGGCTTAGCCTCTAGCCTTTGGAGTCCCGTAGCCTGCTTTATGATCGGCGTGACGTTTGGCTTAACACCGTTGATCACGCGTCACTTGCATGGGCGCCAGCGTTTACTGGTCAATGTTTATATGTCTCAAGCATTTGGCTTGTCGATCATACTTGGACTGATTGGCGCGATAATGAGCATTACCGTGCTGCCAATAGCGGCCAAAATGATGGCCAGCGAGCCTGAAACCCAGCGCGTTGCGGCGCAGTATTTGTATCTTTTTTCGCCCACGTTTATGGCGTTGGCCTTGATGACCTCTTACAAAAACTTATTCGAAGCGGCCGGTAAGCCGAGAGTGCCATTATTGGTGGCAACATTAAGTTTGATCCTAAACATCGTCTTCAATTATGTGCTTATTTACGGAAAACTTGGCTTTCCTGAAATGGGGGCTAGTGGTGCAGCGATTGCTTCGGCGTCTTCAGTTTGGCTCTCTCTGATCGTATTTGTACTCTACGACCTTAAAGTTAATCCAGATACATTGTTCAATCGCATTGATTGGTATTACGTGCGTCACTTCGGCATCTTGTTTGGCGTTGGTATGCCAGCGGGTTTTGCCTTTGCGTTTGAGATCGGCTTATTCTCGTCTTTAACGTGGCTGATTTCAGCGTTTGGAGACTTAGCGCTGGGCGCAGGACAAATCGTGATGTCTTACTCGACGATTTTGTTTACCCCATTGATGGCCATGAGTGCCGTTACCGCCATTGTGGTTGCAAAAGCCATGGCAACGGATGGCATCGAGGAAGTGCAGCGCCGCATTCGTATTATTTTGTCATTGGGGGCGGGTTATGTGGCCATTTGCTTTACGCTGACCCAAGCGTTACATGAACAGATTCCTTTACTGTTTAGCTCTAACGAAGTGGTGGCTGCGATGGCTGCGGGCATTTTGTTAATCTCATCTTCGTATCAACTACCCGACATGGTGCAAACCGTGTTCACAGGAGCGCTGCGCGGTTTCCGTGATACCCGCTCAAGCATGATCGCCATGGCCATTTCATTGTTTGGTTTGAGTATTCCATTAGGTTATTGGCTATCTCATTATAGCCCGTGGGCCGAGACGCTGCATGTCCGCGGACTGTATGTAGGACTGGGTTTTGGTCTGCTAATCTTGGCAACTATTTTAACCGCACGTTATCGCCTGACGCTGAAGAAATTTCGCAACAAGAAACTGTTACATCCTGAGGAAGTGGCTTAACGCCTCTAGACACCGAGATCGCAGATAAAATCTGCGACTAAACACACATATAATCTACTTGCTAGCGAGTTGAAAGGCTCGGCAGTGTTCTATCAGTTGGTTTATGTCCATGTGCTCATCGCAGCTTTTCGCCAGTCGCGCGACTTCTTGCTCGCGGTAAGCTTCATAGTCGAAGTCTTGGCTGTCTATCGCACCGGCCCAGTCGAGTAGGGCTTTGAGTGCATTTTTATCATCGAAAAGTCCGTGTAAGTACGTTCCGATTATTAGGCTATCTTTTGATAGATAGCCTTCTTTCTCGCCATTTTCTAGGTCAGCGAAGTGTTGTACTGGCTGGTTGAATTCCGAAATACCACTGTGAATCTCATAGCCTTTGACTGTCGCGCTCTTGGCAAATGTGAGGTAGCCAGTACGTTGTTTTAGCTGTTTGCCTTCTTTCAGTTCGGTGCGCATGGGAATGTAGCCGAGTCCTGAGGTATTTCTGGGTTCGGCGTTTTCCAGGCCGAGTGGGTCTTCTAAGGTGTCGCCCAGCATTTGGAAGCCACCGCAGATGCCCAGCAGCTTTCCACCATAGCGTAAATGTCGCGCTAGATAGTCTTCCCAGCCTTGTTCCCGTAAAAAATCGAGGTCGCTTTGAACACTTTTACTGCCTGGAAGAATGACGAGATCCGCTGGGGGGATCGCCATGTTTTTGCCTACTAATGTGACTTGAACATTGGGGTGTAAGCGTAGCGCGTCCCAATCCGTATGGTTACTGGTGCGAGGCAAAATGGGAATCACAACTTTCAGCTTTGTGTCTGCGGTTGCTTTGACTGGACTGGTAGCAACCGCGTCTTCTGACTCTAAGTGAAACCCCATTAGATAAGGTAGTACACCCAGTACGGGTTTACCCGTGCGCTCTTCGAGCCAATCAAGGCCCGATTGCAGCAAAGCAATGTCGCCTCGAAAACGGTTAATGACAAAGCCAATGACACGGTCTTGTTCGCTCTGAGACAGCAAGTCTAATGTGCCGACTAGATGAGCAAAGACGCCGCCTTTGTCGATGTCGGCAATGATAATCACCGGACAATCGATGCTTTCGGCAAAGCCCATGTTGGCAATATCGCGGGCGCGTAGGTTAATCTCGGCGGGGCTACCAGCGCCTTCGATTAGGACGCAGTCGTATTGCTTGGCTAAGTGTTGATAAGAGTCCAACGCTGCGTTCATGGCGATGGTTTTGTACTCATGGTAACCAACTGCATTCATATTGCCCACCGAATGACCTTGCACAATGACCTGAGCGCCGATATCGGTATTAGGTTTAAGCAAAATCGGATTCATGTGCACATTTGGTTCGAGGCCGGCGGCGTAAGCTTGTACGGCTTGTGCACGGCCAATTTCTTTGCCATCGGCGGTCACAGCGCTGTTGAGAGCCATATTTTGCGGTTTAAACGGTGCCACATTCAGGCCGCGCTCTTTCATAAGTCGGCATAGGGCGGTGACTAAGGTGCTTTTTCCAGCATCTGAAGTAGTGCCCTGCACCATAAGATTAAAAAAACGCATGTGGGTTTGTCCGCTTGATTGATTACAATGGAGGGGATTTTAACGCATTAGCGTTGCTTTTACTGAATGAAAGTTAATTGAATACTGTGGCGGATAACCTGATGGATTTTCTTTTTAATGCTGTATTAAATATGTTCTCCAGTACGGCATTGGCGGTGGTTGCCGCATTACTGTTGGATCGCTGGTTGGGTGAACCCCAATCTTGGCACCCTCTGATTTGGTTCGGTCAATGGGTTGATCGCTGTCGCTTAGCCTGGCAGTTGCCTATTGGTGCCAGCAAATCGTTACAGCGCCTACATGGCGTGCTTGCGTGGAGTATTGCCGTTCTGCCGTGGTTAATGGTACTAACGTTACTTTTATGGATGCTGCCTAATTGGTTGGAGTGGATCGCTGGCACGGTATTGCTGTATTTCACTATCGGTTGGCAAAGTTTGCGTGAACATGCGATCGCGATCGCAGAGCCATTACATGAGCAAGATTTACCCGCTGCGCGCCAAGCTGTTGGACGAATTGTAAGCCGAGATACCTCTGAACTGAATGAAACACAAATAGCCAAGGCGAGTATGGAATCAGTGTTAGAAAATGGCAGCGATGCGATTTTTGCGCCGATTTTTTGGTTTGTGCTGCTCGGTCCGTTTGGTGCGTTGTTGTATCGCTTATCCAATACCTTAGATGCTATGTGGGGTTATAAAACACCGCAGCTGTTGCATTTTGGTTGGTGTGCAGCACGTGTTGATGACGTCTTGAATTACGTACCAGCGCGATGTGTGGTGCTGACCTATGCCGTTCTGGGCAATGTGAAACGTGCGCTGTATTGTGCTTGGCATCAAGGCCGTGGCTGGAAAAGCCCAAATGCTGGCCCTGTTATGGCCGCAGGTGCTGGAGCGCTGCAAGTATCGCTGGGTGGCTCGGCGGTGTATTTTGGGGCCATTCAAGTGCGTCCGGTCTTAGGCGAGGGGCCTGAACCTGTTGTAAACGATTTGGATCAGGCGGTGCGCTTAGTCGACAAGGGGGTCTTGTTGTGGGCCTTATTGATTGTATTAGTGATGTGATTTTATGAATTTTGATTTAACGCCGCCCAAACACGGCGGGGATTTAGAAGCATGGCAACGTTTAGAACATGGTGCGCAGCATTGGTTGGATTTATCGTCGGCCTGTAATCGTGAACCTTGGCCTATTCCAGCGCTGAGCAGCAAATTATGGTATGAGTTACCGGATCAATTTGTACTTGAAGAAGCGGCGACTGAGTACTTTGGTCAGGCTCCTCTTGCTATTGGTGCAGGCACACAGCAGTTTATTGAAATTTTACCGCCACTGTTACAAAAAAAGCGTGCTGGTAACACCGTAATGGTGCCTAAAATGGGTTATCAAGAGCATGCGTATTGCTGGCGTAAGTGGGGTTATGACGTGCTTGAATACCAAACGGTCGGAGAGTTGTTGTCGACGGCTTGGGACATTGCGGTGGTGGTACAGCCGAATAACCCGACCGCGGAGTATCTCGGCGATGATGAGTCTCAACAGCTTAAAACGTTGTTAATCAACTCGCAGCGTTACCTAGTGCTGGATGAAGCCTTTTTAGATGCCACACCGGCGCGCAGCTGGTTGAATCAGCCGTTGCCTAGAGGGTGTTTTGTCTTGCGTTCAGTGGGCAAGTTCTTTGGTCTTGCGGGAGCTCGCGTGGGGTTGTTATTTGGCGAGTCTCAATATAAAGCCGCGGCGCGTTCTCTTATCGGGCCATGGCCGGTCGCGACCCCAGCGGTGCATTTAGTCGCCGCAGCGCTCAATGATAAGGCTTGGCAGGCAGAAGCGCTTGAATCGTTAGCAGAGCGTCATGACTACTTTATGGCAACCATTGTACCTAAGCTTAATACCCTGTTTGATTCGCAAGCGATTCAATACACGCCACTTTTCTACACATGGGTGTTAGACGAAGCGCAGGCAGATAAAGCATTTTTGGCGCTTCATAGCGTTGGTATCCACATTCGATTAGGGCAAGGTTGGGTCAGAATATCGTTACCAGCAGGGCATGAAATGCAGTATTTAAACGCTGGGTTGGTGAGATTATTGCAAGGCCATCAATTAAAGGAGCTGGGATGAAGCACTTAGTCTTAGGTGGCGTTCGCAGCGGCAAAAGTCAGTTTGCTGAACGCTGGATCGCTGAGCAGCGTTCACAGATAGTTTATGTTGCTACTTCTCAGGTGTGGGATGACGGCATGGCGCAACGTGTTGCTCAGCATCGTGACTATCGGCCTCAGCATTGGTTAACCGTCGAAGAGCCGATCCAGCTTGCAGCGACACTTGAAAATATCGCTAAGCGACAGCCTGATGCGGCCGTCATTGTAGAGTGTTGCTCGCTTTGGCTGACAAATTTGTTGTGTGCAGAAGATGAAATGCAATTGACGAAAGAGCGAGAGAAGTTTTTAGAAACCTTGGCTCGCTATCCTTTACCCATCATTTTAGTCAGTGCCGAAGTAGGATTAGGCATTATGCCAATGAATGCTCTGGCGCGTCGTTATGGTGATGAAATAGGAGTGTTAAATCAAAAATTGGCCAAGCTATGCGATAACGTCACGTTAGTGACAGCAGGACTGCCAATGACATTGAAAGCCAATTAGTTTGAGTGCTCTGGTTAATAACTGACACTTTTTATAGAAAAACTTTAACCGTTTGGTCTAAAATGCGCGACTTATAACTGTCTGGTGGTTGCTGGATCTCCTTTTTAAGGGGTATGTAACTGGAATAACAAGCTTAGGAGCAAAAAATGAACCCTTATTCAAAAGACTTTCCGGTCTCTTGGCACGAACTGCATCGTGATGCGCGCGCGTTGTCTTGGCGCTTACTGGAGCAAGGCCCTTGGAAAGGGATCATTGCGATTACCCGAGGCGGCTTAGTGCCTGCGGCCATTCTATGTCGAGAAATGGACATACGCCTGATCGATACCATTTGTGTGGTCAGCTATGATTCAAATGATGAAGGTGGCACTGCCAACGTACAAGGTGATTTGCGAATTTTGAAAGGTGTTGAAGGCGACGGTGAAGGTTATATTCTGATCGATGACCTTGTTGATACCGGTAAAACGGCCCGTGAAATTCGTAAGTTATTGCCGAAAGCTCATTTTGCTACGGTCTATGCCAAGCCAGCGGGCAAGCCTTTAGTGGATACGTTTGTGACAGAAGTTAGCCAAGACACGTGGATTCGTTTTCCTTGGGACATGGAGTATACTTTTTCGACACCTTTGGCCGATCGTCAAAAAGGCTAAGTTGTGTAAATTGCTTTGAGTTGAAGGGGGAAGCTTGTATACACTTGCTGCCCCGTTCAATGCGTTGCAATTTGCTACAGAAAAAAGTGCGTGCTTGTGCGAAATTTGAGCTAAATTAATAGAGCTTGAAGGGTTGCCCTGACGATAAAGGGTTTCTATTACCAAGATAGTGTAGGAATCATTATGCACCATACTTTTGTCCGCAGCTTACTGCTGTGCTTTACGTTATTTTCAACCGCTGCGTTGGCTGAAGGTACGGTTGCGCGTGCGCAATTTGCTTCTGAAGTTTTGGATAGAGAGCCGATTGATGAATTGGCGGATGTTATTAAAGTTGAGTATGGTGAAATTCAACGGGTTTACTTTTATACCGACTTACGTGATATGCAAGGCAGCCAAGTGATTCATCTGTGGAAACTTGATGGCGAAGTGCAAGCTGAGGTGCCATTCGACATTGGTGGCGACCGCTGGCGAGTATGGTCGAGTAAGCGCTTGATGCCCGGATTCGACGGCACGTGGAGCGTTGATATTGTGAAAGATGGCGTTGTCCTTGAAAGCCGCTCGTTTGATTATGTGGATGAGTGGTAACATTCTGAAAATTCATTCATATTGATAGGTTGATTCAGATGCCTCACATTCGCGTACGCGGTTTACCTTTTGAAGAGTTAGAGTCCATTTCAGATGCGTTGGTTGAAACACTGGCTGACTTAACGGACACCCCTAATTCACATTTCACATTAGAATATCAGTCATCTTTGTATTTGGCCGTTGGTGGCGCATCACCAGCCTATCCGTTTATTGAGATTCTTTGGTTTGACCGGGGCCCAGAAGTGAAAGCCAAAGTAGCGCAGGCCATTGATGACCTAGTGCGACCTCTGATAGAGGCTGGACAAGACATCACCACCTTGTTCCAAGACCTTAAAGGCAGTGACTATTTCGAAAATGGTGAGCATTTCTAAACGGCTTGTCATACTTTAAAACGTAAGCCCGCTGATTTCACAATGAAACCAGCGGGCTTTTTAGTGGCGCAAGTTTAGGCGTTATCAACGTTAAGCTTTTTGAAAGTCATAGAGACTGCCGAGTTTTAGGATCTGAGTCAGCTCATCCAGTGCTTGGCGAGATTCTAATAATAGATTTGGGTCAGCCAGATCTGCTTCGATTAGTTGATCACGATAATGCTGATCGACCCACGTGTTGAGCGTTGCGAACAGCTGATCATTCATGATCGTGGCAGGGTTTACCGCGGCCAGCTCCTGTTGGCTTAATGCAACACGTAAACGCAGGCAGGCGGGTCCGCCACCGTTACTCATGCTCTGTTTTAAATCGAATACTTTCACATCTTTGATGGGCGTATTGTGCGTTAGCAAATCCGTTAAATAAGCCCAAACGTTCTCGTTCTCTTGGCATTCCCCCGGCACCACCAAGGTCATATCACCGTTTGGTTGGCTGAGCAGTTGGCTATTAAATAAATACGACTGTACGCAGTCTGCCACCGATACCGCACTGTTAGGTACTTCTACAAAATAGAGCGGAGTCGTTCGATCACCCCAAGCAAGCTGTAAATCTGCTTTCATCTGCTCCGGGTCTAGAAACGCGTGCTCATGGTAAAAATGAACGTTGCCATTACCCACTGCAATCACATCGTTGTGGAACACCCCCGCATCAATAGCCTCTGGGTTTTGTTGCACAAAGACAGCCCCTTGCTCCGATAACCCATGACGCCGAGCGACCGCTTGAGACGCTTCTAATGTATGTCGAGCAGGAAATTGCTGTGGCCTTGGCATGTCGGTATTAAACGCGGACATACCATAGACAAATAATTCGACACCGGCCTCATTATAGCTTGAGCAGAAACGAGTATGGTTAGCCGCACCTTCATCGCCGAAGTGCTCGACACTTGGCAAAGCTGGATGATGTGCAAAGTAACGCTGATCAGGAAACGTTGCTTTTAAAATCTCGCCGGTTGTGACGTGTTCGATTGAACGGTGGAACTTGTTCACTAAGTTAGCGGGTGTGAAATGTACTCGGCCATCTTTTGTATCGGCGCTGGGCGATACCGTGGCGGCATTGGCCGTCCACATACAAGACGCTGAGCTAACGGCGGCTAGCAGTTTAGGGGCATGCTTTGCCGCAGCGGTTAACACTTGCTGATCCGTTCCACTAAAACCTAATGAGCGAAGCGTCGGAATGTGTGGACGCTCGTGGGGAGCCAGTACGCCTTGTACAAATCCCATATCGGCCAACGCTTTCATTTTTACTAAGCCTTGCTTGGCCGCGGCTTTCGGATTAGAGGGTTTTGCGGTATTAACTTGTGACGCGACATTGCCGAACGATAAACCGCTGTAATTATGGGTTGGGCCGACCAGACCATCAAAATTTGCTTCAATAGCAGAATGCATTATGACACCTCAGAATGACTGGGAAATAAGATTACAGAGTGAGACCGTTAGGTAATGTATCTGGCACCTGCAAAGCGTCCACTTCAATACTTGCGACAGGGTAAGCGCAGTAGTCTGCCGCGTAGTAAGCGCTTGCTCTGTGATTACCGCTTGCTCCGGTGCCACCAAAGGGGGCGGCACTGGATGCGCCTGTTGTTTGACGGTTCCAATTAATAATGCCAGCACGGGAATGTTGTAAAAACCACTCATATTCGCTGCGATCGTCAGACAAAATGCCAGCCGACAGACCAAAACGGGTATGGTTGGCAATCGTCATTGCTTGTTCTAAATCGTCATAACGAATGACCGTCAACAGCGGGCCAAAGTATTCAAGGTCAGGCAGTTGTTCGAGTATTTCAGTAGCATCAATAATGGCTGGTGTGACAAAGCCGGTATGGCTGTCGCCACGTGTCATAGGTACCAGTGGTTTAGCGCCCAGCGTCGTCAACTTGAGATAGTTTTCAAACAAAGTGTCTGCTGCTTTGGCGGATACGACTGGGCCCATGAATGGCTGAGGGTTCGCATCAAAACGATCGACGTTAAGTGCCAGCGTGGCCTCTGTTAGTGCGTTTAAAATAGCGTCCCCATGGGCGCCGGTTGGCAGTAATAAGCGACGTGCACAGGTACAACGTTGGCCCGCCGATAAGAAAGCAGATTGGATGATTTCATAGACAACAGCACGAACATCTTGAGTTTTGTCAGACACCAATAGTGGGTTATTGCCGCCCATTTCTAGGGCTAATATTTTCCCTGGGTGGCCTGAGAATTGTTTGTGTAAAACATGCCCTACATCTGGGCTGCCAGTAAAGAATAAGCCATCAATGCCATCGTGATTCGCCAATGCAACACCGGTGTCACGCTCGCCTTGGACAAGGTTTAAAACGCCTGCAGGAATGCCTGCTTGTTGCCAAAGTTGAAACACGAAATCAGAGACGGCAGGGGCCAGTTCACTGGGCTTAAAGACCAGCGTATTGCCTGCAATTAAGGCAGGCACAATGTGGCCGTTGGGTAAGTGCGCTGGAAAATTATAGGGGCCGAATACGGCGACAACGCCGTGTGGTCGATGGCGTAATACGGCTTTGGCACCGGGCATATCATTCGACTTTGTGCCTGTCCGTTCATTGTAAGCTTGTTTGGATATACCGACTTTGCCAATCATGGCGGCAACTTCTGTACGAGTCTCCCAAATAGGCTTACCCGTTTCACGACTGATCAGTGTGGCAATGTCTTCAGTATTCTCTTTTACCAGTTCTGCGAAGCGATCAATAATGGCTAAACGTTCCTCTAGTGGACGATTCGCCCATGCCGGAAACGCTACGCGAGCACTTTCAATGGCCTGATCAACTTGTTCAGACGATGCGCTGTTGCCGTGCCATACAATGCTGCCATCAGCAGGGTCGATGGATTGAAACGTTGGGCCGCTTCCCTCAAGCCATGCTTGATTAATATACAGTTGTTGTTTCATAAAAACTCCTTCGTTCAATGGCGTGTATGGGGCAGCAATTCGACTAAACGAATCGGCTCTTTGTGAGAGATGAGCAGTGCATCGGCTTCTTCTTGGCTAAGCACTAAGCCGCTTCCTGGCGGTGTTGCGCGTTGAATCAGAATGCAGCGAAAGTTATCCAGCTTGGCATTGGAAACTAAATAGTGAAGGCCTTCGCCGCTATTTTTAGGCTGACCAATGGTGGCTAAGACTAAACGGCTATCACGTACGGCCCGCAGGTCTTCTACACGTGCTTCTAGTGTTGGGCCACCGTCGAAAATATCGACGTAATTTTCAAAGCGAAAACCTTCTTGCTCTAGCAGTCGGCGTGCAGGTGCCGTACTGGTATGTACTTGTCCCAGTACTTCACGTGCATCAGGTGGCAGCAAGTTCACGTAAACAGGGTTGTTGGGCATCAGCTCGGCGATAAATTGTTTATTGCCTTGTGCGGTCAATTCGTCTGCGCGTTCAAAATCGATGGAAAAGAATTGACGCCCCAAGCTTTCCCATAATGGAGAGCGGCCGTTTTCGTCGCACACGCCACGCATTTCTGCAAAGATTTTTTCCGTGAAGCGTTCTGGAAATTGTGCGAGAAACATAAAGCGGCATTTAGACAATAGTTGTCCATTACGCGAGTGGCGGTAGTCGTCTTGCAAGAACAAGGTACATACCTCACTGAAGCCAGTATAGTCGTTATTTAAAATTAACGTTGGGTGCATGTTATGAATGCTCAGCTCGCGAGAGGAGTGCGTAATGGTGCCTAAGTGATAACTGTAGAAAGGTTCGTCTAGTCCCACCGCAGCCAACAACCCCGATGTACCAACGATGGTGCCAGTGTCGGTATCTTCCAGTACAAACAAGTACGATTCTTCGGTAGGCGCCTCAATGGTTTCTTTTTCAAAAGAGCGCACTGATAGATCAATTTTACGCTTGAGCACGTCTTCATCGGCGACCAGCGATGTGAAGCCAACACCCGTGAGAGCGGCTAAACGGTAGAGTTCTTCTAAATCGTCGGGCTTAATTGTTCGAATAACCATCATAAGCGATGTTCCTCTTAATACTGCTTACAGGGCGCTGTCACGCCTCTATCATTTAAAGTTTAGACCACTGAATGAGACTACCGGAATGAATTCTTAGACGTTCTTGTAGGTCATTGTGGAGTACCAGGCCCGCTACTTGAGCTTGACCTGGTGCGCAGGCAACACGAAAATCTTCCAAATGGCCTGCGGCAATAAGGTAGGCTTCAGTCTGCTCTAATTGAGCATCGAAGAGCGCTTTACCATGGCGTTGATTGGCGATGGTACGAATATCTTGTGCTCTGGCCTCAATGCTGGGCCCTGCATCGAATATGTCGACGTAATCACGAAAGGCAAAACCTTCGTCTAACAGAATATTGGCGATTTTTTCAGATCCTTCATGGATGACACCAATACAATTCTGCGCATCTTCGGGCAACGTAGGGACATAGATCGGATAACGGGGCATAAGCTCGGCGATAAAATGTTTGTTGCTAATGCCCGATAAGTAGTCGGCTTTTTTAAAATCCATACTAAAAAAATGACGTCCCAGTGCTTCCCAAAAAGGCGAGTAGCCCTTGTGGTCGCTTTCACCGCGAATCTCGGCAAAAAGCTTGGGAGTAAAGCGATCTGGATGATGAGCAATAAACAGTAAGCGCGCACGTGAAAGTAAGGCGAAGTTTTCATCGGTTTGATGCTTACGGTCTAGCACTAAAGAATTTAAACGCGTCGTGCCGCTGTAATCGTGACATAAATGTAACGCGGGGACGCGGTTATGGATCTGTAATTGTGGCGAGGCATGTACGACTTCATCAATGCGATAACTGTAGAAGGGCGCGTCTACGCCAACCATGGCATCGATGGAACACGTTCCTACGATTTCATGAGTGTCTTGTTGCTCCATAACAAACAGATAAAACTCGCTGCCAGGTTGAACGACGTCAGTATTAAACGAGCGACGTGACGTTGCAATTTTATCGTTGAGACGTTCGCGATTGGCAGGAAAGTTGGTGATACCGATACCTGCATCGCGGGCTAAGCGTTCTAGCGCCGGTAAATCTGGAAAATCTGCTGGTCGAACTAAATACACTAGACGCTCCTTTTGTATAAGCGGACAATAGATTTATTATCGTTAAAGGTGTTCAAAGGTAACAGATACGAAGTTTCGTAATTGCGACCTAGCATTCAAAAACTGAGACATTTCGAGTCGAATTTAGGTAAATCATGAAAAAAGCAACGATCAAATCGGGTGTGTACCGTCATTACAAAGGGGCTGAATATTGGGTAGAGCGTGTGGCGCGACACAGTGAAACAGACGAGGAGCTTGTGGTGTATCAAGCTCTTTATGGGGATCATGGTTGGTGGGTGCGACCGAAAAGCATGTTTTTAGAAAGTGTTGAAATTGAAGGTGAAACAATACCGCGATTCGATTGGATCAGAGCTAAAATTGAGAAATGAGCATAACAAAGGGCCACATCATGTGGCCCTTTGTTATGAGGTAAGCACGTAGCAAACGTTAGAAAATCAGATGGGCGACACCCGCAATGATTGGCAAGGTGATGACAGTACGCATAATAAAGATAAAGAACATCTCTATAAGGTTGACTGGAATTTTACTGCCAAGAATCAGCGCCCCGATTTCGGACAAATAGATCAGCTGGGTAATTGACACCGCAGCGATGATAAAGCGTGTCATCTCACTTTCGATGGAGGCCGCCATGATCGAAGGAATAAACATATCAGCAAAACCTACCACTAAGGTTTCTGAGGCTTTGCCGGCTTCTGGCACGGCCAGTAATTCTAGCAGTGGTACAAAAGGCTGACCAAGGATACTGAAGAGGCTGGTGTTTTCAGCGACGACTAAAGCAAGTGTTCCGATGGCCATCACTACGGGCAATACACAGAACACCATCTCAGCAGCATTTTTCGCGCCGTCCGCTAACACGGCTTTTGCACCACGGCTGCTTTCCGCTCGCTGAATGGCTTGTTTGATCCCCAGAGAGAACAACTCTTTCAGTGGCTTGCTAGACAATTCACAAGGCTCTGCGGTGGTGCCATTATGATATTGATTGGTTTTCCAGCGTAAAGGTGGCAAACGGGGAATAATTAGGGCTGCCACAAAACCTGCCAGCGAAACGGCAAAGTAAAACGGAATGAATAAATGCTCCAATTCCACTTGTGCAATCACAACAAGCGCAAAACTGATTGATACCGCTGAAAATGTAGTCGCAATTACGGCCGCTTCACGTTGGGTGTATAGGTTCTTTTCATATTGTTGGCTGGTCAACATGACGCCAACGGTGCCGTCTCCGAGCCACGACGTAGTACAGTCGATAGAGGAGCGTCCGGGTAAATTAAACAATGGCCGCATGATCTTACTCATTAGACTACCGGTTAACTCTAACAATCCGAAATCTAATAAAAGTGGCAGCAGTAACCCAGCGAATAAAAATACAGACAGCAGTGTTGGCATGAGTTCTTGTAGTACTAAACCGCCAGTATATTCGTGCCAAATCATGGCCGGCCCAACGGCATTAAGTGTCATGATGGCAAATACTGCACCTAAAATACGCAGCAACAACCAAGGGTAGCTGGTCAAAAATAGGGTCGTTAGGAGTGGCTTATTGTGTAGTGGTTTATACAGCGTTGTTATAAACGACAGTACAGCAGCAATGCATATCAGTATTGTGACAATCAACGGGGCTTCATTGCCTAATAGCGCTTTAAATTCCCCTGCGAGCACAGCTATTGGGATGGTGACGCCATCTTTGTAGGCGACAGGCGTCATAAATAAGAGTAGGCCTAAAATAGACGGCACTATAAATTTCCAAAGACTGCGTCGGCTGGTTTGAGCCTCTTGATAATTGGAATGAGCTTGATTAGGCATGAATCTTGTCCTTTTCCTTAAATGTCATTTTTCTTATTTGTCGCGCTATACTAGCTTTTCGAACCTTGATGGCAATTTAGTTGCCAGTATGTAGGGCTAATTTCGTTAGTTTTGGTCGCATTTTCGAAATAGAGAAGATAGGTGTGTCGACTTGAAGAAAGTATTTTTCTGAAAGGTTGGCGTACATATAGCAATGCCATAGAGCCTATTTGCTCTATGGCATTGGTTAATTAACTATTACGTGCAGCTATTCGATGGTGGACTTAGTTTTCGTACACCCAAGGTGAAGACTGCATAAAATTGATGATTTGCTCACGAAACCAGCGATGAGCAGGGTCTTTATCATAGCGCTCATGCCAACAAATTTGCACTGGGTGACGGCCGTTATAAGGGTCAGCGGCCACGGCATCAGCCGGTAAAGGTAGAACTTTTATTGACGTATAATTTTGTCGACAGGAAGAGATGTTGCTAAACAATTCCCCCAGTTGCGCCGAGCCAATCAAAGCCATGCCACGTTTTACCGCTTCTATGGTAACTGCAATACTGTCGGTCTCAATTTTCGGTTCAATCACATAGCCGAGCTGTTCCAGCTTTTCAATCGTAACGCTGGTGGTCGCGCTTTGGAAATTACGGATATTGAAGACCACTGTTTTGTGAGCGAGCAGTTCTTTGAGGGTGACTTCGTCTTGGAAGTAAAGCGGGTGCGCTTCACTTAAAATAACGCAGGCGTCCATACTGCCGATCATTTTACTGCGAATATTATTGGGCGTAGATTCGGCGTTAACGATACCTAGGTCAACGCCATTCATTAGGTCATCGTAGCCATTGTCACTCCAGCTGCTGCTGGTTAGGCGAATATTAGGCGCTTGATAATGCAACAACGCCAGCAGAGGCTCGATAAATGTCAGCAGTAATTCTTCATCTGCTTTGATACTAAAGCGGCGCTTTAACGTACTTTGGTCGAAATGGCTTGGCTGAAGTAAATTCGACATAGAGCCAAGAATCGGCGTTATTTGCTCATGTAATTCGTAGGCACGTGACGTAGGGCTCAGGCCATAAGCTTGGCGTGTAAAAAGTGGGTCTTTAAAGAGATCACGTAGGCGCTGCAATGATTTGCTCAGGGCCGGTTGAGTGACCCCTAAACGTTCCGCTGCACGCGAAACGCTGCATTCTTCCAATATGATTTCAAAAGACACCAGCAGTTTGATGTCGAGTTTCAGTAAATCATCTATTTGCATAGTTCTATCCATTTTACCTCGACCCAAATTGGGTCGAGGTATTTGTGCGCGATTTATGAGTCAAAATCGCTCATTTTACGATACTTCACACGGTGCAAAATGACATAAAAGACAGGTACGGCAATCAAAGTCAGAATCGTCGCAAAGCCTAAGCCAAACGCAATAACAACTGCCATACCTTCGAAAAATGCATCGTACAACAGCGGCACCATACCAAGGATTGTGGTAATGGCTGCCATGCACACTGGGCGTACACGACTGACCGCTGATTTGAAGATCGCTTCGTAGGTTTCCGTTCCTTGTGCGAGCTCGTAGTTGATTTGGTCTGCCAAAACGATACCGTTTTTCACAATCATGCCGGACAAACTTAGGAAGCCAAGCAAGGCCATGAAGCTAAATGCAGCATCCATTATCAGCAGTCCAGAAGACACACCGATAAGGGCTAACGGTACGCAAAACCAAATGACTAATGGCACGCGCACAGAATTAAATAACAATATAGTAATGATAAACATGAATAGGTAGCCCATGGGAAGCGAAGTAAAGATGTTTGCTTGAGCATCCGTACTACTTTCATATTCTCCCCCCCATTCCATGCTATATCCGGGTGGAAGTGCGATGTTTTCGACACTTTCACGGATACGGCTGAACACCGCCATTGCCGTTTCATCGCCTAAAATTAAAGGGTCTGCTTTTACGGTAATCGTACGTTTACGGTCTCGGCGCTCAATGATCGGGTTTTCCCAAACGGTTTCAAAGCCATCGACTAAGTTTGAAACAGAAATGTATGCACCACTGGCTGGGCTATAGATTTGTAAATCACGAACTTGATCAATCGACACGCGCTCATTCTCAGGCACGGTCTGAATGATGGGCAATAAGTCTGTGCCATCGCGATAGGTGCCGATTTTAGAACCTGTGAAGTTAGTCAGCAAGACTTCGTCCAAATCACTCTTATTGATGCCTAAGCGACGTGCTTGCGCATCGTTAAAAATTGGGCGTAGAACTTTAACGGGTTGGCGCCAGTCGTCTTTGATGTTCTCTAAGCCCCCGTCAGCACGATAGATAGCTTGTACTTTCTGGCTGAGTTGGCGTAACACTTGCGGATCGGGACCGCTAAAGCGCGCTTCGATTTTAGCACCGGTCGATGGCCCCAATTGGAGGCGCTGCAACTTAAATTCCACGTCTGGATATTTCTCAGACATCATCTGATAAATTTCTTCCATCAAGGGTGGAATATCGTCACTGGTTTTAGTTCGGACAATAAACTGGGCATAGCTGGTATCGGTTTGTTTGGCTTCATACGTCAGCATAAAGCGCAGTGCACCTTGGCCGGTCGTGCTGGTCACAAATTCGATACGATCATCACCCAACAGCTCTTGTTCAATCTCATTCACCTTGTCATAGGTGGCATTGATATGTGTGCCTTCTGGCATATTAATATCAAGGTAGAACATCGGTGTGGTAGACGGCGGAAAGAACGCCTGTTTCACAAACTGGAAAGCCCAACCAGACACCACTAAAGCGCCCACTAAACTGATGACCGTCATCCAACGGAAATGCATGGCTTTATCAAGTAACCATTTGTACCAAACAAATAGAAAGCCTTTGTATGGGTCTTGTTCTTCTTCGGAGCTGTCGCTTTGTTTGCTTTCTTTAAAAAATAAGTCACAGAAGAAGGGCGTCAATGTAATCGCTGTAACCCAGCTAAGCATTAGGGATATCAGCAATACAAAGAATAAAGAGCCGACAAATTCACCCACAGAGTCTGGAGACAAGCCAATGGGCGCAAAGGCGGTGACGGCAATGACGGTTGCACCCAATAATGGCCATTTGGTTTGTTTTACGACACTAGAGGCGGCTTCGAATTTACTTTGACCACGATGGAGGCCAATCAGTATGCCTTCCGTTACTACGATGGCGTTATCAACCAGCATGCCTAAGGCGATGATTAACCCCCCGAGGGAGATACGTTGCAAGTTGATATCGAAGTAATCCATGACAATAAAGGTGCCAAGGATTGTCAACAGTAGGATCAAGCCGATCAAAATACCTGAGCGAACACCCATGAAGACCAGCAATACCAAAATAACAATGCCGACTGCGGCCGCTAAGTTTGATAAAAAGTTGGTAACAGAGTTGGCGACTTCTTTGGATTGAAAGTAAACCGTATCCATGTTGATGCCGACAGGCTGTTGATACTGGATCTCTGTTAAGCGATTTTCAATGCGTTCACCAACGTCCACAACATTGACGTTATTAGCGAATGAAATGCCCAAAAGTAGGGAGCTGGCTCCGTTAAAATTCACCAAATGTGTTTGCGGATCTTGGTATTCGCGTTTGACGGATGCCACGTCACTTAAACGAATTAGGTTGCCGTCACCAGGGGTACCAATAGTGAGGTTTTCTAATTCTGAAATATCATTGAATTCGCCCGTCGGACTAATGCGGATGTAATCCGAGCCTACCTGTACTTTACCTGCGTTTGAGACGACATTCTGGTTAGTCAGTAAGCTTTGTAATTGAGTAGGGGAGACGCCCATAGTCGCGAGTTTAGAGCGAGAAATTTCAATGGTCACTTGCTCAGCCTGCTCTGCAGCAACTTCTACTTTGGCGACACCATCGACTAATACAAGTTCACGTTTTACATAGTCAACGTAGTTCTCAAGGTCTTTGTAAGGGTAGCCTTCACCGTGAACGGCGAGCATGATGCCATACACGTCACCGAAGTCATCGACTACGATCGGGGATGAAACACCGGCTGGGAATTGCCCCTGCATGTCACGGATTTTCTTACGCAACTCGTCCCAGATTTGCTTTAACTCTTGGGCACGGTAAGTGTCCTTGATCGTCACTTGTACCTTCGAGTAGCCGTCTTTTGAGGTAGAACGTATCTCGTCTACATAGGATAGGTTCTGTAGTTGCAGCTCGATCGGGTAGGTCACTTCTTCTTCGACCTGTTCAGGGCTGGCGCCCGGATATTGCGTAATCACCAAGGCATCTTTAATGGTGAATTCTGGATCTTCCAATTGCCCAAGATTCGTGAAAGCCATGGCACCGCCGATGAGTAGAATCAGCGTGACTAGCCAACTTGAGACTTTTCGTTCAATAAAATAGCCGGCAATATTCAATTTAGATTCCTCCCTCTCGTGTCCAAGGGCGAACTTTAAGATCAGGCGTTAGGTCGTGCACACCGGCCGCAACGACTTGCTCTCCAGGTTTTAAACCATCGGTAATTTCAATACTGTTATTGGTCATGTTGCCCAACTGAACAGCGCGCGGAGTGACAGTGCCTTGCTTGGTGTCATAAATCCAAACAATACTTTCACTGTCACCATTGTCTTTGAGTCGGCGCATTACCGCTTCAATGGGTACAGTTATGTGTGTTGGCTTTCCACTGATTTGACTGATGTCTAAATCAACCGTGGCGGTCATACCTGGCAATAAGTTAATGCCTGTGTGTTCGGTATCGAGCAATGAGATCGTTGCATCGTAGGATTTAGTCGTTACATCAGGCGTGGTGCGGTGTTCTTTGTAAACACCTTCAAAAACTTCGCTAGGCACCGCATCGATAGTGACCTTAGGATGATACTGTAAGGCGACTTTTTGGATATTGGCCACCAGTCGTTCAGGAATCTGGAATTCGACATCCATTTGCTCGATATTCTGAATGTGTAGAATGGTCTGAGTAGCGCCGACATATTCATAGTTATCAATGCTTAACGAGGCGATGACTCCGTCATAAGGCGCTTTTAGAACGCTGTAGCTTAGCTGGTTTTTGGCGCTTTCAAGCGCATTTTCGGTTTGATCTAGCGTGGCTTTTGCTTCGTCAAATTGGGCCTGAGTTGTCGCGTTACTCGAAAGCATGGTTTTGATACGGTCAAATTGCGCTTTGGCGAGCTTGTAATTGGCTTCTGATAGCTCAACTTGAAGCTCATAATCGGTTGGGTCTAATGACGCTAACAGCTGACCACGCTTGACACGCTGGCCTTCTTTAACATCTAACTTGGTGACTTGCCCCCCGACACGAAACGCTAGATTGGCTTCATCACTGGCTTTCAACTCCGCTGGGAAGTGACGAATACTGATCATATTAGTTGCATCGACGGTGAAGAGTTTCACTGGACGAATGATGGTTTCTTTCGTATCAGTTGCTTCTTCTGAAGAACAGCCTGAGAGTACGGCTGTTGCGGCAATGGCGATGATAAGTGGCTTTAAACCCTTAAATGGATGAACCATGAATCCTCCATGAGAATGGATATTAGAAAAAAGAATAACTCAATTCTATATCTAACCAGCGCAGTTATAAATTTACAGTTTGCTATGGTAGATATGCTTTAATGTGATATCTTGGTGTTTCTGATAGTGAATGTGATTATACTTGTAGGAGGAAGGTGGAAGTATTGAAAGCACTTCTTGACTGTGTTCTAAACGATTGGTTGTTTTTCATGAACGACTCTAAAACGTCCAGCGTCCTTGGCTTGGTACAGCCTCTTATCGGCTTCAGATAAGGCTTGCTCGAGTGTTTCATGCTTGTCTAGACTTACGAGACCAAAGCTACAGGTAATAGGCGAGTCTAACCCCTCCATTTTAACCTTTAATGGCATTTTCTCGCACAGCGTTTGCATTTTGTATCGTACATGAGAATAGGGCTGGTCGATAAAAATAAACAAGAACTCCTCACCGCCCCAACGACAGCAAGTCCCCATGTCATCGAGTTGTTTACTGCAGTAGTCGGCTATTTTCTGTAAGGCTTCGTCTCCTTTTAGGTGACCCAAAGAGTCATTAATGCGCTTGAAGTGATCAATATCTCCCAGTGCAATACTAATGTATTGATGTTTTTTGACGGCGGCATGCAGTATTTCATAGCCTCTGCGTCGGTTCACCAAGCCAGTTAACTCATCGTTATAAGCTCGCTGTTCCATATGCTGAAAGTTATGCATAAAGATCATGCGAACCATTATGGCTGTTAAAATAAATGGCAAACTGGCACTGACTAAATTAAATAAATAGACCCCGTTGTAGATTGACCGATAGGCTTCTTTCTCTAAAGGGGCAAATAGATTGAGTAATAGTAGTGGGGCAATAATTAAGCTCAAACACCAAAATGAGCTTTTTTGATGGGCAGCAGGTAAGACACACATAAGCAATATTGCAGGCCACAGATATAACTGGAAACCAGCTGCTAACCCCATGGTCAAGGTGGTGACTGTTGCGTGAGTCGAGATCTCGATGGCAATTAAAAAGACGCTTATTCGATGTCGGCCTTTTATTGTACAAACAATAGACACGCACCATACTATAACGCTAATGATATTCAGTATTGCTAACCAATTAATATCGATCAGAATAAACAGTAAAATGAAGCATAAATGAGCGATTAAACCGTTAACATTAATAAGCTGTAACGTCGAAGACTCATTATCTACAAGCCGTTGACTGTTGTTGTACAAGTCTTTTAATGCCTTTGTAATAATAAATAAATCAGCCATAGATCCATTCTTTAAAGGAAGGTTAAGCTTTACTTAACTGAGTATAGACCTTAGCAGTTTGCTGACAGAATCACTGTGGCAGAATTGAATAGAATGGCATGACTTATGTGCGATTGTGTAAAGATAGATACAGCTACAGATACACAACAGACAGTAACCTTAAAATTATAGCGTTTAAAATAGAGGCGATCATGACAAGAGTGGATAGACGGTCTTTCTATGGGGCTTGGTTAGTGCTGCTAACGTTAGCAGGGTGCAGCTCCGCACCGACGTCGAACAGCAGAATCAACGCATCGTCTACAGAAGCGATGTCTATCTTTGTTGAAGAAGATGTTGCTTATTTGTCAGGAGTATTGACTGGTACATTACCCAGCCAGCTAAAGTCTGCGTTAAGTGAACACCCTAATGTAACGGATTTAGTCTTGGTTGATGTGCCTGGCTCAACGGATCAAGCTGCGACGATGGAAGCCGCTAGGTTCATTCGTCATCTAGGGTTAAATACACATATCGCCCAGACTGGCTATGTGTTGTCCGGCGGGGTCGATCTATTTCTGGGCGGTGTACAACGAACCATCGGTGCGGGCGCCGGTGTCGGTGTACATTCGTGGCGTGATACTCAGAATTGGGGCGATGAAATTGATTTATCCGACCCTGTGCATGCGAGTTATGTTAACTTTTACCTTGAAATGGGTGTGCCGGAACGTTTTTATTGGTTTACGCTGGACGCCGCGCCAGCCGAGCGGATTTACTACTTATCACCGGAAGAAATCTACGATTATCGTTTATTAACCGATTAAATTGAGTAACTTAGCAGAGGAGTGAGGATGGAGCAGATAGAGCTATTTTATATCGAAAGCCCGTGTCGCGGAATCTGCCAAAGTAGCTCTAAAGGGTACTGTAAAGGGTGCCTGCGCAGTCGTGAAGAACGCTTTCATTGGCATGAATTCAATGATGTGCAAAAGCGGCAGGTTATTCAATTATGTCGTAGTCGTTGGCAGCGGATTATTAAGGCTAAGCAAGAGCGCTTAAACAGTATGAATGATAAAGACTTGCCTTATGGCATGGAGGGCGAAGACATACAAGACCTCTTCGCCACCCCTGTTAGCCCACAGAACTAACCAAAAATCGCTTCTAAAGCTTCCGACAAACGTTCCACACCGATAACTGTCATACCCTCGATTGGTTTTTTGGGACAGTTTGATTTTGGCACAATGGCCCGTTTAAAACCGTGCTTAGCCGCCTCGCTAATACGCTCTTGCCCGGATGGAACAGGGCGAATCTCTCCCGACAATCCGACCTCGCCAAGCACGACCAAATCATGTGGTAGTACCTGATCTCGAAAGCTGGACACGACAGCGGCGATTGCCGCTAGGTCGGCAGAGGTCTCCAGTACTTTGACACCGCCAACAACGTTTAAATACACATCTTGATCGGCCGTCATTAAACCACCGTGTTTATGCAGTACCGCCAACAGCATCGATAAGCGATTGTGGTCGAAACCTACTGTCACACGTCGAGGATTACCTAATGCAGAGTCATCGACTAAGGCTTGCAATTCGACCAGAAGGGGGCGTGTGCCTTCCCATACCACCATCACTAAGCTGCCAGCAGCCGGATGGTTGGAGCGGTTTAAGAAAATCGAACTTGGGTTTTTTACTTCCCGTAAGCCGTTTTCTAACATGGCGAAAACCCCCAGCTCATTGACGGCACCAAAACGGTTCTTCATGCCGCGTAATGTACGAAAGCGGGAGTCTTCGGTACCCTCTAATAACACTGAGCAGTCCACCATATGCTCCAGTACTTTTGGTCCCGCTAAAGTGCCGTCCTTGGTAACGTGGCCCACCAGCAAGACACAGGTTTGCGTTTGTTTGGCGAAACGGGTTAAAACCGCCGCACTTTCACGAACTTGAGAAACACTACCAGGGGCCGATTCGATACCGTCTAGATGCATGACTTGAATGGAGTCAATCACCATGACTCTTGGTTTCACTTGATCAGCGACGGACAGAATGCCTTCGACGTTGGTTTCAGACAGCATTTTTAGGTTTTTAGTGGGCAGTCCTAAACGCTGGGCGCGCATGGCTACCTGTTGTAAGGATTCTTCACCGGTGACGTACATGGCGCTTTGTTGTTGCGCTAACCAACACATAGTTTGCAGTAGCAGGGTACTTTTACCTGCACCAGGGTGACCACCAATTAACACGACCCCACCGGGGACTAAACCGCCGCCCAGTACACGATCAAATTCACTAGCACCAGAGCTAAAGCGCGGCACATCGCCAAGGTCAACTTCGGATAGGTCTTGGATACCTGTTGTGGCACCGGCGTAGCCTTTGCGTCCAGAATCTTGACCCGCGGCGATGCGGGCAGGAGTTTTGCTGGCACTGACTTTGAATTCTTGCAGGCTGTTCCAGGCACCGCAGGCTTGGCATTGTCCTTGCCATTTAGAATAGTCCGCACCACATTCATTGCAGACAAACGCGGTTTTCGCTTTGGCCATGTTTGTTTTCCTATCCATAAAAACGGCCGTGAATTGCTTCAACGGCCGTTTGAAAGTTCACTTAATAGCTAGCATATTATCATACTGTGCTAGGTGTATTGGTTTTCCATTCGATGTTGTATAGGTCTAGACGACGGTCTTTTAAGTTATTCACTGAGCCTTCGCTGCGAACCAGTTTTAGCTTGTCTAAGTCCAAATCTGAGAACATCAGCATTTCAGTGTTTGGCGTCGTCTCTGCCATCACGGCATCGTGCGGGAATGAGAAATCTGATGGCGAGAACACCGCAGCTTGAGAGTACTGTACGTCTAAGTTTTCTACTTGAGGCAAGTTGCCACAGCTACCACAGATGACAACATAACACTCGTTTTCAATGGCGCGCGCTTGAGCACAGCTGCGTACGCGTAAGTAGCCATTTTTGGTATCTGTCCAGAATGGTACAAACAGAATGTCCATATCTTGCGAAGCAAGGTGACGTGCCAACTCTGGGAACTCGACATCATAGCAAATCAAGATGCCGATACGGCCTGCATCCGTGTCAAAGGTACGGACTTCGTAACCCCCTTCAATGACCCAGTCACGGCGCTCATGCGGCGTAATATGAATCTTGCGTTGCTCTTCAATGGTACCGTCACGACGGCATAAGTAACTGATGTTGTACATAATATCGTCTTCCACCAATGGCATAGAGCCAGTGATGACGTTGATATTATAACTGATGGCTAACTGAGACATTTCGCTGACAAAGCGCTCTGTGAAAGACGCTAAGAAACGAATGGCTTCCATTTGGTTGGTTTGGTCTGGCGCCAAGCCCATTAATGGCGCGTTGAAGAACTCAGGGAATAGGGCAAAGTCGCTTTTGTAGCTCGACAAGGCATCAATGAAATACTCAACTTGCTTAAGTAGCTCTTCAACACTTTCGACTTCACGCATTTGCCACTGGACTGCACCGATGCGTACCTGAGTTTTGCGATACTCCAGCACGGTGTTTTTTTCTGGCTCGTAGAAGATGTTTTTCCACTCTAGTAAGGTGGCGTAGCCGCGAGACTTTTCGTCTTCAGGAAGATATTTGGTCAATAGGCGTGTGACTTGGAAGTCGTTGGAAAGTTGGAACGTCAAAATAGGGTCGTAGATTTTGCGTTTGTCCACGGCTTCTAAATATTCCGCTGGCGTCATTTCATCCGAATGTTGGTAATAATTCGGAATACGTCCACCGGCAAGAATGGCAATTAAGTTTTCTTGGCGGCACAGCTCTTTACGCGCTTCGTATAAGCGGCGACCTAATCGGTATCCACGGTAGTCTGGGTCGATCAAAACGTCTAAGCCATACAATGCATCGCCTTCATTATCATGATGAATACGCTCGCGCTGATCGACTAAGTCATCATAAGTATGTGGGTTACTAAAGCGCTGATAATTTACTTTTACGGATAGAGCCATGCCCACAATTTTATCGTGGTCAACGAGACAAATCTGACCATCCGGTAAGTCCTTGATAAGCTTACTAATAGTATGCATTGGCCATGAGCCACCAATATCATGGTAGACACGATCCATGAGTGCTTTGACTTGAGGGTAATCGTCCAAGGTTAAGTTGCGGATCTTCAAATGTAGATCTTCTAGCATACAGTCTCCAAAATAGGTTCTATCGATACTACGACTATAACGACTTTGATAACAAAATTGCAGGAATAGTTAAATGCCAGAGATGAAAAACCCCCGCCTAAGCGAGGGTTTTCCAAGGAGAAGTCATAATCGTGAGGGATTATTTTTTAAACTCTGGATACGCTTCCATACCGCATTCTGAGATATCAACGCCTTCGTACTCTTCTTCTTCGGTAACACGAATACCCATGATGGCTTTGATGACTAACCAAACCACTAGGCTTGTAGAGAATACCCATACGAAGATCGTCAGTGCACCTGCAATTTGACCGCCGAATGAAGCGCCGTCATTGGTAAGTGGCACAGCCAGTAGACCCCAAAGTCCCACCACACCGTGAACAGAGATAGCACCGACTGGATCATCAATTTTTAGCTTATCTAGCATTAGGATTGATACCACAACAATCAGACCACCCACAACGCCGATCAGTGTTGCACCTAAAGCGGAAGGTGTAGAAGGTTCCGCTGTAATCGCAACCAGACCTGCAAGCGCACCGTTTAGAAGCATTGTAAGATCGGCTTTGCCGAACAGAATACGCGCTAGGATAAGGGCACCAACGGCGCCACCGGCAGCGGCCGCATTGGTGTTTAGGAACACCATGGCAACAGAGTTAGCGTTAGCGATGTCGCCAAGTTTCAGTACCGAACCGCCATTAAAACCGAACCAGCCCAACCAAAGGATAAAAGTACCCAATGTTGCTAGTGGGAGGTTAGCGCCTGGAATCGCACGCACTTCACCGTTTGGACCGTATTTGCCTTTACGAGCACCCAATACCAGAACACCTGCTAGTGCAGCGGATGCGCCGGCCATGTGTACAATGCCTGAACCGGCAAAATCAGAGAAGCCCATGTCACCTAGGTTGAACATGCCGAAGACATCAGCGCCGCCCCAAGTCCAAGAACCTTCCAGTGGGTAGATAACACCTGTCATGACCACTGCGAACGTTAGGAAAGCCCATAGCTTCATGCGCTCAGCGACAGCACCGGAAACAATAGACATTGCCGTTGCAACGAAGACGACTTGGAAGAAGAAATCCGATGCACCAGAGTAGATAGCACCACCTTCAAAGCCACCTTCACGGCCAGCGAAGTCAGTCAATGTAGACGCTACGTCTACGTCTTGAATACCCGATAAGAACCATGTGCCGCCGTACATGATCGCGTAACCGCAAACCAAGTACATGATACAAGAGATCGCGAACAGCGCGACGTTCTTAGTAAGGATTTCCGTGGTGTTTTTCGAACGGACTAGGCCTGCTTCTAGCATCGCGAAACCCGCTGCCATCCACATAACCAGTGCGCCACACACCAAGAAGTAAAAGGTGTCCATGGCATATTGTAAGTGAAAAATTTGATCTTGCATGTTTCGCCCCCCTAAAGGCTTGTAAGATTCTGGCAGTGATTACACTGCGTCTTCCCCAGTCTCGCCGGTACGAATACGAACCGCTTGCTCAAGGTTAACGATGAAGATTTTACCGTCACCGATTTTGCCTGTGTTGGCAGCATTGGAGATGGCTTCTACTACTTGGTCGGCCATGTCTTTAGCAATGGCTAGCTCAATTTTTACTTTTGGAAGAAAGTCCACAACGTATTCCGCACCGCGGTAAAGTTCTGTGTGACCTTTTTGACGTCCGAAACCTTTAACTTCTGTCACGGTGATACCTTGTACACCGATTTCAGAAAGTGCTTCGCGAACATCATCCAGTTTGAATGGCTTGATGATGGCAGTGATAAGCTTCATACCCACAGTCTCCTTAGTTAAGTCTGATGTCGTATCGCAGGTAACTGGGTATATTCAATATGTGTGCCAGCTTTAAAATTACGCGAAGAAAACCTCGTAAAGCCTTGTCTGGTAAGGGGTAGAGGGGAAACGTGCAAGAACGTACTCATTTGCACCGCTTAGTGAGCAAGACAGTAAATACATAGCTGTGCGTTATGGTGGTGCGTAATTCCTTATGGGACGGTTTTTTTTAGCGCTCTTATAGAACTATTTGATTGTTTTGCTTGGAAAGTCAGCCAATTTAACTGCCCTAATGCTGGGCACGGTTAATAAAATGGCGAACAGAAACTGTTCGATCGCCGTATCAAGTGCACCCTAACAACGCAAATGATAGATCTGGTAATTGACGGAATTGTGTAAAGACAGAAGGGGGGGCGGCATTTTATAATAATGGAAATACTCTAAATGAGAGAGCGCGTCATGATTGATCAATTTATTAAACAGTTGGGTTCTGGCCTAGAACAAGCGGCAGGTACACTGGGTAAGCTTCCTGCTGAAGAAATTCAACTTCAACTTCAGCAAGTAGCAAAAGACACTTTGACTAAAATGGATTTAGTCACCCGTGAAGAGTTCGAAGTACAAGCAGCAATGTTACAAAAGTATCGTGAGAAACTGGCGCAACTGGAAGCGCGCCTCGCCGAGTTAGAGCAAACTGAGGACAAGTAGTCTGTCAGAAATTTAGTGCCAGCCTTGTTGCCAGAGATCATCAAGCAATGCTTGCCAAGGTAGTTGGTAAGTATTCTTGGTGTACACTGCTTCAAGGACGATATCGATTACCACCTCGTCTTCATCCCGATCGAGGCGGGTAACGATAAAATGCTTTTCTTTATTTTTTGGAACAGTGGATGTCCATTTTGAGAGCAACAATTTATTAGGGTTCAACTTTTTGGTCATAAGTACCTCCTCATATAGATACGTGTGAGATTAGAAGTTGGATGTACTGGGCATATCAAGGAGTGATTATGAGCCTAGCAACAATCTATAGCCGTGCCCGTGTGGGTGTATCGGCTCCGCTTGTGACCGTAGAAACGCACATTTCTAATGGTCTGCCATCGTTAAATATCGTCGGATTGCCGGAAGCAGCCGTGCGAGAAGCCAAAGATCGAGTGCGTAGTGCGATCATTAACAGCAAATTCGAATTCCCTTTGCGCCGTATTACCATCAATTTGGCACCTGCCGATTTGCCAAAAGAGGGTGGTCGTTATGATTTGGCGATAGCTATCAGCATCTTATTGGCATCGGGACAACTCGGAGAAATAGAGCTACGTGATACCGAGTTTGTCGGAGAACTGGCTCTATCTGGTGATTTACGTGGTATCCCCGGTGTCTTGCCCTCGGCGATGGCAGCCAAAGAGGCGCAACGAAAAATGATTGTGCCTGCAGATAACCGTAATGAAGCAGGATTAGTAGATCATGAGATCTTTTTTGCTCATCATCTGACGCAAGTGACCGCGGCGCTGATGAAACTGTCCACTCTACAACGCTGTGAAGTCGAAGAGGTGTTTGTAGAAGACGTCATCGGCCATCGCGACATGGCGGATGTAAAGGGGCAGTATCAAGCTCGAAGAGCGTTAGAGGTAGCGGCGGCGGGCGGGCACAATTTGTTATTCGTTGGACCACCTGGTACGGGTAAAACCATGCTGGCTTCTCGTTTGCCTGGGATTATGCCGCGTATGACGGAACCTGAAGCGCTTGAAGTCGCTGCGGTACAGTCTGTCTCAGGCCGTAAAATGGGCACGGATTGGCATTGGTCAGAGCGTCCTTTTCGCAGTCCGCACCATTCGAGTTCAGCCGCGGCGTTGGTTGGCGGAGGGTCCATTCCGAAACCGGGAGAAGCCTCGTTAAGTCATCGGGGTGTATTGTTCTTAGACGAGCTACCGGAATTCGACCGTAAGGTGTTAGAGGTGCTGCGTGAGCCATTAGAAAACGGTGAAATTCACTTATCACGTGCTCGTGGCCAAGTCAGTTACCCCGCGCGCTTTCAACTGGTGGCCGCTATGAATGCGAGCAATGAAGCCTATAGTGGTGGACAAGACTATTACCAATCCAGTGCCAGTCAGAAATACCTGCGTAAACTCTCCGCCCCTTTTTTAGATCGCATTGATTTACACGTCGAAGTGCCGCCGTTACCAACAGATGTCTTGGTGAACCAAAGTGAAATGGGTGAGGCTAGCTCAGCGGTACGCCAACGGGTTGAAGCCGCCGTTGCACGTCAACGAGCGCGGCAAGGCGTGCAAAATGCTCAATTAAGCGGTCGTGAACTGGAGCGTATTTGTGCCTTGAGTGAATCGGATAAGCTGTTTATGCAACAAGCGTTAGAGCGCTTAAAGCTATCAGCAAGGGCTTATCATCGAGTATTGCGAGTCGCCTTGACGTTAGCGGATTTGGAGAGTGTTGATGTTGCACGAAAGCATCTTATGGAGTCTTTAAGTTACCGCAAAATGGAAAAAATGCTGGCGACGGTCGTCGGTGGGGCATGATTTCATTAGGAGTAGCGTGCGGTATAAGTCGTACATTACTCCTAGAGATAACGGTTGATATAGTGTCTTACGAAACACTAAAAATAGCGAAGCTACAATTTTCTATTCGATGTGCTGCTTGATTTTTTATTCGTGTATTCGAAAGAACTTGGCTGACTTATTCACATGCTTCCGAGCATTAAATATTGAGATTTTTTATATAGAGTAGATGGAGGGGGGATTGAAATTGGTGTTAATTAATAGTGGTTATTGCGATTATTAATATAAATTTAAGTTTGGTTTATTTTTATCAATCTTCTAATAGGATAATTTTGTGTTATACCGTATTTTAAAATTTAGTTGCATTTTTCTTCTTCTATCATCAAGTCTTTTGGTGCGTGCACAATCGACTATGCTTTGTGAAATATCAACAGTTAGCGATAAAACAGTCAGTGTTAATGAAACCAAGTATGGTAATGACATCAAATATGATTTTCAGATTATAGATGATGAAAATATAATATCGATCACTATAGGCGTTATTAGGTTAGAACATCACTCTATTTTGTTCCAAAACTCTGCTCAAGAAACCTCTAAGAAAGAGGTAGTTGAAAGTTCTCACAACGAATATGAAAAAATGTGGGTGGAAGAGCTTTTTCATAAAGTTACCTTGTTGCATTCTAAAAATAGAATATGGGAGGGAAACCCTTCAAAAATATCGCTTTGGAGAGCAGAGTTAAAAGAGAATCGCAGTATGATTAGTTTTTGGTCAGTCGCAAGCGATGAAGAGTTGTTTGTAATTTTCTTTAACGGTTTTAGAGTTGACAATGACAAAAGTTTAGTGTCTGAAGATTTAATGATTGCTGTTGTTGATGAAATAATAAGTAGATGTAATGTCGCACCAATTTAAAAAATCAGATGTAGATGAAACACTGAGCTGATATTGTGTATATCTATTTAAATATAGAGAGTTAGTCCTTATTAAAGCTAAAAAGCGGATGAGTTGAATAAACCGCAGCACGGGACTTACATCCCGCGCTGCGAATGAAGATAAAGATTAAAAATCGTACTGTGCACTTAGGTAAACACGACGACGCTCACCTAAGTTCGAACCGATATTACGGTTAAAACCGGAGGTTGCGTAGACTTCATCAGTTAGATTTTTAAGGGTGGCTTGTAATGTCCAGGCGTCAATTTGAGTTTGCCATGTAGCATCGTAAACGGTGTAAGGCTTCACTTTTTGATGATCACGGTTGTACTGTTCGCTAACGTACTCAGCGCCTACCGACACAGATGAGGATAGGCTAGGAAGATCGTAACGGGTCCAAAGGCCTAGCTGATGCAGCGGGGAGTTTGAGAACCGACGCGAGTCGCCTGCGGAAAATTGAATGCCGTCTTCGTTATCTTGCTTGATGACGGTATCGTTGTAAGCGTAGCTCAAGTTCGCCACCCAACGATCGGTAATGTCCGCCAATACATCGATTTCTGCACCTTGGCTGCGTACTTTGCCTAATGCGATTTTCATGTCGCTGTCATTTGGGTCTTCCTGAAGGACGTTTTCATGCTCGATATGGTAAACCGCCAGATTTACGTTTAAACGGTTGTTGAGCCAGTAGGTGCGCACACCGGCTTCCATTTGTTGGCTTTGTTCAGGATCAAACGGGCCGCCTACAGAGGCTTGCTGGTCACTAGCGCTTTGCGGCTGATAGCCAGTCGAGAACGATGTATAAGGCTTAATATTGTCTGACCATTGGTAAGTAGCACCTAAGCGCGTATCCATACCTTGGTCTGAGTAATTGGCATCGTTGGACGCATTACGATGATCGGTAAAGTCTTCTTCAAAATGATTTAAGCGTACCCCAGCCACCAAGTCCAAGCGATCAGTAGCCGCCCATTGGTCTTGAAGGAGTAGCCCTAACTGTTGTGAAACCGTCTGGCTATCAGTGCGCAATGCCAGATCATATTGACTCACATCAGCGTTATAAACAGGGGTTGCAAGGCTCAGAGTGTCCGGATCATTAGTGCGGTAGTACAGGTAATCATAGGTATTACGAGTGTAATCGGTTCCGACTAAGATCGTATGATCGTTCAAATCAAACACTAGGTTACTCGATAGTGTGACACCTTCATTGGTACGCAGCTGGTCACGATATTGGCGACGGATAGCATCGTCTACACCGTCGTTATCAGTATCGGTTAAACCACGTGACTCATGGTACTTCTGAGTCTCTTCACCTTTAAAGTAGCGCAGCCCCAAGTCCCAAGAAACATCCTGCGTTAAATATTGTTCAAGCTTAGCTTGGAACGTCTCGGCATCTAATGCTTGGTGATCACCAGGTTCATTGGCATTCCATGAGTCGTCCGCTAAGAAGTTGCCGTCATCGTCTGTAGGGATGCCACGCAGGCGAGCACCATGGAGTGTTTGATCAATATTCGTGTATTGCACAGTGAGCGATGAATCGTCGGAAATATCCCAAGCATAACCAAGATCGATGTTTTGATTGTCTTGGTCGACATTGTTGCGATAAGAGCCACTTTTATCTTGATATAAAGAGAGACGGTAACGCTGGCTGGCATCAGCGTTGATTGGGCCTGAACTAGACAGTTGCTCTGAGTGATAGTCTTTGTTGCCCGCGCCAAGCTTTACAAAGTTTTCTTGTTCGTAAGTGGGTTTCTTGGAGACATAATTGATCACGCCACCGGGTTCACCGGCACCGTACAAGGCACCAGCAGGGCCTTTAATGGCTTGCACTTCTTCGACATTGACTAGTTGAGGAACAGTGAAGAACCCTTTGTAAGGGTTACCGCGCATGCCATCGTAGAGTTGCTCATCTTGGTGAAAACCACGGAACGTCACTGTGGAGACGTTATCTTGTGATACCCCTGAAATAGAGCGATACAGGTCAGTTACTTGATGAGCCGCTTGATCCTCAATCAATGTATTTGTCAGTACTTGTACCGACTGTGGTGTTCTATCAATGTCCGTATCCGTACGTGTGCCAATGCTGACAGCGTCTTCTTTATAATGTGACAGGGCGCGACCTGTCACAATCAGCGTATCCAATGGCTGATTTTGGCTTGTATTGTTACTGTTATTGGGCGCGGCGATGAGCGGTAAAGAGAGTAACAATAGGCTAGAGGAAATGATCGGATAGTTCATAAGACCTTTTTGTTTAATAAAATGGGATTAAAGGGCGAAATATTAGTCTTCCACGACACACATGGGGGTGCCGGAAACGGGATCTTGGTGGATTTGCGCACTGAGGCTAAACACGTCTTTGAGCATGGCGGAAGTGAGTACTTCCTCAGGGGAGCCTTGGTATTTCAGCTCACCGGCTTTCATCACCACGAGATGATCGCAATAACGTGCTGCTTGGTTGATATCGTGCAGCACCGTAATGATGGTTTTGCCTTGTTTGTTGAGCGCTTGCAGCTGATGCATCAATTCCACTTGGTGGTTAATGTCCATATACGTCGTGGGTTCATCTAACAGTAGGTAGGGCGTGTCTTGCGCCAATACCATTGCAAGCCATACACGTTGACGCTGGCCGCCGGATAATTCGCTGACCAGTTGGTCGCGCAGCTCGTAGGTTCCAGTTTGCTGCATCATTTGCTCAACAATCTGATGATCCTGAGTGCTGAGTTTGCCCCAAAAACCAGTATAGGGACTGCGGCCATACGCCACGAGATCTTTTACTTTAATGCCTTCGGGGATCGGTTGTGTTTGTGGCAACAACGCGAGCGCTTTGGCGAGTTGTTTAGATGGATAATGGTGCAGGTTTTGTCCTTGCCAATTCACTTCTCCAGACATCGCCGGTAAGATGCGTGCAAAGCACTTCAATAAGGTCGACTTGCCGCAGCCATTGGGACCTAATAAAGCAATAAAACGGCCATCGGGTAGGGTTAGGTCCATCTTTTTCACAATGGTGTGACCATGATAGCCAACACTCAGTTGGTGAGCGCTTAGGGACATCGTTATTTCATCCTCAACAATAGCCATAGGAAATACGGAGCGCCAATAATGGCGGTTAAGATGCCGGCCGGTAATTCAATCGGTGGGGCTAGCGTACGCGCAGCTAGGTCTGCGGCTAAAAGTAAGCAGGCGCCTGTTAGCATAGTGGCAGGTAACAATGATTGGTGACGACCGCCCACGAGTTTGCGGGTTAAATGGGGAGCTACTAAACCTAAAAAGCCAATTGGTCCGCATACTGAGACACAAGCGGCGGTTAATGCGACGGCGATCGCCAACGACAACAAACGCACAGATTGTGGCGACACGCCTAGACTGTTGGCGCTGTCATCACCCAGATCGAGCACATTTAAATACTTACTTAGGCCTAGGGCGAACGGCACGAGTACAAACCAAGGGAGTAAGGCTTGTAGTTGAGGCCAGCTGCGACCCCATAAACTGCCCGTTAACCAAAGCAAGGCATTGTTAATTTCCAGCGGCTTTGTCAGCATCAAAAAGTCGATACAGCTGGCCCAAAAAGCGGCGAGTGCCACACCGGTGATCGCAAGTTTGATGGCACTGCTGTGGGCACCGCATAAGTACCACAAGATCAATGCCGCGCAGAGACCGCCACTTAAGGCCACTTCTGGTAACCATTCAGTCGATGCACCGTTGAAATAGGTCATGTAAAAGACCGCCGCTAGACCTGCGCCGTGGCTGACGCCAAGCACATCGGGGGAAGCCAGTGGATTGCGAATCACGCCTTGTACTAATGCGCCGGACAGCGCCAGTCCTGCTCCGACCAAAATTGCTAAAAAGAGACGCGGTAAACGGTATTCGTACACAGTGAAATGCTGTTCAGAGCCGACAAACAAGCCTTGCCAAATATCGTGAAGAGAGAGCGAAACGGCACCAAACAGAAGGTTGGCGAGGCTTAAAGCAAACAACATAATCAGAGCGAATGGGAAAAAACGTTGCGCAGTCATAGGGTGCGTTTTCGAACCAGATAAATAAAGAAAGGCGCCCCAATCAATGCCAAAATGGCACCCGCAGGAGTTTCCATAGGATAAGTAACAGCACGGCTTAAGGTGTCTGCCAGCGTCACTAAGAGCGCACCGATGATCATGGCAACAGGTAGGCACAAACGAAAATCTTGGCCAAACATTAATCGCGCAATATGAGGCACGATCAATCCGACAAAGCCGATACTGCCGACGGCACTGATGGCAGCGCCGACTAACATCAGCACCAGTAGGCTGCCGAACAATTTGCTGCGCAACAAATTGATGCCTAGATTACGTGCATTATCTTCGCCGAGTTGCAATACATTCAACGATGGTGCAAGGCCTAGAGCGCCGATAAGGCTGATGGATGCGACGGGCCAAAACGTTTGCCACTTTTGCCAGCGAGCGTCGGCAAGACTGCCTGCTAACCAAGTCATCACTCCTGCGGCTTGATCTTCTTCCATGATAACAACGGCTTTTGTTAACGCGGCGCACAAGGCTGAAATGGCCACGCCAGCTAACACCAAACGACCGTGTTCATTCGCACCGACACGCCAGGCACTGCCTAGAAGCATTACCAGCAGCCAAGCAACGCCGCCACCCAACATGGCGGCAATAGAGGTACTGAGTGCTCCATATAAAAAAGGCAGTGTCGACACCAGCGCCATGCCCAGCGCGGCACCTGCGTTAACGCCTAATACCGATGGCGCTGCCAGCGGATTACGTGTGAGCCCCTGCATAATCGTCCCAGCAGAGGCCAAGCAAGCGCCCACTAGCAACGCGGTAAGCAGACGCGGTAAACGTAAATCCAGCACAATACGATGGGCTATGCTCTGGTCATTAAAGCTTGTGAACGCATGCAAAACATCTGCGCCACTGACGGGAACAACCGACCAAGCAAATAGATTCCACCAGCTGATTAGCAGCAATCCTAGACACAGAAACAGGCCAAGGCTGACTGACCGAAAGAGGTGAGACATGTTTAGGGCTATTGCTCAGAGAAGATTTGAAGTAGATCGTTTGCTATGTGTTCGGCGGCTAAAATGCCACGGCAGCGAGACCAGATATTAGGATCGACGCGATAGACATGATCATTTTGAACGGCCGTTAGAACGGTCCAAAGTGGCTCGTTGCTCCAGTTATCGACAATACTGGGGTTGGCATAGTGTCCGACAATTAAATATTCAGGATTTAAAGCGACCAGCTGCTCTAAGCTGGTTTGACGATACGCAGAGTCGTCGCGATCAGAGACGGGGGTTTGCATCCCTAATGCCTGAATGACACCACCGGTATAGGAATCGTCCGTATGAAGGAACAGTGCATCCGCTCGTGCAACGCCAAATTGTAATATGGCATGATCGGGTAACTGCTGCGCTATGTGGGCCATAAATTGCTGATGTTGGACCAAACGATCCGTCATTTCCTGCTCTTTACCCACGACTTTGGCAATGATGCTGGCGGCTTTTAAATTGTCAGAATAGGTTTCGCGACGAGAGGGTAAAATCAGTGTCGGCGCGATTTTTTGTAAATCGTCATAAACAGATTCATGGCGGGAAATATCGGCGATGATGAGATCAGGTTTTAAAGAAGCGATGACTTCAAGACTGGGCTGAGAACGAGTACCAACCGACTGCCAGTCACCAATGACCTGTTGAACGGCAGGTAAAACGCGACTTTTATCTTTATCGTCGGCAATCCCGATGGGAGCCACGCCGACCGATGCCAGCGCATCAGCAAAAGAAAACTCTAAAACGACAATACGTTGAGGGGTATGGTCTAGAGTGAACGTGCCTTTACTGTCTTGGACAGTCACAGCATAAGCAGACGACATGAACATCAACGTACACAGAGTGGTGGTTAGGCGTTTAATAACAGATAAAAGCATGGTAAATGAGTCTTTAATAAAGTATTAGATAATGATAATGCTTATCAAAATTATTTGAAAGGCAATATTATTTCAATTTTTATCGGTCAGAGTAGAAAAATGTCAAAAGCCTGTTCTTACCGGTGCAAGCTGTCATACAAAAGGGCAATGTGTGGTTATTAAGGCATAGACATTGAAAGATTGGCTCTATACATTCTGGGCATTGTGGCTCTCTACTGAAATGATGCTTCTATCGCATCACGGAGTCATGTTGAGTGGCCTAAAAACGCTACGAACCTAATAAAAATACATAGGAGTGTATTCATGATTATTCAGCTTTTCCCATTGTGGGCGCTGTTGTTATCGGTGATGGCTTATTTGCAGCCAACATTGTTTGTCGATTTTAAAGGTTATATTTTGCCGTTGCTGATGGTCATCATGTTAGCCATGGGATTAACGCTGAGCCCAAAAGACTTCAAAGCCGTAGGTAAAAACGCTAAAGCAGTGGGCGTGGGCGTGCTGCTACAGTTTTTGGTGATGCCGATTACGGCTTTGCTGATCGCAACACTGTTTGGTTTTGATAGTGAGCTGACGGTAGGCATGCTACTGGTAGGCAGTGTAGCGGGTGGCACATCATCCAATGTGATGTGTTATTTAGCGAAAGGGGATACGGCTTTATCGATTTCCATGACGGCTATTTCAACCCTTCTAGGGGTTGTGTTCACACCCTTACTGGTGGCTTGGATGATCGGTACCTCTGTGGATGTCCCGGTCAGTTCAATGCTGCTTAGTTTGGTGAAAATTGTGCTGGTACCGGTTGCCATTGGAGTATTACTTAATACGTTAGCCCATGGCTTAGTACGTCGAATTGAACCTGCACTCAAGTATGTTTCTATGTTTGCCATCGTCTTTATTATTGCCATTGTGGTGGCGTTGAGTGCTGGCAAAATTGCCTCTGTGGGCGCATTGGTTGCTGTCGCGGTGATATTGCATAATGCAACGGGTCTAATTTTGGGATATTGGGTCACTGCATGGTTAGGGTTCGATAAAAAAGTTTGTCGAACCATCGCTTTTGAAGTCGGTTTACAAAATTCAGGCTTAGCATCAGCGCTGGCGGTTAAATTCTTTACACCTGCGGCGGCCTTGCCTGGCTCCATATTCAGTGTGTGGCATAATATATCAGGATCGCTATTGGCCAGTTATTGGAGCAAAAAACCGATCAAAGAGGCGACTGAGTAAATCGCTTTGAATGTCCTGTAAAGTAGGCGGAGAATTTCGCTTATTTTGCAGGCTCATTAAATATGACGGTTGCTTCACAGCCAACCTTGTTCTGATTTTTAATCGAGAATTGCCAATCATAGCGGCGACATAGATCTTGTACGATCAACAGCCCTAAACCGTGTCCGGTACTTTCTTTTAAAGGGTTAAAGCCTTCTCCTTCGTCGCATACCTTGATGCAGTGTTCGGTCATATAAATATAAATGCTGCCGGTATTGGATGCAGCGATACTGTTGCGGATAAGGTTGCCGACGACAATATCTAATACCGCATGAGAGGCTTTAATCACTGGGGACCCAGTCACGTCAGTTTCTAAACGCAGCTGTTTGGCCTCGGCCTGTGCTTTGTTTTTATCAATAATGGTTTGTAGGTCGGTTTCTGAAACAGAATTCAAGGGCGTGTTTTGAGCGCTTTTCTCATAGCGTACTAAGCTGAGCAACGCATCAACCATAGTGAGCATGTCTTCGGTAGCACTTTGAATACGAGTCAATTGACGTTTTGAAAAAGGGCTATTGGCTTCTCGCGCAAGTAAGCTGCTCGAACCTTTCATAATAGTTAACGGCGTGCGCAATTCATGGCTCGCGTAGCGTGCAAAGGCCTGCTCTCGCTTTACTAGGGAATCGATATCTGAACGATATTGATTCAATGTCTCTGCCAGTGTTTGGAACTCTTGCGCCGATTCTTTGGTTACCTTGAAAACCCGTTTTGTATCTCCCTGATGTTGTTCAAGTTGAGAACAGAGCTGATTGATCGGTGTGATTAGGCTTTTAGACAGTCGCGTTAACAAAGCAGTAAAGCAACCAATGAGTACCGCCACTAAGCCGAGAACGATCGCCATGACATTGATATATTCCTGATGAGTAATCTCAATCTCGTCAATGCGAGACACTAATACCAAGCGTTTATCCTCGCCATTTTGGATGTAATTTGACATGTACAGCATTCTTGAGTCTTCACCGTATCCGACTTCTCCGAGAAAAGAGGTGTGTTCTGAAAGGTAAGCTTGGATAGCCTTAGGCGCTGTCTGCAAACCGTTGTAAGCAATGGTGAGCGGGTCTAATTGAATGGATGTTGCATTGGGATGAGAAATAAAAAACTGAATGGCTTCTCGTTTATCAACCATGATGCGTCGCTCTCCCACACGATCTTCAGACCAAGCCAATACCGCGCTGATTAATATCAAACAAAAAATCCCGATGATGATGGCCACCATGGTAAAAAAAAGTGCCAGACGGGAAGTCATACTTTTTGCGTTACGAAACAGGGCTGTCATCAGAGTTGACCTCTAGGTAGAAGCCAATTTTTGGCTGTGTTTTCAAGATATTGCTTTCAAAAGGCTTATCTAGCTGGCTACGAAGTTGATAAATGTGACTGCGTAAAACATCATTATTGGGCTTTTCGTCTTGCCATAATTGATAGGCAATGTCTTCTTTCGTCACCAAATTTGGCGCTTGAGACACGAGCATTTTTAAAATGGTAAAGGTTGATGGGGTGAGTGCAAGCAGCTTCTCTTGCCGGTAAGCCTTACCGCTTTTCAAATGGATACTGATATCGCCATAGCGAAGAACACTGGTCGAGACATGTCCTGAATGGCGTCTGATTAATGCTTGCACGCGCGCGTACAAAATATCTAAATCGAATGGTTTGGTTAGATAATCATCCGCGCCGACATCGAGCCCGCGCAGTTCATCTTCGCGGCTATCGAGCGCTGTTAGCATCAAAATAGGGGTACTAATACCTGCATCACGCAGTCTTTGGCAAACTGTCACGCCATCAAGCCTTGGTAGCATTAGGTCGAGTAAAATGATGTCAAAGGTATTTTCTAAAGCAAGCTTCAGGCCCAGCTCGCCATTGTCGGCGTAATCGAGTTCCATATTATTGCATTCAAAGAAATCAAACAGCATACCTGCTATGTCTCGATTGTCTTCGATCAGTAGTGCTCGTTGCACAGTAGTAACCTCATTTATGCGCATGCCATTGCATCATTATCGCTGAAAAAGCGTGAAAAAAACGTCAATGACAAGTTCTTCACAGCGCCCCACATACACTGCAGGCATTATCCAATAGTAAAGCAGGCTAAGCCCATGTCAGTGATTAAAAAGACGGTGAATTACGTTAGTGAAGGCGAGCGTTCATCACACCCAATACGTCATTTTGCTCCAATTTTATCGGTCATTGTACCGTTTTATAATGAGCAGCAGGTATTGCCCGAGTTTCATCGCCGTTTAACGCAGGTATTGGATGCTTTGCCTGAGCACTGCGAAATTTTATATGTGGACGATGGCAGCAGTGATACTAGCTTGATGGTGGCACAGAGTTTCCCATCAACCACTAGCTCTATACGTTGCATTGCTTTAAGCCGTAACTTTGGTAAAGAGTTTGCTATGTGCGCAGGGTTAGAGCACGCCAAAGGCCAAGCCGTTATTTTAATCGACGCTGATCTACAAGACCCGCCAGAGTTGATACCCGATATGCTACAGGCGTGGCGTGATGGCGCTGATGTGGTGAATATGAAGCGCAGTTCGCGACAGGGTGAAAGCTGGCTTAAGCGTTTTTCTGCGGCGACGTTTTATAAACTTCTGAATCGTTTAGCAGCGCTCGACATTCCGGAAAACGTGGGAGATTTTCGACTGTTAAGCGCTCGGGTTGTGGGCCATATCAATGCCTTGCCTGAACGTAATCGTTACATGAAAGGGTTATTCAGTTGGCCAGGGTTTACGCAAACAACGCTGATGTTTGAGCGTGATGCGCGCTTTTGCGGTGAAACAAAATGGAACTATTTTAAACTGCTGGGATTAGCAATGGACGGACTGACTTCTTTTTCAGTCAGACCCCTTCGTCTTGCCACGTTTGTCGGCGCCGGCTGCGCACTGCTGTCGTTCGGCTTTGGTCTGTGGATTATCGTTAAAACACTGATGTTTGGCGAACCGGTCAGCGGTTATCCCTCAATGATGGTGGTGATGCTTGGTCTAGCTGGCGTGCAGCTTTTATCGATCGGCTTACTGGGCGAGTACGTAGGTCGCATCTTTGTGGAGGTAAAGCAAAGACCTTTGTATCTGATTCAGTCCATACATGAAAAACAGCCTGTTTCGGCGACTAAGGTTGTAGAAGACGCGTCTGTCTCCTTAATGGAGAAAGTATCATGATGAGCCTACGTCGAAACCATTTATGGTTGTTACTGATCTTTGCATTATTGCTGCGTTTGATTTCTCTTGCGACGTATCCATTAATGGACACAACAGAAGCGCGCTATGGCGAAATGGCGCGGCTCATGGTTGAAACGGGCAACTGGTTAACCCCGCAATTTGATTACGGTGTGCCATTCTGGGGAAAACCGCCGTTATTCACTTGGATGAGCGCCTACGGTATTAAACTGTTTGGTTTGAATGAGTTTGCCGTACGTGCCCCGCATTGGTTAGCGGGTGTGGCAACGATTTTGCTGATCGCTTGGGTCGCTCGTCGCTTAGGCATTAATGCACTTATTGCGGCCGTCGTGTTGGCTACCTGTGGCATTTTTTCCATTGCAGCAGGCGCTGTGATGACGGACATGGCGCTGACTTTATCGCTCACGATTGCCATGATTGGTTTTTATTTAGCGTGGTTGCAAGACAGTCCGAACAGTCGCTGGTGGGGCTATGTTAGTTTTATCGGGCTCGCGTGTGGTTTGCTGGCGAAGGGGCCTTTGGTGTTGGTCTTAATGGGTATGACGGTGATGCCTTGGTTGATGTGGCAACATGGTGTGATCGGTGCTTGGAAAGAACTTTGGCAGCGCTTTCCTATTGTAACAGGCTGTATATTGATGCTGGCGATCGCTTTGCCATGGTACTTGATGGCGGAAGCCGCGACACCAGGATTCTTAGATTATTTCCTAATTGGTGAGCATTTTAAACGCTTTGTCGTCAGTGGTTGGCAAGGGGACCTATACGGTTCTGCGCACGACCGTCCACGTGGGATGATTTGGTTATATTGGCTGCAAGCCGCATTCCCTTGGTCAATTGTGCTTCCTGTGTTGGCGTGGCGCCGTCGTGCGCAAATAAGCACCTTTGAGTATCAGCATAAAGGGTTGTTAAGCTTTTTATTGTTATGGTTGCTCTCGCCACTGTTGCTGTTCACCATGGCGGGGAATATTTTACCTGCTTATGTTTTACCCGGCGTGCCCGCTTTGGCACTCCTGATCGCATTGTTCATTAAGAAGCGTGATACAAAGTGGTTTTCTGGCGTGGCCATGATTTTACCTGTGTTACTGATGATTATGATGTTGGTTTTAAATATGGGTAAAGCCGATACGCGTAGCGATCGGATTGTGTTTGATCAGATCAACGATGAAGACCCTGTTTACTATTTGAAAGAAAGACCTTTCTCGGGACAATTTTACAGTCATGGGCAGGCTAAGATTCTTACCGATAATGAGGTGTTAGCAGATCTATCACACTTTTATTTGATCGGTAAAAAAGAGGAACTGAACGACTTCGTTCACCAACAAAAGTTGAGCTGCAATCAAGATTTTGATTCACCTTCGGGACGAATATTATTCGAATGCTCTCGCTTGAGTCATCGTAGCCTAGCAGGTCACTTTGATACGAATTAACCGGATCGATTAACAGATAGTATGATGCGAAAGAACTGACTGGTGTAGAATAGCCACCTATTTACGAATTACTGGTGTCCACTCATGAGTCAGTCTCTTCCTTCAATCAGCCAACGCATGCGAACCTTAAATGAGCGCCAGCTCGAGGCGGTTAAGCAAATTGATGGGCCACTGTTGGTGTTAGCCGGGGCTGGCTCAGGTAAAACCAGCGTAATCACCACCAAAATCGCCTATTTGATTCAGACCTGTGGCTTCAAAGCCAACAGCATTGTGGCCGTGACCTTTACCAATAAAGCAGCACGCGAAATGAAAGAGCGTGTTGTGAGTATGTTGAGTAAAGAGGAAAGTCGTGGCCTCAGCATTTCAACGTTCCATAACTTAGGTCTGAATATTCTGCGCAAGGAGTATCGAAAGGCAGGACTTAAAGAAGGTTTTACACTGTTTGATGCACAAGATGCCTTGGCACTGGTCAAAGAAATTCTGGATAAAGAGTTCAACGGTCAAATGGATGCGGCAAACTATTGTCAGCATACGATTTCCAATTGGAAGAATGATCTGATCCCACCGCAAGAAGCCCTTACCCAAGCCGACACTGAAGAGCTTCAATTGGCGGCCCAAGTGTATGGTCAGTACCAACGCTACATTCGCGCTTACAATGCGGTGGACTTTGATGATCTGATTTTGTTGCCGGTCAGTCTGCTGATTTCAGACGAGCCTTTGCGTGATAAATGGCAGAAGAAAGTGCGCTATTTGCTGGTCGACGAGTGCCAAGATACCAACGCCAGCCAATATGAAATGATTCGTCAGTTGGCGGGTTTTCGGCGCTGTTTTACCCTTGTAGGGGATGATGACCAGTCGATCTATGCATGGCGTGGTGCTCGTCCAGAAAATCTAGAGCAATTATCAGTCGATTATCCGAACTTGAAACTGGTTAAGCTGGAGCAGAACTACCGTTCTACCCGAACCATCTTGAAAGCGGCCAACACCCTGATCGCTAATAATCCCCACGTGTATGACAAAGCGCTTTGGTCGGACTTGGGCATTGGTGATCCCATTCGGGTGATGGTAACGCGTAATGAAGACTCGGAATCTGAGCGTGTGGCCGCGGAAATACAGTCGCGTCATTTACGCCACAATATTCCCTACAAAGATTTTGCCATTCTCTATCGCGGTAACCATCAAGCTCGCCTTCTGGAAATCAAACTGCAGGCGTATCGTATTCCTTACAAAATGAACGGTGGCACGTCGTTTTTCTCCCGTGCGGAGATTAAAGATTTAATGGGTTATTTGCGTTTGTTGGTGAACCCTGCCGATGACAATGCGTTTTTACGTGTGATCAATTTGCCACGCCGAGAAATCGGACCTGCCACGCTCGAGAAAGTGGGGAATCTCGCCAATCAATTGCATGTGAGTTTGTTTGAGGCGGCGGGCGATAAAGCACTAGATGAAACAGTGACTGGGAATCCACTGCGCAGCTTAAGGGAGTTTGAGTCTTGGATTCAACGCTTACGTCAGAGTTTGCATAAAGGCTCGCCAGTCCCTGTCATAGAGCAAATGATTCATGACATGGATTACTTTGGTTGGTTACAAGAACAAGCGGGGTCGCCGAAAGCCGCAGAGCGCCGTATTGAAAACGTACGTTTCTTAATTGAATCGATTCAGCGCATGATGGAATCTGCATGGGAAGAAGACGAAGATGCCGGGCTGGATCATGCCATTTCCAAGCTACTGCTGATTGATATGCTGGAACGTCAAGAGGAAGAAGAAGACGAAGACAAAGTTCAGCTGCTGACGCTGCATGCTTCTAAAGGCTTGGAGTACCCACACGTATTTTTGATTGGTTGCGAAGAGGAACTGCTGCCACACCGCAACAGCATAGAGAGCGATGATATTGAAGAAGAGCGTCGTTTAGCGTATGTGGGAATCACGCGTGCCAAAAGTACCTTGTGTATCACTATGGCATCTAAACGTCGTCAATATGGTGAAGAAATAGATTGTTTACCTAGCCGTTTTTTGGATGAGCTACCAGAGGAAGACTTAGTCTGGGAAGGTCGAGGCGATGAGAGTGCCGCCCAGAAGAAAGAGCAGGGTAAGGCCTCGTTGTCAGCACTAAAAGCCATGCTTAATTCATAGAAACGAATAATACGATGACATAAAAAATGGAGGCCGCGGCCTCCATTTTTCGTACTAACCGCAGGCTTATTGGCTGTTGTCGACCATGTACTCAATTGCCCCTTTGATCTCATCATCCGAACATGTCGTACATGTACCTCGAGGTGGCATTGCATTGATACCATTGATGGCATTACTCATCATTGAATCAAAGCCTTTTGCGACACGAGGTGCCCAATCACCAGCGTTGCCAAACTTCGGTGCACCCGCCACGCCCACGGAGTGACACGCGGTACAGAATTGATTGTAAATCGCTTCTCCAGAACGTGGACCATCATTCGCGGCAACCGCGGCGGCAGATGACACTTCACACTCTTCGCCAGAGATACACACATTTCCAATAGGGGCAACGCGAGCCGCAATGTCTTCAGGGCTTTGTCCGATCGCGCTCACTGTTGAACTCATCAACGCGGCAACACCAGCGATACTCATTAGAGTGAACAGTTTGCGACTAAAAGTTTTGATCAGCGAACTCACTATGATTTTCCTCGATCCAAAATAGGCCAGTTGAGATGTTTCAGTGGCGCAGTATAACCAGCCCTGTTTTTTGTCGAAACCAAATTAGCACGAAAGTTGGACAAACACCGCTCTAGGTCAAAAAAACAGCTTTAATTTCATGGGGCAGAGCCATAGTAGCTCGCTGAACAATCACACGTATAAAAACTTATAGACAGTTCTTTTAAACTCAATGGCGCTTAAAGTTATCGAACTGTGTGTTTTTCGGGGGCTAGTAGAATGCTTCAAGTGGCGGTTTTTAAGTAGTACTACTTAGACGGTAGGTATTTATACGAATAGAGCTATTGGCTGTTTTTCAGACACTATAAAAAAAGTGCTCAAGCACAGTGCCATAAAAATAACCACAGGCAGGATAATAATAATGAAATTGCAAAACCTATCAAAAGTTGTGGCGGTTGCCGCAATCACTATGACAAGTCTTTCTGCATCGTACACGATGGCAGCTGACGGCAAAGTGTACCGCTTAAAAATGGCGGAAACGTGGAATGCCAACTTCCCAATTTTTGGTGATGCACCACGCGAAATGGCACGTCTGGCTGAAGAAATGTCAGATGGCCGTCTTAAAATCACCATTGATTCTGCGAACAAGCATAAAGCGCCATTTGGCGTATTTGATATGGTGCGTTCGGGGCAATACGATTTAGGGCATTCGGCATCATACTATTGGAAAGGAAAAGTGCCTAATACCTTGTACTTTACGACCATGCCATTTGGTATGACCACACCAGAACAGTATGGTTGGTTCTATTACGGCGGTGGACAGGCATTATCAGATAAAGTTTACAGTAAATTTGGTTTACGCTCCTTCCCAGGTGGTAACACGGGCAATCAGATGGGAGGATGGTTTCAGAAAGAAATCAACTCCGTTGAAGATTTGAAAGGCCTTAAAATGCGCATTCCCGGCTTTGCCGGTGAAGTGATGGCGAAGCTAGGGGCGAAACCAACCAACATTCCTTCCGGTGAATTGTTTACCGCCTTGGAGCGACGCACTATTGATGCTTTAGAGTGGGTCGGCCCTTCTCTTGATCTACGCATGGGTTTCCACAAAATTGCACCTTACTACTACACAGGGTGGCATGAACCGGCTACCGAGCTGCAATTTCTAGTCAATGAGCGAACTTGGAAGAAGTTGCCTGATGATCTACGTACGATCTTACGCACATCGATGAAACTGTCGTCTTACGACATGTATATTCAGTCGTACCATGAGAGTGCAGAAAACTGGGCGAAGATGAAGCAAGAATTTCCAAATATCGAAGTTAAATCATTTCCTAGCAGTGTTATGAAAGCCATGTACGATGCCAATGAGTCCTTGTTGGCTGAAAAAGCAGCGGAAGATCCATTAGCGAAAGAGATTCTTGACTCCCAAGCACAGTACATGCAAAAAGTCCGCGTTTGGACCAATATTTCTGACCGCGCTTACTTAGACAGTCTGGACAATCTTGCCGATTAATCTGTCTGAATTGTTCACGAATCATATCTAACCGCGCTGTCCTAACTTGATTAGGGCAGCGCGCATTCTTCCTTCGCTATTTTCTGTCTATTCCGAGGCTCTTTCTATGTTTTTGGTTCAACTTGAAAAGACATTAGGGCGTTACTCTCTATTGCTGGGCAAAATTTCAGCACTTCTCCTGATTTTGCTACTGATTAACGTTTTTTACGATGTCCTTATGCGCTATGCGTTTAACGATGTCTCCATTGGGATGCAAGAGCTTGAGTGGCATTTGTACTCCGCTATTTTTCTTTTAGGTATTCCATTTGGTCTGCAAACTGGTGGCCATGTGCGGGTAGATTTATTCTATGAGCGTTTGTCCATTCGCAATAAAGCGTGGATCGATCTGATTGGAACGCTCATTTTTCTTATGCCATTTACGCTACTGGTTGGTTGGTATGGCATTGATTTCGCTAAAGAAGCTTATGAGTTGGGTGAAACCAGTGGCGACCCTGGTGGCCTGCCGGCTCGTTGGATTATTAAGTCTGTCATTCCCGTTGCGTTCTTTTCGATGGCTGTAAGTGGCGTTGGCATGATTCTAAGGTGCGTAAACGCGATTCGTGGTACGTCAGAAAAAGGTTTTGACGAGCAGTCACCTCAGCATTAGAACTTAAGCAGGCTATATTATGATCGGTATTATTATGTTTTTTGTGGCGTTGGGGATGCTGTTGTTTGGCTTTCCTGTCGCCTTTACATTTGGTGGGGTTGCCCTGATTTTCGGCGTATTTTCTGAAGGTTGGGATATGTTTGCCTTTATGCCGTTCCGTATACAAAGCTATATGGAAAATACGGTGATGATGGCTGTGCCCTTGTTTATTTTTATGGGTATCGTTCTTCAAAAGACGCATTTGGCAGAGCAGCTCCTGGAGGCCATGGGTAAGCTGTTTGGCAGTGTGCGAGGTGGCTTGGCCATTTCGACGATTCTAGTAGGGGCTTTGTTGGCTGCCTCAACCGGTGTGGTGGGGGCCAGCGTGGTGGCCATGGGGCTGATCTCGCTGCCTGTTATGATGAAATACAAATACAGTAAATCACTGGCTTGCGGCACCATTTGTGCTTCTGGGACGCTGGGACAAATCATTCCGCCATCCATTATTTTAATTATTTTGGGGGATGTCTTAGGAATACCCGTGGGTGATCTGTTTCATGCAGCACTGGGTCCCGGTTTTATTTTGATTGCGTGTTACATTATTTTCATCGTTATTGTGACTTGGCTTAAACCTGAGATGGCACCCGCTATACCCTATGATGAGTCTCTAGGAACACGCTCACAGCAGATTCGTGATGCACTGAAAGCCATTGTACCTCCATTGGCTTTGGTGTTGATTGTTTTGGGGTCGATCTTTTCAGGGATTGCGACACCAACTGAATCGTCAGCCCTGGGCGGTGTTGGCGCTGTCTTTTTGGCACTTATTTATCGTCAGTTCAGCTGGAAGATGGTCTATGACAGTGCGTTAGAAACAGTAAAAGTCACGGCTATGGTATTTGCCATTTTGATGGGGGCGACCGCGTTCTCAATGGCCTTTAGCTATACAGGGGGTGATTACATTGTAGAGGAGGTTTTGTTAAGTCTGCCTGGTGAAAAATGGGGCTTTATAATTCTGTCGATGCTAGCAATCATGATACTTGGCTTCTTTATCGATTTTGTCGAAATTGCCTTTATCATTGTGCCAATCTTAGCGCCTGTTGCGGAAGCGTTGGGAATTAACATGGTGTGGTTTGCTATTCTGATTGCCATGAACTTACAGACATCTTTCCTAACACCGCCGTTCGGGTTCAGTTTGTTCTATCTCAAGGGGGTTGCACCTTCTTCAGTGCGCACCATGGACATTTATCGAGGTGTTATTCCTTTTATTCTGATCCAAGTTTTAGTATTAGTGAGCATACTAATTATGCCAGAGTTTTACGGTATGGATTAACCTCTTACAAGAAAAGGGAGAACGTTGTTCTCCCTTTTCTTGTATAGTTTCAAATCACAAAAATAATAAAAAATAGGTTTCTTCATGAATCTTAAAAGCAAGATTATGATGTTAACTGTATTGCCCTTACTCGGGGTAACCGCGGTCATTACTTACTTAGGGCTAACCTATGCTCGTTCACTTACGCACCAAGAATTAGCTGTTTACGAGCAGCGCATGGTGGAAACTCGAAAACAAGCGCTCAAAGACCATGTGGAAATCGCTATGTCGGCTTTGCGTCCGATCTTAGATGATACAAGCTTAAGCGATGTTGAAGCACAATATCGAGTGCGTGAAATATTGACCCAATTGAATTACAGCGAAGATGGTTATTTTTTTGCTTACACGCAGGAGGGGGTTAATTTAGTTCATCCAACCCAGCCAGACTTCGTTGATCAAAACTTACTTGATTTTCAAGACCGAGAAGGCAACTACTTGATACAAGGGCTACTAGAAGCTGCTAACTCTGGTGGAGGTTTTCACCGTTACATCTGGGAAAAGCCACCATTGATGCAGCAAGAAGACAAAATGAGCTATGTGGTTCTAATTGAACGCTGGAACTGGATGATGGGAACTGGGCTGTATTTTGATGATATATACCAGGATCTAAAAACCACGCAAAGCAAGATTAATCAGAATATAACCGATAGCTTATTCACAGTGTTATTTATTTTAGGGTTCACTGTGTTGTTGGTTGTGTTATTAGGGTTGTTTATTAATTTACACGAACACCGCTTAGCAGATGCACGTCTTAAGTCTTTGATTAAGCGTTTTATTCGCATGCAAATAAGTGAACGCCGTCAGTTTTCTCGAGAGCTGCATGACGGCATTAATCAGTTGCTTGTGTCCAGTAAGTTTCGAGTGGAGCTAGTGACCAATAAACTGAAAAAAGGCGTGCAAGTGGAAACCATCGAGCAAGACTTGGTCGAAGCAGAGCGTGTTATCGATCAAACCATACAAGAAGTTCGTTTGATTTCGCATAACTTACGTCCAACTCTGCTGGATGATTTAGGTTTGCAGGCTGCCTTAAAAGGTTTGTTGGAGCAATTCTCAGAGCGAACTAATATCTTCACTGAATACGAAGCAACCTCCAATTTAGACAAGCTGCCTGAAGAAGTAGAAATCACGTTGTATCGCGTTACTCAAGAGTGTTTAAGCAACATTGAGAAGCATGCGCAGGCAACTCATGTGTCCTTGAAAATCTCGATCAAAAAAGGGCATTTACAATTTGAGTGCTACGATGATGGCTATGGCTTTAATCTAGGAGAAAGTCAAAAGGGGATTGGCTTAATCAATATGCGTGAGCGCTTGGAATTGGTAGAAGGTGTATTTGAACTTCATTCTATAATGGGAGAAGGTACAAAAGTAACGGCAAGTATTCCTGTAAACCTAGCAGCGGTAGATAAAAAACCATGACGATAGATTCAATTAATAAACCTGTCATCAAAGTGCTTTTAGTGGATGACCATTTGCTAGTGCTGGATGGTTTGATGGCACGCTTGGAGCTAGAGACAAATATTCAAGTAGTTGGTATGGCTAATAACGGTGAGGAAGCATTGGCTAAGGCACATGATCTATTGCCCGATGTTGTATTAATGGACGTATCAATGCCTGTTCTAGGAGGTCTTGAAGCAGCCAAACGTTTTCATGCTGAGCAGCCAAATGTAAAAGTTTTAATGCTCAGTATGCATAACGATCGTGAGTATATTTTGCCTTTAGTGCATTCCGGAGCAAGTGGTTATGTTCTAAAAGATGTTTCTGTCACTGAGCTGATTACGGCGATTGATACTGTATATCAGGGGGGGACTTATTTTAGCGCGGGCGCCTCTAAATCACTGTTTACCAGGCCATATTCTGATGCATTTGAATCTAGTGAAGAATTGACCAAACGTGAGACCGATGTACTAGTGGAGTTAGCGTCAGGTTATGCGAATAAAGAAGTTGCGAGGCGACTCAATATCAGTGTTCGAACAGTAGAAACACACCGTTACAATTTGAAAACAAAACTAAGAATCCATACGACAGCAGGTCTTACAAAATACGCTATTGAGAAAGGCCTGATTTAACATTTATACCCTAGATTAAAAAAACACCTCCTTTTTATTTTGTTAACATTCTGATTTTTATATTCTTTTTTTAATTTCTCTAAGCTCTATACATATAGTGTATAGAGCATGTCGTTATTTCGATTGGTCAACTAAGCACCGTTGAGTACTCTTCAGTTACGCTGTTTTTGCGCACTTCTTACAGAGTTTGCTTAAACGTGTAGGGGGCCTCAAGGAAGAGGAATCGCCGCCTCGTTCGAAAGAGTCTTTGAACGGGGCCGCTTTTAAACCGCATAGTCAGTCTCCCCAACCTACATTTTCACAAAAGACACGCTTCTCGTTGAGTGCCCAGATCACACTGGCGATGCACTCAAAATAAGTGAAAAATAATTACGCTAAATGGAGAGTTACGATGAAAAAACGGTTAGCCGCTTTACCTCTTGCTTTGATGGCTGCGGGTGCGATATCAACGTCTGCCCAAGCTGCTTCAACACTGGTTTACTGTTCCGAAGGTAGCCCAGAAGGCTTCAACCCATCATTTTACACAGCCGGCACGACCTTCGATGCCAGTTCGAAAAATATGTTTAACCGTCTTGTTGAATTCAAGTTGGGAACCACAGAAACCGAGCCGGGCTTAGCAGAAAGCTATGATGTGTCCGAGGATGGGCTTGAATACACTTTCCATTTGCGTAAAGGCGTGAAATTCCATAGCGCTAAAGACTTTAAACCAAGCCGCGACTTTAACGCGGACGATGTGATTTTTACCTTTGCTCGTCAGTGGGACAAAAACCATCCTTACCATAGCGTGTCAGGCGGGTCATACGAATACTTTAATGGTATGGGAATGCCTGACTTAATCAAAGACATTGTTAAAGTCGACGATTACACGGTGAAGTTTGTGCTCAACAAACCGGAAGCGCCGTTTGTGGCCAACCTAGCCATGGACTTTGCTTCCATCTTCTCGGCAGAGCAGGCCGATTACTTGATGGACAAAGGGACACCTGAGCAGTTGGATATTAACCCAGTGGGTACGGGGCCATTCCAGAAGGTTCAATACCAAAAAGACTCTTTGATTCGTTACACCGCGTTTGATGATTACTGGAAAGGCCGTGCCGAGATTGATCGTCTTGTGTTCTCGATTACCCCGGATGCCTCGGTGCGTTATGCCAAACTGAAAGCCGGTGAATGTCATGTGATGCCGTACCCGAATCCTGCTGACCTTGAACAAATGGAAGCAGACAGTGACATCAACCTGATGCATCAAGAAGGTCTAAACGTAGGTTACCTAGCGTTTAATACGCAAAAAGCACCGTTTACGGACACCAAAGTTCGTCAAGCCTTGAGCCTTGCTACCAATAAAAACGCCATTATTGATGCGGTGTTCCAAGGCGCAGGCAAAGTGGCTAAAAACCCAATCCCACCAACAATGTGGTCTTACAATGATAATGTTAAAGACTACTCATACGATCCGGTAAAAGCCAAAGCGCTGTTAAAAGAAGCGGGCTATGAAGACGGCTTTAAAACCAATATTTGGGCCATGCCCGTGCAGCGTCCTTACAACCCGAATGCCCGTCGCATGGCCGAGATCATTCAAGAGGACTGGAAGAAAGTTGGTGTTGATGCCGAGATCGTATCTTACGAATGGGGTGAGTATCTAAACCGTTCTAAGAAAGGTGAGCACGATACTGTATTGCTAGGCTGGACCGGTGATAACGGTGACCCAGACAACTTCCTATACGTATTGCTTGGCTGTGATGCGGTCGGCGGGTCAAACCGAGCGCAATGGTGTGACGAAGAGTTTAACAACTTATTGTTAGCGGCTAAGAAAACCGCTGATAAAGCCGAACGAACTAAGTTGTATGAAGACGCCCAGCAAGTCTTCAAGCGCGAAGCGCCTTGGGTAACGGTGGCTCATTCTGTGGTGTACGAGCCTATTCGTAACGAAGTCAAAGGCTACAAAATTGACCCATTGGGTGGTCATTACTTCTATAACGTAAGTCTTGAGAAGTAATTATCTATAGGCGCGATGCGCTCAAAGCAGGGCTTGTTTTGCGTGGAAGCGAATGCAAGTCCTGTTGATCGGGCAGGCCCAAAAGGCCTGCACCGTTCATATCTAATTAGAGAGCTAGTCACTTATGTTCCAGTTTATTTTTCGACGATTAAGTTTAGTCATCCCAACGTTTATCGGGATTACCTTGCTGACGTTTACACTGATCCGTTTGATTCCCGGTGATCCAATTGAGGTCATGGCTGGTGAGCGCGGTGTCAGTGCCGAGCGTCATGCTGAACTCAGCGCACAACTTGGCTTTGATCAGCCACTTTACGTGCAGTATTTTAATTATGTAAGCGGCGTCTTACAGGGTGACCTCGGTAATTCACTCGTCACGAAAGAGCCCGTTCTTAGTGAGTTTTTGACACTCTTCCCCGCCACCATTGAGTTGGCGTTTTGTGCCGCTATGTTTGCCATTTTTATCGGCCTACCGGCAGGCATCATCGCCGCGGTAAAGCGCGGTACTTTGTTTGATCACTCGGTCATGACCTTTTCCTTAACCGGTTATTCAATGCCCATTTTCTGGTGGGCGTTGTTGTTGATGCTGATTTTCTCGGTGAACTTAGGGTGGACGCCAGTATCTGGACGCATTGATGTGGTGTATTGGATCGATGATGTGACTGGCTTTATGTTAATCGATTCTATTTTATCGGGCGAAGAAGGAGCCTTGTCTTCCGCTATTTCACATCTGATTTTGCCAAGTATTGTATTGGGTACCATTCCCATGGCGGTGATTGCTCGAATGACACGCTCTTCAATGCTGGAAGTATTGAGTGAGGACTACATCCGCACCGCGCGCGCCAAAGGCATTGCACCTTGGCGAGTGATCATCATTCATGCGTTACGTAATGCGCTCATCCCAGTGATTACCGTAATCGGTTTACAGGTCGGTATTTTGTTATCAGGCGCGATCTTAACGGAAACCGTGTTTGCTTGGCCGGGCATTGGTAAGTGGCTAATCGAGTCGATCGGACGCCGTGATTACCCAGTGGTACAAGGCGGTATTTTGATCGTCGCGAGCATCATTATCGTGGTCAACCTCTTGGTCGATGTTGCCTACGGTATCGTCAATCCACGTATACGACACAGCCGATAAGGAGGGTGCAATTATGACGACTGAAACGTTACAGGCGCCTGCGCCAAGAACACCACTGCAAGAGTTTTGGCATTATTTTAAAGGCAATAAAGGCGCTGTTACAGGCCTCGTATTTATTCTAATCGTATGTTTTATGGCGCTGTTTGCGGACATTGTGGCGCCGCATTCTCCGTCAGACCAAGCCCGTGATGCATTGTTGTTACCACCGGCTTGGATGGACGGTGGCAATTGGGCGTACTTCCTCGGTACGGACGATGTTGGGCGCGATATTCTGTCTCGGATTATTCATGGCGCACGCTTGTCGCTGTCGGTTGGTTTAGTCGCCGTGACGGCATCGTTGATGATGGGGATTTTGATGGGATTGGTTGCGGGCTACTGTAAGGGCGTAGTCGATACCATCATCATGCGCATCGTAGACATCATGCTGGCGATGCCGAGCCTGTTATTGGCGATTGCGATTGTGGCGATTTTAGGCCCCAGTATCGTCAATGCGGCGTTAGCCATTTCGATTGTCTCACTACCGCATTATGTACGCCTCACACGTGCGGCAACCATGGCAGAAATGTCGCGCGATTATGTGACCTCATCAAGAGTCATTGGCGCGAGCCCATTGCGTCTAATGTTTGTTTGTATTTTACCTAACTGTGTTGCGCCGTTGATCGTGCAAGCGACACTGGGCTTCTCGACGGCTATTTTGGATATGGCTGCTTTAGGCTTCCTTGGTTTAGGTGCGCAACCCCCGACGCCTGAGTGGGGCAGTATGCTGGCGGATGCTTTGCAATTCGTACAGCGTGCTTGGTGGGTCGTGACCTTTCCTGGTCTGATGATCTTGTTGACGGTGCTGGCGTTTAATCTCATGGGCGATGGCCTGCGTGATGCCCTTGATCCGAAATTGAAGCAGTAGGAGCCCAAATGTCATTACTTAAGTTAGAAAATTTATCAGTCACGTTTGGTCAGTTTCGTGCAGTAGATCAGATCAGTTATAACGTGAACGAAGGTGAGGTCCTGGGCATTGTTGGTGAATCCGGCTCTGGTAAAAGTGTTAGTTCATTGTCTTTGATGGGGTTGATTGATTATCCCGGTAAAGTGTCGGCCGATGAGCTGAGCTTTATGAACCAAGATTTACTGTCTATGCCAGAAGCCCAGCGTCGTAAGATTACCGGCTCGGATATCGCGATGATTTTCCAAGACCCAATGACCAGTTTAAATCCTTGCTACACCGTGGGTTACCAGATTATTGAAGCGTTAAAAACTCATCAAGGCGGTACTAAAAAAGAGCTTAAAACGCGTGCTATTGAGCTGCTCAATTTGGTGGGGATTCCTGCGCCTGAGTCCCGACTCAGTGCGTATCCGCATCAGCTGTCGGGCGGTATGAGTCAGCGAGTGATGATCGCGATTGCGATTGGTTGTAACCCTAAATTGCTGATTGCCGATGAGCCGACCACAGCATTAGACGTGACCATTCAAGCACAAATTATTGACTTGCTGATTGATTTACAAAAGCAAAAACAGATGGGATTAGTGCTGATTACACATGACTTAGCACTGGTCGCTGAGGTGGCTCATCGGGTCATTGTGATGTATGCCGGTCAGATTGTAGAAAGTGGTCCCGCCAATGAGGTGTTTTCGACACCTAAGCACCCTTATACGCAGGCCTTGCTGGCGTCTTTACCTGAGTCGGCTGCTGGCAAAGCGCGTCTGGAAGCTCTACCCGGTGTGGTGCCTGGGCAATATGACCGACCAAAAGGCTGTTTGTTGAGTCCTCGTTGTCCTTACGCGACAGACCATTGTCGAAATGTGGTGCCGGACAACCAAGGCCCGCTGGAGCGTCAAGTGAAATGCCATACACCGTTAGACACACTGGGGAGACCTGCCGCATGAGCCATGAATTAGTGTTGAATGCCCATAATTTGAAGCAGCATTATCACGTCAAACAAGGCTTATTTAAGCCCGAGGCGACGGTCAAAGCAGTAGATGGCGTAAGCTTTACCTTGGACAGAGGTAAAACCCTAGCTGTTGTGGGGGAGTCAGGCTGCGGGAAGTCTACTCTAGGACGAATGTTGACAATGATTGAAACACCGACTGAAGGTCAGTTGAATTTTCTTGGGGAAGATCTTCTGTCACTCTCCAAAGAACAGCAAAAAGAGCTGCGTCAGAAAATTCAAATCATCTTTCAAAACCCGTATGGCTCGTTGAATCCACGCAAGAAAATTGGGGCGATCTTAGAAGAGCCATTGGTGATCAATACCCAATTAAATAAAGCCGAGCGCAAAGCCAAAGCCTTGGCCATGATGGCAAAAGTGGGCTTGAAAACCGAGCATTATGATCGCTACCCTCATATGTTTTCCGGCGGGCAGCGTCAGCGTATTGCGATTGCCCGTGGTTTAATGCTGGACCCAGAAATCATTGTTGCAGACGAACCGGTTTCGGCTTTGGATGTATCGGTGCAAGCGCAGGTGCTGAATTTGATGATGGATCTACAGCAAGAGTTTGGTTTGAGTTATGTGTTTATTTCCCATGATCTGTCAGTCGTCGAGCACATCGCCGATGAAGTGATGGTGATGTATCTTGGTAAAGTCGTCGAACACGGTAAAAGTGAAGACGTCTTTACGCAGCCTAAACACCCTTATACTCAAGCGCTGTTGTCCAGTACGCCACAGCTTTCTAGTGATAAACGCCGTCAACGTATCAAGCTGCAAGGAGAGTTACCCTCACCCTTGAACCCACCGAGTGGTTGTGCCTTTCATGGTCGTTGCCAATACGCAAATGAGCGTTGTCGTAAAGAAACTCCTGTGCTACGCAGTCATGCCGACGTGCATTTGATTGCCTGTCATGCTGTTGAGGAAGAGCGCCTAGAAAGTTTCTCCGGTGCAGCGTAAAGCGGTAGGAATCAAGCGATATTGATCAAGTCTTCGCTTGATTCCTTACTAGGCGCAGAGCGGTCTCTTACCTATACTGTTTCAATGACCAAGTGGTCAAGGTTTTACGATTAATAAGAGGTGAGCGCTATTCTGATACGCACGATTAGCAAGCCGCCCATACGATAGGAACACGAATGTTACGACGCCTACTCATAATATTATGTCTGGGGCTAAGCTCAATGATGTGCTTGGCTGTGGATCTACGTGTTGCATTGGATGCTGACCCCATCTCTTTAGACCCTCATGAACAGCTCTCAGAAGGGGGGATTCAATACTCCCATGCGGTATTTGATCCACTTGTCAGATGGCGTCAAGATGGTACCTTTGAACCTAGACTGGCTACGTCTTGGGAAGTACAAGATGAGCGGACGTTACGTCTTCATTTACGTCAAGACGTGCGTTTCCATTCCGGTAATCCCCTTACAGCAGAGGATGTTTTATTCACAATTGAGCGCTTAAAAAGTTCGATAGACTTCAAAGCTTTATTTAATGTTGTGCAAGATGTGGACAAAATCGACGATTATACCGTTGATATTCACACAAACCATGCTTATCCCCTGTTATTGAATATTTTGGCCTACGTGTTTGTCGTCGATAAAACGTTTTACGAAGGGCGCTCGGAGATCGTGAAGTTTGGGCAAACATTTGCTTCAACCAATGTGTCTGGCAGTGGTCCCTTTACTGTCCGCGATCGTGTTGTGGGGCAACGGTTAACATTGGTTCGAAACCCTGATTATTGGGACACACAGTCAGTGGGAAATGTTGAACAGCTTGAGCTGCTACCGATTCGTTCGGACTCGACTAGGCTGGCTGCGTTATTGACGGGTGGCGTCGATGTTATTTCGCCGGTGGCACCGATTGATATCGTACGTGTTCAGCGTACACCAAACGTTAAGTTACTGGCACTCACTGGCACGCGTATTGTGATGCTGCAGATGAATCAAGCGAGACGGGTAGAATTTCAAGATATTCGCGTGCGTCGAGCGATGAATCTGGCGGTTAATCAAGCGTTGATCGTGGAGAAAATCCTTCGAGGCTATGGCGAGCCAGCAGGTCAGTTGAGTTCGGCTGCATTCTTGGGGCATGTCAGTGATTTAGTGCCTCAAAGTGATTTAGAGCGGGCACGTGAATTAATGAAAGAAGCCGGCTATCAAGACGGCTTTCGTGTCACCATGATGGCGCCTAACAATCGTTATATGAGCGATGAACGAGTGGCATTGGCGGCCTCAGCAATGTTAGCCAAGATCAACATTCAAGTGGATTTGAAAACCTTCCCTAAAGCGCAATATTTTCAGTTTTTTGATCAACAAGCCGCTGACATCATGATGCTGGGCTGGCAGTCGGATACCTTTGATTCCAACAATATTTATGAATTCGTTCTCGCCTGTCGTGATACAGACACCGGAATGGGGGCTTATAACGCGGGAAGAGTGTGTGATCGTAAGCTTGATGACGCCATCGTGTTGGCGAATCAAGAAATGGATGTCGCACAGCGCGTTGCATTACTTCGTGGTATTGAAATGCGAGCCGTTGATCAGGCTTGGGTGATTCCACTGTATTGGCAGCCGATTATTTGGGCGTCAAAACAGCATGTAGATCTTGAGAGCGTGGTAAACTTTTTAAACTTCCCTTATTGGGGCGATTTGCATGTGAGCGTGCCCTAGGGGCGGTAGTGTGACAGCGGGTTATAAAAAGAGAGCAATTACGGAATGTTGAGTTTTATCGGGCGGCGACTATTGCAGGCCATGTTTGTCTTGCTGATCATTAGTTTTGTTAGCTTTATGATCCAAGACAAAATGGGCGACCCTGTGCGTCAGATGGTTGGTCAGTCCGTCACATTGGAGCAGCGCGAAGCCTTGCAACAAGAGCTGGGACTGAACGATCCGATGTTGATCCAGTATGGGCGTTTTCTAGGGCGGGCGATTCAAGGGGATTTGGGGACTTCCTATTATTATAAAGAACCCACAATTGATGTTATTGCTAGCCGCTTACCCGCGACATTAGAACTGTCTTTTGCTGCCTTGGTGCTGGTCATTTTGTTAGCGATTCCTTTAGGCGTATTTGCTGCCATTCATCCCAAAAACCTGTTATCGCGAGCGGTTTTACTGTTTAGCACGTTAGGTCTTTCTGTGCCGATTTTCATCGTTGCGGTTTTTTTGATGTACTTTTTTGCCATAGAGTGGGGGATACTGCCAAGTTTTGGACGTGGTGAAACCACGTCGGTGTTTGGTCTGTGGCAATCAGGTCTGTTCAATCGTGATGGTTTGCGGCATCTGCTATTACCCAGTTTGTCTTTAGCGTTTGTACTGACGCCTATTTTTATTCGTTTGATTCGCGCTGAAATGACGGATGTTCTGCAAAGTGATTACATCCGCTATGCGTGGGCTAAGGGTATTTCCGCGCCGCGGATCTATTTTATTCATGCGCTGAAAAATACCATGTTGCCCGTGATCACAGTCGGTGGCATTCAATTAGGGACCTTAGTGGCGTACACCATTTTGACAGAAAGTATTTTCCAATGGCCGGGGATGGGACTTTTGTTTATGGATGCAGTAACACGAGTCGATGTGCCGCTTATTTCAACGTACCTGATTTTTGTAGGTGTAATCTTTGTGGTAACCAATACCTTGGTTGATGTTGTATACAGTCTTGTGAATCCTCGTGTTCGTATTCCGGGTTACAGCTAATGAATGTCTTACATCGGCCTCCTGTTCAAGGCAACAGTGAACGAGTTACTCGGATGCGTCACGTCTTAGTTGCCATGCGTGGAGACAAGTTGGCTCTGTTTGCCTTACTGATTTTTGCATTCTATTGCTTAGTGGCGTTATTGGCACCGTTGCTTGCCCCCTATGATGTGAACAGCACTGAGTTTATGAATTTGGAGAATGCGGAGTTAGCACCTGCTTGGCAAACGGGGGATACGCGCTTTTTATTGGGGACTGACACGCAAGGTAGAGACTTGTTGTCGGTCATTTTACATGGCACGCGTTTATCGCTCACCATTGGTGTATGTGCGGTGTTGATTCAAGTCTTCCTGGGTGTGGGAATAGGTTTGTTATCAGGCTATATGGGCGGGCGCTTAGACGCTTTTCTCATGCGTGTAGCGGATATTCAGTTGTCCTTCTCTACTATGATGGTGGCGATTGTTGTATTGGCCGTTTTTCAAACGTTGTTTGGTCATGCCGCGTACCAGCAATTGGCGATGCTAATGCTAATTATCGTGTTAGGGGTGGCGGAATGGCCGATCTTTGCTCGGACTGTGCGTGCCTGTGTGTTTGCGGAAAAAGAAAAAGAGTACATCGATGCTGCGCGTATTTTAGGCGTAAGTAAAGCACGCATTATGCTGCGTCATCTTCTACCGAATACCGTGTCTCCGATTTTAGTTATTTTAACCATTCAGATTGCCAATGCCATTGTGGCAGAAGCCGCGTTGTCTTTTCTTGGTTTGGGTATGCCACCTAACCAGCCGTCTTTGGGCGCGCTGATTTCATCTGGTTTCAATTACTTATTCTCGGGTGCTTGGTGGATTTCAGTGTTTCCGAGTGTGACGCTTATACTAATGATTTTTGTGATGAATTTATTAGGCGACTGGTTGCGAGATCATCTTAACCCACAAGTCACGAGGGGCTAGAGATGAGCTTGTTATCTGTCAATGGATTGTCTGTGAAATTCAAACAGCGTCGTGAAGACTTAGTTGCGTTGCATGATGTCAGCTTGAGTTTAGAGCGCGGTGAACGATTGGCCATTGTCGGAGAGTCAGGGGCGGGAAAATCCCTTTTAGGCTACGCAATCGTCAACTTACTCATGAAGCCTGGTTTCATTGCTGAGGGCAGTATTAAGTTAGATGATCGAGAACTGACAAGACTGAGCTCTAAGCAATGGCAAGAGATTCGTGGCAAGAAAATTGCGATGATTTTTCAGGACCCTATGGTGACCCTGAACCCTGTGTTAAGCGTGGGTGATCAAATGGTGGAAGCGATTCGTAGCCACACGCGGATAAACTACAGCGATGCGAAAAAACTGGCCATTGAAAAACTCGCTCATGTTCGTATAGCGGCTCCTGCGCAGCGTTTTGATCAGTATCCCCATGAATTATCAGGAGGAATGCGGCAACGTGTGATCATTGCGATTGCGTTGTTACTTGCCCCTGAAATCATTATTGCGGACGAACCGACTACGGCTTTAGACGTGACCATTCAAGCGGAAATCCTGCAGTTGTTAAAACAGATTTGTGCGGACAATGGTGTTGCGTTGATCTTAATTACCCATGATTTTGGTGTGGTGTCACGCATTGCTGAGCGCACGTTAGTGATGTATGCAGGCCGTATTGTGGAGCAAGGGCCTACGTTGGAAATTATTAATGATCCGCAGCATCCTTATACGCAGGGGTTGCTCAATGCCTTACCGCAAATGGCTTTGCCTGGTCAGCGTTTAAACCAGATACAAGGCAATATGCCGCCGCTGAATGATCAGCCTAGTGGCTGTGCTTTTCATCCTCGCTGCCCGTACGCTGAGGATAAATGTCGACAACAGCCGCCTAACTTTATTTTTAGCGGTGTGTCTACGGTTGCATGCTATGCGATTGAAGACATGCTGCAAGCGTTTGAACCCCTCAGTGAGGAGGACGCTGATGACTAAGCCTTTGATGTCGATACGAGGCGTAGAAAAGGCGTTTCGGAGTCGCAATGGGTGGCGCTGGGCGAGTTGGTTAAGTGGTCGAACGCAAACGGTTAAATCGGATCAAGTTTTTGCCATCAATGGGGTTGATTTGACCATTGAACGGGGAGAAACCTTGTGTGTTGTCGGTGAAACAGGTTGCGGAAAGTCGACCTTAGCGCGTTTGCTAATGGGCTTAGAGCGTCCTGATCATGGACAGATTGCGTATTTAGGTGAACGTATTGATGATCTCAGTGATCGGCAGCGCATGCCGTATCGGCAAAAAATTCAAATGGTGTTTCAAAACCCGTATGCCTCGTTAAATCCTAGGATGACGGTGTATCAAATTCTTCGCGAAGCGATTGTGTTGCACCACACCGGTTGGAATCGCCAGCAAGTAGATGCTTTCATTGAAGAGCTTTTGATATCGGTAGGGCTAAGCAGTGACGCAGAAGATCGCTATCCTCATGAATTTTCTGGAGGACAGCGGCAGCGTATTTCGATCGCGCGTGCATTGTCTGTAGAGCCGGATCTGATCGTTGCAGATGAGCCTTTAGCTGCGCTGGATGTGTCCGTTCAAGCGCAAGTGTTAAATCTTATGATGGATAAACAGCAAGCGCTGGGCTTGACGTATGTGTTTATTACTCATGATTTAGCCGTAGTCGAGCATTTCGCGACGCGTGTCGCGGTCATGTATTTAGGGCGCGTGTGTGAAGTTGCCTCGCGCCAACAGCTGTTTAATTCTCCCAAGCATCCTTACACTCAAGCGCTGTTGTCTTCGATTCCGCGCTTAGATAATTTAGCTTTAGAGCCGATTCACCTTTCTGGTGAAGTGCCGACACCGTTGGAAAAGCCGACTGGTTGTAGTTTCTGTGGCCGCTGCCCTTTGGTAAACCAACGCTGCTATGAACAAATTCCTCTAATGCAAGTACAAACGGATGGCAGCCAAGTGGCGTGTCATGCGGTAGAGGAGGGGCGTGCATGGAAATAAGATGGCTTGAAGACTTTATCGCCTTGGCAAGAACGCGCCACTTTTCCCGTGCCGCAGATGAACAGAATGTTACCCAGCCTACCTTTAGCCGTCGCATTAAGTTGCTTGAAGAGGAAATGAAGGTCACATTGGTGGATCGTAACACCTTGCCTTTATCGTTAACGCCAGCAGGCGAAATATTCTTACAAAGTGCTGAACTGATTACTCGACAGCTTAGGGATACGAAAACCCGCTGTCTTGAAATCAAAGAGCAAGAAAAATCACAAATACGGTTTGTTACTACACAGTCGTTATTTCTGGGTTATTACCGAGAATTTGTAGAGCCGTTAGGTGAATCCTTAGGGATCAGTATTGATGTGAATATGAAGTCGAGTGCATGGGCTGGTGCTGACTTTATTAACTCGATGACGGCGAATGAGAGCGATGTGATGCTGTGTTTTTGGCATCCCGCGATTGGTTTTTTAAAGGAATTGGATGAAGAACGCTTTGAATGCATCACCATTGACCGAGAGATTTTAGTCCCATGTGTGGCGACAGATAAGCAAAAGCGACCCATTTTTGAATTGCCAGGAGCGCGAAAACAGCCAATTCCTTACATTGCTTATGATGATATGACGTTTTTAGCGCCCGCCGTTCAGCATCATCTTCAGCGACAGCATGACGTGCCGCAGTTGCAGATATTGGCGAGTAACATTCATGCTGCCAGTATTAAGGCGATGGTGAAAGAGGGCTTTGGCATTGGTTGGCTACCAAAACGTTTGGTAGCGGACTCTCTTAACTACGGTTCGTTGGCGTTGGCAGGGGCGGTGAATTGGAATGTGCCATTAGAGATTCGGTTGTATCGCGCGCGTGCAAACCACAACCCTAATTTGACGCAATTTTGGCAATCGTTAATCAACCAATCGCTGTAGTACAAGTTAGAGCTTACTCAGCGAATAATCGACAAACCCCTTCGCCGGCACGGCGTCCTGTTGCAAAGCATGCTGTCAGTAAATAGCCGCCTGTTGGCGCTTCCCAATCGAGCATTTCTCCGGCGCAAAATACGCCGGGTAAGCGTTTGATCATGAAATATTGATTGACGCTAGTTTGGCTGACGCCACCGGCAGTCGAAATGACTTCATCGATGGGTTTAGTTTTATAAAATGAGACCGGAATAGCTTGTAAGCAACGTGCTAATTTTACTGGGGTATCGAAGTCTTCTTTTTTGTAGGTTTCATATAGCAGAGCCGATTTAATGCTGTCGAGCTTAATCGTCCGCTTCAAATATTTTGCTAGCGACTCTTTGGGCTTGGTATTGCTGAGTTTTTGTTCAAGTTGTTCATGGGTCAAATCTGGCAATAAGTTGATATTCAGATGACCTTCGCCGCGTAGATTGATGGCGTCACGTAGATACTTTGAAAACGCATAGATTAAGCTACCTTCCATACCATCGCGTGTGACGATGCACTCACCCTTTTGAGTCATAGTTTGGCCGTTTGGCAATGCCATCGTAAAACTAACACCTTTGAGCGGAGCACCTGCTAAGTTTGTTTGTAAGTGCTCACTCCAGCGGCTATAGAAACCACAATTAGTACTTTCTAATGGCGTAATATCTACACCTTGACGAGACAAAACGCTCGCCCATTTGCCGTCAGATCCTAACTTTGGCCAGCTGGCGCCCCCCATGGCCAATAGTATCGCATCTGCACTTTTGGTCTTATCAAGGCCTTCATAGTTGAACGTAGCATTGAGACCATCCAATTCGATCAATTTATGGCGCATATGAAATTCTACTCCTGCATCTTTTAGGCGTTTTAGCCAATTGCGAAGGAGTGGGGCCGCTTTCATTTTTTCAGGAAAGACGCGCCCAGATGTACCGACAAATGTCTCAATACCAAGGTCATGAATCCATTGTCGTAGTGTGTCGGTATTAAAGGCTTTGATAGAGGGTTCTAGCCACTGTGATTTCTCATAGTAGCGCGTAATAAAATCTTCAAAAGGCTCAGAATGGGTAATGTTCATGCCACCAATGCCAGCAAGTAAAAACTTACGGCAGGCACTGGGCATGGCATCGTAAATATGAACTTGGTGGCCTGCGGCTTGGATAACTTCCGCTGCCATTAAACCTGCTGGGCCTGCGCCAATGATGATGACTTGCTTCACTGAGTGATCTCTATCTTAAAAATCAAAGGCGGCATAATAGCGAATTTCGCCGAAACTGCCACCCTCTGGGTCGCTTAAGATAAGTTAAGTGACGGCTATAGATTGGTGTTTTGGGTAACGGCTTCAGCAATTTATCCAAATAGTGCTTTTAAATACATTGTAATGTGCAGATAGTTTGCATATTTTTATGAAAAAGACTGAGCTATAGGTGACATTCGCTCTATGGAAATCAGCAGACTGAAACAGGGATAACAGCGTTAAACAAGGGGGGAATATGTTCTTTACTAAAGAGCGAAAAAAGACAGCGGAGAAAATGGCCATAGAGCAACGCACGGAATTAGAGCGTTGTCGTAATGAGTTGAAAGCGATTCGAGAGAATACTGCTTTTATAAATTTTGACTCAGCTGGCAATATAATCAACGCGAATGACATTTTTCTTGAGACTGTGGGTTATTCTCTAGAGGAAATTGTCGGAAAGCATCATAAAATATTTTGTTCATCTAAGTATGTGAATTCTGAGGAGTATCGACATTTCTGGTCCGATTTAGCATCAGGTAAAACCATTTCAGGTAAGTTCCCTCGCCTTCATAAAAACGGTAAAACCTTATACCTTGAAGCAAACTATTTCCCTGTTAAAAATGAAACTGGTCAGGTCATAGAAGTTATTAAAATCTGTAATAATGTGACCGAAACTCAAAATGAATTAGATGACAAGGAAGCTATTCTTGAAGCGTTAGATCGTTCTCAAGCGGTCATAAAATTTGAACCGGATGGCACCATTATTGAAGCGAATCAAAACTTTTTAGAAGTAATGGGCTATTCAATGTTTGAGATTCAGGGGCAGCATCATCGTATATTCTGCGATGATGAGTTTTATCGACATAATCCAAACTTTTGGAAGTCACTGTCGAGCGGTGAGTCCAAAATTGGCCGCTTTAAAAGATTTAATAAAAATGGTGACGTAGTATGGGTGGAAGCTACGTATAACCCGATTCTTGATGAAGACGGTAACGTTGTCCAAGTCATTAAATTTGCTTCAGACATCACTCAGCGGGTGTCCATTGCATTAAACGCGGTAGATATGGCTGCTGCGACCTCAGAGCAAACCAGTCAAATTACAACCAATGCGGTTCAAGTATTAAGTGAGGCTGTGCAAACCTCTCAAAACATTGCTGCACAAGTGACTGATGCGACTAATGTAGGCAACCAGTTAATGACTCAGTTTAAAAACATCGCTGATATTGTTGTGACGATTCGATCTATTGCAGATCAGACTAACTTATTAGCATTAAATGCTGCGATTGAAGCTGCTCGAGCGGGGGAGGCTGGACGAGGGTTTTCCGTGGTAGCAGATGAAGTGCGCCAGCTTGCCAGTAATACTTCTGATGCCACTTCTGAGATTTCTAAAGTTGTTGAGCTCAATCATCAATTGATTCAACGTATTGATAGCGCATTAACCTCTGTATCAGGGATCGCTATGCATGGTGAAGAAAGCATCGCTCATGTCTCAAAAGGGCTTGAAGAAGTCAAAGATGGTGTAGAGCAATTTGTACAGATGGTCGAAGCAATGCGTCCTTAACGAAAAACTGAGAATGGTGTCCTCACCAGGACTCGAACCTGGAATAGCCGCTTAGGAGGCGGCAGGTATATCCCGTTTACCTATGAGGACATGCTGCGCAGTATATCAATTTGATGTGAATATACCAATACTGAATATTGCTATCTAGCTTATTGTTTTATATAGATTTTAATAATAAGAGGAACGGGCGCTTACTAAGCTCGGCCAATTGTATGCTTGCTGCTGATAGGGCGCGTGTTGCCGTTTGAGGTATAGACTTTGTTTTTGCGGTTATGGCCTTGCAGCATCTCAAACAAGGTTTTATTGCGTTTCTGTAATGTCGCTAAGATCCGAGCATTGGTATTATTTTCGCGTTTGCATTGGTCGAGTAGCGTATTACATTCTTCTACCAAGGCTTTTATATCGCTCATGTTAGGTTGTTCATCTAGCCATACTAGGAACTGTGCATCGGAAGGGTTTTTGTGATCAAGAATGCCAAACTTGATTAACATGCTGTGACGTTTTGCATTCGCAGTATCGATGTTGTCGAGCAAAGTTTTCTTTTCGGAAGCAAGTTGAAGAATATCATCTGGCGTAGCGGTCGCTAGCGCGGAACGTTCACGCAACAAAACCTCGGACAATTGTTCGAGGTTCTCTTTGATCTGGGTAAGCAGTGGGGCAAGCGGGATCATAATAAAAATTTAGCGCGTTATGAGCTAAATAATGCATCCATAGACAGCATGTTGCTGGCTAGTTTTTCTGTATCGATCTTGTATTCGCCGGCCGCAATGGCTTGCTTGATTTGCTCAACCTTATCCATGTCTACATTTGCCTCTGAATCAGAGCCTTTGACTTGTAGAGATTGCGCTACATTACTTAGCTGAACCGTATCATCAGATAAACCTTCTTTACTGTTTACGTTAGAAGTCTGAGATGAGTTGGTTGCTTCTTCTTTTTGAAGACGCTCATTTTTGTTGGTCGATAGGGCAGGTTGTGTACCTACGCCAGAAATATTAATTGCCATGTTGCTTGCCTCCAGATTTAGTCCGCTAACTCAGTTATCGGTCATGCGCGTTCAAACTTTAGATATTTGTTTGAACTATTTTCCAACCGAAGATAGCAAGTCGCTATTACTCAGTAGTTTACTAAAACCTCAGCATCACTGACAACTTTTCCGTATATAATTCGACCAGAACTGGTGTTTTTTACACGTATTTGCTGACCTTTTACGCCATCTTCTAACGCCACGCCATTCATTTTTACAACAATACTGTTGCTTTGTGCCGTTATTAACACGTTACTGCCTTTTTTTACCAAATTTGGGCGCTCTGTCACATGATCTGTTATGAAGCTATTAATACGGATGTTACGCGAGGCAATCAATCCGTAAGGTGGATTAGAGCTGGTATATAAGTGGCCCCGAAGTGATGATAAGTCAACTTCACCGATGCCTGTGTTTTGTTCATTAATGCGGTCCCCGCGGCCAATAGGAGACGTGGCTTTGATGCCTTCTATAAGAATATTTTGCTCGACAGGCACATAGGACTTCCACGTTGGAGCGTCACAACTGATGGAATAGGTCGTACGGTTTACTGCATCAGGTCGTTGGTTCTCTATATGTATATCGTGACTGCACTCAGGTAGGTAATTTAATGCGACTTTATTCTGAACCTGAATATGAATTCGAGCATCGGGATAGGTGTTTTGTAACCTTTTGTGTTCAACCTGTGCGATGAATTGTTCTATTTGAGTTTCTATTTGTGACGCACTACTCCCAGTAGATAGAAAAAAGAGTAATATGGTCAAAAGCTTGACGCGACCCATCGTTAATCTCCAAGGATGTCGACAAGGGTTAGTAAAAATTACAAAATCACTCTATCATTTGATGAAGGGTTTTCATAACAATAGGGTTTCTCCCTTCATATTTGAGCGTATATTTTAGGAGGCTTTATGGCCGGAGTTCTCGAGAGCGTAAATCAGCGTACCCAACTCGTCGGAGAAAACCGTCTAGAACTTTTGCTTTTCCGACTGAACGGTAAGCAGATTTACGGTATTAACGTTTTTAAAGTGAAGGAAGTGCTACAGTGTCCAAAGCTAACAACGATGCCGCACAGCAGTCCTGTTGTTAGAGGCGTTGCGCATATTCGTGGCGGCACCATTCCGATCCTTGATTTAGGTTTAGCAACAGGTGCCAGCCCAATTGAGAATATCGAAAACTGTTTTGTGATCATTACTGAGTACAATCGTCGAATTCAAGGTTTCTTGGTGCGTGGTGTTGAGCGTATCGTGAACATGAACTGGAGTGATATTCAGCCGCCGCCGAAAGGGCTGTCTAACGACAACTATCTGACGGCTGTTTGTCAAGTCGATAAAGAGATGGTTGAGATCATTGATGTCGAACAGATTCTTTCTGAGGTCGCGCCAACGCGCCAAGATATTTCAACCGGCATCGTCACCGACGATGTTCAACTGAATGCCAAAGAACATCATATCTTAATCGTTGATGACTCTTCTGTAGCGCGTAAGCAAATTAAGCGCTGTATGGAGCAAGTCGGTTTTGCAACGACGGTTCTTTGTGATGGTAAAGAAGCGTTGGATTACCTGAAAAACTTAGTGGGCGATGGTGTTGATGTAACAGATCACTTCTCAATGGTTATTTCGGATATCGAAATGCCAGAAATGGACGGTTACACGCTGACGACTGCGATTCGAAATGATAGTCGTCTACAGGACTTGTTTATTCTATTGCATACCTCATTAAGTGGTGTGTTTAACGAAGCAATGGTTAAAAAGGTAGGAGCAGATGGCTTCTTGGCTAAATTCCAACCTGATGAACTTGCGCGTATCGCCATTGAAACCGTTGCAGCAAAAGAAGAAGCTTAAACAAAAGCAGCGGTAAAATTTGGTGACTTGCTGTTAAGGAGCATGAATGCTGAGTAGTTCGAATACTATCTCGCCTCAAGGGTACGATCGCTTTCGTACATACCTAGAGAAAGAGAGTGGCATATCGTTAAGCGATAACAAGCAATATTTAGTTGCCAGTCGCTTGGGTAAGCTATTGGAGCGCGAAAAATTCTCTAAAATTGAAGAGTTGGTCGATGCGTTATCGCGAGGTGGTCGTACGTCTAAACTTCGGGAAGAAGTGATCAATGCGATGACCACTAACGAGACGTTATGGTTTCGAGATGCGCATCCTTTCAAGATCTTAAAAGACGTTATTCTGCCTCAATTTGATAAGCGCCCAGTAAAAATTTGGTCTGCGGCTTCTTCTACGGGCCAAGAGCCGTATTCTATCAGCATGATATTAGAAGAGCTTAAACAATCCAAACCAGGTTTGCTTAAGGCTGGGGAACGTATTGTGGCGACGGATATTTGTACCAATATCCTCAAGCACGCTAAGCAGGCTGAGTACGATAGTTTAGCGATTGCTCGTGGTTTGAGCCCTGAAAACCAAAAGCGCTACTTTGATAAATTGAGTGATACGACGTGGAAGGTAAAGCCAAACATTGCTTCACGAGTAGATTTTCGTCACCTTAACTTGATTGACTCCTTTTCGTCGTTAGGTAAGTTTGATGTGATTTTTTGTCGTAACGTACTTATTTACTTCACTGCTGATACAAAGCTGGATATTTTAAAGCGTATGCATTCGGCACTGAATCCTGGAGGGTACCTTTTCCTAGGAGGTTCTGAAGCATTAAGTGGTTTGTCCTCTATGTTTGAAATTGTTCAGTGTCATCCTGGTATTGTTTACCGCGCGAAATAGTCTTCGTTTACATCTGTTTTCAGAAAACGGCAACTTATATTAAGTTGCCGTTTTTTTGTTTGCCGCCTATTGCCACCTTTGATCTTTTTGTTTCTTATCTTGTTGAAAATAAAGGTTATTTTTTATTGGCATCTTATTTGCTTTGTATTTAGGTACAAAGAATGTTGAGTTGTCTTTTACGGAGTTTATATGTCGATTTCTTTCAAAGATGCGTTTGCTGGGCACGATCAAATGTTGTTGTTTCGTACCGCACGTGCGTCTGTGCTAGCAAACAACATTGCAAACTCAGACACGCCAAATTACAAAGCGCGTGATATGTCGTTTGAATCGATGTTGTCTACTGAAAGAAACCGCATTTCATTGTCAGGCAGTGACGATCAGCACATTGCTGGTCAGAGTTCTCTAGCCGGCAGTGACGAACTCTTGTATCGCAATCCAAGTCAGCCCTCACTAGATGGCAACACAGTGGATATGCAGCGCGAGCAAGCAGAGTTCACTCAGAATTCGTTGCAATTTGACACAAGCTTTATGTTTTTAGATAGAAAAATCAGCGGCATGAAGAAAGCGCTGACTGGAGGACAATAATAATGTCATTGAATAATATTTTTGCCATTTCCGGTTCGGCGATGAGTGCCCAAACGATTCGTCTGAATACTGTTGCGTCGAATATTGCCAATGCTGATAGTGTGGCAAGCTCTGCTGATCAAACCTATCGTGCGCGCAAACCTGTGTTCGAGCAAATGATGACACAAGAAATGCGAAATCGTGGCTGGAATGCTTCGGATGATGTGATGGAAGGTGCTTCAGGTATGGGGGTGAACGTATCTGGAATCGTGGAATCGGATGCCCCTCTTCAGCCTCGTTATGAGCCTAATAGCCCAATGGCGAACGAAGAAGGTTATGTGTTCTACCCAAATGTTAATCCAGTAGAAGAAATGGCCGATATGATGTCTGCATCGCGCTCGTTTCAAACCAACGTTGAAATTATGAACTCTGCAAAAAGCATGATGCAGAGAATGTTGACCTTAGGTCAGTCCTAAGGGGGTGAATGATGTCTGATATCAATACAAATTCAGCTTTGTCGGGTCTTATTTCTAAATACGGCACCGATGAAGCAAAAGCAAAAAACGGTATTACCAGTACGACCAGCACCGAAAGCTCTGAAGGCATTGGTAATCAAGATGTCTTTTTGCAGCTGTACATTGAGCAGCTAAAAAACCAAGATCCGACCCAGCCTCAAGAAACTGGGGATATGGTCTCGCAGATGGCCGAGTTTAGCTCGTTAGAACGTTTAACCAGTATGGCCTCAGAAATGTCCAATATGACTGAAGCGTTGATGTCGAACCAAGCGTTAACGGCTTCTACACTGGTTGGGAAATCTGTGTTTGCACCTCAAAGTTCGGCTACTATTACAGAGGGTAGTGCGGTTCAGATTCGCACTTCTTTTCCGGATGATGCGTTGACAAATAAACTGGAAGTGACTGACTCAGCAGGGCAAACCGTAAAGACCATTGATTTGCTCAAGGAAGAGTTTGCTTGGGATGGTACGAACGACGCTGGAGAAGCAGTGCCAAGTGGTGAATACAACTTTAAAGTGACTTCGCGCAATGCAGATGGTGAAGTAACAGAGTTAGATACAGAATTACCTGCTCGCATTAACAGCGTTACGATTAATGGCGAACAAGGTACTACACTTAATGTTCAAGGTGTCGGCAGTCTTAAACTGAGCTCCGAACTTGAGATTATCGGTTAGCTGAGGAGTTAATTATGGGTTTTAATACAGCACTTTCAGGTATCAAAGCGTCCGCTGACTTTCTCAGCACTACGGGTAACAATATTGCCAACTCGGATACAACGGGCTTTAAAAAATCACGTGTAGAGTTTGGTGATTTATACAATACCAATGTGATTGGTGCTGGTAGCAGCAATACAATTGGTAGTGGTGTGGCCGTAAATAATATTGCGCAAGAGTTTTCATCGGGCAATATCTCATACACAGATAACAATTTGGATCTTGCTGTCGATGGAACGGGCTTCTTTGTTTTGGATGTGGGAGGTACACAGGCTTATACGCGTGCAGGTGACTTCAAGCTAAATGAAGAAGGCTACTTGGTGACGAATGATGGTGCCAATGTGCAGGGCTATAACGCTGTGAATGGCATTATTGGCGGTAGCCTTGAGGACTTAGTTGTACCGACTGAGCGTATTGCACCTGAGGCGAGTACGGAAGTGACGGTTGAGAGCAATTTAGACTCACGCCTAGATGATGTCCCTCCTTATATTCCTTCAACGTTTGATCCGGGTGATCCAGATACGTATACGTTTACTCAGACTGCAAACTCTGCTTCTGCTCCACCTGAGGCAGTTACGCTTTATTATGCCAAAGCTGAGGCCCCAAATACTTATCAGGTTTATGCAACAGTTAATGGTGAGCAATTGGACGCAGGTGGAGCTCCTTTTTTAACAGATACGTTTGTTACGTTTGATGATGCAGATGGGTCTTTCACGGCGTCAGCTGCTGGGGGCGGGACCGCAGTTCCCTTTGCTCCTATCTATGTTGGAACGGCAGCTCCAACAAATGCTGGCCAGTTAGGTGATCCTACTGCTCTTGCTGGCATAAGTGTTACTGACAGTGCTGGTGATACAGTAACTTTTGATTTTGATGGTGCGGCCCCAGATATAGTGACGCCTGATAATTTTGCTCGGCCAACCTTTGATCCAGCTGACCCAGAGTCTTATACCTATGGTAACACCAATACTATTTATGATTCGCTTGGCGAAGAGCACACAATAGGCTACTACTTCATTAAGCAAGGTGAAGATAATACTTGGGAAATGAAGGTAACAGTAGATGGAGAGGTGAACCATCCTACGGAGGTTGATGTGAATGGTGATCCAGTGCCATTTCTTCCTGAAGATACTGTTGTTCAGTTTGACCCTCAAGGTAATATTACCGGAACCTACACAGGTTATCCTCCTTATGCCGTGGCGAGCCCTTCACAATTGAGTATAACCGGTTGGGATCCTTCGGATTTATTTGCGCCGTTAGAGATTGATTTAGGTGACTCCACGCAATATGCACTTTCTAGTTCAGATACCTTTTCACAAGATGGTTATGCAGCAGGTGAACTACAAGGCGTTAGCTTTGATGAAGATGGGATGCTGATTGCAAGTTATACCAATCAGCAAACGGCTGTATTAGGTCAAATTGCGTTAGCGAATTTTGATAACGTAGATGGGCTGACGCCAGCGGGGGATACCTCATGGGTGGCAAGTTCTGACTCTGGAGCGGCAAATGTTGGCAAGCCTGGGACTGGTACCTTCGGCAGTATCCAAGGTGGCGCGTTAGAAGAGTCTAACGTAGATATCACTGAGGAGCTGGTTGCCTTGATTGAAGCGCAGCGTAACTATCAGGCGAACTCTAAGACGTTAGAGACCGAAAATACCGTGACACAGACGATTATCAACTTACGTTAATCAATTTTAGTGACGCGAAAGCCCAGCCTATGCTGGGCTTTTTTGTGTCTGTCACTTTTGTTTGTGAACTTGGCACGTAATTTGTTACACATTCCCTATAAGCGAATTTAAACGCAGTTTGAAGAGTGAATTAGGATATGGACAGAGCACTGTATTTAGCAATGAGTGGTGGCACCCAAGTAATGAATGCTCAAGCCATTCATGCCAACAACTTAGCAAACGTCTCTACAACTGGCTTTCGTTCTGATTTTGAACAAGCGCGCTCTATGCAGGTAAATGGTGATTTTCACCCTTCAAGGGTTTATGCCATGACTGAAAACCCTGGAACAAATTTCGACACTGGGCCTATGCAACAAACTGGCAGGGCGATGGATGTAGCTGTTCAAGGAAAAGGCTTTATTGCGGCTCTGGATGCAACAGGACAAGAAGTGTATACCCGCTCAGGAGATTTGCAGCTTACCGTTTCAGGTCAGTTGGTCACTGGGACAGGGTTGCCCGTAGTTGGAGCGGCTGGCCCTATTTTTTTACCACCACTCGACGAGATTGCTGTCAGTGAGGATGGCACCATTTCGATTATTCCTCAGGGCGGTGACGGTACTCAGATGACAGCATTAAACCGTTTGAAACTTGTTTCTGCGGACCCTGAAATGCTAACGAAGGGTGAGGATGGTTTGGTGCGTACTAAAAGCGGCGAGATGCTGCTTGCGGATAACAACGTTCAAGTGATTTCCGGTTTTTTAGAAGGCAGTAATGTTAACGCCGTTGAAGAGATGACCAGCATCATGGAGTTGTCACGCCGCTTCGAAATGAACATCAAAGTTATGAATACTGTGCGTGAGAATGAAAACGCATCGGCACGAATTCTTGAACGTAGCTAATAAGCTAGCGATTCTAAAAAGATAAGGAGCACACAATGCATTCAGCACTATGGGTTGCCAAAACCGGTTTGTCTGCGATGGACAAACAATTGTCCACGATTTCCAACAATCTAGCTAACGTATCGACAACGGCGTTTAAAAAGGACCGTGCGGTATTTGAAAACCTCATGTATCAAACACTGAGAGCGCCTGGTGGGTTGTCTTCGCAAAACACAGAGCTGCCATCAGGATTGCAGATGGGGGCGGGTGTGCGTGTGACCGGAACGCAAAAGAACTTTGAAGAAGGTGATTACAACATCACGGACCGTCAGCTTGATGTGGCGATACAAGGTGCAGGCTTTTTTCAAGTGGTTCAGCCGGACGGCACGATGGCTTATACCCGTGATGGCCAGTTTCAATTAAACAGTAACGGTGATTTGGTGGATTCAAGTGGTTTATTGATTGAGCCTGGTATATCGATCGATTCTGATGTGGTTGAAATCAATATTGCCGAAGATGGGATAGTATCTGTGCTCAGAGCTGGGCAAACAGACATGGAAGAAGTGGGCGCTCTTAATATCGCTAACTTTATTAACCCTACGGGTCTAAATTTTCTAGGCAGTAACCTTTATGGTGAAACCACAGCAAGCGGTGCGCCGATTGTTGGAGTGCCTGGGTTGGATGGTTTGGGCTCATTAAGTCAAGGGATGCTTGAATCGTCTAACGTGAACTCGATTGAAGAGCTGGTCAATATGATTACCACACAGCGTGCTTACGAAATGAACTCGAAAGTGATTTCCGCTGCAGATGGTATGCTTAGTTTCGTTAATCAACAGTTGTAGAGGTTTTATCCGATGCGTTACTTGTTTGCGTTATTTCCATTGGTGTTGGTGGGGTGTGCGGCGGTGGAACCTGCGCCGGTTTCGGATGATCCTTATTACGCGCCTGTCATTCAGCCATCCATTCAGTACACACAAACCAGCGACGGTGGGATTTACCAAGCGGGCATGGGTGACGTATTTTTTGGTGACAAAAAAGCGCGTCAAGTAGGAGATATTCTGACGGTGAGTTTGTCCGAAAGTACCAGCTCTACGAAAACGAATGCGGCATCGGTTTCAAAATCTTCTTCTGCAACGATTCAAAACCCTACGATTTTAGGGTTGCCAATTGGCTTAGATACAAGCTTGCCTGGTATGAACAGTGATTTCTCGGGTAACGCGAATGCCAATCAAAGTAACAGTCTGTCTGGTAGTATTACCGTAACAGTTTATGAAGTGTATCCAAATGGGTTGCTAGCGGTAAGAGGTGAGAAGTGGATTACCTTGAATCGTGGTCAGGAATACATTCGTTTATCTGGTCTTGTTCGAGAGGAAGATATAAGCTCTGACAACACGGTAGAGTCTACTCGGTTAGCCGACGCACGAATCGCTTACTCTGGTACGGGTGAGCTGGCATCTGGTAGTGAACAGGGTTGGTTAACACGAGCGATTAATACAAGCTGGTGGCCTTTCTAATTATAAAGAGAACGTGAACATGAAGACCTTTTGCTTAACACTAATATTGATGATCTTTACGAGTGAGGCGGTGGCCGAGCGTCTTAAAGACATTGCAAGTGTGGCAGGAGTGCGCGAAAACCAATTGTTTGGCTATGGGTTGGTGATTGGTTTGAATGGCACGGGCGACGATACCGATTTTACCAATCAAAGCTTCATTAGTATGCTAAATCAGTTTGGTATTAATCTACCGGATGGAGCGAATACCGACTCTGATAATGTTGCCGCGGTATCATTGACGGCGACTTTGCCGCCATTTTCTAAGCCAGGGCAGTCGATTGATGTCACGGTGTCTTCCTTAGGTAACGCCAGCTCATTACGAGGTGGAACACTACTGTTGTCCGCTTTGAAAGGTGCCGATGGCCAAGTTTATGCGATTGCTCAAGGCAATCTTGTCGTTGGCGGTCTTGGGACCGGCGGAGCTGATGGATCTCGTCAGTCAATTACGACGCCAACAGTGGCGCGTATTCCGAATGGTGCGAGTGTAGAGAAAGCGGTCGCCAACAGTTTTAATCGTGGCGATACGTTAACGTTTAATTTAAATCGCCCAGACTTTACAACGGCGAAACAAGTGGCTGATAAAATCAATGGATTGCTAGGCCCTGGTGTCGCTCAATCTTTAGACGCGACCTCCGTTCGTGTTACCGCGCCGCGTGACCCCTCCCAGCGAGTTACTTTTTTATCTATCCTAGAAAATCTCGAGGTTGAGCTTGGTCGTGAACGGGCGAAAATTGTCGTCAACTCACGTACTGGCACCATTATTATTGGGCAAGATGTAACGGTTTCACCTGCAGCGGTTACCCACGGCAGTCTCACTGTTACAATCAAGTCAAATCCTGAAATAGGGCAACCTGGTATCCTGCCTGGTGCCGGTCAAGAGCTGGCCCCTCGACAAGAGATAGAGACAGACGAAGAAAGTGGCCATATGTTTGTCTTCACACAAGGTGCTTCGTTAAATGATATTGTTCGAGCCGTTAATCAAGTGGGGGCTGCACCGGGTGATGTGATGGCCATTTTGGAAGGGCTAAAGCAGGCTGGTGCGCTCAACGCAGACTTGGTTGTTATCTAGGGGGAATGATGAGCAGAATCGATAATAATGCATTCTTTGCGGACTTTAACTCTCTTGCTAGTTTAAAGCGTCAAGCGCAACAAGACCCGGATGCAGCGCTTAAAAAGGTTGCTCAAGAATTCGAAGCCATCTTTATTAATATGATGTTTAAGAATATGCGTGAAGCCAATGAGAATATTGGTGGGGGGTTATTCGATAGCACGCAAACCAAACAATATACCGAGATGATGGATACTCAGATGGCCCAGTCCTTAGCGAATGCTGGAGGTATTGGTATATCAGAGTCTTTAATTCGACAGCTACAGGGGCAAGGATCAGGTGTTTCTAGCCCTGATCTGAATGACGCCTCAGATTCAGAAACTCACTTCTTGCGTAGCTTGCCTACGCTCGATGCGGAACGCATTCGAGCGGTTGCCAAAAAAGCCGCGGAAGATTTTACGGGTGCAGTTCAAACGCCAATTTCGTCATCATCAGTATCCGCTAAAGATGTCGCATTTGATTCGCCAGATCGCTTTGTCGAGACGCTTTGGCCTCATGCTCAGAAAGCCGGTGAAAAGCTAGGTGTTGATCCAAAAGCAATATTGGCTCAGGCGGCGTTAGAGACAGGCTGGGGGAAACATCCAATTGCTAAATTTGATGGTAGTCCTAGTTATAACCTGTTTGGGATTAAAGCAGATCAGCGTTGGTCGGGGGATCGAGCAACAGTAAATACGCTTGAGTTTCGCGATGGCGTAGCCCAGAAAGAAAAAGCAGCGTTTCGTGCCTATGATTCTTTCGAGCATAGTTTTGATGATTATGCCAATTTTCTACAAACCAGTGAACGGTACCAAAATGCCCTGCAAGCAGGGGATGATGCGGCAATGTTTGCCGCTTATTTGCAGAAAGGCGGTTATGCTACAGACCCAAACTATGCCGATAAGATTTCCAATATCTTATCAAGTAAGTGGTTTAAATCTCTTTTATAACAATAGCTTGAGCGTTTCATTTTAGAGCGTTTGGTTTATTTTTAGATTAAATTCAATTCTGGTAAAGTAATTGCATCAACTGTCGATATAGAAGTATACGCACTCGCGTTTTTGTATCTAAGAGGTTGATAGCATGTCTAGTCTATATTCCATTGGTTTGTCCGGTTTGCAGTCGAGTACAGCACGTATTACGACGACAGGTCAAAACACCGCAAACGTGGATACGGAAGGATACAGTCGTCAAAATACCGCGACGGTCAGTCGCTCCGGTGGCGGAGTGCTGGTTCAAAATACCGATCGGATTGTGAATCAGTACCTTAACCAGCAAGTGTGGAGTGATACTTCTAACCATAGTTATTATGAGAGCTACCATTCAATGATGTCGTCATTTGACTCCATTGTGGGAGAGGAAAGTGTCTCGATTAGTAGCTACTTAGACAATGCCTTTAGCTCTTTGCAGAAAGCAAACAGTGATCCAACCGATAGTGCTTCCCGAGCTCATGCATATTCTAGTTTCCGTGAAATGGTTGCTCAGTACAACGAATTGTCAGGTTATGTATCTAACCAGCGCGAGTTGGCGAGCGATGAGATTTCTACGAATGTCGATAGCATCAATAATATTACCGAGCAAATTGCATCGTTAAATAAGCAAATATTTAAACTTGAGTCGACGACACAAAACTCAGCGAATGAGTTACGTGATCAGCAGGAGCAGCTGGTTAAAGAGCTCTCTAGTTTTCTCGACGTGAAAGTAAAATACGATGACAATAAGCTGATGACAGTGAATTTGAGCTCTGGGCAGCCTTTGGTTCTGCAAGATGGTAATAATGAACTAGCGTTAACGAGCAATCCCAAGAATCCTGATGCACCAATAGGAATCGAGTTAAGCTTTGGTCGTTACGAAGTCAATATTCCCACTGATGAGCTTGGCGGTTCTATGGGGGGGTTAATAGCTTTTAGAAATGAATTTGTTACCACCGCTGAACGTATGTTGGGTCAGCAAGCGTTAGTGTTAACTGACACAATGAATCAGCAAAACCAGTTAGGCCTAGATTTCAATGGTGAATACGGCATTAACTTGTTTTCAACGGACCCGATCAACACTGTAAACAACCCAAATAATAATGATGCTTCGGCTAATATTGCAGTTCGAGTCACGCCAGGTGCTTCGAGTGAGATCACGACGGACACTTATGAAGTGGTAATGAATTCTCCTACGGAATTTAAGGTGGTCACCTACGACGATCAAGGCCGTATTTCAAGAGAGTCAGGCGCAATTGATATTTCTGCTGCAGCGTCAGGTGATTATTTTACGGTTCCGGAATTTGGTGTAGATATTCAAATTAACTCGCCTGCGAATTATTCGTCAGATGATCGATTCCAATTTGTGCCAACGAAAAGTGCGGCGTCATCACTGCGTTTAAGCGCTCGTAGTGGCGATGATTTTGCTTTGGCGGCACCAATTTCCGTATCCCGCGGTGATCAGAATTTATCCGAAGCATCGATTAGTATTTCGTCTATTACGAGTACTGATCCATCTGCTTCGGCTTTTACTCAAAGTGGTGGTCTATATAATTATGCGCCTCAATCACTGTCATTTGACGCCAACGGTGATGTGACCGTATACGATGGTAATGCTCCAGCGAACATCCTTGCTGGCCCTCAAACATTGACCGACTATACTGATATTTTAGAGGAATTAGGGTTAGCAGCGGGAGCAGGATTTGATATCAATCTAGACGGCCCTCCCAAACCAGGCGATAGCTTTTCAATCGGCTTTAATGCAGATGGCGAGTCAGATAACTTTAATGGCTTAATATTAGCTAACTTGCAGAATGAGTCGACAGTTGGTGGAACGCGATCTTATTCAGCTGCTTTTTCGTCGTTAGTCACAGAAGTAGGTAGTTTAACTGCTTCGCTAAAAACGAACTCCAGCTCGAGTGAAGTGGTCATGAATCAATCGGTTGCGGCACGAGATCAAGTATCAGCAGTGAGTTTAGATGAAGAAGCTGTCAATTTAATACGATTCCAGCAGTCCTATACGGCTTCTGCTCAGGTGTTGACGGCCGCCCAAAGTACATTTTCAACGCTTATTAGTGCGCTGAGGTAGGTAAATTATGCGAGTTACTACAAACCTGATTTTTAATCAATCTGAACTGTCTATGTCGAAGGCAAATGAGCGCTACTTAAAGGTTCAGGAAAAAATTGCCGAGCAATCGGATATTGTTCGCCCAAGTGATGATCCTAATGGCGCAGGGCAGTTGTTGCGCTATGGCGCTGATACAAAGTTACTGGAGCAATACGAAAAGAATATGACCTTGGCTACCAATGCTTTGGAGTATGAGTCGGTAGCACTTGAGAGCTTGAATAGCACACTAGATGAAATCAATAAGCGAATGATCCAAAGTAATAATGGTGCTAATTCCCAGGTTGATTTGGATACCTTGGCAGGTGAAATGGAAAACTTGCTGGCTTCCGCGGCAGATTTGATGAATTCCCAAGATTCAAATGGTAAATACATTTTTGCTGGGACAAATGCTAATTCGCCTGCTTTTGTAAAAGACGCTAGTGGTGCCTTTCAATATGCTGGCAATGAGGCGCAAAAAAACGCTCAAATTGGTGATAATGTTTCTGTCGCGACAAATGATTCGGGTAAGAAAGTCTTTCAAGACGCTTGGACGCGAAATACGTTTTCTGCTGCTTCCTCCGCTGGAACGGCATCGCTTTCCTATCGAGTTGAAGATCAAGGCGCCTACGATGATTTTATCAACAGTCAGTATGTGAATCCGTCACTAGGTGTTGTACCGTCTCCCAATGACTTTACGCTCACTACGACAGCAGGTGCTCCGGATCAGTTTTCATTTCAAGACAGTTCCGGTAACGTTCTTGCATCAGGTGATTTTGTATCAGGTGAGCCTGTTACATTTAATGGCATGGAGTTCACGTTAACAGGTGCCGTCGGCAGTACGGTGAATTTTAGCTTGGATCAGCCTACACGTGACAACGTCATAAACCAAGTTCAATCGGCTATTGATGCGTTGCGCGATCCAAATTTAACGCCTCAACAAAAGAATGAGGCGCGCTTAAACGCATTCACGAGTATTGAGAATACCCAGTCAAATATTGCCACCGCTTCGTCATCTGTTGGTTCGCGTATCAACACGATTGACAACCGAACAGAGTACAGTACGTCTAAGAAAACTTTTAATCAAATTGCTCAAGAGAACATTGGTGGGCTAAACGTTTACAAGGCAACGACTGAGCTTGAGCTTAGCAAGACGGCTTTGGAAGCATCCCAGTTATTGTTCCAGCGTATTAGCTCCTTATCATTGTTTAACTCACTGTAATGGTCTAGGGAAATACCATGGCAACGTTCGATGTTTTAAGCTTGTTTGGCGTAAATATCGATTTTGGTTATTTTAATGCGTTTGAATTGGTCGATACGTTAGGTCTACATAGCCAAGTGCTAGGTACTGCTCGTGTTGGTAATTTGATTGAAAAGCATGGTGAAAAACATCATATAGTCAGTATTGCTATTCGTCAGGTGGCTCTTTCAGGGTTAAAGGGCGCCTTAGAAAATCGCATGCTCCCACACGATCCATCCTTTTACGAGCAACCCACTGCCATTACTGAGTATGAGCGCCGTTATGAGGCCGAAGACAAGTTGATTTTATTATGCTTCTCTTTGGCTTTTGGAAAATCTGTTGTAGGTGTTCGTCGTTTGGAGGGGGCACAATTTTCAAAGTTGCCTCGCGAGCTTCTCTCAAAAAAACACAGCCTTTATCAATACTTTCGACAACTGCTTAATGATAATACGCGAGATTACGTGTTGAGTTATAAAGAAGGGAAAGTGGATTCACTTGAGCCTTTTGAGTCAGCGCTATCTTTACCTTCCACTAATGCAGTAGAGCAATCTCAAGCGCTTGCGAAGCCTGTTATAGAGCCCGTAACGTTTGCGAAGGAGGTCCAAACTGCCTTAGGTTTGATGTCGCAAGGTGTGGAACTCATTACTAAGCAAGTTAAAGCTGTCTTTGCAGGACGGCAATTAGACTTGGATGCTTTTCATAAGTACTGTCATAAGCTGAATCTCTCTTATGAGCGTAATCCTAATGCATTGCTTGCAGTGCGACATATACAAGATACAGATGACTATATTGCTCAGCATGGCGTTGCCTGTGCTATTTTAGCGTGCCATATGGGCAGGGCTCTGCAGCTAGACGAACGTTTTGTTCACGTGATGACACTAGGCGCTCTGCTGTTCGATTTGGGGCGCTTCAAGCTACCTGAACTCATTACCAAAAAAACAGGCAAACTCACTGAAGCGGAGTTTCAGCTGGTTCGTAGGCATTTAAACTTTGGTGAGGTGTTACTAAACTCTAATGATAATGTTCCTAAAGTGATTTATCAGATGCTGTGGGAGCACCATGAGCGTATGGATGGCTCAGGTTATCCTCAAGGTAAAATCGATCATGAAATATCAGTGTATGGCAAAATTGGCGCTATTGTTGATGCCTATGATTCTTTGACATCTGAGCAGTCTCACCGTCAAGCACTGACACCCGTTGAAGCGCTGGATAAAATACAGATCGAATCAGGTTTAGCGTTTGATCCAAAGCTTATGTCTATCTTTGTGAATAGCCTTGGAAGTGTGCCTGTAGGCTCCTGCGTCGAGCTAAGTAATGGGCGTTTAGCTTTTGTTTTAACCCTAAACAATGCGCTTGAGCCATCATTGATAAGGCAGGTGTATAGCTTGACCTCAAAGACATTTATTCCTCCAACAGATTTACCTATTGATAAGGGAGAAGATGTTCTTATTGCAAGAACAGTATCTCCTTCATCTTACGGTTTACGTTTTATTGATCATATTGGCTAATTTTTCTAAAGGTTTTGTTTTTCTGACCGTAAATGTAGTGACAGCAACGCATATTTTAATCGTTTATTAAAACTAAAAAAAAATCAAAAAAAGAGTTAAAGGTTTTTTCAAGAGTGACGATAACAAAAGTATGCAAGATGCAGCCAAATAACTAATTAAATCAAATGGTTGCAGTTAAAAATTACGTTTCTAGGAGAACTTAATCATGGCTTTATATGTAAATACTAATACATCTTCTTTGAATGCTCAGAACCAGATGATGAAAACGGGTAACCAGCTTGATACTGCTTATCAGCGTTTGTCCTCTGGTCTTCGAATTAACAGTGCAGCGGATGATGCAGCAGGTCTTCAAATTTCTAACCGTTTGACATCGCAGGTTAACGGTCTGAACCAGGCGGTTCGAAATGCAAACGATGGTATCTCTCTTGCGCAAACAGCAGAGGGTGCATTGGATGAAACGACCAATATGCTACAGCGTATGCGTACGCTAGCTATTCAGTCTGCTAACGGCTCTAACACAGATAAAGACCGTGTAGCGCTTCAGCAAGAAATGAGTCAATTATCAGAAGAGATCAACCGTGTTGCGGATACAACAACATTTGGTGGGCAAAACCTTCTAGATGGTACTTATACCGGTACATTCCAAGTGGGTGCAGACTCCAACCAAACAATTAGTTTCTCTCTGGCTGCAGGTGGTGCGGCGGGTTCTATCGACTTCGCTGGTAACGGCGGTATGACTATGTCTGGTTTGTCAGATCAGGCTTCAGTACAAGTCACTAAAGACAGCGCATCGATTTCTTCTGCGGTTAATGCACAAAGTATGATTGCGATCTTGGATACCATGATTGCCGCGGTAGACTCTAAACGAGCAGAGCTCGGTGCGGTTCAAAACCGATTTAGTTCAACAATTAGTAACCTAAGCAATATATCAGAAAACGTATCGGCAGCCCGTTCACGAATTCGTGATACAGATTTCGCAACAGAGACCGCCGCATTGACCAGTGCTCAGATCTTACAGCAAGCAAGCTCTACTATCCTAGCGCAGGCTAATCAGCGTCCACAAACCGCCTTGTCTTTACTTGGAGGCTAATAATAGTTAAAAAAAGAGCGGCTGATCAGGCCGCTCGTGATATGAAGCAAATTTCGAATACCGGAGGTAAGAGGTTTTGGCGAAGGTATTCGAAACGTTTCGCTTCTTTCTCCTAGAAGTGATTTTTGAGCCAAGTGTTAGCGCACTTGGCTTTTTTTATGGAAGCTTGGCGAGCTTCCGGTATTTATAGAGCAAAGGGCGTGCCAAGTAAAAAGGTATTAAATGGAAGGAAGAAGTGTGTTAAATACGTGCTTTTTTATAATTTAGTTAAGACTGAAAAAGATATAAAGATCAATAGTTTGCCGTGGAGTAGGATTTTTTTTGCCGAAAGCGGAAAAAAAATTCAAAAAAAAGCTAAAGCTATGTTCGAGTAAGCCGTTAACGACTACAAGAGGTTTAAGGTGTTAGTTGATTTGGCGATCACTCCACCGATTAAAGGTTCTGCTTGGCGGCAGGCCTAAATGGCGAAACTAGGAGGCTATTATGGCTTTATATGTAAATACTAATACATCTTCCCTGAACGCTCAGAATCAGATGATGAAAACCGGTAATCAGCTTGATACTGCTTACCAACGTTTATCTTCTGGTATGCGTATCAACAGCGCAGCAGATGATGCAGCAGGTCTTCAAATCTCAAACCGTTTGACTTCTCAGGTGAATGGTTTGAATCAAGCGGTTCGAAATGCAAACGACGGTATCTCTTTGGCGCAAACAGCAGAAGGCGCGATGGACGAAACCACTAACATGCTTCAGCGTATGCGTACGTTAGCACTGCAATCTGCAAACGGATCTAACACAGATAAAGACCGTGTGGCGTTGCAGCAAGAAGTGACTGCCTTGTCTGAAGAGATCAACCGAGTTGCATCAGATACAACATTCGGTGGACAAAACCTATTAGATGGTACTTACACTGGTACCTTCCAAGTGGGTGCGGATGCTAACCAAACGATTAGTTTCTCATTAGCAAATGGCGGTGCGGCTAACTCTGTTGATTTTGCTGGAAACGGCGGGATGACAGTGTCTGGACTATCTGATCAAGCTACTACACAAGTTTCAAAAGATACTATATCTGTTTCAACAGCAGCCAATGCGCAAAGTATGGTTGCGATTTTGGATACTATGATTGCAACGGTTGACTCTAAGCGTGCTGAGTTGGGTGCGGTGCAAAACCGTTTCAGTTCAACGATTAGTAACTTGAGCAACATATCTGAAAACGTTTCCGCTGCACGTTCACGTATTCGTGATACAGATTTCGCAACAGAAACTGCTGCATTGACCAGCGCACAGATTTTGCAACAAGCAAGCTCATCTATTCTGGCTCAGGCTAACCAACGTCCTCAAACTGCGCTATCATTATTAGGCTAAGTTCAATAGAGTGATGTCTGAAAAGCTGGGGTGTCACTCCAGCTTTTTTATTTGGGAGAATATCCATGTCTATTCCTTCTGATTTATCTAAGGCTTCATTTGGGGGCTTTCAGAGTAACCAATCTGCTCAAATACTTGATCAAGAACTCATAGTGTCCCGCCAAAAAGAAGCTAAAGTTGTTAATGAGGCAGCCGATACAAGTACTAGCTCAGATCCAAAAAATTCTGGCAATGGTTTTGCTAACAGTGAGTCCAATAAGCCGTTTGTTGATACGCAAGATGTTGAGGACATCAATGTCAAAATGCGACAGCTAAGTGTTGGTTTATCTTTTGAGAAAACTGAAGACGGTGAGAACAACGTAGTCAAAGTGATTGATCAAGAGACAGGTGATTTGGTCAGGCAGATCCCTACAGAAGAATTTTTAGAAATGTCAAAACGACTCGATGGTATTTTTGGTGAGCTAAATGATCTAAAGGGTAATTTAGTAAACAGTCAAGTGTGAGTCAGCTGTATAAGCTGAAAGAGAGGGGTTATGTCAGTCACATCACTAGGGGTGGGTTCTGGGTTAGATTTAGAGTCACTCGTTAAGAATATGGTCAGTGTCCAGCGCGATACAAAAGTGGCTGCATACAATGATAAAGTCAAAGACTTCCAAGCTGAAGTGTCCGCTTACGGAACCATCAAATCCGCACTAGAGTCTTTTGAAGACGCTGTTGAAAAGCTAAGTGATGAATCTCTTTTTACTGGGCGTACAGCAACCACTACTCAGCCTGAATCAGGCGATATCGTTTCTGTAACATCGGACAGTAGCTCTTCAAACGGTTCTTATAATATCTCTGTTTCGCAACTTGCACAGGGGTCACGTAGTGTCTCTGCGGCAGGCTCATTTTCTACACCTGACGATGTTGTTACCGCTGTAGGTGGTGACATGACATTTACGGCTGGCAGCGAAACATTTACGATTAACGTGGCAGCTGATACAACCCTTTCCGAACTGCGTGAACAAATTAACGATGCATCTGATAATTTTGGTGTGTCGGCAAACCTTGTTGATAATGGCAATGGCGATGTCTATTTAACCCTGAACTCAGATGTAACGGGTACAGGCAATGACCTAGCAGTGAGTAATACAGATGCTTCCCTAGACAGTTTGTCGTCTGTTGCGACTGGAGCAGGTCCTGCAGGCCTGAGTATTGCGGCGGGTTCTGAAGCGCTTGATGCAATTATTGAAGTCGACGGTATTACCATTAACAGTACCAGCAACACATTCGAAGGGGCTGTCTCAGGCTTGACGATTAAGGCACTTGCTAAGTCTCAAGACGATGGTACAGGTAATCCAGAAACGGCAAAGACAACGGTAGATTTTGATACCAATACAGTCAAAGAGACTTTAGAAAGCTTCATTGAGTCCTACAATGCGTTGCTGACAAAATTTGATTCCTATACCGCGACAGGCGCAGTATTGAATGGTAGTAGTCTTATTCGTGGATTAGAGTCTTCCTTGAACGCTGATTTGATGACGACATTTTCTGATTCTGGTGCTCTAAGCTCTATATTTGATCTTGGCATAGAAATGGATGACAACAGCTTTTTGTCATTAGATACGACGAAATTTGATGAAGCGATGGATGAAAGCTACGATGATGTGGCGACGTTGTTCTCTGCTGAGAACGGTTTGGCCAGTATCATGGAAGACTATTTGAGTAACTTCACTGGCTCAGGTGGCTTGTTGAAAGACATGAGCACTTCTTCTCAAGATTCGGTTGATAAAACCAAAGACCAGCTAGAAAATTATGAGTATCGGATGGATCTTTACGAGCAACAATTGCGTGACAAGTTTACGACGTTGGATGGCCTACTTGCCAGCATGTCGTCAAATGGCAACTATTTAATCACGCAGCTAAGCAACTTAAATAATAGCTAGGTATAGAGGTGTTTATGTACGGAAATAAAGCTATTAATGCGTATAAAAAAGGCTCATTAAAAGCCGACCTTGCTGGAGCTGACCCGCATCGAGTGATACAGCTTTTGATGCAAGGTGCTTTAGAGCGATTGTCTTTGAGTAAAGGCTTTATTGAGCGACGTGATCTTGAGGCAAAATCGACAACCCTTACGCGTGTTGTGGAAATTATTAATGCTTTGAGAGACTCGTTAGATCGTGATGCGAACCCTGAATTAGTCGATAACCTAGATGCTTTATACGATTATATGATTGGTTTAATTCATCAAGCCAGTTTAAAAATGGACACTAGTAAAATAGATGAAGTGATTCGTCTGATGCTTGAGATAAAGTCGGCTTGGGATCAAATCGGTGAAGCGGCTAAGCAAGAGGCTTATGCCATGCAAGCAGAGCAGCGACTTGGGACGGCGTGATGCCAGAATCATCGCTTCTTGTAGAGTTGACTTTACTAGAAACTCAGCTCAAAGCCTTATCGTCGGCGCAAAGTTTTGAAGAGCTGCAGGATGTACTGAATGCAAAGCATGATTTTATTCATGCTCTAGACGTTTCTATTATGAACGATGACGAAAAGCAAGCGTTCGTATCATTTTCCCAAACTCATTATGATGTGATGCTCTCTATTAAAGCTATTCGAGAAGAGACACTTGAAGAGTTAAAAGGTCGAAGTTCAGCCAAGAAAAAAGTAAGGCAATACAAAGGTGTGCAAAACAGTGCAGGATGAAATTTCCAAAACTCTAAAGGTGGGTAGCGATTTTTTGGAGTTTTATCAAAAAGGTGTTGAACGGCTAAAAGCTAAAGATCTAGAGTTCTCAGAGCGTTACATTGCTAATATGTCGCATTTTGAAAAAGTCATGCCTCATATATATGAGAATTTCAAAGATTATACGCCTACTAATAAGTATGTCTATCTAGAAGAAAGTGGCGACCTTAACCTGATTGATAAAGAAGCAGGGTGTTCAATATTCAACTCAAACCCCAAAGAGCTTGCACGTGAACGTGTTTCGAACTATTTAAAAAAGCCAAAGACTAGCAGCCTAACGATAGCTAGAAATCAGGCCCACTTTTCTAAGCATGTTCAATACTGTAATAAAATGAGTGAAATTCTGCACTCGGAGCAGGAAAAAAATCAAGAGTTATTAGAAACTCCTGCTTATGTTCCTGCTATGCTAATGTTTGGTTTAGAGTTAGGTTATCAGCTAGAAGTGCTTTTGGACTCGATTACGGTAAAACATCTTTACATATACGAAAGAAATTCTGACTTTTTCTATTATTCTTTATTCTCAATTGATTGGATCTCTATCTTTGATAAGTTTAATGCGGATGGGCACACCTTAAACTTTTTAATTGGTGTTGAACCAGAAAATCTTTTAGATAAGTACCTTATTCAACTTGAAGAAAATGGATATTTCTGGGCACCCAAAACATATCTATATACTGCTCATAGAAGTGAACTGAATTTAAAAGCTATGAATGAGTTTGCCGAAACCTTCCCTAGACAAGCAATGGGGTGGGGCTTTTTTGATGACGCGTTAATGGGGATTGCACAAGGTCTTGTTCCTCAAACTAATCGAAGAATTGCTGCTGTTCCCGTAGAGAACAAAAAAGACTTACCTAGATGGATTCAAGATACACCTGTGTTTATTGTTGGTAATGGCCCGTCGCTGGATAATGTAATTGATCTAATAAAAGAGCACCGTGAGAGTATTATTGTTATTTGTTGTGGTTCAACCATTAATACGTTAAATCGAGTAGGAATTAAGCCGGACTTTCAGGTCGATGTTGAGCGTATGAAGCAAACGGTGGATAAATTTGAGTTTTTAAATTCAGATTACTTAAAAGATATTGTTGGCTTGACCGTTGATGTGATGCATCCTAGCTTTTATCAATACTTTGATAAGGTCGTGATGGGAGGGAAACCAGGAGAAGCCATTGCAACCTTGATCGGAACCGAAGTGGCAAATGTTGGTTATCATTATGCAAATATGAATAACTCTGGACCCTTTGTAGCGAACTTAGCTTTATCCTATTGTTCTTTATTTGGTTTTAATAACCTCTACTTTGCTGGGGTGGATAACGGCTATAAAGACAGTGGCTCTCATCATTCTAAGCACAGTGGTTATTACAAAGATGGTAAAGAAACAGGTTTTCAGTCATTTAAAAATAGGCGTGGACTGTTAAAGTTGATAGGTAATTTTGGAGATTTAATATATTCTACTAATGAGATGAATCTGTCTAGAGTACAGCTAGGCAGCCTTCTGAAAACTCTAAATAAACGTAAAAATTTTAGCTGCTTTAATCTTTCAGATGGGGCCAAAATTGAAGGTGCTAAAGCGCTTGATATTGATGATGTGCTCATACTTGACGAAGAAATAGATCGTGATGTATTGATGAAAACTCTCTTCGATATTCGGACGATACGTGAGCCTGACAGTATTCGATCCAAAACAGCAAATGAATCTCTGCATATGTCGGATTGTCTAAAGGTCATAAAATCGCTTTATACGTCTTGGGAGTCTCAATACAAATCGAGAGAAGAAGTGTGTCAGATGCTATGGCGTTGTCACCGCTCTATTTATTTCCTAAAAGCCACTCAACATCGTTATATCTATGATTTGATGAAAGGGTCCTTTACGTATGCCGCGTTTTACATGCTCTCTGCGCTATACAGTATTGAAGATGAAGTTAGCTCGGTAAGTGCAGCAGAAGCTATTTTTTCTATATGGCAAGAGTTTTTAGATGAAATGCCATCCATGCTTGAGAAAGCAGCAGATACGATAGACGAAGGTAACGAACATTTAAAAAATTATTATAATGGTTAATGTAATGCTTAACAGTCCTTTTATCATTGCCGAGCTATCTGGCAATCACGACCAAGATTTTGATACAGCCAAGGCTATGATTAAAGCGGCCGCGGAAGCAGGCGTGGATGCGATAAAGCTGCAAACCTATACCGCAGATACCATGACACTGAATGTGCGTAACGAAGAGTTCATGATTGGTGAGGCGGATAGCCTGTGGCAAGGGCAAAACCTATATGATTTGTACGGCAAAGCTTGCACGCCTTGGGAATGGCATCAGCCGTTGTTTGAGTACGCTAAATCGCTTGGCCTAGTAGCCTTTAGTTCCCCGTTTGATGCGTCGGCGGTTGAGTTTCTTGAAAGTCTGAATGTACCTCTTTACAAAGTAGCCTCGTTTGAGCTAACTGATATTCCTTTGATTCAAAAGATTGCTGTGACCGGTAAGCCGACGATTATGTCTACTGGCATGGCTTCTCTCGAAGAAATCGAAGAGGCCGTTGCGGCTTTCCGACATATCAGTGATGCCGAGTTAGTATTATTAAAATGTACCAGTACCTATCCTGCCAATATGGCAGACTCCAACTTAGCGACGATTCCAGATTTAGCGAAGCGCTTTGATTGTCGAGTAGGGTTGTCAGATCATACTCGTGGTATTGGGGCGTCTGTTGCTTCGATTGCGTTTGGGGCGACAGTCATTGAAAAGCACTTTGTGTTAGATCGTTCTGCAGGCGGCGTAGATGCCGAGTTTTCTATGGAACCCGGTGAAATGGCGGCGTTGGTGGAGGCTTGTCATCAAGCTTATACGGCCATTGGCTCTATTATGTACGGTGGTTCGGATGCAGAACAAAAAGCCAAAAAATACCGACGATCGATTTATATTGCCCAAGACCTGCCGGCAGGCACTTTGCTTCGCCCCGAGCATATTAAAATCATTCGACCTTCATTGGGTTTGGCGCCAAAGCACTGGAATGAAGTCATTGGTCGCACGTTAAGTGCTGATGTTCAGTTAGGCCAGCCATTATCATGGGATATTCTCGACTAAACGTAGTCATTCGCGCCGATGCTTCCGTACATATCGGTATGGGGCATCGTGTACGCAGTGAAGTGCTTGCTGAGGCTTTCTCTGAGCAAGGTGCTGAGGTTTGCTTTGTCGTGCATGCCTCATGCGCTGACTTTTCTAAGGAGGGTGACTTTGTTTTTGGGTCTGAGTCAGAGTGGCATGAATTGGCCCACCAAGCAGATATCTTAGTGCTGGACCATTATGGTTATGATGCAGCCGCGATTAATGCATTATTTCAGCTTAATCCTAATCTTCTAGTATTAGACGATAACAACAATCGCGGTGATTTTAACTGTCGCTGGCTACTAAACCCTCTCTCTTTGCGATACTCAGAAACAGTTCAGTTTCCTTTAACTGGGGGGCAGTATGCTCTACTGCGACCACAATTTTCTAAGTATCGAGCAGTAAATCCAATAGGGCGGCAAAAACTGTTGCTCACTTTTGGTGGTACTGACCCGCTTGAATTGACATTACCTTTTATTAAGTCCTTGTTTGAAAAAGGCTTTCCTACTGAATTTCTGCTGATTATGGTAGGCTCAGGCGTACAGAATGCTAAAGAAATACAGGATTATTGCCGACAACATCATATGGAATGCCAGATTGGTGTAAACCAAGTATCTGAGCTGATGGCGCGTAGTCGTTATGCCATTTCAGCAGCAGGCGGCACCTTGTTCGAGCTGGCTTGTATGGGGGTACCAACACATTTTATTCAAGTGGCAGATAACCAAAAAAATGCACTTGATGAGCATACTTTATTAGGTTGGTGCTCGGCCACAAATTTTGTTGATTGCTTACCAAATGAACGACAGGTTTTGATCGATCAAGTGGTAGATAATGTGATAAGAACTTGGCAAAGCGATTTAGCAGAATGCATTCAGTTAGCTGAACGCTGTATTGACGGACAAGGCGCGCAACGTGTGGTTGAAGCCGTGTTGGCGTCTCGTTTGATAAAAGAATGAAACCTTGCTGGAGCACTATGACAGTGATATTTAAGCGCTACCAAATTGAGTTTCGAGCCATTGAACATAACGATATTGAGCAATTACGCCAGTGGCGCAATCGTGACGATATTCGCTTGATGATGGTTGATCAGAGCGAAATCTCTGTCGAGCAACAGTTGGCATGGTTTGAGCGTTTACCTACACAAACGAATCGCTATCACTTTGCCTTATGGTTTCGTGATCAATTGATTGGTTATGCGAATGCATCATTAGATGAGCCAGACAGTGCAAGCACTGGGTTATACATAGGCCATGAAAAATACCGTGGTAGTATGCTCGCCATTTGTGTAGGGGTTGGCTTAAGCGAATGGTGTTTTGAACAACTGCCGATTACCCGTATAAGTGCACAAGTGGCGCCGCACAATCAGGCGGCACTGCGGTTTAATGAAAGCCTTGGTTATCGTATGGTAGAACAAAATGAAAGCTGGGTCTTTCTCAGCAAAACACAGCAAGATTTTGAGCAAGCGAGAGAGCGTTTATATCCGCTGTTGTCTCGTTTTGTTTAAAACAGTTTGAATAGTAGGCATAGACAAATATGACAAACAACGAGCGTTTGGTCGCAACCTTTGCAACAAGCCTAAATATCGAGGCCAGCCAAGTGGTGGATGCATTAGAATACAACACTATTCCTCAATGGGATTCCGTCGCGCATATGGTTTTGGTAGCGGCGTTAGAAAAAGAGTTCGATGTCATGCTGGATATGGATGACATCATCGAAATGAGTTCAGTAAAAATTGCCAAGGACATTTTGGCAAAGCACGATGTTGTCTTTTAAAGACGGATTCACAAGGTAAGTTATGAGCCAAACGAGCCAGACACAGCAAAAACATAAAGCGGTACTGATCACTGGGGCCACCAGTGGTATTGGTCTGGCCTTGGCGCAAACGCTCGCTGCACAGGATTACTTGGTTATAGTAAACAGTCGTAGCGAAGCGAGCTGCAAAGCGGTAGCGGAGTCGATTGGTGGCGTCGCGTTACCCTTTGATGTGACCGATGAAACGGCCTTAAAAATGGCATTTAAAACGCTGAACAGTTACCTGCGTGACCATCACCTGAATCTGTATGGATTGGCCCATTGTGCCGGTTCTATGATTACTCAACCGTTTCATTTCACTAATGTCTCAGCGCTACAGAAGATGCTGAACGAGCATGTCACTGGGGCTTTTTTGCTCAGTCAATGGTCTTCAAAACTGATGATGCGAGAGCAGCAGGGGGCGATTACTTTACTGTCCTCTGTGGTGGCTCAGCAGGGCAGTATTGGACAGGTGGCCTACTCGTCTGCAAAAGCAGCGATTGAGGGGATGGCTAGATCCCTCGCCAAAGAACTAGGCCAATATGGTATTCGCGTGAATGCCGTTGCACCGGGTGTGATTGATACGCCTCTAATCGCTGAATTAAGTGATGAAAAACGTAACGAGATTGCACAATCGACGGTACTAAAACGCCTAGGTCAGCCAGAAGATGTTGCTAAGGTCTTGGCTTTTTTACTCAGCGATCAAGCGGGCTTTATGACAGGTCAGACTCTCTCAGTAGATGGCGGCTTGAAGTTGCCCTAAGGACTCACGATGCAGCTTATCGAACGAATCAAACAGCACACGGGTATTGCGCTAATCGATAGGCAACAAGTTGTCTCTTATGAGCAATTAACACAGCAAGCTGAGCAGGTGGCGAATCAACTTGCGTCTCATCAGCTGGTAGCATTGGTGATGGAAAATAGCGTCGCATCCATCGTGGACTACTTGGCGTGTCTGATGGCTCGTGCGCCAATGATCCTGATAAGTGACGCCGAGCAGCTTAAGCAATACGCTGAATACCAGCCCAACTTTCTGCTATACAATAACCAAGTGACAGTACTGGCCCCTGTTAACACGACACAGCAGTCACATACCGATTTAAGATTATTGCTGTCCACCTCTGGCAGCACGGGCTCACCGAAAATGGTGCGTCTTTCAGCTCAGAATTTAGATGCTAACACCGCCGCCATTGTGGAATATTTAGAGCTTGATAGTACCGCGCGCTCAATCACGTCGTTACCGTTAACCTATTCGTTTGGCTTGTCGATTCTAAATTCCTATCTGTGGGTAGGGGCGAGTCTAGTGGTTACTGAGACAAGCATTACCGATAAAGCCTTTTGGGCGCTGATGAAAGAGCAGGCCGTAACGTCTTTCTCCGGCGTGCCGTTTCATTTTGAAACCTTGCAGCGTTTACGCTTTTTCAACATGTCACTGCCGGCGCTTAAGGTTTTTACCCAAGCGGGTGGCAAGCTGCGCAACGAAGTATTACAAGCCTTTGCTGAGCACTGCCAAGCCAATCAGCAACGCTTTTATGTGATGTATGGGCAGACCGAAGCGGCGCCACGTATTTCTTATTTGCCTCCTGATTATTTGCTAGAAAAGCTAGGTTCCATCGGTATATCCGTACCAAGGGGCGAACTGACGTTGGTGGATGAGAATGGCGCTAAAGTCACTGAACCTAATCAAGAAGGCGAGCTGGTCTATCAAGGTGAAAATGTCATGATGGGCTATGCTGCAAACCGTGTTGATTTAGGGTTGGGGCAGGGCAAGTCTGTGCTGCATACCGGTGACCTTGCTAAGCGTGATGCAGAGGGTTACTTCTATATCACAGGGCGTAAAAGCCGTTTTATTAAGATGCAGGGTAAGCGCATAAGTCTTGCCCATCTAGAGGAAACACTCAAACAGCGTGGCGTGACTGAAAATGCGTGTCTAGGGCAAGAAGACAAATTAGTGATTGCCTATGCTGACTGTCAGCATCAACCAACAATCGTCGCTTATCTACAAGAGCTCAGTGTGCATCCAGCGTTTTATCAACTCATTTTGCTCGACAGGATTCCGTATACCAATAGTGGCAAAGTGGATTACCCTTTACTGAAGCGCGAAGCGAGGTGGCTATGAGTGATTGGAAATCCCTTGAGGTCTTTGGTCTTGCCAAAGCGGAAAAGCAGGCTTGGTTGCTGGATGAGCTGAATCGACTGACGCTGCATCATCAAGCCCATTGTGCGCCGTACGCGAACTTACTTGCTGGCCAAGGTCAACAAGCTAGGGTTGCTGAGTCGTTAGATGCGGTGCCGTTTGTGGCCGCGCGCTTATTCAAAATGTTATGTCTGAGTAGTACTCAACCTGAAGATGTATTCAAAACACTCACTTCATCGGGCACCACCTCCCAAGTCAAATCGCAAATCGTACTCGACCGCGATACGGCGGCGTTGCAGTCCAAAGTGTTAGTCTCGTTATTGTCGTCTTTTACTGGTAAAGCGCGCCGCCCAATATTGATCATTGATCATGATGGCTTAACCGGCGATAAAGCGGGTTTTTCTGCCCGTGGCGCGGGCGTACAAGGGCTTTCGTTTTTAGGGCGAGATCATACCTACGCACTGAATTCAGATATGACGCCTAACTGGCCAGTCATTGATGAATTTATTGCTAAATATGCCAATGCGCCAGTGCTGATTTTTGGTTTTACCTTTATGGTATGGCAGCACTTTATTGAGCCATTGATTGCATCTGATCGATCAAATCTGTTGCCCCAAGCCTTGCTGTTTCACTCTGGTGGCTGGAAAAAGCTGCAAGATCAAGCGGTCTCCAATGACGCTTTTAAAACAACCGTGCGCCAAGCGCTGGGTGAAGGCGTAGCAGTCCATAATTTCTATGGTATGGTCGAGCAGATCGGCAGTGTGTTTGTCGAGTGCGAGCAAGGTCACCTACATGCGCCAAGTTATGCCGACGTGATTATTCGTGATCAAGAGACGTTGGAAGTAAAAAACATCGGCGAAAGCGGTTTAATACAAGTGCTGTCCTTTATCCCGAAAAGCTATCCAGGCCACTCTATCTTAACGGAAGACCTTGGGCGACTATTGGGAGAAGGCGATTGCCCATGCGGACGCAAAGGACGTTACTTTGAAGTGCTAGGGCGTTTGCCAAAAACCGAAGTGCGAGGTTGTAGCGATGTCTTCTAACATACAGCTTTGGGCGGGAAGTCCAGACTATTTGCAATGGTCTCGTACCCAGATAATGCCCTTTAGTGAGAAACGCGTTCAGTTTTTAGTACGGCTTTCAGAAGTATTATTATCGGGGCATTACAGTGCTGCCTTAACAGCGTTAGGCTTTTGGTTGCGCGAGTCGCAACTACGCCAATGGCAGCAAGAATACGCCAACGATGACAAAGTAATACTAGCACCGGTAGGACGCGTATTTATTGTGTCGCCTTCCAATGTTGAAGGATTGTTTGCTTACAGTTGGGCATTGTCCTACTTAATGGGTAATCAAACAGTGGTACGTGTAAGCGAGCAACTGACCGACGATCAGCGGGCTTTGTTTACCTTGTTGGAATCATTGGATGTCCAAACAGCTGGACTCTCTGAACAAGCCTTTATCAGCTATGATAAACGCTCTGATATAACACAAAAACTCAGTCACTGGTGTCAACTACGTATGCTTTGGGGCAGTGATCAAAGTATTGAGTCTATTCGACAAATGCCACTGCCAGCCCAGGCGCAAGAGTGGGTGTTTCCAGATCGTTATTCGGTCAGTGTACTCCATCTTACAGAAGCCGATATTCCGAGAATCCCTAAGCTTGCCGAAGGGTTTGCACGTGATGTGAGCACTTACCAACAACAGGCTTGTGCCTCGCCGAAATGGGTGCTTTGGTATCAAACTGATAAAACCTTACAACAACAGTTTTGGCAAGCAGTGGATGCCTGTTTAGTGGGGGCTTTCCCTGCTAATGAGCGCTTAGTCGCTAGCCAATATCTGTGTGCACTAGGCGGCGTTAAAGTGTTTTATGGCAATATCAAGGTGATTGAGGCCTCAAGTATTTTAGGAGGTGATCAGCACCTAAAGGGCGTGGTTGGGCAAAGTCAATGTAGTGATCTGGCAACGATAACCGCACAACTGCCCAATCACATTCAATCTGTTACTGCCTTTGGGCTCGATCGAGCTGCCAAAGTCGCATTAATGACACGTTCAAATGTACGTCAATTCGCGCAAATGGGTCACGCTCTAAACTTTGATAAAGTGTGGGATGGTATTGATTTGACAACTATTTTAAGTAAAAAAGTACGTCTTTAATTTAGAAACTTAAAGTCAGGCCGATACGCTGGTTATGACACAATAAAGAGGTTCATTATGACAGAGTATTCATCATTGGAAGCACGGCTTTATGCCTCCATTGCTCTGGTTCGTAGAGCGGAAGAAGTCATCTCTGAAATCTATCCCTCCGATAAAATTAAAAGCCCTGTGCATTTAGCGATAGGTCAAGAATACATTGCCGCAGCGGTCATTGATCACTTACGTGAGACGGATTACGCCGCTGGTACTTACCGCGGTCATGGGGTGTATCTCGCCAAAGGCGGAGATCTAAACAGCATGATGGCTGAGCTTTATGGTAAAAAGACCGGCTGTGCACAAGGCCGAGCTGGCTCTATGCACTTAGTCGAGGCCAGTAAAGGTGTTATCGGTATGTCTGCTGTAGTAGGTACCGGGATTCCTGTTGCAGTCGGTCACGCACTCGCGATCAAGCAGCAGCGCCGCAACGATGTAGTGGTGGCTTTTATGGGGGACGGTTCAACTGAAGAGGGTTGCTTTAGCGAAAGTATAAACTTTGCCGCATTACACAAGTTGCCGATTTTATTTGTTGTGGAAAACAACCGTCTTGCTATTCACGAGCCGCTCCATAAACGTTGGGCCGCCGATACGTTAACGGAACGTATTGCCACCTATGGTATTCCGGCTAGACGCTTTTTAGAGCCCGATATTTTGGCTATTCACGAGCATGTAGGAAAGGTTATCGATGACATGCGTACCGAAGCAGGTCCTGCCTTTATCGAGTGCCATACCCATCGTTGGTACGAACACGTAGGGCCTTGTGAAGATTACGATCAAGGTTATCGTAGTCTCGAAGAAGGTGAGCAGTGGCGCGCTAAGGATGTCTATGTGACCCTTGGTCAAAGTCTTGATGAGAAAGAAAAAGCTCAAATTGATCAAGATATTGAAGCCAGTATTCAGGCTGCTGTCGAGTTTGCCGAACAGAGTCCATTTCCTGCAGCTGAGGAACTATACAATTATGTCTACGCCTAATACCTCGCGTTTACTCAAGTATTTTGATGCGCTTCGTGAAGGCGCAGAGCAAGCCATGGATGCTGATAGTAGCGTCTTTATGATGGGCTTGGATATTGATGACCATAAAGGGATACAAGGTTCGACGAAGGGGCTTGTTGAAAAGTTTGGCCCTGAGCGAGTATTCACCACACCATTGTCAGAAGATGCGATGACGGGGGTAGCCATTGGTGCCGCGATGGCAGGTCAACGCCCAATACATGTACACATCCGCATGGATTTCTTAATGCTGTGTATGAATCAGCTAGTGAACATTGCTGCGAAAAGCCATTATATGTATGGCGGTACGGTACAAGTGCCATTAGTGATCCGAACCATGATTGGTAAATCGTGGGGGCAGGGCGCGCAACATTCACAAGGTCTACACTCCATGTTTGCCCATGTGCCCGGTATGAAAGTCGTGGCGCCTTCGAACGCGTATGATGCCAAAGGCTTAACGATGCAGGCTGTACGCGATAATAATCCAGTACTCATTATGGAGCATCGTCTACTTTACGCTACGGAAGCGTATGTGCCAGAAGAACCTTATACGGTGGAGTTTGGCAAAGCTCGCGTACTGCGTGAAGGTAATGACCTTACCATCGTCGGCGTTTCAAATATGGTGATGGAAGCTATGCGTGCTGCTGAGTTGTTAGCAGAGCAAGGCATCGAGGCAGAAGTGATCGATCCGGTTACGATCTCACCGTTGGACTTTGATACCATTGAGGCGTCTGTGAATAAGACTGGCAAGTTACTCGTGGTTGATAATGCGTGGTTAAACTGCGGTTTTTCGGCGGAAATCGTGGCGCGCGTGGCAGAAAGCGAAAACATCTCGTTAAAACCTGCCGTTAAGCGTATGGGCTTTGCTCCTACCACCTGCCCAACGACACCTTCGCTAGAAGATGCCTTCTACCCAAATCCAAAAACGATAGCGATCACGGCCTACCAGCTTGCATCAGGCAAACAAGACTGGGTGCCCGCTGATGATCAGTGCCAATTGGCTTATCAGACTCAATTTAAGGGACCTTTTTAATGTCATACGATTTAGCGGCTCCTACATGGGGGCAAGAAGAGCTAGATGCCCTGCAAACCGTTATGGATTCGGGCTTTTTTACGATGGGGCCTCGCGTTGCCGAGTTTGAACAAAAATTTGCTGCGTATCACAATAAGCAATACGGCATTATGGTGAACTCAGGTTCGTCCGCTAATTTAATTGCCATCGCAGCATTATTTTTTAAAAAAGACAATCCGCTACAGCGTGGTGACGAAGTACTTGTTCCGGCGCTAAGTTGGGCAACCACTTATCACCCACTGCAGCAATATGGGCTGAAAGTACGTTTTGTTGATATTGCTTTAGAAAGCTTAAATATGGATCCTGCTTTGATTGAAGCAGCGATTACACCAGCGACAAAAATGATTTTAGGCGTCAGTATTTTAGGTAACCCAGCGGCACTGGATGTGATGCGTGATGTAGCAGACCGTCATGATCTGTACTTTATGGAAGACAACTGTGAATCCATGGATGCGGAGCTAAACGGCCAAAAGGCTGGTACTTACGGTGACCTTAATACCTTTAGTTTCTTTTTCTCTCATCATATCTCTACCATGGAAGGCGGCATGATTCTAACTGACGACGAGGAGCTGTATCAGCTTTGTCGTTGCCTACGTGCCCATGGCTGGACTCGCGATCTGCCGGAAGACTCTTTGTTGTATGAGCGCAAAGGAGAAGATTTATTCGAAGCCTACCGATTTATTCTGCCAGGTTACAATGTTCGGCCAACTGAGCTAAATGCAGCGGCTGGACTAGAGCAGCTCAAAAAACTCTCAGCATTTACTGAAGAGCGTCGTAAGAACTGGGCGCTATTTCAAGACTTATTTGGTCATGATGGACGTTTCATTATCCAAAAAGAGAATGGCAAGTCATCGTGTTTTTGCTTCACCATTGTTTTGAACCCAGAAATGAATTTAGACCGTAAAGCGATTTTTGCGGCGTTAACAGAAGCGAAAATTGGCTTCCGTATCATTACGGGTGGTAGCTTCCTTAAACACGATGTCATCAAGTACTACGATTACTCGGAAGCGACTCCGATTGTAAATGCCCATATCGCCCACGACTACGGCTTCTTTGTCGGTAATCACGCATTTGATCTGAGTAAAGAATTACATTTATTAAAAGACGTTCTCGACAACGCTGCGAAGGAGTTATAAGCATGTCACAACATATTTTAGTCACGGGTGGCGCGGGTTACCTAGGTACCACAATGGTGCCTAAGTTTCTGGACTTGGGTCATAAAGTGACCGTGTTAGATAACTTTATGTTTGGTCAAGACTCTTTAAACGCAGTGGTTGCCCATCCGAATTTTAATGTCGAGCGCGGTGACGCGCGAGACGAAGCCACTATGAAGCGTTTGGTGAAAGATGCTGATGTGGTCGTGCCATTAGCTGCGCTTGTCGGTGCACCGTTATGTGACCGTGATCAAATCGGTACTGTGACTACAAACCGTGATGCGGTGGTGATGCTGACTAAGCTACTTAGCAAAGATCAGCGCATCCTAATGCCGATTACCAATAGCGGCTACGGCATTGGTGAATCAGGTAAATTTTGTACTGAAGAATCACCATTGCGCCCCATTAGCCTATATGGAAAATCCAAGGTAGAAGCGGAACAAGCAGTATTAGAGCACGGCTCCGCGATTAGCTTCCGCCTCGCAACCGTATTTGGGTTTTCACCACGTATGCGCTTGGATTTATTGGTCAACGATTTTGTCTACCGCGCTGTGAAAGACCGTGCATTGGTATTGTTCGAGTCGCACTTTAAGCGTAACTACATTCATATCCGCGATGTCGCCAAAGCCTTTGTTCATGGCCTTGAGAATTTTGACACTATGCAAGGCGAGGCCTACAACGTCGGTCTATCGGATGCCAACTTGTCGAAAATGGAATTGTGCCAACGCATTCAGCAGCAAGTGTCTGGCTTTACATTCTTAGAAGCGCCGATTGGTGAAGACCCTGATAAGCGTGATTACATTGTTTCAAATGACAAGATTGAAGCAACGGGATACATGCCAGATCACTCATTGGATCAGGGTATTGCGGAGCTGATCAAAGGTTACCGTATGATTTCTAACTCAAAATTCTCGAACGTCTAATCATGGCCAAAGAGAAGTATTTTGACCTCACCGGCAAACGTGTTTACGTTGCCGGTCATACTGGTTTGGTGGGAAAAGCGTTGGTTCGGGCTTTAGAACAACGTAATATCACCCTGATCACGGCTACCAAAGCTGAATTAGACTTGCGTGATCAGGCTCGCACACATGACTTTATCGCTACGCAAAAGCCTGATGTTGTACTGTTAGCAGCGGCCAAAGTAGGGGGCATTGAAGCTAATCGAACCCTGCCTGTCGATTTTCTCTACGATAATCTTATGATTGCCAGTAATGTGATTCGTGCTTCTGCAGAGTACGGCGTTGCCCGTCTAATGAACTTAGCCTCAAATTGCTATTATCCTCGTGAAGCTGCTCAACCTCTGCGAGAAGACAGTCTTTTGACCGGACCATTTGAGCCAACGAACGAAGCGTACGCGACGGCGAAATTAGCCGCAATGCGCCTTACTCAATATTATGCGACTCAATATGGAAAAGGATTTTTCACGCTGGTTCCGACCAGTCTTTATGGCCCTGGTGATCACTTTGATGATAAACGCGGTCATGTGATTCCTGCTCTGATTAACCGCTTTCATCAAGCCAAGCAACAAGGATTATCTGAAGTCACGCTTTGGGGGACAGGGTCACCTACACGCGAGTTTTTGTATATCGATGATGCGGTACAAGGCATGCTGCATTTCGTAGAGCAATACCAAGGTGTTGAAGCGATTAACTTAGCAGGTGGACAATCTATCTCCATACGCGAATTAGGGGAAACCATTGCCAACATAGTGGGCTACCAGGGTGCACTCAATTGGGATACGAATAAGCCAGATGGAATGCCTCATAAAGCGCTAGATAGCGAGCGTTGCTTTTCCCATGACTGGCGTCCAGAAACTTCTTTCAACGAAGGTCTAGAGCAGACTTATCGATATTATCTTGATTATGCAGCAGCAACCTAAAACGTTTTTTGCGATCCATCGCTTTGAATCAAAGTGCTATGATGACTCCGCTGGCAAGCTTGAAGTGCGTGAGCCTATGGTTCAGTCTGGCTTGCTAGGAGAGACGCAAACCTATGATTTTGGATGGGATGAAGCGGATAGCATCTCACTAATCGAAGCATCAATTAAACGAGCTAAGGAGCATATTGGGAGTGATCCGGTTGTGGTTTATGGCGGTGGTGCTCACACTACCCAATATTGGGGGCAATTATCTCGACTCAATATTGTAGCCATTGCTGATAAAAACTCAGATTTATGGGGCAGTAAATTGAAGGGGCTGCCTGTTATTGCACCCCAGAATATTTTTAAATACGCTGCACATGTGGTGGTATCAAGCCGTGCTTATGAAGCGAATATTATCTCAGAGCTTAATGGTGCTTATCCAAGTTTACAATGTCATCGCCTTTACGGTGATTGTTTTATGTCTCTGCGTCTACAAGACTGGGCGTTGGAACTTCGACAACAAGTATTGGCATTTCAGCCTGATTTATTAGTTCATACACCTACACATGTTAAAGAGAACCTCTCTGCTGAGTTTTTCTTGTCTTTAAAACAGCAACTACCAAAACTCAAAATACTCACAGTTTGGTGGGATTACGACGAAGAAAATGCTGATTCTGGGTATCTGGAGTATGAGCGCCAAGTACTTCGCTATGCAGACTTAGTCATTGAGAACTCAAATGCGACACGTCTAGAGCGTATGCATAAGCAAATGCCCCCTTATGATCAACATATTCAACCAGAGCGTGTTATTTTTCACCCAACTTGGTTTGACCCAAGCCTCTTCTACTTTGACCCTACAATTGAGAAAGATATTGAAATTGCCGTATTTGGCAGTCGTGTTGGTGAGCGCGGAAAGTGGATCGATCTGCTGCAACAACACTATGGACATCGATTCCATCATATTGGGGGAGTCTCCGGGGAAAGCCGCAAGCCAGTGCCAACCGAGGAATACGCAGCTTTATTGCGTCGTACAAAAATTGTGGTGAATACTCAAACCTATTCATTCAGAGAGCAGTGTAAGGGAAAGGTGAGAGAAGCATTACAATGTGGGTGTCAATTAGTGGAGCAGGATAACCGAGAGACTCGGATATTTGAAAAGTGCGGCCACTACAATGGTATTCACTACTTCAAAACAGAACTCGATTTGATCAAATTGATTGATAATATCTCTAGCCGAAATGGCTCTGACAATAGGCAAAATGTCTCTCCATGCTATGTAGACTGGTGTGCAGAACTACTTGAAAGGATTAACTAATGTATTCAGCAAAGCTAAATGAAGTATATAAGCTTCTAAAAGAGTTTATACCCAGCCTATATTAGATGAAGCGCATGGCGTAAGAGGGAGCCCTCACCGACATGTCTATATGATGGCAACAGTATGGAAGTTATCTCAACAGCCCGCTTAAAAAATTTGAATCGTCCTCTAAGAGTTCTTGAAATAGGCTCTTACGTCGGTTCATCCAGGTGTTACTTTTGCTGTTGGAGAGGTGTTAGGGAAGGTCCCTATCTGGAAAGGGTTCTGGGCCGTAGAGAAATCTGGTGAGCAGTTAATTCCGTTATCACTAAAGTCTTCACCATTAATAGTTCCAAATCATTTTTCTCCAGAATTAAAAATGTTTATGGAGAGCATGATGCCAAATTACCAAAGTAAAATAGATGCCGAGTAATATGCGTATTCTAGATTCTAGAACGAGTCGGCATAATAGAGGAAACAGTTCGATATTAATCGAACTGTTTATAACGAAAAGATAATGTTGGTAGGGGATAGCCTAGCTCATTTAAGTACTCGTACAGTTCTTCAGAAAGTACATAGCGAAACGCTTCTTGTTGCCATGGCATCCATGTATCGTACCCGATAGGTTTATCCGATTGCTTTTTCTGGTGTAAATTTAATGCTCCTGTATTGAATAATACTTGGAGTGTAGCCTTGTCATATTCTAATCCCGTTATCTGCTCACAAGCGCTTTTTAGGCAATCAATATCTATGGTCAGTTCTTCCATACGTACAGTCGTCATTTTTGCACCGTAGCGACGAATGTCTTGCGCTAGGTTAAATAACGTATAACAGCTGACTAAGAACGCTTTTTGTTGAATGCTTGCTGGGTCAAACCATTGACACTCTTGAATATGGGGGAAGCGCTCGCGAAATAAGTTGAAAAAGCGCTGGTAGTGCTCGCACAACTCAGGCACTTCCTCTGCTTGTAAGACTCCACTGGTGTGACTTGTTACGAATGCAAACGGCTCGCGCACTAGGTGAAAGACTGATGGTTTAACATGCTCAAAATCAGCCTTATAAAAAAGCTCTCTAGGAACAAATGTGTGGACGTTACCGTATGATGCCCTTCCAGGGTACTGCGTCTGACACAACTCATAAAGCTCGCCAAGTGAATAGTCTTTGAGTTGAAGGTCCGTGCGTCCCCTTGTTAAGGGATCTAGGCGGTCACCACTGGCACCTTTATCTCGTTCAGCTTCAGGATTTCCATCCATAATAGAATTAAGGGCATAAGTGCCATGAGCAACAAATACATCAGGGTGAGAAGCTAAAGCGAAGGCAACCCATCGGCTTGCAGAGTAGCCATAACTGACAACACTAAATTGCGGCATAATTTGTCTCGTTGGTGATTAGTTGATGTTCGAAACACTTCGCTTTTGCAAATCGTTTCATACTATTTATCGCACCTGGTTGGGCTGGAACAGCAAAAATTTTGCCTTTAAATTCAACTAGTTTATCGGATGAAATAATCGTTTTTTGGCCAACTATGACACCGGCTTCGAGTTGGTCAAATAATGTTACATTGGCGTGTTCAAGTAGTGCTGGTGAAAGCGCTGAACTGAGTCTCTCAAAGTCGTAAGAGATCCCCCAAAGGCCAACAGTTTCTCCTGACCTGATACATTCCACTAGTTGGTTAATAAAGTTTGTTGAGAAGGTGTTGTTGTCAGGTAGTATCGATTTACAGTATTCAAAGGCACGTTCAATACGATGCTCACTGAGCTCTGTTAGCTGCTTAAACAGTTCATGATCAGTAAAAGTGGCACGCTCTATACAGGTATTTCCCTGCCAATCGCCGCGGTAAAAATCATATTGGCTAGTATCAATGTTCGATTTATTGAAGGCGAATGTGGCAAGCGTCTGATCTGGAATACTAGGGATATGTTGTTTATGGATATTTTGCGAGATGCGCTGCTGTTTAACATTATAGTTTTGCGCATTGAAATATTTTAATTTGGTGTATCCTAGCGAATCGAGAATATCATCAAAGCCAGCATCTTTAAAAAGATCAATGTGTTCATTGACTAGGTTATTACGCCAATCGCCTACAATGCCTTGGTTTTCACGGAAATTATGCTGGTGATAGAGTAAAGTGTTTTTATGATCCATGGAGTGCCAAATTGCGCGAATTTGCTCCATGTTCAACTCAATATTCAGGTGTCGACTCAGTTTTTGAATGGTTTCTAAAGGGAAGCATATCAGGTCCTCCCAGGCCACTTTATAGAAATGCTCTTGTATTGGCAGAAATTCCATCCAATAGTGCTTTTGATGCTGTATCAGTCCGTCACATAAACGTAAGTCAGAGAATTTAGATAAAGCAATACTTTCTCTAATTTCAGTCTCACTGCCTAATGATGGTGTACGTTGAATGTACTCACTACTCAATGCATTGATTGAATGATTTGCCGAGTTCATCATATCTAAAGGGTTTCTAATGGAAGCTAGATGATGGGCATTAGGGTATAGAGATATGAGTGTTCTAGGGAACTCATGTGAATGAAGAGTATCGTAATATTTGGCTATCAAAGTAGGAATACGATGATTAATTAGTAGGTCTCCTTTCCCCTGAACGCCAATGTATTTTCTTACATAATAGTTTCCATCCTCATCAAACCACTTAGGCCCTCCGAATAGACTATGGAACTCACCATTAATAATGACTTCATCTAAGTTATAGCCAGAGTCTACTAGTGCTTTTTGATATACGTCGACTAAGTGAAGAGCCGGATCTCGAGTAATTTGTTGAGCCGCTTGTCGATCTTGGTCGTCATTCAAGAGTCCAGCGCACAACTTAAGCTTATGAATAATATTGTTAGTCAATGCGTAACCTGACCTAGGCTGGCCTGATAAAGTAATGCCATTACTCATAAAAGTGAGCTCCCCTCTAGTATTTGTAGAATGCTTGGCAGCATAGGCTTTTCTTGAGCAAAGCGTCTAGTATTCTCTTGGGCACGTTCATTGAAGTGTCCTTTCTCTAGCTGATATTGGCAATACTCTATAAAATTGCCTTGCGCTGTAAGCACGTATGGTTGAATGTCTGCCTCAACTTCAGTTGCTTCAGTAATCAACAATGATTCATTGATAATATGATAAAAAAATCGTGACTGTGATGGGTATGGCCATTGCTCAAATTGTTTTAAGTTCAGCGCGATTTTGCTTCGAGCAATGAGGTCGTTCCGGTGAAAAGGCGCTGTCAGTGCATGCATCACTTCAACTTTATAGCCTTTGGCACTGAGTTGATGGAGTATGTTTAAGCGATAATCTGTTTTCGCACCGGTGAACAGGAAATCGATATCTTTATCTTGATCACACCTATGTTGTACTTGCTTGAAGGCTTGTAAGTAATGATGCGGGAAGTAAAATACAGGGACATCCAATAATTTTTCATAGTCTTTGGCAGCAATATCACTAAAGTGCCAGACTGCCTGCGCAAACTCGGTCGCTTTTATAAAGTAATTAAAACGGTTGGACCAATAACTTTCGTCAAAGTAGTAAGAGCTGTCACCTTCGAACTCAAAGTTATTAAACGTATTTTTTGTGAGGAATTCAGTACCAATGATGATAAAACGTCCACCTTCTTTGTAGATGTTACTCATCTTGGCGATGTACTCCTCGTTGAAGTTTTCCATTAAAATATTGATGTGATTTGGGCTAGGCTCTTTTTCTATATCAGCAAATAAACCACAGGTTTCGAGTGCATATTTCACAAGTAACAAAGTGTCGCCAATATTTATTCCAAAGTTCCAATGATTGCCATAGACTAATTTTAAAACTTTATTTTTCAAGTTTTATCTCTCTTCATTCTTTCTATTGATTCGCTAGGCTTTATCTGAGTTCTAAGGTTTTTATAAGTTACTGGTAAGTATTTTTCTTTCGGTATCTTGTTTTTTTCTTTTTCTGCTTTTTTTATTGCTAGTTCTATTAAGTCTTTTTTGGGCTTTACTTCTTCAACCATTCTCATTAAAAAGTATGGGCTATTGGTTCGCGATATAAAGTCTTTTATATTAGCTCTTGATGGTTTTTTCACTTTTGATCGTGAAAGAAAAATTTCTTCTGAGAAGGTCTCTTTCTTAGATTTTTTTTTGGAGGGGTTTAGTCCTTTTTTTATTTTTGATATTTGAGTTCGGTTTTTTTCATTTTTTATATTTTTAAAGTCTGTAAAATTAGATCTGTAATGGTTGTTATCATCATGACAGTCGTAAGCAACTCTAAGTTCATATGTATGTCTTGTCGTTTCTGAGGTTCTTTTTGGCGAAGTGTGTATATGTTCTGAATGGAAAACTATAATATCGCCAAAATTCAGTTGATACTGAGCCGGCACACCTAAAGAATGAATGTTTTCTTCAGAATTAGGCATATCTAATATATTTTCTTTATAAAGATCTGGCCAAATACGAAGAACTTCTTCATCGCTAGTATCATGCATAGGAAACCAAAAATTTATCTGTAAGTGGTCGTGAGGTCGGTTGAAGTCCCTATGAATGTTGGCGCTTCCTGGCATGAAAGTCTCAGTATTTGAATCTGGAGATCGTCTTTTGAAATCTTCCCTTTCAAAAAAATCACATTTTTCTATATCGGATAGAGTTTTTGAATCAAATACTAGTCGACTTATTCCATTATCAATTTTAATTGGTTTGAAGTGAATTTTTTCGATTATTTCTTTGAAAAGATAAGGTATTTTGTAGTTATCTCTTAATGATTTTATTCTGTTGGTTAATTTTTTTATGTCCTTTGTGGATGGTTTTTTTTTCTTGAGATAGAAGTCGTTTAGGTTCTTGTTTTTCTTTTTTAGTTCATTTCTTAATTTATGAGGTGTTGGTGAATTTCTTATTATTATTAATGTCCCTTCCGATAGGTTTTTTATGTGATTTATTGAGAATTCATTCTCTTTTATTTCCATTATTTTTTTCATAGAAAAAGCTCTTTTCTTAATATTCTATATTTGTTTTCTATTTCAATTACTTGGCTATAGTTATTTATAGAGTCGGACTTTTTAATTTCTTTGTGTTTTTTAGTGCTTGGCGATTTTAGGGCTTCTTCTAGAGAATTTTTGTCTATTTCTTTGCAGATTTTTAAGGCTGAATCTATAAAGAATTCAGGGATTTTATCGTATTCTATGTGTTGGTAATTTTTTTTTGTTTTTAAATGTTTTAGTATTAATTTTTCATTATTTAATCTGTTTGAAAGGTCTTTTTCTAGTTCTTTTAGATCTATTTCTCTAGGTGCGAATGTGTTTTTTTCTTCTTTAGATAGCCAGTATTTTGTATGCTTTGCAGGTTTCCTTCCCTGTTCGTTCAGAAGGTGACCTCTGTTTAGGAATTTAGAGTAGTAACTGTCAAAGTAATCTCTCCCTATATGTATAATATGATAGTCGGATAAAACTCTTTTTAAAAATTCGAAGTCCAAATCTGTATATCTTCTTATACCTGGCAGTACAATTTTTGTACCAACTACATGGGACTGTTCTTCTGAAGCCAATGATTCTAAAATGTTTTCTAATGAAAAAGATTCTTTTAGTAGGGGGAGGTGTTGTGGAGTCGGAACATTCATTTCTAACTGAGCTTCGTAATCACTTGACACTCCTTTGATTGAATTCATCATGTGTTGATACCATGTTGAGCCTGCTCTATTACCTGAGATAGTGACAAATTTCTTCATATCTTTATGAACCTTTGGTGTCTCTTTCGATTAGGGGAGTATTCTTTTTTTTTTTAAAGAATACAAGAGATAGGCCGATAAGGATGATATGAATCACTCAAGTAGGCTCAGTATTATCGCATCACAGTTACAGGCATTGAACTTATGACAAGAAAAAGCGTAATAGTCGTCAACCCAGGTGGTAGAGACCAAATCTATCAATCCTTAGGGAATGAGTTAACTGCTATTGAGCCGCCATTGTGGGTGCGTTTGATCTCCGGCTATCTACTGGATCGTCAAGTACCCTTGTCGATTTTAGATACCGAAGCTGAGGGACTAGGGGCTGCGCGTGCCGCTCAGAGCATTGTCTCTAGTGCTCCTAGTTTAGTGATCGTGGTTGCCTTTGGTCATCAACCTTCGGCCTCCACACAAACGATGGTCGGAGCATCAGCGCTTATTGACGAAATCAAATCAGTGTCTCCTGATTTACCTGTGCTGTTGGTTGGCGGACATGTGTCTGCTTTGCCAAGTGAAACGCTAGACAAGACTCAAGCTGATTATGTGTGTCAGGGTGAAGGCATATTGACCAGCTATGAGTTGTGGCAAGCATTGCAAGGCGAATGTGAATTGGAGGCCGTGCATGGGCTAGTAAGAAGGTCTAACGGCGGTGTGGTATTTAATCCAAAGGCGCCTATTTCCGAAGATCTTGATGCGGATTTGCATGGCAATGTTTGGCATCTGTTGCCAATGGAAAAGTACCGTGCTCACAACTGGCAATGCTTTGGTGAACTTGAATCGAGGCGGCCATATGCGTCGATTTACACAACCTTAGGTTGCCCGTATAAATGTGTGTTTTGCTGTATCAATGCACCATTTGATAGCAATCGCTACCGCACTCGCTCACCTGAAAATATCGTTGCCGAAGTACGACATCTCTATGAAACTTATGGTGTGAAAACCTTTAAAATCATCGATGAAATGTTTGTCTTGAAAAAGCGTCATTATATGGCGATTTGTGAAGGATTAGCAGCACTGCCTTTTGCCAATGAGCTTAATATTTGGGCCTATGCGCGAGTAGATACTGTCAAAGACGAGACGTTGCCGCTGTTGCGCAAAGCCGGTATTCGTTGGTTAGCGTTGGGTATTGAATCAGGGAGCGAAGTGGTGCGCGACGGCGCCGAAAAGTCGTTTTCACAGGATGATATTCGCTCGATTGTTAAATCGATCCAAAATGCTGATATTAATGTCATGGGGAACTTTATCTTTGGTCTTCCTGATGATGATCAAGCGGCTATGCAAGCTACGTTAGATCTTGCGCTAGAGCTACAGTGCGAGTTCATTAACTTCTATTCAGCCATGGCTTATCCTGGCTCGCAACTCTATGTTCAAGCTAAGCAGCATGGATGGCAGTTACCTGAAACTTGGTCTGGTTTTTCCCAGCACAGCTATGACTGTTTGCCATTGCCGACCAATCATATCTCTGCCAGAGAGGTGTTGGCATTTCGTGATGATGCTTTTCATCGTTACTTTGATCATGAACCCTATCTAACGTTTGTTGAGCAAAAGTTCGGTAAGGACACGCGCCAGCATATTGAAGATATGGCGAGTACGCGTTTGTCACGTAAACTAATAGATGATGCGGCCAAGACGATTCCAGCTGTGGAGAAGAGTTGAGTGGTAGCGTCGGTTAAAATTCCGCCACTTATTGTTTTAGCTGGCGGCTTAGGAACTCGTTTACGTTCTGTGGTGGCGGACAAACCTAAAATCCTCGCGCCTATAGGACAGCACCCTTACTTGTATCATCTGATTACTTGGGCGCAGCGACAGGGCATTGAGGAAATGCATTTTTGCCTAGGCTACAAAGCCAACCAAGTGATAGATTGGTTGAAATCTTGCTCTCTTGATATGTCGTTTTCATGGCAAGTAGAGCAGCAGCAACTGGGCACAGGTGGCGCTTTGGTTGAGGCGCTGAAGCATCCCATGCTGGCGCAGCGAGAGTCGGTGCTAGTGTGCAACGGTGATACCTTTGTAGATTTTTCAGTCGCTGAGTTTATCGCGCAAGCGAGGACTCATTCCGCCATATTAACCACTTCCGTAGTCGACGCCGGACGCTACGGTCGAATACTTAAAGATTCTACGGATCAGCTGGTTGAGTTTTTGGAAAAAGACTCGCAAGCGGGTCCAGGAGAAATTAACGCAGGCTGGTATCATTTCTCTGGTGACAACTTAGCGAGTTTAAGAAACAGCCAGATCACATCACTAGAAAAAGATTTTCTCATGGCATCTTCGCCGCAGCCGTTAATCTGTGTATGCATAGGCCAATCATTTTTGGACTTTGGTACACCAGAGAGCTATCAAGCGGCCCAGACTTTGTTTAAGGATGCTTTATGATTATTACTCGAACGCCTTTTCGCGTGTCTTTGTTTGGTGGGGGCACCGACTATCCTGCTTGGTATTTAGAAAACGGTGGTGCCGTGCTAGGTACCACGATAGACAAGTACTGCTATCTAAGTGTGCGTAAGTTACCACCTTTTTTTGAGCATAAGCATCGTATTGTCTACTCTAAAATTGAGAACGTAAGTGACGTCTCTGAGATCGAGCACCCAGCCGTACGTGCTGTCATGTCAGAGTACCCGCTTGAGTATGGCATCGAAGTGCATCATTTCAGTGATTTGCCAGCGCGCTCTGGTCTTGGCTCCAGTTCGGCTTTCACAGTGGGGTTGATTAACGCGCTACGAGGCGTCGAAGGTAAGATTTCTACAGCGCATCATTTGGGTATGGAAGCCATTCGTATTGAGCAAGACGTCATTCAGGAAAAGGTCGGCTCTCAGGATCAAATTTGGGCGGCTCATGGTGGAACGAACTTTATCGAATTCCAGCAAAATGGCCGAGTAGATATCAATAAATTGATCATGCGCCCCGGCAACCATTCCCAACTGAATGATCATATTTTGTTGTTTTTTACGGGGTTCACCCGCATCGCGGAAACCATTGCGGTGAAACAAATCGAAAATGTAAGTAAAAAACGTCAACAGTTTCATACTCTACAGCAGATGGCGCTAGAGGCCCGTTCCATATTGCAATCAAACAGCCCTGAATTTTATCAGATTGGTGCTATGCTGGATCAAGCGTGGCATTTGAAGCGAGAATTGGCAGATGGTATTTCGACGCCTGCGATCGATGAAATCTATCAGGCTGGCATCAATGCTGGCGCATGGGGTGGTAAGTTATTAGGTGCTGGAGGCGGTGGTTTTATGATGTTTTTTGCACCGCCAGAAAGTCATGAAGCGATTCGCGCTGCGCTGCAGAAGCTCATCCATGTGCGCTGTAATATCGGTAGCGAAGGAAGTAAGATCGTTTCTTATGAGCACTATGAATATTAACTTACGATCAACCTAAACCGTAGACACTAGCTGCTGCAAACGCAGCCAATCTTCTTCGGTATCCAAATCCTGCACACGGTGTCGCGGCAGCATGATTGGGGTCGCTAACTTAGAAAACATCGCTGGGTTAGTAAGCCATTGGTCTACGGTGCCCCAGTAGAATTGCCCCGCGTCGTGAATCGCCTCTTCTAGATCTTGTGAGCGTTTACCTATGTGCTCGGGGTACATGGGTTGCAGCTTGCCATCGCGTATACGCAAAGCCCTCTGAACGGGAAAATCAAAGGTTGTCGCGGAAAAACTTAAAGGCGTTTTCTCGAGAGCGAGATAGCCTTGATGAATATCCTCGGCAGTTAGCAGCGGACACGTTGCATAGATCAAACATGCTTTATCTATTTGAACGCCTTGATCCATGAGCGACCGCAAAGCATGTTGCATGACAGGTGTGGTGCCAGTGAAATGGTCGGCGAGTTCATTGGGCCGTGTAAACGGTGTTTCTGCTCCCCATTCTCGCGCTACCTGAGCAATTTCAGCATCGTCGGTTGACACAATGATGTGATCGAACAGCTTCGTTTTTAAGGCAGCTTCGATCGAGTAAGCGATCAGAGGCTTACCGTTAAGTTGTTTGATGTTTTTACGCGGAATTCTTTGGGAGCCTCCGCGCGCTGGAATTACGGCGATGTTCCCTAAACTCATAAGATAAACGCCTTATCGATTGCATCTTTGAGTGTTTGCACAACGTATTCTTGATCCGTATCGCTTAGCTCAGGAAATAATGGCAAGCTCAATGTGCGTGCGTAGTACTCTTCTGCAACCGGAAACTGTCCCCAAGAGAAGCCCATTTGCTTATAAAACGGTTGGGTATGCACGGGTATATAATGAACTTGGGTCCCAATATTATGCTCGCGTAAGTACTGAAAAATAGCAGGACGCTGTTCCGTTAAGGCTTCATTTAATACGATGGGGAACAAGTGCCAGCTTGAAAAAGCGTAGTCCGCTTCACCGGGTAATTGAATAGGCAAACCGCTTAGCAGTTGATAATAGCGTTGTACCAGTTCACGTCGACGTTTAATAAAACTGTCTAAACGATTGAGTTGCGATAATCCCAAAGCCGCTTGCAGTTCTGTCATGCGGTAATTAAAGCCAAGAGTCTGCTGCTCATAATACCAATCACCGGGAGAGCGTGTGTCGAAGTCACGCTTACTTTTCGTTATCCCTTGATTGATGAGTAGCCTCATGTGATCAGCAAGGGCTTCGTTGTTGGTGACGGCCATTCCCCCTTCAGCAGAGGTCATGACTTTTACTGGATGAAAACTAAAGATACAGATGTCTGAATAACGATTGCCGACAGGCGTGCCTTTGTACTTAGCTCCAATCGCATGGGACGCGTCTTCAATTACCGAAAAGCCATAGTGCTTAGAAAGCTCATAAATGGCACGCATATCACAAGGGTGGCCGGCAAAATGAACAGGGATAACCACTTTTGGTAAGCGATTTTCGGTTTTTGCTCGCATCAGTTTTTCAGCAAGTTGAACCGTACAAAGATTATAAGTTTGCGGATCAATATCCACAAAATCGACCTTTGCACCGCAATAAACAGCGCAGTTAGCGCTCGCTATAAATGTATTGGGCGTAGTCCAGACGATGTCTTCTGAGCCTACGCCAAGAGCAAGACACGCTACATGCAGTGCTGACGTGGCGCTGTTGGCGGCCACGCCAAATTGGCAACCGCTTAGCTGAGCAACGGCTTGTTCAAATTGCCCGACGATCGGCCCTTGGGTCAAAAAGTCTGACGTTAAGGCTTCGCATACTGCCTCGACATCAGCCACTGAAATAGACTGTCGCCCGTAAGGAATAAAGTTAGCCACGTTCAAACTCTAAAATTTGTTCAACCGACAAAAAGTCTGGGTTACTGCCGGATTGGTATTCGAATCCTGCTTCAACCAACGTTGCGCTTTCTCCTAAACGGTTTTCGTCGTATTTCAAATCGTCTCGGTAAAACTTGATGCTGGGAGCGATGACAAAATGATCATGGTATTCAAACGTGTGATACGAATCATCCGTTGGGCACATGACTTCATGCAGTTTTTCACCTGGACGGATACCAATGTCTTCGGTTGGAATGCCAGGAGCGTAAGCTTCTGCTAAATCTATAACGCGAACCGATGGGATTTTCGGCACAAAAATCTCGCCACCATGCATGCGTTCAAAGTTTTTTAAAACAAAGTCCACACCCATTTGTAAGGTAATCCAGAAGCGTGTCATATCAGGGTGGGTAATCGGAATAGTGGTTGCGCCTTCCGCTAATTTCTTTTGAAAGAGGGGGACAACAGAGCCGCGTGACCCAACAACATTGCCGTAGCGCACCACAGAAAAGCGCGTTGGACCTTTACCAACAGTATTGTTCGCGGCAACGAATAACTTATCTGACGCAAGTTTGGTAGCACCGTATAAATTAATTGGGGCGGCGGCTTTATCTGTAGACAGCGCAATCACTTTTTTAACGTCATTGGCAATGGCCGCAGAGATGACATTTTCAGCCCCATGGATATTGGTTTTGATGCATTCCATTGGGTTGTATTCCGCGGCCGGAACTTGCTTTAAAGCCGCCGCGTGAATGACATAATCCACGTCACGCATCGCTTGTGTCAGGCGGTCTTTATCACGTACATCACCGATAAAATAACGCATGCAGGGAGCATCGAATTCCTGCGCCATCTCGTATTGTTTCAACTCATCGCGCGAGAAAATAATCAGACGGGCTGGTTGGTAACGTTTGAGCAATGTTTCAACATACTTTTTGCCGAACGATCCTGTACCACCAGTGATTAAAATACTTTTATTATTAAACATAGTCTTTTCTCAAGTTAGGGCTATCCCGATCTGCGACGATCAATTCGAAATGATTAATGAATTTTATAGAGGCCTCATCAATGGAAAGACGTGTCGTGTCTATTTCAAAGTCAGGTTTTACAGCGCTTTCGTAAGGGGAATCTATGCCCGTAAAGTTGGCAATGATACCTTGCCTTGCTTTGGCATATAAGCCCTTCGGATCCCTGCGTTCGCATTCTTCGATTGGAGTGCTGACGTAGATTTCGTGAAATTTATCAAGTGGGCAATTAGCTCTGATAATATCTCGATCAGAAATAAAGGGAGATATAAATGTGCACAGGACTAAATAGCCTTCATTCATGAAAAGTTTGGCGACTTCTCCGGCGCGACGTATATTTTCGGTGCGGTCGTAATCGCTAAATTGCAAATCACTGCATAGTCCTGTGCGTAACACATCACCATCCAGCAAATACACTTTATAGTTTTGGGCCTGCAATAGGTTAGCGATGGCCGTGGCAAGCGTTGTTTTGCCTGAGCCACTCAGACCTGTAAACCAAAATATAGCGCCAGTATGAGTCATTGAATATCCTATTTCAGTGAAGGTTTCGCAATACAGCCTATTAAATGGTCATCGACCATGCCTGTGGCCTGCATAAAAGCGTAGCAAATCGTCGGACCGAAAAACTTAAAACCGCGTTTTTTCATATCTTTTGAGATCTGCTCTGCTAACGGCGTCACTGCAGGGACGTCGCCTAGGGTAGTTGGCTGATTAATTATTGGCTGATGATTCACAAAGGACCAGTAATAGTCTGAAAACGAACCATATTCGGCGGCGATCTTTAAAAAGCACTGAGCGTTAGAAATGGTCGCAGCGATTTTGCCTCGGTGTCTGACAATGCTTGGGTCTTGAACCAGCCTTTCTATATCATCGGCATTCATGGCTGCCACTTTAATAGGATCGAAGTCGTGAAAAGCTTGCCGATAGCCTTCACGTTTTCGCAAAATCGTGATCCAGCTTAAACCCGCTTGCGCACTTTCCAGTACAATGAACTCAAATAAGGTTTGATCATCAAAGACAGGTTTGCCCCATTCTTGATCATGATAGGTTACGTATTCAGCAGAGCCCAGACACCAGTCGCAACGCTGTTCAGCCATGATTTTATTCGCCTTTTCCATTTAGATACGACTTTATTACCAATTACGAGGGAGTGCAAATGAACTTCACTAGTCAGCTGTTTAGCCAAGGTTTTGAATGGGTGTGTTGGTTGTTTGTCATCTTAATAGTAGGGCGAGCGTTTGTCTCGGTTCCATGGTCAACATTGCTTCATGATGGCAGGTTGCAGAACCGTTTTTTAGGGTCTGTCGTTGCTTTAGTTTTGCTGTGGCAAATGAGCGTTGATTTAAATGTGGGCGTGATCATCCACTTTATTGGGATGACAACGATAACCTTGTTTTTTGGTTGGCCGTTAGCCATTGTCGCGGGTATTGTGGCGCAAAGCGTCGACTTGTTTTGGGCACTGAACCAATGGCCAGTTTACGGCGTAAACCTTATGTTCAATGTAATCATCCCCGTGGCGCTTACGTGGTGGATGCATTGCTTTATTGAGCGTTTCAAACCGTCCAATCCATTTGTGTTTATCTTGGGAGCGGGGTTCTTTGGCTGTGTTGTTAGTACGACGGTATCATCACTGGTAGCGGTTGTAGCGTTAAAGCTGTTTGGTGAATTTGAATTAAAACTAAGCGCCGAAGAGTACTTAGGTTACTTACCCATTTTTGTTTTTCCCGAAGCCGTTGTGAATGGTATGTTTATTTCCGCCACGACCATACTGTACCCCCATGTGGTGACTACGTTTAATGAGGCTCGCTATTTCAAAGAGTCTAAACGTGACATGATATTAGATGAATACATAGAACCTGCGCTCGACTTAGATCAAACAGAAGCGCCTGAAGAACAAGATGACAGCCGTTATCGACCACCAAAAGAGTGGTATGACAAGGACAAAGAGCCATGAAATATATTCCTACGTATCAACAAAGTGATGTGGACATTGAGAAAGATGAAGTTGTCTACGATGGCTTTTTTAAGATGCACAAGCGAGTGTTGCGTCACCGTAAATTCAATGGGGAATGGTCCGAGACTATGACCCGAGAAATGATGGTGCGTGCCGATGCCATCTGTGTGCTGTTGTTTGACCCTAAACTGGATAAGTTATTGCTAATTGAGCAATTTCGCCCCTGTTTGCCTGAACATGAGTCGCCGTGGCTACTGGAGCTTGTTGCGGGGATGGTTGAGCCGGGTGAGTCTGATGAAGAGGTTGCGCGCCGTGAATCCTTTGAAGAGGCGGGCGTGGAAGTCAAGCGATTAGAATATATGATGCGCTTTGTGCCGTCTCCTGGGGGGCTGGTTGAGCATTTGCGTATGTACGCAGGTGAGATAGATGCATCGAAGGTGGACCTTGAAACGACGCAAGGGCTTGACGAAGAGCACGAAGACATCAAGTTGCACTTGTTTGATGTGGACGATGTATTACCTCTGCTGGAGCAAGAGATTGTCAATGCGAGTGCCATTTTGGGACTTCAATGGTTTGCGCTGAATGGACACAAGCTAAAACAAACTTGGTTAAACGGTAACTAGACGCGTGTTAACGAAATTACTTCCTTGGACGTTTACACAGCCCTTAATTGGGCTGCTGTCATTTATATTCTTATGTTTGAATATTCTCCTTTGGGGGGTGCTCATCCATATTATTGCGCTGTTGCAAACGGTCCTAAATGGTCCATCAGAGCGAACGAAAGTAGCCTGTGAAAGCTGTTATCGAGCTTGGGTGACAGGATGTGAGTGGTGGTTCCGGTGTATGCTAGGGATGCATTGGCAATTGGACCAACAGCTTGTGAAACGTCCAGATACTTGGCATTTAGTGATTGCCAATCATCGTTATTGGGTGGACGCATTTGTTGTTTTGATACAGGTGCAAGGGCGCATGCCGATGCCGCGTATTTTTATGAAAGATAGTTTGGCATGGTTGCCTTTAGTCGGCTCGGCGACCAAAATAATGGGCTTTCCACAAGTGAAGCGGTACAGCAAAGCAAAAATTGCAAAGTCCCCTGATTTAGCATTACATGATGTTCGTGCGACAGAAGAGGCCTGTCAGCCATTAACGTTGCAGCCAAGTACGATCATGACCTTTGCTGAAGGGACAAGGTTCAGTGCTCGTAAACATCGCCAGCAAGCCTCACCTTATAAACACCTATTACGCCCTAAAGCGGGCGGTATGTATCGAGTATTGAAAGCAATGCCGGGGTGCTTTCATGAAGTCACAGACTTGAATATCGTTTATGGTGACGATCGCAACTCATTTTGGGATTTGTTGTGTGGTCAAGTTTCGGCGGTACAGGTAAAGGTTCGTTCAGTTAAACTGCCTGATTCATTTAAAACTATGAATGATCAGGTAGAAAAGCAAGCCTTCTACGATTGGTTTAACCAGTATTGGCGTGACAAAGATCGATCCATGTCGACGGATGTACTACACTGGTCTAATGTTGAAATTCAGGAAAAAGAACCCATTAAGAAGGAAAATGGTCTGCAAAATTACTAAAACGGTTAATTCGAGAAAACATCATGCCACAACCATACGTTCCAAATTTAGTAGAGCTGCAAATGCTAGGCGAGTTAAATTACCGTCGCTTAGGCAAGCTGGTGCGTGGTTATGAAGACGATACCGCTTGGCACTTCACCATTCATACTGCTGGGCAGCAAAGCCGTTTGTCGCTTGAATTAGTAGAAGAGAGCCGCTATACCGCTCAGCTAACATTAACCTTTGCTCCTGAAATTACGATTAAACTGCCTTTTAGCAGTGAGCTTGTGATGACGGTTCGTTTGTATCACGATGTCGGCATTGCAGAAATTACCGATGGGCATCGACACTACAAAGGCGCTTATCCTTATCCTAACGATGATATGCACCACCGTGATGAGAAATTTCGTTTAAATCAACAGTTAGCGGATTTTCTAGAGCTGTGCCTTAAGCACGGTCACCGTTTCTACGACCTACCAGATTTTCAGTTTGCCTAACGCTATTTTATGATTATTTTACTCTACGTACACGGTTTTAACAGTTCCGAGTTATCTTTTAAATCGCAACAATTAAAAGCGCGTATGCAGCATCTAGGATTAGAGAAATACTTTCTCTGTCCTCGCTTACCTTGGCAGCCCGCGAAGGCGATCCAGTTATTGGAAGACATCATTGAAGAGCACCATGAAAAGGGCCATAAGGTGGCATTGGTGGGAAGTTCTTTAGGGGGATTTTACAGTACCTACCTGAGTATTAAGTACGATCTTCATGCGGTGCTCGTCAATCCTGCCGTGGAGGCTCCTGTATTACTGCGCCATTACCTTGGTCAGCAAATTAACCCTTATACCAACGAGACCTATGAGTTGGCAGAAGTCCATATGGAAGAGTTGGAGCGCCTAGTTTGCTCAGACTATGACCCCCAAAAAGTATGGCTCATGGTGCAAGAGCAAGATGAAGTATTGAACTACAAGGCTGCTTTGGAGCGATTTGTCGATGTGCAGCGAGTTACTTGTGAAACGGGTGGTGACCACAGCTTTATCGGATTCGAACGCTTTATTGATGATATCTTGCGCTTTGTTGGGTTTCGAAACGAATTTTAACGTATGGTTTTTTAAGGCATTTGCCTCGATTTCTCCCTCGTTATAGACTCTCCCCAACATTGCTTTATTTGGCGGCTTGCCGCCCCGAAACTTGGAAGTACCCATGTCTGCAAAAGAATATAATGCTGGATCCATTGAAGTTCTCAGCGGGCTAGAGCCTGTACAGAAGCGCCCTGGGATGTATACCGAAACCACACGTCCCAATCACTTGGCTCAAGAAGTCATCGACAACTCTGTCGATGAAGCGATTGCAGGTCATGCTGACCGCATCACCGTGACATTGCATAAAGACAACTCTGTTAGCGTCGAAGACAACGGCCGTGGTATGCCGGTGGATATTCATCCTGAAGAAGGGGTATCTGGTGTTGAGTTGATCCTAACGAAGCTTCACGCAGGTGGTAAGTTTTCGGGCGATAACTACCAGTTTTCAGGGGGGCTTCACGGCGTTGGTGTGAGCGTTGTAAACGCACTGTCGACATCGCTCGAAGTATGGGTTAAACGCGCGGGTGTGCAATATCATATTGGCTTTGCTGATGGGCATAAAGTCTCTGAGTTGGCTGAAGTAGGCACGGTAGGCAAGAAAAACTCGGGTACCACCGTTAAGTTTTCTGCAGACCCAAAATATTTCGACAGCGGTAAATATTCGTTGTCTCGTCTTAAACATCTTTTAAAAGCCAAAGCCGTTTTGTGCTCGGGTTTGCACGTCATTTTTATTGATCAGAGTGGCAGTGGCGAAGAGCGTGAAGAGTGGTTTTTTGAAGACGGTTTAAAAGACTACTTGCTGCAAGCTAACGCTGGCTTTGATTTATTACCAGAAGAGCCTTTCATGGGCGGGCAAACCGAAATTACGCAAGGGGTTGATTGGGCCGTTCAATGGCTGCCAGAAGGTGGCGAGCTAGTCACAGAAAGCTATGTGAACTTGATTCCTACAGCGCAAGGCGGTACTCATGTAAATGGTCTGCGCACAGGGCTGTTAGAAGGGATTCGTGAGTTTTGTGATTTTCACAGTCTGTTGCCGCGTGGCGTTAAGCTGACGGCGGAAGATGTCTGGGACCGCTGTAGCTATGTTCTGTCAGCCAAATTACAGGAGCCTCAATTTTCCGGTCAAACCAAAGAGCGCTTGTCTTCGCGACAAATCGTTGCGTTTATCTCTGCTACGGTAAAAGATGCCTTTAGCTTGTGGCTTAATAAGCATGTGGAAGACGGCACGAAAATCGCTGAACTGATTATTTCCAGTGCGCAGAAACGTTTGCGAGCGAGCAAAAAAGTAGTACGTAAAAAAGTCACGCAAGGGCCTGCTTTACCGGGTAAATTGGCAGACTGTGCCGGACAAGATGGTCGAACCAGTGAGCTTTTTTTAGTAGAGGGTGACTCGGCAGGCGGTTCTGCAAAACAAGCTCGTGATAAAGATTTTCAGGCGATTATGCCGTTACGAGGTAAGATCTTGAATTCTTGGGAAGTGGATTCAAGCCAAGTATTAGCGTCTCAGGAAATTCACGATATCTCTGTGGCGCTTGGTGTGGATCCAGCGGATGATGATCTATCTGGATTACGCTACGGTAAAGTTTGCATCTTAGCCGATGCCGACTCGGACGGTTTGCATATTGCGACGCTGTTGTGCGCCTTATTTGTGAAGCATTTCCCAGCCTTAGTCAAACAGGGTCATGTGTTTGTAGCGATGCCTCCATTGTATCGTATCGACATGGGCAAAGAAGTACACTATGCCTTAGACGATGAAGAAAAAGACATCATTATTCATAAGCTTGAAGCTGAGAATAAGCGTGGTACGCCCAATGTACAGCGATTCAAAGGCTTGGGTGAGATGAACCCTTCTCAGCTGCGTGAAACGACCATGGCACCGGATACTCGTCGCTTAATTCAGCTGACAATGGAAGACCCGTTGTCAACCGATGAGGTGTTAGACAAGTTATTGTCGAAAAAACGTGCTGGCGACCGAAAATCTTGGCTAGAAACCTACGGCAATCTCGCTATCGTAGATTAATTTAAAACGCAGCGCTTAAGGCGCTGCTTTTTTTTGAGTCATAAAAAACAGTGTCAGGTATAACTCTTTACTGCATTTTTTGTACTGTCATATTTTCTCGCTTTTGTGCTGATAAAATACGCTAAATGTGTAAAGATTTTTATGTGATATAAAAAATAACCGTCAATCTGAATCAGAAAGCTTTTGTTCTGTATCGCAAAATCTATACTAGCAGGTTAACTATTTGAACCTCTGTGGACGTTCACAACAACAAGGTAGGATTTACCATGTCAAAACTTAAAAGCTCCATCGCTATTTTATCGATCGCAGCCGTGTTAGGGGGTTGTCAAACGACCACTCAGCGTGAGAACGCGACGACTGGCGAAACAGAAATGAACTCAACGTCTAAAGGTGCCATCATTGGTGCGGTATCCGGTGTACTGGTCGGTCTAGCAACAGGTGATAATGCGAAAGAGCGTCGTAACCGCGCGTTAGCTGGTGCCGTTGCGGGTGGTGCTGTAGGTGCGGGTGTAGGTAATTACTTTGACCGTCAAGAAGCTGCGCTTCGTGAAGAACTACGTAACTCCGGTGTACAGGTACGTCGAGTTGGAAAAGATCAATTGGTATTGGTGATGGAGAATGGTATTGGCTTCGGAACGGATTCTTACATGTTAGATTCATCAATCTATAACACCTTAAATGGCGTAGCGCGTATATTGGTTGAATACCCTGAGACGGTGCTAATGATCACAGGCCACACGGACAGTACCGGTAGTGAAGAACACAACCAAACGCTTTCTCTTAAACGTGCGGACTCAGTACGCAGTTATTTGATGGGGCAAAATGTTGCGTCAAATCGTTTATCAACGATGGGAATGGGCGAAAGCTCACCAATCTGTGATAACTCGACGAGCCAAGGCCGTCAATGTAACCGTCGTGTTGAGATCAGTATCTATCCAAAAGGCAACTAATCGACCTTTACTTCCCTATGTCAGCCGCATTTCTAGCGGCTGACATAGCCCCTTCCCCTGCGAAATCCGTTAAAAACGATTACACTTAGGCCTGAACCCCAAAAATAGAGATGTACCATGCAAGATGATTCCTTGCCGGTTGAGGCAATGTACGAGCGCTTAGATTACTACCTGCAAAATTATGGCTCGGAGCGTGCGATTGTCACGGTCTCTGAGTTGGATGGATTTGTGACCGCTATTGGCTGTAGCAAAGATCTATTGGCGCCAGCAGATTGGTTTCCAGCGATCTGGGGAACCCAAGAAGATCAACCTAAATGGAATGAGCAAGACGAAGAGGACGAGTTTTATGGACTGGTCATGCTACTGCATTTAGAAGCCATTGATGGCCTGTTTAACAACACGCTAAGCCCTGTCTATTTAGAACATGATGATCAGCAAGGGCATGTGACGGTGATCATCGATGATTGGTGTGCTGGATTTATACGAGGGGCACGTTTGACGGGCATTAATCAGTCTGGCGAACGTGATTTCCTAGATGATGTGTTGGCGAGTGTGCGCTTATTCGGTACGCCCCGAGGCTGGGAAAAATTAAATGCAATGAGTGATGCTGAAGTAACTTTCTGGCGCGAGAGTTTAGAGCCTTCTATCATGAGATTGGCACAACACAATCATCCCGAGATACAAATCGCTCAAGTCGGCGATGGCTCCTCTCGTATCGTTCATTAACGAAAAAAGGGCCGCTATGTTAGGGCCCTTTTTTATAGCGAATTACACGGACAATTTTAGCCAACGACTTTAGCAATCGATTCGCATAGGTAGTCAATATTGCTATCGCTCACACCCGCGACACTCATGCGGCCAGTATCAGCAATATAAATTGAGTAGTCTGAACGCAGTTTACGAACTTGTTCAAGGGTTAAGCCCGAGTAAGAGAACATGCCACGTTGTTTGGCAATAAAGCTGAAGTCTTTACTGACGCCCGATGCCGCTAGTTTTTCAACAAGTTGGCTACGTAAGCCATTAATGCGGTTGCGCATTTGCGTTACTTCTTGCTCCCATAAAGCATGCAATTCAGGGTTGTTCATAATCGTGTAAACAACCGTCGCACCGTGCGCAGGCGGCATAGAATAGTTGGCACGAATGGCTTGACCGATGATAGAGAAAGCATTGCTGGCTTCATCGCTATTTTCAGCAATAACGCTTAGGCCACCACAGCGATCGCGATAGATACCGAAGTTTTTAGAGAACGAGTTGGCAATCAACATACTTGGAACGCGTTCAGCCATATGGCGTAAGCCTGCCATATCTTCATCTAGGCCGTCACCGAAACCTTGATAAGCCGCATCAACGAGCGGTAAGACATTGCGTGCATTGACAAAGTCTGTGAGTGCGTGCCAATGCTCAATCTTAAGATCCACGCCCGTAGGGTTGTGACAGCAAGCATGTAGCAACAGCACATCGCCTTCTTTCATTTCAGCGTTCAAAAATGCCATCATGTCATCAAAGCGCACGTCATTGGTGTGTGCATCGTAGTACGGGTAATCGATGACCTCTACACCAGCAGAATTAAAGATAGAGACATGGTTGCCCCATGTTGGATCGCTCACAAACAGTCGCGCACCTTCAAGGTTTGCGCTAATGAAGTCAGCTGCGACTTTTAGCGCGCCTGTACCACCCGGTGTTTGAGAAGACTGAATGCGCTTTTGCTTGATGATATCGCTATCATTACCAAGCAATAGTGTTTGAATGAGAGGCGCGAAGTTTGCATCGCCATAAACACCTAAATAGGATTTGGTTTGCTCGTTAGCCAGCATTAGCGCTTCTGCTTTTTTCACAGATTCCAAGATAGGCGTTCGACCCACATCATCTTTGTATACGCCCACACCTAAATCGACTTTTTTAGGATTTGTATCTTGTTGATGCGCAACGATCAACGCCAATAATGGGTCGCCTGGAACGGCTTTTAGGTGTTTAAACATAGTAGGTGCTTTCCTTACTGGTTGCGTAAAGTTCACGTTATTAGGGACTGAAATGATTGCCATATTCTGCCCATTTGACGATAAAATACAATTCACTTATGTGCTAATTAATGCGAACGCTTGGTAAACTGTACAAAATATTGAACACTTCAAAATTGCTTTCTCACCCTTCCCGTTATAGCGAGCTGTTTCAAGCGCTTGATTTATGGCTGTTGCAACATAAGCATCTATGGGATGTATCCAGCTTCCACTCTGTAGGTTGGCCTTGGCAGACGATCGAGCCTGATCTATGTGATTGGCTCAGTCAGTTGAAAGCTTGCCCAACTGAATCAACCGTTGAGCAAGCTTTATTCGATCATATAAAAGGCTTTAAACCCTTTCTATTTGAATGGGAGGCGTTGTCTTATGCGGATTTATCTTTGCCGCCCAACTATTTCAGCGCTGGTATTAAAGGCCGTAAATGGCAACAAATAACCGCTTTTTCTAACCGAATTGAGCCAATTTCTCCAGTCTTGGAGTGGTGTGCCGGAAAAGGCCATTTAGGTAAGTTGCTGGCTTATCAGCATGATGTGTCGATACACAGTGTAGAGTGGCAGGCTGAACTCTGTGAAGCGGGTCAGATAGAAGCAGAACAACGACAATTATCGCAGCATTTTACTCAAGTAGACGTATTAAAAGGGGAGGGGAAAACAGCGCTTAAGAGCGTCAAGAGTGCTGTTGCACTCCATGCTTGCGGCGATTTGCACACGACACTAATAGAGCAAGCGATTGATGCGGGTGTTTCCTATTTGGCTATTTCTCCTTGTTGTTATTACTTGACTCAGCATGCGCTATACCAGCCTTTATCAAAGCATGGGCAGCAGGCTCGGATACAGCTTAGCCAAGAGAATTTAAAGTTAGCCGTGAAAGAAGTCGCTACTGCGGGACAGCGTGAGCAACGTCTGAAGAAAATGGAGCTGGCCTACCGCTTAGGGTTTGATAGCTGGCAACGAAAGGTCACCGGAAATGACGGTTACCTTACTATTCCATCATGTCCTAAATCGTTATTAACTCAAGGGTTTGAGGTATTTTCGTTGTGGGCTGCAGAACAGAAAGCACTGCAAACGTATGCATCAGAGATACCCTTTGATGGCTTTGAAGCATTAGGCTATTTACGCAGTGAGCACGTGCAAAAAGTGGAGTCTATCAGTCAGTATTTTCGTCGCCCATTAGAGTTGTGGTTGGTACTAGACAGGGCGCTTAGACTGCAAGAGACAGGCTACCATGTCACCATAGAAAGCTTCTGTGATAAAGCACTGACACCTAGAAACCTTTTGGTGTGTGCGTCTCTTTAAATGTTACGTAAAGTTGCTTACGTACTTTTTAAATAAAAACAGTTTTCATTTATTGATTTCGATCTAGAAAGAGTAGATTATAAATAAGTGAATGATAAATCAGTTTTGTTAACGATTTAGCTGGTTAACGAAGTAGTGTACTGTTTATAAATCGCTGTATGTAAAGGGAATGGAGTTATGAAGTACGTATATATGGCAGGCGTGTTAGCGGTTGCATTTTTAGTTATTCTATCACCTGATTCTGGCAACGCATTTGAGGCAAATGTTGAGAACTGCAAGTCGGAAAACTTACGCCAAATTACAGATGAACATATGATGTGGCAGCTGTCTGGTGAGTGTCAGCGTGAAGGCATTTACAAACTAAACAGCTGATAGAGTCCCTTTTTATTATAATTTAAAAGCGCCTGTTTCGTTAACCGAATACAGGCGTTTTAGTCTGGCCAGTGGACATCAGCCAAAGACTCAAAAGCGGGTTTAGCGAAGTAAAATCCTTGATACAAAGTGATGCCCATATCTCGAAGAGTACGGTATTCTGCGTCTGTTTCAATCCCTTCTGCAATGACTCTTTGACCTAACTCTGTCAGCATCTTGACCATATTTCGCACGATAATTTCCCGAGCAGGATCTTTATCAATATTACGAATCAACTCCATATCGATTTTAGTTATTTGGGTCTTCAAGTCCGCCAGTTGGGCTAAGCCGTTATAGCCTGAGCCAAAGTCATCGATGGCTGTTTGAAAGCCAACTTTTTCGTAGTGGCTGATAATATTAATTAGGTGCTTTTGGTCCACAATGCGTTCATTTTCAGTGAACTCAAAAATAATTTTGGTCTTGTCAAAAGCATACGTTTCAGCCGCAGCCAAAGTGGTGCGAATACAAAGCTCCGGACGATAAATAGCATTGGGTAAAAAGTTAATACTTAAATAGGAGTCCACATTAAGTTCTGCAGCCAAACGAATGGCTTTAACTCGACAACTTTGATCAAAGCGATAAAGGTTAGTCTCATTGACATGCTTAAATACTTCCGCAGCGCTTTCCCCATTCAGGCCTCGAGCGAGGGCTTCTTGTGCGAAGATGGTGCGCGATTCAATATCAATAATAGGTTGTAACGCCATGCTGAAATCAAAGCCTAAATCACAGCCTCTAGCGCATTCTTTGCACCCTAAGTCTTTGAAATCAATTGGTTGCATGGACTATTTTCCCTTTCTTTTATGGTATGTCGAAGCATATATTTTATGCCATTTATTACAAGTGATGTGAAACAAGTCTCAAGGATGTATTAGAGTCTGTGTGTCATTATTCGTATCATGTTAAACGAGGAGACAGGGCAGAGGTCATTAAATCCCCGTGATAATCTTAAAAGTAGACTCAAAAAGTCGATTTTTCATCTTCTCATATTTTTCAAACGACAAGTAAAACTCTTTAGAGCGAAGGTATCATTTGATTTTTTTGCCAATGAAGATGTTTCGGCTGTTTACTTAAGTCTGCGCTATGGAAGATCAAATATCATCGCTTTGAACCGATCAGAGTGCTTATGGAAGCGAATCTCATCAAGCTCTTCGATTTTAGCGCCGTCCCCTTGATGTAGCAGTAGGTCATTATTAATGCGTGCCTGACCTTCCACAACATGAATATAGTATCGGCGGCCTTTGACGGTTGGCCAATGTGCTTCTTCGGATGTATTCAGTACCAATTGAACCAGTGACATATCTTGCTTGATTTGTAAGATACCATGATCGCCATCTGGCGAGATAATGGCGGTAAAGCCCTCTGACTCACCAAAGCCTTTTTGCTGATAGCTTGGCTTGCCTCCAAACGTATTGGGTTGAATCCAAATTTGAAGAAATTTCAGATCTTCGGTGTGGGAAGCGTTAAACTCACTGTGGAAGATACCTGATCCCGCAGACATTAACTGAAACTCTCCAGCAGGTAGCTCCCGAATATTGCCGGTACTGTCTTTGTGAGCAATCGTACCTTGAGTGACTAAACTGATGATTTCCATATCCTTGTGTCCATGTCTTTCAAAGCCCATATTAGGTTGAACTGTATCATCGTTAATGACCCTCAACGATGAAAACCCCATATGGCTTGGATCATAATAGTGACCAAAAGAGAAGGTGTGGAAACTGTTCAGCCAACCAAAGTCTGCTTGGCCTCGTTCACTAGCAGGGCGTACAGTGATCATAATAGACTCCTAATTTTGAAGCTCATGAGAGCGTATAGTGATAGTTTATCTATCGAAAAAATAAATTTAAAACGCAATATTTAGAGAATATTCATCAGTTTAATAGATATTAAGAGGTAGTGATGGCGTTATTTGAGGCAATTTTGCCTGTTTTCTTATTGTTAGTGATGGGCGTATTACTTCAGCGTCGACGCTTTCCATTTGATGGTTTTTGGCAGGGTGTTGATAAGTTAGTGTATTGGTGTTTGTTCCCGGCCTTATTGTTTTCTAAAACCAGCGTTATCGATTTTTCGAACCCTATGTTGGGGCGTTACGGACTGGTGCTGGTCAGTGCGCTGCTGGTAACGGCGGCGATCATCATGCTATTGGCCCGATTGTTACACGTGCCTAATCCAACAGCGACATCCATGCTACAAGCGTCGGTGCGCTTCAATACGTTTATCACGTTAGCATTAGCAGAAAGGGTCTATGGTGCTGAAGGCTTAGTGTACGCGGCATTAGGTGCTGCCGTGTTGATTCCATCCGTAAATGTGTTTTTAGTTGTCACTATGGTGTCTATGCATGGTCAACGTCAGCAGTCACTGCTTAAACTCATTTCGAAGGAGTTGCTTAAGAACCCTCTCATTATGGCCATTGTATTAGGGCTTGGTTTAAATGCTATGGGGCTTACTCCGATTCCTATTGCATCAGATATGGCGCAAATGCTGGCTCAGGCGACACTTCCATTAGTTCTACTGGCAGTGGGAGCGGGCGTTAGATTAACGACTATTAGAGCGGTTGGTGCGACGTTTTGGGTATCAGCATTTGGCCGTTTCTTAATCTTTCCTGGGGTGGTATTAGTGATGTGTGGGTGGCTTGGGATCAGCGGCTTACCAGCCTATGTCGCATTGTTATTTGGCATCGTGCCAACGGCGACGTCTGCTTATGCGTTAGCAAAACAATTGGGGGGGGATGCAGACAGAATGGCCGCCTTTATTACTCTGCAAACGGCCATGTCATTAGTAACAGTGCCATTAAGTATTGCCTTAGCCCATCGTTTGTTGGGCTAAGGCAAGGGTTAACAAACACACTGAAGATCAGTGTTTGTGGTGGCCATGTTCGTGATGATGCTCTTCGATGTCGTGATCATGGCCACAGTCACATGGCTCTGGCTCATTTGGGTAGAAGACGCCAATGTCTTCACGAATTTCGTCCATGCTCGCAAGTAAATTAAGGGTGTCCTGCCAGCTGTGATTTGGGCTTTGGTTTAATCCCTCTTCAATACAGCGGTTCACCTCTTCTATTTCAAATTGATACCCCATCCCTGGAAAGTCGAACTCTACGGAGCGCTCGGCACCCTCATGTTTTACCAAAGTCAGCGATTTTGTTTCATACCAGTTATTGCCAAATTCAATGTAGCCGTTACTTCCCGATAACACGGCACGGTTTGGCTGCTGACTAATAATAGAGGCTTCTAATGACGCTAGCTGACCAGAATCCCAACCGAGTAATAATTGCTCAAACACATCCACATCTGTGTCTCCAACCAACGCTTGGTTCTGAATAAAATCAGGCTTACCAAAGAACAGTTGCGCCAGAAAGATAGGGTAAATCCCCACATCCAATAACGCACCACCGCCTAATTCACGATTCAGCAATCGGTTTTCAGGATCTTTAGAGCCAACAAAACAGAAGCTGGCTTGAATGCTTTGTAGTGGGCCAATTTCGCCTTCTTCAACCCATTCTAGTGCTTGATCAATGGTCGGGTTAAAACGTGTCCACATGGCTTCCATCACAAAGACATCATGCTTTTTAGCCAGTTCAAACAGCTCAGCCGCTTGTGTTTGGTTAAGAGCAAATGGCTTTTCACACAAAACATGTTTGCCTGCTAGGATACACGCTTTGGTGAGTTCATAATGCAGGTGATTAGGCACTCCGATGTAAATAACATCGACTTCATGGCTATTAATCAAAGAGTAGTAATCCACCATGGACAGCTCAATGTTATAGCGCTCCGAAAACGCGTCTGCGGCCTCTTTCGAGCGCGAAGCAACGGCGCGCAGGGTACCTGTTTTAGCGTACTCAAAGTCTGCTGCAAAAGACTGTGCAATGACTCCGGTTCCGATAATTCCCCAGCGTACTTCATTCATGGGAGGCTCCTAAGTGGATAAGTAAGTGAAAAGTAATAGTGCATTATAGTCCAGTCTGAGCTTCTAACGCAGCGAGTCGCTCGGATAAATCGGCGACAGTTTGTTCTAACGCATCTATTCTATCTTGTAAGTCACTTGGTGGCGCGTTCAATTCGGAAGCGTTTGCTGCAGCATGAGTTTCAGTGATGTTACTTTCACTGCAGAATAGCTCTTGGTAGCGAGCATCTCGTTTACCAGGCTCTCGAGGTAACAGCTCAACAAAAGGGCCACCAGTTTTCTCTTTAAGGTTTGCTAAAGCGTGCTCTACTTCTGGTACACCTTTAAACGTATGTAAGCGTCCACTTCGAGAACGAAGTTCTCCAGGTGTTTGAGGCCCGCGTAGCAACAGCAAACAAATGACGGCTGTTTCCCCAGCATCAAACTGTAAATCAGAAAACTCCGTGTTACAGAATCGATGTTGGTACTTTGCAACGCGACTACCGTGATGAAATATTTCTGTGACTAAGCTTCTTGCGACGAGCGCATCAATACCATCTTGCACTTCAAAGTCGGTGTATTCCAGAACAGGGTCACGGCTGGACTTTTGATTGCAGGCATTTGTTAGCGCATTAATACTCATGGGGTAGTGATCGGGTGTAACAATCGATTTTTCGATCAAACAACCAATGATACGTGCTTCCTTAGCGGTTAATGTGTAATACGACATGTCAATCTCCTATGGCGGATTGTCCTTCCCTTTAAGGATTAAGGAAAAGGGCATTTTAAGCAATTCTATAAAGCTGGCAGGAGCGTAGCGTGCAGTTTGAGGTAATCCAATGTTGAGGTGATGGTCTCCGGATTGGCTGCGTGCAATATAACTTTTAAACAAACGGTCCCAAATACTTAAACAAAAACCGAAGTTGCTGTTGGCTTCTAAGGGGATCCGAGAGTGATGAATACGGTGCATATTAGGGGTCACAACAAGGCTTCTTACCAGCGGTTCCAGTCTTTTACCTAGGCGAACATTGGTATGATTGAACATCGCCAAGCTGTTTAGAAGAATATCAAATACCAGTATGGCGGCAGCAGAAATACCCAACATCCAAATCGCGAGTGCTTTAATGACTAACGAAAGCGCTATTTCTAATGGATGGAAGCGAACCGCGGACGTTGTGTCCAGTTCAGGGTCGCTGTGATGCACTCGATGCAAACACCATAACCAAGGTACATAATGGAACAAACGATGTTGCCAATAAATTAAAAGATCTAACAGAACAAGTGATGCGATAAAACTAAGGCTACTAGGAAGGTATTGAAGAGGGGCGAAAGAAGCAGTAGGTAAAAGTGCAATACCGACTAAAAGCAATGGCTGCAGAAAACGAACAAGTAGGGCGTCTATAAGCAGCAGCCCTAGGTTGTGTCGCCAGCGTATTCGCCAGAGTGATAAGGCTTTACGAGGTACAAAATACTGCCAGCTCAGCAGTGCTGAGACAAACAGTAGAAATAACAATATACGCAGTTGATAATCAATCATGCCTATCCGTCAAAACGGTCGATAGGGCTAGTCTACACTACTTTTATTAATGGAGTGCTTGATCTAGTTGATGTTTTCTCACCATATCGACTTTTAATAGTGCTAAAAGTTCCACCAGCACATTCAAGTTTACGCTGTCTAAATCATCAAACAAGATGCAATGATCACCAAGGTGGACGTTCTTTAAGCGTTCACAAAAGCTCGATATGTCTAAGTCGCTGGCATGGTAAAGGCTGAGATTATGTTGGTGAGGAACCAGAGCAAAAGCCCAGTCTTCCAACAGGTAAAAGACTTCAAAGCCCTTCTCTGAGAGTGTTGTCGCGGTCGGTGCAATCGCAAAAATCAATTCACTTAGTGTGTCTAAGTGCGTGCTTACTTCAAGTGACGGGGTTTGGCTAAGACTTTCTAGTGCGCGTTCCTTTAAGGTCGTCAACATACGAACCTCCTACAAGATAAAGGTCATGGCGTACGTTGACGACTTACTAATAAAAGTTACGACACAGATTCCAAAGCAATCAAAATACGGTTCATGGCTTGTTCTAATTGTGATCTTGAACAACCAAAGTTTAGGCGAATAAACCCAGGTGCGCCAAAGCCTGATCCATCAGAAATACCAACACCAGCTTTTAAAAAGAAATTATGTGGGTCTTCAAGGTCATATTCGCGTACGTCGAGCCATGCTAAATAGGTCGCATCATGATCAGCCATTTTGATTTGGCTACCTTGAATCCTTTCTCGCAGATAGTCGCGATTACCTTTTAAATAGCTTAATAAGGCGTCGTGCCAAGCTGCGCCGTCCTTATAGGCGGCTTCGGCTGCAACCAAGGCTAACAAGTTTGGTGCAGGAATGAGGGCTTCACGCGCTTTTTTGAAGCATTGACGCAGAGTGGGATTAGCAATAACAGCGAAGGCATAGCAAAGCCCTGCAATGTTAAACGTTTTTGACGGAGCCATTAAGATAACACTGCGCTGTGCTGCGTCTTCGTTCAAGCTGGCGAACGGGATGTGTTTCGCATCTGATAAGATTAAATCACAATGAATTTCGTCAGAAACGACTAATAAATCATGGCGTTGAGCGATTGAGTGAATCGCAAGCAGTTCTTCTTGAGTGTATACCGTGGCCCCAGGATTATGCGGGTTACATAAAAGCAGCATCTTTGCGTCTGCTTTTTTGCATGATTCTTCCAAACTCCCCAAATCGACAGACCAGCGATTTCCTTTGAGTACGAAAGGTATTTTGTCTAGCGATCGTTCAGACATTTCAGGTGCTTTGGTGAGGTGATAATACACTGGGCTGGGCACAATGATGCGATCACCTTCCTCGGTCAAGGCTCTAACGCACAAATGCAGTGCGCATACGAGGCCTGGTAAGTGTATTAAGTGGGCAGTAGCTGGTTGCCAGTTGTAGTGCTTAAGGCAGTGCTCTTGAATGGCTTTGACCAGTGATGTTGGCGTATGGGTATAGCCGAAGACACCTTCTTGAACTCGATCTGTTAATGCATCCTTTACACAACTAGGTGCATCGAAGTCCATATCAGCAATCCACATAGGGATGACATCAGAAGGATATTTGCTCCATTTGTCACTGTTATGGTTGCTTCTGTCGATAATTTCATCGAACTGAGGCGCCTGACTCATATAAACTCCTTGTGTGGTAGTTGTGTTGTTCATCCAGTGTCAATTTTCATACTGCCACAACCTAAAGAAGTAGAAACACTAAATTCGTTGTGTATGACGCTTTTGGATAAATTATGTTGTTGAAGTTCAAGCGTTGCGTTGACCCTGATAAGGGTCAAGGAAAAATTTTAAAATTTTTTTTAGGCCGCAATGCCTTGTCGCTCAAGACTTAGCAGCTATTGTGCAAGCGTAACATGAACTATTTAGAGCTATTAAGGGTTGACCATCCCTGAGCAAAGTGACTACTATAGTTTTTATTAAATGGTTGTTTAACAAAAAGGGATCCAAATGCCAAAAGTTGGAATGCCAGAAATCAGAAAACCGCAACTTATTGAAGCAACCATATCAGCTATTGATGAACACGGTTTTCCTGGCGCGACGGTGAGCGTAATCAGCAAAAAGGCAGGTGTTTCACCCGCCATCATCAATCACTACTTCGGTGGTAAAGATGGTTTGCTCGAAGAAACGATGCGTAGCCTGATTAAAGAGTTTTTTGAAGTGTTACACAGCGAGTTATATCTAACTCGTGATGGTGATATTTTCGAAAAGGCGATGGCGATTGTAAGAGCCAGTATTAGCCAATCTCAGACACGACCACAAGTGGTTAAAACGTGGATGGGGTTTTGGGCATCGGCTATGCATAAGCCAGCGCTGTATAGATTACAAAATGTATATTCACGTCGCTTACTGAGCTGTTTGGTGGTTGTGTTTCGTGAACGCTTTGAGAAAGAGCGTGCACGAGAGATTGCCTTCACGGTCGCTGCGATGATTGATGGTATGTGGTTACGCGGCTCCCTAGCCGGTGGCATAGACAGTCAGCATGCAGCAAACATGATTAATGAATACATTTCATTCGTGTTGAAACAACCGTAACGAGCAAGCCCCCAAGGATGGGGAACTTGGTAGGGTGTGAATCGATTTTTTATATTTAGAGAGGCCTTTGTTGCGCTCTAACAATGTATCCATAGGAGATAGATTATGTTGAATTTGAAACACACTACACTTGCTGTATGCATCGCGGGTGCATCCACATTTGCTGCTGCAGATTGTTCTACCGTTCGTTTCTCTGATGTAGGTTGGACAGATATCACCGCCACGACTGCGATCACGTCGACGGTATTAGAAGGTTTAGGTTACTCAACTAAAACACAGCTTCTATCTGTTCCGGTTACGTACACATCTCTTGCCAATGATGATATCGACATCTTCCTAGGCAACTGGATGCCAACGATGGAAGCGGATATCGCACCGTACCTCAAAGCGGGTACGGTTGAAGACTTAGGGCCAAACTTAACCGGTGCGAAATACACGCTAGCAGTGAGCCAAGCCGCTTATGATGGTGGCGTTAAAAGCTTTGCTGATATCGCGAAACACGCACGTGAGTTCAGCGGCCGTATTTACGGTATTGAGCCAGGCAACGATGGTAACCGCCTAATCCAAGATATGATTGACCAAAATGCTTTCGGCATGGGCGACTTCCAGCTTGTCGAGTCAAGCGAGGCTGGCATGCTGTCTCAGGTGAGTCGTAATGCTCGCCGTGATAAATGGATTGTCTTCCTAGGTTGGGAACCACACCCAATGAACGCTAACTTCGACATGGCGTATCTAGAAGGTGGTGATGACTTCTTCGGTCCTAACTATGGTGGCGCTAACGTACATACCAACGTACGTAAAGGCTACCTTCAAGAATGTCCAAATGTAGGCAAGCTACTAACCAATCTAAATTTCTCCCTACAAATGGAGAATGAGGTGATGGGTGCGATTCTCGATGATGGTGATAAGCCAGAAATCGCTGCTCAGAAATGGCTAAAAGCCAATCCAGCGGTCTTGGATACCTGGTTAGACGGTGTGCAAACAACGTCTGGTGACAATGGCGTCGCAGCTGTAAAAAGCTCTCTGGGTCTATAACGAAGCAACCTTCGTTTTTAAATGATCAAGTAAGCGCCGTGTTAAGCGGCGCTTACTGCAAGATGAAAGTTGTTTGGAGACCCTCATATGAATTGGCTAACAGAGCACAAAATTCCACTCGGCGATACCATGGAGACCTTTGTAAATTGGTTGATTGATGTTGCTTCGTTCTTTTTCGATTTTATTTCCGTTACTTTAGAAACCCTGATTTTTAGCATGGTGGATGGCCTAGAATGGATGAATCCATTCGCCGTCGTGGCCTGTGTGTTAGCCCTAGTTTGGTGGTTACATCGTAGTCTTGGGATCATGATATTCGTTGCCGCGTCGTTCATGTTGATTATGAATCTAGGCTACTGGCAAGAAACCTTACAAACGCTAGTGTTGGTAATCACAGCCACGACTATTAGTGTCTTGGTCGGTGTACCGATTGGTATTGCTGCCGCACACCGTCCAATGTTGTACACCGTATTGCGTCCGGTTTTGGATTTGATGCAGACGATCCCGACGTTTGTTTATCTGATTCCAACCTTGATTCTATTTGGACTAGGTTATGTGCCGGGTCTGATTTCCACCATTATATTTGCCATCGCCGCGCCAATTCGTCTGACCTATCTTGGTATCAGCAAAGTACCTAACGAGCTACGCGAAGCCGGTCTAGCTTTTGGTTGTACGAAAGCAAAACTGTTGTACAAAGTAGAATTACCAGCGGCGATGCCGAGCATCATGGCCGGGGTCACTCAATGTATCATGCTGTCTTTATCTATGGTGGTCATCGCAGCATTAGTAGGCGCTGACGGTCTTGGTAAACCGGTTATACGTGCATTGAATACGGTAAACATTTCGCAAGGCTTTGAAGCGGGTGTGGCCATTGTATTGGTTGCCATCATGCTTGATCGTATCTGTAAAACACCATCTTCAAAAGCGGAGGGCTAAGTTATGCCAATGGTTCAAATTGAAAATTTAGACATCGTTTTTGGTAACCAGAAACTTGAATCATTACGACTGCTTGATAAAGGAATGAGCCGCTCTGAAATTTTAGCGCGAACGGGCGATGTCGTCGGGGTTCAAGATGCGACGATTTCAGTAGAAGAAGGTGAAATTTGTGTCCTGATGGGGCTGTCTGGGTCGGGCAAATCGACACTGCTGCGTGCTGTAAACGGCTTGAATAAAGTGGCGCGTGGTCGCTGCTTGGTGAAAGACGGTGAACGTATGGTTGATATGGCGAAATGTGATGAAAACACACTGCGTCATATGCGTACCAATCGAGTTTCAATGGTATTCCAAAGCTTCGCTTTAATGCCTTGGATGACCGTGCTTGAAAACGTGGCATTTGGTTTAGAAATGCAGGGCATGGGCAAGAAAGAGCGTGAAGAGCGTGCTAACAAACAGCTGAAGATGGTAGGTCTGTACGACTGGCGCGATAAGAAGCCAGATGAACTGTCCGGTGGTATGCGTCAGCGAGTTGGCTTGGCTCGAGCGTTCGTTATGGATTCTGACATCCTGCTAATGGATGAGCCATTCTCGGCACTGGACCCATTGATTCGCTCGCAATTGCAAGATGAATTGATTGAGCTACAAAAGCGCTTAAAGAAAACCATCATCTTCGTGAGTCATGATCTGGATGAAGCATTAAAAATCGGTTCTAAAATTGCCATCATGGAATCAGCTCGAATCATTCAAGAAGATGTGCCAGAACAGATTGTTCTGAACCCCGCTACGGAATACGTAGAAAAGTTTGTAGCACACACGAACCCGCTTAATGTCTTGCGTGGTACAGCATTGATGACGCCGCTGGATCAAGTGGCGCAGTTAGATGACTTGTATCGAGTGAGTGAGCATCTATCCCTTAATATCCAAGCAGGCGTCCTAAAAGAAGCCTTGTCTCATGGTCAGAATATTGCGCTGAGTAAATGGGATGACAGCATGGACATAGAGAATATGCCTGAAAATACAATCGTTGTTGCACCTGTCGATATTTCCATGCGCGATGCCGTTGAAATTCGCTACCAAACCAAGCAACCGATCGTTTTGCAAGATAATGGTCAGTGTGTCGGAGTGTTGGGTGATCATCAGTTCTATCATGCTCTATTAGGTAAGCACTTTAGTCGCGCTTCCTAATTATTGTATTCGTGAAATCAAAACGGTTTTGGTGAAATCAGGATAAAGAGTATCTAGTCGAATAAAGCAAACGTGACGCTTTATTCGACTGAATTCTGTAGGGGAAGGGGTATTTCTTTGTCTTGATGGATCCACTTATTCTTAACGAGCCCCAACGTTATTAAGCATCACACAAGTTGAAACAAACTGAAGCCCTTAGCACACATGTGCTAAGGGCTTTTTCTTGGAATCCAAGGTCGCATAGTATTTCGTATCTGAAGGGCTAAAGAAGTGCGCTATTATCGATCAATATTGATCGTTAAGGATGCCTCTATGTCTCACGGAATCAACAAAGCCAATCTCACCGAAACTGACATTATTACCAAGCTGATTTGACCCACATTGAAAACCGTGGGATAGGGCGGTTGTTGTAGCAGCGGCTGCATGATTTGTTGGTAATTTGGAATCATTTTGCTTGTCCTTAAACACTCAATGTTGCCTTTTAAATCTTAAGCTGAGCTAACTTGCACTGCTCATTATACAAGTAATAATCGTTTGTCGTACTGGAATGGTGGCTTGAGTTCTAGGACGTCTACACTATCAAAGTCCAAGCCTAGAATCCGAATCATGTTTAGCCGTTAGTTGGGGATTTTTTAGCAGACAGTTTTCGATAAATAGGAGTGTCATTTTTGTACTCATTGTTGCCTTTAGTGTAAATAAAATGGTTTTAATGTGTTTGGTTTAATATAATTCTTTTAGTAAGAGGTGAGTTAGATTTTTGTTCGAAACTTAAGAAATGAAGGCATTTTTTGAGGGGCTTTTAAGGTTAGTGACCACCGTTTGGCTGATTTTATTGCGCTTAACTAAGCGAGTCCGAAAAGTTGTTGTGAAAGTGCAGAAGGTATCCAAACGTGAGACAGGTTTTCTATATTGTAAGTGTGAGCATTAGTTTTATTTTTGCGATGGTTGGTAATGCGTCTGCTGAGGATCAGAAAACGGTTTATATGGCTGTGTGGCGAGGATGTGAGGAAGCATGTCTGGGCTTTAAAGACTATATGGAAAACAGGGGGACGCCGGTCAATATCATTGTGCGTGATGCCAACCGTGATAAGTCTAAATTGCCGGAATTTCTTGCAGAAGCTAAACGAATAGAGCCTGACTTGGTTGTTACGTGGGGAACTAGCGTCAGCAAAGCCATGATTGGAACTTATAAAGAGTATGGTAGCGCTACTAAATTGGGGAATATTCCCGTGCTGTTTATGCTCGTTGCTGATCCATTAGGTGCCGATATTATTGCGTCTAAAGAAGAAAGTGGACGACCTACGGTGACAGGGGTCCGCAACCGCATTAGTGAAAAGGTGCAGATCAATGCCATGCGAGAGTATTTTCCAGTTTATAGAGTAGGAGTACTGTATTCATCTGCCGAGCTTAACTCAGTATTGAACACAGAAAAACTGCGTGAACTGTCCTTAGAAATGGGGTTTTCTTTAGTTGAAGAAACCTATGAATTAGATGCTCAAGGTAAACCTATTCCGAATCAGTTCGATCGTAAAATGGCTGCTTTGGCCGCACAAGATATTGACGTTGTGTACGTTGGTTCCAGCTCTTACAACCTAGCGAATCAAGATGCCTTTACGGAAGCGGCTATACGTTATGGTTTGCCCGTGGCCAGTGCTTACAACTCGATGGTGACGAACTCTTCAGCGTTGATTTCCGTTTCCAATAAGTACTATAGAGTGGGGTTGTTAGCGGCCAATCAGGCCAATAAAATTCTGTTGGATAATGCGCAGCCAGGCAGTCTGCCTATTGCTGACCTGAGTGGTTACTCAATGGCTATTAATGTGTCTGTAGCCCGTAGAATGCAGCTTTACCCGCCGATCCAGCTATTACGCTTTGCCGATTATGTGAATGTTAAGATTAAGGGTATAAACTAATACAGTTTGGCAAAGAGTGTGGTCTTTAAGTAGCATTGATACACACTAATCAGTGCTTTAATGTAGTGAAAACAAATCTTTAGATTGTCGCAATTTGAAACGCGATGACAATCATAATGAGGGCGTTGAGGCGGTTGAACCAACGCCAAAACCTGATATTGCCTACCCAGCGAGTCATGCTACGACCGATCAATGTAAGCCCGAAGAACCAGACGATGGAAGCGCAGATCCCCCCGGCGATGAAATTCCACTGAAAATTTTGCCATGCGAGTGACAAGCTCCCCATTAGCACCATGGTGTCTAGATAAAAATGTGGATTAAGCCATGTTACAGCAAGCCCCATGAGTAAAACTGTTTTCAGCGGCGCTAGTTGTCTGGATTGCGATAATATAATGCTCTCGTCATGCCGGCTTGCTTGCCATTTGGTGTATGCGTACCACAGCAGAAAAGCCACTCCCGCCCATTTTGAAGCTGTCAGTATCCATGGTTGGCTTTGTACCAAATAACCAAACCCAAACGCTCCTAAACTCATGGACAGAGCATCGCTAATAATAAAGATGCTAGCCATCAGCCAGCCATAGTGTCGTTTAATAGCTTGTTCAAATAGGAACGCATTTTGGGCTCCTACCGCAATAATCAAACTTCCACCTGTAAGTAAACCAGTTGTAAAGCTAATGAACATTGTATGTCTTCACTGTTAATCAAATTGAATTAAAGTGTATGATGAATAATATGTTTAGTTGAGTTAATTAAACTTTATCTGGATTAATTATTTTAATGTTGGATTATCAAGCAGCATACTGCTTCTATCAAGTCGCTAAATTGCAGAGTTTTGAAGCGGCGGCACAGGCTTTATCCTTGACTCAATCCGCGGTATCGCAAAAGGTTAAGCGATTGGAGCACTCTTTTGGTGCGCCATTGTTGATTCGTGAGCGACCTATACGGTTGACGAGTCTTGGTGAGCATTTGGTAACACACATTCAAAAGGTACTGTTACTTGAGGATGGGTTATTAGAGTTGTTTCATGGATCGGGCAGTGAAGAGCCTCTGTCTATCGCGGTAAATAATGATGTGCTAGCCACTTGGTTTGTTGACGTGTTGAGCCAGTTCTCTGATGTCGATTCTACGATTCTGCAGGTGAAATCTCAGGATCAATCTAAGACGCGAGAGCTATTGCAGCGTGGAGACGTCATGGCCTGTGTTTGTGACGTCGGCGCCCCTGTGAGCGGTGGACGGTCAGTGTCTTTGGGAAATATGACGTATGAACTAGTGGCGACGCCAGAGTTTGTGAACAAGCACTTCCCTAACGGAATAAACGAAACGGCCGTGACTAAGTTGCCATCGTTGATTTATGATGAGCACGACATCGCGCTTTGGCGTCGTTATCAGCAGGAATGCTTGTGGATTGAAGCGGATACGAGAAAGAGTCATTGGTACCCTTCGTCCCACGGTTTTGTTGCGTTAGTGAAGTCTGGCACAGTCTGTGCTTTGATACCTAGTGTACAAATTAAAGAGGAGCTTTCGAGTGGCCAGCTTATTTCTCTTTTTCCTAACCAACGACTAGAAGTGCCGTTATTTTGGCATTGGTATGAGTTAGGTAATCCTGTGTTAGAGCGTTTAACAAAGGTTGTTCAAAGTGTCACTCGAACAGTATTACTTTAATGAGGTTAGCCAAGTGGTTAGATTTCGGCTGCCTACCTGTTTGTTATATAAGGACTAATTATGATTCGTAAATGTTTGTTTCCAGTTGCAGGCTATGGCACACGCTTCTTACCAGCAACTAAATCGATGCCAAAGGAGATGCTACCGATCGTCAATAAGCCACTTGTGCAGTATGGCGTAGAAGAAGCGGTAGAAGCTGGATTGGAAAACATTACGTTTGTCACAGGCCGTGGTAAGCGTGCGATTGCCGATCATTTTGACATCAGCTATGAGGTTGAGCATCAAATTGCAGGGACGGCAAAAGAGGAATACTTAACGGGGATTAGGCATTTAATCGACACAGTAAACTTTTCTTTTATTCGTCAGCATGAGATGAAAGGCTTGGGTCATGCGATCCTTACCGGAGAGTCGTTAGTTGGTGACGAGGCTTTTGGTGTCGTGTTGGCGGATGACTTATGTTTTGGCGGCGAATACGACGGCGTCATGGCGCAAATGGTTAAGCTGCATAAGCAGTTCCGTTGCTCAATCGTTGCCATTCAAGAAGTGCCAGAAGACGAGGTACACAAGTATGGTGTGATCGCTGGTGAATCGATGAGCGAAGGCTTATTTCGCGTGACAGATATGGTGGAAAAGCCAAGCAAAGAAGAAGCGCCATCGAATTTAGCGATTATTGGTCGCTATATTTTAACACCGGATATCTTTGATAAGATCCGAGAAACACCACCGGGTGCAAACGGAGAAGTGCAAATAACGGATGCGATTTTACGCCAAGCTCAAGAAGGCTGTGTTTTAGCGTATAAATTCAAAGGCCGTCGTTTTGACTGTGGTAGTGTCGATGGTTTCGTGGAAGCGACTAATTACTGCTACGAAAATATCTATAAAGCGAAATAAACTGCATTTATTTTACCTATAAAAAAGCCAGCTCATTGAGCTGGCTTTTTAGTGACCACAAGGCGGTTGGTTACGAGCCTAGCTGCTTGTTCAGTGTTGGCAGTAGGTATTTGAATAGGCGTGGGTTAGCACACAATACGTGACCAGATTCATAGCTTGGAGAACCGTCAAAACCTGCGAATAGGCAGCCTGCTTCTTTAGCGATAAACAGTGGTGCTTGTACTTCCCAGTCACGTAGATCAAGTCCCCAAGCGGCGTCTAAGCGACCTGCCGCTACGTTTGCTAGCATTAATGCAGGGCAGTCTTGCATAACAACACGCGCGCCTTTGCCAGCCATTTCTTCAAGTACTTTGAATTGGCCAGCAGCAAAAGCAATAGTGGTTTCTGTGCTAGGGAATTGAGTGCCAAGCGTTGTGTTTTCAAGGGAACGTGAAACGCCTGTACGCATACGAGAATTGTTTAGGTAAGCACCACGGCCTTTACTCGCGTAGAACTCGTCACGCGTAGAAGGATTGATTAGCAGTGCATGCTCAACTTTACCCGCAACTAGGTAACTAACTGTCATTGCAAAGCCTGAAAGGCTACGTGTGAACAAGTGCTGACCTTGAATTGCATCAATGACCCACTCACCTTCTTTACCTTCTTGCACTGTGCCTTGAAGGCGTGTGCTGATCGTGTCTTCAGGGTAAGCTTTTGCTAAATGATGGATGATGGTTTTTTCAGCGCCAGTACAGACATTGCTGTACACTTCTGTCGCGTTTGAGCCTTGTTCTTTATCGAACAATAGCTTTTCTTGCGCGTGGATGATGAAGTCTGCGGCAGCGCGAGCCGCTTTAAGAGCGACATTAATTCGTGGTTGCATGGGATACCAATGATTGAATCAATAGGGCAGCAACTGTCTTTTGGACAGTTCGTTGCGGTTAAAGTTTTAAAGAGCGTGAACGATGCTAAATACTGTTCGTGCAGCGTTTCTGTGGGCGCGAATTCTAGCCCAATTGCCCGCACTAATCTAGTTAAATAATGGTTAAATTCTGTTCAAATGCTGGGTTGTGGTGAATTCTCTGATACCATTAAAGTCTTATTGCTCCACTGACCATTGGTATAACTTAGATATGCAGCAAAACATTAAAATTGTTCTCGTGAACACTTCTCACCCCGGTAATATTGGTGGCGCGGCGCGCGCAATGAAAAATATGGGACTCAGCGAATTAGTCTTAGTGGAACCTAAGTTGTTTCCCCATGATGAAGCGTTTAGCCGAGCGTCGGGCGCGTCTGATATTTTAGATAACGCCAAGGTTGTTGCCACTTTAGAAGAAGCGTTAGCGGACAGTCAGTTAGTCATTGGTACGAGCGCTCGTGAACGTCATATTCCGGTAACGTTGGTAGATCCTCGTCAAGCGGCGGAGTTGGTCTACGGCGATACGTTAAAAACAGCGTTTGTTTTTGGTCGAGAAGACCGCGGCTTGACGAATGAAGAGCTGCAGCGTTGTCACTACCATGTCCATATCCCTTCGGTAGAAGAATTTAGCTCTCTTAATTTAGGTGCCGCGGTTCAGGTGATAGCCTATGAACTTCGTATGAAAGCACTAAGCTTACAAGGTGGACCGATCGTTGAAAGCAAGTGGGATGTGCCAGCAGCGACTTCAGAGCAGTTAGACCATATGCTAACGCATTTAGAAAAAGTGCTGGGGGATATCGAGTTTTTAGACCCCAAAGCCCCGCGACAAGTTATGACACGATTCCGACGCTTATATCAACGATCGCAGCTTGATCAGCAAGAAGTGGGCATGCTGCGCGGCATGCTAACCGCAGTTGAAAAGCAGGGCGCTAAAAGCGAGTAATCGGTTATAGCATAATTTTTTAAGATTGGATTAGAGTGACTAAAAAGCCCGTTTAGTTTTCACTAAGCGGGCTTTTTGTTTATAGGTTGTGTATTTGCTTACTTAACTTTGGTCTCTGGGCGGCCTTCTTGCTGCCAATGAGTATGGAATTTCTCACCAGGGGCGGCGTCAATGCGCTCGTAAGTGTGAGCACCAAAGTAGTCGCGTTGTGCTTGCAGTAAGTTGGCTGGTAGCACTTCTGAGCGGTAACCATCAAAGTACGCTAACGCAGAGTAGAACGAAGGCGTCGGAATGCCGGATTGAGCAGCCAGTACAACGGCATCACGTAATCCTTTTTGCTTTTCTGCCATCGCATCTGCGAAATAGTCATCTAGCAATAAGTTTTCTAGGTCGTGGTTCTTATCAAACGCGTCGGCAATCTTTTGTAGGAAAGATGCACGGATGATACAGCCGCCACGCCAGATCTTGGCGATACCGGTGAAGTTGAGTGTCCATTCGTATTCTGTTTGTGCTGCACGCATGATTTGGAAACCCTGCGCATAAGCACAGATTTTCGCGCAGTACAGAGCATTTTCAATCGCATCTTCAACAGCTTCAGCGTCAATCTCAGACGTTTCGACATCGGCAATTAAGAAGCCCGCTGCTTTTTCACGTTCAGCAGTTAGTGTGCTTAACGCTCGCGCATACACTGATTCGCTAATAATGCCGGCAGGAACGCCCATTTGCGTAGCGCTAATCGATGTCCAGCGACCTGTACCTTTTTGACCGGCACTGTCTAGGATCATATCGACAAGCGGTGCGCCTGTTTTGTCATCATACTGTTGCAAAATATCGGCAGAAATTTCGACAAGGTAGCTATTAAGAATGCCTTGGTTCCATTTCTCAAACAGTTTACCGATTTCAGCAGGCTCATAGCCTAAAAGTGAGCGTAGCAAATGGTACGCTTCACAAATAAGCTGCATATCGGCATATTCGATACCGTTGTGAACCATTTTTACGAAGTGGCCAGCACCATTTGGGCCGAGATAAGCGGTACATGGCTCGCCTTCTTTGACTGGCTGACCTGGTGTGCGTGATTCAATTGGCTTACCGTTCTCGTCAACTTTAGCTGCAACGGCTTCCCACATTGGTTGTAGGTATTTCCATGAGTCCGCATCGCCACCTGGCATTAGAGAAGGGCCAAATCGAGCGCCTACTTCCCCACCGGATACCGCTGTGCCAAAGAATTTGAATTGGTCTTTATAGTCGCTTTCTCGACGAATGGTGTCAGTCCATTGGCTGTTGCCACAATCGACAACGATGTCTTCAGGGTTAAGACCTGCTTCAATTAAACTTTGACAAACGGCGTCAACAGGATCACCTGCAGGGACTAAAACCACGATCACGCGTGGGCTGACTAGCATGTCGAGCATTTGCTTAATGTTGTCACAACCAATGATTCTCGCTTCATCGACGGAGCTCGGACGTTCTTTAGCTTCAGTGTCTAAAACGTCTTTCACTTTATCTGTGTCGAGATCAAAACCCGCAACGCGATAACCGTGGTCGGCCAGATTTAGGGCTAAGTTTTTGCCCATGACTCCTAGGCCAACGAATCCGATGTTGCAGCTCTGATTCACGTTTTGCATAGCTTTAGGTCTACCTTTGTTTCGAACGGGGAAGGTTAGAAAGAATCCTACCATGAACTGGGGCTATCAAGCCGATTTACGGGCAGGTTAAAAGTTGAATTATTGTGGAAGTTAATAATTCTGGCGGGCATTTTAGTCGAGAATACGTGCAATTTCGAGCAATAATGACGAAATAGTGGTTAGTACAAAAAAGCGGCAAGAGCTACTGGGTTATAGTTTCCGGCTATAGTGTCTCGTAATAAAAGAACATTAGTGTATTTTTATTTCATAAATATAGGATTGTTACAGTTTAAAAAATACTCGAAATTCAGATTTTTCTTGATTTAAACCTTATTAATCAGTGCCTTGGTAAGGTTGGAGTGCTCGTCAGTGTGAAATAAAATAACACTTTGTTATATCAATATTTTTTTTTAGATTCATTTGTTACTATAGATTTACCCCAAATAATAATTTTAAAACATAATGTAACCGTTTTGTTCAGAGGACTATAGCAACATGAACAACAGAACTGACGACCAAATAATTCTGCGTAATTTGAATACCGCACAGCTTGTTGAAAATGCGCTTGCGGATGGTGAAGGTGTTCTGGCAGATACCGGTGCTCTAGTAGTAGAGACCGGTGCGCGTACCGGTCGTTCTCCGATGGATCGTTTCATCGTAGAGGAAGACACGACTAAAGGCACTATTCACTGGGGGCCGGTTAACCGCCCATTTCCTGAAGATAAATTTGCGCCATTGTGGAACCGCGTTGAGGCGTATTTAGACGCTAAAAAATCATACCTATCTGATGTTCATGTTGGAGCGGGGGATGATTATTACATCCCTGTTCAAATGCGCACTGAAACCGCTTGGCAGCATCTATTTGGTCGTAACCTGTTTATTAATCCTGAATCTTACAATCCATCCAATAAGGGTGAATGGCAAGTTTTGAACGTGCCAACGTTCGAGTGTCAGCCAGAGCGCGATGGCACGAATTCCGATGGTTGTGTCATTCTTAACTTCAAAGAGCGTAAAGTTCTAATTGCTGGTATGCGTTACGCCGGTGAAATGAAGAAAGCGATGTTCTCTGTACAGAATTATCTGTTGCCAGCACACGACGTACTGCCAATGCATTGTGCGGCGAACGTTGGCTCTGATGGTGATGTCACATTGTTCTTCGGTTTGTCTGGTACAGGTAAAACGACATTGTCTGCTGATGAATCACGTTTCCTTATTGGTGATGATGAGCATGGCTGGGGCGAAGGTACGGTTTTCAATATTGAAGGCGGTTGTTACGCGAAAACAATCGATCTTTCTGAGAAGAACGAACCCGTTATCTGGAAAGCGATTAAGTTTGGAACGATTCTAGAAAACGTTGTGATGAATGAGTCTCGTGAGGCAGATTATACGGATACCTCACTTACTCAAAATGGCCGTGCTGGTTACCCGCTGACAAGTGTTGATAAACGCTCTGAGCATAATCGTGCAGGCGAGCCGAATTCTGTGATCTTCCTAACGTGTGATTTAACGGGTGTACTACCTCCAGTGTCAGTATTGAGCAAGCAAGCGGCGGCGTACCACTTTTTAAGTGGTTATACAGCGTTAGTAGGTTCAACAGAAATGGGCGCGGGCAGTGGTATCAAGTCAACGTTCTCAACGTGTTTTGGTGCGCCATTCTTCCCTCGTTCCGCAGATGTTTACGCGGACCTTTTGATGAAGCGTATTGAGCAATTCGGCAGTAAAGTTTACTTGGTAAATACTGGTTGGACTGGCGGTGCACACGGTAAAGGCGGTAAGCGTTTCAGTATTCCTACGACTCGTGCTGTGATTGCAGCTATCCAGTCAGGTGCTTTAGCCGATGTGGAAACAGTGCATCTGGATCAGTTGAACGTCGACATTCCAACCCATGTTGAAGGTGTTGATTCTGTATTGCTGAACCCTCGTGATACTTGGGAAGATAAAGCCGCTTATGATGAGCATGCCAAAGGCCTTATCTCTCAGTTTATAGAAAACTTTAAGAAGTTTGAAACGGTATCAGAAGAGATCATTAACGCAGGTCCAAAACTGTAAAATCTCATCTTACTTTAGCTTTACGAAAAGGCCGCGCAATTTGCGCGGCTTTTTTACAATCCTACTGCTCTTCCTGCTAGAGACTTGTGACCGGTTCATGTAATCTTTGTGCATGTTGATCGATACACATTGCCACCTTGATTTTTCTGTTTTTAAGGATTTGTCTGCGCTGTTAGTGGCCAGTCGATCCGTCGGCGTCGCTCATTTTATAGTACCGAGCACTACGGCTGAGTCATGGCCTGGTGTTGTAGCGTTACATAAACAGCATTCTGAAATTAGCGTGGCATTGGGTTTACACCCTTATTTTTTAGACAGTTTTAAACATCATCATTTAGAGCAGCTTGAAGCGGCTTTATTGACCAATGATGTGGTGGCTGTGGGTGAAATTGGTTTAGATAAATGGCCTAGAATGCCGGATTATGAGTTACAGCAAGAAGTGTTGTTAGCTCAGCTTAAGATAGCCCAGAAGCATCATCTCCCTGTTATTTTGCATGCTCGAAAAAGCGAAGATGATCTATTAAAAGTGATACGCCAGGCTCGATTTAGTCGAGGAGGCATTGTACATGCTTTTAACGGTAGCTTAGAGCAAGCCAAGCGATTTAAAAAGCTGGGTTTTGTACTGGGGATTGGTGGGACAGTAACCTATCCAAGAGCTAAGAAAGCTCAGAGGGTTCTGCAAGCGTTAGCAGATGAAGATTTCGTGTTGGAGACCGACTCTCCAGATATGCCTGTTAGTGGCTATCAAGGGCAAGTGAATACACCGCTGCGGGTCGTGGATATCGCGCGAGTCGTTGCTGATCTGCGTCAGCAAAGTGTGGCTGATGTTGCTCGCTATACCAGTGCAAACCTACAACGAGTTTTGCCAAATTGGCATAAGGTATAACAAATTGACAACTCCAGAGAATATTAATGCGCCCATGCGTGTGGTGTTGCTTGGTAGCGATACAGAGCTAGGCCGAGCGATTCGTGAATACTATGATAATGATTTCGACTTTGACTGGTTAGAGGTACCTTGTCATGAGGTGATCAGTCGATTGTCTTCTTCTAGTGTATTGGATGACAAGTTCTGTGACGCCATCATTGACGCCTATTCATTACGCAGTGCATCACAGAACGATTACGATGAATATTTAGAGCGGCTGGATGTGTTGCTTGGTAATGAGTCTTGCCCTTTGTTTTACATGTTAAGTGGCGTTCAGGTGTTCTTGGGAGAGAAAGAGGCATCTTATTTAGAAACGGATGAGCCTGATGCGCGCAGTCGTTTTGCAAAGAGATTGATGGCCGCTGAGCAAAAAGTGTTAACGTCAGAGCGTCATATCATTATACGGACGGGGTGGCTCTTTAGCGGCGCTCAAGATGACTTTATTGCAAATACGATCAATTTAGTACGCTCCGGTGCCCCTATCGAGTTCCATGACACTGCGATTGGTTGTCCAACACCTGTGTCGGATGTCGCGCGAGTGCTGCTGTCAGTCGTCAAGCAGCGTCATTATGGAGCTCTGAATACAGGTGTGTATCACTATTGCTGTTCTGAAGAAATCAGCTGGATGGGCTTAGTTGAAGCAGTTCTGACAACCGCGAGCCAGTTTGATGATACCGCCCATTCAGCACTTGAAAATATGGGGGACACGGCAAGTGCTTTAGAGATGGCGACGGATATTAAGCGTCAATCATTGTCGTGTCGTAAAATTTTTGGTCATTACGGTATAAAGCAGCGCTCTTGGCGTCCAGTGCTAAGAGCATTAATCAAAGAACTTCACCGTTTTCCATCGGCTTGATGGAGTAGGTTTAGAAAGATCGGGGCGCGTATATAGTGAACTTCAAGGCAATTTTGTTAGTGTACGTTCTGCAGTTGTTGGTGGGCGCAATATGGTATTCAGCTGCACCAGCAAATATTACGCAGCAGATCGAGGGCAGTGCGCTGGGAGGCATATCTACAGAAACCGTGATCGGTTTTTGTGTTGTACTGTTCTTTTATACTTGTTTTAGCGCGTGGTTATTGGCTAAAACAAATCTACGTTCCAGCTTTGAGAGATTGGTTTTAACGATCAGTAGCTGGTTATTTATCGTGTTACCTAACGTCTTTTTTGTCGGGATGTTTGTCGACTTCACTCATATGAGTGTGGGTTATCTGATGTCATTTGGTTTTATTAGTTGCTTGATCGCAGCCTTTATTTTGCCGTTTTGGCGTTCAAACCGTTCTATTTTTAAAGGCTAAAAGAAAAGAGATAGAGTGAGAAAAGTAGCCTAATATAGGCTACTTTCAGGCCAAATTGACCAAAGTGACAGGCCAGCAATAGCGACGCTGATCACAGTTTGCGGAATAATAGATAGGACAGTCGACCATACTGAGCCGTCTTCTTTTATTAGTAAGTTACTGAGTATGTTGGTTAATAAAGCAAAATAGGCAATCAACATCGTCCACAGTGGCAAGTCAGCTAAGATATGAGCTTGAGCTAATAAGCCTGACAAAATGAACGAGCCAAGCAGTAATCCCGGTAAGCTAGACTGCTTAACGATAAACTTCTGAATCAGTACAAAGCCCACTACACTGGCCGCAAAGCCTCCTAACAGCTGACCAATCAATAGGCTGCCACCAATCGAAACAACTGGTGCCGTTGTGCCTGCAATGATAGCAAGAGACGTCATGGCGGCATGAGAATTTTTTACATCAGACGTGTGCTTTTGCAGTCCGAATACAAACAGCACAAGCAGCGCGCTGATAGCGGCCCAAGCGAAGCTTAATAGCTGACCTTGATGCTTTAATACGGGGTTTAACAAACAGTAAAAACTGACAAACAAGGCAACAAAAGTGATGCTGTTTCGGGCTTTGAAGCCGATCTTCGCTTGGCGAAAGTAGCTAATCAATAAGCCTAATAATACGCTGATTGTCAGGAAGTCCAATGCTTTACTCGGTGGGAGATTTAAACCTGAATGAATCAGGCTTAATGCAACGAGAAAGCCAGCAGCTAAGCCTAAAAGGCTAAGGTGTCTACTGAATTTGCCAAGTAACGTAATGACTGCGGCCACCAGAAATGGGTATACCGCAGTATTGAGCAGCATGAGTAGGTTTGAGTTACTCGCTTCCTCGTACATAGTAACTCCTAATTACTGACGAATGCCTTCGATGAAGATGTCTAATTCTGTTTCATCTGTTACACCTGGGATGAAATACGATACGCCAAATTCACTGCGTTTTAGGGTTGTGCTTGCTTCGAAGCCTGCACGGTAGCCACCCCATGGGTCATCACCTTCGCCAATTTTTTCAACTTCAAATGTTACTGGTTTAGTGACACCGTGAAGTGTTAGATCGCCTTTAAGTTCTTCACCATCAAATGACGTACTTTTAAAGGTGATGGTTGGGAACTGCTTAACGTCCAAAAAGTCAGGGCTACGTAGGTGTTTGTCACGTGCTGCATGGTTTGTATCAACACTGGCTGCTTGAATGGTGAATTCTGAGCTGCCTGATTTGCCGTTATCCGCTAGTGTGAATGTACCTTCGAACTCATTAAAACGGCCAACGGTGGTGCTCACACCTAAATGGCCAACTTCAAATGTTACGAAAGAATGGGCTGGGTCGACTTGATAGTCTGCCGCCAATGCACTAGTTGAAACAAGTACGGCTGCTGACGTAAGTAGTAAAGCTTTCATTGATGCCTCCAAAAAAAGGGTCTGCGATTAATAATGGCTCTTAGTATAATCATGTTCTAGGAATACATAATTACATGTAAAAACAATTCACTGTTTCATAAAACGGAATAATTCATCTGGAATTTTTTGTCATAGGAGGAAGTTAAATGGATAAGCTACAAGCGATGAAAGTCTATTGCCGCGTGTATGAGGCGGAAAGTTTTAAACTGGCGAGTGAGTCACTAGACATTTCACGCCCAATGGTGACTCGCTACATTAATGCTCTTGAAGAAGATTTGGGGGCAAAACTACTGCATCGTAATACTCGAAACATCAGTGTTACTCATGCTGGTAAGCTCTATTATCAGCACTGCGTCACCATATTAGAAGCGATCGAAGAGGCAGAAGGGGAGTTGGGGGATTTATCCCATAAGCCAAAAGGGCACCTTAGAATCAGTGTTCCGATGGATTTTGGGTTAACGCATATGGTGCCGATACTCAGTGAATTTTCGGCTTTGTATCCAGAGATAACGCTCGAGGTAGACTTCAATGATAAGCGTGTTGATCTAACGGAGTCGGGGATTGATTTAGCTGTGCGAGGAGGAGACTTAGGAGGAGATCATTTCATTGCACGTCCTTTGTGTACGTTACGTGGTTATGTGTGTGCATCGCCAGAGTATATTGAGCGGAATGGCGCGCCAGAGCATCCAGCGGATTTAAAGACGCATAATTGTTTACAGTACACAAATGCGCCAAATTCAGGGCGCTGGTATTTTAAGAACCATCATGAAGAGTTTGATTTGCCTATCAGGGGGTCGATAATGGCAAATAATGGTGGTGCATTAACGCGTTTAGCTGTGGCCGGTACCGGGATAATTATTCAACCGGGCTTCTTAGTGGATAAATACATTGAAAGTGGGCAGCTTGTCCCGTTGTTAACGCAGTACGAAACCTACTCGGGGCAGTTTTATGCGGTCTTTGCGGGGCGTAAACTGTTGCCCAAAAAAGTGCGTTTGTTGATTGATTTTCTAGTCGAAAAACTGCAACCCCCTACGTAAGGGATTGCAGTAAAATCACGCTAAACGAGGTCGTCAAACTCGTTTGGAATGTTTAAATCTACAGGCATATGGTAGCCCGGTAGATTGATTTCTTTATCAGTGATATCCAGTTCTTCGCCGCCTAAAACATTGAAACCAAAGCGATAAATAGGCTCAACTTCACCACGGATCATGGCGTCATTATAAGCATTGGCGGCCTCTTTGATATCAGCATTTTTCTCTAGGTAAGCAGCAATTTGCTCGCTAGAGTAGCGCTTCGACAGCATTTCCATCACTTTATGGGGGGCAAGTAAGACGGCTGTGGCGTTATTTCCGCCGAATCCCTTAGAGTTCAATAGCGCAGCATCAAAGTGCTCTTTCCCATACTCTTCATGTTTCAACTGGAATTTTAAGCCGCCAGTATAAACATCGTCAGCGACGGCATTTGATGTCATGATGCCAGGTAAAATACCGTGCTGCCATACACCTAACGAAAGGTGAAGTTGGTCGCCGCCAGCTGTGCCTTGAGAATGGCCTAAATAGGCTTTCATTGCGGTTACAGGCATGGCTGTTGCACCAAAACTTGTGGCGGCTTTGCTTAGAACATGTGATTCAGTCACTCGGTTTTGAGGTGTGCTGGTACCATGCGCTTGAATGAAAGTACGATCCGTAAGACCTTCCGAGCCAATGATGTTTTTTAGATACGCCATGGCTTTGCTCATGGTGAGATAATTACCGACTCCCGGCGCAGAAATGGATTTTTTATAGCCGTCGGCATAGGCGTATACCGCAGGAATCGCACCATGTATGGTTGCGCCAATTTCTAGAGCGAGCTCGTCATCCATCAGCAGTGTCCATTGGCTGGATTCGCCGATGGTAAAGCCACAGTTTTGAGCGAATGGACGGCAACTGCGTGTATGGTCTGGTTCTTTCTGGTTTTCTAGTTGGTCCAAAGCAAGTAGAGCGGTGTCTTCTGCTAAGGCGCCCATGGTACGGAAACCTTCGATGATTTCTGGAGTGATTGGCGCATCACTGCCGCCCACCATAGCAATACGTACTTTCCCGACTTTGATTTGCTCAATGGCACGTTCTAAGTTGAAGAAGTACGTTGCACAGGCACCGATCGATGTGCCGACATTACCAACGGAGCCTAAAATATAGGCATTAACAAAGTCCGCCGGCATTTGTGCGTAACCTAATGGCAAGTGCTTGGACGTAGTACGCTTACCCATAAGCGCGGATTTCAGCATACCACCAAAGCCTAAGTCATCCATTTGGCCGATCGAGTTTGCGGCATAAACAGCAATTTGATCCGGTGCGACTAAGTTGCGAACTTTATCCCAGTCTAAACCGCTGCTCAAAATAGCATCGGAAGCGCCGTAAACCGTCATCTGTAAACCACGAGGGTGATTTCGGCTCTGGTAAAGCTTGGACGGATCAAACCCTGTGGGTAATTGCCCAGCCGCTTTTACTGATAGAGACTTAGAATCCTTGATAAAGGTTTCTAAGGTGCCGTCAACCGTGATTTCACTGTGTGTTTTAGAAAGCTCTTTAACTTGCCAGTTCGCCGGTATGTTGTCGGGTAGGGAGCGAGTTTTGACACTAAAACTAAGCTTTTCTCCTTCAACAACGGCTGAGAGGGCAGAGCTTTTATGAACAGTGACGTTGTCTACGTCGAATAGGCTGGGGTGAATGCGACGAATAAGCGTGCGCGCCAGAATTTCTTCACCAAATGTGTCGATGAGAGTTTCTGCATCAAGGGCTTCACCATCATGCGTTAGCCAAGCCCCATTTTGATATTCAGCAATGTTAGTGATGGTTGCGAGGTCTAGTAAAACCTCCTGCTGAATGGTTTGGGGGAGTAGATCAAAAATGATTCGGCAATACGCCTGATGGAAGGATGTACGTCCAGCCGAATTGATTCCGCCAAAGCCAACAATAACAGGTAAACGGGCCAAAGGAATGTCCTCGATTTATAATTTTGGATATTAACGAGTGCTATTGTAAAGGATGGGGGTGTTTGACCGCCACCCTAGCGCAGGTGAAATTTCTTGTAAAACACTGTGCTTAAAGCAGAAAAAGAGTGTAAATCACTCTTTTCATCATTTATTTACTCGTTGTTATAGGTCGCAGAGTCGGTGTGAACGTTAAACCGCCATAGCTCGTTGTAGTCAATAAGACTTTCAATTTCGTCAATATAATCTTGGCCACGCTGAGAGTATTTCTCTAACCCATGAACCAGTGCTAGACCGGTAATAGTATTGCCGTTCTTGCGAAGTTGAGCACGGATGCTGCGTAATTCTTTATAAGCAGAATTACTGTTTAGATTGTCGATGTAAGCAAAGACAGATTCTCGTGCATCGCTAAATTTACGCACTTCATGATCTTTGTCTTCACCTCGAGCATTAGGGACTAAACCACAGCCGCGGGTAAAGCACCATTGGCCAAAATAGTTATTACCTTGTACAGCAAAACGAGAGGTTCCCCATGCCGATTCATTGGCGGCTTGAGCAAGAACTAACGAAGCAGGAATGACATCGACATAGCGCAGCATAATCGCAATGTCTTGATGTGTATAAACACCTACTTTGCTAAGCTTATGTATTTTGCGTAGGGCCGCTAGCCAAGTTTTATCTTCACGAGTAGGCGGTTCTTCGTTCTCAAGAATGGCTTGAATACGAGCTCGATCTTGCAATAGCAATGTATTCTTCTCTTCAACGAAAGGTAATAAGTAGTCGAAGAATGCCGCTTTACGCTCTTGAATATCGCTCATGGCAGCAAAATTTGGTTTGTTACTATCAAGCGGGTGGCTTTGGAAATATTCTTCCTCTTCTTTGGTGACGGTGGCATCACGAGCACTCTTGCTCGGCTCTGCGGCTTCCTTTTCTTTTTTCGTTTGGACTTGTTTCGTGATCTCAGCCTTTGAATCAGACTGCTGTGTTTCTTGCGGTTCAATTTTGAACCACAGAATTAAGATCACGATACTCGAGATAACCCAAAGTAACTTACGTTCCATATCCAACCATCATTTTCTAGAGCGTTAATATAAAAAACGAGCAACAGTTTTCGCTGCTGCTCGTCTCTAGCGTTCAATATATGAGCAAGACATTATCTGAAAAAAACAAATAATTTAATAGTCAGTAGTTTGAATATTGTCAAAAAGTACTCAAGTTTCCCTAAATTTGTCCTTAAAGTTCAGACCGAAACAATAGCATTGGACCTGCGGGTACAACGCGAGTTGGGTTGATCGTGTCGTGACTGTAGTAGTAGTGTTGCTTAATATGCTCAAAATTAACGGTTTTCGATACTTCTTGAGTTTTATACAAACGTTCAAGGTAATCATTGAGGTTTGGGAAGTCGATGATACGTTTAAAATTACATTTGAAGTGCCCGTGATAGACGGGGTCAAAGCGAATTAATGTTGTAAAAAGGCGCCAATCCGCTTCGGTAACCGTATTTCCTGTGAGGTAACGATTGTTTTTAAGTCGACTTTCTAAAAACTCTAATGATTCAAATAATGGGTAAACGGCCTCTTCGTAAGCGGTTTGCGTGGTGGCGAAGCCTGATTTGTAGACGCCGTTATTGACCGTATCGTAGATACGAGCATTCAACTGATCGATGTCATTTCTAAGAGCTTCAGGGTAAAAGTCTTGTTCATCTCCAGTGAGATGGTTAAATGCTGTATTAAACATACGGATGATGTCAGCGGACTCGTTTGAGACAATTGTGTGGTTTTTCTTATCCCATAAAATCGGGACTGTGACGCGCCCCGAGTATTCGTTGTTAGCGTGGGTGTATAGTTGATAAGCATACTGGAACTCATGCAAAGGATCCCCCGCAGGAACTAGCGAGTCTTGGAAGCGAGCTTCACTTTTGAGCTCCCAACCATTTTCTAGCATGTGCGGGTGGACACAGCTGACACTGATATGAGACTCAAGCTGTTTCAGGTGACGAAAAATCAGAGTACGATGTGCCCAAGGACACGCAAGTGACACATATAAATGATAGCGGCCTGATTCAGCTGGAAAATGGCTGTCATCGTTTACATCAAATGCTTCTGGAGCAACGATCCAGTTGCGAAATTGTGATTGTGAACGTACGAATTTACCTTGTGTTGCCTCGGTGTCGTACCATTGGTCATGCCATTTTCCGTCAATTAATAAACCCATAAAATTCTCTCATTGGTAGTTTTGTTTAATTATTAATGAAAATGTCCCACTTTCGGGGCAAGATATTGATTTAGTTTGATCGATAGGTTCGATAGGTTCGATAATGCCGCAAAGAACAGGTTCTCTGTTAATTCCTCTTTTCATTTTGTTGGCGGGTCTTTTTGCCAGTGTTTACACAACACAATTCCCTGCTTTGGCATTGGATCTGTTGCCATGGCTTCCTTATGTGCTTTCCGTTGTTATGGTGTTTATGGCGTGGCATTTTAATCGCGGCAAAGTATTGTTGGCTGGCGGATTGCTTCTATTGCCAACGTTTTATCCATACGTCTCGAATCATGATTTACCAAATAGCTTTACAACGATTGCAGCCATAGGGTTAGGGCTTTTATTGTTACTTCGCGAACGTGGTTTTTTCAATCGTTATGGCTTTAATCGTATTTTGTTTTTAGGGATGCTGGTGGCTTGGAGTATGAGCTACGAGAAGGGCGTCATTAATTTTAATTTCTTAGCGGTTCTTGTTCCCGTTGTAAACATTACTTTGTCTTCTTTGCTTTGCTGGTTGATGATCGGATTCACGGTAATGACCAGTCTTATTTTTTGGTGGCGTCATGCGGATGGCTTTTCTACGGCGGTCTTGATCAGCTTGGTGTCACTGCTGTTGATTGAATGCATGTCGTTTACAGCCCATCAAGATGCCGCAGTACGCAGCGCGCAAATTTTAGTTTGGGTGTGGTTTGTGGTGTCGGAGAGTCATCGCATGGCTTATCGTGATGAATTAACACAACTACCGAGTCGTAGAGCATTGAATGAGGCAATGCTCGCTTTGCCAAGGCATTATGCGTTGGCCATGTTGGACGTTGATCATTTTAAAAAATTTAACGATTCCTATGGGCATGATAAAGGCGACGATGTGTTAAAGCAGGTTGCCAGAGTGATGCAACGATACTCTGGCTCAGCGTCGGTATATCGCTACGGTGGTGAAGAGTTTACATTGCTTTTTAAAGGTCGCGGAATAGAGCATGCTGAAGTGGTGCTTGAGCAAATTCGCGAAGAAATCCATCTACAGCGTCTGGATGTTTCTACTGAAACGAAACACAAAGAGGTATCTGTATCGGTCAGTATGGGATTGGCATTTGTGAATACGGGTGAAGCGCCAAATGACGTATTGAAGCGAGCAGATCAAGCGTTGTATCAAGCTAAACGTAAAGGCCGTAATAAAGTAATTCTCGCTAGCTAATAAAACTGAACGATTGGTTAGGTTTTTTATTGCAGGGGCAAATGGTTTTGTGTATTCTGACCAAATATTCAAGTTTTGTTGTGTCTTGCGCAACAAGATCGGCTTGTCGAGGCTTACTCTGCAAACTGAGCCAACGTGGTACAACAGCACAAAGGGTGTCGCCTAGCACCTGACTGTTGTGAGGGGAACGGGGAGCTTTGCTCCCCTTTTTTAATGTTAACTCCCAACGTTTGCCCCTATAATTCGCCTATCCCCTAAATCTTTTAGAATGCTATTGAGGCGACTATGTCTGATTCCCCCAAACGCCCAAAAAATCAGCTGAAAAGCCATATTCGTGCGCAAAACCAAGAATTAATTCTCTGTACTGCCGAACGAGTTTTCGCTCGACAAGGGTTGGCAAAAACGACAACCCAGATGATTGCTGATGAAGCGGGTTTGCCGAAAGCGAATATTCACTATTATTATCGATCTAAAAAAGATCTATTAGAGGCGGTTTTAGAACGTATTTTGCAGCTATGGCTAGACTCAGTAAGCCAGTTTAATGTTGAGTTAGGGCCATGTCATAATTTGACTCGCTACATCAGCGAGAAATTAGAGCAATCACGGTTGAATCCTAATGCGTCAAAAGTATTTGCAATGGCCCTGATTGGCGAAGAGCCGTTCGTGCTTGATTACTTACGTCGTTATTTCGTAGAAGAGCTGCAAAAAGAAAAGTCGACCATTAATACATGGGTTGAACAAGGTTTGATGAAGCCTGTTTCTGTTGAGCATCTGTTTATTAATATTTGGGCCATGACGCAAACGTATGCAGACTTCGATGCGCAGGTAAAAATCTTATTGCAGAAAGAAACACTTGAAGAGGAAGACTTTATGCAAGCAAAGCAGTTTGTCACTCGAATGGTGTTGTTAAGTTGCGGTATTGAGGAGGCAAGAACATGAGTCTTGAAAGTGCACTGACATTTTTTATTGCGATTTTCATTTTTAGCATCACTCCAGGCCCAGGAGTATTTGCCATTCTAGCGAAGAGTTTGACTCACGGGGTTGTCAAAACGTTACCGTTATCTGCAGGTATGGCCTGTGGCGATATTCTTTATTTAGTGTTGGCTTGTTTTGGTTTGGCGGCAATCGCGCAGCAGTGGGAAGTTGTATTTACTGCGATTCGTTATATTGGTGCGGCTTATTTGCTATTTTTGGGATGGAAAATGTGGACGGCACCAATTGAGATAGGGGCTTCGGAGACGCAAGAAAGCTCTCGTAAACAAGGGTGGGGCGCTGCGCTGCAAGGTTTCTTGATCTCATCCTCTAACCCTAAAGTGGTGCTGTTCTACATTGCCTTTTTACCGACCTTTATGGATGTTACGCTGCTTAATAGCCAAGATATTTTGCTGGCTTCAGGTTTGGCATTTGTAGCACTCATGTTAGGTTTGACGATGATTTCATTTGGTGCCTCGCAAGCGCGTCGTTTGATGAAATCTGCTCACGCTGTAAAACGTTTGAACCGTGGCGCAGGTGGCCTAATGGCAGGGGCGGGTGCATTTTTAGCATTACGAGGCTAGTCCAAAAACGCTTGCAAAGATAAAGGATGAATTGCGTAGCTGACATTCTTGGATTGTAATTTTTCTAAACGTCACTACATAAGTTTTATTGTTCCTAGAATGACTCGAAAGAGTCAATTCCTATAGAGATAGAAACTTATGAGTGACGACGAAAAGTATTTTGACCCATCAGAAAGTAATCTTGTTGAAAACGATGAAGTGTCCATCAGTGATCCTCGCGCACTCGCGTTACCAGATGATGTCCTTCCTGAAATTTTATATATCTTACCGGTATCGAGCCGCCCCTTTTTTCCGGCTCAAGTACAACCTGTCATGGTCGACGCTGAACCTTGGGAAGAAACCCTTGAGTACATCGCAGATCAACCACAAGCTGTCGTTGGCTTAATTTATGCGGAGCGTCAAGCTGAAGGCGCGCCTAAAGTGGAAACCTTTTCCGAGATAGGCTGTGTTGCCAAGACGCATCGTGCTGAAAAAACGAACGACAAGATTACCTTCTTAGCGCAAGGTTTAAAGCGTATTGAAGTGGTGGAGTGGCTTAGTACTGAAGCACCTTATCGCGCTAGAGTGCGTTACATCAGTGATTCTAAAGTGCGTGATGATCAATCTAAGGCTTATTCGATTGCCATTCTAGATGCGATCAAAGAATTGATTCGTTTAAATCCTCTTTTCAGTGAAGATCTACGCCAGTATCTAGGTCGTTTCTCATTTAACGAGCCTGGGCTACTGGCTGACTTTGCCGCGTCTATTACTTCCGCTGAGCCGCAAGAGTTGTACGATGTATTGGCAACGTTACCGATCTTGCCGCGTTTAAATACCTCACTAACGTTACTTCGAAAAGAACTCGAAATTGCGCGCCTGCAAAATGAAATCAGTGCTGAAGTGAATGACAAAATCAGCAAGCATCAACGTGAGTTTTTCTTAAAAGAACAGCTTAAAGTGATTCAGAAAGAGCTTGGTATTTCCAAGGATGATCGTACGTCAGACGTGGAGATGTTTGAAGAGCGCTTGGCTGATAAAACGGTTCCTGATGCGGCGAAGAAGAAAATCGACGAAGAATTGCATAAGTTGAGCATTTTGGAGTCGGGCTCCCCAGAATACGGTGTTACCCGAAACTACCTTGATTGGGCAACCTCTATTCCTTGGGGCGTACATTCAGAGGATAACTTAGACATAAACAAAGCGCGTGAGGTACTTGAAGAGCATCATGCCGGATTAGGCGATGTAAAAGACCGCATTATTGAGTTTTTAGCCTTGGGCGCTCATCGCCAAGAAATGGGCGGCTCAATTATGTTGCTCGTAGGTCCGCCGGGTGTTGGTAAAACCTCGATTGGTAAATCCATTGCGGAGTCACTCAATCGTGAATTCTACCGTTTTAGTTTGGGTGGTATGCGCGACGAGTCTGAAATTAAAGGCCATCGCCGAACGTATATCGGTGCATTACCTGGTAAGTTTGTTCAAGCGCTGAAAGACGTTCAAGTCGAAAACCCTGTCATCATGCTGGATGAGATTGACAAAATCGGTTCGTCTTTCCATGGTGACCCTGCGTCAGCGTTGCTGGAGGCACTTGATCCTGAACAAAATGTCGAGTTCTTAGATCACTATCTTGATATGCGCGTGGATTTGTCAAAAACATTGTTTGTGTGTACGGCAAACCAGCTGGATACCATTCCAGCGCCCCTGTTGGACCGAATGGACGTGATTCGTTTGTCTGGCTACATTGGTGAAGAGAAACTGGCGATCGCCAAACAGCACCTGTGGCCGAAGCTCTTGAAGCGAAATAAGCTGCTTAAGAAACAACTCAACATCACGGATGCGGCATTGAAATACATCATTGAATCCTATGCTCGTGAAGCGGGCGTACGTGGGTTAGATAAGCTCTTGCAAAAGATTCTACGTAAAAGTGTGGTTCAGCTGATGACAGGTGAAAAAGACAGTATCAGTGTAGGTGTTAAAGATGTTGAAACGTTCCTCGGAATGCCGTATTTCCGTAATGAGAAAACATTACGCGGTGTTGGTGTGGTGACGGGATTGGCATGGACGTCTATGGGAGGCGCGACGCTCCCTGTTGAAGCCAATAAAGTGCACGACTTAAGCCGAGGCCTAAAACTGACGGGTAAGCTTGGCGATGTGATGAAAGAGTCGGCTGAAATTGCTTACTCTTATGTATTGTCCCACACCAAGAGCTATCAGAAGAATGCAGAATTCTTTGATAAATGTATGGTGCATTTACATGTACCGGAAGGGGCGACGCCTAAAGATGGGCCTAGTGCGGGGATTACCATGGCAACGGCATTGATGTCTCTTGCCAAAGGAGAGCCTATCCAGAGACCGCTTGCTATGACAGGTGAGTTAACACTTACTGGCCAAGTTCTTCCTGTCGGAGGCATTCGCGAGAAACTTATTGCGGCAAAACGCAGCAAAATCACCGAAGTGATTCTACCGGAAGCCAACCGTCGTGATTTCGAAGAGTTACCCGATTCGGTGAAAGAGAATATGACGGTGCATTTCGCTGAGCGCTTTGCCGACGTTGAAAAAATTGTCTTCGCTAAGTCTGACCGTGGTATTCACTAAAAACTCCACATTCCAACGTTCTATCACCTTGTAAAAGGTGCGACAATAGCAAGGCCGAGCGAGACTTCGTTCGGCCTTTTTCTATCTGCGCGTCGCGCTTATTTGTTCGAGGGTATTCATGCCGAAACAGGCAAAACTGACTCAAGGCTCTACCTTGAAACATGTCTCCATCATGTCGTTTACGGGCGCGCTAGGTTTGATGGCGATGTTTTTAGTGGACTTAGTCGACATGCTGTTTCTGTCGATGCTTGATGAACGTGAAGCCGTGGCAGCGGTAGGTTTTGCCAGTACCATCATGTTCTTTACTGTCTCTATTAGCATTGCGGTTTCGATTGCTGCGACCGCACTGGTTGCTAGAGCGATTGGTGAAGGTGATTATGAACTAGCGAAGCGTCGCGCGACTAATGTGCTGGGAATAGGGGTTATTTTTTCCAGTATGGTTGTATGGTTTCTGTGGCCTAAAATTCCAGACTTACTGATGTTTCTTGGGGCTAATCTTCGTACGCTCGATTTGGCCACCAGTTACCTTCAAATACTCTTATTAGGTATGCCTGCCGTCATGGTTGGCATGATTGCTTCAGGCATTATGCGAGCGTTAGGCGATGCGCGCCGAGCAATGTACGCCACATTGGTGTGTAGTGTCATAAATGCGGTCTTAGATCCCATTTTGATTTTTGTCTTTGGGCTTGGGGTAGATGGGGCCGCGATAGCCTCTTTATTGGCGCGTTTTTCCATGGTGGCTGTGAGTTATTATGGAGTCGTGACGGTGCACCGGATGCTTGGGCAGTTTGATTTAGTCGAGAGTGTCAAAGACCTTAAACCCATTGCCAAGATTGCGGTGCCTGCGATGCTGACCAACATGTCGTCACCGTTAGCGAATGCCATTGTAATGGGCTATGCTGCTCAGTTTGGGGATCATGCGGTTGCCGGCATTGCCATTGTCGGTCGGATTATTCCTGTGGTCTTCGGTGGTTTGTTTGCTTTGTCGGGTGCTGTTGGGCCTATCTTGGCGCAAAACTATGGCGCCGGCCACTTTCAACGCATGCACAATGCAATGACCAGTGCGGTAGTTTACGCATTAGGGTACTGCATCTTACTGTGTTCGACGTTGTACATGTCGCAACACTTTTTGATTACGATTTTTAATGCCACGGATGACACCGCTCATTTAATTCGCTTTTTTGCTACCTATGGCTCATTTAGCTTCTTTTTCCAAAGTTTACTGTTTATTGCGATTGCCGTGTTTAACAACTTAGGTCGGCCGCTTAGCAGCACGCTATTAAATTTCGGTCGAGCAACGATTGGCACTTGGCCTTTGATTGTGTTCTTCGGTTGGATTATGGGAGCGGAAGGGATTATCTTAGGGCAGGCAATAGGCTCGGTTATTTTTGGCTGTGTCGGCTTCGTTATGGCTCGCCGTTATCTTAATAAACTGGAGCAGAAAGACGCACTTCGTAAACCAGAAGTAACGTCTACTCCATTGTATTCAAGTACCCCATAATTCCTTAGTGGCGTTGAGCGAATAGCACAAACTCTTGATTGCCATCACCGCCTTTAATGACACTTTTCTCATAGCCGAGGGTGTCAAAACCAAGTTGTTCGATTAGGACTTTCATGTCTTTTTCAAGTCGCTGTACTAGGTGCCGGTCTTTGACAATGCCGCCTTTGCCTATCGCGTCTTTGCCTAACTCAAACTGCGGTTTGACCAGTGTGATTAAATAGCCCCCTGAGCGAATCAGTGCAGGCAGTTGTGGCAAAATTTTTGTCTGCGAAATGAACGACACGTCCATGACGGCGGCGTCAAACCCCGATTCAGGAAAATGCTCTCCCAAATCTTTTTGCGTTAGGTTTCGGGCATTGAGGCCCTCCAAACAAATCACATCTGTTCGATTGCGCAGGCGAGCATCTAACTGGTCATGACCAACTTCAACGCCGACTACTTTACTGGCACCGTGCTGCAGAGCACAGTCTGTAAAGCCTCCCGTAGATTGCCCAACATCCAATACAGTGAACCCATCCAAGCTTAATTTTGAGCTAGACAGTGCACCTGCAAGCTTGAGCGCGCCACGCGATACGTAGCGGTCTTCTTCATCGAGCTCAAGCTTTATATCGATGTCTTCAGTAACTTTCAAGCTAGGCTTGGCAACGGTTTGCCATTGACCTTTATCGTGTATCAAGACTTTTCCTTGGCTGATAAAAGTTTGTGCCTGAGAACGTGATTTACAAAGCTGTTTTTCGGTGAGTAGTTGGTCAATTCGTTTCATTGTCATATTTTCTAAAGTCCATGCGCGAGCATCATAGCAAACGCACGCTAATCGCAGTAGGCTATTGTTTTTAGTTCCTTTAAAAAGCCGATTTAAGAGGTGTTCTATGGCTCTGCCAACGATGATTTCAGCCACACAACTACAGGCCATGATAGATCAGCCTGATTTAGTCATTCTGGATAGCCGCTTTTACCTGACCGATCATGATAAGGGACGTGAGTTGTACGAAGTCGGGCATATTCCCAGTGCGCTATTTGTCGACTTGCATCACCAACTCGCGGGGCCGGAAACAGCATTAAGCGGACGACACCCATTACCAAGTCCTGAGACGTTTAGTACTACGTTGTCTCAGCTGGGAATTGGACCAAACACCCAAGTGATTGTCTACGATGATATGGGCGGAGCGATCGCATCTCGTGCTTGGTGGATGTTGGTGCAACAGGGCATTGAAGTGCGTGTTCTTGATGGTGGTTTGCCAGCATGGCAAGCGGCTGGTTTCATGATCGAGGCAGGAGTTAATGAAGCAACTAAAAGTGATCAGCGTGTAGAGGTTAGCTACCCATGGTTGGTATCAGAGGACGATGTCGCAGCTAATTTCGAAGCAGATCGTTTTCAATTATTGGATGCTCGTGCCGAGGATCGTTTTCAAGGCGAAAATGAAACGATGGACCCAGTAGCGGGCCATATACCGGGTGCCATGAACCGCCCGTTTAGCCGTAATCTGAATGAAAAAGGCGAAATGAAAACTCCGAGCTTGTTACTGGAGGAATGGACTCGACTGCTTGAGCATGTTGAGCAACCGATCGTTTATTATTGCGGCTCAGGTGTCACCGCTTGCCACAACGTCTTAGCCATGAACTATGCCGGACTGGAAGCTAAGCATGTTTATGTTGGTTCGTGGAGTCAATGGGCTAAGCGCATGCTCAAACAACTAAATGCCTTAAACGCTTAGACCGTCACAGGGTTGTTATCTTTCTCCCGCACACTACGCAAAAGAGTTCACTGGTTGAGGACATTAAATGAAAATTGCAGTAGTGGGGACGGGGTACGTAGGTATCTCAAATGCTTTATTGTTGGCGAAGCATAATGAAGTGGTTGCATTGGATGTTATTCGTGAAAAAGTTGAATTATTAAATCAAGGCATCTCACCCATTCAAGATAATGAAGTGGAGCGCTATTTAGCGAACGAAACGCTAAACTTTAGAGCGACGTTAGATCCTATAGAGGCTTATGAAGGCGCTGAGTTCGTTATCATTGCAACGCCGACGGACTATGATCCGGAAACAAACTACTTTAACACTGATCACGTCGAGTCAGTGATTAAAGACGTTGTCCGTTTTAACCCTAATGCCACTATGGTGATTAAGTCGACAACGCCGGTAGGCTTCACGCGCGAAGCTCGAGAGAGATTTAAGACGTCAAATTTAATCTTTTCTCCCGAGTTTTTACGCGAGGGAAAAGCATTGTACGATAACTTACACCCATCACGTATTATTGTGGGGGAGCGTTCTGAGCGTGCTGAATTCTTTGCAAATTTACTGGCTCAAGGTGCAGAGAAGCAAGACATTGATATTCTTCTGACTGGCTCGACGGAAGCGGAAGCGATTAAGCTTTTTGCGAATACGTATCTGGCTATGCGCGTAGCGTATTTTAATGAACTGGATTCTTATGCTTCTATGTACGGCTTGGATACGCGTCAGATTATTGAAGGTGTGTGTTTAGACCCTCGTATCGGCAGTCATTACAATAATCCATCCTTTGGATATGGCGGCTACTGTTTACCTAAGGACACTAAACAATTATTAGCTAACTACGATCAAGTGCCGAATAACTTAATTCGAGCCATTGTCGATGCCAACGTCACACGTAAAGACTTCATTGCAAATGAAGTGATCAAGCGCCAGCCAAAGGTGGTCGGAATCTATCGTCTGGTCATGAAGTCTGGCTCCGATAATTTTCGTGCGTCAGCTATTCAGGGAGTAATGAAGCGAATTAAGGCAAAAGGCATTGAGGTGATTGTTTATGAGCCGGTGATGCAAGAGAGTAGCTTTTTTAATTCTCGTATCGTGAATGACTTGGCTCGTTTTAAACATGAAGCCGATGTGATCATTGCCAATCGAGTCACTGATAACCTTGATGATGTATTAGATAAAGTCTTTACTCGTGACTTATTTGGTGTAGACGCCTAGACATTGTGGGTAAATTTTCCCAATTCAGCATGTGTGAGATGAGTTTAAATTAGCTAAATTACTCTACTTGCGACAGAAATAGCTTTAGAATTACAGGCTATTTCTGATCGTTCGCCCAATCAATTTCGCACTTTTAATATGAGCGAGTCTTGGCGACGGCAAGGTCTTCAATGTTAGCGGTTGTGGTTTTTTTGATGAAAATATTAGTGGTTCGGAATGATAAAATTGGGGACTTTGTACTTGCATTGCCCGCCTTCAAAGCAATCAAGGAAGCGTTTCCTCAGGCCACTGTTACCGCGCTTGTTCCTTCCTACACAAAAGAAATAGCTGAGGCATGTGAATGGATTGATGACGTACTTATTGATCCGAAAGACAATGAAGCCAAAAGTGACTTTGCTCAAACCATCAGTACGTTACATTTTGACGCAGCACTTTGTCTTTTTTCCAATGCTTATAACGCGACCTTGCTACGTAAAGCTCGCATCCCTGTTCGTGTTGCACCTGCGACCAAATGGGTACAATTCTTATATACTCATACGTTACGTCAGCGTCGTTCAAAGTCTGAAAAAGCGGAATTCCAATATAACCTCGATCTTGCTTATTATTTTATTGACGTCCTGAAAGGTTCATCTAGGGTGATTGAACCTCATCGTTTACTTGAATTCTCTCAAGTTGAGCTTGAGCAACAAAAAGCTAAATTGATGCAAATAGGCATCCAGTTTGATCGAAAAACTTGCTTTGTTCACCCAGTTACTGGCGGGTCATCGAACACGTTATCTCAAACCGAATGGCAGTCACTTATTTGTTTTTTAGACGGTATAGACCGTTTTCATTTTGTAGTCACAGCAGGACCTGGTGAGGGAGAGGTGTCCAAGGCATTAGTCGATAGTCTCATCGGCAAAGTGGCCTCAATTACTCTTTATGACAAAAACGACGGTGTAAAAGATTTTATGCGGTCGATAGCGGTAGCAGATTTATTCATTGCAGGCTCCACAGGGCCACTGCATATCGCCGGTGCCTTAGACGTACCGACCATTGGTTTTTACCCCAAAAAACGTTCCTCTACGCCACTGAGATGGCAGACCTTGAATAGTGCTGGGCGTTGGTTGCCCTTTATGCCTAATGAGGAGCAAGACGACCTGTCTCAGTTGATTGTGAAAGATCGATTCTCGGATATTCAAAACTGGTATACACAGCAAATAGGGAAATAGTAGACGTGAATGTTCTTCATATGTGTTTGTCCTATGGTTTTGGTGGGCTTGAGATGTATCCATTGCGTGTGGGTAAGCAAATGAAGCAGGTAGGCCACAAGGTTTATGGTATTGCGTTAGCTCAATCTTCCATTGATGAAGCAATGTCAGGGGAGTTTGATGACTGTTTGGCAATTTCCAGCCGAGGGCATGGATATCGCAATCTTTTTTCATTGGCTAAATGGATCAAGCAACACAATATTCAATATGTGCACTGTCATAAATCTTCAGACCTATTTTTAGCTGTATTACTAAAGAAACTGTGTGGTTTCAAGTTGATTTATACAGACCACATGGGTGTTAAGAAGCCTAAAAAAGACATTTTTCATCGTTTTATTTACCGTAATGTTGATCAGCTGTTGTCGATCAGTAACTTTACATTAGCGTTTAATAAAAAGGCCTTGCCGATTGCTGATGCTCGGATTCAAGCGCTTTGGCTTGGCACATCGATACCAGAACATATCCAAGCGGGTGTCGATTTAAAGTCACAACTAAAGCTTTGTGATGATGTATCTGTTGTAGGCATTGTCGGCCGTTTATCGCCAGGGAAAGGGCATTTAGAGCTCATCAAAGCGATGGCAAAGCTGGAAGAGGAACGCTTTCATTTAGTTATTATTGGTGGTTTAAACGCTAAACAGGGTGGCGACGATGGGTATATTGACAAGCTGAAGCAGTACGTTAGTGAACATAAGCTAGACAAACGCATCACTTTTTACGGCTTTACTCCAGAGCCTGAAACGTTACTACCCTCTATTGATGTGGTGGTTATTCCTTCGCATTTGGAAGCGTTTGGCTTAACGGTGATCGAATCGATGGCCCAAGGGAAAGCTATTATTGGTTCAAATGCAGGCGCTATCCCAGAAATCTTAGAAAACACGGGGATATTGGTCGATCCATTTGATTCAGACGCCTTAGCAAAGGCCGTAACAGAGCTCTGTGAAAACACTTCAAAAAGGCAGTCACTTGCCCTATCTGCAAGAGATAGGGCAAAACAACACTTCGATCAAGACGTACATGTTAGCAAGTTGCTTAAGATCTATCAGGCACTTGATTAAACGTGATCCTTAGGTTTATTGGGCTGTGAACGCACCCAAAGATCAGCATATTTAACAAAAGTAGAGTGAGCAGACAGAATGGCAAGCAAAAAGCCTTGTTTGCCATCTAGGAAACCGCGTTTGAGTAAATACATTTTCACGAAGCAAGCAAAAGCATGCAGACTGGCAGAGCTTAACGAGGTCGTTTTTCCTCGCTTTTGTTTTTGGTCTGCGGACAGCTTTGCGTATGAGGCGGACTTCACTAGGTAATGATGCAAATTTTCATAGGTGTAATGTGTCATATCCCCTTTAAGATTTTTAGTTACGACGCCGTCTTTAAGCAAGACTTTTTCGTGAACTAAGTTATCCGAGTAGTTGCCTTCTGCTACGCGATAGAGTCGTGTGACACGATCAGGGTACCAGCCTGAATGAGTGATGAAACGTCCAAAGACCCAGCTTTTACGATTCACGTTATACGCTGTGTTGCTGGTTCCTTGTTCAAGGGCTGTCAAAATGCTTTGTTTTAACTCTGGCGTGACGATTTCATCCGCATCAATCCAAAAGACATAATCAGTGGTAATGTATTCTTGTGCAGCTTGGCGTTGCTTGCCAAAGCCTTCCCAGTTGTCTTTTACATAAAAATGGCGTGTATAGCTCAGTGCAATATCTTGTGTTTTGTCACTACTGCCTGAATCTAAAATGACGATTTCATCTGCCCAATCGGCTAAGCTGTTTAAGCAACTGGCTAGATTTTTCTCTTCATTTTTAACGATGAGCGCTGCTGTAACCGTTGCTCGCTTTGAATTACTGGTCATAAATACGCGTCCTAGCAGGCTTGTTCAATGGACTGGATAATTTGCTTAGGCTCCAGCTGCTTCAAGCAATTGGTATGACCAAGTGGGCAAGTGCGTTTAAAACAGGGTGCGCAGTCCAAATGTAAGTTGTGAATTACCTTGTTGTCTGTGAGCGGCGGTGTAAAGAGCTCACTGGTGGAGCCATAAATACCATGTACTCGAGTGCCAACCGCTGCTGCAACGTGCATCAGTCCAGAATCATTACTGACCGCTTCTTTGGCGGCGGCCAATAAATCAATGGCGTCAACGAGCTTGGTTTTGCCGCAAAGATTATGAGCGTGTTGTCCAAGACCTTTAATGATGGCTTGCGCATCTTCAATATCTTTCGGACCTCCAAGCACCCATATTTGATGGCCTGACTTTATCAACGTTTCTGCAAGATCATGGAAGTGAGCAATAGGCCATTGTTTCGCTGGACCGTATTCAGCCCCTGCCATCATGGCAATGGCGGGTCGTTGGGTGTCTAATCCTAGCGTTTTATAGAGTGCTGCTTGGTTTTTTGTATTGATGGATAACACGGGGTTTGGCAATGACTCTGGTGGGTAGGCATTTTTCTTAGCGACCCCAAGGGAAGTGAAGCGCTTCACTGTCTGGTTAAGTACTTTCTTATTTAACTTGCGACGTTCAGTCAGCAGGACAAAGCGCTGCTCGCCATGATAGCCAACCCGCTTTGGGATCTTTGCAAAGAAGGGAACTAATGCAGACTTCCATGAGCGGGGCAGCACGATGGCTTCATCATACTGCTCGTTACGAAGTGATTTCCCCAATTTTCTACGAGTGCTAATACCCCATTCGCCATGCCCTGTTTTTAGGGTGATCGCTTGGCGCACCTCTTCCATACGCTCTAGAATAGGGCTTGACCAAGCGGGGCCGATGACATCAATGATGGCGTCCACATCTTGCTCTTTAATTTTTTTAAAGAGGCTCTGCGCCATGACCATGTCGCCGACCCAAGAAGGGCCTACAATGAGATATTTAGCCACGTTGGTCTAGCCACATCATGTAATCTTTCACGCCTTGAGCAAGACCGCGGAACGAACCATTGTATCCAGCCTCGCGCAGCTTAGTGATGTCAGCTTGCGTGAAGCTTTGGTAAGCGCCTTTTAAGTGTTCAGGAAACGGAATAAATTCAATTTCCCCTTTGCCATAATGTCCAATAACAGTCTCAGCAATGGTTTTGAAAGGTTCTGCATTGCCCGTGCCGAGGTTGAAAATGCCTGATTTTTCAGGGTTATCCAAGAACCAAAGTTTCGTGTTTACCAAGTCTTCTACATAGATAAAGTCACGGCTTTGGCCGCCGGCTTCATAGCCATCGTAGGCACCAAACAGTTTAGGATTTTCGTCAGCCAGTACTTGATTTCTTAGGTGGAAGGCAACGCTTGCCATGCTGCCTTTATGGTTTTCACGCGGACCATAGACATTAAAATAGCGGAAGCCAACAATTTGGGATGTGGCTTTTGGAGAGATCTCACGTACATATTGATCGAACTGGAATTTAGAGAATGCGTACATGTTTAATGGCTGTTCATGTTCTCGCGATTCTTGGAATACAGGGCCTGGGCCATATACTGAAGCCGATGACGCATAAGAAAATGGCACTTTATGATCCAGGCACCATTTCAAAACCGCTTTTGAATATTGGTAATTGACGTCCATTACATACTTACCATTCCATTCAGTGGTCGCAGAGCATGCGCCTTCATGGAAGACCGCCGTCGCTTGGATGTTCAGGGCATCTTTTTTGATTAGATCTAGGAAGTCGTACATGTCCATGTAGTCTGCAATGTCTAAATCGGACAAATTAAGGCACTTCTTGCCATCCGTTAGATCATCAACCAGCAAAATGTCACGAATGCCACGGTCGTTTAACGCTTTAATTATATTGCTGCCGATGAAGCCGGCGCCGCCAGTTACAATGTACATAGTCCGTATCCTGTCATGCTTATGAATCCTGCCATTTTAGCACTTCTGCTAGGCCAAGAAATATGTGATAACCCGTTGTACCCGGGAGAGGAAAGCCTTTGCTGCGATTTTGAGCATCTAGATATTCAATCCAGCGACCATTATCAAGGAAGTATTGTTCTTGAATAAACGCTAAGGCTGTCTCTATACGTGCAAAGCGCTCATCTGATGACATAGGTATTACACAGCAAGCTTTAAGATATTCGGTAATTGGCCAGATGCGTTTTTCGGCATCGACTGTTTCACCAGTATTGCCATCAAAACTGTTAATGATGCCGCCATTACTTGGTTGGCCAAATTGAATGGCTGATTGCCACAGCCGATTTGCTAAATCTAAATCCAGTTGGCGATTGGTGATGTTATGCGTTTGGTGCAGTAGCCATGCCCATTCGAAATGGTGTCCTGGTTCTACCAAGTGCCCCGTTTCATCATCTAGTGTTAGATCGGCCTTAAAAAATTCTCGCAAGGTGTGTGTGTTTGGCTCGACAAAATGCTGATGTGCCAGTTCACAGATCTGTTCTATATGTGTGATGTACTTTGCTTGCTTGGTTGCATGATACGCCGCAACAAAGCCTTCCAGTAAATGCATATGTGGATTCTGACGGCGAGTAATATGCGTTTCAATAGGATACGCTTCGTAAAACCCGCCATTGGGGTGTCGCATATTTTGTTCTAAAAACTGCTCGGTTAGCTCGATGTATTGCAGTGCCGTTTGGTCGCCTGTTAGCTGGTAGTAATGGCTGAAAGCTAGCATTACAAAAGCGAGCGCATAGGCATCACTTTTTTGGTCGAGGATATTTAACTCGTCATCACGAGAGAAAATCCACCGACTATCAATAAAGTATTGCTCGACAGTAAACGTAAATAAGGATCGGATTTGTGCTTCAAAACCGTTAAGGTAGCCCAGTTCTGATGCGTGACTGAGTGTGTAAAGTTGACGACATTGGGTCAATAGCCGAATGCGCCCAACTGGATTATGTTCCCAGTTAAGCGCTAGACTTTCGTAACTGTAACCCTGAGGAGTAAAACCGTAGTTTACCCAGTTTGGGATCAGACCTTGAAAGACGTGGTCTGCACAGCTTTGTATGCGTTTGTGCAAGGTTTTAGGCATTTCCATGTTGATCAATTTCACATGAGTCCAAATTGAAAGGCGGTTATGATAAGATGTTTGCCCTCAAAAATCGATGAAAAGCGCCATGATATCCTCACATTTAAACTTTAAGAATAAACATATCCTTGTCGTTGGTGACGTTATGCTAGATCGCTATTGGCATGGTGGCACTTCACGTATTTCTCCTGAAGCTCCGGTACAGGTTGTCAAAGTTTCAAGCGTTGAAGACCGTCCTGGTGGTGCTGCAAACGTTGCATTAGGTCTCGCGAAGCTAGGCGTTCGCGTTTCTCTAGTCGGTGTAGTGGGACAGGATGAGAATGCGACGGCTTTAGAGAATGCTCTGACTCAGTCTGGTGTTGAGTGTCATTTTGTCACAACAGACAGTTTACCGACGATCACCAAACTGCGTGTTATCAGTCGCCATCAACAATTGATTCGCTTAGATTTTGAAGAACGTGAAGACACGTTAAGCCAAAACCAAGCGGTAGCCGATAAAGTCGCTGCTTTATTGCCTGATGCAAACGCAGTTATTTACTCTGATTATGCCAAAGGCTGTTTAGCCGACGTGAGCACCTTGATTGGTCTGTCGAACGAAGCGAGCGTTCCGAGTTTTGTTGATCCGAAAGGTGACGACTTCTCTATTTACCAAGGGGCCACGTTAGTTAAGCCTAATATGGTTGAGTTTGAAGCAATCGTTGGCAAATGTGCCGATCTTAAAGAGATCGAGCAAAAGGGACTTGAGCTCCGTGAACGCTTCGGTTGGCAATCTCTGTTAGTGACACGCGGTGAAGATGGCTTAGTCTTGCTTGAAGAGGGCAAAAACTCATTTTCCCTAGCAACCGCTGCGAAAGAAGTCTTTGATGTCACCGGCGCAGGTGACACGGTCGTTGCGGTGTTAACCGCTATTTATACGACGAGCAAACGCTTTTCCGACGCGGTCGATTACGCAAACCAAGCAGCAGGTTATGTGGTTGGAAAGCTGGGTACCGCCTCAATAGATGCCGATACGCTAGAAGCGATCATGTTTGCGCGGTCTCATTCGACCAATTTTGGTGTGCTGTCACCTGAATCTCTGCAAGAGCAAATTAAACTGGCTCAGTTAAATGGTGAGAAAATCGTATTTACCAATGGTTGCTTCGATATATTGCATCCGGGCCATGTGGCCTATATGAAGCAAGCTAAAGCATTAGGCGACCGTTTAGTCGTAGCCGTAAATACAGATGCCTCGGTCAAACGTCTTAAAGGGGAGAAGCGTCCTGTGAACGATTTAACACATCGTATGGCCGTGCTCGAAGGCGTTGGCTCGATCGATTGGGTCACATGGTTTGATGAAGATACACCATTAGAAATTATTCAGACGTTAACACCTGATGTGTTGGTAAAAGGTGGTGATTACACGATTGAATCCATCGTGGGTGCCGAACATGTGTTAGAACATGGCGGAGAAGTGAAAGTACTTTCTTTTGTTGACGGATATTCTACGACTTCGATTATTGAAAAGGCGAATAATTAATGACGTCACCTGATCAGCAAACTCCAGAGCCTCAGTCTGGCGTTAAGATCTATTTGCGTCTATTGGGGTACGTTAAATCTCAATGGCCCATTTTTTTAGTCAGTGTCATGGGCTACATGCTCTATGGCGCGATGGAACCTGCTCTGGCTGCACAGTTAAAATACATTGTTGATGTAGTCTCTTCAGGCTCAATAGAGGAAAACCGGTTTATAATACCTGCTTCTATTTTGGCGATATTCCTGTTGCGTGGTATCGGTACCTTTTTTGGTAGTTACTTCATGGCGAAAATTGCCAACAAAGTCGTCTATGACTTACGTACCACCATGTTTGATAAACTGGTTTTGCTACCGACGAGCTACTACAGCGAAATGCCCTCAGGGCGCTTACTGTCTAAATTGACCTATGACACCGAACAGGTGATTGGCGCGGTGACTTCAGCCGTTAAAACACTGCTACGCGAAGGCTTAACCGTCGTTGGTTTATTGAGTTATATGCTTTACACCAACTGGCGTCTATCGCTACTGTTTATATTGATTATTCCCATCATAGGCTTTGTGGTTTCTTATGCATCAAAGCGTTTTCGTAAGCTTAGTAAACACATTCAGAATGCCATGGGTGGCGTATCAGATGTCGCTTCTGAGTCAATTAAGGGGCATGAAGTCGTTAAAATTTTTGGCGGTTTTGAGTATGAGCGGGATCGTTTTCGCCAAGCGGCTGGTGATAACAAGCGTTCTCAGCTCAAAATGGAGCTTACGAAAGCGCTGAATATTCCGGTTGTACAATTTCTGGTAGCGATTTCGTTAGCCTTATTGATATGGCTAGCGTTAGATCCAAGTCTTAGTCAGAACATGTCAGCTGGTGATTTTGTTGCTTTTATTGGCGCTGCCGGCATGCTCAGCAAACCGGCGCGCCAGCTAACCGATGTAAACAGTATTTTGCAAAAGGGTATTGCAGCAGCGCAAAGCATTTTCGAGTTCATTGATATGACCGAAGAGGTGGACGCAGGTAAGCAAGAACTATCCAACGCAAAAGGGTCGGTTGAGTGGCGCAACTTAAGTTTCAAATACCCAAGCAGTGACCGTTTGACGTTGGAAAATATCAATTTACTGTTGCCAGCCGGAAAAACATTGGCCTTGGTAGGGCGATCGGGTGGTGGTAAGTCAACGTTAGCGAACTTAGTGCCGCGTTTGTACGATGTGGAAGGCGGAGAGTTGTTATTAGACGGGCAAGATAGCCGTGAATACTCCCTTAAAAGTTTACGTAGCCAAATTGCTTTAGTGAATCAAAATGTCGTGTTATTTAATGGTTCTATCCGTGACAACATAGCTTACGGTTATCTGCGTGATGCGCCAGAAGAGGATGTCATTAACGCTGCAAAAGCTGCCAATGCGTGGGAATTTATTCAGGGCTTTGAGCACGGTTTAGACACCATGGTCGGTGAAAATGGTGTGTTGATGTCGGGTGGGCAACGTCAACGCATTGCCATCGCGCGAGCCATATTGAAAAACGCCCCGATCCTGATTTTAGACGAAGCGACCTCGGCATTGGATTCGGAGTCTGAACGGGCCATCCAGCAAGCCTTAGACAGTCTAATGAGAAATCGAACAACCATTGCCATTGCTCACCGTTTATCCACCATCGAAAACGCCGATATTATTGCTGTAGTCGATCATGGGCAGATCATCGAGGTCGGTTCCCATAAAGCATTGATTGAGCAAGGTGGGGCGTACGCCAAATTGCATCAAAATCAGTTCAACGAAGAATAAGCGTATGTGGCTTTATCGTCTCTTGCTGCTGGTTGCTACGCCTTTTATTGCGCGACGTATCTGGCGTTTCCATAAGCGCTATGACAATTACCGAGTCGCGGAAACGCTCGGTAAATGGGCGCCAGTGACTGCCGATCTTTGGTTGCATTGTGCGTCGGTCGGTGAGGTCTTGGCCGCCAAAACCTTAATTACGCAATGGCTAACCCAGCACCCCAATAAAACGTTATTGGTAACAACTGTAACGCCTACCGGTGAAGCGCAAGTGCAAAAGTGGTTTTCTGGACGCGTCCAGCATCGCTACTTACCTTTAGATCATACAGTATGCGTACAGCGCGCGCTGAAGCAACTGTCCTGTCCGCAATTGGCAATCATAGAAACGGAACTTTGGCCAAATCTATTAAACGCAGCAAAAGCCAAGGGTATGACGATTCAAATTATCAATGCTCGCCTCAGTGAGCGCTCCGCTAAGCGTTACGAGAAGTTTGGCTCAGTTTCGCGTCCCTTGATGGCATTGCCTGATCGATTCTTGGCGCATGCGGCGGCTGATGCGGAGCGGTTTAAATCATTGGGGGCGAAAGATGTCGCCGTAGTGGGCAATATCAAATTCGATATTACCGCTCCTGAAGACAGTGAAGTACCGATTTGGCGCCAAGCCATTGCCCCGAAGAATGAATTTGTTTGGATTGCTGCCAGTACCCACGAAGGTGAAGATCAACAATTTTTAGCGGCGCATAAAACCCTTTTACAGCAAGTGCCCAAAGCTAAGTTGATCCTTGTGCCGCGTCATCCTGAACGCTTTGAAGCAGTTTATAAACTCAGCCAACAAGAAGGCTTTCAGACCGTTCGACGTTCAGATGATCAACTGGATACTTGGTCTATGGCGGATGTTCTGATCGGTGATAGCATAGGCGAAATGATGCGCTACTTCGCTATCTCTGAGGTGGCCTTTGTCGCGGGCAGTATGATTGAGCGAGGAGGGCACAACCCGATTGAACCGGCGATCTTGTCCAAACCAGTGATCGTTGGTGCGCATACCTTTAACTTTGCCGACATTACTGAATCACTGATACACGATGGTGGCGCAGTGAGAGTTCGATCAGAGGGCGAATTGGTGGATCAACTGCTTTTACTGCAAGACGTCCAACAGCGACAAGCCATGGGGCAAAAAGCCCTAAGCAATGCTAAAGCCAATCAAGGCGCATTAGAACGAGTTTGCCGCTTTTTAGACACGTAACTAGAGTCGCTTCTTGGAGTAAAAATAATTTCGTTCGAATTAGCGGCTTTCTAAAAAAACTGCATTTTTTATGCTAACTTCGCCAGAGGATGTCTGCACTTAATTAAGGAATATGTAAATGGATTTTCTTAGAACCACTGCCTTGGCTGTACTTTACAGCTTTCTTACCTTTCTATTCCCCTTTCTCTTCCCCTTAGTACTGTTTTCTACTGCGGTGCAGACACACATATCTGGCCCTATTAAACCATAGGGTTGATCATGGGGATCTAGAAACCATTACCTTTTTCTAATGTAGGTGCATCCTATGGAACGCTTAAAAATCACGGCAATTTCCTTGTCAATTACTATCTTGGTCTTTATGTAGGGGGGGCGTTGGTATTGTCCGATCTGATCTAATATGCATATTAATAGAGAAGCAATGCTACGATGGTCTAAGTGTGAAAATGTTGGTTTTTTGTGAGGGGGTGGGTATATATGAAAATAATTCTTATATGTTTTTCGTGTTTTCTAGTAGTAGGACTAATGGTTGCCACTGTTAGTTTGAGTATTTTTGATAAGGTAGGTGCCCCTTATGTTAAGCGTGTCTTCTTAGGTGGTATCGGTGAGGTTGTAAATGATGAATTTGACGTTAAAACGAAATGCAATTACCAGATAAATTTCCATATGGTGCATAAGAATAAAGTATATAACGAGTATGAAGATATTCTTATTCACCGCCAGCTTCCTGTAAGTATCGAATTACAGATGGATGAATATGACGAAGGTGCCTTTGAAAATATATTCAGGAAAGTGATAAGCCCTAAGGTAGAAGGTTTGGGTCTAAATATTACATCGTTAAATTATGGCAATGTATTTTTGGATAAAGGCCATTATCGGATTAAGGCTGAGATTTTGGATGGTAACCCTTCCTCTCTGCATAATATTGACTTTATTTTGAGAGTTGAAGTTAAACCAAAAACATCTTGTGAAAACTAATCGAGTTAGGAAGTATGATCGAAAATGCGTGGGATGATCAGCAACAAAAGCGCCTTAAGTTTGTTCGTGAGGTTTTGTCTGAAAGACCAGAGACTGTTAGGCAAGATCATATTGGTGAAATTCTGGAGGGAATAATTACAGTTGATATGACCCCTTGGGAAACAAAATTGGCAGGAGGTGCCTTTACCTACAAGGCAGGGCAAGCGTCATACCGGCAGCGCGTTGAGTCAACTGCTAATTCTGATCAAAAAACGTTCATGACGCTTGCCCTGACCTACAAGGTTATTCCTGATCCGATTGTATGGGCAAAAGACGTTGATCTGTTGAGAGTTATTTGGACGCAAAGCGAGCGCCCGGATAACAGCTAAATACTCATGAAGTTTACAAACAACACTCAGTTTTCACGTAAGAAACCAGTATATTTTTTAGTTGATTTTAAAATTGGAAAGGTTGCAGTTATTAAGGAGATAAACTGATGCCAAAAATAATAGTGCGTATTGCAGAAGGTGGCGCTGTCACAACGGGAACGCCGTCAACAGCTGGTCATATGTGGATAAGTACGCCAGATGGCAGCTACGGATTTGCTCCTATAGAGCATGGTCGTATATATGGAGATGGAAATGTTGTTAACAACGATGATTCTTATTATCAAGAAATATATTACGAACGGGATTTCGAACTAAACCAAGAGCAATACGATAACTTAAAAGATTTTCTAGATGATCCAGCAAGTAACGGCTTCGATATGACATACAATGCGGCTTCTAACAGTTGCGTTGATTTTACATGGGAGGCGCTGGAGCATGCTGGTTTTGATACTGGTGATAATGAAGGTGACTTTTATCCAAAAAATAATAAAGATGAAATAGAGGCTTTGTCATCCACACCGGATAATCCAACAACACCGGATAATCCAACAACACCGGATAATCCAACAACACCGGATAATCCAACAACACCGGATAATCCAACAACACCGGATAATCCAACAACACCGGATAATCCAACAACACCGGATAATCCAACAACACCGGATGAGCCAACGACACCGGGCGAGCCAACGACACCGGGCGAGCCAACGACACCAGATAATCCAACAACACCGGACGAGCCAACAACACCTGACGAGCCAACAACACCGGATGAGCCAACAACACCGGATGAGCCAACAACACCGGATGAGCCAACAACACCGGACGAGCCAACAACACCGGACGAGCCAACAACACCGGACGAGCCAACTACACCAGACGAGCCAACTACACCAGACGAGCCAACTACACCGGATGATTCTAGTACTGAGCCACAACGCGTAAGCACCGATGCTAGTGGAGTGGAGCTATGGTATGACCCTGTAAAAGATGAATATGCATTATGGCACCCTGAAGATAACAATGGTGGAGAGCACCCGTGGGATGATCCTAATGGTTTCGATTTCGATTTGTCTGGTCCTGAAGGAAATGGCGATGGGGAGAATCCATCCGTAGAACCTGATCCACAGCCAGAACCTGACCCTCTACCTCCAGTCTCACCACCACCAATGCCTCCAGTTCCGCCAAAGGACCCATTGGCATTGGACTTAAGTGGTAATGGAATGGTTGATACCTTATCCAAAGAAGAGGGTGTTTTTTTTGATCTTGATAATAGTGGTTTTGCAGAACAGGCCAGTTGGGTATCAGCGGATGATGGCTTTTTAGTTTTAGATCGTAATCTGAATAGTAAGATAGACGGTGGCTCTGAATTATTTGGTACAGAAACACTGCTAGCCAATGGTGCATATGCTGAAAATGGTTATGAGGCGCTTGCTGAATATGATGAGGATCGTGATGAAAAAATTACCTCTGAAGACTCCATTTTCTCGGAGCTTAGAGTTTGGCAAGACGTTGATAGTGATGGTGTTACGGATGCTGATGAGCTAAAAACACTTACAGATCTAGATATTGTCTCTATTAATTTAACTTATGAGACTAATCAATTTACAGATGAAAATGGTGTTTTACATGGAGAGCAAGGAAACTTTTCTTTTAGTAGTGGAGATGCTGGATTAACGAATACTTTATGGTTTGATTCAGATTATCGGAACTCTATTCCTGTGCAAGTTCACAATGGTGAAGGAATTGCTGTTTCAGCGGAAATTGCAGCTCTACCAGATGCTGTTGGTTTTGGTAATGCTTATAGTCTACATCAAGCAATGGCATTAGATGGCAGTGAAGAACTAAAAACACTTGTTCAATCGTTTGTAAATGCGCCCTCTGCTGATGTTCGAAAATCCTTAGTAACTTCTATATTGACAGTATGGGCAGGACAGACTTCAACTGCAGTGGATAGCAGGGGAAGTTATATTAATGGTCAGCAACTGGGTGTTTTAGAAACGTTCTGGGGGCAGCCTGCATTACAGGCAACACCTAATCAGAGATATGCTCAAGAATTGAATAATGTGTATCAAGGATTAGAAAAATCTGTTTATACACAGCTAATGTCTGCGAGTCATGCTAGAGACCTATTTGGTTTGTTGTCGGGTTTGTTGTCGTTTGAACAAGAAAATGGAAATTGGAAAGGAGATTTTACTGAGGTTAGTGAGCATTTCGTGATTCGGTTTGCTAATAATGAACCCTCTTCTGCCTCCTCACTTGATGACTTTATGGATGTAGTCAAAGGAATAAGTCCTTATTCAAACGTGATGTACCAAAATTTCATAGACACTCTTGAGCAAAAAGCTCTTTTATTGCCATTAGACACTCAGGCGAACATGCTTGAAGTCGTACGAAAGGGAGATAATGAAATTATCGGAACTAGCAGTACGGATTCGATCAATGGCTACGCAGGTGACGACCGACTTGAAGGCCGAGGCGGAGACGACGTACTGGATGGCGGGTCAGGTAAAGATACTTTGTATGGCGGATCCGGGAACGATACGCTTAGAGGTGGTGCTGATAATGGTGACTACTTGAGAGGCGAATCGGGTAATGATGTGTACCTGTTTAATGTGGGAGATGGTCATACCACAATCAGTAATTATTACCGTAAAACAACGGATTACGACGTTTTGCGTTTCTTAGAGGATGTGCAACCTGAAGACGTAACCATTACGCACAGCAGTTATCATTTACTTTTAACCCTTCAAAATACCAAAGAAGTCATCAAAGTCACTGACTTCTTCGATAAAGCTGCTTACGAACTGGATGCAGTCGAGTTTGAAGATGGGACGGTTTGGGATGCTGTTGAGTTGAAACGACAAGCTTTTTCGGGAACGGAGGCGTCGGAGAAAATAGTTGGACTTGATTCTGCGGACACCATTCCAGGTCTTGGAGGAAATGATCGTCTTGAAGGTCGAGGTGGAAGCGACGTACTGGATGGCGGGTTAGGCAAAGATACTTTGTATGGTGGATCCGGAAATGACACATTAAGTGGTGGTATGGGTGATGGGGACTACTTAAAAGGTGAGTCTGGCAATGACGTGTATCTATTTAGCGCTGGGGATGGGAACACCACAATCAA
>NZ_LTAX01000039.1 GCF_001639745.1 Marinomonas gallaica
GGCCCCGCATGGTAAAGCAATCAAAGACGAGGTATCCAGTATCTCGTAATGCTGTTTCGCTTAAGTGAACAGCATTAGCCCAAAAGGGCCTCAGTACGATGTCGCGACAGCGTATCAAATTATCGATGCCACTTTGCTTTGCCACATCGGTCAACAGATGAACGACCAAGTGTTTGTAACACCAACCTGCCATTGGCGCGAGGGCGATTACTTATACTGGCATGCACATAGCAAAGCTCGAAATACTCATGGTGCGGTCAAAGAAGCCCAAAAAGTCTGCATCAACATCTGTGAACTAGATGGCCTCGTGCTGGCGCGTTCAGCGTTTCACCACTCGGTGAATTATCGCTCAGTCACTCTGTTTGGTGTGCCTGAGTCCATCGAAGACTATGCGGAAAAAGTGCGTCACTTTGAGCTATTTGTGAACAAAGTATCGCCCAATCGTTGGTCTAAGTTACGCCCAGTCACAGAGCAAGAAGTCTTAGCCACGGGCTTAGTGCGCATCAAAATCGACGAAGCCAGCGTCAAACTAAGAGCCGAAGGCGTGATCGATGACGCTGAAGACATGGACTGGCCAGTGTGGGCGGGAGTGGTGCCATTAATCAAACACTGGCAAGCACCCGCGCAAGACGCAGCTCAAACAATTGACTATCCCAACCCAGAAATGCCTAACGCGAAATAACAAGGAAGAACACAATGGACATTATTAAAGCCTCCTTAAGCGAGCTAAACGAAGCAGCGACTTTATTCGACAGCTATCGTCAGTTTTATGAGCAAGCCGCTGACCTGAATGCCGCAGAAGCCTTTATCGAGCAGCGCCTAACCTCGGAGGATTCGGTGATCTTTCTAGCGAAAGATGACACAGGGCGAGCGGTAGGGTTTGTGCAACTGTACCCATCGTTCTCATCTGTTGCGATGAAGCGGACTTGGATTCTGAATGACTTATATGTCACACCTGAAAGCCGCCAAAAAGGTATTGCGAAAGCTTTGCTCAGCCATTGCGAACAGTATGCTAGAACCACTCACGCGCAAGCGATTAGACTGGCCACAGCTGTCTCAAACAGCTCAGCAAAAGCTCTTTATGAGTCGCTCGGCTATCTGCCAATGATGAGCTTTGAGCATTACTCAAAAAGCGTTTAATCGTCGATAGATAATGACGCATGGTGAGTCATCATGCGTCAATGCTGAAACGTTAAATTGTCAGATCGCCTCGCTCTTGAAGAATGGTCATGACACGTTTGGTTAAAGCGGAGCGCTCGCTATTATCGTAGTGTTTATAAATGGCCAGTAATGACTCTAGATAGGCGTCCAGCTTTCCAGATTCATCTAAGTCTGTTGTATCGATGTTCTCAATGAAGGCTTCTAAATAACCGCATTGAGCGGCAGTTAAAGCATGAGTGGGTGAATAAAATTCTATTTTGTAGCCACCACTCGCTGATAGCACATCTTCAAATGGTTCACAGAACTCTTGGTGCCCCTGATACACACTGATCAGAGCAAATGTATGTTTTGATGTCTCTTCTAGTTTATGCGTCAATTCGACTATGCGGGTTTTGGTGAGCTGCTGTTGCTCGCTTTCTTGCAGAATTTTATGAATTTGAAATTCTTTGTACAGTAACGTTAGTTTGCCGAAGTTACTCCTGTCATCCGCTAAACCTCTGATTCTCTCTAGTACTGCATGAGTCCGCTTTACTTGCCCAAGCCGAGCTAACGCTAGCGCCGCAAAATTAAAGGTTACTTCGCGATCTAAAGTGTCCGCAGAGGATTGGCTAAAATCTTGTAGATAGCTATCTAATGCTTGGTAATCCTGCTCAGATACAGACTCATCTTGCAGGATTTTTAACTCAATGGCATGAAGCGGGTTCATAGGTGTATTGCTATAGTGAATGCGCACCAGACGAGACGCATCTCTATAGCCACTCATCCAAAGATTGTCCATAAGAAAGAATACGCTGGTATCGTCTTTTGGAAGATTAATACGGTTCAAAATGCGCTCAGCTTGCGGCCAGTTAGACTGCTTAAAAAAGTCCCTTGCGATATTTGTGAGCGCCATGTACTTAAACTCCCCAAATAACTCAGAGTTCGCCACATCGAATGCCTTTTCTATGTTTCCTAGGCGAGCATAAGCTTGAACGATAGCGCTGCCTTCAAAAGGACCGCGTTCACCTTGATGCATGGCGAGATTTTCGTCTAAAGCGTTGCGTAGGGCACTGGGATCAAGCGTTTTTGCCAGCAGCGATAGCACCTCATCGCTTAAGTAAGCGTTGAATTGCTTATGGTTATTTTCTTGAATACGCTGCAGAAGGTGATGACTAATCACTTTTGCTTTGTGCTCGTCACCACCTTCTAGGTAGGCTTCCCCTAATTGCGCATACAGATACGCTAAATAGACATCCTCTATGGAACTTTGCTCAGCTGCGATAAACGCTACGGCTAAAGGGTCTTGCTCTAATGTTTCTGGCTTGATTTGTCCAATAAGCTGCGTGGCTGTTGGGTTGCGGTGGTTATGCTCTTCATTAGCCTGCTTGTTTGAGTCTTCGCTACACCCTGAAATGATGAGTGAGCAGACCAATAGTCCTATTATTAAGCGCATCCTGTCTTCCTTCCATTTACAATGCAATGAGCTCCCTTTAAACCGAAATTCTATGAGGTGTGTCAAATATAGATTCTCTAGCATTTAAAGCCAGCTTATTTTAACTGGTTAAACCATTTAGCTATTTATTTTCGAACGGACATATTCTACATGTTTTTTTCTGTACTTAATAAAGTCCACATGAGTTTTAGAAATCACAGCAAAAACACCTAATATTTGAAAAAATAATGCGGTTAGATATCCGTGAAAATTTGATGTTGTCAGTTCATTAAAGAAGTAAAAATGGGCAATAGAGGAGTAGATAATGGTTATACAAAAGTAACATAACAAAACATTTTTTGCCTGAATGACTCCCATCAATGACACCAAAACAGAAACGGTACAAATACATCCAAAAACCATGCATAGTAAGACATAAGGAGTGAATAGCTCATGACTCATATAAACAGCTAAGTTTCCAAAAGGCCCTGCTATCGATATAACACCAAGAAACATGATTGAAATAGACAGTAAGCAGGGCAATACACTAGGAAATGGGGCTTTGTATGGACTACTCATTATTTAACCTACCTAATATTCCAATAGAAAAGCCTATATTGTAGTGGTCTAATGAAACCGGACACCATTTTAGGTGGTAACATAGCCATATTAAAAGAGGTGTCCAATGGCAAAAC
>NZ_LTAX01000040.1 GCF_001639745.1 Marinomonas gallaica
CCAGTGAGATCTTATCTTGAAGGAGGCTTCCCGCTTAGATGCTTTCAGCGGTTATCCCGTCCGAACATAGCTACCCGGCAATGCCACTGGCGTGACAACCGGAACACCAGAGGTTCGTTCACTCCGGTCCTCTCGTACTAGGAGCAACTCTTCTCAAATCTCAAACGTCCACGGCAGATAGGGACCGAACTGTCTCACGACGTTCTAAACCCAGCTCGCGTACCACTTTAAATGGCGAACAGCCATACCCTTGGGACCGGCTTCAGCCCCAGGATGTGATGAGCCGACATCGAGGTGCCAAACACCGCCGTCGATGTGAACTCTTGGGCGGTATCAGCCTGTTATCCCCGGAGTACCTTTTATCCGTTGAGCGATGGCCCTTCCATACAGAACCACCGGATCACTAAGACCTACTTTCGTACCTGCTCGACGTGTCTGTCTCGCAGTTAAGCGCGCTTTTGCCTTTACACTCTATGCATGATTTCCGACCATGCTGAGCGCACCTTCGTGCTCCTCCGTTACTCTTTGGGAGGAGACCGCCCCAGTCAAACTACCCACCACACAGTGTCCTCGATCCGGATAACGGATCTGAGTTAGAACCTCAAACATACCAGGGTGGTATTTCAAGATTGGCTCCATGAGAACTGGCGTCCTCACTTCAAAGCCTCCCACCTATCCTACACAAGTAGGTTCAAAGTTCACTGTGAAGCTATAGTAAAGGTTCACGGGGTCTTTCCGTCTAGCCGCGGATACACAGCATCTTCACTGCGATTTCAATTTCACTGAGTCTCGGGTGGAGACAGTGTGGCCATCGTTACGCCATTCGTGCAGGTCGGAACTTACCCGACAAGGAATTTCGCTACCTTAGGACCGTTATAGTTACGGCCGCCGTTTACTTGGGCTTCGATCAAGAGCTTCGCTTGCGCTAACCCCATCAATTAACCTTCAAGCACCGGGCAGGCGTCACACCCTATACGTCCACTTTCGTGTTTGCAGAGTGCTGTGTTTTTAATAAACAGTCGCAGCCACCTGGTATCTTCGACCGACTGATGCTTACGGAGCAAGTCCTTCACATCGGCCGGCGCACCTTCTCCCGAAGTTACGGTGCCATTTTGCCTAGTTCCTTCACCCGAGTTCTCTCAAGCGCCTTGGTATTCTCTACCTGACCACCTGTGTCGGTTTGGGGTACGGTCAATGTATATCTGAAGCTTAGAAGTTTTTCCTGGAAGCATGGCATCAACCACTTCACCCAAAAGAGGGCTCGTCGTCAGTTCTCAGTCTTAAAGGGACCCGGATTTGCCTAAGTCCCAAACCTACCGCCTTAAACACAGACAACCATCGCTGTGCTGGCCTAGCCTTCTCCGTCTCTCCATCGCAATATACATCGGTACAGGAATATTAACCTGTTTCCCATCGACTACGCATTTCTGCCTCGCCTTAGGGGCCGACTCACCCTGCCCTGATTAACATGGGACAGGAAACCTTGGTCTTCCGGCGGGGGAGTTTTTCACTCCCCTTATCGTTACTCATGTCAACATTCGCACTTCTGATACCTCCAGCCTGCTTTACAGCTTGACCTTCAACGGCTTACAGAACGCTCCTCTACCATACTAATAAATTAGTATCCGTAGCTTCGGTGTACAGTTTGAGCCCCGTTATATCTTCCGCGCAGGCCGACTCGACTAGTGAGCTATTACGCTTTCTTTAAAGGATGGCTGCTTCTAAGCCAACCTCCTAGCTGTCTAAGCCTTCCCACATCGTTTCCCACTTAACTGTAACTTTGGGACCTTAGCTGACGGTCTGGGTTGTTTCCCTTTCCACGACGGACGTTAGCACCCGCCGTGTGTCTCCCGCGCTCATACTCATTGGTATTCGGAGTTTGCATGGGGTTGGTAAGTCGGGATGACCCCCTAGCCCAAACAGTGCTCTACCCCCAATGGCAATACGCGAGGCGCTACCTAAATAGCTTTCGAGGAGAACCAGCTATCTCCGAGCTTGATTAGCCTTTCACTCCAATCCACAAGTCATCCCCGGACTTTTCAACGTACGTGGGTTCGGTCCTCCAGTTAGTGTTACCCAACCTTCAACCTGCTCATGGATAGATCGCCCGGTTTCGGGTCTAATGCTAGCAACTGAACGCCCTATTAAGACTCGGTTTCCCTACGCCTCCCCTAAACGGTTAAGCTTGCTACTAACATTAAGTCGTTGACCCATTATACAAAAGGTACGCAGTCACGGAACTAAGTCCGCTCCCACTGCTTGTACGTACACGGTTTCAGGTTCTATTTCACTCCCCTCACTGGGGTTCTTTTCGCCTTTCCCTCACGGTACTGGTTCACTATCGGTCAGTCAGGAGTATTTAGCCTTGGAGGATGGTCCCCCCATATTCAAACAGGATATCACGTGTCCCGTCTTACTCGATTTCATTGAAAAGGCATTTTCGTATACGGGGCTATCACCCACTATGGCGGCCCTTTCCAGAGCCTTCTACTAACACCAATTCAACTTAAGGGCTAATCCCCGTTCGCTCGCCGCTACTAAGGGAATCTCGGTTGATTTCTTTTCCTCCGGGTACTTAGATGTTTCAGTTCCCCGGGTTCGCCTCGTATGGCTATGTATTCACCATACGATACCCGCAAGCGGGTGGGTTTCCCCATTCGGACATGTTCGGATCAAAGCTTGTTTATCAGCTCCCCGAACCTTTTCGCAGATTACCACGTCCTTCATCGCCTCTGACTGCCAAGGCATCCACCGTGCACGCTTGGTCACTTGACCATATAACCCAAAATAGTCTTACCTATTCTGAACTACATACCAACGAGCTTTTGTGTCTCAGTTGGATTTACGATCATAGAAAGTCCTCTAGGTTAAAGAGTCTTTCCACCGGTTTGACGCTTGATTATCGTCTATTTCAAAAAGTTAAATTGTTAAAGAGCAAGTTTAGTGCAAAGCACTAAGTCAGA
>NZ_LTAX01000042.1 GCF_001639745.1 Marinomonas gallaica
CGAGCGGGTTTCACCCGCGATCAAGCTCACAGCCTAGTCCATCTTTCTAGGCTGTAATCACCCTGTACGAGCGGGTTGCACCCGCGATCAAGCTAACAGCCTAGGTAGTATTTCAAGGATACAAATAATCAGTTTCGGTACTCAGAAACTGCTTTGCTGCACCCTTCCACGTCATTCAATTCGCTTGCGCAGTGTCTCGTACCTCGACGCGTCAGCGCGAATTAAACGCATGGAATGTTGCTCTAGCACGTCTTGTGCGAGGCGGCTATGCCGGCGACCAAAGCGATAGCTTTGTGCTCTTGTGGGGTCTGGCGGTGCGAAAACAGCCAGTTAAATTATGTTATCAAGAGGACTGTTAGTCCCAGCAAAATGCTGTCCAATAACATGTGTGTAGATCTGTGTTGTTGAAACGTCGCTGTGCCCCAATAGTTCTTGGACTGTTCGAATATCTCTGCCAGCCATAAGGAGGTGGGTTGCAAAGGAATGTCTGAACGTATGACAATTCACGCGTTTGGTTCGAATGTTAGATAGCTGCACTGCTTTTTTAAGTATTTTCCGGGGCACTGAGTCATGCAGATGATGGCGACAAAGTTCACCTGTTAAAGGATGAGGGCTTAAAGTGGTCGAAGGGAATAAATACATCCAACTCAGTTGCCGAAAGGCATTAGGATATTTTTTGCTTAGAGCGAAGGGGAGTGACGGACCGTAGCCTTTATCATTATCTTGCTGTTGAATTAATTTAATTGTTTCAATTTGCCTGGAAACAAGGCCTTCCAGTTTTTGACTAAGAATAGTTGTCCGGTCTTTATTACCCTTACTGCACCGAACAACGAGACTTCCTTGCTCTAAGCTCAAATCCTGTATTCTAATTCTCAAACACTCACTGATCCTAAGCCCGCTGCCGTAAAGCAATGCAAAAATAAGTTTGTCTCGTTCGCTTTCAATTTGATTAATAATTGACTTAATTTCAGGCGCAGACAGTACAGATGGCAAACGTCGACCTTGCTTGGCATGTTGAAAACCAAGATCTCCAAGTAGCTGCTCAAGCACTTTGTTATACAAAAATGCGAGCGCATTCAAGGCTGATTTCTGCGTATTGATTGCAACATGCTGCTCTGTTGTCAGAAAAGAAAGAAATGCTCTTACCTCGTTGGCTCCCATTTGATTAGGGTGCTTAAGCTGATGGAATCTAATTAAATAACGAATCCAGTATAAGTAGGATTTTTCCGTTTTCATACTATAGCCACGTATACGCAACTCGCTGCGAAGGTGATTCATAAATGGACTGGAAGACATCACACACTCCTTGTGGATATATTTTAGCTGTATAAATATACAGTTTATTTTTACCTTCGCAAGTTGTGTGCCTGTTTTCATGATCTGAGTATGGTTCAGTTTCTTGATTTGTCATGGAAGCGTCAGTGAAAGTGTATTAAGATCAATAACTAACCAATGACACAGCCAGAATAACGTGCTGTGGACAATTAATATAACACGCATGCTCGATTTTGTGTTTTGAGTTGCTATGGGGTAAGCCAGAAAAATGCTGATAGAACAAATCGTTAGAAGGTTTTGTTTTAGGGCTTCGGCAATGTGTAAACGCGCATGCGCACTATTAAAATGTTGAACTAAGCCGCTTCGCGGGTCTTTTCTCAGTTTTCCCAATTCCCCCATTTAGAACCAAACTTAATCTT
>NZ_LTAX01000043.1 GCF_001639745.1 Marinomonas gallaica
TCCCTGAATAATGGCGTTTTTAGTCTAAAATGCCATTTCATTTTCTAGTCTTCGCGGCAATAAGGCTTGTATCAACTCCATCCCGCTATAAAAGCAACCCCAGACCAAGGCAAAATTAAGCCACTTCAGCAGCTTACGAAGGTTTTGACCACAGGCACTTAAGATCACGTTCATCGCATCGCCCAGTATTCCTTTGAGGAAGCATCGTCTGAGTTTTCCATCTGATTTGAGATGCCCGATGATGGGCTCCACGCTATTTCTTCTCCCCATCCAGTTCTTCTCTTTCTTGGGGACTCCGCGTTTTTGCCCTGCAATCAAGACTTTAATGTCTTCCACGCCTGATCCTTTATATCCTCGGTCGACAAAACAGATTTCAGGTTTTCGCCCAATCAAGGTTTCTACTTGTTGCAGTTGATCTTTCAGGGTATGTCCATCATACGGATTACCGGGATAGCTTCTTGCACCTACAATGAAGGATTCTTTAGCCGTCACGGCTATGCTGGCTTTCACTCCAAACTCATAACGTTTATGCGCTTTGCCTTTGGAGATGCAGTCCACATTGGGTTCATGCAAGCTGTACAGCTTATTTTTGCTCTGGCGAGTTTGCTTCAGCAATCGATAGGCTTGGTTAAGTGTGTCTTCCTGTTTTTGGGTGAGCGCTAACCCTTGTCGTTTTACTTGCCGATCAATGTCCCGCAGCACTCTCCCTAAAAAACCTTTGACTTGTTTAATGGCTTTTCCCATGCGCTTGTATTGCTTGGCATGACCATAGCGGCCAATTTTTGGCATGAGCTCATGACAGGCTTTGTCGTAGGTTTGTCTTAACGTGATATTTTGTTCTTTGGCGATTTGAGTGAGCTGTTGTCGAGCCTTGTTGTAGAGCTTGGCATCCGTTGGGAAGGTGATATTTTTTTCTTGTACCGTGGTGTCGACCACCACACGTTTTAGACTCGTCGGTTTGATGACTTTTAGTTTGAGTCCTGCTTCTATCGTCTGAGTTAGCAGCCATTCACAGCCTTCTTCTCCTAACCGTTTTCGCCATTTTACAAGACTGGTTGGATGACACGGAAAGTCGTGTTGGAAAAAGGTTTCGCCGCAAAAGTATTGGTAGTAAGGCGATTCAAGCCATTGTTCTAATACCATTTCGTCAGACAAATTATGCAAGTGTTGCAAATACAGCAATCCCACCATAAGGCGAGTGGGTAACGCGGCGGCACCCACCGTTGAGAAGTGTCCCCCCAATTCGTTATCTAACTGATTCCAATCAATGACCTTAGCCAGTCGAACTAAAGGATGGTTGGGGTTAATGATGTCAACGAGCTGTGGTTGGAATAGATCCTTTTGCGGTACGGTCTTTGTCTGACGAGGCTTCATAAAACTCACCCATTTCTGCAACTTTTTGGGCCTTATGGCGTATTTATAGCAAG
>NZ_LTAX01000044.1 GCF_001639745.1 Marinomonas gallaica
TTCACTTAAGCGAAACAGCATTACGAGATACTGGATACCTCGTCTTTGATTGCTTTACCATGCGGGGCCTACTAGGCCTCGCTTTATTTTGTTTCAAAAACAAATTACATATTCCCGACCTTAGATTTTTAAGGCGCATTCCAGTCTTTGATTCCGGTTTAGCCGCGGCCATCACGATTAAATTCGAAGCAATATAAGTAAAGGCCATTTTAAAACGTATCTCACTTGCGCGCTGACCATGTGCTGCCGCTGCATGACTCGCTTCTCGACGAACAACATTATAAGCCAACAACATCCCCCACATTTCTTGGTAGATTAAGTCGACTGTCTTACTGCGTAGCGTAATCGCGTTATTTAGCATCGAGGATTTGATATCGCGAAACCCTAACTCAATCTCCCAGCGTTGCTGATACAACAGAGCTATTTGGTCAGCGGTGTAGTCACTCTGAGGAAGAGAAGTAAGTACCGTTCTAGGCTTTCCTTGAACTTCATAAGTAACGGCTCGCACATCCCAGTATGCTGGCAACGCAGCATTCTTTTTACGTGCTTGAGGTGAGACGGTCATACGCCATAAAGCATCTCCGTCCCCGTACTCTTCGACGACCTCGTACACAGCATTACTACGTTTAGGTATCAACCAATGCCGCTCATTGCCTCCATTCATCAAGGTATGCATTAGACTGGCACTCCAGAAGTTCCGGTCTAGCAGTGTGATGCTACGATCAGGAATCTTATCTAACATAGCCTCTGCCAGAGGTGTTTCAGCTGTTCTATAATCACCTACTTGAGCATCTAAAATAACATGAGAGTGGGTGTTCATCAGCGCGACACAACGTAACAGCGGATAAGCACTTTGTTTTATGGTGGCATTGCTGGCACTACCAAAATGCGCTTGTAGATCGGGTGTGTCTGGCGTACGGAAAATAACCCCGTCGATAGCGAATACTTGTAGCCCTTGCCAATCATCCTTAGCAAATCGTTCATTAGCCCAATGCTCGCCGGTGCGCTGAAAAAGCCATTGCATAGGATTAGATCCAAGGCGCTGCCTTGCTTGGGATATCCCGCTTTTAGCAATCAGTTGCTCAGAAGAGAGCCCTTCAGAACAAATATTTAATCGTCTAGCCACTTCCTCAATCGACTCATCTCGAAAAAGAGCCATACCTAGGACCAGCCAAAGCACTTGGTCTTCAGGTAATCGTCGGCGTCTAATGGTTGCTTTTGAAGAAAGCGTTAATGCCGATTCAATCCATTCCACAGGAATGTTTTGAGTGAAAGTTGAGTGGTCGGAGAAAGAGTGAAGTTCTTCGATACTGAGTAAGAGCTGCTGAATAGACATAAAAAAATCCGATTAAGAATGCTTAATCGGATTTTCTTGGGCTATTTAACTTAATGCAATCCTTAAGTGAACAGCATTA
>NZ_LTAX01000045.1 GCF_001639745.1 Marinomonas gallaica
GTTATATGGACCCGCCCGACTGTTGCAAGCTATTTCGATAAGACAGAGTAAAGTTGCACGCTTATATTCGGCCTACTTTTATTGAGCATATCTGCTCGGCCATAAAGAGATGTGCTCCCATTTTCCTAATTTCCTACTCGGCTTCTAAGAGCCACCTCGCTGCTTAGGATAAATGAGCCGATTTTATCTGTTTTGTCTTAATAGTCTGCGCAACGCTTTGGGTGTGCCTGTTTAACTTCTTTGGATTGTCTAATGTAGTACGGTTTTAACGTCTAACGCTGATAATTCGTTTCTTTCATCATTAAGCACCACACGATACGAGCCATTTTGTTGGCCAGAGCCACGACTATCTTATTAACGTGTTTGCCGCTATCTTTCATTCGTTTTGCCCAGTCGCTTAAACGTCCACTGGATTCTTCTTTTAACAAAACCCGATAAGCAGATCGTGCTCCATGTACCAATTGCTTTCTAACATGTTTATTTCCGCGCTTACTAATTCCAAGTAGGCGCTCTTTACCACCACTAGAAGCCTGCTTTGGAACTAAGCCTAGTGATGCGGCAAAATGTCTGGCACTGGCAAAACGCTTTGCGTCTCCTGCATAACATAGAAGTAACGAAGCATTGATTGGACCGATGCCTGGAATTTCTAATAGCTTTTTACAGTCTTCATTCTCTTTCACATAGGTTTGAAGCATGACGTCATATCGGTGTATGTGTGCTTCCGTCTCTAACCACTGCTCCCTCAGATCAGATAGCAACTGTCTACCTTGGTAAGTAATTGGCTGCTCTGCATCTTCTAGAATGCTAGGTAGCAGTACACGAATGCTGGCATGACCTGTTGGGATAATGACGCCCATGTCAGCCAATATGCCTCTCAGTTCATTACTAATCGCTGTTTTCTCACGTACTAAGCGTTCTCGCACTCTATGAATCGCTTGCAGATCAAGCTGCTCTTCACTTTTAACCATGACCGAGGGAACACCTTGGTGTGATGCAGCCATTGCAATCGCTGCTGCATCCCGCATGTCATTTTTGTGAACCTGAACAAAAGGCTTCACATACTGGGGAGAGATAACTTTAACTTTATGCCCCATTTTTTCGAACATTCGAGCCCAAGCATGAGAGCCACTGCAGGCCTCCATGGCAATCAAACATGCTGGAAGGTTAGCAACGAACTCTTTTAGCTCTGACCTGTTTAAGCGTTTCTTTAAAACAGCTTTACCACTTTTATTAACGCCATGTAATTGGAAAACATGTTTCGCCAAATCAATGCCTAGGATGCTAATATTTTTCATAGGACTCGCTCCTTTTAACTTAAATGCCGGTTTGCTTGGTTTGCACATTAAGCATGGCACATAGTTAGGAGGGCGGG
>NZ_LTAX01000046.1 GCF_001639745.1 Marinomonas gallaica
TCAAAATTTTTAGAAGTCTCCAGCGAGCGCCCACACAAATTATCTGATTATCTATTTTAAAGAGCGTCTGACGCGTTGTGCTTCGTTGTTGTGAAGCGTTGTCCGTGTCAGTGGGTGCGTATAATACCCATATGAATTTTCAGCGCAAGCACTTTTTGTATTAATTTTTTATAAAAAAGCGTTTTTTACTAAAAAACGCTAGGACCATTCAAATCAAAATAAAACCGATCAAATAATCATCCATCTCGTTAACACTGCACTCATGCTCTAGTGATTATTATTCATTCTAGGTTAGCATCCAAATCGACAATATATTGCCTATTGCATCGCTAGACCATTAAGTCATGCAAATTTCACTTCATCAGTTTTTTGAACCAGTTAATTCGAAGACATCGCGATTTTTGTTATTACGCTTCAAAGGATGAGACAGGCGCAAGCGGGGTACAAAAGGGATGCGTAATCTAACTGCGTTGAGGTGTTGAGGTGCGGAAAACCGCAGACACAAAAAAGCCCTGACAGCGTTTGCTATCAGGGCTTCCTTTGTATGATGCTTGACTATATCTATACCCTTGCGGTACGACCTATATCTATCCCCTTGTGGGACTCTCACATGGGATCTCCCACACTACCATCGGCGATGGTGAGCGCCTGCGGCGTGTTGAGAGCCACTTCTGAGTTCGGGATGGGATCAGGTGGTGCTATGCCTCTGTTTTTCTGAACGCCTTCTCTGACTGATGCCATAAGACGCACGCTTTTGATGTCACGCGCTGACGCGTCGAAGCATGAGACAGGCGCAAGCGGGGTACAAAAGGGATGCGCAATCTAGCTGTGTTGAGGTGTTGAGATGAGGAAAACCGCAGACACAAAAAAGCCCTGACAGCATTGCTATCAGGGCTTCCTTTGTATGATGCTTGACGACGACCTACTCTCACATGGGATCTCCCACACTACCATCGGCGATGGCGCCTTTCACTTCTGAGTTCGGGATGGGATCAGGTGGTTCAACGCCTCTATGATCGTCAAGCAAACGGGTTTGCGATCGTTTTGGGGGGCTTCTGTTTGCCTTAGCCAAAACACGCAAGTTCGTGAACTTGAGTCTTTAACAATAAAACTTTTGAAATAGTGATAACCAAGTATCAAACCAGTGTTGGTATCGTAGTCTGTAGTACAGCGAGTATGTTTTCTTCACACTCTTAAAACCATTTTGGTGTTATATGGTCAAGCCTCACGAGCAATTAGTATTGGTTAGCTCAATGCCTCACAGCACTTACACACCCAACCTATCAACGTCCTAGTCTCGAACGGCTCTTTAGGG
>NZ_LTAX01000047.1 GCF_001639745.1 Marinomonas gallaica
TGTAGTGGTCAACTAATTCCGGACAGTAAATTAGGTTGATTCTCTGCTTTGGCAGGTGGCACTCCATCGTTAAATTGATGCGGCCTGCGCCAGTTATAATAATCCATCAGATAAAAACTAATGTCTCGTTTTGCTTCCCTTTGAGTTATGTATCCAGTGGTTGGCATCCATTCTGACTTTAAGCTTCTAAAGACTCTTTCCATCGGAGCATTATCCCAGCAATTACCACGACGGCTCATGCTCTGCTTCATACGATAACGCCATAGTCGTTGTCTAAATTTTCGGCTTGTATATTGGCTTCCTTGATCGGAATGAAACATTACATTTTTAGGCCGTCCACGTTGCTCATAAGCCATGTCTAAGGCTTTTACGACAAGCTCTGCATCTGGCTTTGACGAGAGTGCCCAACCGACTACACGACGACGATATAGATCTAAAACGACTGCTAAGTAGTACCAGCTTCCCTCTGCCCAAATATAAGTAATGTCACCACACCAAACTTGATTGGCAGTGCTAACACTGAATTCACGGTTTAAGTAATTTGGGATACTAAGGCATTCATCTCCCGTTTTCTTGTAACGATGAGCGCCTGGTTGTTTGCTGCATAAGTTCGCTTCCTTCATCAAGCTTCTTACTTTGAAACGTCCTATCGTGTAGCCTTCGTCATGCAACATACTTTGCAGAGATCGACTGCCTGCTGATCTACGGCTATCAGTGAAGAGCTTTTTTATTAAGCTACGCTGCTCCAAACGTTCAGCATCGATCTTTTGTTTATGCTTTAGGTCGTCATAGTAACTACTGCTTGGTACATCGAATACATCGCAGAGCAGTTCGATCGATTCATGCTCCCTTAATTTCTTGATTAGCGCGTACGTTCCAGCTCGTCCGACATCAAGAGAGCGGTAGCCTTTTTTAGAATGGCTTTTTCCCTCTCTAATCGGCTAACTCTAGCTTCGAGCTCTTGTATGCGCTGTTGCTCGGACGTTAAAGCCTTCGCTTTGGGTGTGATGCCTCCGCGTTCAACTTTTAACTGATCAACCCAACGCCTAATAGCTGTTTCACCTACCCCTAAAGACTGGCAAGCCTCAGTAAAGCTGTAGCCTTGATCAAGAACTAAGCTAGCAGCTTCATGTTTAAACTCTGTTGAAAATGTGCGACGTTGTTTTGCCATTGGACACCTCTTTTAATATGGCTATGTTACCACCTAAAATGGTGTCCGGTTTCATTAGACCACTACA
>NZ_LTAX01000048.1 GCF_001639745.1 Marinomonas gallaica
GAAGCCGTTCTATCACTTTACTCTCAGAAGCATCGCCAAGATAAGTAACAGTACGTTCTCCACAAGCAGGGCATGAGCAACTTGATTCAGCCGTCTTTTCACTGTCTTCCTTGGTTTGTCGATCGTACATGTCTAATTGCTTATCTACCTGCTTTTTCACCTTGGCTCTTATGGCATTCGACAAACAGCCATAATGCCGGATGCGCATAAAGCCCCTTGGTAATACATGCAGTAAGAAACGCCTTATCAGTTCTTGTGGCGTGAGTGTTAAAAACGACTGTTTATTAGAGCGGTAATCTCGATATTGAAGGCTGATTTTGTCGTTGTTCCACACTTGGAAGCGATTGTTAGATAAAGCAATACGGTGACTGTATCGGGCTAAGTAACTGACTAATGATGAGCGATATTCAAGCGCTGATTTGCAATAGACCACCCAATGCTTTTGCATTAAAACATTCAGTAGCTGACTCACCTCCGTCTTGGATAACGCTGGCAATAACCCTTCGCTATAAGCAGCTCTCAGCTGACTGACCATGACTCCTCTAAAACGATTTGATAACAGCTTCACCGGAAGAAAATAGCTTTTCCTCAGGCTATGCCAGCCTTGATCCCCATACACTCCAGAGGGAACCAAGGCATGAAGGTGAACATGTCGCACCAATGTTTGGCCCCATGTGTGTAAGACCGCTGTCATACCAGCCCGTCCTTTGTGTTTTCGTAGGCTTAACTCATTCAGCGCTCGCCAGGCAGCATGAAACAAGGCGTCATAAATGACTCGATCATGTTTGGCTATCCAAGCGTTTAGCTCATGAGGCAGCGTAAAAACCAAGTGAAAATATGGCACTGGCAAACATCGTTCTTCTTGCCTCAATAGCCATTGTTCGCTTGCCTTCTTTTGGCACTGGGGACAATGCCTATCTCGACAGCTATGATGCCAAAACCAATGATGACCACAGCCATGGCATTGATATTTGCCTGTGCCCATGCGCTCGGTTCGACAATCTTCTATATGATGCAGCACTTGCCATTGTCTTGCATTGGCGTGTATCTGTTGTTGTTCGTGACAATAATGAATCACGCTCGCTAGGCTTATCCCATTCATGACGGCCACCAGTCGGATGGCAATAGATCCTCACTCTCCCGTCTCTT
>NZ_LTAX01000005.1 GCF_001639745.1 Marinomonas gallaica
GCCTAGTAGGCCCCGCATGGTAAAGCAATCAAAGACGAGGTATCCAGTATCTCGTAATGCTGTTTCGCTTAAGTGAACAGCATTAACCCTGAAGGTGGCTTTTATAATGTTAAAGCACTTAGTTTAACGCTTTTTCAGTGCTTTAATTACAAACGGCCCAACCAAAGCAAGCAGCGTTGCGATCGCTAGTGTAATAGTGATGGGTCCATTGAATAGAATGCCCCAGTCTCCACCACTTATAGAAAGCGCTCGACGTAGGTTTTCTTCTAGTACAGCTCCTAGCACTAAGCCGAGAATAACCGGCGCCAATGAGAACCCTAGTTTACGTAGAATGAACGCAAACACACCCAGCACGACCATGAAGTAAAGATCAAAGCTGTCACCATGAATGGAATAGATACCAATAAAGGTTAACATCACGATGATCGGTACAAGATAAGATTGTTTAATAGACAACAATCGAACGAACATACCAATCAGTGGTAGGTTCATCACCAACAAAGCAATGTTACCGACAAACATAGAGGCAATCAGACCCCATGCGATTTCCGGCTGCTGTTCAAACAACAGCGGTCCTGGTGTGATGTTAAACATCAACAACGCGCCAAGCAGAATCGCTGTCGTACCACTGCCAGGGATGCCCAATGTCAGCATTGGCAACATTGAGCCAGCCGCCGATGCATTATTCGCCGCTTCCGGTGCCGCTAGGCCGCGAATGTCACCTTTACCAAACTGATCATCATGACCTTCCGCGAAACGCTTTTCGGTACCGTAGGCCACGGCACTACCGATAGAGGCTCCTGTGCCGGGTAAAACACCAATAACAAAACCAACGATAGTAGAGCGTAACACGACCCATTTCACCGCCATCAAATCACTCATCGATACAAAACTTTTGCCAACTGGCGTCAGCTTCATATCGTTGCGTAGCCAGCTTTCCAATAACACTAATACTTCACTGATCGCAAACATACCTATGACAACGACCAAGAAGTCGACACCATCAAAGAAGTTTGGAATGTCCATCGTAAAACGTAGGATCCCCGTACCAGAGTCAACACCGACCGTTGCTAATAACAAACCAATGATCACACCAATGGTGGTTTTAAGAGGACGGCTGCCAACCATGGTTGCAAGACAGGTAAAGGCGAACGTCATCAGCCAAACAAACTCACTTGGGCCGAATTTAAGCGCAAGATCGCTTAACATCGGTGCGAAGAACACAATTAAAATAAGTGCGCCCATGCTACCGAAAAATGATGCCACCGCTGAAAGCGCCAACGCTCTTCCACCCTCACCTTTTTGAGCGAGTGGATAACCATCTAAGGTTGTCATGATCGCTCCGGCGTCGCCGGGCACATTTAATAAGATACTTGAAATACGGCCGCCATATTCTGCACCGTAATACACACCAGCCAATAGAATCAGTGCGGATTCAGGTGGAAATCCCATGGCATAAGCCAATGGTAATAAAATGGCCACACCGTTGATCGGTCCGATACCTGGTAACGAACCAATGAGTGTTCCCACAAAGCAACCAATTAATACTAATGCCAAATTCATTGGCGCGAGAGCGACCGAAAAGCCCGTCGCAAGAAATCCGAGCGTTTCCATATTACCCTCCGAATAACATACCAGTTGGTACGTTTAGCTGCAGTAGATGTTTCATCACAAAGTAACTGACGACACTTAAGATGACAGAGTAAATGATTGCTCGAACTGGTTTTTCGCCAAACAGAATACAAAATACCGTGCCTACAATGGCTGTCGATACAATAAATCCTGCTTTTTCAAATAGAAAAGCGTAACCCGTCATTAATGCGACACCACTTAAAAGCTTTAGTAACACGGCGCCCGTTGGTGCCCATTTATTTGGGCTAGGTTTGACGAATAACCAAACTGAACAAAAAGCCATTACTGTCGATAAAATAAGAGGAAAGGCTTTAGGCCCAAGCGGTTCATACTGAAAAGGCACATCGAAGTGATATGCTGTCCAGGCAATAAGCCCAGACAGACATAACAGAGCGCCAGCAAATAGGCGGTCAAACATAAAAAGCCCCATCCATTATTTAATCAAGCCGGCTGCTTTTGCTAATTCACGCATGTCTTGAACTCGTACTTTCACATACTCATCCAATGCTTCGCCGTGCATGTAAAATGGCATCAAGCCTTTTTCTGCAACCGTTTGCTTAAAGCCATCTGTTTTATAGGCTTCAGCAAATTTATTTGACCAGTACTCGTACGCATCATCTGATACTTTTGGCCCTAGATAATAGCCACGCATAATGGTCCATTCGGCATTGAACCCCTGCTCATGAGCCGTTGGAATCGAGGAAAACTCACCTTCTAAACGCTCTGGCGACATAACGGCCAAAACACGCACTTTACCCGCATCAAGTTGGCCTTTCATTTCACCAATATCACCAGGATATACTTTGATATGTCCGCCCATTAACGCCGCAGTTGCTTCACCACCACCTTCGTAGGCAACGTAGCGCATTTTCTTGGGGTCGATGCCAGACGCTTTCATCAAGATCGCAGCTTTCATCCAATCTTGACTGCCGACACCGCCGCCAGCACCCAGTACAAAGGCGGTAGGATCTTTTCGCATATCTGTTACAAGATCGCCAAGTGTTTGCCATGGCGCATCCGATGAAACGATGATAGCGCCGTAGTCAACCCCTGCAGTGCCGACCCAACGTGCATCATTCTCGTCCAAGCCCTTACCAAACTTACCTTGCGCTAGGTTAAGTAAAGAACCAGAGCTGAATGCCACAAGCACATCGCCATCATCTGGGTTCACTTTGTTGATATGGTTATAAGCCACCGCGCCAACACCGCCAGGCATAAACTTAACGGCCATTGGCTTATCAAGCAGTTGAGCGCGCTCGAAACCTGTTGAAATCACTCGGCAAGTTAGGTCGAAGCCGCCGCCAGGTTTTGCTGGGGCAATACAAGTAGGTTTAGATGGCTCATAGGCAGACGCCATGGACGCCATGCCGATGAAAGAAAGGGCTAGGAGAGATTTCTTAAAAGTCTTCATTATTAAAGCTCCGCTTTTGTTGTTATTGTTCTGCATCGAAGATCGCAGTAAGGTAAAAGTAAGCACCGAAACTGACATCAACCTGACAGGTATAAAAAAGAGTATCTCTATGCGGGTTTTACTTACCGAAGACAATGAAGGATTAGCCAACTCGATCGTTCATTATTTTACTGAAAATGGGCATGCGATTGACTGGGTGAGTAGCGCGGAAAAGGCCGACTCGATACTTGCGCACGACGAATTTGACATGTTGATCCTTGATGTTAACTTGCCGGGAAAAAGCGGCTTTGAGCTGCTATCTTCTCTAAGAATTCGAAAAAACCCACTTCCAGTATTAATATTAACAGCGCGCGCTGACATTGATGATCGAGTGAGTGCCTTAGACTTAGGTGCGGATGATTACTTGGTAAAACCGTTCGATTTAAGAGAGCTCGCGGCACGTTGCCGAGCACTGGTGAGACGAGAACGAGGAAAATCAGACAACGAAATTCAATGTGGCAATTTAAGCTTTAACAGTGCAACCAAAACCGTAAAGATTGGCGATGAGATCATCGAGCTACGGCCGCGAGAAGTACAAATGCTGGAACTGTTTCTAACGCATCTCGATAGAATGCTAACCAAAGATGATATCGCTAACCGTCTGTATAATTTTGGTGAGGCCTATACACCTAATGCGGTCGAGCAAATCTTGACGAGGTTAAGAAAGCAAATTCAAGGGTCGACTTTGATTATCAAGACCGTTCGTGGCATGGGATATTTAGCGCATGTTCACGATTAAAGAGCATCTAAAGAAGCTCACTTCGTCGCGAATGTATTCCTTACGCCAGAAGATGCTGACCCGAACAGCGCTGTTGATGTGTACCGTGTTAGCCATTCTCAGTGTTGGCGTATGGCATTACGCCAACACCAGCGCTGACTATTCCTATGACCGACTGCTCTCAAGTGCCAGCGTTACCATGTTGGATGGCATCAACGTCGCTAAAAACAAGGTACATATTGATCTGCCCTATTCCGCTTTTGAGATTTTACAACTCGCCCCTGAAGATAAAGTTTATTACGCCATTTATGGTCCAAATGGTGATTTTTTAAGTGGTTATTCGGATTTACCTCTTTCCCCATCGGTAACGGAGCAAGCGTCCACGCAGCCACGTTATGAATTGCATTTTTACAAACAGCAAAAAGTACGCTTTATTGTGCGTCATAAGCGCTTAAGCGAGCGTTCTGTTGCTGGCAATGTCTCCATCATTTTGGGGCAAACAACCATTGCTCGCGATGAACAAATGCGAGACACACTCTATGCCGCACTGACAACCCTAATGGCGGTCATGGCCATTGCTCTCTTGGTTATGTGGGTTGCCATTAATCGTGCCCTATCACCGCTTAGCTGGCTTTCTTCACAACTTGTTTCTCAGTCACCTATGGAAAACGGACGACTGCCCGCCACCAAAATACTAGAAGTTGCTCCATTAACACATGCGATTAATAACTATCGGCAACAATGGTTGGATGCGCTGGTAGCAATGCGCGACTTTATTGCTGACGCATCTCATCAAATACGCACAGCCCAAGCCACAACAAAAGCGCAGCTTGAGATCGCTCTGTCGTCTAAAAACGAGCGAGTAGATAAAAAAGTTGTCGAAGCGATCTATCAAGACCATACCAAACTCACACGTTTAACCAATCAATTATTAGTTCACGCAACCATCGTACATAGGGGCGACCATCAAGCCTTTACGCCTATCGATATGCATCATTTTTTACAGGACATAATCACCTATGCAGTGCGCGATTATGCGCACACAAACATTGAGTTTGAGTATGTCCCCGCCTCAGAGAACATCACTATTCTTGGGGATGAAATAGTGCTTAAAGAAGCCTTACGAAATGTCATCGACAATGCCGTTGCTCATGGCACTTCAGATCGTTCAACAACACATGGAGTCATTCGTATTAGTCTTGAGACATATGATTTAGATTGTCGAGTGTGCATAGAAGACAATGGTCAAGGTATTCCAGAAAATCAAAGAATGCATGCATTAGAACGCTTCGTGAAAGTCGGAACCAACACTCAAGGCTCTGGCCTAGGGCTTGCTATCGCACAAAGTGCGGCGTTATCCCATCAGGGCCGCCTGATACTCTCGAAAAGTGAGTTGGGTGGTCTTGCCGTTTGCTTTTCATTACCTCGATTAACGGAGACACTCCATGCGTCGTCTAATCATTAGCCTCTTGAGTTTTTGTATCACCTCCCATCTTTTTGCGAACGATACCGTGCTTCGTATATACAGTGCTACGGACATTGGCGCCATACGACCCATGCTGCACGAATTTGAAACGCTTTACCCTAATACGACGATCGTATATAGAGAGTTTAATACCATTGAGCTGTTTCAAGAGTTACTCACGCCTACTTTACCGGCGCCTGATGTGGTGATCAGCTCTGCATCAGACTTACAGGTAAAACTGGTCAATGACGGCTTTGCCCAACCCGTTTACGATGTACCTGAAGTCACGTCTAATCAGCCCTGGGCACAATGGACGAACGAGCTGTTTGGTTTTACTTATGAACCGGTCGTGTTTGTATACAACAAAGAAGCGTTTATTAATAAACCTATCCCTCATACCCACGAAGCACTTGCTGAACAGCTGAGGGAGCAAGCGGATTTTTATCACAACAGGATTGGCACTTATGATGCAGCCAGTTCCGGACTGGGTTATTTGGTCGCCTCTCAAGACGAGGTTGCTTTCAGTCTTACAGGTCGATTACAGGAGAGTTTAGGTCGAGCAAGAGCCGATATTCATTGTTGTACATCACTACTTCTGACACGACTCACAACAGGAGATTTGGTTTTCGGCTATAACCTTTTAGGCTCTTACGCCATGGCAAAAGCGGCTTATAATGAGCACATTGGCGTGATTATTCCTGAAGACTATACCTTGGCGATTATTCGTTCCGCTTTTGTTCATCGAAACGCTAAAAGTCCTCCTTTAGCCGCGGCCTTTATCACATACCTAAGGTCTCCAGCAGGGCAAAAAACCATTGCCAACAAAACTGCATTAATGCCACTTGACCGCCGCCTCGGCTCCCATAACGACACCAATAATCAGCTGCAAAAGTCCACGAACTTCCACCCTATTCGTCTTGGACCGGAATTATTACTCTACTTGGACCAACATAAAAAAATGCATTTTTTAAACAACTGGTCGTTAGCAATGGACCCTTAAATCTGAGAAGAAGCGAACCCTCTGATCATGCAGTGATGATCAGAGAGATGGAGAGTAGCCAATACATCTATCCTAGACGATACAAGTCTAAACTGAAGCGGTTTAGTGTCGCGGTGCGAAAAATGTCGTTGTTTTTTTCAGCGTAGCGTCTCCTGCTGTAAACACCATTTCAACCGCTGTTTTTCCGGCAGCCGGGGCATTTGTACACAGTCGAACAGAACGCCAGTAAGCGTCGCCGGGTTTAAGCGCGATATCAGAATCACCGTAGATTCGGTAGGTTGAATTACCGACCCGCATCTGCATGGTTTTGGCTTCAATATTAAACGCTTCCGCTTTGACTTTATAGAAGTTACACACGTCTCCATTCCCCATGATGCTGTACATTGCACCTCGCTCGCGGTTAAATTCCACTAATAAATCCGTTGTCTGAGTGAAGCCATACGCGACCGTTGCAAACGCGATAGACATGACTGAAAAATACCCGATAAGTCGTGGACGCAACAGCTGATAGCGTTGGCCTTCTAGTTCCGATTCACTGGCAAAACGAACCAATCCTAGCGGCTTGGAAAGCTTTTTCATGACACTGTCGCACGCGTCAATACACGCACCGCAATTAATACAAGGCGCTTGTAAGCCCTGCCGTATGTCGATCCCAACGGGACACACTTGCACACACAGAGTACAGTCAACACAATCCCCTTGACGCGATGCCTGTGCTAGCTGGCGCTTAGATACCCTTGGTTCGCCGCGAGCAACATCATACGACACAACTTTACTGTGCTGATCCAGCATCACCGATTGAAAACGCGAGTACGGGCAAGCATGTAGACAAATTTTCTCGCGAACAATGCCAGCATTTAAGTAAGTGAATGCACTAACAGTCATAAGCCAACCCACTAGGTAAATGGGCAGTTCAAAATGAATAATCTGCGACAATAAACTGTATAAATCGACAAAGTAACCGGTGAATGTTAAAGCGGTCCAGACAGACACGATTAACCATAGTGCGTGCTTTAAGAGTCTTCTGTAAACATGTGCTTGTTTAATCGGTTGCTTATCTTGTTTGGCTCGTCGATTGGCTTTGCCCTCGACCACATCTTCAATACGAATAAAGATCCAAGTCCACACACTTTGTGGACATGCAAAACCACACCAGACTCGTCCTGCCAACATGGACAAGAAAAACATCAGTGTTGCCCCTGCAATAAGCAGCCCTCCAAGCAGCTGAAGGTCGTACCAAGACAACTCCAAACCAAACAATAGAATACGGTGCGTAGAAAAGGAGAACATCAGCACTGGAACGTCGTCAATACGTAGCCAACATAACAGAAAAAACGCAGTCAGCATCGGCCAACTAATCAAGCGTCGTAACGTTTGAAAGCGCCCTTTTATAAGGCGCACGTAGATCTTGCCATCCGAAACAGTGGTGTCTTTTAAGGGAATCTTTTGCATGGGTTGTACCTCAATGAAACATCGAGGCTACTTTAGTGATATTTATTTTTAGAATTAGAGACAGATCACCCCGAAATACATGAGCACAGAAGGTTAAAAGCCATCCCTTGATTTAACTCAAATTTTTGCCACCAACCAAAAACTTAATACGTTAAAAATATACCCAGATAGATGAATTCCCAAATAAATTCGCTAAACTATGCCCAGATGAGCCAATTAAACTAGGAGCACTACCTTATGGGGGCATTTCGTTACCAAGCACTTGAAGTATTGCTTCGCCAACAGATTCAAACAGGTCGTTTTAAAGTGGGTGAAAAACTCCCCTCTGTCAGAATACTCTGTAAACTTCATGAGATGTCTAAGGCAACGGTTGTTCATGCTTTACATAAATTAGAAGCCGATCAACTGATCTATGCGGTACCTAAATCTGGATACTTTGTGAATGAGGCGAATGCGGATTACAATGCGCCGCAAAAAGTCTCTACGCCTTCGGTCCCAGCATTGGTAAACGTGCCTGACATTTTTCGCGATATTATGTCTCGAAGTGCCGCGTTCGACATATTGCCAACGGATGACCCCGTGCCCGTGGCACAACATCTAGTGACACTGAATCGCATGATTGGCAAAGCTTCTCGCACTCATCCAGAACAAAAAGCCCATTATTACGATGAACCCAAAGGTCATGTGGGATTGCGTCAAGCCATTGCGGACTTATATCGGCAGCGAGAAACGCAGTTAACACCTGACGACTTATGCATTACTTCTGGCTGCCAGCATGCTTTGTTTCTCGCTTTAATGGCCGCTTGCCAACCGGGGGATACTGTCGCGATTGAATCGCCTGCCTTCTACGGTGTATTACAACAGCTAGAGCAACTTGGGCTGCATGTCATTGAAATTTCATCTGACCCCAATACAGGGATTGATTTACAAGAACTGGCCGAAAAAATACAAGACTGGCCGATCAAAGCCTGTATTGTCACCCCCAATTTTAACACCCCAACTGGGGCTAGGATGCCCATAGAGCACACTAGATCGCTTCTGCAACTTGCCCACCAACATGATTTTTTCATCATAGAAGACGATATTTACGGTGAACTACGTTTTCGCAGTGAACTGTGCCCACCCATTAAAAATGAATGCCGCGAAGGTCGAGTTATTTTGTGCAGCTCGTTCTCAAAGTGCTTATCAAGAGAACTTCGTATTGGGTGGGTTGCCGGCGGCGCATTGCATGCGAAAATAGTCCAGTTAAAACTGATTACGCAATTGGCGAGTCCACAAGCGGTGCAAGAAGGGCTGGCAGAGTTCATCCATCAGGGGCATTTCAAGCGTTACGTCAATCAATATCGCCAGCAATTAAAAGAGCAAAGAGACCAATTGCTCGACGAGCTGAAGCGTTATTGGGGGGGACAAATAAAGTTTAGTAAACCTCATGGCGGGCTCAGCTGCTGGGTTGAGCTCCCTAATCAGATCGACACTCAAAAAAGCTATAAACTGTTACTGGAGAAAGGCATCGTACTCACGCCTGGTGTTCTATTTTCAGCACATGGATTGTATAAAAACCACATGCGTTTGAGCTTTTCGCAACCGTTGACTGAGCGCCGTCGAGCGGCGCTGCATCTGCTGTTTCAAACGTTGTTGGAAAATCAATAACGTCGTACTCGCCTAAACAAAGGTGAAGGCGAACTGACGCTTGAGCTGTAAGTGACGGACAGACCTTTGATGCCTTTTAATGCATCATAGGGATCTTTCCCTTCTTTGATAGCAAAGCTGGTAAAACCACATTGTCGCATCAAACTTAATTGATCACGGAGTACGTCTCCGACGGCCCTTAGCTCACCTTTATAGCCAAAGCGCGTACGCAGTAAATACGCCAAGCTATAGGCCCTGCCGTCTTTGAAGTCCTTGAACATTAAAGCCACCAGTCGAATATCCTGCAAATATGGCTGAATATCATGCAGCTCTTGTTCTTGCTCAATTAGAACCGCCGCTCCCCTATCGGACGCAGGTCGACTTAACCAAATCGCTGATGGTTCAACGCAGTACTGCCCTGAACATTCTTGATTCAGCACTAGTTCCCATGGGTCGTTTAAATCCACACTCGCTTCACCATCGACTAAGGTAATCGTATTCTTCATACACTTTTCTCCTGGTACAGTGCGTCCTTGAAGGGTGCTAAACCAATACGATCTACTACCTGAATGAAGCTCTCTTTTACCTCACGATGTCGTCGATACACATCAAACAACATGCGAATAGCCTGTGGTAATTCCGACTCCGCAATCGCTGGGCCAAGCACTTTACCTAATCGACTCTGCGTTCCCTGTCGTCCGCCTAAGGTAATTTGATAGTGATCTGTTTGGCTCTTGTTGAGACCTAACATGCCAATGTTAGCGATGTGATGGTGCGCGCAAGAGTTTATACATCCTGATAAATTCATACTAACAGGACCAATATCTTGCTGTTCCTCCAAGCTAAAAACTTGAACAACCTGCTCCGCTACTGGAAAAGAATGTGCTGTTGCCAAATTACAATAGCTTGCGCCTGGGCAGACAATCATATCGGACAAGAGTGTGTGGTTAGATACACCTAGGCCTAGCTCATTAAGCTGCATCCAGACTTGAAACAGCGCAGTGTTTGGCACATCAGGCAACACCAAATTTTGTTCATGGGTGACGCGCACTTCACCAAAACCAAAACGTTCGGCTAGATCTGCTATTCCACGCATTTGTTCGCTGGTAACGTCGCCTGGAATGTTATTGGGAAATTTCGTTGAAATGACCACCGATCGATAACCAGAGACTTTGTGCTTACGTACATTCAAGTTATACCAGTTAGAAAATGCCTCATTATTTTGTAGGCGCGTCGCGAAACCTAAATCTGTTTCGTCTAACCGCTGGTAAACCGCAGGCAAAAACTGTGAGGCAATTCGGCTTAGTTCACTGTCCGTTAACCGATTAGGCTCTTTAGCAATTTGCTGAAACTCTTGCTCAACCTCTTGCTTAAAAGCATCTATTCCCAATGTATTTACCAAAATCTTGATGCGCGCTTTGTATTTACTATCTCGTCGGCCATAGCGATTAAACACCCGCAAAATTGCCTCTAGATAAGACAGTAGATCACACCAAGGCAGCCGGTCATTTAAAAGCTTACTAATGTATGGTGTGCGACCTAATCCGCCACCGACCATAACTTTAAAATATAACGCTTCAGACTCATCACGATGCAAGTATAAGCCAACATCATGAATACGTACCGCCGCACGATCCTCTTCTGTGGCGCTTACTGCAATCTTGAATTTTCTTGGCAAGAACAAAAATTCAGGGTTAATCGTCGACCACTGACGAATGATCTCTGCAAAAATGCGCGGGTCATACACCTCATCTTCGGCCACACCGGCAAACGCTTCCGTGGTGACATTACGCACAACATTGCCAGAAGTCTGAATCGCATGCATATCATGCTCAGCTAGGTACGCTAGAATATCGGGCACTTTAGACAATTTGACCCAGTTATACTGAATATTTTGGCGCGTTGTAAAATGACCATAGCCTTTATCATACCTGTCACCAATGTCGGCCAGCGCGCGTAATTGTTTCGTTGATAACACACCATATGGAATGGCAACACGCAGCATATAGGCATGTTTTTGCAGATATAATCCATTTTGCAATCGTAAAGGCAAAAACTCTTCTTCACTCAGTTCTTCTGCTTGGTAACGTGCAACTTGATCGCGAAATTGTGCAACGCGCTCTTTCACTAAGGCACGGTCATAGTCATCGTATTGATACATAAAATAGTCCTACAAGGTTTTGAGTTAGCCGTGTACTTATCTAGTATTACCCTTCTGTATCACGAACTTTGGCGCAAAAAACATGATAAGACCAATAGCAACAACCAAGTATGACAGGTACAAAAATAGCGCCCCCCCAGAGGGTAAAGGGTAAGCTCGATTCAGGTGCGGCCGCTTGATAGACAGTCAGATCTGGCGGGATAATGTTCGGCATCAAGCTAGTAATCAACGTGAAATAAGCTAGCCCAAGCAGTCCTAGCGTCAATGCAAATGGCCACTTTTGCCATTCTGAGAAGCGAATAACGTAGTACACCCAAGTAAACTGCATCAAACCAAGCATTGGAATGAAGCCCATATAGAAGAAATTTGGTAGCCCTAGCCAACGCTCTCTTAACGCTTCTGTTAAGAATGGCGTAACAAGGATAAGTACGGTCATCGCGTAGCCAAGCCACACTAATAAATGGTGCGAATAATGGCGCATTTTTTGGTTGAGTTCGTTTTCCGTTTTGATCAATAACCAAGTGGATCCCAATAAACCGTAAGCAGGCAAAATACAAAAACCAACCAGAATACTAAACCAACTCACCCAATCCCATGCACTTCCAACGAATTGACCATTCTCAATGGCAAACCCTTCAATGACCGCTCCTATCGCCACGCCTTGGAAGAAGGTCGCCACAACAGAGCCCACACAGAACAGGGCGTCCCAAATACCTTTATCTTTAGCGCCCGCTTTGAAGCGATATTGAAAGGCAACTCCGCGCAGCATGAAACCAAACAACATACACAACAAAGGAATGTATAACGCGTCTAAAATGATCGAATACGCCAGCGGAAACACGGCCATCATGCAGGCGCCGCCGAGTACTAACCAAATTGCATTCCCATCCCATACAGGGGCCACGGAATCTATCATTACATCTCGGTGTTGTTTATTTCGGACCCCAATAAACAACAAACCGACACCCAAATCAAAACCATCCATCAAGACATACATCATTAGCGCAAAGCCAATTACGAGTGCCCAGATGATAATTAAGTCGAATCCCATAATGTTACCTCTTAATCAATAAAATCTTCACAACAGACAGTGGTTTGACAAGGTGCTGCACCCATGTAAGGGATCTCTGCCGTGCTTCTAAACAAGCTGATAATAGGACTGTTTAAGAATTCAACACAGGTACAAAAAAGAAGAGAATAAATAGGGACAGATAAAAACGTACAATGGATTCTCAGTGTCTGTCATCATCTTTTATTTCACATCTGCCCCTACTACTTGAACAAAAACCGTATCAATATCCTATTTATGCGATGACTTGTTTTTAGGAATAAAATGACTTTACCCCTACCCAAATTTAGTCTTGAGACAACAGGCAAGAGCGTACAGGAGCTCTCAACGGTTGCCGGCCTGCTGCCACCCCATACGCCCGTTAATATTGCTTTTATTGGTAATGAAACGCACCAGCAACGAATTCAGGCTGCTGTCACAATCAAAGCGCTCGGTTTAGAGCCTACACCTATCCTTTCGTCAAGAAGGATCACGTCAAAAGCAGACCTCGACTATTTAGTGGGTGAGCTAAAATATCGCGCTGACATCAAACGACTTATGTTCGTTGGCGGTGACCCAGTGGCGCCTGAAGGACCGTATGAAAATTCACTGGCGCTGTTTGAAAGCAACATATTGAAGACATGTGATGTTGAAACCATTGTTATAGCGGGCTATCCAGAAGGACACCCGCATATAACGTCAGATCAACTAATGGCGGCATTGAAGTGGAAAATCGCATTTCTAAGAAAAAACCATTATAAGATAGAGATCACTACGCAGCTGGCGTTTTGTACGACGCGTATTATTAAGTGGGTTCAGGACATCAGGGCAGCGGGAATCATGGAGCCTATTCGAATCGGCGTACCTTGCCCAACAAAGGTGAAAACAATACGCTACTTCGCCAACCTTTTTGGCGTGCCTATTACGGCTGACGCACTCGCTCACTATAAGATGGATATCGCTGACGAACAACTCGATGCGAAGACCGACTCACTTTTTGTTGAACTGGCTCAGCAGATTGAAAGACTGGGTATAAAAAATATCTATTTTCATCTCTATACTTTAGATGGTGTAAGCAAAAACACATCATGGATACAGAACCACCTATAATGGAAAACAAGACAAGCTGTAAACGCGGCTAAGCCTTATCGGTAACAACGATAGGGCTTTAATTTTTGCCATTACTCAGGCTTTCAAGTATCCTGCCAAGCTTATATCTTTGTGACGTGTACTAACGATTTTACCATCGCGGATCTTGTTTCGCCTCGCTGCAACCCAGCTTTTTCTTAACCAATAACCATTGAAAGGCTTTTAATGATTCTCAAGCTATACATTAGCAGGATGAACAGAGTGTTATTAGCTGGATAAGGTAATGCTGATACACTACCATCTAGTATCATCGAACATTTCTTAAACTACATTCTCCTCAGTGATCATCGGACTCCTCACTTATGTCAGCAACGCTATTTTCATTATTGGCTTTATTCGCCAGCGGCTTCTTCATCTATATAAGCCATGGACTCATTAATGTCCTGCTTCCTCTACGGTTAAATTTCGAACACGTAAGCACCGGAAACATTGGTTTAATCATGTCTATGTTTTCCGTGGGGCTGTTGTTAGGTGGCGTGTTTACTCGACGATTGATGACACGGGTTGGACATATTCGAATGTACACGGCGTCAGCCGCGCTGGCTGCGATCAGTATTTTGATCTGCTACCTATGGTTTGATGAATGGGTTTGGGCGATCATGCGTATTCTTATGGGGTTTTGTATTGCTGCGACCAACATTGTTTCCGATGGTTGGCTAAGTGAACGTTCCACCTCTGAAACACGTTCACGTATTTTGGCCACTAACCAAATTGTAGTGCTGTTGTCGATGTTCTTAGGGTCATTTGTCGTTAATATAGCTGATGTCACTCATGCAACGCTCTACATCATCGCTGGTCTGCTTCTGTGTGGCGGGGTTGTCCCCATCGCAATGGGCAAAGCAACGGCACCTCAAGTCGAAGATACTGTGCCTATGCCAATGCTGCAATTGATTCGTACATCCCCAGTAGGTGCCAGCTCGGTACTGGTCTGTGGTTTAGTATTAAGCTCCTTACTTAGCATGCTGTCCGTTTATGCGGATTCAAAAGGCATCTCTGGTGTGAATCTATCACTGCTGGTTGGTGCTGCTATCATTGGTGGCGCCGCGCTGCAATTCCCAATAGGCTATCTTGCTGACCGATTAGAACGACGCAAAGTTATACTCTATATTGTACTTTTCTCGATCGTATGCACGTTACTCATTCCTACCGTTCTGGGCTTTGACTTCTTCATTGCATCATTGATATTGATTAGTATCAGTAGCGGAATTGTTTCAAGTCTCTATCCGTTAGGTATTTCTGAAACATTTGACCGATTACAACAAAATCAAATGAGCGGTGCTATTGGCGCCATCATTATCATCTATGCGACTGGAGGTATTATTGGCCCCTACATTATCGGTCTGGTAATGGAGCACATTGGCATTGACTATTTCTTTATTGCACTGGGTCTTATTCAGTTAGTGTTCGCGTTCTTTGTTGTTTACCGCAGTAAGGTACGTCAATCTATACCGCTTGATGAGCAAGAGTCCTTTGTCCCGCAAGGTGCAGCAATGGGTTGGGTAAGTAGCGAACTAGACCCTCGAATAGAATACGTCGATACGTCTACGTTAAGTCATGAAGTGGCGATCGCGGTCGATATTGCTCAGTTACAGCCAAAGCTGGCGTTGAAGATGGTCAGCATCTTGGCGCGTTCTTATCCTGAACAAGTGTTAGATTTTGCCAAAGCGTTGGCCAGTATCGAAGGTATCGATGTGACCGAGCTGTACCAACGGTTGAATAAATACGATCCTAACCATGAGCATCAGCAAGAGCTAATCCAGACGATTATTACCAACGCATCGGGTTCTACCGCAGAATTAGTAGATCTTGTCTTTAAAGAAGCAGATTACGAAGAAGTACCTGAGTTGACCACCATGATAACCGACGCAGACCCTGAACACAGTATGGAAATCTTTGAAGCGGCGGCCGAATCGGTTATGGAGGAACATCCCGAGACCGTTGTAGAGATTGCAGAAGCTTACGCAACTTCAGCTGCGACGCAGTTAGAAGAAATGCGCTACGCGGATCGCTTGGCTGAAGAAAGCGAATTGGAGCAAAACATCAGTGGTATGGTTGATTACATCTCTGAGAACGCGCCACAACACGCTGACGATATTGAATCCGTTATTCCTGAAACGCTAAAGCATAAAGACGAATCAACTCAGTAAGACGCCTGATTTAACTGTCTGCCTCTATTTCAGGGGCAGACTGCTCCCTCGAATAAACTAAAAGCTCTCATTACCCTGCTCCATTCACTTTTTTTGCTCCAGCACAGCTAAGCTTTAACTGTTACTCAAAAAGGCAGCCCCCCATCATTAGAATAATTCAACACAAACTGAATTAGACGAATTTTACTCATAATAACAATGTGCGTACATTGTCCCTATACCGAGCTGCCAACGATGCTAAAGCAACGCATTGCTCAAATAGGCAGAAAACGCTGGATGATTCGAAAGATAGGATGACAGATCGCCATGAGCCACGAATTTACTTACTCAATTTCGACGATTCGCTTTGATGAAGACTACCAACCTTCAGCGAAAACACGCACCACCACCAACTTCGCTAACCTAGCACGCGGTGAGCGTCGCCAGCAAAACTTGCGCGATACCTTGAGTATGATGAATAACCGCTTTAATGCGCTGGCTCATTGGGACAATCCTACTGGCAACCGTTATGCCCTTGAGCTGGACATTGTGTCGGTTGACATCGATATTGAAGGCAAAGGTGAAACCTTTCCCAGCATTGAAGTACTAAAAACCACCATTATTGATCAACAAACCAATGAGCGAATTGAAGGGTTGGTTGGCAATAACTTTTCATCGTATGTACGCGACTATGACTTTAGTGTGGTACTGCCTGAGCATAATAAAGATCAATCCGACTTTAGTGTCCCTGAAGACTTTGGTGCCCTACACGGTAAAATCTTTCAACACTTTGTTCACTCAGAGGCCTTCAAAGCGCGCTTTAAAAAGCTACCTGTTATTTGCCTCAGTGTGTCTGAAACAAAAACCTACCAGCGGACGGAAAACAAACACCCTATTTTGGGCGACGAATATGTGCCTAGCGGATCATCGTTAACCGAGAGCTACTTTAAGAAAATGGGCTTAGCGGTACGCTACTTCATGCCTGAGGACAGTGCAGCACCATTAGCCTTTTACTTCTATGGTGACTTACTAAATGACTACACCAATTTAGAGCTGATTGGCACGATCAGCACGATGGAGACGTTCCAGAAGATCTATCGTCCCGAGATTTACAACGCCAATGCTGCAGCAGGTGAACACTTCAAACCGAGCTTAAAACATTCGGATCACTCGTTAACGCAGATTCAATACGATCGAGAAGAACGCAGTCAGTTGGCCGTAAAACAAGGCAAGTTCACTGAAGAGCATTTTATTAAACCTTTTCAAACGATTCTAGAACAGTGGTCGGCGCAATCTGCCATCTAACACAATGATATTGAGAGCACCCAATTATGAGTATTTTACTTCCTACTTCTACCGCAGGCAGTTTGCCGAAGCCCGCTTGGCTAGCACAACCAGAAACCTTATGGTCCCCGTGGAAACTTGAAGGCGATGAGCTGATTGCGGGAAAGCAAGATGCACTTCGTGTCGCATTGCATGAGCAAAGCTTAGCTGGTACAGACATCGTGAGTGATGGCGAGCAAACACGTCAGCATTTCGTCACCACTTTTATTGAGCATCTAAACGGTGTCGATTTTGAAAATCGTAAAACGGTGAAAATTCGTGATCGCTATGATGCCAGCGTACCGGTCGTCATGGGTCCTGTTTCACGCCAAAAGTCGGTGTTTGTCGAGGATGCTAAATTCTTACGCCAGCAAACGAAACAGCCCATTAAATGGGCGCTGCCTGGACCCATGACTATGGTCGACACACTTTACGACGACCATTACAAAAGTCGCGAGAAGCTCGCTTGGGAATTTGCCAAAGTTCTCAACGAAGAAGCCAAAGAACTAGAGGCAGCAGGCGTTGATATCATCCAATTTGATGAACCGGCTTTTAACGTGTTTTTTGACGAGGTCAATGATTGGGGCATCGCATGCCTGGAACGCGCCATTGAAGGTCTTAAGTGTGAGACTGCTGTGCATATCTGCTATGGCTACGGCATCAAGGCTAATACCGATTGGAAGAAAACACTGGGCTCAGAGTGGCGTCAATACGAAGAAATATTCCCAAAACTGCAAGCTTCTAACATTGATATCATTTCACTCGAATGCCATAACTCACATGTGCCAACAGAGCTTTTAGAACTGGTGCGTGGCAAAAAGGTTATGGTCGGCGCCATTGATGTCGCGACCGATACCATTGAAACCCCTGAGGAAGTAGCAGCAACCCTACGCGAAGCATTAAAATACGTCGATGCTGACAAGCTGTATCCTTGCACCAACTGCGGCATGGCTCCCCTGTCACGTGAGGTGGCTCGTGGTAAATTACAGGCACTTAGCGCCGGTGCCGCCATCGTGCGTAAAGAACTATCTCAATAGCCCTTTCTAGCAGCCCCACATCAAAACCGGCTAATTATTTAGTCGGTTTTACTACACCCGCCCAATACACGAATCGAGCACAGAGGTTAAAAGTATTACCTTGCGTGTTTCGCTATCCACTAGACTCAGTAGTCCCATCGCAATACTTCTCTAGCACCTCACCTAAGAATTTTCTTGTCCAGAAACTAGATCAAACACTTGACCTTAGAGTTTACTCCAAGGTTTATACTGGCGTCATAAATTCATAAGAGTAAAGCAAATGTATCGAATCGGTGAGTTGGCTAAGCAGTTTGATGTCAATACAGACACCCTGCGCTACTACGAAAAAGAAGGGTTGCTAGTACCATCAAGCGTTGCTAGTAATGGCTATCGCATGTACTCCTCGGCAGACGCTAAGACGCTTGGCGTTATTTTACGCGCCAAAGCCATTGGCTTTTCTTTGAGCGACATCAAAACCTTACTGTCAATCGAAGTGGATAAGGCTAATAAAGAATGTCTAGATGTAAAGCTGGTCGTGGACGACAAACTGGACCAAGTAAATGCCAAAATTGATGAGTTGCAAACTTTCCAACGCTCTCTTAAACGACTATCCGATGCCTGCTGTGGCGGACATGAGAGCGCGCAAGATTGTACGATTCTACAAGCATTAGAGTCCGAATCGTTTACCATCCTATCCGAATGTCACCATGACTAGAGAGGCATCCCTATGAATTGGCTTATCGCATTTGTCGATTTATTTTTAGAATCCGCACCGTGGTTGATGCTCGGCTTGGTGATGGCGGGCGTTCTTAAAGAGTTTGTCTCTATGCAATGGATGGAGCGCCAACTGGGTAAAAATGCGCGTTTTGGCGTCGCTAAAGCCGCCATTATTGGTTCGCCTCTACCACTGTGCTCGTGTGGTGTTATTCCTGCGGCCGCGGGTCTACGAAAAGCCGGAGCATCCAAAGGTGCCACCACTTCTTTTCTGATCTCAACCCCAGAAACAGGGGTCGACTCGATTGCTTTATCTTGGGTACTCCTTGGCCCATTTATGGCCATCATCCGCCCCATTGCAGCCATCGTCAGCGCCATCACTGCGGGCTGGTTAGTCGGTAAAGAGTCCACTGAGCCGAGCCAAATACCTGAAGCCAAATCTTCCTGTTGCAGCAGCCGGGGGTGCTCCAGCTCGCAGCCAGTTCCTAAGCCTTCTGTAATGCGCCGTCTGATACGCGGCTTACGCTATGCAGCCACTGACATGGTTGACGATATCGCCCTCTGGCTTGTTGTCGGCATCGGATTTGCGGCGTTAGTACAAGCGTATGTGCCAACGAGCTTTCTGGCCGAATGGGGCAATGGTTTGATGGCCATGTTAGTGATGGTGGTTATTTCAATCCCTATGTATATTTGCGCTACGGCTTCAACTCCGATTGCCGCTGGATTACTGGTAGCCGGCGTTTCACCTGGTGCCGTATTGGTATTTATGTTGGCGGGGCCCGCGACCAATATCGCAACACTCGGCGTTGTATATTCCTTACTCGGTAAAAGAGCGCTAGTAAGCTACCTAACTGGCGTGCTGGTCTGTGCCTTGGGATTTGGTTTTTTATGCGATTGGATTTTTACTAACTTTGAGTTAACCCTCAATGTAGCAGACTCGATTCATGCCCATGCTCATGTTAATTGGTGGTCAGTATTAAGTGGTGTCTTGCTAGCAAGCTTGATAGGTCTAAGCCTTGCAAAACTACTCACCAAAAAGTGGTCCTCTTCACCCAGTAAAAGCTGCTGTTCATAGCAGCTTTTATGCCTCCCCTACCGCCTTAACAGTTCAGAATATAACGGACAGCCTGCCAAGTGATGAGCTTAAACAAGCTCATGAACGCCACTCACCCAAATGAGAATTATTTTTTATCGAAGCGTCGCGCAATAGCCCCTACAATATAGCGCTTTGATCATTCATATTGGCAATGGAGTTCCAGTGAAATCAGTCTTTTCCATGTCGCTAATCGCGGCAGCTTTTTTTAGCGCAGCGCACATCTCAGCAACGGAATATCCTTTAACCATTGAAAACTGCGGTTACACGCACACCTACGAACAAGCGCCACAAAGCACTGTCACAGTCGGCCAAGCGGCTACCGAGATTTTGTACACCTTAGATCTCGCCGATAAAGTCAAAGGCACATCGGTTTGGTTTAACGAGGTTTTACCTGAGTTTAAAAAAGTGAACACTGGTATCCCACGTTTGGCCGACAATGACCCAAGCTTTGAGTCAATTTTAGAAAAACGCCCTGATTTGGTTACGGTTCAGTATGAGTGGCATGTAGGTGACCAAGGCATCGTTGCGACGCGTGATATGTTCCACGACGTAAACGTCCCTACGTACATTTTACCTACTGACTGTGATAATAAAGACAATTCCGTAGGCCTTGATGGCACACGTCTAGATCAATTTTCGACAGCTGCTTTATACAAATCAATCGATCAATTATCAGATATCTTTGACGTGTCGGGGCGCGGCGATCAACTGGTGGCGTCTTTAAAAGAACGTGAAAACCAAGCCATCGAACGTGCCCAAGCCGCAGGCAGTGAAGGAAAAACCGCGGTGTTTTGGTATTCCAGCGCTGCGATGGACATTGACCCATACGTCGCAGGTCAAAAAGGCGCAGCCGGATACCTAATGAAAACTCTAGGCATTGAAAACGTGGTTCAGTCTGATGAAGAATGGCCAACGGTCGGCTGGGAAACCTTAGCCAAAGCCAATCCTGATATCATTGTCATTGCTAAAATGAACCGCCGTCGCTTTCCAGCTGATGATTTCGAGAAAAAACTGGCATTCCTAAAGAGCGATCCAGTGACCAAAGAAATGGATGCGGTTAAAAACGGTAATATTGTGATCATGGATGCCTTAGAGATGGACGCCACCATTCGTCTTATCAACGGTCTTGAAAAGTTAACGGATGCGGTAGAAGAACTTTAATCTATGCTGATTCAAGCATTCAATAGGGTGACCTCACGTCACCATTTTTCATTTGTTGTATTGAGTTTCTTTATTTTGCTAGCGGCCGTCACCATGGGTGTTGCCATTGGAGAAACCAATATCGCCTTTTCGACAGTGTTGCAAGCCGTGGCCAATGCTGCCTGGGGTGCTGATTACGCCGTGCATCCCATAGACCAAGGGGTAATTTGGAATTACCGGTTGACCCGGACGATTGTGGCAGCATGTTGCGGTGCTGCATTAGCCGTCACAGGTCTGGTGCTACAATCGCTCCTGCGTAACGCCTTAGCCGACCCCTATTTGCTGGGTATTTCGGCGGGCGCTTCTACTGGTGCCGTTATGGTGACCATTGCCGGCATCGGCATTGGCGTGTTGAGTATGTCGTTTGGTGCTTTGATCGGTGCCATGTTGGCATTTGGATTCGTTATGCTACTTTCAGCTTTAGCGTCTAAGCGACGTAGCGGTAACATTTCCACGCAAATTATCTTAGCCGGTATCGCAGGCTCACAATTATTTAACGCTCTTACAGCATTTGTGATCGCAAAATCTGCCAATGCCGAGCAAGCTCGAGGCATTATGTTTTGGTTATTGGGTAACCTCTCAGGTGCTCGCTGGCAAGAAGTCACCTTGGCACTTCCTGTGCTCTTAATTGGACTTGCATTAGTCATCTGGCACGCAAGAGCCTTGGATGCCTTTTTATTTGGCTCGGATGCTGCTGCATCAATCGGAATCCCCGTTCGCCGTGTGCAAGTCATTCTAATTTTCGGCACGGCCATGATGACGGCTGTCATGGTCTCTATGGTCGGCGCCATTGGCTTTGTCGGCCTGGTGATTCCCCATGCCGCACGGTTTTTATTTGGTAGCTCTCATTTAATTTTGGTGCCGGCTTGCGCTGTCATTGGTGCCCTGTTCTTGATCTTTTGTGATATCGGCTCACGCATCGTGATACCTGGGCAAGTCTTACCCATCGGTGTGGTTACAGCACTGATCGGAGCACCCTGTTTTGCTTTGGTGCTAATACGAGGACAAAAGCAATGAACTTAGATGTTTCCAATATTCAGTATCAACTTGGCAAGAAGACACTGCTCAACGATATCTCGTTAAGCATGAACAAAGGCGAACGCGTCGCCCTAATTGGCCCTAATGGCTGCGGTAAGTCGACTTTGTTGCGCTTAATCTGCGGTTTAAACAAACCCAGTACGGGGCAGATAAGGCTGAATGGTAAAGCCATTGACCGTTACCCACGACGAGCCCTCGCCCAACACCTATCGTTTGTGCAACAAAAAGCCACCACTGAAGAATTAGTCAAAGCTGAAGACGCTGTGGCACTTGGTCGCACCCCTTGGATAAAAGCCTTCGAACGATGGAGTGAGACCCACCAAACTTACGTCGACCAAGCATTGGAAAAAGTCAGTATGCTGCATAAGCGTCAACAGCACTGGCATACTCTATCCGGCGGTGAGCAGCAACGTTTGCATATTGCGCGAGCTCTGGCTCAGAACACCCCTTTTATCGTCATGGATGAGCCAACCAATCACCTAGATATTAAACAGCAAATGGTCGTGCTATCCCTGATAGAAACCATCCAACGTACCATGCTGGTTGCTGTTCACGACTTAAATCACGCATTGCGTTTTGATCGCATCATCGCCATGAAAGACGGTCAAATCATTGCCCAAGGTCGCCCTGAAGTGCTCATTAATGAAGCCTTTATTGCTGATGTATTTGAGGTGCAGTCGCGGGTTATTCACTCATCAGACCACCCTCCCCATATCCAACTACTGAACTAACAAGGAATCCTGACATGTTAAAATCAATGTTTACGCTCACTCTTTGTGCGCTCATGGCAAGTTCGCTATCTGCCAAACAGTATGAAGTCAAAATGGTGAACCGTAATAGCCTAGGAGCGATGTCTTATGAACCAAGCTATCTAAATATTCGACCAGGCGATACTGTGAAGTTTCTGCGTACTGCCCCTGGTCATAACGCCGCCGCTATCAAAACCATGTGGCCAGAAGGCGCGACGGCATACCGTGGCAATATAAACGAAGAGATAGAAATGACCTTTGAGCAAGAAGGTACTTACGGTATTGAATGTACACCACATATGGCTATGGGAATGGTCATGATCATTCAGGTAGGTGAGAAAAATCTCCAAGCGATCACCACACCTGACACTCTTCCACAACGAGCCCAAAAGCGAATGATCGATATCAAACAAACATACGCGAACTAATTGTTTTCAACATCAGATTAACTTTATGAAAACGGTAACCCTAGAACTCATCAACGAGCACCATCTTGAGGCAATCTGCGTATTGGCTAATAACCCCAATATTAGTCGAACCAGTGGCGTTCCAGATAATTGCCAGCCAGAACACGTGTATTCTTGGATTCATTCAACACACGCGCCTAAAAGTGAAGAGATGCACTTTGTTATTGTGTCCGAAAAAGGTGTTATCGGCTGCTGCATTTTGAAAAAGATCAACTATCACGTTCAATCCGCTGAACTATCGTATTGGGTTGGTGAGCCTTACTGGGGCAAAGGATTGGCTCAAGAAGCCGCTAAATATGCGCTGCAGTTTGCCTTTGAGTCCTTAAAGCTTGCTAAAGTTGATGCTCATTATCTAAAACACAATAACGTTGCATCCGGTTATGTTTTATCAAAATTAGGATTTGCACCGGACAATAGCCGTAAGGAATTGCCCGTTGCTGGACGTTTCAAAAAGTTTACCGGTGATGTGTGGACCTTCGTATCAATAACACGTCAAGCATTCGAAACGCGCCAGCACTGGATTCTATAATCGCGTGATTTTTGGTGAAGGCCGAACCGCTGAAATTGTCCTACGCAGTAAATTCTAAGCGAAAAAGCGCCAATACCTTTGAGGTTATCGGCGCTTCTCAATTAGCAATCAAATTCATTACCTCAGCGCTCGGTAATATTAAAGATCTATCTCGATAGAAATAAAATATCTCATCTAACTACGTTTTATTTAATCTCGTGCCATTCCACCTCAATCGTGTGGCCCGGCCCTGCGTCCATTAGGATATAAAACTCTCCATTGTATGGCTTAAAATGCACATTGGACTGCTCATCAAACGCTTTGCTCGCGATGATTTCTTCGTCATACGAAATTAAGTCTATGGTAACACCAGCCACACCTGAGCCATCGGAAAAGCCACCTTGGCAGACGATATCCACTGTGCTTTGATGGCACTCCACAAAGGGAAAATGCGCCAATGCCATGGATGACCACACACTGGCTAAGGCCGCCAGCGTTATAAAACGCATATACGTTCTTAACATGTTAAAGCTCCTGTTGCTGCTGCAAAAATTCGATGGTAGCGGGTGACGCTTGGCGCAGTGGCCATTGCACTTGATGCAGTGAACCATCCCATCCCTCTAATGTGAGCCAAACATCAGCGTCCACCGAGGTATTCTCCGGTACCGGCATACTAAAGCTCATGTGATACGGTGAACCGAAGCCAATCACCCCAGCTGTACGCAAGCTACGCGGTTTACCCAAGCGCATATACACCGCTTTTACCTGCTCAGCACATTGCTGACACAGCGCGGCATTAAACGTCTTCATGTAGCCTGCAGGGCCGTCTAACTTAGGCCCACGTTCAAATTGTTCGGCTAATGTAATGCGCCACGGACCAACCTGTTTTTCGCCAATCGTGCGCTCACCCAAGCCATTCGCACCACCAAAGACCGACATTAATTCAATATAGAAAGGTATCAACGAGAAAGGGATAAGGATCAGTAATCCAGTCAAATGAAAACGCCAGCGAAACCAACGGCTATGGGACTTCTTTGTCGCTGAGTTTGAGCTCATACTGAACCTCCTGGTTGAATCGCTCTGGTCGTCTTTTGGCGTATCGCCGCTTTGGTCGATTTGAAAGTACGCGTCATCCAAATGCGCATACCACTAAACACCATCATGGTGAGCAGCACACCAAAGAAGAAATACACCAACTTCAAACTTAAACCGACAAAATCGCCCGTGTGCAACGCACGCATCGACAAACGCGTCAGCATCAAACCTGGCTGATCCATCACTCGCATGGCTTGATCAATCGAGCCCGTATAAGGATTGACGAGGAAACTTTCGTGAACCAAAGGAAACGCTTGGCTACGTCCTAAAATGCGATAATGTCCAAAAGCCGTGCTCGGCAAATCTACTCTTTGTGTCTCAACATTTTCATAGTGCTGGTTGACTTGGGCGATGGCTTGATCAGGCGAAATTAATGGCGGCCGACCTTGATTTGATACAGGTACCTCATCACGCGCCACAAACACAGGTGCTTGAGACGCACCGTTAAACGGTACACCCACCTCAAACAATAAGCCTTGGATCATGAACCAGATCGCGGTCACAGAAATGATAAAGATGAACGGAATCGACCAAATCCCCGCTAAGCGATGGAAATCACCCCAGAACACTCGTGCCCCGCGGTTGAAGCGCAAGCGCGGACGCAAGAAACCACGCCAGAACTTCTTATACACCACTAAGCCGGTGATCAACGATAACAGCATGGGGATACCTAGAATGCTGACCATATACCAACCTAAGCTGTAGCGAGTGAAGCCAGTATTGAAGGGAATCAGCAACCATCCATGGATCGCGCGGACAAACTGGCGGAAATTAAAGCCTGTCGCAGCCCGTCCCTGAATCTCACCCGTATAAGGGTTAATAAACACATTTTCGCTGGTCGAATCTGGGTAACTAATCTCGGCTGTCAGGGCAAACTGAGATTTTACTGGGCGTGTTATCTGCTCAACATAGGCACCGGGAGCTTCGCGCTCAACTACCTTAATTACCTCATCAAATGTCAGCATCGCGCCCACCTTGTCCGGAGGATTGGCGCGCACACTCGAATCAAACAGCCAAACAATCTCTTGGCTAACCGTAGCAATGGTGCCCGTCAGACAGACAAAAAATAAAAATAGCCAGATTGGCATCGCCAACCAACTGTGCAGCAAAAACCACCACTGCGTCCGCTTCTTCGGCGCATTGGTTTGTATATCGGGATTCATAAATCAGACCTAATTGAACACTCTATAACCGCCAAATAGATAATTGACGAGGGATATTAGGTATGACGTTTGAGGCATATAAAAAAGGTACTTCAATAATCACCTTCCTTATTTTTTACTATTTTAAACAACTAAATGACCCGTAGATGGTTAAAAAATCGTCGTCGTGAATACGACCCATCTACAACACTACATCCATGATTTTTTTAAGGATTCGGTTTTATACAGTGCTTGGTTCGCTATATCGTATGCGAGTGATTCATCGATATAAGGGACTACAATGGCACCACTGGCTAAGACAAATTTGACGGATGCTAGCTTGCGCTTTGTCATCAAGAGGCTTTGCTCAATGCTAACCTGTTGTAACTTATAAATCGGAAAACACACGTACCGCACCCCAAGGATGCCGCTACGTACGTAGTAATAGTGGTCATCTGCTGCAAACCCTAGGCGACGCCAATGACAGAAAAACAACAAGGCAATTATGATCAATACACTCACGCCAGCGAGCGCATAGCCAACGTCCAGGTACACCCATAAAGCAGTACTCGTCACAATGCTCAGCGGTAAGACAAACAGAGTCAGAAAATATAAAAAGTAATACGGGCTCGCGGAGCGATATTGCACCTTTGTAAACGGCTGAGCATCTGGCCATGTCTCGGCAATCAGCGCGTCTCGCTCATGGGCTTTTACAGAAGGAACGACTAGGCTGCTGACTGTCTCTATACTGCGACTATCAGAGCCACTGAGGTTTTGTTGAAACACAAGGTTCGTGCGCCCGATCAGTCTGTCCAACCAATCTTGTTTGCTCTCAATCATTTGAATACGGGAAAGCCGTACACTCACCTCTTGACGGGTAAACAGACCACAACGCCGAATATAACGATCGCTTAAACAGCTTAGTCGATAGTTATAAAATACGATGATCGAGCCAAGTATTGATAAGAGTGAAAGTGGGATCAGTAACAGCAAAAATAGCATCAAAGCTGCTGCACTGATCTGCCACCAAGACCCTGTTGCCTGAGCAATGACATCGTCGATATTAAGTCCTAGATCCGAAAGCAGTCCCTCCATCCATGACAGCAACACATCCTGTGCTGATAGCAAAGCACCTAGCAGTATCCAAAGACGGTTATTGGCGACGCCATGAATGACCAGATCTAATACACTGCGTGTGTTTAAAAGTTGTTCGTCTTGCTCTGCTCCTTGGTTAGCAGGCGATGGCGTAGTATTTACTATCGTTGCTTGTAAGTCCGGCTGATCGGCCTTTCTTGCCAACAGAATAGCTTCTCGAAGCGCATTCGCATCCTGTTGTGTCAGCGCATATATTTTCGCTTCTTCATCCTTGGAACCGGCACTGTCCAATGTCACCGCAACATGACCGGTGAAACGATAGATAAGCGGCTGCTCCAATTTTACATTTTGAATTCGCTCAAACGGAAGATTCAAGTAACGTTTTTTAAATAAGCCCACGCTTACTTCAAAGGTATCTTGGCTGATTCGATACTGATAATACCAATAGGATGCGAAGCATCGAGCACAAACCAGCACTATAAAACCTATCGCCCCAATCAGAAATTCATTTTCATGCCCCGATATATAACGGTGGCCAACCACACCTCCAGGAATAAGATAAATGAATGACTGCGAAAGCGACTTGATAACATCAAACAAGAAATAAACGATGGCAATGGGCGATAGGCGCTGCCAACTAGGTTGCAGTGTTAAGGTCGACGGTGAAGACGTTGTCATAGCATTAACCAGCGTTCAAATCTTTATGTTCTAAAATATAGGCACGCAGTTTTTCTGCTGTTACTTGCTCTAATCCCGGAATCGAAAATGTATGCGCAGCACCTCCGGCCGAGTAGACATGTAATTTTGCAAGACCAGCGAAGCGATCTATCGGCCCCTGTTTTATCTCCACATGTTGTATACGCAGCATTGGTTGGCAAATAACCTGCTTGCAGATGACGCCCTTTTTCAACGTTAGATCATGCTCTCGCAATGAATAGCGAATACGCACACATGCCAAGTACGCATAGATCAAATAACCTACACTCAATATTACGACCGCAGCAAAAACATAGAGATAAGCGCTTTGCAAAAATGTTGGCAAAGATAACCAAGGATTAAAACGCAAAGCGCTCAATACACCAAGCAACGGTATGACAAGCATCAGCGTCGCGGCAATATGGTAGGTTCTATAGGCTAGAGAAATAGGCTCGGTCGGCAGCGTTCTTAGATCCGGTAATGAGTGTGTCGTAATGGCGTTATTTGTGAACCCTTCCATGTCACTTTCCTTTAAATGAGACAAGGCGTGGCGTTATCCGTGCATCGGATAACACCACATATAGATAATGAGAATTAATTTCATTTTAATCTATAGCTACAACAAAAGGCAATGTGCAGAGGCGACCGTTTTTCGCTGCATTGAAGCCGCCAAAATTCTCGCGTTACCCGCTAACTGAGTGTTGCCCACTGCCTTAAGCGCTGTAACCAAGAATGATGCTGACAATAAAAAATAGAATTCATAAGGTATGACATCAATCGGTCAAAGTTAAAGCATATTAAAATTATTTAAAACTGGTTTGGATTGGCAAAAAAATTTTAGATGAGATTTGTATGAAGATTTTATATGGAAATAATCATGGTGGGTGTGGAGAGGTTCGAACTCCCGACATTCGCCTTGTAAGGGCGACGCTCTCCCAACTGAGCTACACACCCATCGCAATGATGGTAACGCTTGCATTCACTTTGGGGAAAAGTAAATGGCGGAATGGACGGGACTCGAACCCGCGACCCCCTGCGTGACAGGCAGGTATTCTAACCAACTGAACTACCACTCCTAACTCGGACTCAGCAACTTGGCTTCGTCATAAGATGGAGCGTATTATAGGCAATGTAATTCTGAAAGCAACCCCTAATTTTAAAAATAATGCTTTAATATACAGTAGGTTAAAAAGCGAACAGCGCTTAATATCTAACATCAAAATGCCCTCCTCTAGACGTCCCTAATTTCAACCGGTTTGGTGAGCAAGCCCTTTCTTTTAGCCCAAAAAAAACGCCCGATTACTCGGGCGCTTGGTTAACGAAGTAGAGCGGAGACACCTCGTTAGAAAATCATCAACCCAGCTCCAATGATCACACCAGACCCGAGCAATGCTAGGATACAATACCCCATCACATCTTTTGCCCCTAAACCGGCAATCGCGAGCGCTGGTAATGCCCAGAAAGGTTGTATCATATTGGTCCAAGCATCACCCCAGGCAATGGCCATGGCTGTTTTCGCAGCATCAACGCCTAGTTCAGCCCCAGCTGGCATCATCACAGGCGCCTGTACCGCCCACTGACCACCACCCGAAGGCACAAAGAAATTCACAATACCCGCGCTTAAGAAGGTAAACAGAGGGAACGTCGTTTCATTGGAGATGGCAACGAACCCTTGTGAAATCAAGCTTGCTAGACTGTCACCTGAGCTGCCTACTGCCGTCATCATACCCATGATGCCCGCATAAAATGGGAATTGAAGTAAAATGCCTGAACAGTTCTTGGCGCCATCAGTAACCGCATTCAACAGACTCTTTGGCGTCCCATGTAACAGTACTGCGGTAAATAAGAAGGTAAAGTTGACGATGTTTAGGTTCAGTGCAAAGCCATTGTTGGCAAAGTAATAAACCACGTAAACAAAGCCCATCAAACCAATCAGCAACGATAATAAACGGCTGCTTTCTAAGCGCTCGGCCGGGGTCATCTTGGCTTTGTCTGGGGCGGGGTTGTCCGATTCCTCGCCCACCAAATTACTGGTGTCAAACTCAATCGTATCTTGCGGTGCTGGATGCATTAATCGGTTCAATAACGGAATAGCGACCAGCATGACGGCAAGGATAGTTAAGTTCATCGGTGAAAAAATGGTCTCAGACGTTGCAATCGGTGCCGTAACCGCACCATTTGTGACAGCGCTGATATTGTTACCGCCAGCAATGGCCAACGGAATAGAGCCCGATAGCCCGGCATGCCAAAACAAGAAGCCACTGTAGGCCGAAGCAATCAGCAAACGATAATCGACGCCTCGTACTCGCGCGGCCAACTCACGGGCAAAGATAGCCCCAACCACTAAACCAAATCCCCAGTTTACCCAACAGGCTACAGCGCTGATAAAGGTAACGAGCAGAATCGCTTGTCCAGGCGTCGAAGCAATGCCTGCAATCACGGCCAACTTTCGCTTAAACGCTGGAGCACTCGCCATTGCATGCCCTGTCACCACCACCATCGCCATCTGCATAGAGAAGCTAAGTAATTTCCAGAAACCGCCTGCCCACGCTTCAACAACCTGTATGGGCCCCTGCCCTGTACTGGGCATCGCGATCACAAAGACTACCAACGTCAGCACAATTGCAAATATAAAAGGGTCCGGAAGGTAGCGTTGCAGCAACGTAACAAAGAACTGACTCGCGCGTTGCAGCGCGGTTTTTTGCGTCATTGAATTAGACATAGTGTTTACCATTTTATAGTTATTTTAGGCGGGACTTGTGGCCCCTTATTTGCTTTTTATAAGGCGATGTTAATGCGTTTGACTGAGCAACATCGCTACACCCATACCACCACCGATGCATAAAGTGGCCAACCCCTTTTCAACTTTCTGCTTCTGCATTTCATGCAGCAGAGACACCAACACACGACAACCGGAGGCGCCAATAGGATGACCCAAAGCAATGGCGCCGCCATTCACATTGACACGCTCAGGCACTAAGCCAAGCTCTTGCCCAACACAAAGCGCCTGCACTGCGAATGCTTCGTTTGCTTCGACCAATCCCAAGTCCTGTACAGACCAATCGACTTTATCTAACGCTTTTTGGCTGGCCGTGATGGGCCCTGTTCCCATGATTTGTGGGTCCACCCCCGAGGTTGCACTGGCTTCAATGGTGGCCAACACCGTCAGCCCTAATCGCTTTGCCTCGTCATCCGTGGTGACAACGACCATCGCAGCACCATCGTTTAACGTGGACGCATTACCTGCTGTCACCGAGCCGTCTTGGGTAAAAGCCGGTCGCAGCGCAGCCAGAGAACTGGCATTTGTCTGTGGGCGTATCTGTTCATCTTGGTCAACAATAATGTCGGGGCTCTTGCGCTGCGGAATTGCAACTGGAAGAATTTCGTCTTGGAAGCGACCCGATGCTTGCGCATTCGCCGCTTTCAGCTGTGATTGGGCCGCAAAAGTATCTTGTTGCTCTCGGCTGATATGCCATTGGTTGGCGATGTTTTCAGCTGTTTGGCCCATATGATAATCGTGAAATGCATCCCACAGACCATCAACAATCATGGTATCCAGCATACTCCAGTGCCCCATTTTTTTTCCAGAGCGACTGTTTGGTAACACATGTGCCGCTTGGCTCATGCTTTCTTGTCCGCCCGCCACAACCATCTTGGCGTCACCATTCAACACGGCTTGCGCCGCCAGTTGAACCGCTTTCAAACCGGAACCGCACACCATATTGACCGTCAAAGCAGAAACATGATTTGACAGACCAGCATTTAACGCCGTTTGTCTGGCAGGGTTTTGGCCGCAGCCTGCGGTCAGCACTTGCCCTAAAATCACATCATCAATATGCTGCGTCAGTTCAGGTTGCTTGGCCAGCATTCCTTGTAAGACTTGTGTGCCAATTTGCACGGCACTTAACGAGGAAAGTGCGCCATTAAAAGAACCAATTGCGCTTCGCCCAGCGGCGACAATCACAGCCTTCATTATGTCTCTCCATTTATTGTTGTTTTGACACTTATGTAAAGTGGTTTAGGCAAACGTCATCTCAGGTACGTGTTCAGGCACCACTAACTTGCCGGCGGTTTTCTCGACAATCTCTTCCACCGAAACACCCGGTGCGCGTTCCACCAATGTAAACTGACCCGCATCGATCTCAATCCACGCCAAGTCTGTTAGAACTTTCTTAATGCAGCCTTTACCGGTCAGCGGCAGGCTGCAATCGGCCAATAACTTTGACTCGCCATTTTTAGAGGCATGCGTCATGGTCACGATAATGTTGTCCGCACCGGCCACTAAATCCATGGCCCCGCCCATGCCTTTGACCAGCTTATTAGGAATCATCCACGAAGCAATGTTGCCATGAACATCTACTTCAAAGGCCCCCAAAACTGTCAAATCTACGTGCCCGCCACGTATCATGGCAAACGACTCTGCCGAGGAGAAGATAGACGCCCCCTTCACTGCCGTCACTGTTTGCTTACCGGCGTTAATCATGTCGGCGTCCAACGTCTCTTCTGTAGGGAACGCCCCCATGCCCAATAGGCCATTTTCAGATTGCAGCATCACCTCCATGCCTTGTGGCACAAAGTTCGCAACCAATGTTGGAATACCGATACCTAAATTTACGTAATAGCCATCACGCAGTTCTTGCGCGACGCGCTGTGCCATTTGTTCTCGTGTAAGAGCCATAGCGACCTCTTTTTATTGTATTAATGAATGGGGTAGGCGTTACGAACGAACCGTGACTTTTTCAATGCGCTTTTCAAATGTGCCCTGAATGACACGGTCTACATAGATGCCAGGGGTATGAATTTGCGACGGTTCCAACTCACCCACCTCTACAATCTCTTCCACTTCAACTACTGTAATTTTGCCCGCTGTCGCTGCAAGAGGATTAAAGTTTTGCGCCGTGTGACGGTACATTACATTGCCATAGCGGTCAGCTTTCCAACCTTTAACAATGGCAAAATCGCCCGTGATAGACTCTTCCAGCAAGAATTCTTTGCCGTCAAAAGTACGTGTTTCTTTGCCTTCAGCAACAGGCGTACCCACACCGGTGGCGGTGTAAAAAGCCGGAATACCCGCACCACCAGCACGCATCTTCTCTGCCAAGGTGCCTTGCGGCGTCAAATCCACCTCAAGTTCACCATTAAGAAGCTGCTTTTCAAAAAGGGCATTTTCACCCACGTAGGAAGCCACCATTTTTCGAATTTGCTTATCTTCAAGCAAAATGCCTAAACCAAATCCGTCTACACCGCAGTTGTTGGACACTACGGTTAAGCCTTTCGTTTGGCGACGCTTAATTTCGGCAATGAGGTTTTCGGGAATACCGCAAAGCCCAAAGCCCCCTGCTATAACGGTCATGCCGTCGTCTAACCCTGCCATTGCTTCGTCGTATGACAACACAACTTTGTCAAAACCCGCCATTACTCCACTCCTAATTATTATTTTGAGATTCATGCCGTATGGGATGTCTGATTCCAGAGTTTGACTTATCACTAAAGATTAATTAATTTTATTTTTCATATTTATTAATAAGTAAAACAAATGAATATAAAACAGGTTAAAGCCTTTTTGTCCGTAGCGGAGTCGATGAGCTTTGCGCAAGCCGCGCATCAGCTACATCTGTCACAGCCAGCTCTGAGCTTAGCGATCAAAAGTTTGGAGGAATCGTTAGGGGGAAAACTCCTGACTCGCACGACCCGCACCACAGCTTTAACCCCTGAGGGGGAAGCTTTGGTGCCCATCGCACGTCAGTTATTAGCTCAATGGCAAGACGCGGAAGATGAAATGAAACAGCGCTTTGCCTTGCAAATGGGCAAGATATCCATTGCCGCCATGCCGTCCTTTGCGGGCTCTCTGCTGCCTAAGGCCATACATGATTATCATCAGCACTTCCCTAACATTCAGATTTCAATTGACGACGTGCTCTCTGATGTAGTCGTTGAGCGAGTCAGCAATAACAGTGTTGAATTAGGGGTGACATTCGAACCCAACACATTGGAAGGGCTCACTTTTCATCCTTTATACAACGATAAATTTATAGCCATACTGTCCGCCAATCATCCCTTAACAGCTTTACCTAAGCTGACCTGGAGTGCGCTACTGAAACAGGATTTCATTACCCTGCAACGCCCGTCGAGTGTTCGAAGCATGATCGAAAAAAGTTTAATCGATGCCAACATTGACCTCCCTGTTGCCTTTGATGCGCACCAACTGACGACGGTCGTTAGAATGGTGAGTGAAGGCATGGGCGTGGCGGTGGTGCCAGCCACCTGTCGACAGCAGATCCGCGAACAAAATGTCGTCGAGCGAGTGATTGACCAACCCACGATCGAACGCCGAGTGGGGGTCATATGCAAGCCACGCTCAATGCTGTCCATCGCTGCCGCTGCCATGCTGGACACATTGATTAATACTTATGCAACAGCCCCCGATAACCTTCCACAAGGTGACGCACTTCAATGACACAGACACCGACACAAAAACTTCGCCAAGCGGCGCAAACCTATCGCACGATTTTAGATGCCCTCGAAGAATGGGTGGTGGTCGTGGATCATAATGCGAGAATTTTTTACCTCAACCGCCCTTATGCGCGTTTTCTCGGAGTCAATGCCGAAGAAGTAAAAGGCAAAAAAGTCACTGAGGTGATTGAGAATACGCGCATGCATCTCACGATTAAAAATGGTGTAACGGAACGCTTGTCGATGCAACGTATTCGAGGCAGCAATATGATTGCAAACCGTTTCCCTATCACCGACCAAGGAAAGGTCATCGGCGCAGTCGGCACCGTGATATTTCACGACACCTACGAATGGAAGCGCATCAACAGTCATATCAAAGCGCTGTTAGCAGAGCATGAGTTCACTAACCAAACGGCACCGGTCGTCGCCAAGCAACCCTCTGCCCAGTATCGCTTGGCCGACATTGTGGGTGACAGCAAAGCGATTAAAAACCTGAATCAAACCATTACCCAAGTGGCATCGGGTGATGTCACCGTGTTGTTACGTGGAGAATCCGGCACCGGCAAAGAGCTTTACGCACACGCTATTCATCAACTTTCGGACCGAGGCGATGGACCTTTTATCAAAGTGAACTGTGCGGCCATTCCTGAAAATTTACTCGAAAGTGAGCTATTTGGCTATGAAGAAGGGGCCTTCACGGGCGCCAAAAAAGGCGGCAAAGCCGGCAAGTTTCAATTGGCAAATGGTGGCACCCTATTTTTAGATGAAATAGGTGACCTTCCCCTTTCAATGCAAGCCAAACTGCTACGTGTTTTGCAGGATCGAGAAGTAGAGGCCGTTGGCAGCACCTCAACCACCCCCTTAGACATACGCTTAATCACAGCAACGCATCGTCCTCTAGAGTCTTTAATTAAAAGCGGGGATTTTCGTGAAGACTTGTACTATCGTATCAATGTCGTCAATGTTTCATTACCGCCCTTAAGGGAACGACCTGAAGATATCTCTAAATTGGCTGAACATTTTCTGCAAACGTTATCACGCCGCACTGGCCGCCGAGCACCCAAGCTAACCGCCCAAGCAATGACCGCCCTGTTGGATTACGATTGGCCGGGCAATATCCGCGAGCTCGAAAACGTGATGGAGGCCGCCTTTTTCACCGCGACAGACCGGAAGATTCCCTTATCGCTACTGCCTACCGCCCTGTCTCAGCAAGCTGACAGCGACGTAAACAGCGTTTTGACAAACACGCCTCACGTCAGTGCCACCGGCACGCTCAAAGAACAACTTGATTTGGCGGAAAAAGCCGCTTTAAAACAATCGCTTACTCAGCACTACGGCAACAAAACCCAAGCGGCGAAAAGTCTAGGTGTGAGCAAATCTACCTTCTATGAGAAGTTGAACAAGCATGGATTGCTCTAAAATGTACTTTTTCGTCCGAAAAATCAGATCATGTCCGAATATTCGGACATATTATCGAGATTTTAATAAGTAGGCCGCCGACAAACCGTCCGATAATCTGGAAAAAAAGTATAATCCCACATACAAAAAAGCACAAAATTCTAATAAGATATTGTTTTATATAGATATTATTTTTTTGGCATTTATCTTGTAATACATATCTCTGCAACATGATTGCGACCCCAGTCACACCCAGTGACCGGCGAGTCTAAAACAACAATAAATAGGATCACATCATGAAGAATGCTGTTATTGCACTATCCTGCGCGACTGCTCTGTGTGCATCGGCTCCTACCTTTGCCGATTTCGACAAAATTCGCTGGCAGGTCCCGATGGCATTTTCGTCTACGCTAACGGCGTTAGGCGATACCATGCCAGAAGTATCTAAAATGCTGAACGATGTCAGTGGTGGCCGCGTCAAACTGCAAGTTTTTGAGCCAAATACCGTTATACCAGCGCTGGGCGTTTTCGAGAATGTCAGCACAGGCAACATTGATGCGGGATATTCTTGGATGGGCTACGAGTGGGGTCAAGTCCCTGCGGCGGCACTGTTCGGCGCCACACCTTTCGGTTTAGAGTCAAGTGAATTCACCGCCTGGATGTATTTCCATGGGGGCGATGAAATGCTTAAAGCCTTGTTCAAACCGCACAATGTATACCCCATTTTATGTGGCACCATCAGCCCTGAAGCTGCGGGTTGGTACCGTAAAGAAGTCAACACACCAGAAGACATGAAAGGCTTGAAATTCCGCGCGGCAGGCGTAGGTGGAGAGATCATGTCTGAATTGGGCATGTCAGTCACTGTGTTACCTGGCGGTGAATTATACCAAGCACTGGAAACGGGCGTATTAGACGGCACTGAATTCTCTATTCCGACCGTGGATCAGCAACTTGGGTTCTTTCAGGTCGCGAAGCACTACTACCTTCCAGGTTGGCATCAACCGAGTACCAACCAGTTCCTCTACATCAATCTTGACAGTTGGAATGACTTAAACCAGCAAACACAAGCTTTGATTGAGAACAGCTGTGTGGCGGCTAACACCTTGTCTATTGCCAAAGCCGAAGCCTTGCAAGGCGCAGTACTGTCTGACTTTGAAGACAAAGGCGTTGAACTGCACCAATATTCGCCAGAGATATTGATGGCATTTGAAGAAGCAACGCAAAAAGTCATGGCACGCCGCTCTGCTGACGACAAGTCTTTCGGCGACATTTACGCGTCTATGAAAGCCTTCCAAAAAGAACACGGTTCTTGGAAGAAATTCGGCTACCTACCACGCGACTGGGGTCATAACTAAGCTTCACTGCTTACGTTTTCACAGGCCGACGTTCAGTCGGCCTTGTTTGCCAATTTCTGATTTGGAATGTTTGTATGTCAGACCGTGACAACTCACTTGATCTTGCTGAGATCGAAGCAAAATTATCGGACACGACGTGGTTAGCGCTGCCTCAGACGGCCCTGTCGAAACGAATCGAAACCCTTATTGAAGTCATTGGGCGCAACATTTCCTTTGTTTGGATTGTGTTGATGGTGCTTATCGTTGCCAACGCTTTAATGCGCTATTTCTTTAGCGTCAATTTTATCGCATTAGAAGAACTTCAATGGCACCTATACGCTGTGGGGTTCATGATCGGGCTGTCTTATTGTTTGATCCACGATGGCCATGTACGTGTGGACGCTGTGGTTGAGCATCGTTCCTTACGCACCCGAGCTTGGATAGAGCTGATTGGCTTGTCGGTATTATTACTGCCATTTTGCTTGATTGTTCTTGAGTACGCTCTGCCCTTTGTGACCCGCGCTTATCAACTCAATGAAGTCTCGGCCTCTCCTGGTGGCTTACCTATGCGCTGGCTGATTAAGTCCACCATTATCGTGGCGTTTGTCTTGTTAAGCTTAACCGCCTTTTCTCGATGGTTGCGTTGCCTAGCGCTTGTACGCCAGCCCTCCGCTAACAATGTTGTTTAGGAATTAGCATGTTTGAGACGTATGAATTTTTAGTCATTGCCATGCTTGGCAGTTTCATTGCTCTAATTTTCACGGGATTCCCCGTTGCTTGGATACTGGCCGGCCTGGCTGTGATCTTCAGCTGTGTGGGGATTTTAGGGTACGAATACTTAGATTGGGACACGTACTATATGACCAACTGGCGTATATACGGCACCTTTGTACAACGTATCTACGCACAAATGAGTAATTGGGTACTGGTTGCCCTGCCCATGTTTATCTTTATGGGGCTGATGCTTGAGCGGTCTGGCGTTGCCGAGCGTCTGATGTTGAACTTTGTGCGCCTATTTGGCCGTTTTCGTGGTGGCTTGGGCGTCTCTGTTATCTTGATCGGTATTCTTTTTGCGGCGTCCACGGGTATTGTTGGCGCATCTGTCGTGTTGCTTGCCATGCTGTCCATGCCTGTTATGTTGCAGCAAAATTATTCAAAATCGTTTGCAAGCGGTATCGTCGCGTCATCCGGCACACTGGGGATTTTAATCCCGCCAAGTATTATGCTTATCATCATGGCAGATCAGTTATCTCTGTCAGTAGGTAACCTGTTTATGGGCGCGCTAATGCCCGGATTAATGCTTGGTATTCTTTACATCGTGTATGTGATTGCGAGCGCTTTTCTCAACCCTAAGTCCTGTGAGCTGCCGACAGATTTACCCCCTGTGACGTTTGCCTTAATCAAAGAGACTTTATTTGCCGTCATTCCACCATTGGGCTTAATTCTAGCGGTTTTAGGCTCCATATTTATGGGCATCGTGTCGCCAACCGAGGCGGCTGGGGTGGGCGCATTAGGGGCCACATTGTTGGCCATTATGAATAAACGCTTTAGCTTCGCTATGCTGGCCGATGTGTGTCGTCGCACCACCATCACCACGGCATTTGTGTTCGGTATCTTCTTAGGCGCTACCGCTTTTGCGGTTGTCTTGCGCACATTAGGGGGGGATGAGTTCATCAGCGAGATGCTACAAAGCATTCCTTTATCGCCAGCTGGGATCGTAGTGGTGATTTTGTTAATTACATTTGTCGCGGGCTTCTTCCTGGATTGGCTGGAAATTAGCCTTATCCTATTGCCGCTTGTTGGACCGGTTGTCGTCGAGCTTGGCTTCAGTTTGGTATGGTTTGTGGTGCTGTTTGCTTTGGCCTTACAAACCTCCTTCTTAACCCCTCCAGTTGGGTTTTCATTGTTTTATTTGAAGGGTGTTGCACCCCCAAATGTCACCACATTGGACATTTATAAAGGCGTCATTCCGTTTATCTTGATTCAGTTATTTGCCGTGAGTCTGGTGTTCTATTTCCCTGACATCGTACTTTGGCTCCCAGATACCCTCTATGGCAATTAGACAACGAGTAACCACATGAAACATAAAACAGTATTAATCACCGGTGCCGCCAGCGGCATTGGTCTTGAGATTGGCATGGCTTTTTTGAAACAAGGGATGAATGTTGCCATCATCGATTTTAATGAGACGTCCCTCAAGGAAGCAGAGCACCAGTTGTTGCCGTATTCAGCACAGTGCCAATTACTCCAATGTGACGTCACCCATGAAGCCAACTTTCTGGCGGCCATCGATCAAGTGATTGAGCACTTTGGTAAAGTCGATGTTTTAATAAACAATGCTGGCTTGCAGCATGTTGCACCCATTGAAGGCTTTTCAACCAAACGATACCGTCAATTAATCGACATCATGCTGGTGGCTCCGTTTGTGGCCATTAAAAAAGTACTGCCAAGCATGAAAGAGCAAAAGTTTGGGCGCATTATTAATATGGCCTCTATTAACGGGCTGGTGGGGTTTTCGGGTAAAGCCGGCTATAACTCCGCCAAACACGGGGTCATTGGCTTAACCAAAGTGGCAGCGTTAGAGGCCGCCCCATTTGGGGTCACGGTTAACGCTTTATGTCCAGGCTATGTCGACACGCCGCTGGTTCGCAATCAATTAAAGGATCTGGCTGAGACTCGAGGCGTTGCCCTAGACGATGTGTTAGAGCAAGTCATCTGGCCGCTCGTGCCGCAAAGACGCTTGCTTGAGGTTGAAGAAATATCTGACTACTGCTTGTATCTTACCAGCCCATCAGCCAAGGGCATTACAGGGCAAGCCGTTGTCATAGACGGCGGTTATACCGCTCAATAGAAACGCTGCGCTGATAACAGCCCCTTTGCTATATGATCGCCCAATATAACAAACAGGGGCTGTGATTTTTAAGTCGCTTACAGCCTTCCTGATGCTCGGTACTCTGAGATGACTGCCCCACTACGGGCCATGCATAAACTTATAAGAATAGACTTAATACGTTGACTGATATGCCTTGAGCTGAGCTTAGGTGCTCAAATGTGGGTGCAAAAAGTGCTTACAGGAAAAAACAGGGAATTCAAAATACGAAAAGGATCTATCATGGTGGGTGTGGAGAGGTTCGAACTCCCGACATTCGCCTTGTAAGGGCGACGCTCTCCCAACTGAGCTACACACCCATCGCAATGATGGTAACGCTTGCATTCACTTTGGGGAAAAGTAAATGGCGGAATGGACGGGACTCGAACCCGCGACCCCCTGCGTGACAGGCAGGTATTCTAACCAACTGAACTACCACTCCTAACTTTGGCGAAGCACTTGGTCTGCGCCATAAGATGGAGCGTATTATAGGTGAAGTTTTTGTGAAAGCAATACCTAATTTCAAAATAATGTCATACGTAACAGTAGGTTAAAAAGCGAACAACATTTATACGTTCAAGTAGTAGCCCAAAGTATCTTACAGCCCCTTCCCCTAGACGGTGTATATCATTGATTCGTCACTGCACTGGCTCATCATTAAATGACGTGACAAAACCACACAAATAATATCAATTATCATTTGTCTTTGACGTTTCATTTACATAGAATGCGTTCACTTTCTTTACAAACTCTTTCTTAGACGCGGTTACACTATGTTCAAAAAGAAATACCCTCTTCTTATTCTTGCTATTAGCTCGGCCAACATTACCTTGATGCATGCAGCCCATGCCGAAGAAGCAGCACCCGGTGTGCTGCCTACGCTTGTCATCGAAGGCATGGAAGAAGAAGATCCGTCTCGAAGCTATATTGACTATAAACAAGCTAATGTCACACGTAACGGCTTGGACAAAAATGAAATCCCACAAACCATAGACACCATTGATGTCCAAAAATACAAATTGTATGGCTCCAATGACCTAAGCGTTATGCTGCAAGGGACGCCGGGGATTTCGACGTCTTACGATATGCGTGGCGATGGCATTATGCTGCGTGGTTTCGATGCCAACAATGGTGATATCTATCGTGACGGTGTTCGTGAAAGTGGCCAAGTACGTCGTAGTACGTCCAACGTTGAGCGAATTGAAGTCCTTAAAGGGCCTGCTTCGGTATTGTATGGCCGCAGTGGCGGTGGCGGTGTGATTAACATGGTCTCCAAATACGCTAACTTTGAGTCGACCAGTTCCGTTGGCGCTTACATTGGATCCGATGCTAATCGTGGCGTTACGGTCGATGTAAATGAAATCGTGTCTGATAATTGGGCCGTTCGCTTAACGGGCGAGCACGGTGAAAGCGGCAGTTTTCGAGACGGCATTGAGACTGACATAGACATGTTGTCACCCAGCGTGACGTACGATAATGGCCAAGATCTAAAGTGGACAGCCCAGTATACGTACGACAAGCTAGACCGTATCCCGGATCGTGGCCCTTCTTACGATGTTTTGCCAGCAGGCACCCCATTGACTCAAAGTTTTGCCCAAGATGGGGACTTTGTAGAAGATGAGCTGCAAGTCTTCCGGTCTGACTTAACTTACGATGTAAACGACATGTGGCAAGTTAAGTGGGCAGCCAGTTACCGTGAAGCGTATCAAAACTTTGATCATTTTTACTCGGGAACTTACTGTGAGTCAGAAGACACCAGTGTTCGTCGCGGCGGTAGCTGTAGCGGCCATGTTGGCGACATCAGTCAGGTTTATTACTGGCAGGAAACGGGCAATAACACGCTAAGTAATAATGTCAGCTTACTTGGTGACTTTATGACCGGCACATTACGTCACCGCATGGTCGTCGGACTCGACATGTCGCTTGAAGGGCGCGAACCCAAGCTTGCGAATACTAACCAAGATGGCTCCAGCATTTATGGCTACGTTAACCCTCTGACAGGAGAAAAACAAAGTACCCGCGGTACAGGTGACCTACTTATAAATACCCACAATTACTATGACTCGATGAATGTCGGCCTTTTTGCTCAAGACCTGATCAGCTTAACGTCTAATCTGGATGTCATGATCGGCGCACGCTTTGATAAGTATGAAAGCACTGCGCAGAATAAATTGCTCGACGCTAACGATGAAGACTATGAACGTAGTATCGATGATACCACCTTCAGCCCAAACATTGGTATCGTATGGCGCCCCGCATCTCAGCACGCGGTGTATACGTCATACAGCCGAAGCTTTGCACCGTTTGGCGGCCGCGTTAGCGTGAACAGTGTTCGCTCCAGTCAAGATCTAGATTTCTTCAACGCCGATCCACAGTACAACGACCAATATGAAGTGGGTGTTAAAAGTGACTGGTTAAACCAACGTCTGATGACACAACTGTCGGTTTTCGATATCGAAAAAAGCAACATCCGTTACCGCCCTGATCCAGACAACGACCCTTACCGCTGGGCGATCCAAGGTGAGCAAGAATCGCAAGGGATTGAGCTGAGCTTTATCGGTCGCATTGCTGAGGATATGTATGTGCGTGGTGGCTATGGATACAACAAAGCGACTGTAAAAGAAGACAAAACGAGCCCTGAAAATGAAGGCAAAACGTTATCTGGCGTACCTCGTCATACAGGCAACCTGTTCTTAAGGTACTTACCGACTGAAAGCTCTTACACGGAAATCGGTGTGACGCACGTTGGCGATACATGGACCAACTCAGATAACACCAATAAACTAGAGGGTTTCAATCGCGTCGATGCGGCGGTTGGCTACAATATTGGCGCTTGGCGCACCTCATTGGCCATCACAAACCTATTAGACAAAGAATACTGGCGTTCTAGCTCTATGCCGGGCACACCGCGCAGCGTCCTTGCTCGCGTCAGCTATAAATTTGACTGATTAAAAACAGCGCCTTGTCTCTCTAGCGGACAAGGCGCTTTCTCTTGTTACTGTGTGTTTCTTTGGATAGGTTACTCTCCAACCAACGCATAGCGTGACTCCAGCACTAAGATTCTGGCTGCCAGTTCAATGACCGCCCCACTCGCTCAGATAGAAAATCCATAAACGCCCGTTGAAGCGGCGTTATTTGTTTACGCGTTGCATAAACCGCGTAGACCCCCAAAGCCTCCGCCTTCCACTCACTGAGTAGCGGAATCAATGCGCCAGTATCTACATAACGTTTAACCGTTGGAAACGGCTGCAGACTGATGCCACCACCACGTAACGTAGCAGACAGCAATACCTCAGATACGTTAGCACTGATGTTCCCCTTGATCGAGACAGATTCAGGACCGTTAGGGCCATCAAATTCCCATGCGCTGCGTCCAAAATAATTGTATGAAAGACAGTTATGCTGCGCTAACGCTTGGACATCTTTCGGCGTACCGTGAACGGCTAAATATTCCGGCGAGGCACAAATCACAGAACGACACTCCCCCAACCGCTTTGCGACGACATTCGGCGCTAAATCATTGGTAATTCGAATCGCTAAATCAATACGGGATTCAATTAGGTTTAGCGGTTCACTGGTCGATAAGATATCAATGGACGTTTTCGGCCACTGCTTCACAAAATCATTCACAACATCGATCAACAAACTGTCGACCAACGTGTAGCTTGATGTGACTCGAAGCTTTCCTTCTAAGTCCAACGCATTCTTTTGTTTAATGCCTTCTAAACTTTGCGCCATGTTTAACACACCAAGGGCTGCATTAAACGTTTCTTCACCCACCCCAGTAAGGCTGAGGTTTCTTGTAGTACGATGCAACAAGCGTGCGTCCATCCACGTTTCCAATTCACTCAGATAACGCGATACCTTTGCACGCGACATGTCTAAATGGCTCGCCGCCGCACTGAGGCTGCCATGCTCGACAATGGTGACAAATACATTGAGTGCGGTGAGTCGGTCCATCATTCTATTCGCTCGAAAACTGAAACAGAGAAAGCCAGATTAGCCAGTATTTCATCGAAAAACAATCCAATATACTCACTCCATACTCAGTAAGCCTTTAACCCAACTGTTTGGAGAACATCACTATGACTAAGCTATCAACCCTATCTTTACTAAGTGCCGCGATCATCGCAGGCACGGCACACGCTGCAGATTTGCAACTGACGACTTACAACGCTGGCCCTGACGCCATCTTCCCAGTTACATCGGTATTAGTAACCGGTGAAAAAGATGCCATTTTGTTCGACGCGCAATTCAGCGTCAGCGACGGCCAAGAACTGGTAAAACTGATCAAAGCGTCCAACAAACACCTTCGTGCGATTTACATCAGCGGCGGAGATCCAGATTTCTACTTCGGTCTAGAGCCCATCTTGGCGCAGTTCCCAGATGTGGAAGTGATCGCAAGTGAAAGCGTTGTTGAGCACATCAATGATACGAAAGACGCCAAACTTGATTATTGGGGCCCGATTCTAGGGGACAATTCGCCATCTAAAATCTTCACACCAACGGTCATGAATGAGAATTCACTGACTCTGGAAGGCCAAACAATTGAGTTGAAAAAACTTGGCACACATCAGGCCTACGCTTGGATTCCATCAACGAAGACCGTTTTTGGCGGTGTTTCTGTGTCGTCTGGCATGCATGTTTGGACCGCCGATACACAAACCAAAGAAGCACGCGCGCAATGGCAAGCATCGCTTGAAAACATGAAGCAGCTCCAGCCAAAAACCGTTGTACCAGGTCATTACCTCGGTGATATGCCAAAAGGCGAACAAGCTATCGACTTTACATTGAACTACCTAAAGTCGTTCGAGAAAGCATTGCAGCAAAACGATACCTCTGAGGCCGTTATAAACGCACTAACCACAGAGTATCCAGAACTGCCTGGCCTTGACGATTTAGCATTAAGTGCAAAAGTTAACACTGGCGAAATGGCTTGGTAAACCATATCTAATCCATGAAGAAGCGATAGAGCAGCGGCCCTATCGCTGTTTTATGGCTTAATTTTGGTAGTGTTTAGCCCACTTTAATAAACGATGTGATTGACGAACCGCTCGCTCAATGAGATCGCCAGATAATTCTTTAGCGGTCTCGGTTTCTTGTCGGCTACGAATCCAACCTAAATAAGTAAATCCGCGCAACGCTAAAAATAAATCTAGTAGCTCTAGTTGATCATCAGACAAATCACGCTTAGATCGATAGCCTTCAATGATGGCCTCTTTGATCAGATCGTAATGTGGCTCAGTCTGCATAAAGTACAGCGCCGTTGCGATCTCAAACATATGCCAACCAAAACCCGCATCATCGAAATCAATCGGTCGAATTTTATCGCCTTCAATCATAATGTTATGCGGGTCAAAGTCGGCATGGATCAAACTGTAATTGTCTGAGTTTTTAGGTACGCTCTGCAGGATCTCAGCGGCTTTGGCTCGCGCTTCAACTAGCAAAACTTGTTGTTCAGGTGTCAACAGTTCAAGCTCCCAAAAACGTCCCCAAAAAGGCTGTTCACCAACCAACCCCTCTAAATCCCAAGCATGACGTTTGAAACCTTCTGGTAATGTCCAGCTGGAAGACTGATTGTGTAACTGAGCCGCGATTTCACCAATTGTGTAGTACATAGAGCGGTTTTCTTCCGCCGTCACAACAACACCTTCATCCGCCCCCAAGGAAGTGCCGTTGACCCAACCGAATAGGTCTACATAAACGTCTTCACCGGTTTCTGGAATGACTACTTTGGTCATCAACTCGCCTGCTTTTGTCTCGATAACAGTCGGCGTTTCTATGCCAAAATCAGACAGCGCACTCATCCACTGTAACTCAGACAACAATGCTGCAAAGTCATGGTAGCCTGGGCGGTGAATGCGTAATGCAAAATGCTCTCCGTCTGGACTTGTCAATTTGTAAACGGCATTTTCACGGAACTTAATTAAATCCAGTGTGGAACCTTCTAAGTCCCACTGCGACATTGATGTCTCGGCCGCCGCCGTTAGTTGTGCTAAACGTGGATCAATCATCTTAAATTTCCTCTGAAAAAGCAGTAAATGCGTTGTCTAACGCGCTCAGTAAGATATCTGCATGTTCTGGTTTAAATGGCATAGGCGGACGGATTTTTAAAACGGAGTCCCATGGCCCAATCGTACTGATCAGAACGCCTTGGTTACGCATGTGATTAACAATTTGCTTAGCTTGCTTCGTCGCTGGCTCTTTTGTTTTAGGGTCGAGTACTAACTCAACGCCAAAGAACATACCTAGGCTGCGTACGTCACCGATCATGGAAAACTTCTGCTGTAGCGCGATTAAACCCTGCGTCACATACTGGCTTGTGGTTACCGCATTTTGTGGCAGTTGTTCTTGCTCCAGCACGTCTAACACAGCATTACCGACCGCACAGGCAACCGGAGTACCACCAAAGGTATTGAAATACATTGCATGTTTCGTAAACGCATTGACATGATCGAGATTGGCCACTAAACCTGCCAACGGGAAACCGTTGCCCATGGGTTTGCCCATGGTGACAATATCCGGCACTACGTCGTACCATTGATGAGCCCACATATGCTCACCTGTACGACCAAAGCCCGCTTGCACTTCGTCATAAATCACCAGACCACCGGCATCACGCACTAACTGCGCCGCCTCCTCCATAAAGCCATCTGGAATATTCAACAGGCCTTCGTTGGCAAAGTCAGGACAAATCAACATACCAGCAAAGCCGATGCCATCGGCTTCAAAACCTTCAATCGCTGTTTCGATGTGCTTCAGATAAGCCGCTTTCAATTGATCAACAGGGACACCAGGCAAGCCACGGTACGTATCGGGAATTGGAAAAGAGCGTACGCGTTTGGTCGTTTTTGCTTCTGGCATAAAACCCGTACCGAGTTCACCTACCGCTTCTGTATTACCATGATAAGCCGCGTCTGATACGATAATGCCTTGCCTACCGGTGATGAAACGCGCCATACGTAGCGCCAATTCATTGGCTTCACTGCCAGAACAGGTCAACATGGCTGCATTCAGGCTGTCCGCAAACGTAGCGGTCAAACGCTCGATGTAATTGACAATGTTCTCGTGTAAATAGCGTGTGTGAATATTCAGTGTGCTGGCTTGTTCAGTGATCGCGCTGACGATTTTAGGATGACAGTGGCCGACATGTGGTACGTTGTTGTAGCAGTCTAAAAATCGATTGTCTTGTGTGTCGTATAACCAGACACCTTCACCGCGAGCAAGATGGATAGGACGCTCATAAAATAATGGGGAGTATTTACCAATCGTGTTGTAACGTCGCTCAAGCAGCGACTGTGTTTGACTTTCCATTGTAGCACCTACAAAAAACCGTAAAATAGAAGGTTCATGTTAGGTGTCTAGCATTCATAAGAGTATCAACCAGATGGTTGATACCTTAAATCAGAACAAATGTAGGTAGCCGTAGTTTGCAGACCAACCAATTTCCATCACTATTTCAAGCCAAAAGCCTTGAACTGATTGGCAACCTCATCGAAGTCAGTGGTTCGGCGTTTTTCTTAGTACAGCCAGACATGCAGCATCAAGGTGCCTACATTTATAATGCCCCTTCTGATATTGAAAAATCCTACACTTCGACCTACTTTGCTTTAGATCCACTCAATCCTATCCACTTCAAACACACGGACATAAAAGTCGCCACATTGGATTCACAACAGCCGCAACAGGAGCTTCTGCAAAGCCGCTATTACCTTGAATTCATGCAACAATATCAGCACCGTTATGTGGCTGACATTTTCTTTCGCAACGCTCGTAATGAAATCATCGCTGTCATTAGTTTATTAAGAGTCAAAGCGATGGGGGACTTTACCGCGCAGGAAATACAGCTGTTGCGCTCTGTACATGACTTTTTGGAATACAGTCTAAATACCGTGTATTTGCCTAAGCGAGAGACGGAGCGTAATAATTTACAAGAGCGCTATGGCCTAACTGACCGAGAATTGGACGTACTTGAGATGCTGATTTCAGGCGCCAGTAATAAAGAAATCGCTCGTCGCATTGACATGGGTATCGCCACGCTTAAAACGCATTTAAACCATATTTATCGCAAGACCTCCGTTCAATCACGTACGGAGTTAACCGCCCGAGTGCTGTCAGAAATCTAACGGTAAGCTTTTCTATTTACGCCTCTCCCCTAATAGACTTACCTACCATGAAAAAGCGCCGTAAACAGGCCTCTACGACGCTTTTTTATTCTTCCTAAGCGTTGATTAAAGTTCACTTCCCAACAGTTGATAGCTGTCTAAACGCTCGGCTTGACTGTAGGTCACGGTCACCAGCGACAATTCATCGCAGCCAAATGCATTCGATAAGGTATCCATTTCATCCCAACATTGCTCAGGTGTGCCTACGGTATAACCCGCTAAAATATGGTCATATGCAGCTTGTATCGAAACAGGTAATTGCTGATAACGATCCTGGACTTCTGCAGGGGTTAAGAAATCCTCTCGCTGACCTAATTGCGCTGCCAGTTTACGATAAACAGCCGTGCCTGCACGCAGTTTGGCTTCGTGCTCGGTTTCCGCACAAATGGCCGCAATCGCCAAAATAGTATTTGGCTCACCCTTATGACCAGCGTTAGACCACGCCTGTTTGTGCTCAGCGAATATGTCAGGACGACAATTATCTGGGTCGATAAAACGCGCCAAAGCAATGTTATAACCCAACTGCCCGGCAAGCGCCGCACTACCGCCGCTTGAGCCTAGCATCCAAAGCTCAGGGGTTGGATTGGCATCAGGCATCACTTTAATCCCCTGATAAGGGTGATTCCTTGCCAAGGTGCCATGTAAAAAACCTTCTAATTGTTGCGCTTTGTCCGCATAGGATTCTGCCGCCGCTGGGGCGTTTGGATAAGCTAGCGCTGACGACGTCTGTCCAGAACCACCGGGCGCTCTACCGACACCTAAATCAATGCGATCAGGAAACAGTGTCGCCATCATTGAAAAGCACTCAGCCACTTTTAATGGACTGTAGTGGGACAGCATGACCCCGCCACTGCCAACACGAATACGCTCCGTCACACTGGCAATGTGAGCCACTAGAATTTCAGGACAAGGATTAGCAAAATGCACACTGTTGTGATGCTCAGCCACCCAATAGCGATAATAACCTAATTGATCACAAAGCTTTGCCAGCTCAACACTCAGCGAGGGCGCTGCAACTTTACTATGGCTGCCATGAACAGGTGTCTGGTCGACAACCGACAGTTTGATGGACATAAACACTCCAACGGCGAAAATTCATTAGCATGCGAGCTTTAACACTATTCACGCATCATTTTGACCGTATTTATAAAACTTACGACGTTAGACGAAACAAGCCCCTATTGGTCGCATCAATAGAGGCTTGTTTAACATGACAAGGAATTATAGACGGCTCTGACCGTATACAAATTCTCCCGATTCACGTGAAGCTTCTGGACCGGGTACCGCGTCTCCCGTTTGCGGGGAAACTGGGAAAATAGCATTAATTTGGCCTGTGCCTGAGCTACCAAAATACGGGGTAACCACTTCGACTTTCTGATCATAATCAGACCAGCCCAATGCACCCAACAGCATCGCGGTATCATGCATAAAGCCCTCGCCGTGTCCTTTAGCCGCGTATTCAGGCAACATGCCACAGAATTTTGCCCATTCTGCGTTTTCCCACATTTGCACAACACGGTGATCAAGGTCTTCTAAGAATGGACTCCACACTTTGTCTGAGAAATCTGGCGCTTGACCATTCTGTGCAAAACGGTGAGACAATGAACCACTCGCAAGAATCGCAACTGTTCCATCGTAGTGTTTTTCAATCGCTTCACGAATTGCCCAACCCAAACGCGCAGAGTCATTTAGATAATGAACTGTCAACAAAGCTGATACCGAAATACACTTAAAATGTTGATCTTCGTTCATGTAGCGCATCGGTACAAGCGCACCGTATTCTGGTGCTAGGGTTGTCGCATCATGCGCCATGGTTTCAACACCCTGCTCGTTACACACTTCTGCAATAATACGCCCCAACTCAGGGTTACCATCCAGACTATATGGCATATTATTGATGAAGTGCGGCAGCTCATTACTGGTGTATACCCCTTCCCAATGTGGTGCACAGTTAATGTGATAGCCCGCGTTCACCAGCCAATGCGTATCAAATACAACAATCGTATCCACACCCAATTCACGACAACGACGCGAAATTTCATGATGACCATCAATGGCCGCTTGTCGAAATCCTTTCTTAGGACCATCCAGTTCTGAAAGATACATAGATGGTACGTGAGTAATTTTTGCAGCCAATGCTAGCTTGCCCATAGTAAAACTCCGATAGATTAATTATCTGTATAACATCTCTGGTAAAAACAAAGCGATTGAGCTGACAAATAGAATCAACGCTAAGCGGATCATATCTGCACACCAGAAAGGTACGATACCTTTAAAAATCGTGCCCGCTTTAACGTCATCCAGCACCGCACTCAGCACAAACACATTCATCCCCACTGGCGGGGTAATCAAACTGATTTCTGTGACCACTACAACCAGTACGCCGAACCAAACAAGATCAAAACCTAAACTTTGAACCAATGGATAAAAGATCGGTACGGTCAGTAGAATCATCGACAAACTTTCAAACACCATGCCCAGCACCAAATAAATGGCAACGATAATCAGCATAATGCCCATCGGCGATACATCAAAACTCTGCACGAAAGCCAGCAGCTCCGCAGGCAACCCTGCAAATGTGATGAAGTCTGAGAAAATCAAAGCACCGATCAATACCGTAAACAGCATGGCGGTGGTACGCCCCGTATCAATCAAGGCATGAAATAAAGCATCGAGGTTCAGCGATTTGCGTAATAGAGCAATGATAAACGCCCCCCCTGCGCCAACGCCCGCCGCTTCTGAAGGTGTGAACACACCTAAATAAATCCCGCCCATAACCACACCAAATAAGGCCAGCACACTCCAAACATTTTTCAGAGCGATCAGTCGTTCAGGCCAAGGCATCGATTCACAAGCAGGGCCTGCTTCGGGATTACGCCACACCACATAGCGTGTCGCCAGCAAATACAGCCCTATGCCTAATATTCCCGGAATAAAGCCTGCCGCGAACAGTTCACGAATACTGGTTTCGGTCAATAATCCGTACATCAGCAAAATCACACTGGGGGGAATCAGAATGCCAAGAGTCGATCCAGCAGCAATAGAGGCACTGGCAAGACTGTTGCTGTAACCGTATTTTTGCATCGGCGGCATGGCGACTTTCGCCATGGTGGCAGACGTTGCCAAACTAGAGCCACAAATAGCAGAGAAGCCACCACACGCAACAATTGTCGCCATCGATAAACCGCCTTTACGATGACCTAAAAACGCATGCGATGCTCGGTACAAGTCTCCCGAAAGGTTCGCTTTGGTGACAAAGTTACCCATCAAGATAAACAACGGAATCACCGACAAGCCATATTCTTGCGCCGTGTCGATGATACGATTCGAGGCCAACGAAACGGGGCCACGCCAACTAAAATCCAGCACATTATCGAATGTCAGACCTTGAAGATAAGCAAAGCCCACAATGCCGACTGCGCCCATGGCAAAGCCAATCGGAACACGAAAAACTAGAATAAGACTTAATAGAATCAAAAAGCCGATAAAGGATTCAATCATGAGCACTTACTCCCTTGGCTTTTTGTAGTAGGTTGCGAACAGCCACAATGATTAAAATAACCGCTGAAACGCACATCATGACACTGATGAACTGCACAAAATACGCAACAGGAATACCTAAAAACTCGGTGACCACACCACGTCGCAACGAACGCTCCGCCATTTGCCAAATTCTTTGCGCTAAAAAGAAAAAGCCGAACCCCACTGCGACATTGGAAATCACACCCGATAATCGAATAAAAATAGCCGGTAGAAAACTGTCCAAAATATCGACAACAACATGTGACGCAGCAATGGTGATCACAGGAATTTGACAGAAAATAATGACCCCTAAGGCCAATTCTGTGAGTTCCGTGGTGCCATTAATCGAGTTGTTAAATAGATAACGACCAATAACATCGCCACAGGTGAGTAACATCAGCGCCATGAGCACAACAGAGGACACCACTTCCAGTGGAAAGGTTAGCCACTTGGCTAACCCAAATCCTCCATGATGCTTATCGACTAAACGACTTAGCAACATAATTATGCTCCGTGGCTTTCACTGTATTCTTGTGCCAACTTGCGAAGATGATCTAACGCTTCTTGACCGTTATAGCCTTTAGCGCCTACGCTATCAATCCAATGTTGCGGCACACTTTTTAGACGCTCATCAAAGGCTTTTGACAACATATCGTCACCGGTCAGCTTTTTAACGCTCACACCAGCCTCTTGGGCGATTTCAATACCTGAAGCATCACTCTCATCCCAAGCTTTACCTGCTAAAACAGACAGTTCAGCACCTGAAATAGCATTAATAGCCGCCTGATCTTCTGCTGATAGATCTTCAAAAAAGTAAGGGTCCATAAACATAGAGAAACTCCCCATGTACATTCCATGAGGTAACAACGTTAAATAATCGGTGACTTCGGCTAGACGTAAAACGCGTTGTTCTACCGCGGGTAAAAACGCCCCATCAATCACACCTTGCTGCATCATTTCATAGACTTTTGGCGCTGGTGCACCGACCGGTGTTACATGAAACTCTTCGGCAATAATGCTTTGCACACCGCCACCAATACGAATCTTTTTGTTTTCAAGATCCGCTACATTATTGATTTCAAAATTAGAGTGAATTTGACCAGGACCATGAGTAAATAACGCCAACAGTTTCAAACCATCAAACTCACCTGAGTCTTTGAAGTACTCTTGATAAGTATTCCAAAGCGCATAAGACGCGGCTTCAGCATTCACATTTAGACCGGGTTGCTCAACTATTTGTGGCAATTCGAAACGGCCTGGGACGTAGCCATGGTAGCTGTAGCTGGCTTCTACAATGCCATCTTCAACTAGGTTCCACATGGTTTTCGGATGTCCCAGTCCATAAAGAATCTCAACATCGACTCGACCATCGGTTGCTTCGCTGATCGCTTTCCCCCATGCAGGGATAACGTCTTTATTCATCGGATTGGTTGGTGGTAACCAGCTTGCTACACGTATAGTTTGTGCCGATATAAAGGTGCTGGTAACAAGCGCTGCACCTAACAGGGTGAATTTGATAGTGTTCTGCATGACGATTTCCTCTTTTATAATTATTACAATCGCGTTCTATCTGTCTTACTTAAATAGAGGGTGAATATTGTTCTTGTTGTATTTCAGTTCCGGATCAAGCTCTGTCAGTTCAAACGAAATTTGGACGTAATGCTCATTTGTGACAGGTTCCATCCAGTCGCTCAAAATCGAAAACACGTTTTGTGCAACTTCACGCTTAATCTCCATACTACGACCATGACCAATCTTTAAATTTAGGTTCAATAACGCAAAGTCCTCACGGCCATCGGCGACGCGGTAGTGATCCACTCGAATCGCTCGGCTTCTGACACCCCCGATTGGAAAGTGACCAGTTCCGACAACGTATTCATGAAGTGCTTTAAACAGTGGTTGAAAATCCAGTTTGTCTTCTAAATTTTCTGAATACTCGACAACAAAGTGCGGCATATCTACTCCAGTAAAAACGAGAAAGAAGCTAGGCGTGGCCCAGCTTCTTTACGATGACAAACGTGTTTTACACACCCCATTTTGGAATATGGTGTGAGCCCATGCTGATACAGACATTCTTCGGTTCACAGAACACTTCGAAGCTGTAATCACCACCTTCACGACCGGTACCAGACGCTTTTTTCCCACCAAATGGTGTGCGAAGATCACGAACGTTTTGCGAGTTCACAAACATCATGCCTGCATCGACTTTCTGAGCAATGCGATGAACCTTGCTCACATCTTGTGTCCATAGGTAAGACGCTAAGCCGTATTCGTTGTCATTCGCCATGGCCACCACATCCGCTTCGTCTTCAAACGGAATCAATACAGCTACAGGCCCAAAGATTTCTTCTTGAGCGATACGCATGTCATTGGTCACATCACGGAATACCGTAGGACGGACAAAATGGCCGCCTTTCAGATGATCAGGTAGCTCATCCACAGGCTTATCAGGACCGCCAGCAATCAGAGTGGCCCCCTCTTCAATACCGATACGAATGTAGCCAGTAACTTTATCGAAATGCTGCTGACTGATTAATGAACCCACTTTGGTATCAAGATCTGTTGGATCGCCGACTTTGATTTTGCTGGCACGCTCTGCAAATTCTGCCGCGAATTTATCGTAAATACCTTTTTGTACGAAGATACGAGAACCTGCTGTACAGCGCTCGCCATTGATCGAGAAAATGCCGAATACCGCAGCGTCCATAGCGCGCTCGTAGTCACAGTCTTCAAAGATCATGACCGGTGATTTACCACCCAGCTCCATAGAAAACTTCTTCAGACCAGCATTGGCAATGATGTGTTTGCCGGTCGATGTACCTCCTGTGAAGGAGATCGCATCTACATCATCATTGGTGATGATGGCATTACCGGTTGTCGAACCAAAGCCATGTACGATGTTGAACACGCCTGGCGGAACACCCGCTTCGATGGATAAGCGACCTAAAAAGTCTGTCGTCAGAGGTGACAATTCAGACTGTTTCATAACCACAGTGTTACCGAGTGCTAACGCAGGCGCTGTTTTCCACGTACCTGTCATGAACGGCACGTTCCATGGCGAAATCAACGCACACACACCCGTTGGTTGGTACAAGGTGTAGTTCAACATTTGGTCATCAACTGGGTAAGTGTGACCATTCATTTGCTTCGCTTTTTCAGCGAAGAAGTAAAAGTTATTTGAGGAGCGTGGAATCAAGGCATTCAACGTTTGGTAAAGCGGTAGGCCCGTATCAGCGGTTTCAAGACGGGCTATTTCTTCAACGTTCTCAGCAATCAGGTCGCCAAGCTTCTCAATAATTTTAGAGCGTTTTGCGATTGGCATGGCCGCCCAAGCAGGAAACGCATCTTTCGCTGCTTGTACCGCTGCCGCCACTTGCTCATCAGAAGCATGAGCGACTTCAGCCAAGACTTCACCCGTCGCTGGGTTCACTGTCTGAAAGGTTTTTTCACTCTCTACCCACTGACCATTGATTAAGTTTTTTATCATTACTGCTCATCTCCTGTAGACAAAACTATTCGGCATGGAAGTTAAAAATGGGACTTCCATTTCGTTAACATGTTAAGTAAATTAATACTGCTTGGTAATTCTGTCAAGATCTGTCGCACCAACTAATCGCACTTCTTGATATGAATGCACTATAGAATTGCACTTTCTAATAAGAATTAATGAGCCGCAGTTTTATTGGGATTTGATGCCTATAATGCAGTAGAGTGTAAATAACTAATAAAAATAGGAGCGAAAACATGATGGCAGGTTCTTTGTATCAGACGCTACCTGATCTGATTAGTACAATCGGTCAAAGTGACTTCTATCACGAAGTCGAACGCAGTTTCAAACAGGTTCCAACGGTTTCTAAATTTAAAATCATTAGTTACCCGAAATCTTCCAAACCTGCTTTTTTAGGAGGGTACAGTGAGCCAGAGTTCGATCGAATCTATTGTGAGTCGGCCTATCTACTCGATCCTTTTTACGACGTTATTAATAAAGATAATCGTAACGAGCTGGTGACACTGGACAGCATCATTCGTCATGACTTTCATAGTTCAACGTATTACGATCGCTTTTATCATATGACTGGCTGGACCAATGAATCGAACTTCATCGTCAGCCTGAATGATGAACGCACTATCTGCTTGGCGTATACCGCCCACGATATGCCGATGAATGAGCTGAATCATGAACTGCGCCCTTACCTTCACGCCATCAAGTCTGCAATCCGAAAACATGAATCTCTAACCAGTCAGATTATTGAGTCTTCTCATTGCTCTGAATTAAAATCTGAACATCACGACAGCAATCATCAAATGAGCCTGTTTGGTCTCACCAAACGTGAAAAAGAAATCGTTAGCTATATTCTACAAGGCCATCCTTCTTCGAGTATTGCGCAGTTATGCTACGTTTCTGAGGGAACCATCAAAAACCATCGCAAAAACATTTATCGAAAACTCAATATTCACACTCAAGGCGAACTCTTCAGAAAGTTTCTTAATTAATTAGCACGACTGTTGACAGCTTGAGATAATTTACGTCAATATACTTAACATGTTAACTACATTTGGTGATTGGGCTATGTATACCTACCGACAACAAGAATCAGGCCAAGCCGTTTCAAAAACGTCAGAAGCAACATTTGCTGTTGAGCTGGCAGATCCGTTACTGCCAGCAACCAATGGCGCTGTCATTGGCGTGGCGCTCAATAATAAAGACCTTGTGGATTCTTTAGCGCCTGAATTTGACGCTAAGCCATACGTGAACCCGCCGAAAACACCGGTATTGCACATCAAGACAGACAATACACACATCGGTCATGGTCAAACAATTAAAGTCCCGATCGATAAGGGCGACGTATACGCGGGTCCAGCTTTGGGTATTGTTATTGGCGAACGAGCCACACGCGTGAGTGAAGCGGATGCCCTTAATTTTATCAAAGGCTATACGGTCGTAAACGAAGTATCGCTTGCAGAAACGTCTTTTTACCGCCCGGCTGTGAAAGCAAAATGTCGTGATACGTTTTGTCCTATTGGCCCATGGGTCATTGACAAATCACTTGTCTCTTCGCCGAACGATCTAGCGATTAAAACCTTTGTTAACGACACGCTCGTTCATGAAACAAGCACAAACCGCTTAGTGCACAGCGTTGAGAAAGTAGTGAGTTATATCTCCAGTTTTATGACGTTAGAGCCCGGCGATTTGATCATTGCCGGTACGCCATTACGCGACCAGTCTTTGGCTATTAAAGATGGCGATATTGTGATGATTGATGTGGAGGCCGTTGGCCGTTTAGCGAACCCAGTTGAGAAAGAGTGAGACCGACCATGAAACACGCTCGCGTACTAGTTAACGACGAAATCCTAAACGTCACCGTAAATGACAACAACGAAGCTGTGACGGCTTCAGGCGATGTGCTTGCCAACGGCTCTTTCAAATGGATGCCGCCATGTGAAGGCAAAATGTTCGTGTTGGCGATCAACTACGCCGATCACGCGGCAGAGCTGTCTTTCAAAGCGCCAGAAGAGCCACTAGTGTTCTTAAAAAATGCCAATACCCTGATTGGCCATGAACAAAACACATATCGTCCTGACAATGTCGACTACATGCATTATGAATGTGAACTGGTCGTAGTGATCGGTAAAGAAGCGAAAAACGTGTCAAAAGAAGACGCTATGCAATACGTTGGCGGCTACACCGTCGGCAATGACTATGCAATTCGCGATTACCTAGAAAACTACTACCGCCCTAACCTTCGTGTTAAGAGCCGCGATACATGTACACCGATTGGCCCTTACATCATTGATGCAGAGCAGATCCAAGAACCTCATAACTTGACACTGCGCACCTATATCAATGGTGAACTTAAGCAAGAGGGCAACACTAAGGATCTTGTTTTTGATATCCCTCACTTAATTTCTTACTTAAGCGAGATCATGACTCTGAGTCCTGGCGACATGATTTTCACTGGCACCCCAGAAGGTCTTGCCGATGTAAAACCGGGTGATGTGATTACCACCGAAGTAGAAGGTGTTGGCACCCTGACCAATACGATAATTTCTGAGACTGACTACTTAGCCAGCTTACACTAGGAGCCGATTATGCTATCGAAAGACATTATTACGTCCTGCGCACAGCGCCTAAATGAAGCAGAAAAGTCACGCACCCAAATCCGCCAGATCTCATTAGATAACCCTGACATCACGATCGATGACGCGTACGCCATTCAACGTGAGTGGGTCGATATGAAATTGCAAGAAGGTCGTAAAATCATCGGTCATAAAATTGGCCTGACATCGCGTGCTATGCAAATGAGTTCTCAGATTGACGAGCCTGATTACGGTACGCTTTTGGACGATATGCTGTACCACGATGGTTGCGAGATCAACACTGAAGATTTTATTGTGCCTCGTATCGAAGTGGAATTAGCGTTCATTTTGAAAAAGCCACTGAAAGGCCCTAACGTGACAATTTTCGACGTCTATGATGCAACCGGCTACGTTGTTCCAGCATTGGAGCTGATCGATGCACGCAGTCAGTCCATTGATCCTGATAGCGGTCGACCACGTAAGGTATTTGATACGATTTCGGATAACGCGGCGAACGCGGCCATCATCTTAGGTGGGCGTCCAATCAAAGTGGACGAAGTCGACTTACGTTGGGTATCTGCGATCATGCAACGCAATGGCGTCATCGAAGAAACCGGTGTCGCCGCAGGCGTACTGAACCACCCCGCAAACGGTATCGTTTGGTTAGCCAATAAATTAGCACCTTTCGATGTCGAACTTGAAGCGGGGCAAATCATACTTGGTGGCTCGTTTACCCGCCCAGTTGCAGCACGTAAAGGCGACACGTTCAGCGTGGATTATGGTCCGCTTGGCTCTGTATCTTGTTACTTCAAATAAAGGTGACGAACCATGACAGCACCCAAAAACACATTTAAGCAGGCCCTTGCTAATAAAGAACCTCAAATTGGACTTTGGCTGGGCCTTGCTAACCATTACACCGCAGAACTGATCGGTTCGGCGGGTTTTGATTGGCTTTTAATTGACGGTGAACATGCGCCAAATACCCTGCAAACCATATTGGGGCAGCTACAAGCGTTGGCACCTTTTAATACGCATCCTATTGTGCGCCCTGCTTGGGCAGACGATGTGGCACTGAAACAAATCTTAGATTTGGGTGTGCAAACCATCTTAGCCCCGATGGTTGATAACGCTGAACAAGCACAACAAATCGTGCGTGGAACGCGTTACCCTCCGCACGGTGTGCGCGGCGTTGGCAGTGCGTTAGCACGCGCCTCACAATTCAATCGTACGCCGAATTACCTAACCACGGCGAACGATGAAATTTGTGTGCTGGTTCAGATCGAATCGACAAAAGCGGTTGAAGAACTGGACAATATCCTAGCAGTCGATGGGGTTGACGGTGTCTTCATCGGCCCTGCGGATTTGAGCGCGTCGTTAGGCTATATCGGTCAACCTAATCACCCTGAAGTGGTGAAAGTGATCGAAGCCAGCATTGCCAAAATTGTCGCTGCCGGCAAAGCGCCGGGAGTGCTCATGGCCGACCAAGTGCAAGCACGTCGTTACCTAGATTGCGGCGCATTGTTTGTTGCTGTGGGCAGCGATACGGGCCTACTAATGAACAGCACTAAACAATTGGTTCAAGCGTTTAAACCTGACGCGGAGAATCAAAATACGGAAGGCCCAGCCTCTGTGTATTAAGGGTGGTTGCCCAACATTATTCCGAGTTAATGTTAGACATGTAATCTATTTTTCACCCTTTTTTTGCCCAGTATACTGGGCTTTTTTTTGGCTTTATAATTGCCCCACGATAACAATAAAAAATTGAGCATCCTATGACCAAAGAGTGGATTCCAAATATCGACCTTGGCCAAGATTACGATTCGAAATACAAGGACGAAACCGTTCATTTCGACAAACTTGGCAAACTTGCGGACTTTTTTGGACGGGATATGCCCATGCACCTGCATGCGGAATACTGTCAAATCCACCTTGTTCAAGCGGGTAAAACCTTCTTCAACATTGACCAGAACACCTACGAAACCCAAGGCAATGCCTTATTCTTTACGCCGTCCTCGACGCCTCACGCATTTTGGACAGAGCCTAATGCCCCAGGCTTCGTGCTAACCATGCACGCTTCGGTGTTAGCAAGTATTACCGATCGCTTGCAGGCATTTAATAATATCTTTTATCTGCCCATCGTCATTGAAGAGCGTCATACCACGCAAGCAGCGTGGCGTAAGATCGAGCAGATTTTTGACCTGCTGAAATACGAATGGATTGGGCAAAGCAAACTTCACAGTGAAGCAATAGAGTCCATCCTTCAGCTGCTTATCATCCACCTATTACGCCTGTCTGGCTCCCAACACCCACGCTACCAAAACAACCAAGCAGAAATTCTCAGCTTCCGTACATTCAGCCGCTTAGTCGAAACACACTTCGTCGATGAGCGCCGTATCACGTTTTACTGCGATCAGTTAAAGATTAATGAGAGCCGTCTAAATTACATCTGTAATAAAATTGCCGATACCAGCCCCAAAAAAATCATCAATGGGCGTGTCATTTTAGAAGCGAAGCGACTGTTGTCGCACACCAATATGAACCTTACTGAAATTTCGTACACCTTAGGTTTTATGGACCCGTCTTACTTCTCGCGGTTTTTTTATAAAAACACGCAATCAACGCCTACAGAGTTCAGAAATGAACACCGGAAAGACTAGTTCTCTGGCCTAAGTCAAAAGAGCAATGTGCGTAAATTGCCCTAAAAATATGCCTCACACATTTACTTAACATGTTAAGTAAAATACACTTTGAGGTATTTCGTGAACATTGACAAGCCAGTTTTCCATTAGAGTAAGCTCATGATTGAAACAACCATTAATCAACACAACCTAACCACCGCGGCTGCCGTTCAAATTGGAGCGACAGCAATGGCCCATGCGACGAGTCTAGGCATTCATATCAGCATCTGTATTGTCGATGCGTCCGGCATCCCTTTAGTCAGTCTGCGCATGAACCAGTCCCCGCTTCTTTCTACCGGCATCGCCGAGAAAAAAGCATACACCGCCGTGTCATTTGGCAAGCCGACCCAGTCTTGGCAAAGCACACTGATGAACAAAGAGAAGATTCTGTTTGCGCTGCAAAATGAGCCTAACTTCACCTACTTAGGCGGAGGGCTCCCTATTCGCCTAGAGACCATTACCGTCGGCGCCATCGGCGTTTCCGGTGGCAGTGAAGCACAAGATATCGACTGCGCCCAAGTGGCAATTGATGCGTTAATTAACAATCACTAAAGAGAGATCACGATGCTGAAAAAACACTATCCATTTTATTTAGCCAGCAAGCCCGTTTATGACAACGAAGATTTGGAAGTACGTAATAAGTATTCCGATGATCTGATTGCTACCGTGGCCTTAGCAACTGCGGATCACATTGATCAAGCGATTGCCGCGGCAGACCAAGCACAAGCCGCCATGAAAGCGCTTCCCGCTTACAAACGCCAAGCCATTCTGAACCATTGCGTGCGCCGCTTTAAAGAACGCGCCGAAGAGCTGGCCATCGCTTTATGTCAGGAAGCAGGCAAACCGATCAAAGATTCGCGCGGTGAGGTGACACGTTTGATCGATACATTCCAAATCGCCGCTGAAGAAGCCACGCGGATTTACGGCGAAGTGATTCCGATGGATATTTCAGCACGTGCCGAAGGCTATCAAGGTCAATGGAAACGCTTCCCGATTGGACCGTGTTCGTTTATTTCTCCGTTTAACTTTCCTTTAAACTTAGCGGCACACAAGATTGCGCCTGCGATTGCAGCCGGTTGTACGTTTATCTTAAAGCCCGCGTCTTTAACGCCGATCAGTGCCTTAATCATTGCCGAGATTTTAGCGGAGACAGAACTGCCTGAAGGTGCGTTCTCGATCCTACCGTGTCGTCGTGATGGCGCCGATTTATTCACCACAGACGAGCGTCTGAAACTGTTGAGTTTCACAGGCTCGCCAGATGTAGGCTGGGATCTCAAAAAGAAAGCAGGTAAAAAACCGGTTGTCTTGGAGCTGGGTGGCAATGCTGCCTGCATCGTCGATGAAGGAACCGATTTGGACGATGCCGTTCAACGTATCGTCTTTGGCGCTTACTACCAATCTGGTCAAAGCTGCGTCAGTGTGCAGCGAATCTTAATCCACGACTCGCTTTACGATCAAGCCAAAGCCATGCTCTCCGACGCGGTTAAAAATCTCGTTATGGGCGATCCATCGAACGAAGATACGTTTATCGGCCCAATGATTTCGTTAAAAGAAGCCGAACGTCTTCATGGCTGGGTAGAAGAAGCCCGTCAAGCAGGTGCGACTGTCTTGGCTGGTGGGCAACGTAATGGCGCTATGTTGGAAGCTACGTTATTGGAAAACGTGACCGCTGCCATGACAGTGAATAACGAAGAAGCATTTGGCCCGGTCGCGATCATTTCAAAATTTAGCGATTTCGATGAGGCTCTAAAAGAAGTCAATAATTCTGAGTTTGGACTGCAAGCCGGTATTTTCACCAAAGACATCTATAAAGCCCACAAAGCTTGGGAAGAGTTGGAAGTGGGCGGCGTGATCATCGGTGACGTGCCATCTTGGCGTGTCGACCATATGCCCTATGGCGGTGTGAAAGACAGTGGCTTGGGCCGTGAAGGTATCCGTTATGCCATTGAAGATATGACAGAGTTAAAACTGATGGTGCTTCGTACACCAAAATAAGGCTGATGTAGACCCTTTTTCAAAAGCCAACATTATGTTGGCTTTTTTATCTCTATAAGGACGGCATATGACTCGTACACATTCTTTTTGGTTAATTCCCTTACTGGGCTATCTTGTCGCATTTGGCCCCTTGTCCATTGATACCTATTTACCCAGTTTGCCTGAGATTGCTAAGAATCTCGGTGCCAGTCAACAAATGGTGCAGTACAGTATTACCTCGTTTTTAGTCGGCATGGCTATTGGCATGCTGATCATTGGCCCACTCTCCGATCAACTTGGGCGTAAGAAGATCTTATTGGTTGGTACTTTCACCTATGCCCTCACAAGCCTTGGCTGCGCCATGGTTCAAGATGCGGAATCGTTGGTACTCTTACGCGCTTTACAGTCCCTAGGCGCTGCTGCAGCGGCGGTACTCGCCAGAGCCTTGGTCCGCGATTACTTTGACCATCAGCAAGCGGCCAGTATTTTGTCGAGCATGCATATTATTTCAATGATCGTGATGATCTTCGCGCCACTGTTAGGCGCCTTTATCGTCAATACGCTGGATTGGCGTTGGATCTTCTATTTACTGGCTGCCGTGTCAGTTTTCGCTTTCGTCGCTATCGCGCTCATCATCAAAGAGCCGCAACGGGACACGACGAAACCGCCCAGCATCAAAGACTATCTAAGCTCATATGCAGTCTGTTTCAGCGAGCCAAAAGTAACGTTACTTATCCTGACCAATGGCTTTTCGTTTGCCGGCATGTTTGCGTTTATTGCAGCCTCGGCCTTTGTTTACATCGAATACTTTGGCTACCGCGAATCCACTTACGGCCTGCTGTTCTCAGCCAATATTGGTGCCATTATCGTTATGACGGTGATAAACAAACAGCTGCTGACACGTGCGTCATCTGAAACAGCTCTCCGTTTTGCGATCACTGTTTCGGCGATCTCCGCGTGCCTAATGGCATTAATAAGCGTATCTTATGCTGACATCGCCCTATTATTTATCGCCTCCAGCATGCTGTTTATCAGCGTCACAGGTTCCATTGGCGCCAACTGCTTAGCAACACTCTTTGCCATTATTCCAGAGCGAGCTGGCACCGCAGCAGGCTTATTGGTCGCAATGCAATTTGCGCTGGGCTCAATCAGCACCTACATCACGTCACTTCTTTTTGACGGAACACCCGCTTCGCTTTTAATCGTGATGGCGAGCTTTGGCGCGTTGAGCTTTGCCTCTTACGGTTTATCTTTGATGATCAGCCATAAAAAACAGCCACACTAAAGGTGCCATCTTCTGCATTTATATATGGCTTGGTAATTTTCTGATATTCGGTAACTTGTCTATAGAGCGCAGATTAAGTTGAGATAAATAGACGCTTAAATTAATTAAAGGCGCGACTTTTTCTAATCGCAATTAAAAAAACCGAGAAAGCATATAACAGCCTTCTCGGTATAAAAAAACTCTATTTTTGATACCTATCTCTTCAGGGGAGTGAAGGAAGGTATCCATTTCCCTTAACGATGCATCTATTTTAGAAGCTGAATTTAGCCGTGTACATTAAGCGAGTTGCGTCTGCATCGCTACCATCGAAGTAATCACTCTTGAAGTAACCAAGTTCAACTCCCATGGTGACATTGTTCACTGGGTACCAAATGTAGTTAACAAATGCATTGGAGTTAGCTTCGTTGTTACCGCCAACGTTACCTAGGTCATTATTCATATCGTCTAGGTCCATTTTTACTTTGCCATACACGATATTAAAGTCGCCTTCGCCGATCTTAGTGGATAGGCCGATTGAGCCGCCCCAGGCAGAGACTGTTTCTAGATCTCCATTGTGTAGGTAGGCATCCGTCCCAGTATAATCAGCACCTGAACGGTATAGGTAACTGTTGGTGCCATCAGAATAGTTAACAACGGCATGTAGTGTTACTGCTCCCATGTTTACATCTACACCAGAAAATGCGCCAAAACCAATGGTTGATTCATCAGTTGTGCCGTCATCAAGCGTTAGCATTCTGCCCATACCAGCAACTACAAAGTTAACACCCTCTGCAGCAGAGCCTTCGTAGCGCGCCGTGAAAGTAGGCAGACTGGTTTTGGTGCTAGCACTCCAGTCTGATGATCCATCGTTAACATTTGGAAAGTAGTCTTTTTCTAGAGCGAGAGACAAACCTCCGTCGGTATAACGAATTTGTTCAACACGGTCTTGAACACCTGCAATACCTGCTGTGGAATCGATGTCTACTGTAGGAGTCCAGCCAGTCCAGCTATTGTAGTTTGACCAAGTACGACCCACTGTCCAGTTTTCATAAGAACCGTACGCTTGACGAATAGAGAATGTACCTCCACGAAAGTGACCCTCTACAACGACTTTAGCACCATCTTTATGTTGGGCAGAGATACCAATAACAGACTGTTGATCAGCATCGAAAACACCTTCTGCAACATTATTTGAATCAGTTAGTTTTGCAAACGAACCAGATTGAGTAGCAACCCCAATATCTTCATTAATATCGTAAACCGTATTTAGTTGTGCATAACCATACACATTGGCTTGTATATCACCTGCGTTAATGTCGAAGGCAATAGCTGATTGAGATACTCCCAATGACCCCATACCGGACAAAATACTTAACACTAAAAAATTCTTACTCTTGATCATTATTTGGTTCCTTTTATGATTTTATATTAAGAAAGTGTTGATTAAAAACACATATTTTTTAGGTAATGCAATGCATTCGCAAAACAACATAGCATGCTTAAAATATGCACGACAATCGTTCAAAAATACCTAAATAGACAAAAAAGAATGGAATTAAAGTTTTTTTATGGGAAAAACCATTAAATTCGAGAGACTTGAATTTGCTCACATAAGTACAGCTTATGTTTTTTAAAGCATTGAAATAGAGTGATATTCGTTATATTTCCATGTGTTTTCTAGGCAAAGAATAAGGCTTATTCAATCATTTTTAGAATGTATTAAAAACGACATAGTTTGCAAATAGCGACACTTTTATTTTTATTGATAATTCATTTAAAAAAAACAATAGATTTTATTTTTTTAGATTTTTATATACCAAAAACGTCTTTTTTTTAACTTTTTACGTCATTTTTGACAGCCTTTTAACTTACTCATGATCATTCACATGCATCCTTACACTAAGAAATATGTGATCAGGCTGTAATATGACACGAACTTACCGGCATAAAATCATGCACTCTATGTCATACGCCTCTTGTAAAGAGACCTTAAGGCTTTATCGGCCTACTCTGGCAAAATTCCCCTAAATGAGATCGATGAAGAGAATGAATGACGAAACAACGCTTAATTTAGGTAGTGATATTCGGAGTTGGATTCGAGAAGCCTGCTTTAAATTCTGTTGGTGAGTTGGAAGATTTAATCACTGAACTTTTCAGCCATACCCTTATGAATACTTAACACACAAGTTAAAACATTCGTCATAAAAACATCATACATTAGAAATCCTTATGATTAGCATTAGTTTTTTAGCGGTTTACAAAACCCTTCTTCTTGCTCACTATTCATCATAGCCATGATTTTTAATTTGGCTTTATAGGCCTAATTATTTTAAGAAAAACCACTAATATAAAAATATAGGTCACAAAATAATAAACGAGGAACATATATGAAAACTAATAACTTATTATGCTACTTTAAGTTAAAATTAAGGGGGTCACATGGCTGATAACAAGCATAGTGACATGAAAACAGATTATGTAGTTGGTCAAGATAATATAGTAGGAAACCTAGGTCCTTTAGGGTTTGATATACATAATAGGGTCTTTATTATATCAGCACTCACCTCTCTCGTTTTCATTATTCTCACATTAGCTTTTCCAAAAGATGCTGGAACTATTTTCCAGTCAATTGTAGCGTTTTCGAATAAGACGCTTGATTGGTATTTTTTGAGCTTAGTCGACTTCTTCATTCTATTTTGCGTTTTTCTTGCTATCTCACCTTATGGAGCTGTCCGTCTAGGTGGTAAGGATGCAAAACCAGATCACAGCTACTTATCTTGGTTTGCTTTGCTTTTTACGGCTGGGATTGGCATCGGACTGCTTTTTTTTAGTGTTCTAGAACCTGTCTACCATGCCAATGTATCGCTTCCTCTTGGTATTACGTCTCCTTTTGCCGAAGATGGATCATTGATTGCAGGTGCAATTGAGGAAGCATCGGCCATGGGTCTTGCAGGAACATTTCTTCACTGGGGCATTCATGGTTGGGCTGTCTATGTCATTATGGCATTAGGGCTAGGTATTTTTACATATAACAAAGGCTTACCTTTTTCCATTCGTTCTGTATTTTTTCCGATTTTAGGTGATCGAGTTTGGGGCTGGTGGGGCGATATTATCGATATCTTAGCGGTATTCTCTACACTATTTGGCTTGGCAACTTCACTTGGTTTAGGTGCAAAGCAAGCCAATGCTGGTATGAATTTTGTCTTTGGAATTGATGTAACCACAACCACTCAAGTAATAGTGATTTTGGCTGTTACCGCTGTTGCATTAGTGTCTGTGTGGCGTGGCCTTGAAGGAGGTTTAAAAAAGCTTTCTGAACTGAATATGATCATGGCTGTTGTGTTTTTTCTTTTTGTTTTAATTGCGGGACCAACGTTGGTGGGTTTGAAAGGCTTTTGGACAGGTTTAACCACTTACGTCATTGAATTCATACCTTTGTCAGCTCCTGTAGGGCGAGATGATGATGCCTTCCGCCAAGGTTGGACTGTCTTCTACTGGGCTTGGTGGGTAAGCTGGGCACCTTTTGTGGGTATGTTTATCGCTCGTGTATCTCGTGGTCGATCGGTTCGAGAGTTTATAGTTTGTGTATTGTTAGTGCCTAGCTTATTCATCTTTATTTGGATGGGTGTGTTCGGTGGTATTGCTCTTGAGCAAGTTTACACTGACCCTGCTAACAGTTTAGTTAAAGAATATGTGATCGACAGCTACCGTCCTGAACTTTCCGTTTTCGGCCTACTTAATGAATTACCAATGCCGGGCGTAATGTCAATTTTAGGTATCATCTTAGCTTTGGTTTTCTTTGTAACATCATCCGACTCTGGATCTCTAGTTGTAGATACGATTACCTCTGGTGGTAAAGTTGATGCTCCTCGCCCTCAGCGTATTTTCTGGGCAGTGGTTGAAGGGCTAATTGCCATTGTACTTCTAATTGGAGGTGGCTTATCAGCTCTTCAAGCAGGAGTTACAGCGACCGCAATTCCATTCTCTGTTTTGATGCTGCTAATGTGTTATTGCATTGTTGTTGCCCTAAAAGGAGAAAAAATAAAAAACACTCCCTGATCACTCTTTTAAGTGTGTGACTCAAAAGCCATAGCGATTAATGCTATGGCTTTTGTATTTACTCTACTATAAGAAACACTCACTATATTAATATTTATAAATCCTTTTGATATGTTTTATTGAAGCAAATTAATACTTAAATAAGATCTGAATAGATTATAATCTTCATCCATAAAGACTAAAATAATAGAGAATTAAGACTAAAAAACCCATCTATAAATAGACTAAAAACCATAAAAAGATTAACAGAATTTCATTTTAAACTAGGAATCAGCGAGCCCCCTAATATTTAATTTCAGAAAAACCAATCTATATTAAAGATTAATCATTACTTGGTATATTGACCTCTTCAAGAAGCCACTGTCTAAACGTACTTGCATCAGGGTGCAAAAAACTCTTTTCAGAAGAAATCAGATAAAAAGCTTCGTTCGTAGGAACAGCTTCTTTAAACGGCACTATCAACTTACCTGTTTCAATCATCGGCTGAATCAATGAAGATCGACCTAAAGCAATACCTAAACCATAAGACGCCATTTCTAAAGTGGAGATCAAGGTATCAAACTGTATACCTTCATCAATCTCAACATCGTGAAATCCCGCCTGCTTAAGCCAATAGCCCCAACCCTCTTCGTAACCAATAACGTGTAATAACTCATAATTGGCTAAATCACCCGGACTGCTTGGGATCGGTTTACCATTCACTAATTTCGGAGAACAAACTGGGATAAGATGATCCCATGTTAAGCGCTCTGATTGCACATTAGACCACCTACCTTGACCATAGCGAATTTCTAAATCACTGTCAGTTTGCTCTTTAGAGTCTAGCCAAATATTACTCGTAAACCTCAGCCTTACATTAGGGTGCTTAAGGCGAAATTTCTCAATACGCGGCGTAAGCCAAGTATTGAGAAACACCAGACTCACTTTTACGGTAAGAGGTTGCGAACGACGACGCTGCCCAAACACCTCTTCAGTCACTATAGAAATCCGCTCAATAGACTCGCGTACCGCAGGCAAATACGCTTTTCCTGCATCAGTCAACTCTAAACTACGTGGAAGCCGTTTAAATAATAAACTACCAAGTTGAGACTCAAGTCCTTTGACCTGCTGACTTACTGCAGCTTACGTCAAATTAAGCTCTTGAGCGGCTAGCGTAAAATTAAGATGTCTAGCTGACGCTTCAAAGGAGTGAAGCCAGTTTAAAGGTGGCAACCTCTTTTTTATTTTTTTAGCCATCGCAGTTACCCTACATGCACATAATGAAAAATACCTTAACGTGGTAGTATAACGCCAAGAATTTAAATATGAATATACTATTACTTATCTGGTTGTTTCATGGTTGAAATTGAGTATAAAAAAACCTTCACGCACACCACTTTAATAGCCAAAGTCACATGGTGATTTTACACCTTTTATAGAGGATAAACCATCATGACTATAAACATGCTGACTTTAAAACAGTGGCAATTTTCAACCAAAATAGCCCTCCCAGAAATAGGGAGCGGGACATCAATACAAACCACACCAACTTAAACATTAAAGAGAAGCTTAAACATCACAAGTAAAGATAAAATCTCTAGTACATTACTCACAATTATTGGTCAACTACAGCGTCTCGAATATAGCCTCAGCACATATAATCGAGAGTAGAGAGAAAATGTTATCGCTCTCCACTAAAAAATTCTGAAAAAACACAGTCAAAAACTCACAACACACTATATTAATATTGAGCTTTAAAATCTAAATTAAGAGAAAAATAACAGCTTAAAAAATAGTTTTATTTCGGTATTTTTATAAATTCAAAATAAAACAATAAAAATACACCCTAAGACTACATTTTTATTATTACTAAATAAAAATATTTGGTCCTGAGGGTGATTTTTAATTGTTCGTTTCGCTATTTTTCCAACCCTATACTCTGCCTCTGTAATCAGTAATTTGGCAGCTCATTAGTAGCGCGACTTAATCATTTCATGATTAGTCGTAACCAATATACATTTCAATAATGATAAATAAGGGTAAGTGATGAAGACGAATAATTCTTTACCGCTATCAGGCGTTCGTGTAGTGGATTTCGGTCAACAGATCGCAGGACCAGCTGTAGCGATGGTAATGGCAGACCTAGGTGCAACGGTTATACATATTGATCCACCACTAGGCCCTAGTTGGGATCACCCTGCCAATGCTGTTTTGCATCGCAATAAGTCCATCGTCAAATTGAACTTAAAAACGAATGAAGGTCGCGCGCAAGCACTGGCGTTAATCGCTGAATCAGATATTGTTTTGGAAAGTTTCCGACCAGGAACCTTGAAACGATTAGGCATTGATTTTGAAGCATTGCGTGCCGACCGCCCTGAACTGATCACACTGTCAATTCCAGGTTTTGCTAGCAATGATTCTCTGCGTCGAGAATGGAAAGCGACTGAAGCAATCGTGGCAGCAACATGTGGCGCCTTTACAGACATGGGCTTCAACCGTGTACTAATGGGTTTAAACCCTAGTTTCTCACCACTTCCCCTTGGCTCTTCTTACACCATTACATTATCAGCGACCTCATTAGTGTTAGCACTTCGAGAACGAGAACAAAGTGGTCGAGGTGATCATATCGAGGTTCCTGTGGCGGCAGCGATGATGGAAGGTCTATCGTACAACTCATATGTCGTTGAAGGTTTGCCCGAACGATATAAAACCATGCGAGAGCATGAAATTGAACACCGTCGTAACAACCATCTTCCGTTTGATGTTTCCTACGAGGCATTACAAGAGTACTTAGACCCATTCTACCGAACGTACGAATGTGCAGATGGACGTATGTTCTATTGCGTATGCCCATCTCACCGCAATCATGCGAAACGTGCATTGAAGGTACTCGGTATTTATGATGATTTGTTAGCCGAAGGTTTACCTGAAGTAAATGATTTACATGCACCAATCTCAGAGTGGGACGGCGAAACATCAATTGGCGTATATCCATTGCCTAAAAAGTGGGCTGACATCATCTCTGCGAAAATGAAAGAGGCATTTTTAAAGAAATCTTCTGAGGAATGGGGACGCATCTTCGGTGAAGAAAAAATTCCAGGTGCATCACACCGTACCACTCAAGAGTGGGTGAACGACGATCATACAAACAAAGCGGGTCTTATCGTTGAAGTAAATGACCCTGAGTATGGTGTAATGAAACAGCCAGGGCCCATAACATGGTTCGAAGGCATGGATGAGGCCATTCTCCATCCAAAAGCCCGAAAAGCCGTATCATTTGAGGAAGCGCTAGCAGAACTAAAAACAATTGCTGGCTCTGAAGAAATAAAACGTCCAACAGGACAAGACATTAAACCAGCGTCGGGTAATGGTTGGTTAGATGGCGTACGCATATTGGATTTGACCAACGTCATTGCAGGCCCTCACTCTACTGCTTGTTTGGCACGTTTCGGCGCGGAAGTAATTAAGCTGGATACCGTCAAGCCAATGTACGATCCATTGATCGGTACTTTATTTAGTTTCCAGACCAGTGTCGGCAAAAGCAGCGCCCTACTTAATATCATGACAGATGAGGGTCGTGAAGCCTTTAATCGATTGGTTAAGTCTGTTGATATCGTTGTTATTAATGCCCCGGAGCGTCAAATGGCGACATTAGGGCTCGACCATGAAAGCTTACAAGCGGTTCACCCAGGCGTCTTATTCTGTCGACTTGATTGCCTTGGCGGCCCACGTCCTGGGCCTAAAACAAACTACATCGGGTATGATGACATTATCCAAGCAAACAGCGGAATCATGAGTCGATTCGGTGGCCCAGAAACCCCCGAAGAACATGCTCATCTAGGTACACTCGATGTAAACTGTGGTTTTGCTGGTGCACTTGGTATGGCGTTAGCTTTATATGACAAACTTAAAACAGGCCGCGTTGCGCGCGCACGAACCTCATTATCAGCTGTGACCAATATTGCACAGCTTCCATTTGCGTTCGATTACGAAGGTCGAGACCCTTTCAATGAACCCTCTGGTCGCGGCGTCTTAGGTTACGATGCATACTCTCATTTTTATCAAACCCTCGACAGCTGGATCTACCTTGATGCACTAGAGTCAGACGTATCGAAATTGGCCTCTATTGAAGGCCTTGAAGAGCTGTCTAATACAAGCGATCCATATTCGGTGTTGCGCGAAGCTTTAAGCCATGCGCCAAGTGAGTATTGGATTAATAAACTGCGAGCTACGGGATTAGCAGTAGCTGAGCAACAATCCATTGAATTGTTGCGCTCAAAATACACTCGAAAAGCTGATGGTAAAGTTGACCTTCATTCGGGCAGTTTCGCATTTTCCATGTATGAGAATCACCCAAGTGGTCATTGTGTTACTATGGTTGATCAATACGCTATCCGCCCTTCAGAAGCCAAAATTTTTGGCGTTACGCCAGCTGAACGTTGGGGAGAATCTACACGCGAAATACTTACTGCAGTAAATTACTCTTCAGAAGAAATAAATTCTATGCTCGACAACGGCATCGCTGGATTAGGTTGGTCTAAAGAATTTTTACCAAGTTAGACTAGTATTTTATATCGAAATTGCACCAGATTAATCTGGGCTTCAGACAGGTGTAAAAGTTCTCGCCTTTGTGCGAGGACTTTTATACAAAGTCCCTCTATTAAAAGCCCTCCAGTGCGCGCAGATTCCCAAAGTGGCTTCTAGCATGAAGAATGAAAGATCATTAAAACAAAACCCCAGCTAAAACTGGGGTTGATCAGTATCCTGAAAATCCTTATCAATAAACACCACCTATGATTTGGCTTATTTATTGAAAAGACCGCCAGCCATATATTTAAGACCTGTATCACATGCTACGGTAACGACGGTTTTACCGGGACCTAACGTTTTGGCAAGCTTGACGGCGGCTACAACATTAAGCCCTGTAGATGTACCAGCAAGAATGCCTTCTTTCTCGGCAAGCTCTAAACACATTTCACGACCTTCAAGTTCACATACTCCCCACACTTCGTCGTAGAGCTGCTCATCTAAGAAGGGAGGTATAAAACCAATACCGATCCCTTCTACATGATGCTCACCAGCATAACCTTTTGATATAACTGGAGAAGTATCAGGTTCCAGTACATAAACTTTCGTTTCAGTGTTAGTTTGCTTTAATATTTTGGCTACGCCCATCACCATTCCGGCCACACCTGCTGCCCCACAAAATGCATCAACACCTTGTGGAAATTGTTGCACGATCTCTTGGCCAATCACTTCGTAGCCAATTAATGCATCTCGATTTGAAAATTGGTCGGTGGGATAAAAATCTGCAAGTTTTCCATATTCATCAGATTGGCTAATCATCTTGGGAATCAGGTCAGCACTAATTTTTCCCGATTCACTGTGTATGATTTCTACATCTGCACCAAATGCGTCCATAGTTTTTAATTTCTCTGGGGCAAATGCATTCGATGATATAATTTTAAATTTATAACCTTTTACAGCACAAACGAATGCGAGTGAAGAGCCAGTGCTGCCTCCGCTTGCTTCTACGATCGTCATACCAGCTTTTAATTCTCCCCGCTTTTCGGCTTCTTCAATCATGGTTTTTGCCATTCGATCTTTATAAGAGCCAGTCGGGTTGAAATATTCCAGTTTTACATAAACATCAGCACAACCAGCGGGGAGGATATTATTAAGCTTAACAACAGGTGTATTGCCTATTGCTTCAAGCATGTTGTTGCACGTTAGGACATTTTTATTCATATCGCTACTCCCGACATAGCTATATCAACTGAGCTTTTACCCATTGTTTGTGAGCCTACGTATTGTTCGGAAAAAGCTGGCCTTGTGAAAATTTTTCGGACTAATGGCTCGAAATATTCTAAAGGTTTGGTAGGGTAATCTGGGTCGAATGATGCTTGATCCCATTTCTCGCAGAAATCGACGCATTTTTGATACCAAGGGTGATCTTTGAGGTAGTCTCGCTCATTAGGGTTCCCTCCATAAAAGTGTATGTAGTAATAATTTTGAAATAAGCCATGTTGATTAATAATCCATGTAACTTCAGGCCGTACATATGGACGTAAAATCGAAGCGGCAAGTTGCGAATGGTTGTATGGAGAAAGGTCATCTCCTATGTCATGTATAAGTGCAGCAAGAACCATCTCTTCGTCTGCGCCATCGGCCTCTGCTCGAGTTGCTGTTTGTAAAGAATGTCCTAATCTTGTTACTTGATAACCTGACAAGCTATTTTCAAGGTTTCTAAGGGCACTAAGAATTCGATCAGGTAAGCCCGCCGCATAGTCACGTTCATGCTTTTCTAAAAATTCGTATTCTTCTTTTGTGCCATCTTTCATTTGGCGAAACTGTACTTTTTCCATTTCTTTCTCCTGCTTGTTTTAGGTTTACGCAAAGAGCTTTCTTTTGAGAGCTAAATAACGCCCTTTAGGCTCATCAAGATCGATATAGGCGCCCTGTAAATGGCGAAATCCTTCACTCGGATCAAAAGAGGTTCGACCATGTAAGACTCGAGTGTTATGGAACATTTGAAGCTGGCCTGGTTCTAGTTTGAAGCGCCATTCAAAGCGTTCATCGGAGAACAACTGCCCCAACCTCTTGCGTGCTCGGTGAAATACTTTTAGCTCTTCCTGTTGCAATAACGGGAGAAAATCTAATCTGGGACTGTAGGCGACGCCTTCAACTCGTCCAGCCGAATCCAACTGAATCATAGTGCGGCGCTCAATGAGGTCGACATCTTGATCGAAGTGACGGTATCGAACAGGTATTGTGCTTAGTAGTTCGACGCCATAAGGGTCTTCTTTACGTAGCTGCTCTATAACAGAAAGACTATCAACAAGTGTTGATAATCCACCTGTAGTTTCATTTTTAATACAATGCAGTAGCTGTATACCTGGCATGGGATCTCGATAAGGGTTATCAGTATGTGGCCCAAGAGGTACGGAGCGATAGGCTAAATCGTTAGAGTCTGGTCGAGTATAGACTTCAAAATATTTACCAAAGTTAGTTTGACGGACATGACCGAAAAATTCGGCGACCTCTAGGACAGTGTCAGAGCGCTCAGGTACGCCATTAACGATAATAAGGCCATATGTTATAAAGGTTTTTAGTGCATTAAAAAGACCTTTTTCTGATCTTAGGTCATCATATTCCACATAGAAATTAGATTTCTCGACATCGCTTAACCATGGCTTTGGTTCTGGCGCCCCATCCCAAATGTCAAAATCAGCATCAAATTCATTTATGTTATAAGTTCCTTCATAACCATCGCTGAATGAGATTTGCAGTTTATCTGCAGATAGAGACTCTATTTTCTTAACACGAAGGTCTTCGGGAAGTTGATGTGGATCGAAAAGACGTTGCTTGGTTACTCTGTCTAAGTGCAGTTCGTCTTGACAGCGCTCTCGAAGCCATAAAGCAGGTAGCTCAATGCTCTTCTCATCAAACTGGCCTAACAAAGCATTATTCTCTTTGTTGACTGAAAGTGTTACTTGTTTCATATTTGTCCCTCCCATATATTGGCATCAGTATCTGTTTTATTCTTCCAACAAGGCAGACTTAAACCCTAATGTGTTACATGCAGAACTCTAATGATAAAAGAAACTGACTATCCATCTATCGCGGCACTTATCGCTTTTGAGATGACTGTAAAAAAAGGCTCTATGACTAGTGCAGCAAGAGAATTAGGCATCACTCAGCCATTAGTATCTCAACGCATTCGAGCGTTAGAGGAATATGTAGGAGGCATCTTACTCGACAGGTCTAAAAAACCGATTGTAACAACCGAAGCAGGCCAAAGATTTTATAAAGACATGAAAAACGGCTTAGGTCCGCTTTTATCTTCGTTAGAAAAAGTAAAATCTAACTTGATTGAGACAAAGGTAAAGGTGTCTATTAGCGCCTATTTTGGCTTTGCCTTTTATTGGCTGATGCCAAGGTTGACAGAATTACAACGCCAGTTCCCAGACTATCTATTTGAAATTCGTCCAACGAATAGTAAACAGGATATGCTTTCATTAAATTCTGATATCTCATTTCATTTTTGCAATGAATTAGGGCAATATCAGTTTGAAAAACTACTTATCGAAGAAGAAGTTTTTCCTGTATGCTCCCCAGATTTGGCTAAAAAATTAAACCTCTCATCGGGTAAAGTATTAGGAGATTTGAGATCGCTTCCGCTCTTACATAAAGATCAAAATGACCCTAGGTGGGTAAACTGGGACAACTGGTCATCTGCACTGGGCGTTAATATACCGGATCAACCTATAATCTTTTGTTACCAAAACTACCCGCTTGTTGTTGAGGCAGCCATTGCTGGTCAAGGTCTTTGTCTTGGCTGGAAAGGTTTGTTAGATAAACAAATTGAAGAAGGTAAGTTAATTGCGTTCAATCCTGTCCTTAAATCCCCACGGCGTGGGTATCATATTTGTTCTGATTATAAATCCACCGCCGCAATCGGGTTAGTGATTGATTGGTTTATTAATGAAGTAAACAAATAACGATTATTTAAAGCGGATAACTTGATGGCGCTATACTATATTAAAGGCTTGCTTAAACATTTAATTTATTTTTTGGTTATTCATTATATTAGCCTTGCTTTAATACTGCATCACGCCATTTGGCAGGGGAAATATGCTGCCAATTTTGAAACGCTCGGAAGAAAGAAGCCTGATCCTCATAGCCCAACATATAGGCAATTTCACTTAATTCGTAACTCGCATTACGTAAATAATCCAATGCCAATTCATGCCTAGTATCGGATAGAATTGCTTGAAAACTACCGCCTTCATTATTGAGTTGGCGTTGTAACGAACGTTCACTAATAGCGAGTTCGCGGGCAATCGCTTTTAATTCGGGACGCCCAGCGGTCAGCGTTTTTCTAAGCAACCAGCGCACTTTTTCAGTATAAGATGAATTGACTTGATGTTGATTTAATTGTTCATCTAATACGTTATCAAGCATGGAGGTGAGTTCGTCATTGAAATTGATAAAAGGCAGCTCTAATTCCCTTGTATGCAAATACAGTACATCTTGTTCTGCATTCCATTTGATCGGACATTGAAAATAGGCCATCACTGCTTCTGATTTATCTCGTCGTAGCTCCAGCTTGATGTTCTTCAGTGGTGTTTCAGTGCCATGACGTCCAAGCGCAACAATGGAGCTAAAAGTTGCATCCATCAGGGAAGGTGGTGGTGAATCTCCTGCAAAAATCCAATGCGTAATAACTTTTATATATGGCTCGTCAGTTTCGAGTTTCAGTTCTTCTGGCGCGCATAATGATTTAAAACGGACTACACGTTGTAAGGCATCTCGAAATGTTCTGGCATGATATGCCACTAAAAATGACGGTGGCAATACGCTGCGATCCAACATCGTCATCAGTTCAATACCAACATCTACGCTTTTAAGCCGCTCCAATGCACTCCACAGCGCAAAAAATTGCGCTGTGGATACTTTACTTTGAGTATGACCAATTGATAAAGGTAAGCCCGCCAACCGAACTAACTGGGACCGGCTGACGCCTAATTTATCAACTCCCAACCAAAATGCTGCTGGGAGTGTATTTCGATCTGAAGTACTCATTTGGCTTGATAACCACCGTCAATATTTAAGGTATGCCCTATGACAAAACTTGCTTCATCGGAAAGTAGCCATGCAATTCCATTAGCTATTTCTTCAGGATAGCCCAAACGATTAATTGGGTGCATGGCTGCAAGCCCTTCTTCATTGGCGGCAATATGCTCTGCGATAATGTCTGTTCTGATAGCCCCCGGTGCAATCGCATTAATACGAATACCTTGAACTGCATGGTCTATTGCCGCAGACTTTGTAAGCCCGACTACAGCATGCTTGGTAGCCACATAAGTTCCCGTCATTGGTACACCGTTTAATCCAGCAATAGACGCTAAGTTTACAATCGCGCCACCACCTTGCTTAAGCATCTGAGCAATTTCATTTTTCATGCAGTAATAGACGCCCATCACATTCACATCAATCATTTCATTAAACTTTTTCGTATCAGATTGATCAAGCGTTGCGGCTTCGTTATAGACACCTGCATTGTTAACAGCCATATCTAGGCGCCCAAATTCAGAGACTACCTGTGCAATCATTTGCTGGATAGCTGTTTCATCCGTCACATCGTTGCGAATAAACTTAACGATAGCGCCATTAATGGCAACGGATTCAATGTCAGCTATAGCACCGCTAGCTAACTCTTCTCGACGCCCTGAAATAACCACATTCACGCCTTGGCTAATCAGTTTTTTAGCCGTGGCCTTACCAATTCCTGTTGCTCCACCTGTAATAAGTGCCGTTTTAAGTGTCATGTTGATTCCTCTGTCGTTATCGTTAATGTCGATTCACTGTAAGAGAAAACACGATCTAAAAACTTGCAAATCACGCCAATGGTATTGCATGAGGCGCCAATATTTCTTAATTACGCATTCCAGTATTAATAGAAAGCTAATGGCACTAGGGAACTAGATACGCTAAAAGCCCAGGTTTTTAGCAAATTGAAAAGCAAATCAAGTCAGTCGTGGCTCAGTGCCAATTAGCTGACTTATTCGAGCATTCTCTAGTCGAATGATAGTATATAGGCCCGTTTAAATCATCAGAGCTTATCCTTGATGATCAGCCATAAAAAAACGCTCAATTGAGCGTTTTTTTATGGCTAAAAGAGCTTTACCTAACGAGCTTTTAGCTTACTAATGGTAAAGATTGCAATTGATCCAATTGTTAACGTGAGTAACGTCAAAGAGATCGGGCGGTCTATAAAGATACCGAACTCACCATTTGACACCCCCAGCGCCTGCCTCATTCGATCAAGGAAAACCGGCCCCAGTACCAACCCTAAAATGATCGGGACGGCGGGGATATTATTGCGTTTCATAATATAGCCAATCACAGAAAAGCCTAACGCAATCAGTGCATCGGTAATTTGATAGTTTTGACTGTACGCACCAAGGAACGCCAGTACAAAAATCAGAGCACCAATAAAACGTCCTCGAATACGTGTAATGTTGACAATGTATTTCGATGCAAACGTTAAGTAGGCAAACACAAACACATTCATAAAGAACAATGATACGTATAGGCCCGAAATAAACTCAGGATGCTCAGCAAACAAACGTGGTCCAGGAATATAGTTATGCACCATAAAGACCGATAATAACATCGCCATCAAGGCATCCGCAGGTATACCAAAAGCCAACAATGGAATCATCACCGAAGCGGTTACCGCATTATTTGAGGTCTCCGACGCGACAATACCGGCTTCCGCACCATTGCCAAACTCTTCCGGATTTTTGGAGAACTTTTGCGCCAACGTATAGGAAAAGAATTGCGAACCGAACTCTCCCACACCCGGTAACAATCCCATAACCACGCCTAAAATAGCAGAACGTATCGCCGTTACTTTATTTCGTAGCAGCACCGTAAAACCACTAAAGTGCCCTGATCCTTCTAATTTCGTTTTAAACGAGTCGCCACTCTTCTTAGACAGTAAAATATAAGCCTGCGACATGGCAAACAAACCAATTACAGCTGGCACTAATGGGATGCCCGCTAATAAGAAAGGCTCATCGAACGTATACACTTGAGTATTATAAGATCGGTCAATACCGATGGTTCCTAAGAACATGCCCAAGCCAATCATGGCCGCCGCTTCGATGGCAAATTTGTTATGTGCCAGCACTACAAACACCATTCCTAATAAGGCCAGCATGGCAAACTCAGCCGAGCCGAATAAGGTCGCCACTTGAGACAACATGGGCGCAAAGAACACCAATGATAAAACCGAGATGATCCCGCCAAAAAACGAAGACGTATAAGCGATGGAAAGCGCTTTTTTACCTTCTCCTCGCTTTGCCATCGGATAACCATCATAGGTCGTCAGCACGGCCACTGGCGTCCCCGGGGTATTCATCAATATGGCTGGAATGGCTCCACCATACCAAGCCCCCCCGTATACACCTAAAAGCAGTGTCACACCAAACAGCGGCTCCATTGAAAACGTCAATGGCAACAAAATCGCCATCACGCCCGCAGGCTCTAAGCCTGGAATTGAGCCGATTGTCACCCCAATCAACGCACCAATTATGACAGCCCATATAACACCGCCACTGAAGACTTCATTTAAACCTAAAGTAATGAGTTCCATCGTTGCTCTCTATAAATAGCTGTTCATAAAATAAAGCAGTTCACCGCTGAAAAGCGTTTCGTATAAGGTGACATCTGGAAACCAAATATTGACACCAACGCGGAAGATCAAAACGATTAAAGTGACTGCAACCAAAGCATAAAATGCCCAGAACCAAGTTAAGAGGCGGCTAAGCCAAAGCAGAGACAGGACAAAGAGTAAGGTAGAGACCGCAAAGCCAATCACACCAATTGCGTAGATATAGACAATAAACAAAGTCCCTGTAATCAGAACAATTTGATAATAGGGTAAATTATCGATCAATCCCCTTACGATCGTATCGTCGCCTGGTTGAGGGCGCAGTACGGTTAAGAGTTTCAGAAATGAGAAAAACGCCAGTACACTTAGACCAACAAGAGGAGCAACAAAGGGTTGTGTATACCAGCCGCGTGCGCGTTTCATTTCCGTTGTATGTTCTGGAAAACTGAAGATTAGATACATGGTAACCACGAACGTTACGATGAAGAAAAGTTTCGACTTACGTTGCGCTTGATCCATCCTACCCTCCTTGTTTACTGCTTTTAACAGTATTTGAAATGGGTACGATCAACACCGGTATCGCAGCATTATGAATCACTTTTTGCGCCGTAGAACCTAGGAAAAGACGAGATAATGCATTGACTCTTCGATCCCCCATTACGATCATTCCAGCGCCAATCTCTTTAGACACTTGAACAATTTTCTTTGCTGGATCACCAAAGGTTACTACCACTTCTATAGCGTTTTCATCGACAGAAGACGTTTCGAGCTCTTCGACGATAAAGTTATGAATACGTGTTCTCATATAAGCACTGATTTCTTTTTTAAGTGCCTCTAAGTGCTTATCATGAGCCTCTTTAATTTCATAGCCACTCATCATTTCATCTTGTCCGCGATGAAACTGATCTGACACGTGTAAAAAGAAGATTTTTCCATTCGTCTGTATCGCTTGCTCTAATGCGGCATGCAGTACAACTCGACTCCCTTTTTCTAAATCCGAAGCATACAGAATGTTCTTCATTCTAATCCCCAAAAAAAAGCGCAGCTATCTTACTGATAACTGCGCTTTTTACTTTCTATTTTGCTCGATTTACCACTTTACGAACGGTGTACTCAAGCAAGCCTTCTTGACCAAACTCAACGCCCATACCGGAATCTTTGTTACCACCAAATGGAATATGCGGTAACACCTCTGCATGGTTATTGATCCAAACGGTACCGGAGTCTAATTGCTCTACCACCCAATCGCGTTCGGGGCATTCTTCCCCCCAAACAGAGCCCCCTAAGGCAAACTCCTTATGGATCGCATGAGACATCACCTCTTCTAGGTTATCGTAAGGAATGATCGGTAATACCGGACCAAACTGCTCCTCACAAACCACAGACATGTCATGTTTAGGATCTTTAATCAGTGTTGGCGCGATAAAATAACCATTTAGCCCAGCAGGCAATGATGGTTGAATCACTTCAGCACCCGCCGCTTTGGCTTCTTCAATCATAGCGTTGACACTATTAAATTGTTTTTCATTTTGCACTGGACCAAACGTCACTCCCTCATCCATACCATTACCAACAACTTGCGCTGCCGCAATTTTCGTCAAGGCATCCGACAAGGCTTCGTACTTAGAGCGATGTACGTACAAACGTTTCAAACAGGCACAGGTTTGACCCATATTGATAAACGAAGTCATATAGATCTTTTCAGCGACCTTACTGATATCCGCGTTTTCCAACACGATACCCGCATCGTTACCACCTAGCTCAAGGGTCACTTTCTTCAGATCCGCTACAGCGATTTGCGCTAAATGCTTACCGACTGGCGTGGAACCCGTGAAAACCAGTTTCTTTACATCTGGGTGTTTCACCAACGGTTCACCTACCGCGCGCCCTCCGCCAATGACCACTTGAACCAAGTTTGGTACCGTGTGCTTATTGATGATTTCAGCGAGTTTGATCGTGTTTATTGGTGTCGTTGAAGCCGGTTTGATCACCACACTACAACCTGCACGAAGCGCTGGCATAATGTGCCACACGGCAATCATTAACGGCCAATTCCAAGGCGTAATAGAGGCCACGACGCCCACAGGCAGTCTTTGTTCCTCTACATAACGCTCTGCACTGTCTTCTATTACAACGGGTTCTAGGCTTAACTCGGCATTATAACGAGTCCAACCTGCAGCACCGCCAACTTCCATTTGCGCGATGGCCATGGGTTTGCCCTGCTCCGAAACAATAATTTCAGCCAACTCAGCACCACAAGCTTCGATTTCATCTGCCACGCGATGCATGGCTTGCGTGCGTTCTGCAGCCGATGTTTTGCGCCAGATTTCAAATGCGCTTTTGGCATTTTCAACCGCTGCATTTAAGCCAGCAGAGTCAGTCTCTTCAATGCTTTTATAAACGGATTTGGTTGCAGGGTTAATGATATTAATTGCCATGTTTCATACACCATTTTTATTTTGAGCCAATTTTTATCGCGCTAAACTGTGCGTTACATTGCTTCTGAAAGTTTTTTCGCACTTTCATAGTCCAGTTCGATTCGTTTTTCCGCATCATCCATATCTGTCCAGTAAACACCGGCACCCGTTGACTCTTGAAGCTTAATAACTTCAGGTGACTGTAGGGCTTGCTGAGCAATGACTGAGATTTTCTCTTTAATGTCACGCGGCGTGCCTTTTTTAACGAACAAGCCATTCCAAAGCGTTTGCGTAATACCTGTCGCTTCATTCAATGTTTGTACATCTGGGGCAATAATAAGACGATCATAAGTAAACGATGTTAATAACTTCACATCACCAGAATCCAAGCAAGGCAATATTTGCTGAGTGGTTGTGTTGGCAATGTCGGCATCGCCATTTGCCAGCGCCGCACAGTTCAATTCATTGAAAGCAGAGTCTGAGGCGATTTTGATACCCAATTTATCCGCCGCTTGGAATGTAAGAGCAGTTGGAAGCGCTTGGTACCCAAAGTGGCCTAGGGAGATATTGTGATCTTTCGAGTATTCCGCCAGTTCAGCAAGATTGTTATAAGGAGAATCCGCTTTGGTTGCTAATACGAACGGGTAGTCTAAGAAAATACCAATCGGTTCGAACGCGTCTTTGTCATACGGCGCATTACCACCGACCACGGCAGAGGTCACCAAGTCCACAACAAAAGAACCAATCACGCTGCCATCAGGGCGCGATTGTGCTACCGATGTCGCGCCTAACACACCGCCACCACCAGGCTTGTTTACAACGGTCGCTGGTACGCCTGTCTGCTTTGACATTTCTTCAGCGATTCGGCGAGTCAAGATGTCTTCTATATCGCCAGGAGGCCATGGCACAATAAAACGAACTGGGCGATTAGGGTATTCCGCAGCATTCGCGGCCGTCGATACAGCCCCCATCAGCATAGTGCATGCGATTGGGGCAAGAATTAGTTTCATGCTCTTATTCATTTTTATGCTTCCTTTTGTTTGTTATAAGTAAAAATTACACTTGCGTCTGTCTATGCTCTATGTCCCGTTGGGGACATTTTTATACTCCTACCTTGCTCGGCGTTTCATATCGATCGCTTTTAAATCGAACTTGGAAGTAAATTTGCACTTTTTGTAAACACCATCCTCTTTTATTTCAACAAATCACTATCCAGTTTTGGCAAAACTGCTTCATCAACCTTTACATATGTAAGTTATTCACCGATGTTTATATCTTGAACTTTAGCTGTTTGGAGGGGCTCCCATGAACCACGAAGCTCAACAAGACTTAACCTATCACCACGAGGTGACCCACAATACGGAAGAGCATTCAGCGGCATGGAGAGGTTGGCAGATCACTTGTGATCAAGTAACTGATGGCCAATTCGAGGGCGAAGTAACCGAACTAGCGTTCGATGATTTGCAATTAATTAGAGATCGTTCCAATCAAGCCTTGGTTAAAACAGGGCAAGCAATGAAGAACTTCTTAACATTCAGCGTACCTGCTCGCCAGCATACGCAAGAGTTTTACTGTGATGGGCACCTATCGGTGGCCAATCATATTTTGATTGCGCCAGCCGATCGCTTACCTGAGATTCATACACCTAGCAACCTAGATATCTTTTGCATCAGTGTTGATTTAGACGTGATAAAAAACATGTTAAGCAATCAAGGCATTGAGTCTGGCTTAAACAGCTACGCAAGCTCTACCTACCTAAAAGAAGCCTGTTTTGGTGAGGAGTTGAGTGATTGTTTGCATACAATTTTTTCATCAGACCTGTCGACACAACAACTGGAATACTCCCGAATTCAAAACGGCATCAAAGGTACGATCATGCAACACTTAATCGACCTAGCTGATTCAGGGGATAATTACGCAATAACACCTTTGGCACGCAAAGTCATGGTCGACCGAGCGCGAGAGTATGTCCTTGCCAATTTAGATACCCCACCCACTATTCTCGAGTTATGCAATGTTGTGGGTGCCAGCCGCCGCAAACTGCAATACTGCTTCCAAGAAACCTTCGGCTTAAGCCCTATGTCCTATCTTAGGATCATGCGACTTAATGCCGCACATCGAGATTTATTGCATTATTCTAATCAATACAATATTCAAGATATCGCTGCAAAATGGGGCTTTCTTCACTACGGCCGCTTTGCCTCTGAGTATCGTACGCTGTTTGCGGAGTTGCCTTCGCAGACCATAAAACGTGCGTCATAAATCCTATTAGCGCCACTCAACACACTGATTGATTGTGTTTGACACAACCAACCAGTGTGTGCGTCTTTCAGGCTCCAGCCTACACACCTAACTGCCGATATAATCGCGCTGATAGCTCACCACTCGACATCAGATTTTTTGCCTCTTACTCATTTAAACACGACTTTTTTTCTAGAAATGTCCTAGAAGTCCTTGAGAAATGTCCATTCAAACACCTACCGATTAGACCAATAATAAAGTTACTTTCACGATAACAATAAGAGAGAATGGCATGAAACGTCACAACCCATTACTAGAAGACCTTAAATCTGTCCTACCTGCGATCGCCGAAAATGCAAGCAAAACAGAAGCGTTGCGCCAAGTCCCTAAAGAAAATATCGAACTGCTAAAAAAAGTCGGTTTACATAAAGCTTTTTTGCCAAAAGCGTATGGTGGTTATGAGATTTCCTTACCTGAATTCTGTGATTGCATTGCAGCACTGGCAGGCGCCTGTTGCAGCACGGCATGGGCCTTTAGCTTACTTTGCACGCATAACCATCAAATGGCGTTGTTTTCAAAACAGCTGCAAGACGATGTTTGGAAAGAAAATCCAGATGCGATGGCCAGCAGTAGTATTGCCCCATTTGGACGCTATCAAGAAGCCGAAGGCGGCATCATTTTTAATGGTGATATGAAATGGAGCAGTGGTTGTGACCACGCAGACTGGGCCATTGTTGGCTTCTTACGTGATAATGCTGAAGGCGCAAAAGATTACTGTTTTGCTGTCATCCCAAGTTCTGATTACCACATTGATGATGATTGGCACGCAATGGCGATGAAAGGATCCGGTACCAAAACACTGGTGATTAAAGACGCTTTTGTACCAGAACATCGTATTCAAAAAGCCAAAGACATGATGGAAGGCAAATCGGCTGGTTACGATTTATACCCTGATAGTAAGATTTTTTACGCTCCCTACCGCCCTTATTTTGCCTCTGGCTTTGCTGCGATGGCACTAGGGGTTGCTGAACGCATGGTCGAAGTGTTCCAAGAAGTAACGTCCACCCGAGTTCGCGCATACACAGGTGCAAAAGTTCATGCGGCTACGCCTGCCTTAATGCGTCTAGCGGAGTCAAAGCACCAAGTCATGGCAGCACGTGCCTTTATGGAAAAGACCTGGGATGAGCATAAAGCGTTTGCAGAAGCGCATCGTTACCCAACGCGTGAAGAGTTGGCCTACTGGCGTACCAATCAAGCGTATTCTGTCAAAATGAGTATCGAAGCGGTGGACCGTTTGTTTAATGCCATCGGAGCAACACAATGGATGCTCGACAAAGAAGCACAACGTTTATTCCGTGATACGCATATGTGTGGTGCCCACGCCTACACCGACTACGATGTCTGTGCACAAATATTAGGACGTGAGCTGATGGGCCTTGAGCCAGACCCTTCCCTTCTTTAAGAAAGGTCTGAGCATTCTCCCTACGTTTAACCACTACTATTGATAGAGAGCACCCTAATTATGAGTTTTGATCCTAAAGAATTTCGTCGTTGTCTTGGTAACTTCGCAACCGGTGTCACCGTTATTACGGCGCAAGCTGAAGATGGCACCAAAGTCGGTGTGACCGCAAACAGCTTTAACTCCGTTTCACTTGATCCTGCCTTGGTTTTATGGAGCATTGTCAAAGAGTCAAGCAGCTACCCGATTCTAGAAAAAGCCTCGCATTTCGCCGTCAACATCTTGGCGGCCGATCAGATTGATTTGTCTAATAACTTTGCCCGTCCAAGTGATGACAAATTTGCCAACGTGGCATTTGAAGCGGGCGCTGGCCAAGCGCCACTACTTCACAATACGGCGGCCAATTTCCAGTGTGAAAATTATCAAATTGTCGACGGCGGTGACCACTGGATTATGATCGGTAAAGTGGTAGCGTTTGAAAATAATGGTCGTAGCCCACTGTTGTACGTACAAGGCAGTTATGCGGGCGCCATTCCGTTTACCGGAACACAATCACCTGATAAAAATGTCGCCTCACCTGAAACGCTAGAACGTCTGCACAACAGCGCCATCTATCTGATGAATAAGGTTTTGCAAAAACTGCAAGAAAACTACCTGCCAAAGCAGTCAGCTACCGGGCTTAGCTCCAGTGAAGCTCGTTTATTATTAGTATTAAGCGATGCACCCAATGTGTCATACGATGACCTCACCAACTTGGTGACCATTCCAGAGCCGGATGTCCAAGCTGGGATAGAACGTTTGCAAACGTCAGGCTTAATAAACCAAGCGATGGCCCTTACTGACAAAGGGCTGGAGATGGCAGACCGACTTTGGGCTATTTCCAAGCAACAGACCGACGAAGTGTTCAGTTCTTTTGACGATGAACAATATCAAAGCTTCAAGCTACAACTGCAAACACTTTTGAAGCAACTGTCATAACGCACACACTTAAACTCATCAGTCCCTTCATTTAAAAACTAAGGCAGATCAAACGGCCTTAGTTTTTTTATGTTTCAATTCTGACGCGTATTCTTGCATGCAGTTCAAAAATCCACACACTCGCCTCTTCTCGCATCGCATAGAAATGAGTACGACTAATGCTGTTCATAGTAAAACGATCCTTATAAAATAAGGGCTCAATTAACGTTCCCCAGACAGAGCAGCTTACACGTCTATGAAAAAACTCGAAGACTCACTGACCCTCCAACTTCTGCGTGCACGCGAATCTGCCATGACTTTCTTTCGCCCCGTACTTCTTAAGGCGGGCTTTACAGAACAACAGTGGCGAGTGCTTCGTGTTTTAAACGATCATGAAGAATTGGAAGCAAAACAGCTTGCGCATTTATGCTGTATTTTAAGCCCTAGCCTGACACGGATTGTTAATCGCTTTGTCGAAGAAAAAATGATTATTCGCAAGCGCTCTCATGAAGATCAGCGCATCACACTGTTATCTCTAACCGAGGAAGCTAAAGCGTTAGTCAAAGAATTTCGACCGAATGTCGACGCCGGTTATAAACAAATTGTGGACAAACTCGGGGAAGATAAAGTAAAGCAGCTTAGCCAGCTTTTAAAAGAAGTGATTGATATTTCTGCTAGCGGAAAATAAAAAAAAGCGCAATTTACATTGCGCGAATAGTGAGTAAGGGCAGAACTCATATCTATTTCAATCATTTTGCAGTCATCCATTACCACACGATCATTGTATCGATCTAAATATCCTTTAAGAATAGCTCTTTCGGGACATTTCTAACGACATCAGAAACGCGAGAATCGGTACGGGCTTGGGTCAATAATGGGGGATTCATTACTGACCAAGTCCGCTGCGAGTTGACCCGCAGCAGGTCCCGTACCGAAACCGTGCCCTGAAAAACCTGTTGCAACCGTTAAGCCTGGTATCTCGGCAATGCGGTCAATCACGGGGTTAGAATCAGGTGTCACATCAATAATCCCAGCCCAAGCTTCCTCAATTTCAGCCTTCTCAAACACTGGCCATGCATTACTTAGATTGTTCAACGCATCTTGGTTTAAGCCATGGTTAACGTCAGGGTTATTGACTCGCACTTTTTCAAATGGCGAGACACTGTCACTTTTCCAGTGGCGCCCTAACGCTATATCTTTAAAGAAGGTACAGCCGAACGAGATTTTCAAGAAACTACGCTGAGTACGCAATTGATCTAAGTATTTGCTGCCAATTAATAAATGGTCCAGTGTCACCGGCGCATCCAATTTACCGCGTTGGGTAATGATATAGCCGCCATCTTGATGTTTACGAAAAGAAAAGTCCGGTCCACCTACGGCAATGTCGGTTGGCCCGTCCATGGGTTTTGTGCGCAATACCGAACACACCAATGGTAAGGTAGGCAATGAAATGCCATGGTTACCCAGGAAGCGACGCGACCAGGCGCCACCTGTTAGCAATACTTGGTCACACAGAATTTCTCCTTTCTCTGTCACGACACCACTGATTTTACCCGCGCTGGTTTGCAGTGTTCTTACAGCGCAGTTTTGCACAAAGACAGCACCTTTCGCCATGGCCGCTTTCGCCATGGCTGGCACCGCAATAGACGGTTCCGCTTTACCATCCGTCGGTGTGTACAAGCCCCCTTTCCACTGACCTTGGCCACCTGGAACGTGCTGATCAATGTCTTTTTGGCTTAACAGCTTAGAACCCAGATCCAATGATTCAACAGATTTTAGCCAGCCTTCATGCATGGCTAGCTGTTCATCGGTTTGTGACAGAAACATGATGCCAGATTGCTTATAACCCACGTCTGAGCCAATACGTTCGGGCATTTGTGCCCACAGACGATCCGCGGCTAAGGCCAAAGGCACATCGTCAACATGACGGCTGGTTTTACGAATCCAGCCCAAATTTCGAGACGATTGCTCTCCTCCAAGATGACCTTTTTCGATGACCACAACCGGTATGTTGCGTTCAGCCAAAGCTAAAGCAGCCGACACGCCAACGATACCCCCGCCGATAATGACCACGGATGTTGAATCAGGCAACGTATCCTGCGTTGCTATTCGTTCTAGCGTAATCGTCATAGATATTTCACCTCAAAAAGCCCTCCTTAATTGAGAGGGCTTTACTTAACAATCTAATTATTGAGAAACGTTAATTGTTTCAACGTCTGCTTCAGAAGCACCACGGTAAGCCGTTACTTCTAGTTCAACCTTGTACACAGTAGAACCTAGAGGTGGGCATGTAACGGTTGTCACTGGGTCTACGCCACGGAATTTCGTACCGATGAATTCCATGACTTTTGCCGTATCCTCTGGGTCTTGGATAAACACGCGCGACACCACAACGTCTTTCAAACTAGCGCCAACCGGTACCAGAGCACGTTCAATGTTTTTGAATACTTGCTCGGCTTGCTCAATGACATCTTCTGGGATTTCCTGCGTGTCTGGATTACGCCCTGCTGTATTTGATACATAAATCCAGTTATCAACGGCCACAACACGAGAGTAGCTGGCGATTTCTTCAAACTTAGAGCCAGTTTTTACTTTAACAATTTTAGTCATTTACACACCTATGGAATGTGATTAGTTAGAATTTAGATCGTCAGTCACGTTGTTAGCGCAACACTGGGGTATCCCAAAGATTTAAAGGAACACCGATGCCTTTTTCGATTGCGTTACGGTAGACAACCGTTGCCCATGCCACGTCTTCTACCGGCATGCCACCAACCGACATAATGATGATTTCTTCGTCATTTTGGCGCGCTGGGGTATCACCAGCGACAATCGCCCCTAGGTCTTCAAGGTCTGACTCAGACATTAATTTGTCATCGATCATGTCCATGAAACGCATACCGACCAATGGAATAGTATGGTGCGCAGGTTTCGGTACTTCTTCGTACCACGCTTTGTAGAGACCAATGCTGTCCATCACTTTACGCACGTTGTCGCTGCTCATGCCATCGTCCAACATACAACTCGCTGGCATCGCTAGGAATGCGCCAGGTTTCACCCATTCATGTTTCACCATTGGGTATTTCGACGGGTCGCCTACTTCGCCAGAGTTACAGTAAGAAACCAGATCGGAGCCACGTACAACCTCTTCTACGCTGTCCACGACGTGTACATTTTTAAGTTGCGGGTAGTTTTCTTTGACCCATTCGACAAACGCGTCCAGATTTTTTTGACCACGACCTTTGATCTTGATCGTATCGACGTTTGGGCGAACCGCCATAAACGAGGCAACGGTCGTTTTCCCCATCACGCCGGGACCTAAAAGGCCAATCACCTTGGCGTCTTTACGCGCCAGATGACGTGCACCCACACCAGGAATTGCACCTGTTCGGTAAGCCGAAAGAAGGTTTGCAGACATAAATGCTAATGGCGCGCCCGTTTCAATGTCATTCAAGATCATCAACAAAATAGAACGTGGCAAGCCGCGTTCACGGTTAGCAATATTAGAGCCGTACCACTTCACACCACTGGTTTGAAAGTTGCCACCTAGATAAGCCGGCATCGCCATCAAGCGACGATCTGCCGTAGGCTTAGGCATGGTTGGAAAAGGTGACTCATCTGGAAAGGTAATCATTGCCCCATGCGAATCATTGTTGGGCCCCGCCATGCGATAGTCGCCATGATGTAGCAACCCAAACATCTCTTCCATTGTATCTACGCATTGCGCCATATCGGTGACGCCAGCTTTGATCATGTCTTCTTCTGAAAGGTAGATGAAATCAATCTTAGTATTCTCAGTCATAGCCATACCTATCTAAAACGAGTTAATATTTTTTATAAAGCTCGAAGTCATACACTGGAGATCTGTCTACCTATGAATGACGTTTAGAAATACTTTAGATAAGTGAACTGCATAAATATTGAATATTTGCGCCAATTAAGGATTTTGAATCGGCAATGTTGTAAGTAAAAATTATAAAAAAGGTAATCACTATGACAACAGCACACATTGGTACAGGAGAGCAGCCATGGTTCGTCATACATTCGCAATCGGATGTCTATCAATACGCGCCACAGATTCATGGCGTCTCTCAGATCTATCGTTTTCAGGCAGGAGAGCACTCTGATACAACCTTTGCTATCCCAGATGGCTGTGTCGACATCATGTTTGACTGCACTGAACAATCCCCCAGCGCCAAGATCTGTGGCTCTACAGTCTGCGCGCAAAATGCAAAATTAAAGCAAGGTCATCATTACTTCGGGGTTCGTTTTATGCCCGGAACGATTCTTAAATCGTTTGATATTTCGACCAAAGAACTGATAAGCCAGCGTTTAAATCTGTTCGACTTCGTACAAGATAAAACGTTTCTATTGGAACAACTGATGGCGAATCAAGACTTCTCAACACAAGCGCAGATTATTGAGCAATACTTAATTCACGATACAATCGTGGCACCGTCAAGCAAGACTCAAACCGTGATAGAAGCCATTATTCAACACAGTGGCAACATTCAAGTGGCTCACATTGAGCAGTTAACGGGAATCAGTAAACGCACCATGCAGCGCTTATTCAGCAATGAAATTGGCCTATCCCCAAAAGCATTCTGCCGCATCGTTCGCTGCCAAAGCGCCATCCGCATCATCAATCAAACGTCAGATCTGAGACTGATTGAATTGGGCAATGATTTAGGCTTCAGCGATCAACCTCACTTTATGCGCGAATTCAAAAAACTCATTAGCGCTACGCCCTGCGATTATCAAAAACAGATTCTTAAATCTTCCTACGCTTCTCGAATCCACACACGTTAGTTCACTCCCTCCCCTGTTTTCACTCGGCGAAACTGATCCATAATTGTATCAATTTCGCCGAATTACTTAACATGTTTACTAAATATCTAGCAGTGAGTATCCTATTTCTAACCCCTGATTTGACGGAACCGATATGAAACCCATCCCGATGCCTGTATTGATCACGATGGCAATGGGCAGCCCTATTGCACTGAATGCATTGTTACCCGTATTGCCTCTCGTTGCAGACACCTTTGCGGTGTCCAACAGCACCGCACAGCTGAGTTTGTCCTTGTATTTGGCAGCGCTAGCCATTGGACAACTGAGTTTAGGCGGGCTGATTAATGCCCAAGGGCTCAAACGCAGCCTTCGTATTGGTTTGATTGGCTTTATATTTGGAAGCAGTTTAGCCATGTTTCAATGGAGCATTGAAACGCTGCTGGTTGGGCGTGTTTTTCAAGGGTTGGGCGGAGCCGCGATGATCTCGATTGCCCGTGCGTTACTCGTCGAAAGCTACGGCAATAAAGTCGCGCCTCAGAAAATGGGCTACATTATTATGGCCATTGCCTTATCTCAAAGTGTTGCCCCTTTATTAGGCAGTTACATTACAGATTGGTTTGGCTGGAGCTATATCTTTGTGATGACGGCACTTATGGGAGGTCTTTTACTGTTACTGTCTAATCAATACGTTAAGATGAATCCGGTTGCCAAAAAACGTTTTTCATTCCAAGAGACGTTAACGCTCTATCAAACTTTGCTTAAAGACGCTTCTTTTCGAAGCTACGCCTTGGCCAATACGTTGATTGCCTGCTGCTTCTATTTTTTTGTCAGCGCCTCTCCTTACATCACCGCAACATTTGATCAATCAAGCCATTTATTTGGTTATTGGTTTATGAGCATCACCCTGAGCTTCATGTTAGGTGGCTTTTTAAGTACGCGCGTCACAAAATACGTCAGTGAAGACCGCGCCATTGTGTTAGGTAACGGAATCGCGTTACTCGGTGCGCTATTATTGCTGTTGATCCCAATGATCACCTATACCCATTACCTAACGCTTTTTCTACCGATGAGCTTAGTGACCCTTGGGCGAGGCATCAGTCAGCCGTCTTATCAATCGGCGGCGATTGGTGGTGTCGGCAGTAACGGCGGTATGGCCGCTGGGTTAATGGGATTCTTGCAACTGGCGTTTGGTGCCATTTGCTCTCAGGTGTCCCCTGTCATGGTCGAAGCCTGGCCGCTATCGCTTTCTATCGCCATTATTACCTGCGTTGGTATCGCACTGAGTGTGCATTCTATTCAACTCTATAGAATGTCTGCCAAGCCCCATTTTTAGAATAAGCCATAGGTGTTCTTTTTCAGTCTTTTTAGTTAAGTTAATGAATCACTAAAAAGCCTAGGTTCAGTGGATGCAAACCAAAAAGAAACGCGCCCTCATCAATCAAATCACTGACTTTGATATCAAGCTCATTCGTTTGTTTAAAACAGTGATTGAGTGCGGAAGCTATACCGCAGCGGAATCTATGTTAGGTGTCACCAAATCAGCTATTTCAATTCAAATGAGCGATCTAGAAAAACGCTTGGACATGAAGCTGTGCCACAGAGGTCGCGGTGGCCTCACACTCACGGAAGAAGGCGAAGCGGTTCTAAGTCTCTCAGAAGTGCTACTGGCGTCGATTGAACAGTTTAGAAGTGATGTGAACCAAATTAACAACGAGCTACGAGGTGACTTAAACATCGCGCTGGTTAACAATCTCGTCACGCAACCACAAATGCGCGTTACCCATGCGTTAAAAGACCTGCGCAACCTTAGTGATAAGATCAACATCAACATCACCATGTCGACACCCAGCGATATTGAAAAAGGCGTGATTGATGGACGTTTCCATGTCGGTGCGGTCCCGTCGAACAACAAAGTATCAGGGCTGGAGTATCACCCTCTGTATACTGAGCAATACTACTTATACTGCAGCGATGAGCACCCTCTGTTTTCCTATGCAAAACCCGATAAGGCGTTAGTGGAACAGAGCAATACGGTGATCACTGGGCACCGAATGACCCCAGACGTTGCCTTGATTTATCAGTCGCTAAATTGCTGCGCCACCGCATCGGATCACGAAGGCATTGCCTTTTTAATTCTGACAGGCACATACATTGGCTTTTTACCAGAGCATTACGCAGAGCACTGGGTGGCAAAAAAACGCATGAAAAAGTTACTAGCCAAAACCTATAAATTTAACTCTGAAATTAATTTGGTGACAAAACCAGCAGCGCTGCACAATCAAATCTTAAGTCAGTTTCTCGAGTTCATACAAAATGAGCGTGCTTGACGGGTACGCTGACGAACGGGGTTCTTTATTGACTGTCTTGAATCGGCAACGGAGCATCCGTCTTGACCGCACGAATGGCAAAGTTGCTGTGTATGTCTTTCACAAAGGGCAAGGTTTGGATAGTACGAAGTATCGCTTCGTATTCTTTTAAGTCGTGTACCACCACTTCCAAGCGATAATCCGATTGCCCTGACACCACAAAGCAACTCAACACATTCGCCATGGCAATGATTGAGGTTTCAAATTGTGAACTGGTTTGATCTTTATGATTTTCCAGTGACACATCCACGAACACGGTCATGCCAAGCCCTACTTTCTCTCGATCGAGCGTCGCTCTATAACCTGTGATCACCTGCTCACGTTCCAACTTTTTGACACGTCTTAGACAGGGTGACGGCGACAAATGAATGCGCTCCGACAACTCTACATTGGTAAGACGACCATCTTCTTGCAGTTGGCGTAAGATCGAAAAATCTACTTTATCCGTCATTTGGCATACTCAATCTATTAGTATCTATAAATTAGCACATTATGCCTTTATGAACATAAAACCTTACCAACATAGCAAGGACATGCCTCGCCTCTTTCCTGAATAATGATGGCTGACCGATGCGTATTGAAACGCTTTCTTACGCCATATCCCTCATTATTAAAGGTACGCTCAGATGGCTCAACTGCACGCTTCTACATCCTCCACGGTGCCCCAGTATCGACAGCTAGCGCAAGGAAACGCGTTTCAACTTGGCATCGGCTCTGCCCTAGCAACGGTTTTAATTTGGAGCGGTTTTTTACTGTCAATGCGAGCCGGCGCCATATCTGCGTTAACCACGTATGACTTAGCGCTGATGCGTTTTGTTTTACCTGCTCTCGTGTTATTGCCTTGGATGATTCGAGATTGGTCGCGCGTCGTGGCCACCTCTAAATGGGTGTTAGCGGGCATCGTGATCGGGGCGGGGGTGCCGTTTTTTTACCTGAGTAGCATGGGGGCTTCCTTCGCACCGGCTGCCCATTCGGGTCTGTTGATTCCAGGCACCTTCCCTTTATTCGTCACTGGCATTGCCGTTTTAGTATTTAAAGAGCCCATTTCAAAACAACGCTTAACGGGCCTAATCTGTATTGCCATCGGCGTCTTGAGCCTAGTCGCCGTTTCCCTGTTAGAGGTTGGCAGTCAGGTATGGAAAGGCGATCTTATTTTCCTGATGGCGTCTTTACTGTGGGCGCTTTACACCCTTTGCCTACGACTGGCTGGGTTGCCCCCGCTGGCGATTACCGGTTTTTTATGTGCCGTTTCCAGCGCAGCTCTGTTGGTGCTATATGGGTTGGGCTATGCCAATACAGGCTTAACAGAAACCCCCATCTCCACGGTCGCCATACAATTTACGATACAAGCAGTGTTTGTTGGCATTGTGGCAGGTTTCACCTATGGCTTTGCGATTAACCGCATTGGCGCGGAATTGAGTGCCGCGCTTGGCTCGTTGACACCCGTTGTAGTCGCCTTATTAGCCATTTTTGTTCTTCATGAGCCGTTTACGCTTTCCACCTTTTTAGGCTTAGGCTTGGTCTGCGGCGGCGTATTACTTGCCAGTGGTTTTTCTTTTCGCTCTGTCTTCTCTCGATAATAGGTAACGTTTATGTTTTTTAACACGCTTAGCGCGGCGGCGCCGGACCCGATCATGGCATTGTCTTCTCTTTGCCAACAAGATGCTCGCCCATCCAAGTTAGATTTGGGGATCGGCGTCTACCGCAATGAAGCGGGTAATACGCCGATATTTCAAGCCGTCAAAATGGCTGAACAGGCACTATTGCATCAGCAAGACTCAAAAGCCTACGTCGGAATGCGGGGCAATCTGTGTTTTAACCAAGCCATGACCGCGCTCATACTCGGCGATCAACAGCCTTATGATCGTGTGCGCACCTTACAAACCCCAGGTGCCAGCGGTGCCTTACGCTTACTTGCGGATCTCATTGCTCGAACGCAACCTCACGCCACGGTATGGCTAAGTGATCCTAGCTACACCAATCACGAGCCTATTTTCCGCGCAGCGGGTCTAAAGGTTCGTCACTACCCTTACTTTGACCTCGCCACCAAGCAGATCAACCATCATGCAATGATGTCTCAATTTGCGCAGTTGGACACAAGCGATGTTGTGCTGTTACATGGCTGTTGCCACAACCCAACTGGCGCAGATCTGACTTTTACCCAATGGCAGCAGGTAACGGAGCTTGCTTTACACAGGGGCTTTCTACCCTTTATAGACATGGCCTACCAAGGATTTGGTCAAAGTCTTGAGCAAGATGCCAAAGGGGTGCGTTACCTAACGGAACACGTTCCTGCGTATCTGTTAGCCAGCTCGTGCTCCAAGAATTTTGGTTTGTACCGAGAACGCGTTGGCGTGGCAATGGTCGCAGGTGAAACCGAGACCGTCAGCGATCACATGCTGTCTCAACTGATTTGCTTAGCACGCAACAGCTATACGATGTCGCCTGATCACGGTGCGGCCGTTGTCGCACACATACTCAATGACATAGCACTTAAAGATAACTGGCAAAACGAGCTCAACACGCTTAATCAACGTATTCGTCATACACGCAGCGCTCTGCGCCAAGCGTTAGAAAATCGCTTCGATAAAGACTTTCGTTTTATTGAACAACACCAAGGTATGTTCACAATGATGGGACTCACGGCTGATACCGTTAAGCGGTTGCGCACAGAAAAAGCCATTTACCTACTCGACAATGGCCGACTCAACATTGCTGGGCTGGCCACCTCCCAAATTGACTATTTTGCTGACAGTTTAAAAAGTGTGGCGCAAGATGCCGGCTAATAGTTAGCCATTTTCTTGGTTTTTCTATGCTTAATTTTTAACGTATCAGATTGGTAAATAATGCTAAGCTGCTCATAGTTTTCTCACTCGAAAGGAATGCCCATGTTGATACGTAACCTAACCTTTGCTGTATTGCCTTTTTTATTAACGGCGTGTACGACAATGTCTGAGCCAACGAGTGACGTGCAGACGCAACAACACATTGCATCGAGCGCTGTCGCGCAACCAAAAACGGCCGAGCAAAAGGATATGTCACTGATTGCAGACATCAAACAAAGCCAGCAACAAGCCAAGCAAAAGCAATCGAAAGTAGAGCAAGAAGCGCACTCTCGTCAGGCACGATTCGAACACAACCTAAAACAGCCAAAACCGGTCGGTGCGCAAGTATGCACATGGCAAAATAGCATTGGTCATGTCGCAGCGGTGGAAAAAGATCGCATCCAAATCAACGTTCATGGACGCGCGCCGTCAACCACCTATGGCGCCTTCTTTGGCGCCAACCCTACAAACCAAGACATTGAAAAACAAGAAGCAACGGTCTGGACCGACGGAGAAGATTGGGCGGTGTGTGGCGGTAAGTAAGACTTGGGGCTTACATATAAATCAAAGAAAGCATGAACGGCTAGCTTGATAACCGATTGACAAACAACACGACTTTAAAGCTTGGCTTGCCCCAAACACTGAAGCCACTCGATAAGTCTAAATTACCTGAAAGCCTTTCATGCAGCTCTTCGCTGACCCCCGCGTAGTCAGACAAGGTGAAGCTCTCTGGTGCCCAGATATGCAGTAAGACTTGGGTGTTGGTTTGCATGCTTTGAACATGAGGCGTCCCTTGAAGTAAAGGAAAGTCGGTTAGCTTCTCCAAAATACCGTCATAGCTGTCTGCCTCAATGACTGCGCCATGGCCCATGCCTTGACCTGCCAAGGCTGACAAAAAATGAGCGAAGTCAATCCGCGCCACCGCTTCACTGTCGATCATCGCCAATAGGCCCGATATCAGTTCATTGATGTAATGATTGGCGGCATCGAGGGCATCATTCAGTTTGACGTTATCGCCTAACGCCTGTTGTAACTTGGCATTCTCCAACACAAAGGTCGTGCCTGCGGATTTGCGGCAGCGCTCAATTAAGGCATCCGCCAAGATAATGCGGCGCCGACCTTCAAAAGCAAAAGGCCTTACCACAAACGCGATGGTTAGAACTTGTTGCTGCTCGCAAATTTCTAACAACACAGGCGTGGCGCCAGTGCCTGTTCCTCCACCGCCACCACTAACGGTGATCACCAAATCGAACCCAGCAATCATATCTTGCAACGCTTCGGTCGATTCACGGGCAGACTGTTCCCCAACATGAGGCATAGAGCCTGCACCAAGCCCCCTTGTCAGAACCTCACCAATCGGCACCTGCACGGGCGCTTTGGTTAAACTCAGTTCTCGTTGATCCGTGTTAACCGCAGCCAGTGTCACCTTGTCCAAAATAGCCGTTTGCACCATGACCTCCACGGCACTGCAGCCACAGCCTCCAACGCCTACCAAAAGGATTTTCGGAGCCTGTTGTTCGGCAAGATCAAAGACCACCTCAGCACTATTAACATTCATAGTCACTCTCCTTGTTCCAGCAACGTCCAGCCTTGTTCCGCTTCACTCATTGCAAGCCACCAGTCCAACAGGTCATCATCACCTTGACGGCGAGTACCATCGCGACGAACAACATTAACCACTTCCCAGCGATTGCCATTCAGACGCTCATTATCCAAACACTCAAACTCAATCACGCGTTCTTTACCGGGGTCGTCCACACGAAACACATAGCGTTCACCATTGTGGATCTGCTCAATGGTGCTTTGAATATGATCGTTCATATAACGCTGCTCTATACGAAACATCTGCTCGGTTTCAATCGCGGTTAATGGTGACTCCGTAACGAACGGAGGCATAGGGAAAAATACATCATTAGGCCTTCCCATCAGAGCACGGCGACGCTTTTGATAAGCCGCCATAGAACCTTCATACTGATCAAACCAAGCTTGTATGCTCTTTAGCGTATCCGCAGAAGGCGCGCTATTATTTTTGCCTTTGATCTGGCCCAGACTCCATGTGCCATCCGTGCAGGTTAGCTCTATTGTGGCTCGCTCTTCACCCATGTATCGGTAGATATAGCTTTCTCCCTGCTCGATCGCTTGGCGATAACTCGATACACAGTGCTTCATACGTTGCCCCTCCTTACATAAGGCAAGAAACGTGCGAATAGGCTTAATGGTCTGGGTTTCCTCTAACGGCGGTTTTGGGAACACACCCCACAACCCATCTTCTTGGGGCAACACCTTATTTAACCGTTTTGTCCATTTATCATGACGCTTCTTAAGACCGTCAAACGAGCGCACGCGATCAAAGTGGCTGTAAGCAGGAATGCCTAACGCTTTGCCAATACGCTGAACATCTCCAGCTACTTGCTTCACTTCCCACAGCCAACTGCGAACGTCTTTGCCTGAAAGCGGTTTCACTCTCTCCAAGTCACCTTGCCACTGACGCACATCGATCGGTAAATCGATGAGCGTCATAATTTGCAAAAAGGATACACTCGCTTGTTCAAAGCCATTTAGATAAGCGGCTTGTTGCGGATCGCGCAGCCATTTTTGTAGACGCTGCCATTCATGCACATCCCCCACACTTGCGCGCACTTTGCGTAGCCACTTGAGCATCCATTTCTCTCGATGCCCAGAGACCAGCTCTAACAAATCTAAACGAGGACGTGTTAACCAATGCTCGATATCCTCCTTTGGTAGCTGTGCTTGCTGTGCGCACCCCAAGAACAGCCAAGCTAAATTAAAGTCTGACTCACACAGTTGTTTAAACGCATTAGATTGAAGGCACATATTGAGCATAGAAATCTGTAAATGCCGAACCGACAGTGCTATCTTTTTTACGTCTTCTGGTAAGAAGCGCATGACTTCTTCCAAGATCGGGCACGTTTGTGCCCAAGTCAGCAATGGCAAACCTGCGTCCTGATCGATCTCCTGCCAGCGGTCGTCATTAAGCTGACTGCGCTTAATGACGATACCTTCGTGAATCAGTAGATAGGGTTGAATCAGTAGCCTCTCTTTGATTGGGTAGGTAATCTCCCAACTCAGTGCTGAGCTCTCTAAGTAGAATGCCCCATCGTGAGCCTGCAAAGCGACGAGCTCCGCTAAGCGCTTGTCACGGGCTGCTATGTGTTCGCGTAAGATCGCCATAGCCGTTCTCCCTACTTCTTCGACTTACGTGATCTATTACGGTTGATCTTGCGGGGCACCCACTCCTCAGACGATCGTGGCACAGCCTTTAGCGGCGCTTTCTTCTCGCCTAGTTTATCGTGCAGTTCAAACGTAATCGATTTAACGCTGAGACAATCCGAGCGATGACCAACAACCTTAGCCAGCATGTGTTCTAATATCTCATAAAGCTCGGCTTGTGCGTGCTGTTCATCACCGTACGCCACCATGGTGTGATCACCATCTTTCAAGATGTTCTTACGAGAAAGTTTCACCTTGCCATCTTTCTCATAGAAACAACCAAAGCTACCACCGTACTCGACACTTTCGTCGTTGTCCCACAGGAACCACTTCTGCTGTTGATCTGGATACCAGATTTGGCTGCACTCCACATGAAACCAAGGCTCTACCTTCGAGGTACCTTCTCGCCAAGTACGCACATCGACCGCACGTAGGAATCCCGTCTCTTGGATTAAATCCTCCATTGCAAAGTGCTCTTCAAAGTCTTCAGCCACTTCTTCAAAGTCGATCCACTCTTCAAGGTCCTCCACCGAAGCAATGTAGATCGGATCTGTTGCGAAGGAATCCAAGACACGCTGACGCGATACCCAAAAAGTCGCCGCCAAGTTAGCGTCGTCATAGACTCGTTCTTCCAAAGCATCGATTATGGCTTTTTTAAGGCGCTGTGCCGCACTGCCCATTAAATAATTGGCGTGATCATTGCGCTCATCAAAGGTGTACAAATCAAACTCATACACATACTTCACACGGGGAATATAGAAATCCGGCTCAATCTTATCCATATTGTGAATTGGGTTTGAATCCGGGAAAAAGCGTAAATTTCGAGAATGAATAATCATAGAAAGTGTCCTTATGTCTGTCGTTCAACAAGGACTACTTTAACAGTGCAGAGCGACAAAACATGTCGCCATAACCAATTGATTTTAAAGGAAAAAAGTTTAACTAAAACCGTAACCAAAACATACCGCCTAACTCAATAAACATCAACTAAAAACGGCACCATTTTTGACGCTATAACTTAGCCAGGCGAGGCTGTAAATACCTAAAATCCACCCTCAAACTAGAGGTTTAGCGCATAAAATTCGGACAGTGGAAGGGTTATAAAATGTGCTCAAGGGACTTAGTGGCAACACAGCTGCAAGCAAAGAGAATCTATATGCCCAATATCGGAATATTTTGGTGTTTCAACGGAAACGTCATTGGCCGTAGCCGACCTTTTCAGGAAGGAGAATGCAGCCTACCAGGCCTGTGGGATACACCAGATAATCATATCGACCTATGGGAACACGCCCCCGATAGCATCCAACTGCCGAATGAACTGAGGCAGTTGGAATATCAGTCCATACCCAAAGGGAGAGTCCTATAAAACAAAAGAAGCAGAACAGCCGAATCACTCGAAAGTACTGGTAAGCGGCGTATGAATAGCTTGGTGTACCCCTGATGCCGAACCTAAAAAGGCATATCTTAACTAGGGCTAATAAAAACCAATAAAATTATAACTCTCCATAAAACTCTTAGTTTTTTCAGTAGCCACAATAATCATGACACTATGGATAAAAACTCGCCAATAACCATTAACTCTTCTGAGTCGTCTGCGAGCTCAATATTTGAGTACCCAAATGACAACGTATCTGGCTTAAGAATTACTTTAATGTTCACTTGCTCATCATTATCAAAGCTCTTTAAGCTTTGATAGACCTTTATGGTAAAACTACCACCATGATCTGGATCTTCGATACTTCGATGTTGAACTAAAACTACTTTACCGTTTCTCGATCCACCGGGGTTTGACTTGAACAAACACCACGATCCACTAGGAATTCTACGATTCATGGACTCACCGATTACTTGAACAATAAACATACCTTCACTTGCACGAATATAATCAGGAAGCTCCACCCAATCGCTACTATCCGCTATCTGTGCATCACTGAATCCACCTGCAGCTGCTTGGATATCAAATACTGGAACGTGTGTCACATAAGGGTTTGCCTCATCAAAAGCAACAATATTTAATGCAAGTCCATCAAACGGTGAAGCCATATTGTTTATCTCTCGCTCGGTTGAGCAAATTGCGCTGGCTTTAAAATAGTCTAAGGTTTCTTTATCAGTAGAGTATATAAAGCAGCCTTTTTGGCCGCGCGTCATTAAGGTTCTATATGTATTCTTTATGATTTCATCAGTCAGGCTTTTTGCAAGCTCTTTGTCTTTCTTAAGCATTGTTTTAAAACCTCTAATTGATCGATCATTAGACGATCGGTTCCTTGCATCAGTGACTACGAAGCCATCTCGAATAACGAAATCATCCCCTAAAATCACCCCAACGTAATCAAGCTCTAACCCCTGACAAGTATGTATACAACCAACCTGATCAACCGATTTTTCAGCAATTAACCAAAGGCTTCCATCGTCCGTTAAATTCCATTGTGCTTCGAAGTTAAACTCAGGAATTACTATGTCCATTGCAGACTTATCTTTCTTACTCTTCCAGTCCCAGCAATACCCTGCAACCATTCGCGCTTTGTTAGACAACCTATTCTTCTCTAAAATTGCTGTACGCATAGCAGTTGGGTCATCGAATACACGAACTTCATAGTCGATATCATCGAGTGTGGTGTTCGCTGTTTGACGTACTTGAAGGACGTTATCGACCCACGAAAGATAGCCATCAGAACCGTTACATCGAAACTGAGAGCTCAAATTCAACTCTGTCACGTTTGATGAAAGCATATCCGCCCATGATCGAATAGAATCATTGGTACCGATATCTTGAAGTGTTACTCGCTGATATTCATCGATGAAGAAAATGGACAGTCTCGATCCCGAAATGATCTCTTTAATTTGATTTTCGCCAAGATTTCCATATAAACCAGACTTTAAATTAAGACGGTGAGCCTCGTCGACAATAAGCGCATCAAATTGATCTTTCTCTACTTCAATATAAGAACCAGAACCTTTAAACATTTGGTCGATGTGCGTCTTTTTTTTAGTACCAGTCAACTTCTTTTTAAAAACTTCTCGAGGCGCTGCGTTTTTGGAAACATATTGCACTAGCATTTCACGATTTGTCATTTCTACAAGTAAGTTAATCGCAACAACAGATTTTCCTGTTCCTGGTCCACCGTTAACTATTAGTGTTTGCTTTTTGCCAGATTTAGCCTTATGAGCCAAATCAAGCGCAGTTTCATAGACTAGCTTTTGATCATCAATCATCAAAAATTCAGGGTTACCCTTAAGCATTGAAGCTAATGCATCCGCAAGGTTTTTAGAGGGCTTTATTACACCATGCTCTATACGGTACAAAATGTTGTCACTGTCGCCGTAACGGACATACTTTTTTAGAAAGCTAGCCAAACGTATGGCATCTTGTTTAATAAATACTGGCGCCTTATTGGTGTGTGCCTCATAAAATGGATCGTTGATTACATGACCAAAATCCATGTTATGAAGGTATGCACAAGGCTGTAATAGAATGGATTCTTTACGAACGGTTTCATTGTAATCTTGAATCAACGCACCATACGACCATGCTTGATAGGAAGGATGATTTGTTTCTTTCATCCCGTGCTGAAAACGGGTTTTGACGATGGCATCTTTATTTGTCTTCTCAACATTTTGCCATTGCTTTAGCTCTATTAGGACTGCCGTATCTCGTCGATCCTTGTCCTTCCCTGTAAGAATGAAATCTACTCGTCGATTGGTCATTGGTAAATTATACTCAATTGCGACACCAGCAGATGCAGGAATATCCTCGTCCCATAAGACTTGAGACATATATTGAAGCGAGTTCTCCCAAGAAATTTTTTCATTTCTAGGGGAATTACGGTTTAATCTTCGAAAAACCTCAGTCTCTACTTTGTCAGCAATTACGTTCGATCTGACGTCAGCTAAAAATTCGCGCTTAGTTCCCGAATATACAATCATTCGTAATCTTATCCATGTACTGATAGTTGCACTATTTTGATACCTCAAAGCTAATATGAGCTTGGAGCCAGTTTCTCAGCCCCCCCACTACTACGGACGATGTAGAGTACAGTTAGAGGTTATTGATTGAAGAAATAGCACTCCAACTATATTATCTTTATCAGTTCCTCGTATGCTTAGATTTCAGCAATTACCGACACACTTAGTAAAGTAGAAAGGGGCCAAGTGGCCTATATGCTTTTGGTTCTAACACAATCCGCTAAGGTGCTCAGATGAACACCCCATTTAAGCAAATTATTCTATGTGAACGATACCAGATTGAAGGCTTAAAGAAACTAGGATTTTCCGCTCGAAAGATCGCTGACAAGAAGCTGCAGCCAAGCTCATTCCAAACCAAGTATATATTGACTAACGGCCAGCACACTTTGATGCGAAAGAAAGGATTGGACACTGGGAAGGAGATACAGTCTATGGTCAGGGTGCCATCTGGTTACAGTCACAGAGCGTGTTTCAGAGACACTGCTCATGCGCCAAGCGAAGAATAAGACAAAGAAAGCGGTATATCAGGGGATCAAACGAGTGTTCAAACCCGCATGTCTTTTTTCACTCAATATAGTTCGCGTTTCTGTAAGCAAAATACCACTATAACCAAAGCTTCATCTTCCGGAAAGCCAACCGAGCCTGAGTCAAGAGTTTCAAAATAACAACTAACTATCATTTCTTGACCAAGATATTCTTGAATATTATCCATACGACTATCAATCAACTGGTCAATATTATTGGATCTAGGTCGATTTCTCAATCGACTAATTGCGGCAATATAACCAGTCTCTAGCCTTTTAGATTCATGTACTTCCATTGCTAGGGCTTTCAAACGCTTTGCCTCTTTAAGCAACTGGCGGTTGTTCAACGATCTTTTTACTTCAATAACGTGTCTCAGCTTTCTGCTTTTCTTGCTAGTAAGCACAACATCAAACCGTCCGCTATCTCTTAATTCCGAAGAGCTCTGTACGTACTCCAGACCTAAGCTAGCGAGCGCTTCTTTTACTGGCATTTCCAGTCTATAACCAAGACTTGGAAACGCTTTGGCTAAACTATGCGCAATAAGAACATTCAAATAATACTCAGGCATTTTTCTTATATGGACGCCCGTGCTGTCATATGACTCTTCGGCAGCCGATACTATCGCGTCTATAATTTGCTTTTGGATATTTACTTTTGTTGCCCTAATCAAAATTACCTCCGTATAACATTCATTTACTAACCCTATATCTAACTAAACACTCACGCTAATCTAAATTCGCTCTTGCTTTGCCATAAATTTGCAGCACTATTTTGAGCTATCTGATACGCCCAATCTGCTACAGACATGGATTTCTCTTTATCGCACTCGACGTAACTGGCAAGCTCCTCAGAGATCATGTTTGCGTGGTTGGCGAGATTATTTTCTTCCCATTTAAACTTGTGCTCATAGCTGGCGAGGTAATCTCGCTTACTGTTGTTGCAGGTACGATCAGCCAATACAAAGTTGTGGCCAAGGTCGAACGCGTATTTGGCAAATGGGATAAAGTGATCGACTTCGGCATGTTGGTCGAGCTTTTTGCCACAGTAGAAGCAGGTATTTTTCTGTATGTCTTGAAGTAGAGGCTTGGCATAGGCTAAAGCCTTACGGTCTTGACCAAACAGAAACTCTGGTAAGTTGGCTTGTGCACCGACTAGGTATTGGTTGTGCTTAAAAGAAATGATTTTGTCGATCCAAGCGGCCCGAGCAAGGTAGGTGATCAGATGATAAAACTCACGAAAATAACCCGCGATACCAGCATTTAGCTCGATATGGTTCTGGCTTTTATCATGCGGATATAAAAAGCATTCTTCTTTTTTTGCCAAAATCTGCAAGCGCCAGAGTGGGCCACTTTTGAGGGCTGCCTTTGCTACTCTATGCACAGTTTTATAGTGTGGGCTTTTGTACAACTGATTGATGTTGTACAAACCTGTTTGCTGGATGCTCTGCACCGCCGTGATAATAGCGATTTGCTTTTGCGAATCACTGTTTTGATGCAATTGCATTGTTTGACTAGAACCACCAAACGGTCGGGCCTGATTCCAATACAAACGAAGCATTTTGTCCGCTAAAACATCTAACTGAATAGGGAGTTTACTGTTTCCGGTCACACTTGAGCTTTCCACACATACATCCGCAATCGCATGTAATAACGCATACTTGTACGTCGCGGTAAAATCACCCTCCACCAACATCCGTTGAATGTAAGCAATAAACTCGATGGCCGTTTTCATCGCCAATTTACTCTTGCTTTTCAACGATTATGTTGAGCCACTGCTCGGACGAGCGACCCTCTCTCTGGTCACCTGTTACCCACATATCTTTGACCTCAAACCCTTCCAAATACGGCCTGACCGTTTGTTCGGTCTGGTCACAAAAGAAGCGCCCTTCTTTAACACGCTCTTCATCACCATGCTTGAACGACATGTACAAAATGCCATTTCGCTTGAGTGCCTTACGTAAGCGTGAAATTGCATCCATGAGTTCTACTTTGGGGACATGCAGTAAACTTGCACAGCACCAGATGCCATCATATAAACCGGACTCATTAAATGTTTGAAAAGTGAGCACAGGAACATCAATATTTAGGTAATTAGAAGCTATCGAAGCAAGCCTAGAGCTCGCATCAAAAGCCGATACCTTATGACCTATTGATTGGAAATACTTCGCATCGCGGCCACTGCCACAACCCGCATCGAGGATATTGCCGCATGGCGGGATAAGAGGGAGAAAACGCTGATACAACGCAGACATGTCGACTGGTAGCGTGCTCTTAGCAAAGTCTTCTGCAAACGTGTCGTAATATAAGGTCGTGTTAGCTTTCAAATCCATGTAGCACCTTAAGCGAAAGGGAATGATATAAAATTGACATGACTACTATCTTTCACGACATCAACCCCAACACTTCCCTCGCCTGCTGGTGAATATGCTCACGCCACGCTTTCGGCTCCTGCACGTCAATCGCAGCCCCGTAGCCTTGTATCCACCAAAGCGTTTGTTGGTCATCTGGTACCTTGGCAGTCAGTTGATACCAGCCGTCTTCTTCTGGTTTTAAATCTTGGTCTTCGCTTAAAGGCGTTTCGGACAGTAACCAAGCGATTTCATTTTTCACACGCGCTTTGAGCTGTACATCGTCGGTGGAGACTCTGTAATCAAATGCGCCTTGATTAAGGTATTCGCTTAAGTTGAAGCCTTTTAGTGGGCGAAATTTTTTTTGGGAGCGCTCTGCCCTTTGGATTCTATGCAATGCAAATTGGCGTATGTCATCGTAGTCTTTTACGGTTGCTAAAAGGTAGCTAACACTATGACGAACAACGATGGCTTGCGGATGCAGTATGTAGTCTTTGGGTTCATTCTGTTTACGGCTTAGGTAGGTTACGTCAATGGCGTACTCTTCTAACGCCGCTTCGGATACAGCGTCCCAAATACCCTGTTTAACTTGAGCAGGAATTAAAGCTTTACCATTCGGGATAGCTTTGACGCGATTAGCCCAGCCAGAGTAGTGATTCTTAGGTAGCGCGTTTAAGTATTGTTGGGCCGCTTTGAATTGAGGCGCAATCTGATCTACAGCGATTTTCGGCAGTAGGCTAGATAAATACTCATGCGCCAGTACTAAGGTTAAGGCTGTTGGTGTATCCAGCCCAAGCTTTGAATCATTAAAGCTAGCTGACAAATTCCAACGGTGCTCGCCATCGCCTTCTATACAATTAAGCGGTAAATGGTCCATCATGGCTTTCAGATCACGCTGAACTGTACGCAGGTTGACCACAAAACCTTTTTCTTCTAATTTTCGATGAATGGCTGAAGTGGCTCTATAACTAGGCTTTTTGGGGATGATTTTCAGCATCGAGAGCGTGCGAAATAGGGTTTCGTGCTTTTCACCCATGTTTGTATCCTTACATACTGTCTTCTTGACGAAAACTTTACCATAAACCCAATCAAAATAATCGCCTGTTTTATACCGAGCATTGGCACTCTAAACGGCATTCAGGAGCCAATATGCTAAGATGGCATTTTATTCCAACTCTGGGAGCTTTCATGTTACGTCGACTTATTATGGCCTTGGCACTGATTCCCCTTGCAGGTACATCCTTTGCAGCGGAGCATATCGTTAAAATGGTCAATCAAAATGATTGGGGAACGATGGCCTTTGAGCCAAGTTTTTTACACGTCGAGGTGGGTGATACGGTGACCTTTGAGCCAACAGACTATGGTCATAATGCGGTCACGATTAATTATATGGTCCCAAGAGGGGCGAACCGTTACCGCGGTAAAATCAACAAGCCTATTACGATGGAGATTAATAAGTCAGGATTTTACGGCATTGAATGCTCACCGCATTTGACCATGGGCATGGTGATGATTATTCAAGCAGGCGACGGTGATATAACAGAGTTTGAGATCCCTAAGACCTTGCCCAAACAAGCCAAACTTCGCTTCCAAGCCATTAAAGACTATGCAATGTCGCGGTAAAGGTTAACAATCGATGCGGCTATTAAATGTTATATTCCTACAACTGGGTTTGATTTAGAACGTTTCATTTTATTAGATTGGTAAAGGCCTTGTTTCGTTTACATGCGAACGCGGTTCTTTCTGACTTTACGGGACCAAGTGTGTCAACTAATACGCAATATAAACGCCTCTCTAACCGATACTTGGTTCTCTCTTTGGTTGTGGCATTGGTCCCTTTGTTTATCTTTACCAGTCTTTATGATCGCTATTTTGATCAATTAGTCTCCAAAATCACTGATGGCAGGCTTAACACGCAGGTGGCTGCGGTTCAGAATGAGTTTCGCGTCCATCTCAGAGAACGCTTGTACCAGCTTGACGTGCTTGCTGACGAGCTTGACTCATCAGAGATCTTTCAAAAGGATGGCAAGCACAATCTTCCTGATGCATTACAAGCATTATTACGATTACAAACTGACCCTAATAATGTCTATGGCATTGCTTTTTTTGACGCCAGTAAGCGGTTCTTATGGAGCTTTCCCGAGCACTCTTATTCAGAAAAAAGGTATCTTGCGGTTCAGACCTATCAAACACAGTTCGAACAAGCCGATCTATTGGGGCCGGAATATTTCAGTTTTGAACGGCCCGCTTCAGTACTGCTTATGAAACCTATTACTAGGCTTTCTGAAAACAATACCGTTTCCTATTTAGGGCTAATATTACGCTTCAACTCGTTAGCGGCCATTCCAAAATCACTGGGTACGGACGGCATATTTACACCCTATATTGGTGTACCTGGCGACCGAGTGTTTGACATTGTTGGGCAGCCTATTCAAGACGGAGAACACTATGACCAATCATTTAATTTATACCCAAACTGGTCCATTAAACTAAAGCAGAATGAAGTACTAACGGCGGCACCAAGTGCAACTTTACGTTATTGGTTAATCGGCTTAGTACTGCTAACGGCGGCCTGTCTTATGATTATCCATTGGTTTATTTCTAAACGATTAAACCGTCAAGTAGATACGCTCATTGAAGGCATTGAACGAGTGGCTTCAGGAGACCTCAAATCTCCCGTTCCACCTCAACCAGGCACAGAAGTCGAGCGCCTCACTTTCGCAATTGAAAAGATGCGCTCTCAACTTAACCAAGTCATTCAATCCAATGTTGAAATGGAGCGACGAGCCTCGCTGGGCAACCTAGCCGCCGGTCTCGCCCACGATATTCGCAATCCTCTTAATATTGTTGGCATTACGACAAAAGCACTTTTAAAAAGAGAACACAACGATGAAAACAAAGAGATGCTTTCAATGGTAGTGGAAGAACTCGGTCGAGTAAATGGTGTTATCGATAACCTGTTAAACTTTGCCCGACCAACGCCCCCCAAACAAGAAATGTTTTTGCTGGTGAAGGAACTCCATCTAGTTGCTAATTTATTGAATGCCACAGTACACAAACACAAGGCAAGCTTGACGATTGAGTGTGAGGAAACGTTAGAGCTGTTCGCCGACCCTTCGCATCTGCATCAAGTATTAATAAATCTTGTTTTAAATGCCATCCAGTCATTTAATGGTATAGGTTGCGATGTCACCATCCGCGCTCAACGGGAGACTGAACACCTGGTGATTAAAGTGACGGATAATGGACCGGGCATAGACCCAACACATCTTGAGCGAATTTTCGAACCGTTCTACACCACCAAACCCACTGGAACAGGCTTAGGCTTGGCCATATGTCAGGTGCTGATTCAGGCCAATCAAGGGCGAATACAGATTCATTCGAGCCCTGTTGGCACCACGGTGGTTTTACAATTCCCTATACACGCAAAGTTAGACGATACCTATGAGTAACCTAAACGTTTTGGTCATTGATGATGAACAGAATTTAGTTCGTAGCATTAAATTTTCCTTGAACAATAAAGATCTGGAGCTCTCTGCTGCTTTTACCGGACAAGAAGGCATCGCAGCGTTTGAGCAATTAAATCCTGATTTAGTGCTGCTCGATTTAGGCTTACCGGACATCTCTGGACTGGATGTATTAAGTCAGTTGCGACAAATATCGCCCGGCACTCCCGTGATAATGATTTCGGCACATGGGGACACTAGAACAGCGGTTAAAGCGGTAAAAGAAGGTGCTGTTGATTACATCACGAAACCGTTTGATGTGGACGAACTTGAGTTATTAATGATCCGAACGGCCGAGCAACGAAGAGTCACAAAAGAATTAGAGTTCCTGCGCAGCAAAGACGATATAAATAATCAGATCATAGGTCACTCAGCGCAAACCAACCTCCTTAAGAACATGATCACACAAGTCGCAAACAGCGCCGCCAGAACGATCTTGATCCAAGGCCCTTCGGGGACAGGGAAAAGCATGGTCGCCAAGAGCATCCACAACCAGCGATACAGTAATGCGCCCTTCATTGAAGTAAATTGCGCCGCCCTGCCTGAGCACTTGATTGAAGCAGAGCTCTTTGGCGCAGAAAAAGGCGCGTATACGGGCGCCACCTCTTCACGCGATGGTTTGGTAGCACTGGCCAATGGCGGTACTTTATTTTTAGATGAAATTGGCGAGATGCCTCTTAATATTCAAGCTAAATTGCTGACGTTTCTAGAGCAAAGAACCTTTCGCCCTGTCGGAGCGGGTAAAGAACGTAAATCTGATGCGGTCATTATGGCAGCAACGAACCAAAACCTAGCGTTACAGATCTCAGAGGGACGTTTTCGACAGGATCTATTCTATCGTCTTAACGTTGTACCGGTAGAAATTCCCGCCCTGCAAGATCGCATCGCTGACCTCCCCTTGCTGGTGGCGCATTTTGCTAAACTAATGGCTCAAAATGAGGGTTGTCAACCTGTTAGCATAACGCCGGAAGCCATGTTTGCACTGCAACATTATACTTGGCCAGGTAACATCAGAGAATTGAAAAACTTGCTAGAACGAATGACAATTTTATACCCAGGTCAGTACATCACGTGCGATGTTTTGCCTAAAGAAATTGCCGCTAAAACGTTGCCGGTTACCGCATTAGAGTGTTCATATGATGAACAAGTCGAGTCCAAAGAAAAAGAACTCATTCTGCAGGCATTGAATGCTTCACAGGGTAAAAAAGGCTTAGCGGCAGAGAAACTCGGGATATCCCGTCATGCATTAAAAAGACGCATGCAGCGCTTAGATTTAGACCTTTAGGCCAATGTCCTATGCAAAATAAAAATATTACTCTGAACTTGTTGGCATTGAAGATTTATTTACTGATGCTGTGCTTTTTCCCTTTAAGCGCATCCGCTGAAATAAGGTTGGGAGCAAACAGCGATGACGCTGTAAAAGTGGGTTGCCTGTTTCCGATGACCGGCCGAGGTGGGCTATATGGACATGACAGTCAAATCGGTATCCAGATTGCTCTAGAGAAAATAGCTGCTACAGAGCGCTATCCAAACATTCAAGTATTGATTGAAGACTCGCGCTCCAAAGCCTCTAGGGCCACACGTATTGCTCGTGCTTTTGTGCAAGAGGAAGGCACACGCTTTTTATGTGGTGTCGTCAATTCTTCGGTTGCCTTACAAGTCGCGCAAGTAGCGGCTCAAGAAGAGGTGTTCTTTATTGGTACAGACCACGCCTCTTCCCGCTTAACAGAGCCTTTAGCAAACCCGTTTTATTTTCGGGTCAGCAACAATACCAAGCAAAGTATGCTGGCTGGTGCAAACTATATTAAAGAGCACTTATTACCGAAAAAAGATGGCCACCCCATTAGAATTTCATACATTGCCCCCGACTACGAATATGGCTATTCCGTTTGGCAGGATTTCACCGGTGCACTGGATGAATTACAGGTGCCCTATCAAATTGTCACAACATTATGGCCAAGGTTGTTCGAACCTAATTACTCGCCCTTTATCCGCGCTTTAATGGAGCAACCCACAGACCTCATTGTTAATTCTATGTGGGGCGGAGATCTCGTCGCGTTTATTCAACAAGCACAAAATACACCATTATTTAATCACTCAGCGTTTGCGAACTTTGACACGGGTGGCAATTATGAAGTGCTCGCCGCATTAGGCGATGACATGCCAAATGGCTTGATTATGTCGTCACGCCATCATACCAATTGGCCTAACACTGAATTGAACCATTGGTTCGTTAATCGCTTCAAATCAATCAGTGGTCGCTATCCGTCCTATGCCGCTGAAGGTGCCTACTCTGGAATTATGGCGATCGCTGAAACGTTGGCGATTGCTGGCAAATCTGCCGATAATCCCGCCATTCAGAAAACGCTAGAGCAGCTTGTACTTCATCTACCGGAAGACCCCATTGGCTACTCATCGTTTATGGATGAACAAACGCACCAGCTTCAGCAAGTGATTACCATAGGGGTCACGCAGCCAGATCCCAGCCAACCTCCCGCAATGAAACTACTTAGCGATTGGTCCGTTTATTACCCCAGTCGTTTTAGCCCTCGAAGTAATATAGAACATTAATCTGTGATCGGATTGCGCTCATAGCCATTCATTTTTATGATCGGAATCCGCTCACGAATTTAGATAACCGCTAATAAAATTTAATTTTCCTTTATATTTCAATATATTAACAAAAGCTACAAAACTGGCACCGCCTTTGCAATTTCACCTTTAGCGCTGCGATCAGTGCGCCCATTCCGAGTATCAAGCTGCCTAAATTAGCGACGCTTCAAGGGTGTACTCTAGCAGTCGTTTGGCAAAAGCAAGACCTCTCCACTTTCTTGCCAAAGCCTACGAATCATAAAAATAAAGGTGTTAAAACTATGTATCTAAATGATGCGTCTCTATTAAAAGAACGCTGCTTAGTGAATGGTCAATGGGTATCAGCTGCGGATAATAAAACCATCCCTGTCACTAACCCAGCGAACGGTGAAGTGATTGCCAACATCCCGCACCTTGGTGCGGATGAAGTCCCTTCTATCATTGAAGCCTCACACGCTGCCCAAAAAAAGTGGGCGGCTATGACGGCAAAAGAGCGTTCAAAAATTCTGCGCCGCTGGTTTGATTTGATCATCGAGAATACTGACGACTTAGCGATGATCATGACGTCTGAACAAGGTAAGCCGCTAACGGAAGCCAAAGGTGAAATCGGTTATGCCGCCTCATTTGTGGAATGGTTTGCAGAAGAAGCAAAGCGTGTCTACGGAGACACTATCCCTGCACCAATGACGAATCAGCGTTTAACGGTCATTCGTCAACCAATTGGTGTGACCGCGGCCATTACCCCTTGGAATTTCCCTGCCGCGATGATCACTCGTAAAGCGGCGCCAGCTCTCGCGGCGGGCTGTTCTATGATTGTCCGCCCGGCAGATTTAACCCCTCTTACCGCGTTGGCCCTTGCTGAATTGGCTCAAAGAGCAGGCATTCCCGATGGGGTTTTCCAAGTGATTACAGGCTCTGCCAGCAAACTCGGCAAGGTGCTGACAGACAGTCATGTGGTGACCAAGCTGTCCTTTACTGGATCAACTGAGGTGGGTCGTCTACTGATGGCTCAGTGTGCGGATACCATTAAAAAAGTATCTCTTGAGCTCGGCGGCAATGCTCCGTTCATTGTATTTGATGATGCCGATCTGGATAAGGCTGTCGAAGGAGCAATGGCCTCTAAATATCGCAATGCAGGTCAAACTTGCGTCTGTGCAAACCGTATCTTAGTGCAACGCGGTGTATACGATGCCTTCATTGCAAAACTTCAAGAAAAAGTGGCGGCTTTAAACATTGGTAACGGCATCGAAGATGGTATCCAAATAGGGCCGATGATCGAAGAAAAAGCCATTACCAAAGTGGAAGAGCATATTCAGGATGCCGTCTCTAAAGGTGCCAAGTTGGTTCATGGTGGCAAGCGTCTAGGCGGATTATTCCTGCAACCTTCGATCTTGGTAGACGTCACCCGTGATATGAAGGTGGCTCAAGAAGAAACGTTTGGCCCTATGGCGCCGATCTTTCCATTCGATACCGAAGCACAAGCTATTTCCATGGCAAACGACACCATCTTTGGCTTAGCGGCTTACTTCTTTACCCAAGACCATGCTCGCAGTGTGCGCGTTTCAGAAGCTTTAGAGTACGGCATGGTAGGCCAGAACACAGGGCTTATTTCCAACGAAGTCGCACCTTTCGGTGGCGTCAAACAATCAGGTCTAGGACGCGAAGGCTCTAAGTACGGCATCGATGAATACTTAGAACTGAAATACATCTGCAGCGCTATTTAATTCGAGGAAATCATTATGTCACAGGGTATCAAAACATTTTCATTTAACACTCCAGGTTCCATGCATGTTGAATGGGGCGGAGCGAAACGTCTTGGGGAATTAGCCAGCGAATGGTTTCAAGAGCGCAACGTCCTGCTGGTAACTGATAAGTTTCTCAGCGACAGCGGTCTTTTGAATGAGACCAAAGCCTCATTAGAAGCTCAAGGCTTCAGTATTTCCATTTTCGACGATGTGGTTGCAGACCCGCCAGAGCACATCTTAATGGCCTGTGTGGATTTTGCTAAAGCCAATCAAACCGATTTAGTTATTGGCTTGGGTGGCGGCTCACCAATGGACATCGCGAAGTTAGTAGCGGTTATGCTGACATCAGAACAACCTCTTGCTGAGCTTTATGGTATCGGCAAAGTGAAAGGAAAGCGTGCTCCGTTATTGCAAATACCAACGACCGCAGGAACCGGTTCTGAGGTAACGAACATCACCATTTTAACCACCGGTGAAACCACTAAAATGGGCGTTGTCTCTAAGCAGTTGTACGCGGATTATGTCTTGCTTGACGCAGAACTCACCATTGGTCTTCCTTCTCTGCCGACAGCCGCAACGGGGATTGATGCCATGGTGCATGCGATTGAAGCGTATACCTCAGCGCATCTTAAGAACCCACTTTCAGATGCACTGGCAAAAGAAGCACTGCGCCTGTTAAGTAAGAACCTGCTTACAGCTTGTCATGATGGCGCTAATCGTGCGGCACGTGAAGCTATGTTACTTGGTGCCAACTTGGCTGGCCAAGCCTTTTCCAATAGCCCTGTCGCAGCCGTCCACGCTTTAGCTTACCCATTAGGCGGCCATTATCACTTACCGCACGGTTTAACCAATGCATTAATGCTAGGCCCTGTCCTGCGCTACAACATGAAGGAAGCAGCCTCACTCTATGCTGAACTGGCTGATGTGGTGCTGGATTCAACGGAAGGCGACGCCAATAACCGAGCGGCGCAATTCGTGGACTACATGCAAAATCTAATGAATGAGTCAGGCGCTCCGCAAAGGCTACGCGATGTTGGGGTCACTGAAGAGAGCCTCCCTACTCTAGCCAAAGATGCCATGCTGCAAACTCGTTTGCTTGGTAACAACCCTGTTCCCGTCGCTGAAAGCGATGCCTTAAAGCTGTATCAAGAAGCTTTCTAAATTACAGCGACATTAAGAAATCCCCCTGCAACCAAGGGTTGCAGGGCACTAAAACATTACAAGAATAATAGGAAATCATCATGAGTGAAGAACGTATTGATGGCCAAGAAGCACCATTTTGGTCCATGGGTCCTTTTAAAGTCCGCCTTCCGTTTGTGCATTATCGCATAGAGTGGCCTGATTACTTTCAAGGTCTGTTGATGTGTGCAGTTGACCTAGCGGCTATTCCGCTAATGACAGAATTGCTAGGCATGCCATTTGAAGTAGCGTTAGCCGTCGTTATGCTAAATGGTCTTTTTTACTTATTGCACCATTTGCTAGGCGACCCAGTGGTTCCAGGTTGGATAACACCTGCGATTCCGTTATTGATGGCTTACTGTACAACCTTCCCTGAAGGACCTGAACGGATCCATGCGTTAATATCCTTCCAGCTTTTACTCGGAATATTCTCGATATTTATCGGGGCATCGGGACTGGCCCACAAAGTTGTCTCGCTTATTCCCCAAGCCATAAAATCGGGGATCATTATTGGTGCAGGTATAGCGGCTGTCATGGCCGTTTTCAAAGTCGATGGGCGTTTTGACACCTATCCAATTACCATCACTCTAGCGGTTGGTATTGCGTTCTATGTGATTTTCTCGCGTCACTTTGCGCAACTGAAACAAAATAACGCGTTTTTTAACCTTGTTGGCAAACTGGGTATCTTTCCGATTGTTGCGTTGGCCATAATCATTGCTCCCACGGTAGGGGAAACATCTTGGCCTAGCATTGAGTGGGGGATTTCTTCTCCTGACTTCGTCACGCTATGGAACGAATACACCGTATTTGGTCTAGGTATGCCACCGCTTATGATGTTTTTAAGCGCTATTCCGACGGTGTTAGCCGCTTATATCGTTCTTTTCGGCGATGTTTTACAAAGCCGCGCTATTTTGGAAGAAGCAGATCAAATTCGTACAGATGAGAAAATTGATTACGACCCGGATCGTGCACACATGATTTTTGGTGCACGTAACTCTGTTATGTCTATTTTAGGCCCAGATGTGGCGATGTGTGGTCCACTTTGGGCAGCGATGCACGTCGTTATTGTTGAGCGTTTTAGCCAAGGTAAAAAAGCCATGAAATCCATCTTTGGTGGCGCAGGCTCTTTCCGTTGGGGAACCAATACTGGCTTACTATTTATGCCGATCGTGACACTGGTACAACCTATTCTTGGTGTGGCCCTAGCGTTAACACTGTTGATCCAAGGCTATGTATCAGTTCGAATCGGCGTCATGGAAGCACGTTCACAGCGAGATCTTGGCATTGCCGGTATCGTCGCAGCGGTTCTTGCCACACGTGGCGCTACTTGGGCCTTTGCAGTAGGTGTTGTGCTTTGTATCTTGGTATATGGCCGTGACTTCTTCAAAGGTGAGAAAGATACAACATTTGTTAAGGATCAAATACCAAAGTGATCCATGACCTAACCCTCGCGAAGTAACCGTTTCTGCTAAAAAAGTCCCCCAAGCGTTTAAAATGCTTGGGGGACTTTTTTCATCTTGAGCACCAATAAGTAGCGTTGAAAAATGTATTCTTCGACAACTAAACCTCAAGGTGAATTAGAAATAAGCATCGATATCCCCATGCCACCACCAATGCACAGCGTCGCAAGGCCTTTGTTGAGTTGCTGTCTTTGCATTTCATGAATCAAAGTCACCAACACGCGACAGCCCGAGGCGCCAATGGGGTGACCTAAGGCGATGGCGCCACCATTTACATTTACTTTGTCAGGGTTTAAGCCAAGCTCCTGAGCCACACAGAGTGCTTGCACTGCAAACGCTTCATTCGCCTCTATTAAATCGAGTTCGTCTATTTTCCAATCGACTTTTTCTAAGGCTTTTTGAGTCGCTGCGATAGGGCCAATCCCCATGATGGTAGGGTCAACGCCAGATGTGGCACTCGCTTCGATGGTCGCTAATACAGGTAGATTTAATCGTTTCGCCTCGTCTTCCGACGTTACAATAACCATCGCGGCGCCATCATTGAGGGTCGACGCATTACCTGCGGTTACGGTGCCCTCTTTGCTAAACGCCGGACGTAATTTGGCTAATGAGTCAGGATTCGTGTCTGGGCGAATTTGCTCATCTTCTTGAAAGATAAGCGGCTCTGCGTAACGCCGCGGAACGCTAATCGGTAAGATTTCTGTTTGAAACCGCCCTGCTTGCTGCGCTTGCACGGCTTTCTGCTGTGATTGAAGCGCGTAAACATCCTGCTGCTCACGAGTAATATGCCACTGAAAAGCAATATTCTCCGCGGTTTGCCCCATATGATATTCGTAAAATGCATCCCACAGACCATCAACAATCATGGTATCAAGCATTGTCCAGTGGCCCATTTTCTTACCGACTCGACTTTGTGGAATGACATGCGGCGCTTGGCTCATGCTTTCTTGCCCCCCCGCTACGACCATTTTAGCGTCGCCATTTAATATTGCTTGGGCGGCCAACTGAACCGCTTTGAGACCAGAACCACACACCATGTTGACGGTCATGGCTGAAACATGCTCATTTAAACCCGCTTTAAGCGCTGTTTGTCGAGCGGGGTTTTGACCAGAGCCAGCCGTCAGTACTTGACCCAATATGACTTCATCGATGTGCGAACTTAGACTTGGATGTTTGTTCAACAAACCGCTTAATACTTGTGTGCCAATTTCAACCGCTGTTAAAGAAGATAAAGCACCATTAAACGCACCGACAGCACTTCGACCTGCCGCGACTATTACTGCTTTCATTGTGTGACTCCTTTACGATTCAGTTAAGCGCTTACTTAGATAGTAGGCAACTTTAATGCAGTCACCTAATTAGAAACGTCTAATTCACCAAAACCGACACGTCCATGTGATCAATTAACGATACCTGCAGCCTAAAAAACAGCTTTTTCAGGCTAAGCTTTTTAGAGCTAGCAAATGGTATTACTCACCCATCGCAGCACCCTCACGTCGAGGGTCCGCACCACCAAAAAGCTTACCCTCTTGAATCATAATGCCCTGTAGACCTGAATTAAGATCTCGTAAAGACACTTGGTAGCCCATTTCCTCTAAGTCTTTAGCGAGTGCTTCTGCTGAGGTTCCCTGTTCAATATCAAAGGTACCAAAACGGTTTAGCATATTCGGTAACGAGATCGCTTCTTGGATGTCCATGCCCCACTCTAAATGCGCTATCAGTGCTTTGGAGACGTAACCAATAATACGACTGCCGCCCGGAGAGCCGACCACTAAGTACGGTTTATCGTCTTTCATTACAATAGTAGGCGCCATGGATGAACGCGGACGCTTACCCGGCTCAAGACGATTGGCAATTGGGTAACCTTGGCTGTAAGAGGCAAATGAAAAATCCGTTAGTTCATTATTCAGCAGGAATCCATTACTCATCACTCGGGAGCCAAAACCGTTTTCAATGGTCGTGGTAACGGACAAGGCATTGCCCTCTGCGTCGACAATAGAAATGTGGCTGGTGCTCGGGAATTCGATGGACTGATCGTCTGCCAAAGTAATGGCATTTTGCCAGTCAGGCTCGCCTGCTGATACCGTTTCTAAGGCTTTACCGGGGGTGATTAGCTTCGCTCGGCTGGCAAGATACTGTTCATCCAGCAAGCCCTTTGGCATCGGCACAAAGTCGGTATCTGCTATGTAGCGACCGCGATCAGCAAACGCTAGGCGTGAGGCATCACCAATGATTTGCCAAGCGGTTGGTGATTCCGGCCCCATGGCCGCTAGGTCAAAATGCTGAGTCATACCTAGGATTTGACCCACCGTTAATGCCCCCGAGCTCGGCGGTCCCATGCCACAAATATCAAATTGCTTATAAGGCAAACATGTGGCGTCGCGCTCCTTGATTTTATAAGTCATAAAATCTTCTAAGGCCAACACGCCGGGATTGTCCGATGTAGAGCGCACTGCGGTTACGATGTCTTGGGCAATGTCCCCCTGATAAAAAGCATCCGCCCCTGACTGGGCAATGCTCGTCAAGGTTTTGGCATAGGCTGGATTTTTAAGCCGTGTTCCCTCTTGAAGAGGTGCGCCATTAGAATCTAAGAAATACGCGGCGGTATCAGGAAAGCGCGCCAAAGAATCTCTGGTGTTCGCGATGGCGCCAGCAAGTCTAGGCGAGACGTCAAAGCCATCTTGTGCCAACTCAATCGCAGGCTCAAACAGCGCTTTCCAAGACAGTTGTCCACCTTGCTCATGCAGAGCTTGCATTAAGGCAACGGTGCCGGGTGTGCCGACTGAGCGTCCGCCAATCACAGCATCATAAAACTTAAACGTCGTACCATCTTCGTGTTGAAATAATTCAGGCGTGGCCGCTTGAGGGGCGGTTTCACGGCCATCAAAAGTCGTTAGCTTTTGAGATTTAGCATCGTAATACACGGCAAAAGCACCGCCACCGAGCCCAGAAGACTGAGGCTCTACCAGCCCTAATACCGCTTGCACTGCGACGTAGGCGTCTAACGCCGATCCGCCTTTTTTCAAGATGGCATAACCCGCTTCTACCGCTTTAGGGTTGGCGGCTGCCACCATGAATTGCTTTGCTTCCACTAACTGCTTTTGCTGTATTTCCCCGGCGATTTCCGGCGCCACAGCATCGGCTGTTTGCTGGCCCGCAAACGCCATTTGCGTAGAGACCAACGACATTGATAACGCTAAAGATTTGAATACAAAACGCATAGATACATTCCTTATATAACGATTGTAACGGCGGGCGTTACCCGTTCTCTAAATGCTAGGTTTTAGATGTGCTCATTATGTATAGATGAAGGGTCTTTGATATTAATTAATTTCTTTCAAAAAAGATTACTCTAACCAAGATCAGTTTACTTCGCTGTTTGCTTGACTCCTAAAAACCCTCTTCAGTTAATCATCAAAGTAAATCAAACCCAAGTCTTTAGACGCATGCTTTTCAATGGAAAAAGCAAAGACGTCCGTGCAAGTGAAAACTACGAATTTGGAAAATCTGATCAACAATCTCAACACCTCGATCCAATCATTGATAGTGCATATATACGAGAGACACTGTATTTCATAACACTCGGTAGTATTTGACATGAAGAACCTACTTCAAAGTACGACACCGCTAACAATTAAAACCCTCATACCACTTATTAAATTTTCAATATGGCGATTAACATCATTTCTATTTAAGCGACATTTAATTTTTAAAATAAATATTAACTCAATAATTTCAGTAACTTAGGGATTTTTAGATATATTTTTGACAGTTTTCTGTCACTATTGAAGTAATGATAGAAAGAAATTAAATTCAAATTAAGCAAAAAGTGAGGTCGCAATGAATCAGACATTGATACAACGTTTGGAACAAAGTTTAGAAACCACTTCGGCATCTGGTCGTATGATTGCAACGTACATGCTTTCTAACCTTCAAGATCTTCCATTTCAAACGGCGGCAAATATTGCCCAAAAATTAGAGCTAAGTGAATCAAGTGTTGGACGCTTCTGTCGTTCGATTGGCTATAGTCACTTGAAAGATCTAAAACATGATTTAAAGAAAAGCCTAGGAGACCAACCTTGGTTAGCAGGAGATCGTTTACAAGAGTTTCGTCAATCTCAAAGTGATGGTCCGAATGGTTTATCAAGAAGCTTAGAATTAGAAATCTCATCCTTAATGCGAGTTTACGAATACGCATTAACCAATGACTGGGATAACGTTGCACAAAGACTCGCTAATTCATCGCAAATATTCGTCGCAGGCTTTCAAACAGAGCGAGGTGTTGCTGTATGTATGACTCACCTTCTGCAATATATTCGTCCTGGGGTTCATCTTGTCGATGGTGCTGCTGGTCATTACAGCGACGTTTTACTCAGCCGTCCAGAAGAAACTTCATTGATAGTTTTTGAAGCACGTCGATATTCGAAACATGCCTTGGCATTGTGCTCTAAGGCAAAAGAACTTGGAATCCCAACTACTTTAGTAACTGACACTTATTGTGACTGGGCCGCAAGCAATGCAGAGGAAGTATTCCGTATTCCTACAGAATTTAATTTTTTTTGGGAATCTACGGCCTCGATGCTGTCTTGGGTACACCTAATGGTTAATGAGGTCTGTAAGAAGCTTGGTCCTGACGTTGAAAAACGACTTGAAGCCACAGCTTCTTTACATAATGAATTTGTTGGATATACGTCCAAATAAAATAAAAAAACAATCTATAAAAAGGAATAAATCAATGAAAAAAACAATATTCAATACTCTTTTAGTTGGCTCATTAAGCATCTCCCCTTTTCTACATGCAGACACTATTAAAATTGCTACCGAAGGTGCTTACCCCCCATTTAATTATGTAGATTCTAATAACAATCTTCATGGTTTTGATGTAGAGATCACTAATGCTTTATGTAAGAAAATGAACGCAGAGTGCACAATATTAGCACAAGATTGGGATGGAATTATTCCTGGCCTAATTGCTAAAAAATATGATGCTGTTATCGCATCAATGATTAACACTCCAGAAAGAAGATTAAAGGTATCTTTTACAAATCACTACTACAATACTCCTCTTTCTCTGGCGGTTAAAAAAGGAAGCGACACGACAATGGATAACTTTGACGCCAGAGGTCTTGTTATTGGGGCCCAATCTGCTTCAACTCAAGCATTTTATGCAGAGGATGTACTAGCAGTAAAAGGTGCCTCCATAAAACTATACCCGACTCAAGATGAAGCCAATGCTGATTTAGCTAATGGACGTTTAGATGCAGTGGTTGCTGATATGATTCCATTAATGGAATGGGTTAATAATCATGGGGATGATTGCTGTGAATATGTTGGCGACTTTCAAGGGACAAACTCAGAAGCTGCGATTGCAGTCAGAAAAGCGGATGATCAACTTAGAGAGCGTTTCAATCAGGCAATCGACGCTATTGTTGCTGATGGCACTTATCTAGAGATTTCTAACCGATACTTCGGTACCAACATTTATTAAGCCTTGCCTAGAATGTTTATTTGCTAATTTGAGATAGCCCTCAACTAATTAAGGGCTATCTCACCTTCACGTAAAGAGAGACACCGATGGAATACTTATCATTACTGTCATTTTCTAATGACGGATGGGGTATCGCCTTGCTCAAAGGTGCACTGATCACCCTTTCTCTATCGCTTGCCTGTTTGCCAATTGGCTTACCTCTGGGCATGTGGATTGCCATTAACGCTCGCTCTAATAGTAGGCTAGCGAAAACTTTTTCCGCACTTTTTTCAACAGTATTTAGAGGACTTCCGGAGTTATTAACGCTTTTAATTATTTATTATGGCTGCCAAATCCTTGTCCAAAACATGATGGATTATCTTGGCTTTAGTGGAGAGTTTATTATTCATACATTTGTCGCTGCGATGATTGCTTTTAGTTTTGTATTCGCTGCATTTTCTAGTGAAGTTTGGCTTGGAGCCTTTAAAACACTACCAAAAGGGCAATACGAAGCCGCATTCGTTTTAGGCATTAGTAAGCCAAAAACGTTTTTTAAAATCATTTTACCTCAGTTAATAAGAATAGCCATTCCAGGGCTCTCTAACAACTGGCTATCTCTTTTAAAGGACACCTCCCTTGTCTCTACTATTTCGTTAATTGACCTAATGCGACAGACAAGTCTTGCTGTAAGCATCACTAAAGAACCTATGTTTTTTTACACTGTAGCTTGCTTAGTCTATCTATTATTTTCAGCGCTATCAGGTCAAATATTTAATTTTATGGAGACACACTATAGCAAGCACTTAAGGAGTATTAAATAATGAACCACGAATCCATTTTAGGTTTATTTATTAATATCGATTTATTTAACATCTATGGAGATCGATTATTAAGCGGTTTGATTGTTACAGCTAAATTGGTCGCTATCTCCTTCAGCTTAGGTGCGATCTTAGGCTTAATTCTTGCGACTGCCCAGCTTTCATCTAATGTGTTTATTAGACGATTTAGTAAAAGTTACATTTATTTCTTTCGAGGATCACCTCTACTCGCGCAGCTTTTCATGCTCTATTACGGCCTTGGAGCATTTATGGAGTTTTGGCAAGACGTGGGGCTTTGGTGGTTCTTTAGAGATGCATGGTATTGCTCATTATTAGCCTTCACCTTGAATACCGCTGCTTATCAGGCAGAAATATTCAGAGGAAGCCTGCTGTCCATTCCTAAAGGTCAATATGAAGCAGCCCATGCACTGTCCCTTAAGCGCTCTACTACGTTTTTTAAGATCGTACTGCCACAATCTCTTGTTGTTGCCATCGGACCACTTGGGAATGAGTTGATTTTAATGATTAAAGCTAGTGCTATTTCATCACTCGTGACCATTTACGATCTTATGGGAGTGTCAAAGCAAGCATTTTCCAGAACCTTCGACTTTGAGATCTATTTGTGGGCGGCTGTTCTATATCTAGTTGTTGTAGAACTCGTTCGTCGAAGCATTGTTTATTTTGAAGGCCGACTCGGCCGTCATATGCATTAACACTCTTTATAAGGAATAAGGCTGCATGCAATTTCAAATAATTATACTTGGAGCAGGCATTATTGGTGTCAGTAGCGCACTCCATTTGCAAGCTAAAGGCTATCAAGTCGCACTTATAGATAAAGCCAGTCCTGGTAAAAGCACCAGCTATGGTAATGCGGGCCTAATCGAGCGCTCTAGCGTCATTCCCTATTCGTTTCCAAGGGAGTTCACTTCTCTTTTGCGTTACGGCCTAAACCGACAAGCAGATGTAAGATATAATTTTTCTTTTTTACCCAAAGCCACCCCGTGGTTGTTAAGCTACTGGAACCATTCAGCTCCCGCCGCGCTCGACAAAGCAGCGGCAGCCATGCTGCCTCTTATTGAGCGTTGTGTTGCCGAGCATGATCAGTTTGTAGAAGCAGCGAAGTTAAACCGTTTTGTAAAAGATCAGGGCTGGATTGAAATATTTCGCTCCGAAAAAGCCTTCTCAAAAGCAAAATCAGATGCCTTAGCACTGACAAAATATGGGCTCGCTTTCGACCTACTTGATGGTCCAGCATTGCGCGAACGCGAACCTCATCTAAGTCATACGGTGGTTGGGGGCGTTCACTGGCTCGACCCTAAAACAGTCACCAACCCCGGTGCTCTAGTAGAGGGCTACTGTTCCCTTTTCAAAGAGCGTGGTGGTAAAGTTCTTCACGGTGATGCTAGAACACTAAAGCAAACTTCAACCCATTGGCGGATCGACTCTCATAACGGAGTAATCACAGCACCAGAAGTGGTTGTAGCTCTTGGCCCCCAGTCGCCAGATGTCTATACCAAACTAGGCTACCGTTTCCCAATGGGAATCAAGCGTGGCTATCACCAGCACTATCGTAACTTAAACAATACAAGCCTTCAGCATCCCGTATGCGACACTAAGGGGGGCTTTGTTTTATCCCAAATGGATATGGGTATTCGGCTTACAACAGGAGTCGAGTTGGCAAGCGAAACGGATGCTGTGAATGCAATCCAATTAGAACGCTGCGAAAAAATTGCTCGAAACATTTTTCCTCTTGGGGAACCTGTCGATGTGGAGCCTTGGCTTGGATTACGTCCCTGCTTTCCTGATATGAAGCCAATCATAGGCCCAGCACCCGATCATAAAGGATTGTGGTTTAATTTTGGCCATGCCCATCACGGCTTAACCTTAGGCCCAGTCTGCGGACGTTTATTATCAGAAATGATTGCGGGCGATTCTCCCTTTACCTCTCCAACGCCATACAGTGCAAGTCGATTCAAATATTAGGAAGCCTTATGAATACATCTATTGACTCAACTAGTAAGTGTCACAAACCAACTATGGACACTAGAAAAATCGCTATCGATGTTGCAAAACTCAACAAATCCTACGGTGATTATCACGTACTTAAAAACATCGACTTAAAAGTTAAAGAGGGTGAACGTATTGTGCTTTGTGGTCCCTCAGGATCTGGAAAGTCGACTCTCATTCGTTGTATTAATCAGTTAGAAGTTGCTCAGGGAGGACATATTATTGTTCATGACACAGATTTAGCAATATCTTCCAAGGCGGCAGACTGCGTCAGAAGAGAGATAGGTATGGTGTTTCAACACTTCAACTTGTTTCCACACATGTCTGTGTTGGACAACTGCACACTTGCTCCCATGAGTGTAAAGGGCTTGAGCCGAAAAGATGCGGAAGAACTCGCCCGTTATTACCTCAATAAAGTTGGCATTGAAAGCCAGGCGAATAAATATCCAATTCAACTATCTGGGGGGCAGCAACAACGTGTCGCAATTGCTCGTGCACTGTGTATGAAACCTAAGATTATGCTTTTTGATGAGCCGACGTCTGCTCTTGATCCAGAAATGGTCGCAGAAGTTCTGGATGTACTCGTTAAGCTGGCAGATACAGGCATGACTATGCTGTGTGTAACCCATGAAATGGGGTTTGCTCGCCAAGTAGCTGAGCGAGTACTGTTCTTAGATGGAGGTCAAATTATTGAAGACTGCCATCCAGATACCTTTTTCAATTCGCCAAAGAGTGATCGAGCAAAGAATTTTTTAGCGCAAATCCTTCAACATTAAACGATACTTTACTACTTGGCTTTTATTAATCTCCGACTACAAGATACCTGTGGAGTCTACCATTCGCTACTTGAGGTTTATTCGTTATATAAAAGCAGAGGTAAACCGACCTCCATTGCAGGTGCCAGCCTTGCAGTGGAGAGCACGGTTACAATACTCAATCCAAACTATTGGGGTACGTTGGCCTTTACGCCGAGCTTTATACAACTCCTAGTGGGTAACACGGTGAATTTTTAGCCAACAGGCTACGGTGACAACGCAGTCACCATTAATTATATGAATGGTGGTGATTACCTAAGCAGGTGGCAGTAATATCAATAACTTTGAAATCCCTAGGGCTTTGCCCAAACAAGCTAAGTTGCTATGCAAGCAAAAACTATACAAGGCATCAGTAAAAGGTTGGAGGAAATTAAAAAAGATGCCGCTACCACCCTAAATGTTAGTGGATACTGAAAAGAATTGCCCTGAGCATCAAATTGAGCAAGCAAGCTTGTTTGTCAGAGATCTAACATAAGCTGTCGTACTTCGCCTTCTGAACGCAACATAACACTGAGGCCCAGTAACCGAATTTCGCGACCGTTTTGACGTGTTAAGACCTCTTTCAGTAAATCTTGAAAGTAAGTCAGATCCAAGCCGCTGTGCACATGCTCAATGGTCGTCAATTGAAAGTCGGCAAACTTGACTTTGATGCCTTGCTTGCTGATTAATCTATCAGGCGATACTTTCCCTAAGCGCTCAAACAACTCTGGAAATAGCTTTTGCTCGATGACTTGCCAGCACTCATCAAAGCTTGAAATGTTATGTGAAAACGTGCGTTCCACACCCACAGACTTGCGCTGACGGTGAGTGGAGACTGCACGGTGATCAACACCATGGCTTCGATTCCAAAGAGAGTGACCTAAGCGGCCAAATTTACGGGTTAGCTCAAGGTAATCGCTATTACAAATGTCAGCACAGACATAAAGCCCTGCTTCATGCAGCTTCTGTAGGCTTACTTTGCCAACACCAGGAATTTTCTCTAGGGGAAGCGTATTAATGACTTCTTGCATCTCTCTGGGTGTGATCACGAACTGGCCATCAGGCTTATTCATATCCGATGCGACTTTGGCAAGAAACTTTATCGGCGCAACGCCGGCCGACGCGGTCAGATTCAATTCGGCACGAATATCATTGCGAATGGCCTCAGCAATGAGAGTTGCTGACCCCTGTAGATGGGTGCTGTCCGTGACATCTAAATACGCCTCATCTAGGGACAATGGCTCTATTAGATCAGTATAGCGTGCAAAAATGGCTCGCACTTTTTGGGAGATATCTCGATATACCTGCATCCTGCCAGGCACAACAGTAAGGTGTGGGCAGAGTTTCTTAGCCCAAGCGGTCGACATCGCGGAATGGACTCCGTAAGTACGGGCTTCGTAGTTACAAGTACTGATGACACCGCGCTGCTTTTCGCTGCCTCCTACCGCTAATGGGATTTCACGGTAACGTGGCTCATCTCGCATTTCAACTGATGCGTAAAAAGCATCCATATCAATATGGATAATTTTCCTTTGGATCAAGTCACCGTTTTGCATACTAAACACTGTTCAAATAAACAGTATTTATACAGATAACTGCCATTTTGTCCAGAGAAAGAAAGATACGCCTAGACCCACTATAGAACCGTGGCCAGTTGTACTTAGCCACTGCACCACAACCTGGTGATGCATAAGCCCTCATAAATACCGAGAAGTTTTTTGCATTCATATTTAAAAGAGTCATTTGATTTATAGTCTAAGCATGCAAGATCAATCAGTCTATGGACAACTCCCCCTGCCAGCGCCCTGCTAACCACTCCGTTTTAGCCACCTCTTTTATCAGCGACATCACTGTGTTGAGTAATGCCGTTTGAGGACGATCTGCATCCGTCGTGATGCAGACATCACGCCAGAGATTCGGCTCAATAATCTCGACCGCTTCAATCTGATTGGTATCTTGTAGATGAAAAAATGCAGAGGTGGGGGCTAACAATATCCCATGACCATCCATGACATAACGCAACGTCGTCATCAGCTGTCCGAAAGCGGGTTTATGGGACAATTTAATGCCGGTACTTTGTTCATATTGTCTCAATACATAGCCCAATGAGTCACGCGCACCTGTGACGATCACTTCATGATTAGCAAGCGCTTCGAACGTGATCGTTTTACTGCCATTTAACATTTTATGGGAAGACACTTTAGGATCGCAGCCAACAGCAATGAATAGCTTTTCTCGCAGCAGTTTTACTTGACGCATTTGGCTCATATCCGTTCCATCAGGCGATGAAATTGCCAAATCTATTTCTCCAGATCGCAATTGACTGGACAAGTTATAAGACAAACCGGCATGTAGCTCGAGTGTAATTTTCGGGAAACGTTGCTCAACAAGCGCCAATAATGGCACGGATATAATGTTACCAATAGGCTGTGTCATTCCGATGGATAAAACACCCGAAGGCTCGTGTTCGAACTGATGTACATCGCTTTTAGCTTGCGCCATTTGACGCATGATGGAGACGGCATGTGCATGGAATATCTGGCCTGACTGCGTTAATTCTACGCCACGAAAACTTCTTTCAAACAAGCACGTGCCCAGTTCATGCTCTAGATTGTCAATCTGCAAACTGATACTAGGTTGAGCGACCTCAAGAGCACGAGCGGTGGCCGCAATGCTATTGAGCTCGACCACTTTTAAAAAATAACTCAGTTGCTTGCTGTTCATATCAACGCCTTTCATCCAGTGCTCATGTTAAGAAGGTAACAGGGTACATAAAAAATATTGAACATAACCATATTTTTTATTGTTTTATATAGCCAGTTTTTTATCTAGCCTTATGACAAAACAACAATACTGAGAGAGCTAGCATGACGACGACAAAGCGATACTTTGAACAACCCAGTCGATTCAGTGATTTAGAATGGCAAGCAAGGGTAGACTTAGCTGCCATGTATCGTATTTTTGCCTACCTGAAGTGGGATGAATCCATCTACAACCATATTTCGTTACGTGTTCCGGGTGAAGATGAGCATTTCTTGATTAACCCTTTTGGTCTGCACTATAGCGAAGTAACGGCTTCTAATTTGGTCAAAGCTGATCTAAAGGGGAATATCGTTGGCCATTCAGACTGGCCGATCAATCCGGCCGGATTTACCTTTCACAGCGCCATCCATGACAAAGTAGAAAACGCTCACTGTGTGATGCATGTACATACCACCCCGACGCTGGCGGTGTGCTGTTTAAAAGACGGTATTTCCTACAGCAACTTTTACTCAGCACAAATCTACGGCAACGTCGCGTATCATGAGTTTGAAGGCATCACGCTACACATGGACGAAGGCCAAAGGATCATTGACAGCGCTAACGGCAAACCCATTCTAATGCTTAGAAATCATGGCCCTGTGGTTATTGGGTCGACCTTGGCTCAAGCCTTTTCATTGATGTGGTTGGTTAATCGAGCATGCGAAGTACAAATGGCGTCGATGTCTATGGGCAAAGTACGCGAGATCCCTGAAGAAATCTGCAAAAGATGCGCGGCTGATTCATTACCTTTAGACCCTAAATACGGTGCAGGTGAAGACGTCTTCGCCGCCATGAAACGTCTGATCGAAAAGCAAGACCCCTCTTATAAACAGTGATACTTTTGGGTTGCAGGCCTCATGGTCTTAAAAGACCTGCAACCCACTAAATCGTAAAGGTGTTCCGTTTTTTACAATACTCGCTTGCCCAATTCTCTTTATATGTAAATGTACAAATATTGAGAACACACTGGAGCAACCGATGAAAACTATAAAAAAGACTATCATAGCCGCCGCAATTTCGACTCTATCCCTTGTTTCAAGTCATGCAGTAATGGCCCATGGCTCCTCACCTGATTACATCAAGATAGAAGATTCTCTTAAAAACTCTGGCGCAGTGTTTGCCTACGACAAATCTTCCAAAGAAGTGCATATAACGCTTAATCAAGCGCATGCCTGCGTAAAGGTAGGTGCCATGGACGCTGAAGTGAATGGCAAAAGAATTCAACTCGATGCTCCGATCAAATTTGAGCATGGCAATCTTCTTGTCGAGAAAGGATTTGCAAACGATCTGTTTGAAGGGCATGTTTCCCAAACCATTTCTCTAAGTCATGCAAAACATCCATTAGATCCTTTATCCGAAGCAGAAATCACCTTAACTCAGCAAACCGTTCAGGCATCTAAGTATTTTCGTAACAACCTGAGGTTTACGGAGATCAAGCTTGCGGAGCCAGACAAAAGTAAAGTATGGGCTTGGTCGTTCGGACAAGATGAAGACTTTTTGCGTTTAGCAAACTTTACCATTTTGGATGGTAAACACGTTATTGAAGGCACCGTTAACTTGGCAACTAAGACGGTCACACGTTGGCAGCCCATTAAAGACGTTCACGGAATGGTCATCTGGGACGATTTTGTTGCCGCTCAGGAGATTATTGAAGGTAGTAAAGAATATGCCGATGCCCTTAAAAAACGCGGTATAGACAATGTTAAGGAAGTGGTGGCTACCCCGCTAACCGTCGGTTTCTTTGATGGCGAAGATGGACTGAAAGAAGACGACCGTCTGCTAAAAATAGTCTCATATTTAGACATTGGCGATGGCAATTTTTGGGCGCACCCTATTGAAGGGCTAGTGGCTGTGGTCAACCTAGAAACCCAATCTATTGAAAAAATCGAAGACAGCGGTGTCATCCCTGTCCCCATGAAGCCAAACCCTTATGATGGTCGTGACCAGAAAAAAATGGCCAAGGTAAAACCCATTGCCATTTCAGAACCAGAAGGTTCGAATTACAAAATGTCTGGCAATATCATCCATTGGCAAAACTGGGATTTCCACTTAAAGCTTGACCCTCGTGTTGGTCCTGTTCTCTCTACGATGACCTACAACGACCAAGGCACCAAACGCAAAATCATGTACGAAGGTTCCCTTGGTGGCATGATTGTTCCCTACGGTGATCCTGATATCGGTTGGTATTTTAAGGCGTATCTAGATTCTGGCGATTACGGTATGGGCGGTCTTACCTCGCCTCTTGAATTAGGAACTGACGTGCCACCTAACGCTAAGCTGTTACCGGCCACCTTAGCCGACAATAGCGGCGCACCTTATACCATTCCAAATGCCATCGCGATCTTTGAACGCTATGCAGGCCCAGAATACAAACATAATGAAATGCTTGGCAGCGGCGCGGGTAATCAAAGCCGTGCACGTCGAGAGCTTGTGGTTCGCTGGGTCAGCACCATCGGCAACTACGACTACATGTTTGACTGGGTTTTACTTGCTAATGGGACAATCAAATTGGATGTGGGCGCGTCCGGAATTGAAGCGGTAAAAGGCGTCAAAACTCGAACCATGCATGATGCAACCGCCAAAGATGACACGCGCTACGGCACATTGATTGATCACAACATTGTTGGCACAACACATCAACACATCTACAACTTCCGTTTAGACCTGGACGTAGATGGCGAGAAAAACTCTTTAGTAGAGCTAAACCCTGCGGTGGAAAAAAACACCGCTGGCGGTCCCCGTAAAAGCGTTATGGTCGTTAATCAGCATACAGTGAAAGACGAACAAGAAGCGTCTCAGAAGTTTGACCCATCTACCATTCGTTTGATGAGCAATCCAAACAAAGAAAACCGCATGGGCAACCCGGTGTCTTACCAAATTATTCCGTTTGCAGGCGGCACACACCCCATTGCAAAAGGCGCATTATTTAGCAAAGACGAGTGGATCTATAAACGCGTTAGCTTTATGGACAAACAAATCTGGGTGACCAATTACAAGCCTGAGGAACGCTTTCCAGAAGGGACTTACCCTAATCGTGCTAAAACGGATACCGGTTTAAAGACGTTTATTGAAGACAATGAGTCTATTGAAAATAAAGACAACGTATTATGGATCACAACAGGTGCCACACACGTCGCTCGGGCAGAAGAGTGGCCAATGATGCCGACAGAGTATGTACACGCTATGCTTAAACCATGGAACTTCTTTGATCAGACACCAACACTGAATCTTCCTTCAGCAACAGAGCAAAAGTAGCCATATGAAAAGTAGCGGTGAATAAGAGCAATTTAACCACTTATTCACCGTTGCCTTCTTGGTTCGACACCCTTTAAGACACAACAATGTCTAACTTTGAAACGCATTGAAGGTATATTATGACAACTTATTCACTTATGAGTGGCGGTGAAAAACTGGCCACCACTGACACGTTTTCTGTCATCAATCCATCCACGATGGCGACTGTTGGCGAGTCACCCAAAGCGACGGTAGAAAACCTCAACACCATTATAAAAGAAGCCAAAAAGGCATTTTCATCATGGTCAGCCGTGCCTTTCGCGAAGCGTCAGCAGTATCTTAATCAAATTGCAGATGCTCTAGAAACACACTCGCAAGAATTGGCTAGCATCATCACTCAAGAACAGGGCAAGCCTATTGGTGCATCGCTAGGCTCGATGTTTGAAATGGGGGGCGCTGTTGCTTGGACACGCTATACAGCAAGTTTAGAACTACCGGTAAAAGTACTTCAAGACGATGAAAATGGGCATATTGAGCTGCATCGTCGCCCTATTGGCGTCGTAGCTTCGATTACCCCTTGGAATTGGCCTGTATTGATTGCGATCTGGCATATTATACCGGCCATTTTGGCTGGCAATACCGTCGTTTGTAAGCCATCCCCTTATACGCCACTTTCGACACTGCGTATGATCGAAATAATGAACAGCATTTTACCAGAAGGTGTGGTTAATAGTATTTCAGGGGGTGATGAACTCGGTGCAGCGATTTCTGATCATCCTGATATCGACAAAATTGTGTTTACTGGCTCGACTGAAACTGGCAAGAAAGTCATGTCTTCATCCGCTAAAAATCTCAAACACTTAACACTTGAGTTAGGCGGAAATGATGCGGGTATTGTTCTAGGTGATTGCAACCCCGATGAGATTGCTCCAGGTTTATTTTGGGGCGCATTTATTAACAATGGCCAAACCTGTGCCGCAATGAAACGTTTATATGTACACCGCTCGATTTACAATGAGGTTTGTGACTCATTAACGGCTTTTGCAAAAAGTGTCAAAATGGGCGACGGCTTTGCCGAGGGCGCTGAGCTGGGTCCGATTCAAAATAAAATGCAATTCGACATCGTCAACGAGTTGGTAAAAACGTCCATTCAACAAGGCGGAAAAGTGTTACTAGGTGGGCCGCTTGATTCAGAAGACAGCCTATTCTTCCCCATCACATTGGTTGCCGTTGAAAACAATAAAAACGCCTTGGTGCAAAATGAGCAATTTGGACCTGCTTTGCCAATCATTCCATTCGATACCGTCGAAGAAGCCATCAAACTCGCCAATGATAGCTCCGCAGGCTTAGGTGGATCTGTTTGGTCTAATGATAAAGCCTCGGCCGCTGAGATCGCAGGGCAAATGGAATGCGGTACGGTGTGGCTCAATAAGCATGGTGCGATTCAACCGAATGCGCCGTTTGGCGGTGTGAAATCATCTGGACTCGGCGTGGAGTTTGGCGAGGAAGGTTTACTGGCTAACACGACTATCCAGTGCATCTTTTCGTAATCAAGACATGAGCAAACGGTATTAGCTGATTGATAGCCAGCTAATACCTTGCTTTTAACTCATCACTTAGTAGGCACACTGGCATCATCCCTCGTAATGTTCACATCAAGCATTTTTCTAACAAACCAGCTTGGCGTCATGTGTGTGAAATACTTAAAGTCTTTGGTTAAGTGGGAGTCGTCATAATAGGAAAAACCCATAAAATCCGTGTGATGATTTTGCTGAAATTCCTCACCATATAAAATATCACTGATAATTTCTTGGAATCGAACAATCCGGCTGTATTGCTTTGGCGACATGCCAATGCTTTGATTAAATTTCTTTCTGAGCAGTCGTTCGCTGATACCCATGTCATTGGACATATCCGCAATTCTTATTGTTCCATGACTGCTTATGATTTTGTCGATGCAATGATCAATTAAGTCTATTTTAGAGTCATTTAAAGCGCCCGAGTAGATCAGCCAGTTTTCTAATATTTCAACTCGCGACGGGAAATCCACCGCTGAAATTAACGCATCTACTGTCGATGAATCCTGCTTGGTCGCTTCAATAATGGGAATGCCCTGATTGATCATTTCTGAGAACGGTATATAAGCGAGTCTACGACTGATAGAGGTAGACACTCTAATGCCGCAATAGGTTTTTTCCGGCAGATAATGAATACTGGTTGGGGTGTCTACTGACCCCCATAAGATGGCAGATTGATGATGGCTATCACAACAGAACTGAAAATCAGCACACCCATCTGCCACCACAATGGTTGCTTCCGATGACGAGGTAGTAAATTGATAATAAAGAACGGAAAAATTTGAATAATGAACAATTCGTTCATTATAATTTTTGAAATCTAGTGCAAAGCAGTATTGGGCAGGAATCGCATGATGGGCATTCATATAAACCTCTTTAAACTCAGAAGACTCCTTTCTATCCAGTCATTGAATTAAAAGCCATTACCAATGTTTATAATGGCTTTTAATTCTATCCGCTTCAAATTTAAGTACGTGTTACTGACTTAATTCACTGACATTTTTTCTAAAGTAAGCCAGTGCCGCTTTTGCATCCGCTTTTCGATCAGAAACGGAATCAATCCAATCTTGATCAATGCCCTCTTCTAGTGCGTTCATTTCTTTTACGATCGCATCGTCTTCTGTGAGAAACACGACATTAACGCCTTTGGCTTTGGCTTCTAAAATACCGTCTTGGTCTGCTTTACCCCATGCGGCGCCGGCCAATCTTGAAAGCTTCTCTCCAGACACACTCATAATGGCATCGCGATCGTCTTTGCTAAGACTGTCTAACGTATCTGGGTTCATAACGATGCTGAAAGCTGTGGTGTAAAGTCCTTTCGGGAACAAGGTTAAGTCCGTAGTCACTTCACTCAAACGTAAGGTTCTTTGCTGTTCCGCTGGTAAGAATGTCCCGTCTACAACGCCTTGTTGCATCAGCTCGTAGGATTTAGGCGCCGGCGCTGAGATCGGTGTTACTTCTAAACGCTCCGCTAGTGTGTTCACTAAGCCGCCACCGATACGCATTTTTTTGCCTTTTAAGTCTGCTAGCGAGTTCACTGGGAAATTTGTATTTAACTGACCTGGTCCATGTACAAACAAGGCCAGTAATTCCAGCCCAATAAATTCTTCATCGTCTTTAAAGAACTTCTCATAGGTGTTCCATAAGGCCACAGAACCTACTTCCGCATCGGTAATTTCCCCTGGAATTTCAGCAACACTGGTCAATTTAAAACGACCCGGAATATAAGAATTCACACTGAACCCTACATCGTAAACACCGTCTTCTACGGCATCAAAAATGGTTTTTGGATCCCCAGTATAGTTTTCAATGACAACCTCCACCCGGCCATCGGTCGCTTTCTCAACCCAACTTTTCCAAGTTGGCCAAACAATTGCGTTTTGCGAGCTAGTGGGTGGCAACCAAGTTGCTACATGCAAAGTGGTCTCTGCGGCTGACGCAACACCAGATGCTAAAATTGATGTTCCACATAGTGCCCAAAGTAGATTTTTTTTAACCTGAATCATATTTATTATTCCTATATTTTATGATTTACATTAATAATATTTCGCACTCTCTCAACAATGACTTTTTAAAACTGTTTTTTAATTAAAAGTCTAAAAAGCCAAACAACGCATTTAACTCGTATTATTCGTATAGAAATCTAGGTAAAAACATTGATACTGGGACGATAAAAATAATAATGAACAATCGGATAATATCGGCACACCAAAATGGCGTAACGCCTTTAAAAATCGTTCCTGCTTTTACATTTTTCAATACCGCACTTAAGACAAACACATTCATGCCGACAGGCGGTGTTATCAAACTAATCTCGGTGACCACGACCACAACAATGCCAAACCAAACAAGGTCGAAACCTAAACTAGCAACCAACGGGTAAAAAACAGGTACCGTGAGCAGCAGCATAGAAAGGCTCTCGAACACCATTCCAAGAATGATATAAATGACCAAAATCACCATAATGACTAACATAGGACTCAGCTCTAATGCCGTAACGAAGCCTAATAACGCATCAGGCAACCCTGCTCGCGTGATAAAGTCCGAAAAGATGAAGGCACCTATGACCACACAAAACAACATGGCGGACGTTCTTGTGGTGTCCACTAAGGTTTCAAAAATGCTTCCAAAACTCAGGCTCCGACGGGACAGGCCAATCAGTAAGGCCCCACCTGCACCAATACCTGCAGCCTCGGTGGGTGTAAACACACCTAGGTAAATCCCCCCCATTACTATCGTAAACAGCAATAGCACGCCCCAAATGCTCTTCAAGGCTGTGATGCGCTCTTTAAAGCCCATGCGCTCACCAGCAGGCCCAGCGGCAGGGTTTCGCCAGATAACAAAACGAACGGCGCCCATATAAAGCACGATACCCAGTAAGCCCGGTATAAAGCCCGCTGCAAACAACTCGCGAATACTCGATTGGGTCAACAAACCATAGATGACCAAGATGACGCTAGGGGGAATCAATATGCCCAATGTACCACCGGCCGCAATCGAAGCTGTAGCGAGGCTATCTGAGTAACCAAATTTGCGCATCGGTGGCATGGCGACTTTTGCCATGGTGGCAGAGGTGGCTAAACTGGAACCACAAATGGCAGAAAAACCACCACACGCCAATACGGTTGACATCGCTAAACCGCCTTTTCTATGCCCTAAAAAAGCATAAGACGCGTTATATAACTCCTGCGACAGACCCGATCGAGTGACTAAATTCCCCATTAAAATAAATAACGGAATCACGGATAAATTGTAGTCTTGTACTGTGCCAATCACTCGACTGGAAGCTAACGTGAGCGCCGCCGTCCAACGAAATGAAAATAGATTGTCAAAACTGAGGCCTTGCAGAATGGCAAAGCCTAGAAATCCAACCACACCCATGGCAAAAGCAATTGGCATACGGATGACTAGAATTAAAAATAAAAGAACGGCAAAACCAATTAATACAACGGACATGCTAGTCTCCTAACGGCTGTGATTCAGTGTCATCTTTAAGCACGCGATACGCACCATAAGTCAGCATACAAGCCGCCGTTATCCAACTCATGATAGCGATGTATTCAGTCAGATAACCGGTGGGGATTTTTAGATACTCACTCACCTCTCCGCGACGCAGAGAGCGTTCAGCCAATTCGTAAATACGAACCGCTAAAAAATAGAAGGAAGACGAAACAATCAATACCGAGAAGATACCCAGTACTTTAACAATACGATTACCAAATAAATGATCAAATAAATCCACCACGACATGACTACCACGCCATGTGATTAATGGCATTTGCGCAAATACCATGACGGCCAGGCCAATTTGCGTCAGTTCAAAAGCTCCATTAACTGAGTTATTGAAAAGATAGCGGCCCGCCACATCTATGCAGGTTAGCGCCATCAGAAACACTAATACCGCCGCTGAAATTCCCTCTAATACAATGCCAATCCAACGGTAAATATTGGGCTCTGGATAATGCTTGTCTATCCAATTTCTTATCGACATGAGCGCTCCTAAATTTTTATTATTTTAGTCGGTCAAAAAACGAAAACACGAAAACTAGGGCGGAGTACCCGCCCCCATTCGGATCAAACAGATTGCTTCTTAACCAAGGTTAGAATGTCGTAACTGGCAACCAATTCATCATGCTGATTGGTTACTTGGACATCCCACACCACAACCCCTTGTGGCTCGCCCTTTGGACTTAATTTGCCTTGGTCGATTTTGCGTTTACAGGTAAGACGTGCGCGAATCGTGTCACCAATTGGCACTGGCGTTATAAAGCGCAACGTATCCAAGCCGTAATTGGCTAATACAGGCCCTTCTCCAGGCGATACAAATAATCCGGCTGCGGCCGAAAGAACAAAATAACCATGCGCAATACGTTGCTCAAACTGAGAGTCACGTGCAGCAATGTCATCAAAGTGCATATAAAAATGGTCACCCGATAAACAACCGAAGTTCACGATGTCACTTTCTGTAACGGTACGGCGATGAGTCAGAAGCGATTCGCCGATTTGAAGGTTCTCAAAATAACGACGGAATGGATGCACATCAGTTTCAATAGTATCGCCACCCCGCACAAATTCTCCGGTCACCGCGGACAGCATGGTGGGTGAACCTTGAATCGCAGCACGTTGCATGTAATGTTTGACGCCACGAATACCGCCCAACTCCTCACCACCACCGGCACGACCTGGACCGCCGTGTTTTAGCAATGGCAATGGCGAACCGTGCCCAGTCGATTCTTTCGAACTGGCCTCGTTCAAGATATGTACGCGCCCGTGCCAAGCAGCCAGAGCTGGCACGACTTTTTGCGCGACGTGAGGGTCCTGCGTCACTAACGTAGTCACTAATGAGCCTTTACCACGAGCCGCCAAGGCAATCGCGTGGTCAATGTCTTTATATGGCATTAAGGTACTGATTGGGCCAAACGCTTCGATGTCGTGAGCGCCACCGTCCGCGTCTGGATCATTGCTCAGTAGCAATGTCGGCTGAATAAATGCTCCTTGTTTGGCATCACTTCCATGCAGCTCAAGCGTGTCTTTTTCATAGCCAAATACCACTTGACTGCTTTTCAATAATTGCTGAAGTTGCGCCAAAACATCGTCTTGTTGCTCAAAAGAAGCCAATGCCCCCATACGAACTGAATCTAAATGCGGGTCGCCAACCGTGACTTTGGCTAGGCGCTGAGACAGCTTATCTGACACCGCTTTGACATGAGCCTCGGGGATTAATACTCGACGAATGGCGGTACATTTCTGACCCGCTTTGACCGTCATTTCACGTGCGACCTCTTTAATGAACAGGTCAAATTCAACGCTATCAACAGAAACATCTGGCGCCAAAATGGCACAGTTCAATGAATCGGCTTCGGCATTAAAAGGAATCGAGTTGTTAATGATATTGGGCGTGACTTTTAATTTGGCTGCCGTGCTCGCAGAGCCCGTAAAGGTCACCATATCTTGACCCTCCAAGCGATCTAATAAATCACCGGTTCGACCAATGATTAGCTGCAAACTGCCTTCTGGTAAAAAACCAGACGTTTGCATCAAGCGCACACAAGCTTCCGTCAAATAAGAGGTAGAGGTTGCAGGTTTTACAATACACGGCACACCTGCCAGAAAATTGGCCGCAAATTTTTCTAACATGCCCCAGATCGGGAAGTTAAAAGCATTAATGTGGACCGCAACACCTTGGCGGGGGACCAAAATGTGCGATCCGAAAAATTGACCTTCACGGCCTAATGGAAAAGCATCGTCTTCATGAATCAAATTACCCGACGGCAGCTCACGTCGTCCTAAACTTGCATAGGCAAACAACGTACCGGCGCCACCTTCTATATCTACCCAGCTATCATTTCGAGTTGCCCCGGTGAGCAAAGAGATTTCGTACAGTGACTCTTTGTGTTCAATAAGATATTTGCCTAAGTCTCTCAAGCAGGATGCACGGCTTTGAAAATCCATGTTCATTAACGCAGTGCGACCTTGTTTACGGGCAAACGCTAATGACTTTTCAAAATCAATGGTTTCCGCATGGGTATGATAAATTGTTTCACCGTTAACTGGGCTAACAAGCGCTTTTTCAGCTTGCTGACCTAACCACTCTCCAGCAATAAAACTTTGTAGGACTGGGCTTTGGCTCATAGTGTTCTCCCTCGATGACTTTGTGCCATCGTAATTATTGTTTTTTATAATTTTGCGCACGAAGAAAAGGCGTTATATCTCGTCGAAATCCAGTACCACTTTCTTTGAGACTGGATAAGATTGGCAAGACAGTATGTAACCGGCTTCTACTTCGTAATCTTCAAGCCCAAGGCTGATGTCCATATCCACTTCACCTTCAATCACCTTACATTTACAGGTAGAGCACACGCCCGCTTTGCACGAAAACGGTAACTCCGCGCCATGCTCATTACCGGCATTTAGTAGGTTCTCTGTGTTTTGTTTGAGATCAAAGTTCATGGCATGACCGTCACGAATAACGGTAATTTCGGATACGTCTGCATGGGCAGCTGCCTGCGCTCGTTGCTCTCGTTTGCGTTCATTGCCTGCTGCAGCAAACAACTCAAAATGAATATTTTCTTCTGGGGTGCCAGACTCTTTTAATAAGTCTTTCACCATTTCGGTCATGGATTGCGGGCCACAAATAAAAGCTCCCGTTAGATTCTTTACATCCACCCAACGTTCGAACAGCACTCGACATTTATCGGCATCAATATGGCCGTTGTACAAGTCAATATCTTGTTGCTCTCGGCTCAATACAAAGATTAAATTCAAGCGATCCATATAGGTATTTTTAAGATCCGCCAATTGATCTCGAAACATAGTTGAGGATGTGGAGCGGTTGCCGTAGACCAATGTGACTTTACTGTGTGGCTCTGCTGCTAATGTTGTTTTTGCAATGGATAGAATGGGGGTAATACCGCTTCCGGCGGCCACTAATAAATAGTCCCCATGTCGCTCTGGATCCAGCTCAGAATAGAAGTGCCCAAGCGGTGGCATGACGTCTAACGCATCGCCTACTTTGATGGACTCATTGGCAAAGGTAGAAAACAGTCCGTCGGCAACACGCTTTATTGCTACACGCATTTCATTATCGTGTACGCCACTGCAGATAGAGTAAGAGCGGCGCACCTCTTCTCCGTCAATATGAGTACGCAATGTCAAAAACTGACCTTGCTTAAACTGATAGCTCTGAGCGAGTTCCTCAGGGATATCAAAAGCAAGTGAAATAGAATCACGTGTTTCACGACGTAAATCAGAAACGGTAAGAGTGTGAAATTGATTCATCTGTGTCTCCACGGCCACGTTATTGTTATCTATGGCTCAAATACATTTAAAATAATCAAACGGTTCTAAACAGGATTTACAGCGATACAAGGATTTACATGCGGTTGAGCCAAATTCACTCAGTTGCTCGGTGTCATCACTGCCACAATTTGGACATTCAACTTGCGTTATTCCAGACAACAAAGTGCGCTTATTTGAACTCCCCACTGGCGGTGCAATGCCATAGGCTTTAAGACGATTTCGACCTTGATCCGTGATCCAATCGGTTGTCCAAGCAGGGTCTAAACTCTGAGTAATGTGAGGATGGGCAAAACCAGCCTCTTGCAGCGCTTCGCGTATCGAGGTTTCTATGTATTCCGTTGCGGGGCAACCTGAATACGTTGGTGTGACGACCACATATAGGTGCCCATCCGTCCAACCAACATCACGTACGATGCCAAGGTCCATCACGCTTACCACTGGCACCTCTGGATCCATAACGTCTTCCAACACGCTGTAAGCTCGCTGGATATCAGTCTTGTCTCCAGGGCGTCCTAGCTGATCCGTGACAATTAACTCACCAGCTTGCATCGGGATACGCTCTTTGTAAGAACTGCATTTCTGCTAATAAAAGCCCTAAGTGCTCAGAGTGCATGCCTGTTCGAGCACTTAAATAGAAGGTACTGGCGGCATCGGGGACCGTTAATGTTGCGTTAGTGAAAACCTCGCTTACGGTCGCATGCCACAATTCAGGCAATTCAGTTAGCGCCGGAATGTGGCCAGCTTCAGACAGAGACCATTCGGTATCGTTCTGTTCAACCAATTCAAAGGTAAAGCGCCAAACCGTATCAATGGCGTTTACCATACGCTGATGACTCTCGTCGGTACCATCCCCCAAACGCTCAACCCATTGACTAGAGCGGCGTAAGTGATACGTGACTTCTTTAAGCGATTTGGTTGCAATGGCTGCAATATGTTCGTCGTTGGCATTTTTAAGCAGGGTTAATACATGAAATTGCCAAGCATCATAGAAAAACTGCTTCGTCATGGTGACTGCAAAGTCGCCATTTGGCTGCTCAACTAATAGCAGATTACGAAAAGCCCGCTCATCGCGGCGAAAAGCTAATGCATCCGCATCGGTACCATCATTGATTCGCTCTGCGGCATAGTCATACCAGTTGCGAGCTTGACCCACTAAGTCCAAACCAACATTCATCATGCCCAGCTCTTCTTCCAGGGCGGGGGCTCGACCGGTCCATTCACATAGCCGTTGCGCTTGAATTAAGGCACTGTCACCTAGACGCAATAAAAATTCGGTTAAATCATCGTATTTCGTCATAACCACCTCACATGTGTCCGACTTCATCTGGCAACTCATAGAAGCTGGCATGTCGATAAACTTTGTCTTCCGATGGATCGAATAAAGGCTCTTTCTCATCCGTCGCGGTAGCAGTGATCAAAGCAGAAGGCATGACCCAAATACTCACCCCTTCGTTTCGGCGAGTGTATAGGTCTCGCGCATTTTCGATGGCCATTTCGGCATCCGCAGCATGAACGCTGCCGACGTGTTTGTGGTTAAGGCCATGTTTACTTCGGATAAAGACCTCAAAAAGTGTCCATTCAGACATGGTAAATTCCTCAGATTTTTAGGCTGCCGCCTGTTGTTTTTGTTTTTTGTTGGCATGAGCAACCGCCGCTTTTCTCACCCAAGCGCCTTCTTGAGTCGCATTACGACGGGTTTCCAACCGCTCACGGTTGCAAGGACCATTACCTTTTAATACTTCGTAGAATTCTTCCCATTGAATTTCACCAAAGTCGTAGTGACCGCGCTCTTCATTCCATTTCAAATCAGGATCGGGAACCGTGCAGCCTAATAGCTCTAATTGCGGAATCGTTTGATCAATAAAGCGTTGACGCAACTCATCGTTGGTATGACGCTTGATCTTCCAAGCCATGGATTGAGCAGAGTTAGGTGAATCCGCATCACTTGGCCCAAACATCATTAATGAAGGCCACCACAAGCGATTAATAGCGTCTTGAACCATGTCTTTTTGCGCTTGATTACCATGGCGCATCATGTGCAAAAGGATTTCGTAGCCTTGACGCTGATGGAAACTTTCTTCTTTGCACACGCGAATCATCGCGCGTGAATAAGGGCCATAAGAGGTACGCTGGAGCGGAACCTGATTGACGATAGCAGCCCCATCAACCAACCACCCAACTGCGCCCATGTCGGCCCAATTCAACGTCGGATAATTGAATATGCTGGAGTACTTCGCTCGGCCAGAATGAAGTTTTTCAATCTCTTCGTCACGATCTGCGCCCAGCGTTTCCATCGCACTGTAAAGATACAAACCATGTCCCGCTTCATCCTGAATTTTGGCCATCAGCTGCAGTTTGCGCTTTAAGGTTGGCGCTCGAGTCACCCAGTTGCCTTCTGGCAACATACCAACGATTTCAGAATGCGCATGTTGAGAAATTTGACGAATCAAAGTCTTACGATAGTTATCTGGCATCCAATTCTTTGCCTCGATCTTAATCTCAGCGTCAATTTTTTCCTGGAAGGCGCGTTCCTCTGCACCCATTTCGTCGAGCGATTTGACTGTTTTCGTCCCTGTTTCAACTTGTTGTGCGTACATGAGAATTCTCCAATATCGTAGATATAAGTCATGGCATTGATTAACAGAATAGACTAACGATACATAAATACAAGTATATTTTAATTTTTGTGTATCGCTTATTTTTGTGTTTTTTGGACACACAAATCCCCTGACCTCTTAACATAAGAGATCACTTTCTGATAAATACTTAAGTTATTTAAACCGTGGGACGCTCATCGTAAACATGTTTAGCCTTACCTTCTGAGCGAGCTAAACTACCGATTTCTCTGAGCTTGACGTTAATACTGATACCGACTGAAGACTTAACGTGGTGACGCAATTCATTGATGGTGCTAGTGATTTTTTGATCATCAAAATCCGCGCATTCCGGGCGCAGTTCAACATGCACATCCATACCGTCCATATTCCCTTTACGATACAAGTGTATTTCATAATTTTCAGATAAGTGATTCACTTTTATCACCTCTTCTTCAATTTGCGTCGGAAAAACGTTAACGCCGCGGATAATCATCATGTCATCGCTTCGCCCCGTAATCTTATCAATTCGACGCATACGTCGGGCTGTACCTGGCAAAAGACGAGTTAAGTCACGTGTACGGTAGCGAATCATCGGCAGCGCTTCTTTGCTGAGACTGGTAAATACCAGCTCACCCATTTCGCCATCTGGCAACACCTCGCCAGTATTAGGATCAATAATTTCAGGATAGAAATGATCTTCCCAAACGGTCGGCCCATCCTGACTTTCAGCGCATTCTATCGCGACACCCGGCCCCATAATTTCCGATAAGCCATAAATATCCATGGCACGAATTCCCGCACGCTGCTCAACTGAACGACGCAGTTCATGCGTCCAAGGCTCGGCACCAAAAATCCCTAAGCGTAACTTGAGGTCTAACGGGTCAATTCCCTGTTTTTCCATTTCATCTAATAAATTCAGCATGTAGGACGGTGTCACCATGATGATGTCAGGCTGAAAATCTTGAATTAAACGGACTTGCTTCTCGGTCTGCCCACCGGACATTGGAATTACGGTACAACCAAGGCGCTCAGCGCCATAGTGCGCCCCCAAGCCGCCGGTAAACAGCCCATAGCCGTAGGCATTGTGCAATATATCGCCTTTACGGCCACCCGCAGCACGAATGGATCGCGCAACAATATTGGCCCAAGTGTCGATATCATTCTGGGTATAACCGACAACTGTCGGCTTACCTGTCGTGCCACTGGACGCATGAAGCCTTACCACTTGATTCATCGGTGTCGCAAACATACCGTACGGGTAGTTATCGCGTAGATCCGATTTGGTACTGAAAGGAAGTTTGGCAAGATCGTCTAATGACTTAATGTCGTCCGGGTGAATACCCAGTTGATCAAAACGCAGTTTATACATTGGAACGTTGTTATAGGCATGACGAACGGTCCACTGCAATCGCTCTAGCTGATGTGCTCGCAGCTCATCAATACTGGCCGTTTCCATTGGATCAAGTTGTTCTGGATTAAACTGGCTACGAATATCCATGATTATGCTCTCTCATTTATTATTTTTAGAGTTTATGCTTTATCACTGTAGTATCACTTGTCATACAGCTTTTTTATAACGGTTGGATTAATCCAACCGCTCAATGACCATTGCAATGCCCTGACCTACACCAATACACATGGTGCACAAAGCATATCGCTTATTCTTAATTTCTAACTCATTTAGAGCGGTGGTGATCAATCGCGCGCCACTCATCCCGAGCGGATGACCTAATGAAATAGCACCGCCGTTTGGATTAACTCGTGCATCATCATCTGCAAGCCCCAGTTCGCGTATCACGGCCAACCCTTGAGATGCAAACGCTTCGTTTAATTCAATAACGTCCATTTCACCTAACGTCAGCCCCACTTGCTCTAGTACTTTTTTGGAGGCAGGCGCAGGACCGATCCCCATGATACGAGGCTCAACACCCGCTGCCGCCATACCAAGCACTCGACCTCGAGCCTTCAAGCCATAGGTCGCAGCCGCCTCTTCACTCGCCAATAACAAGGCACAAGCACCATCGTTAACGCCAGATGCATTACCTGCTGTGACAGATCCTTTGCCATCTTTTCTAAAAGGGGTGGAAAGCTTTGATAACGCAGCCAACGTGGTTTCGGCACGCGGATGCTCATCACGCTCCACGACTACTGGATCGCCTTTTCGTTGTGGGATCACAACTGGGACAATTTCTTTAGCGAGGCGTCCATTTTCTTGGGCAATGGCTGTTTTTTGCTGGCTACGTAAAGCAAATGCATCCTGATCTTCACGCGAAACATTGAACTCTTCCGCCACATTTTCAGCCGTTTCGGGCATTGAATGCACGCCAAACTGGTCCGCCATGAGCTTATTCACAAAGCGCCAGCCGATGGTCGTATCGTACATATCTGCTTGCCGAGAAAATGCCTGATCGGCCTTACCCATAACAAACGGCGCACGCGACATTGACTCCACGCCTCCCGCAATCATGAGCCCAGCTTCACCTGAACGAATGGTTCTGGCCGCTAACCCTACAGCATCCATACCCGAACCACACAAGCGGTTAATCGTCGAACCAGGGACACTGTGTGGCAACCCTGATAGCAAAGAAGACATGCGCGCCACATTGCGGTTATCCTCACCTGCTTGGTTGGCGCAGCCATACAACACATCACTGACCTTTGACCAATCAACTGTTGGGTTTCGACCCATTAGAGATTTGATAGGGATTGCCCCTAAGTCGTCCGCCCTGACTTTCGATAGCGCGCCACCATAACGTCCAATCGGCGTTCGGATAGCATCAATAATTAGCGCATCAGTCATTTACATTCTCCTGTGAAAGTATCTCGCCTTTAACGCGGTAAGACTTACCATGAAAAATGGCGATCAATTGATCTTGTTGATTGTGTATTTCGACATCGTAATTCCCGGTCCGGCCACCACGGCTTTTTTCATGGCAACTCGCGGTTAGCACATCCCCTTCAAAAGCTGGGGCGACATAGTCAATCGAGCAACCCAGTGCAAAAGTCGGTTGGTTATAGGTATTGCAGGCAAACGCAAAGGCTGAATCAGCAAGCGTAAAGAGATAGCCACCGTGACACGTTTTAAGACCTTGCAACATAAAGTCCTGTACCGTCATGCGAACTTTGGATTGACCTGGCGCTGAAAAAAGCAACGCCATACCTAAATGCTGAGTGGCCATGTCTCGCTCGTACAAAGCTTTTGCACAACGCTCAGCCAGTTCAACATCCACGTGTGTATCGGTTGTATTATTCCCCATGAAAATACCCTCCTGTCATCGCAGTGCGACGCATGAGTAAAGAAGGACGGTATCTATCCTCACCATAGGACAGTTGCAACTGATGCAGCACCGCATTCACCTTAGCAACACCAATCGAGTCAGCCCAAGCCAGCGGCCCTTTGGGATAATTCAAACCAAAGCACATGGCTGTATCCACGCCCTTGGCTGTGGCGACCCCTTGCAAAACCGCATCTGCGGCTTCATTCGCCAGCATCGCTACGGTACGCATTACTACCAAAGCAGGGGAATCTTCGACTTCGCTGATTTTGATACCTGCCAAATCAAAGCATGCCACCACATCCTCAAACGACTTATCGGATGTTGATGCTGATCGGCTCAATGCAATGTGTTCTACCGCTAGATAATCTAGGGCCAGATCCACCAGTACCAGATCACTCAGCTGCTCATCGATGGCACGCTCACATGCCATGCGACCATCGGTAAGCGCCAACCAAGCATCGCCAACTTTTAAATAACCTGGTGCTAGGCTCGATTCTTGTGTGACTTGAATGCCTGCCTGAGCCAAACGCTCAACCAATCCAGTCAGATGCCCCATGTCCTTAGACACCTGGCACTTGATTGGCGTTGCTGGAGCAGAAGAAGCTGGGGAAAATTGCGCCTTGGGCTTTTCGACACCTTCTTGATAGGAGTAGAAACCTTGCCCTGTTTTCCGCCCTAAAAAACCGGCATCGACTAAGTCTTTTTGGATTAAAGACGGTTGGAAACGAAAATCGCCATAATAGGCATCAAATACCGAACAGGTGACAGCATAGTTCACATCGTGGCCAATCATATCCGTCAGCTCGAAAGCCCCCATGCGGAAGCCACCTGCACTTTTTATCAGTGCATCCAGCGTCGCGCAGTCAGCCACTTGTTCCTGACACAGTCGAAAACTTTCCGCATAAAAAGGACGCGCTACTCGGTTAACAATAAAACCTGGTGTAGACGCGGCATGAACGGGTTTTTTGCCCCAATTCGATGCGGTTTCATAAATGCACGCCGCGACGGTGGAATCCGTGGCTAAGCCTGATACCACTTCCACTAATTTCATAATGGGCGCTGGGTTAAAGAAATGCATGCCGATCATACGCTCTGGATGCTGCATGCCAGCGGCCAAACGAGTAATAGAAATGGAAGACGTGTTACTGGCGATAATGCAATCGGTAGCACAGACCGACTCCAAGGTGTCAAAAATGACTTTCTTAACGTCAACATTTTCAACAATGGCTTCGACTACCAATCCTGCATTCGCCAGATCATTTAAGGAGCTCACCACCTCTAATCGAGACAATATCTGCTGAACTTGCTCTGTCGTAAACTTTTGACGCTCGACCAGCTTAGCTAATTGTTTTGCCATCGCGTCTATGGCAGAACTAGCCGCACCGTCTCGGTTATCGTAAAGCTTCACTGGATGGCCTGCTTGAGCCGCGACCTGAGCAATACCCGCACCCATTGCGCCTGCACCAATGACACCAACCACAGTGTTTTGTTGTAATGCAGACATGGTTATTCTCCCTTAAATTCTGGCGTGCGTTTTTCAATAAAGGCTTTGACACCCTCACGGTAATCCTGAGTTTGACCTGCTAAACGCTGTAAATCGCGTTCTACATCAAGCTGAGCATGACAGTCATGGTCAAAACTTTGGTTGAGTGCGCGCTTAATAAAAGACAAACCTTTGGTGGGCTGAGTGGCTAATTGACGCGCTAACGATAAGGCCTCATCTCGAAGTGCCTCGTCATCCACAACTTTGTAAATCATGCCCCACTCTTGAGCTTTTTCTGCCATGAGCGGCTCGCCTAGTAGAGCTAACTCTTTGGCTCTTGCCATGCCAATCAAACGCGGTAAAAACCACGTTCCACCGGAATCTGGAATTAAGCCAATTTTGCAAAAGGCCTGAATGAATTTGGCTGAACGTGCGGCAATAACAAGGTCACATGCTAGAGGAATATTCGCGCCCGCCCCCGCTGCCACACCGTTCACGGCACAAATTACGGGCATAGGAAAAGACTGTAATTGTTTGATTAGCGGATTATAGAAACGCTCGATGGAAACTCCCAAATCGGGGGCATCTGCATTAGGATCAACATTGCGATCAGACAAGTCCTGCCCTGCACAAAAACCTCTTCCTTCTGCGGTTAATACCAACGCTCGGACCTGCGTATCTTTCAAAGCAGATTTAAGCGCTTGCTGCACTTCAAGATGCATGGCTTCATTAAAACTATTCAGCGCTTTGGGACGATTTAAGCTCAATAACGCTACACCTGAATCGACCGAATATAAAATGTGTTCGAAGCTCATGTCTGATTGCCTCTCTTAGAATTGAAAATAACGTTTAATTATTTTTGGCCAGTGAATTAGCGACCGGTAAATTTAGGGCGGCGCTTTTCTTTGAACGCCTGAATCCCTTCATTTCGATCATCGGTGCCAGCCAAGACAGTAAAAGCATGTCGCTCAAAACGCAGACCCGTCGCTAAGTCTGTGTCCATGCCTTTCAGGATGGATTCTTTTGCAAGACGCACAGCTAAAGAACCTTTACTGGCAATAACACTGGCCAACGACAGCGCCCTTGTAACCGTTAGTTCGGGTTGGGTGATTTCACTGATGAGACCTGCGTCTTTTGCTTGCTGGGCTGTGATAGGTAGACCGGTAAGCACCATTTGCATGGTGAGGGATTTGCCGACGGCTCGAAGAAGACGCTGGGTTCCACCAGCGCCAGGCATAATGCCTAAATTGATTTCCGGTTGGCCAAACTGAGCATCGCGACCCGCAATCAAAATGTCGGCATGCATGGCTAATTCGCATCCGCCGCCTAAGCAGTAACCATTGATGGCCGCAATCACCGGCTTAGAAAAACGCGTGATACTTTGCCAATACTGCTGACGTGGATCGTTCAACATACCTACAAGGTCACGTTCTGCCATCTCGTTAATATCAGCACCGGCAGCGAAGGCTTTCGAGTTTCCAGTTAGTACTAATACTCGAATATCGTCTGACACCTCAGCGTTGTCCATGACATCAGAAAGTTCTGCCAACAGTTCAGTCGTAAGGGCATTCAGCGCCTCTGGGCGGTTCAACTGCACTAGTTGAACGCCACTCTCGACCTGATGCACCACCAATAATTGGTAATTGTCATTTTTCATTTGATTCAAACACTCGATCTTATTGTTATTTATTTCTTAACCGATCAGAGCTCTGAGACTCTGTTTCGTTTCGATAAATATTAAGATGGACCATAAATTGATACAAAACAACTTAATTTTTAAGATTTTATGTATCCTTTTAAGTTTTACTTGCATCACTTGATTGGCAAAATAAAAATAAACCAATATATTCAATAAGTTATGTTAAATACAATTTTGAAGTCGTTTTAAAAATTTCATAAATCACTCAAATCACATTGCTTTAACACTTAAAAAAAGATTGTTTTCTGGAAATACGATACAAAAATAGCTATAAATAATAGAAATAACAAAATACATAGAGAGATGCATTTATGCCGTATTACAAAATTGATGGTGTTACACCAGTGGTAGACCCGAGCGCGTATATCCACCCAACAGCCACGCTTATTGGCGACGTGATCATCCAAAAAGGTTGTTATGTGGGTCCTGGCGCCTGCCTAAGAGGAGACTTTGGCCGAATCACCATGGAAGAAGAGTCAAACATTCAAGACAATTGTGTGGTTCACGGTTTTGCCGGTAGCCATACTGTCATTAGCAAACGTGGACACATTGGCCATGGTGCAGTGTTACATGGCTGCATCATTGGGGAAGACGCGCTGGTTGGTATGAATACCGTGGTTATGGACGGAGCCGACATAGGCGAAGGCTCTATCGTTGCCGCTTGCTCTTTTATAAAAACCCGTTTCACCTGCCCTCCTAGATCCATGATAATGGGCACCCCCGGAAAAGTAGTTCGCTCTGTGTCCGATGACGAATTGAAATGGAAGCAAACCGGCACGCGTGAATACATCGAACTTTCTAAACGTTGCTTAACATCAATGGTTGAATGCGCACCGCTCACCTCTCTTGAGCCCAAAAGACCGACACTGCAAACAGGGTCCCATCAACCAAAAAGCTAATACTGTCTTTCATGTAAAAACATTAGTCTAAAGCAGCACAAGGCTATTTCACTTTACTAAGCTGAACAGGTTTAAGAAAATAGCCTGTCGACTTTACTCACTGGATTACCAGTCACTAATGAATAAACTTACTACTTTAGATACGTTAATTACTCGGTTCCAACAGCAGAAACCCATTCGAGCGTCCTCACTTGTGATCACACTGTACGGCGATGCCATTGAACCTCATGGCGGCACGGTATGGCTCGGCAGTTTAATCAAGTTACTTGAACCTATGGGCATCAATGAACGACTGATGAGAACCACCATTTTCCGCTTAACTCAAGATGGCTGGCTAACCAACGACAAAGTGGGAAGAAAAAGCTATTACAGTTTAACAGGCTCAGGAAGACGCAAGTTTGAGCAAGCTTTTCGACGTGTATACAACTCTAATCAGACTGTCTGGGACGGCTCATGGTGCTTAATCATGACGCAACAATTGTCACCGGAAGAACGAAAGCAGCTCTTAGATGACCTGAGTTGGCAAGGCTTTGTTGTGCTAACAGGCCAACTGATAGGCAGCCCGATCACCAACTTAAGCGATATTAATACCGTGCTGATATCATCCGGTCTGCAAAATAAAGTTATTGTCTTTAAAACGCAGCAACAAGAAGAGCTGGCAGGAAAGCAGGTTCGAACGCTCGTAAGAGAATGCTGGGAACTTGATAAGCTCGGCGTACAATACCAAGAATTTATAAATCTGTTTCGTCCAGTATGGCAAGAGCTAGGCGACAAAGAGAGCCTTGATCCGGAATCCAGCTTCCTAACTCGCACCTTACTCATCCATGAATACAGAAAGCTGTTACTTCGTGATCCCCAACTTCCCGATGAACTCCTCCCTGGCGACTGGGAAGGCCGAGCAGCACGCCAGTTATGCCGCAATATTTATCGCAAAGTCACGCCAGCGGCAGAACAATGGCTTGGCAACAACCTTGAGTCCGCAGATGGTCCACTTCCTGAAGCCTCCCAATCGTTTTACCAACGATTTGGTGGGCTCAATTAGTCCCAACAGTCGATTTTGAACGATTATCCATTAAAAATGGCCATCAACTCACATTGATGGCCATTTTTTAATACGTCTCAGTCTATTTATGTATTTGCCAATTCTCTATTATCTCAACAAAATGACTTAAAAATAAGTTCGTCTGATAGGCATCTAAAGCCCGATGATCAATGGAAAGCGAGACATAACATTTGGGCCGAATGACAATTGTCTCTTCACCGTTTATTTCTTCCACAACGGCTCTTTTTTCGAGCTTACCGATTCCTAATATGGCCACCTGAGGTTGGTTGATGATGATTGGAGCGGCAAACAAGCTACCACTAACACCATGATTTGATATCGTGAACGTTCCGTCACGCATGTCAGCTGACGTTAATTTGCCTTGTCTGGCTTTATCCGTCTGGTGTTGAAGCGCTGAGGCAATGTCATACAGATTCTTTTCTTGAACCTGTTTAACAACGGGGACAACGAGTCCATCATCACCGAGTGCCGTACCAATACCAATGTTGATGTCCTTAAAAATTTCTAGACTGTCTTCATGAAAGCGCGCATTCACCATTGGCACTTTTTGAATGGCTTTTGCACTGGCTGCCAAGAAATAAGCTGTAAAAGTCAACTTAACACCCGCTTCTTCAAATCCCATTTTGCACTGATTTCGATGCTCTATAACACGTCCCATATCCATTTCGAAAACGCTCGTCACATGCGGAGAGGTGTGTAATAAACTCTCCACCATATGACTTGCGATCTTTTTACGCATGGGACTGTGAGGCACGAACTCATTCTTTAGCTCATTTAATGTTTCAGACGATGGACACACATCTGACTGTGTTTGAGTATGATCATCCTGCGACTCTACGAACGCTAAAATATCGTCACGTGTGACCCGACCACCCTTCCCAGTCCCATTGATAGCCGCCAAATTCAAGCCATACTTTCTTTGGAGTTTTCTCACCGCTGGACCGACCAAATGCCGCTTAGAAGTATCTTCAGTTGCATTAATTCCACTTGCCTCTACCCTTGTCTCATGCTTTGCACTGACATCGCTGCTGGCTTCAGACGCTATCTTTTGTGAAGACTCTGCTTGCTCAGCACAATTTAAGTGGCCAAGAACGGTGCTTTCATCGACGTCAGCTCCTGAGGTAGCAATAATATCAACAATTATTCCGTCGCTTTCGGCGCACACCTCCATCGATACTTTGTCCGTCTCTAACTCTAGGATCGGGTCACCTTTGCTAACATGATCACCCTTACCAACTAGCCAGCTTGAAACGACCGCCGCTGTGCCTTCTAACGCACCTTTTGGAAGGGTAATGGTCATGGATTCATTCATCTTTTTCCCCTTACACTTCAATCAATTTTTTCATGGATTGAGCAATTTTTTGCTCAGTCGGAACCGCTTCTTCTAACAACAAAGCATTATGAGGGTTAGGAATATCGGGCATGGTGAGACGCTGAATCGGAGCATCTAGACTGAAGAACAATTCGTCGGCTAATGTCGCGGCAATTTCCGCGCCAAAGCCAGCGGTTCTATTGTCTTCATGCACGATCAGGCAGCGCCCTGTTTTTTCAACCGAAGCCAGTATCGCCGTCTTATCCCAAGGCTGAATGGTACGAAGATCAATCACCTCTATATCTAAATCTAGACTTAACGCCGCTTTTTCACAGCGTTCTACCATGGCTCCCCAACACACGACGGTTAAGGCCGCACCTGAAAGAATCGTCTTAGCTTGCCCAAAAGGAATGATGTACTCATCACCTGGATAAGGGCGACGTGACCAGCCATTGTCTAATAACGAACGATGCTCAAAGAAAATCGTTGGGTTGTTATCTCTAAGTGCGTAACGCAGTAACCCCACCGCGTCTTCCGCGTTCGAAGGCATGGCTAACTGCCAACCCACTTTATGCGCCCATTCGACTTCATCACTCATGGAGTGCCAAGGATCGCCTCGACGCGCAAAACCACCTGGGATCCGAACTACCATGGGGGCTGCAAATTGATTGTTGGTTCGCCAGCGCATAATGCCAGTGTCTGATAACTGCTCTGCCGCAGGCTCCGCATATTTACGAAACTGGATTTCTGGTACCGGCATCAGCCCACTGAGGGCTAAGCCTACTGAACGCCCAATAATGCCCTCTTCCGATAAGCTGGTATCAAATACTCGCTGGTTGCCAAATTTTTCATTCAGGCCAAGGGTCGCCGCATGGACACCTCCTTTCGGGCCAACGTCTTCTCCGAAGACAAGAACTTTAGGGTTTGTCTCAAGTTCATAGTCCAATGTCTTGCGGATCGCAGTGAGCATATTTAAACGAGCCCCTTCTGGCTTAGGCTGTTCACTTTGCACTGGAAACGTGTGCCCACTGGCTGCCAATCCACCTCGAAGCTGAACTTGATCTTTTTCAGCGTATACATATCGAGTTAGGCTATCTGGATCGGGTTGCTGACGCTGCTTAGCACTATCAACAGACGCTCGAATCGCCGTATAGCATTCATCTTCCAACGCTTGCCATTCGTCAATCGCGATTAAGCCCTTGCTCAATAGATAGCTTCTTAGCTTTGGCAATGGGTCTTTAGCTTGCTCTTGCGCAATGAAATCTGCAGATTTGTAAGTTTGGGTGTCTTGGAAGGTATGACCACATAAACGTGGCACTTTTAATCGTAGTAAACACGTTCCCTGACCGGATCGCACATATTCAACCGCCTCTTTAATCAGGATTGGCGTTAATTCAGGGTCGGTACCATCACCGTCAATAATCTTCAGATTTTTATAGGCTTTTAGATTTGCTACCTGATCACCACCCGGTGTTTGCACTTCCTGCGGTACCGAAATGCCATAACCGTTGTCTTCAATATAAAATAGATGCGGTAAATTATTCGTCGTCGAGATGTTTAGTGCCGCCCAAAAACCACTGGTCGACATTGAAGAGTCGCCTCCCATTGAAACAGCAATCGCACCTGCGTAGCTCTCATCTTTTAACTGTAATTGGTGATACCTAATGGACTGTGCCCAACCTGAAATCGGCGAATATTGAGCCCCTACACCACCACACATTGGGAACAACATAGCGCCTTTTCTATTCACATTAGGGTAGTTACATACGACACCGATGTCTCTGCCATCACTGTAACCACCCGATTTTGCCAAAGGTGATGCCACCACCTCATCTAGTTCGATCCCCAAGCTCATCACAAAGGGTCTTGAACGATAGTAGCCCGTCGCAGCGTCATGAGGATGCGTCAAAAGAGAACCTAAAAGAATTTGGGCAAAGTCGTGCCCTCGAGCAGAAAACTGATTAAATACCAATTTCTCAGGCACCAGTTCATGCTCTTCAATGTCATCAAGAGCCCGAGATAAAAGCATTAATCGACTGACGTGTCGCCAATCAAAATCAGGCTTATTTGTATTAAGATTTGCAGTGCATGTTGGATTTTCTAGCAATTCATTCATTAAGACACATCCTCTTTCATTGCTTTTCAGCTTTATTTTTATAAGTAAGATGTAGTTAATGTTATCCACGAATTGACGAAATTATCTTTCTTAATTGCTATCTCTTTGCCACACTAAGCAACAAAGTTTCTTCAAACAACAATAAAGGGAAACAGTTCGTGCTGGATAAATTTGATATTAGTATTCTTGCGGCGCTGCAAAATGACGGCCGTTTAAGCAACAGGGATTTAGCGGATAAAATAGGACTTTCGAACGCACCATGCTGGCGTCGACTAAAACGTTTAGAAGACGAAGGCTACATCAGTGGCTATAAAGCTGAACTGAATGCGAAAAGGCTGAACTTAAATGTGATCGCTTTTGCACAGGTATCAATGGACAATCATCATCCTGAAACCCTTGAGCCTTTTCTCTCCATTGTCAGTGACTGCCATGAAATACAAGAGTGTCATTCCGTCAGCGGCGATTGCGACTACCTACTAAAAATTGTCACTAAAGACCTAATCACCTATGACGAACTACTAAGCCAAAAGCTCTTACAAGCTAAAGGCGTGCGTTCCGTGAATACCATGTTTTCAATGAAACAACCCAAGGTCTCGAGAGAATATCCATTGCATGAATTTCCCATTAGTGACTTTTCGTGAAGATGCGTCTTACAGATTGAGTCGATACCAAAAAGAAGCGCATTCAAATGCACAGAAAACTTTATAAATACGGATGATCTGAAAAATAGAGTTTACAGGAAGGAAATATCTTAGATGGTGGGTGTGGAGAGGTTCGAACTCCCGACATTCGCCTTGTAAGGGCGACGCTCTCCCAACTGAGCTACACACCCATCGCAATGATGGTAACGCTTGCATTCACTTTGGGGAAAAGTAAATGGCGGAATGGACGGGACTCGAACCCGCGACCCCCTGCGTGACAGGCAGGTATTCTAACCAACTGAACTACCACTCCGTTGTCATAAGCTGTTTAACCACTGTCTTATAAGTGGTGGTTGTGTTATTTATTTTGATATTGGGCTTCGCTCAACAACGGGCGCAGATATTACATCATTAATTTCATATGTCTAGGTTTCTTGGCAAACTTTTTCTTCTTTGATCAAACTGACTCACGCTCCCCTACTTCGCTATCGATACCTACCCAGAGCATTACAAGCTTAGGGTAGGGTAAATGAAGGAAAATCTAATGCTAGTACTGATACTATTTAGATCCAAACACTAATGTTCAGTTTATGCATTCCCCCATCCAGAGGGACTCGCACTATGTTGTTGATAATTTGAATATCCATGCCATCCATCACAGCCCGCATTCCACTTCGCACTAAAGAGTCTTTTAAAGGACCACTGACATTCGAAGAATCAGCACAATCAACCGATTGCACGACGACAATAAAGTATTCGGTCTCATCAACTTTTACCGAGACTTCAAAACCCGGCCAATCTGACGAAATACAAGGCTGAATCGTCAGTTCTTTACCTTCTCGATGAATGCCAAGTATGCCTTCCATGCCAGCTCGATACATCCAACCCGCTGAGCCTGTGTACCAAGTCCAACCGCCGCGGCCTGTATGAGGCGCAACCGAATATACATCCGCTGCAACTACATAAGGTTCGACTTTGTAACGCTCAACCTCTTCGGCATTTAGTGCGTGATTGATCGGGTTGATCAAATTAAACAAGTCGCTGGCTTTATCGCCATCCCCCAGTTTAGCGTAGGCCAAAATCGCCCACATGGCAGCGTGGCTGTATTGCCCGCCGTTTTCTCGCAAACCCGGTGGATAGCCTTTTATATAACCAGGATCGTGGCTGGTTCTATCAAATGGCGGCGTAAACAATAACGCTAGTTTTGACTCGGGTTGAATCAAGTATTGCTCGACCGATTCCATGGCTTTCGCGGCGCGCTCTGGGTCACCTGCTTCGGATAAAACTGCCCAAGATTGCACAATAGAATCAATTCGGCATTCATCATTGTCTTGTGATCCTAACCAGGTGCCATCATCAAAACTTGCTCGACGATACCATTCGCCGTCCCACGCTTTCTCTTCAATTGCTTCTCGGGCTTTACTGGCATGCGCCACCCACCGCTGTACTCGTTCGTCTTCATTACGAGCTTGCGCCAAGGGTGAGAACAAATGAATGGTACGAATCAACAACCAGCCTAACCAAACACTTTCCCCTTTGCCGCCTTCCCCGACGCGATTCATGCCATCGTTCCAGTCGCCTGTGCCCATTAATGGCAGACCATTTTCGCCAGTCAATTCAAGGCATTGATCCAACCCGCGAGCACAATGTTCAAACAAGGTGGCCGACGCTTCCGACTCCGTTGGATGGAAATACGCGTCATGCTGATCCGCCGCCAATAATGGCCCTTCGAGAAAAGCGATTGTCTCATCCAAAATAGACACATCACCCGAGGTTTCAATATAAGTCGCCGTGGCATATGCCAACCAGACTCTATCGTCAGAAATATGCGTGCGCACGCCCTGCCCTGTATGAGGCAACCACCAGTGCTGCACATCACCTTCGACAAACTGGCGACTCGCCGCACGCAAAATATGTGCTCTGGTCATATCGGGGCGGCGGAATGTCATCGACATACCGTCTTGTAATTGATCTCGAAAACCATACGCGCCGCTGGCTTGATAAAACGCTGAACGCGCCCACATGCGACACGCGACCGTCTGATACAGCAGCCAACCATTAAGCATGATATCCATCGCTCGATCTGGTGTTTTCACCTGAACCGCGCCTAGTAAGGTATCCCAATGCTCGGTTACTTCAGCTAGAACCTGATCCAAATCCGCGTGGCGATATTTCTCGATCAAATCGCGGGCTTTGCCGACCGAAGCACATTGCCCCAGCAAGATAACCACGTCCACCGACTCATCGGGTCCCAGTTCAATAATAGATTGTTGCGCCGTACAAGGATCCTGTCCTGCGCCAATACTGCCAGACAAAGACGAATCCCTGAGCAAGGCCGCTGGTGCATTAATACGACCATTGCGTCCCAGAAACTCAGTACGATCTGTCGTCCAAGCTGATTGCATCCCGCCCATATCGGCAAAAGCAACACGCCCCGGAAATGCCACATTCCAGCGATTACAAACAAATAAAGCGTTTGAGCCAGCCGAATCCAAATCCGTAGTAATAAATGGCGCAGACGTTCCACGCGCTGTGCCTAACGCCCATTCGGCGTATGACGTAATGGAGAATCGACGACGTCGCCCCGTTTGGTTATGCAAGGTTAAGCGTGAAATTTTAATGGGATCTGCCAAAGGCACGTACTGCAATAAAGTCAGCCCCAAGCCATCCGCTTGGTGTTCAAAACGACTATAACCTCGACCATGATGAGCAACAAACGCGCTTTGATTGGCTTTGTTGTCCGCTTGATTCATAGAACGAAGCGGGTGAGCCGTGGCACCAAACAATTCCAGGCTGTCTTCATCACGCACATAGATCGCTTCGCCAGACGGATTAGAAACCGGATCATTACACCAAGGCGTTAATTGATTCTCGCGGCTGTTTTCTGCCCACGTATAACCACTGCCTTCGGCCGACACATGAAAGCCAAAACTCGCGTTAGCAATGACATTGATCCAAGGCGCAGGCGTCGAGACGCCGTTTTCAAGAATCACCGTATATTCTCGACCATCCAAGCCAAAACCGCCCAAGCCATTGAAGAACTCTAGCCCTCGTTTTAGGGCTACTAACTTTTCGCTGGCTGTTGAATTCTTCGCTTTGAATGGAACGACATTGTCACCTGTCGACTCATTCATTGAACGAATCTTCGGCGGCCAAGTTGACGCTGGCTCCAAGCGATGAATGTGTTTACCGATGGACCCTCGACGCGCAATCAGCACCACCCGAGCAACCGATTTGAGCAAATCACGAACCTGCACATCCACCAAGTCAGCACGCAGCACATACACCGCGCCGTGCACATGATCATCGTTAGATTTATCGATCAGTCGTGGCCGCGACTGGCTTCGTCGTACAGCGGTTTCAATGGCAACTTGCAAGTCTTGTAGATAGGAACACGCGTGCTCGTTGATGATCACCAGATCCACTGCCAGACGCTTCATGCGCCAGTATTCATGGGCGCGCAATAATTGCTTCACTTGATCAATGTCTTCGACGTCATCAATGCGCAACAGCACAATGGGCAAATCACCACTAATCGAATGCGGCCAAAGCACAGACTGACCCGCCATGCCGCGATGAATGGATTCGGCTGACACGCGAAAACGCGGATCAGCGTAAATAATCGGCGCGGCTAGGCGCTGAAAATCATTCGCTTCGGCTAAGCTAATATCCAAATGGCGTAATTGCACTTGCGCCTGTGTCCACGCCAAGGTTTTCGCTCGATCATAAGCGCTGCGGTCGTGATGTCGATCAATAAGATCCATTAATTCTGCACGAGAAGACGCTACGACTGTCCAGAACGCCACTTTCGTCACACTGCCTGCTGGCACATGAACGGCATAGCGCAACGAGAAAATAGGGTCGAGAACAGTACCAACGGAGTTACTCAGAGCTCGGCTTTCTTTGGATGAATCGTCACGATCAAACGCCGCCGCGGTGGCAATGGAATTACCACGTCCAATGAACAAGGCGCGGTTGGTTTCATACTGAGGATCGGCTGTCACCTCTCCTTCTACAATGGCAAAATGCGCTGCCCAAACGGAAGGTTCCTCGGCGGAACGTTTACGTCGGGTGGCAATTAACACATTGTATTCAGGGACATATTCTGTTTGTACAAACATCTTGGCAAAGGCCGGATGCGCGTTGTCTGTGGCTGGCGTCGTTAGCACCAACTCAAGATAAGATGTCAGCTCAATATCATGACCAGTACGACCATTGTTACTTAAAGAAATACGACGTACTTCACCATCATCTTCACCGGATATCAACACATCCATGGTCGTTATCAGGTCGCCATTATGACGCACAAACTCAGCATGATCTTCTTCAAAAATTCCTGTTGGGTAATGCCTCTCATCTTGCAAAGGTTGAGCAGAACTTGACCAAAGCTGCCCCGTGTTTTTATCACGTAAGAAAATGAAACTGCCGTAATGATCGCACGTGGAGTCTTCTTGCCAACGCGTCACGGCAATATCACGCCAACGACTGTAGCCTGCCCCTGCTGCAGTTAGCATCACCACATATCGACCATTGGACAAAAGATGCGTAATCGGCGTCCCATCAGCCGCAGGACTTAGATGTCGTACCACAGGTGTAATCTTCATCAGCGAAGATGCACGAGTTTTCACTTCTTCAGCCCTAGGATGACTAATGCAAACATCCCTTGGCATACGTTCTTGTAATAAGAGCTCACAAGCTTGAATCATGGGTTCTTGATGGAAACGTTGTCTAAATACGCCTTCCAGCAAAGTATTGGCAATGGCCACAATGGTCATGCCCTGATGATGTGCCATAAAACTGCGTACAATGGCAACTTGGCTTTCCACTGGCAAACGGGCGGGCGTAAAGTCCAACGCCTCGTAAAAACCATAGCGGCCGCAAGCCCCCATGCGCGTTAAGCGATCATAATTATCAACCGCCGCCTGAGGGTCAATCATGGTGGCAAGCCCCGTGGCATAAGGCGCAATGACTCTATTTTCTGCCAAGCCGCGTTTTAGACCGAGCCCCGGTACACCAAAGTTAGAATATTGATAAGTAAACTCGATATCTCGGGCATTATAAGAAGACTCTGACACGCCCCAAGGAATGCCAAGCTGTTTGCCGTATTCCTGCTGACGCCCAACAATCAGGCGATTGGTCTGTTCCAGCAGGCTTCCTGTCGGCGCTCGCATAATCAACGATGGCATCAAATATTCGAACATGGAACCCGACCAAGAAATCAGCGCAGAGCCATTGCCCATTGGTGTTGCCGCACGACCAAGACGAAACCAGTGCTTAGTCGCCACATCGCCTTTGGCGATAGCGAACAAGCTCGCCAATCGTGCTTCCGAAGCCAATAAATCGTAACAACTTGGATCGAGACTGTTTTCGGCATGAGAATACCCAATCGATAAAAGTTTGCGATCCGGATCAATGAGAAAAGCAAAATCCATCGCTAACGCCATGTTACGAGACGTACCCGCCAACACATTCAACCGAGCAAGCAAATCATCAGGAGCATTACGCAGCTCAAGCATATCTCGTTGCTGTTCAATCATTACCTTACGCGCAGCTTCAACCCAATAAGTAAAATCGGCATGAGCACTATCTTGCGCCCCTCCCAATAGCTGCTCACGACCCAATTTTACTACTTTGTCAGTCAACCTAATTAAAACAGGCGTTAAGGCTTCAATGGTTTGACGGCTGTTCAATCGCTTCTCGATCTCATCCAAAACGTCTAGCAATGGACGGTCACTCTCAGCGGTGGTAACACGAACCTCAGGATTAACCGTATGGGTGGACTGTCTGGTCTCTGTTATTAAGGATCGTCTCGCGAGCGTAACATTGTCCATAAATCCTGAACGTACTGCTGAATGAATCCAATCCATCGACTCCGTATGAGAAATGCCTAGACCAAACTCTTTTCGCCATTGCTCACAACTATTTGCCAGCGCTATTAAATGACCGGCAAGATTGCCGCTGTCCACCGAAGAAATGTATTCCGGTAACAAGGAATGCAAGCTTTGTGTACCGTACCAATTGAAAAAATGCCCATTGTATTTCGGCAGTTTGTGCAAGGTTGTAAACGTCGTTTCAAGCCGTTCAAGGGTTTCAACTAACCCAGCCCAACCAAAGTCCCGCGCGGCAACAGAAGACAACAAATACAAACCAATATTGGTTGGCGAAGTGCGATGCGCCACCACAGGCTCTGGGTCTTCTTGAAAATTATCCGGCGGTAAAAAGTTGTCTTCCGCTGTAACAAAACGCTCAAAGTAACGCCACGTTTTGCGCGCAGTAAGACGTAAGGTTATTGCTCCAGAATCCAACTCATCAGGTCGCAAGACTTCCGGTGATCGACTAACAAACACAGCGACCAAAGGCGCAAGGCCCCAAAGCAAAGCAAACGGCAACACCAGCATCCACACCACCGGATTCACCTTGATGACAAACAGACAAATCGTTAAGGCAAGCAAGGTGCCACAGGCCATATTTTGATAGAACCCAGCGACTTTAAGCCGTGGACTCGCATTACTCTGAGCCGCCGTCGCCCATTCCAAACAGCGTCTGTGCGTCACCGTCAAGCGTACCAAGGTGCGAGTAATCGCATCCATTGAGCGCCAACTTTGATCAGGCAAAAAGGCGATTGACAAAAAAGTCTGACTTAAGGCAAGGCGTAAATCCCCTAACCAGAGGCGAAAATAGTTGCTTGTGTCCACGCCAGAACGGCGAGGAATTATCGAAAAAACACAGGGCAACAAAGGCGGAATAGCCATGATAGCCAATAATACAGCGGTAAAAAATAACGCCGACGACGGAAACCACAACCAACTTAACGCCAAGGCTAACAAGGTTGTTGGCGCCACCAGCGACCGTCTTAAATTATCGAGCATCTTCCAACGCCCCAAACTGGAAACACCGTTTTCTGTTGGCTTACTTATAATCCACGGCAACAGCTGCCAATCGCCCCGTATCCAACGATGCTGACGTTTCGAAGCAGCATCGTATCGAGCGGGAAATTCTTCCACCACTTCAACGTCCGATACCAAGCCTGCGCGTGCAAAAACCCCTTCAAATAAATCATGACTCAACATAGTGTTGTTCGGCACACGATCAGCAAGTGCGGCTTCAAACATGTCGACGTCATAAATGCCTTTTCCTGTAAACGAGCCTTCACCGAAAAGATCCTGATAGACATCGGAGGTCGCTGCCGCATAAGGGTCGATCCCGCCCGGTGCAGAAAATATGCGTTGGAATAAAGAGCCTTCCGCCCCGACTGATAAAGAGGGTGTAACGCGAGGTTGTAGTATTCCGTAGCCAGCAACTACTCGCTGCTTAGCTGTGTCCAAACGTGGACGGTTCAACGGATGCGCCATTTTACCAATCAAGCGTAGCGCCGCTTCTCGTGGTAAACGCGTATCGGCATCAAGCGTAATTACATAGCGAACATCACTGGGAACCGTTAATGGATGGCCCTGAAGGGCGATAAAGGACGTGTCCGTCGCACCACGTAATAAACGATTAAGCTCATGCAGCTTACCACGTTTCCGCTCCCACCCCATCCACACGTTTTCAGTCTGATTAAACAGACGGCGGCGATGCAACAAGAGAAAGCGTGGGCCAGACGGGGCTTTGTTATAACGTTGATTCAAACGTTCAATTTCCACTACCGCTCGCTCTAATAATGGCGTATCGCTTTCTAATTCTTTTTGATCAGCATCCACACCGTCCGTTAACAAAGCAAAGCTCACATCGCCAGTAATGCCACTCAGATAATGTACTTCCAAGCGCTCAATCTGTTCGAGTAAATCCGCTTGCGACGTTAACAAAGTTGGCACGGCGATGAGCGTTCGTAATGATGTCGGCACGCCTGTTTTAAGTTCAAGTCCCGGCAACATTTCCGCGCCAAACCGCCAAGTCACTAAACGGTTCACAATAGCCGAAGCCACCTCGGTTGCGGGAATAAAGACCACCACCGCCCATAGCAACCAAGCTTGGGTAGGAAACGCCATGAATCCCGCAAAGAAAATACTCATAGCAAGAAAAGCCAATGCGACAATAGCAATCGTGCCGCTGTAACCAGCAACGCCTAGGCGTACATGAAAGCGTCGAACTCTTAGTCGCATGGGGGGAATATAGGCGATCGATTTTTCAAAAGCCAAGCGCCCTTGTTCAATCAAATAATAACCGGGGTCGCTGAAACGTCGTACTTCAATATCGTCTCGCTGCGAAGGCCCTTTCGTTGATTCAGCATTTTTTGAATCGCGTGGCGTTAAGCTGTCTTTTGCCATTTTTACAGCACGCTGAGCAATCTCTATCTCTGAATAATCACAGCCTCGCGCCAACTCCTCCACAGCACTGCGGTACAAATTGCGTGTGGGGAAATCCATTTTGGCAAACAGGTCATAACGGTAAAACTCTTGGTCCACAAGACTGACTTTCTCAAACAATTCCGACCAATCAATATCGGAAATCAAACGCATACTGGTGATCACATTACGAATGCTAACGTTCGATGCGCCTTGGCGTTGCTGAGCATGTTGTACCACCTCTTCCACAGAAAGGCCTTGCAAATGCAAACGCTGCTCAAGCCAATCTAGCGCAGGCGTGGTTTTCGGATCTTGATCGCGAAATCGCTTGGCTAATTGCGCAGCAAACACTTCCGATAACGGTTCAGATGAGCGAGATGCAATGTCTTCTTGTAATGCTGAATGAGCACACCCGACCTTCAAAAGCCGCTGCGTTAACTGATCGGCATCGTTTCGATCTGTTCGACCCACCGTAATTTGATCTGCCAAGCGCCGTAAATTTTCAACTAATACAATGCGCAGAGTAATTGCCACCGCCCATAATTCGCCGATGGTAAGCGGTTGTATGGTTTGATACGCATGAATGAAACCCACCAAAGCATCAGAGTCAACATGGCTATCCGTATGTGCAACAAACGCCCATGTTAAGCCAAATACCCGCGGGTAGCCGACGAAAGGACCGCTGGCGAGTTTGGGTAATTGTCGATAATAGCTGTCGGGTAAATCATCCCGGATCTCACGAATTTGTTCTTCTACCAAATGATAGTTATCAAGCAGCCATTCGGCAGCGGGCACAACACTATCGCCACACTCTAACTCAGCCACACTTTCACGATACGATGCCAGTAAGGCCACAGCGTTTTCATCCAAACGATGTTGCAACGACAACACGGATGGCTCGAAATCAAAAACCTGCTGCGCCTTAGCCAAACTTTTTGCATGTTCTTCGAGCCGCTCTTGGCCAAACAATGCCTCTCGAACAGGAACCGTACTGTTCCAAATTGAGTGTGAGTTTCGTCGTCTAAGTAGAGCGGAAATGGTGTTTAACATAGTCACCTAAGAGTCATTTGATGAGTGGTGCAATCAAGCGTTCTTTTATACTAGTGAGGCAAGTGGGTGGCTGTCTGTGCGCCAACGAACTGACGCCTTAAGGCGAGAAGACTAGCTTAATAAGAAGACAAATCCGTCAGTCAAAACAAGAGGACAATCAATTATGTTACGCAGCATGCGCGATTTAGAGAGATACACCATTGCCGCCACCGATGGCAATATAGGCGAAGTGACGGATTTCTTGTTTGATGATGAGGAATGGGTTGTGCGTTATTTCGTGGTTGAAACTGGCTCTTGGTTGTCGAGTCGCAAAGTATTAATCTCACCTATCGGAATAGAAAAAGCCAACTGGGGAGAAAAAGTCTTTCCCGTCGCCATCACCAAAGAACAAGTGAAAAACAGCCCAAAAATTGACACTAACCAACCCGTTTCCCGCCTACACGAGATAGATCATTTAGGCTACTACGGCTATCCCTATTATTGGGGCGGTACTGGCTTCTGGGGCGGCGGCATGTATCCGTATTCCTTATATCCGAGCTTTGATCACTATACTGGTACCAAAGAAGAATCGGACAATGTAATGATTGCCCATGAAAAAGCCGAGCGCGAATTGCATCAAAACGATGATCCAAACTTACGCAGTTGCAAAGCCATCATCGGCTATCATATTCATGCCATCGACGGTGATATTGGTCATGTTTCTGGGCTATTAATTGAAGACAATACCATGGTGGTTCGTTATCTCATGGTCGACACCACCAATTGGTTTGGTGGCCACAAAGTGCTTATCTCGCCAGAATGGATAGAAGACGTGGATTGGTCCGACAATTCTGTGAGCATCAACCTGACGCGTCATCGGATAAGAGAAGCGCCCGAATATCACACCAGCAAAGAACTTAGCCAAGAGCACGAATTAGCCCTTTTCGACCACTATGGCTTAACTGGCTACTGGGCGAGAGGCGAAAAAGCCAATTTGATTAAAAAAGATGAATAGCAATAACTAAGCTCTTAATAACAACTAAAAATGGACGGCACCTCGCAGTCCATTTTTTAAACCGCGACATCAAAAGCAATCCCAACCAGTGCCGTCGTCGCCATGGCTAACGCGCCCCAAAAGCCGACCCGTACTATGCCAGTAAGTATTTTTGCACCACTCAAATACGATGAAATCGCCCCTAAAATAGCGAGAAACACCAGAGACAACACAGCGGTAACAACGGACAAATTGGCATCATCATGATAAAAATACGCCGTCATCAAAGGCAATGCCGCACCCAAGGTAAAACTCAACGCTGAAGAAAAAGCGGCTGTAATAGGTTGCGCTGCTGATAAGTCAGAAATCCCGATTTCATCTCGAGAATGCGCCGCCAGCGCATCGTGCGCCATCAGTTGCCGTGCCACAGTAACGGACAGTTCTGGCTCTACGCCTCGCTGCTGATAGATATCCGCCAACTCGATTACCTCTTCCTCGTAATTCTGTTCAAGGGACTTTTTTTCATCCTGCAGATCAGACTTTTCCGTATCGGCCTGAGAACTCACCGACACATATTCCCCCGCCGCCATAGAAATAGCGCCAGCGACTAACCCTGCTGTTCCAGCAACCATGATCGCCGTGTGTCCAGAATTGGCCGACGCCACACCAATAATCAAACTTGCCGTAGAAACAATACCGTCATTCGCCCCTAAAACAGCGGCTCTTAACCAACCGACTCGATGTTGGCGATGATGTTCCTGATGAGATCCTGCGGCTTGATTAGATCCAGTAATTTGAGTAGACATAGAAGCGCTATTCCTCTGACTATGTGTCTGCTATTTGTCCCAATACTAGGCTATTCGACTTAATAAGAAATTTAAGTGAAACATCCACAACTCATCATAGATCGCGTGTTTTTCAATTCTAGCACGCACTCAAAGTTCACTCTTTGAAGACTAGATAGACTGGAAATAATGATTAATAGAATAAACTGGTAGGATAAAACGAATAGAAAAATCCATCGGTGCGCTGACGTACAAACGACAAAAAAGAGAGGTTTGCATTCTATCCACCACACCCGTAGTGTGGTTATTAGAAACAAGCAGCGTGGTGATTAGCAGCAAGCTCGACCTTTAATTAAACTCAAGAGGAAGCGCAATAATGGAAACCAAACATACCCATAATCAAAGTATCGCCAACTTTGCGGCGATTAAAACCGCCATCGCCAATAATGAAGCAGCATTACTCAAAGAGTTGCTAGCAAACCAAGCCATACCAGAACTCGAAAAAAGCTACCTCATTGACCTAGCAGGGTTTAGCAACGATCCTGCGATCTTGAAAATAATCAAAGACATTCCAGTGGAGAAGTAAGCGTTAACAAGTCAATTGGAGCTATTCGGTCATCAGTCGTGGGCCGGTGCCTTTTTCACCTAACTCATCGTATGGGTTGAGAAGCCGGCACCTTTCAAGGGACAGACAACCACAGCCAATACAATCGGCCATCATGTTCTTCAATTCTGTTAATTGAGTAATCTTCCTATCCAGCTCGCTTTGCCATCGGGAACCCAACGCTTCCCAATCTTCTAGGGTTACGCGAGTTCGGTTTGGTAACCCTTCAAGTTCCAACAAAATGTCTTCCAAAGAAAACCCTGTTCGCTGAGCAACCTGAATCAGAGAAACGATCCGAATAACATGTTTTGGGTATTGCCTATGGTTGGATGTGTTTCTTTGACTCTTGATCAAACCTTTCCTTTCATAGAAATGCAACGCCGACACCGATACGCCGGTCCTTTCGCTCAGCACACCCACAGAAATCCACTCAGGCATTATTATTTTTCGCATTTTCGCTTGACCTCAACTTAAGTTTAGGTAGCAGAATAGACTCAAATTCAAATCAGCTCAAGTTCAGCACTTAATAAAGCCCCTGAGAGAGCTGTGAAAAAATACTATTTATACGTAAAAAAGAGAGTCTGAATGAAAACCAATCTATTAGAATCCAGAGCACTTTGCCTGCTGCTGATTTCCACACTAACTGTGATGTCTAACGCCACTATTGCTCCGGCGTTACCTGGTTTAGCGAATGAGTTTTCGGGAACGCCTTCAGCCGATTTCTTGGTGAAAATGCTGTTACCCATTCCAGCGTTGTTTGTAGTGATCTTCGCGCCAATCTTAGGCTGGACAGCCGATAAGTTCGGGCGCCGAAATCAAATCATCATTGCGACGTCCGTCTTTGCCATCGCCGGTGCTGCTGGCGCGCAGCTGCAAGACTTAGAAGCCATTATTATCAGCCGAGCCATTCTGGGTATATGTGTCGCTGGACTTATGACCGCTGTAACAGCGTTAATAACCGATTATTATTCTGGTCCGAAAAGAAGCCAATTTATGGGACTGCAACAAGCTTTCTCTAATATTGGCGGCATTCTTTTCATCGTTACAGCGGGCTATCTAGCAGGCATCAGCGCTCGACTGCCTTTTTATATCTACGCCATTGCTATTCTGTTGCTTCCGCTTATATTCCTGTCTATTCGTGACAGCAAGCAAACCAATCAGCCAAGCGATAACCCGCAAGACGATACCAATACGAACTGGAAACTACCGCTCATTGGCTGTTCTATGCTCGTTTTCTGCCACTTAATCGTCTTTTATGTCCTACCAACACAAATTCCATTTTTTATGGCAGATATTGGTATCACGGATCCAAGTAAATCAGGCTTGGCAATCGGAATGGGAACATTAATCGCCGCGATAACTGGCGTATTCTTTGGCAAACTGGTTGCCAAAATCCAAAGCTATGGCGTCGCACTCATCGGCTTTATTGCCATGAGTATTGGCATGCTCGTGCTATCACAAGCCACATCGTTCAGCTTGGTGATTCTCGGTTGCGGCCTGATGGGCGCTTGTATGGGATTGGTAATGCCAAATTTCATGGTAAAAGGCATGGAGCTTGTGCCAAGCCACAAACGCGGACTCGCATCTGGCGTACTGACCAGCAGCATCTTCATTGGGCAATTTGTTTCACCTTTTGTCACCTCAGCTCTTATCGCCAAATTGGGATACAGCGATTTTTACATATTAGCTGGGGCTTTTACTTTAGTTCTAGCCATTGCAGGCGCCGCCACTCTAAAAAAACAATCTACTCTCACTACAAACGTCAACACAGGAAACTAAAATGAAAGTACTGGCCTTCGGCACAAGCAACAGCAAAAACTCTATCAACAAGAAACTGGCTTTTTATACTGCCCAGCAAATCAACAATGCAGACGTGTCACTAATCGACATTAACGACTTCGAAATGCCAATCTACAGCGAGGACAGAGAAAAAGAATCAGGCATTCCACAGCTCGCGCATGATTTTTATAAGGCAATAGGCACGGCCGATAGCATCGTTATGTCATTCGCTGAATACAACGGTTCTTATACGTCTGCCTATAAAAACCTATTCGACTGGACATCCCGAATAGACATGAAAGTTTTTCAGAATAAAGCTGTTCTTATGCTATCAACCTCACCTGGCCCCAGTGGAGCGCAAAGCGTTTTGGCTGCCGCACAAGCCTCAGCACCCTACTTCGCCGCAAACGTCATCGGTGCGATCTCGTTACCAAGCTTCTATGACAATTTCGATGCGGAGAAAAACGTCGTGACGAATGAAACATTCAACCAAAGCTTACTTGCTGCCATTAGCAAGCTATAACCTTGCCTGAGTTAAAAGGGATATTTTTGTCTAATAAGTGGCGAGATCTAGGACTTAGAGCTTCGTAGAGGCATCTTATTATGATTTGATGAACACGCTGAAGTGTTCATCAAATTAAGTGCGATCTGATTTCCAACCATCTCCAATATTTTTTGATTTAAAAAGCATCAAGGCAACTGATTTCTAAGAACAACGATGTGCTTTTGCAAGCCGTCAATTTCATCCAATAACTCTAAGCTGAACGCGACCCCAGACAAGTTTAGTTTCAGTCCATCCATGAGTCGTTGAGCACGCTGCAAGCGCATTAAAGCTTGGCTATTAAAATACCAAATATCTAATGAAGACTTTTCAACCGGATCAACGATACCATACTCCACCATTTCAATAATCATTTCGGTATGGACATTACAGCGTTCACAAACCTCTTCTAAGGTAAATAATATATGCTCATGTTGAGAGTCAATTATCACTATCTCTGATTTAGACATTACCTACCTCTCGAAGGCTTGGCGTGGATTAAAGTGAGATTCACACTCAGCTAGTTGTCGGTAAAGCGCTTTAGCTTCACTGCTGTGTTCTTTTGGTAAACTGACCTGCAGGGTCACAATTTGATCACCAGATATTTCCCCACCCTTACTAATCAAACCTTTGCCTTTGATACGCAGCTTATTTCCACTATTCGCTGCTTGAGGGATTTTTAATTTTACTTTGCCTCTGAGGGTTGGCACTTCCACCGTTGAACCTAATGCAGCCTCCCAACACGTAACGGGTAACGTCAGTAAAATATTCATCCCGTCGACCGTAAAGTAAGGATGTGGGGCAAACTCAATTTCTAGTAGCAAATCACCTGCTTTACCGCCACCAATACCTAGTTCTCCCTGACCAGTCAAACGAATATGCTGACCTTCTGTTACTCCTGCTGGAATTTTTACATTTAATGTTTTGTCTCTTTGTTTTATCGATCCATTTTGGTCTGGTTCGGAAACTCGCAAAGCTATTTGTCGTTGACAACCAACAAACGCCTCCTCAAGAAACAAAGCGATTTTATAATGTAAGTCTCGTCCACGGCGATTCGTCGACCTTTGAAAATCCTCTGCTTGACGAAAGCCGCTGCCATGAGCGCCAAAAATCGAATCAAAGAAATCACTAAAATCCTCATCAGTCCTCTGACTGTGTGTTCGATTGCCTGCATGAGAAGATTGCCAATCTGGTGGGGGCTGATAGCTGCCACCAGATCTATACGTCCCTTGTGCTCGCAATAAATCGTATTCGGCACGTTTTTCTGGATCTTTTAAAACGGCATAAGCTTCACCTACTTCTTTAAATTGTGCTTCCGCATTTTCTTCTTTACTAACATCTGGATGATATTTTCTAGCAAGTTTTCGATAGCTTGCCTTGATAACGGAAGCATTTGCTTTTTCATCGATGGCCAAAATTTTGTAATAGTCTTTAAACTCCATGCTGCCTCATCTCCATCGCCCCAACCAGCTTGCTTACTCGTGTCCCTGCGGTGCCTTTGACGATTAACTCAAGTTCTTCTAATGACCCAATGGCAGCGACTTTGCCTGTCTTCTCGGCAAACTGCTTGGCGGCATTTACTTTCGGCCCCATGGAGCCAGTGGCGAAGTTGTAGTTAGCGAGATCAGCAGGATTAATACTTTTAATGCCGCGCTGTTGTGACGTTGCCCAGTCCAGATACACAGCCCGTACATCGGTCGCCATGATGTATAAATCGGCTCCCAGTTCCCGCGCGAGCAGTTCGCTGGATAAGTCTTTGTCTATTACGGCTTCGACGCCTTTTAGATGATGATCCGCGTCATACATGGTAGGAATGCCTCCACCGCCACTGGCGATAACGATGGTATTTTTTTCTAATAACCAACGAATCGGACGAATTTCAAAAATACGTTTTGGCAAGGGCGAAGCCACGACTCGACGCCATTTTTTGCCATCTGGTTTTATCGTCCAGTTATTGTCTTTGGCGAGTTTATTAGCTTCCGATTCGTCGTAAACAGGACCAATAAACTTGGTGGGATGGTTAAACGCTGGATCTTTTGGGTCGACTTCTATCATGGTTAAAAGCGTTGCTAATGGTCGCTCTTCGGGAACGAGATTGCCCATTTCTTGTTCTATCATGTAACCGATCATACCCTCAGTTTCGGCACCGAGAACATCCAGCGGATAAAGCTCATCCGGCTTATAGGCGTTGCCTTGCAATGCCAACAAGCCGACTTGCGGGCCATTGCCGTGAGTAATAATCAACTCATTATTAATGGCAATTTTTGCCAAAGCTTGTGCTGCAATTTTAATGTTCGCACGCTGAGCTTGCGCCGTTAATGGCTCGCCACGTTTCAACAAGGCGTTACCACCCAAAGCCACGACTATTCTCATATTCCAGTCCTTTTAATTAGACATGAATGTTAATGACCCAAAGTAGCGACAAGCATCGCCTTAATAGTATGGAGACGATTCTCCGCTTGCTCGAACTGAATGCCGGCTTCCGACTCAAACACGTCGTCGGATACTTCCATTTCTTCGATGCCGAATTTCTGGAAGATTTCTTCACCCACGTCGGTGTCACGATTATGAAAAGCGGGCAAGCAATGCATAAACTTGGTGTTGCTGTTGCCCGTGGCCAGCATCAAGTCATTGTTTACGCGGTAAGGCGTGAGCAGTTTGATACGTTCTTCCCAAACGGAATCCGGCTCGCCCATGGAAACCCACACATCGGTATGAATAAAATCACAGTCTTTCACGGCGGCCTTTACATCTTCGGTAATGGTCAGCGTCGCGCCATAACGTTTTTCTAATTCGCGCGCAGGTTTTAAAAATTCGTCGCTCGGCCATAAAGATTTAGGCGCCGCAATGCGCACATCCATGCCCATTAAACAGCCGGCAATCATCAATGAATGTCCCATATTGGAATGGGCATCGCCGACAAAAGCATAGCTAATTTTATTCAACGGTTTGCCGCTGTGTTCGCGCATAGTGAGCAAATCCGCCAACATTTGTGTTGGATGAAATTCGTCGGTCAACCCGTTATAAACGGGCACGCCAGCGTATTTCGCTAACTCTTCCACGACTTCCTGACCAAAACCACGATATTCAATCGCATCGAACATCCGACCCAACACCCGAGCGGTGTCTTTCATGGATTCTTTCTTACCGATTTGCGAACCAGAAGGGCCTAAATAAGTGATCTGAGCACCTTGATCAAACGACGCCACTTCAAATGCACACAAAGTACGAGTTGAGGACTTCTCAAAAATCAGACAGATGTTCTTACCCTTCAAGCCCTGCTGTTCCATGCCTGAGTACTTTGCACGCTTTAAATCGCGGGACAAATCCAACAAAAAACTCACGTCTCGCTGGCTAAAATCTAACAATTTTAAAAAATTCTTATTCCGTAAATTAAACAAAACATTTACCTCGTATTGATCAAGAAACACCCTAAACCACTGGGGACTAAAAAACTGACGCGCCATGACGTCGCGAGCGCAGTCGTCGTTTTTTAGTAAGAGACGGGGTCACGCCAAACAGGACACGTCATACAATGGCCGCCGCCACGACCTCGGCCTAGCTCTGCCCCACTCACGGTAATGACTTCCACGCCCGCTTTACGAAGCAAGGTATTGGTGTAGGTATTTCTGTCATACGCGACGACAACGCCAGGCTCTAGAGCGATGACGTTATTACCGTCGTCCCATTGCTCGCGTTCTTTCTGATAATGGTCGCCACCGGTTTGCACGACGTTGAGTTTTTTGATGCCTAAGCAGTCTGCGGCGAGTTGAAACAGATGTTTCTTCTCTTTGCGAAAATCCATTTGTCCGGCGTGATCACCCAGTCGCAAGGTATAACATTGGATCTCGTCACAGACATCCGTAAAGGCAGTGACAACATCCCGATCACAATGGCTGAACACGGTATCCAGATGCATTGCCGAACGAGAACGCGGCATTTGGCAAGCAATCACGCGGGTTGCTGCGCCCTGCTCAAACAATCGTTTAGCAATTTGCCCAACCGCTTGTGGTGAAGTCCGTTCGCCCATGCCGATTAACACAGAGCCATTGCCCCACGCCATGACATCTCCACCTTCAGCGGTGGCTGGGCCATGATCCTGATCTGGGTCGCCCCACCAGATTTTGAAGTCGCCGTTGTTAAAGGCTGGCGCAAATTCGGGATGAAAACGATACACGGCCGTGACCAACAAGGTTTCAGGTCGACGTGCTGGCCAAAACATCGGATTCACTGTGACGCCGTTGTAAATCCAACTACTGTTATCTCGCGGAAACTGAGTATTAGGTAATGGCGGAATAACAAAACCATCGCCACCGAGATAATTACCAAACATGCCATGAGGTTTAAAAGGCAATTCGTGAACAGAAATACCACCAATCAGATAAATCGCCAGTTGCTCAGCAGGCATATCATCAAGCCAGCTACGCAGCTCATTTAGCATGCCAACGCCCACTTGGTTTTCATTAATGCGGCGGTCAAGAATCCAATTCCGAGCGCCTTTATCGCGCACGGTTTCTTCTAATAATTGACCAAATTCCAGCACTTTAATGCCACGGTTTTCCATTTTCATGCAAAAGTCTACGTGGTCAGTACGTGCCTGCTGAACCCATAACACATCGTCGTATAACAATTCCGCGGCATTACTGGGGGTGAGTCGAGAATGAGCAAGACCTGGACGGCAAACGATGACTTTACGCAGTTTGCCGACTTCGGAGTGAACGCCAAATTCGATCATAGCTTTTCCTTAAAATGAGAAGATCCTGTTAATAACAGATATCGAGAGCTGAATTACTTATTTGATTAACGGCTTAACCGATTAAGGCGATAACGCTGAGAGAGCCCATAATGATCAGACAAAGAATCAACAGCAGCGGCCAAATAAAGCGCAGCCATCTTTCGTAAGGCACTTTGGCGATAGCAAGACCGCCCATCACCACGGCAAAAGTAGGATTAAATAAGTTCACCAAGCCATTGGCCGACTGGTACGCCGTCACGACCAATTCCCGACCCACACCAGAGAAATCCGCCAATGGCGCCATAATCGGCATGGTTAATACCGCCAAACCAGACGAGGAAGGAACAAAGAATGACATCAATACTTCAATACCAAACATCACATTGATAAACAGCACATTCGACAAACCGCTTAAGCTTTGCTCGCCCAAATGCAGGATGGTATCTGTCATGTGACCTGCGTCCATGATGACAACGATGCCACGAGCAATACCAATGATGATGGCGACACCTAATAGATCTCGTGCGCCATTAATAAAGACTTCGGTGAAGGTTTTTTCGCCCATCCAAGTAACAAAACCAATCAACACAGACGAGGCAATAAAGAGCGCGCCCATTTTTGCCATCCACCAGCCTTGACTCGACACACCCCAAATCATCACCGCAAAGGTTAAAGCGAAAATCACCAAGACAAACTTCTGATTCAGCGTCAGCATGGCATCATCGTTGGCATTAGTTCTTTTACCAAATTGCGCTTCGATGTCCGCTTTATGATCAGAAACAATAGACAGATCTGGGTTCTGTTTGATTTTTGCCGCGTAGCGCATCACATACACTACGCAGGCCAACCAACTTGTTAGCAAGATAAAGAAGCGTAAAAACATGCCTTGCGTGAATGGAATGTCGGCAGCATTGGCGGCAATAACGGTCGCAAACGGATTAATGGTGGAACCAAGCGTTCCGATGCCTGCGCCCAACAGAATAATGCCCACCACCACGACCGAGTCGTAACCCGCGGCGATCATCACTGGAATCAACAAGGCGTAAAACGCCAGCGATTCTTCCGCCATGCCATAGGTGCTACCACCAACCGCAAACAACGCCATTAAAATCGGAATCATCCATTTTTCATGACCTTTCAGCTTCACCATTGCGCGGGAAATACCCGTATCAATCGCACCTGTTTTGGTGACGACACCTAAGAACCCACCAATGATTAACACAAACAAAGCCACATCAATGGCGGCGGCTTCATAACTGTCTGGATTATAAAAACCGGCAATCGGCGCAAGGAAAACATCCAGCACACCTTGCGGGTTTGAATCCACTTGCTGATACGTACCGGGAACTGGTACTTCCTTACCCAGCGTCACGTTTTCGATACGGTCATACTGCCCTGCTGGCACCACCCAAGTGCCTACTGCCACCAAGGCAATCAGCAGAAACAGAATGGTATAAGCGGTTGGAAATTTAAATGTCATTGTTAACGTCCTGTGAAAATATAGGCAATTTCAAAAATCAAAAAAGAAAAAAGAAAAAAGAAAAACAATGAAAGCCATATTTTCATTAAATATTAAAAAAGCACCCTGGCAATATCATTTACTAACAAGGCGCTTTTAAAATAATTGAAAATCAAATCATTTTCTCTCAATAACATTTAGATTAATTTTTAAATATTCACCCTTTAATTTCATTTGTTATTCCAATTGAAAACTCGACAGAATTAATTGCCAAGTCATTCAATATCGCTTTTGGTCTGACATCTCGGTATTCGAGATAACAATATCCACTCGACGATTATGCTGACGCCCAAGTTTAGAATCGTTGGTATCTAATGGATTTCCTTCCCCATTCGCTACCACCGTTAAACGACCAGAATTAATACCTTTATCCACCAAATAATCTCTGACCGCCAAAGCTCGTTGTTGGGACAACCTTAGATTAAGCGCCTCGCTACCAACACTGTCTGTATTGCCCTCTATCACAATACTGCGATCTTCATACTTATTGAGGAAGTCAACCAACTTATCAAGATCAATCAACACTCTCGGCTGCAGCTTTGCTTTACCTGTCGCGAAAGACAAATCCCCTAGCGTCATGATCATGCCGCGATTGGTCGCTTTGGCATTAAGTATGCCGAGTTGTCGCTGAAATTCTTGACTGCGATTACGCTCTGTATCGGCTTCCATCCTTAGTTTTTTGGTATCGGCCTTAGACTGCATTGCGTCATTTCGTGCCATGCCCAATTCCCGATTTCTTGCCGCCAATTTGGCCTCGTTACGCTGTTGACTAAGTTGCTTACGATCCAACACCAACAGTCGGCTTTTTGCTCGGTTTTCAGCGATCTCTACTTTAGCGTCTGCAATAAACATTAAATGACGACCCAGTATCTCGTCAGTTCTCGGCTCTTCGGCCTCTTTCACCGCCTGCTCAGCTTCATTGAATTCCAAAGGAGCCAGTTGAATGAGCTGGGAGTCAGCTTGCAAATCTGTCAACTTAGCGCGTACATTGTTCATTCCCTCTGGTTTCGCTACTGGACCAGCACAACCTGCAAGTGTAAGCAAAGTAGCCATGCCAGCCACTTGATAAAACCGAATATTTAAAACACTCATGAGCCAGCTCCTATGTTGCGATCCATTTCTTGTTTTAATGCTTCAATACCTTCTTCAATCTCCGTATTGACTAGCTGCTCTTTAATTAACGTCGCCTTAGCAGATGCTAATTCAGCAGCGACTTGTGACTCTTTGGCCAGATAAGTAGCAAGAGGCATTTCCTCCATTTCCATCGCTACCCGAGCCTGCTGAAGCTTGTTACGCGCTTCCACTAATTCTGGTGAGGGATAACCGTTCACCCCATTTCGGTCAGCATCTTCAATAGCCGTTTCAGCGGCTTGTAAAGCACCGTACATTTGGGGTTGTTGGTTCTGCGAGCAAGCGGCCAGTAAAATAACCAACGCCACCAAAGACGAGCCTTTCAATAAATGACGGCGCAGCGAACAAAATGACTCCTGCATAATTTGACTCATACCTTATATCCTCTTTAATCCCTTAAATATGCTCTAATGAGTAATAAGGGCATTGAAATGAAAAAACAAAACACCCAATAAAATAACTTTCTTTACCTACACCCTATAAATGTAAAAAATCTATTTTTAGGATTAAATACAACTGGATTAATCTACATCAGCTATTTATTCCCTGTATGTACGCCAACACACAAACAAACAATAATTTATAAAAAAATATAAAATCAAAATTAGTAGAAACACTCTGTTCGCCAACGCACTGACGACGTAAATTAATAGGCATAGGCTTTGAAAAACGTTAAATCAACAAAACGGATTTCATTATGACTAAACAAATGCAAGCAGCTGTCGTTGAACAATTCGGCCAAGGTCTCGTTCTTAAAGAAGTCGATATTCCGACTCCCGGTCCAGGCCAAATCTTGGTTAAAACTGAAGCCTGCGGGGTTTGTCACACCGATTTGCACGCTGAAGCAGGCGACTGGCCGGTAAAACCCTCTCTTCCGTTCATTCCCGGTCATGAGGGCATCGGTATTGTGATGGCATTGGGTGAAGGCGTTACCGCGGTAAAAGAAGGCGATCGTGTCGGTGTGCCTTGGCTCTATTCTGCCTGTGGTCATTGTGAACATTGTCTTGCAGCTTGGGAAACCGTGTGTGGCGAAGCTGAGTTCGGCGGTTACACCAAAAATGGAGGTTTCGCTGAATACATACTCGCTAACCCAAATTACGTGGCTCACATTCCTGCTGGCTTATCTGCCACAGAAGCCGCACCGCTGATCTGCGCGGGCATTACCACCTACAAAGGTCTTAAAGAAACCAAAGCAAAACCGGGTGACTGGGTGGTTATTTCTGGTATCGGTGGCCTTGGTCATTTAGCGGTTCAATACGCTAAAGCCATGGGCTTGCACGTTTGTGCGGTTGATATTGATGATAAAAAGCTCGAACACGCCACCCAACTTGGCGCGGATGCAGTGGTCAATGCCAAACAGGAAGGTGCAATTGAGGCCGTGGTCAAAGCAACAGGCGGCGGTGGTCATGGCGTATTAATCACCGCACCTTCACTGATTGCTTTTAATCAAGGGGTTGCCATGACACGTAAACGTGGCATTTGTGTATTGGTTGGTTTGCCACCGGGTGAATTCCCTGTGCCGTTATTCGATGTGGTTGCTAATTGCGTCACCATTCGCGGCTCGTTCGTGGGCACACGCCAAGATATGGCCGAAGCATTAGCCTTTGCCGCCGAAGGCAAAGTAAAAGCTGACATTGAGCTACAGCCATTATCTGCCATTAACGATGTCTTTAAACGTCTGGAAAATGGTGATGTTCCGTCACGAGTAGTCATTGATTTCGCAACGATTTAATAAATATTTGAGTTCATCTTTCTAAATAGATAGTAGACTGACCATGCAATTCAATGATTATTACAAAACCTTAGAAGTAGAACTCACCGCATCGGCGAAAGAAATCAGGGAGTCTTACCGCAAGCTTGCCCACAAATATCATCCAGATATTTCTGAGCAGTCAAATTGCGAGCCCTTGTTCAAAGAAATTACTGAAGCCTATGCGGCCCTCAAGCCAGTAAACAAACAATCAGCTCACAGAAGCTCATCAATGAATGATGTAATCACACTAAAACATCATTTCAGATGAGCGAATCAGGCTGACTTTTTAGGCAATGCATAGGGCAATAAACGATCTGTTTCTGTTTTCACCACGGCGTAACATTCGCAGCTCAATTCTTCGAGTTTTGATCTGTTTAACACGGTGATATGACCTCGGTGATAATCGATCACCCCGAGCTTTTGCAATTTGCCAGCGGCTTCGGTGACGCCTTCTCGGCGCACGCCTAACATGTTGGCAATCAATTCTTGAGTCATGGTGAGATGGTTACCGGGCAAGCGATCAAGGGACAATAACAACCAGCGACACAATTGCTGGTCAATCGAATGATGACGATTACAGACAGCGGTTTGCGCCATTTGCGTGATCAAGGATTGCGTATAGCGCAGCATCAGTTCTAGCAGCTTACCGTGGCGATTAAATTCTTCAGTTAACATACTGCCTTTTAGGCGATACGCATGCCCCGCGCTTTGCACCACCGCTCGGCTCGACGTACTTTCGCCGCCCATAAACAAGGCAACGCCAATCAAACCTTCATTGCCCACCACGGAAATCTCGGCAGACGCGCCACTCTCCATGACGTAAAGCAAAGAAACGATGGCATCAACAGGAAAGTGTACATAGGCCAGTTTGCCACCCGCTTCGTACATCACTTGCCCTAATTCCAGTTTTTCCAACTCAAGAAAAGAAAAGATACGAACTTGAACTTCCTCAGGAAGCGCGGCTAGAAGATGATTTTGTAACGGCGAAAAAGTCGTATCGATTGCATCATGCATAAGATAATTCTTAAGTTTTTTTCAAGTGAAAATCAGGTCGCAACAAAGCGATAGAATGAGACCGTTTCACGAAGTCGCGAGCGAAGCCAAGACGAGGCAAAAATAGACGAAAAAGCGGAGTTTATGAGTTATAAATGAGCATTTTGAGTCTATTTTTAACAAAGTATTGGCAAGCACAGTAGTCGTGCAATGATCTCAAGACATTTCTATCGCTTTGTTACTCAAAGTTCTGTGCGCTAGCGAACACACTACTCTTTATTTTATGAATTACTCACTGAAATCATGATCTAAATTCTAACTTAACGCATTAAATCCAGATAACACATCGGATAACTCTTCATCGATGTCACTTTGACGCAGACGGTGAAAGGTTTGATTGAGGTTTTCTTGTATTTCATCGATGTTTTTTTCTGCTCGCTGCATGGCGGCAAGTCGGCTGGCGTTCTCACTGGCAAGCGATTCCGCACAGGCTCGAAAAAGACTAACAAACAGATATTCACGTACAAAAGAACGACGTGTTTGATCTTGATCTGGCATCACTTCCACAAGGTTAATACTTGGCCAATCAATCGCTACAAGCTCTTGTTGCCAAGCCGCGTCCAAGGGCAAAAGTTGCTGACTCACGGGGCGAGAAACTGAATTGACCTCTGGTTTATGATGAAACAAAAATACTTGGTCAATCCGTCCTTGATCTCGTTTTGCTTCCAGTTCGATTAAAATTTCGCCCACCAAAGCTGTAATAGTGTTAATGGAATGGGGTAACTCAAAGCTTGCTTCGGTGTTTAAATCAGTCTCTATCAAGCGAGACTCAACCCGCTCGCCTACGGCCCAGAGCATTTTATTGCCCGATAATTTTGCCAAAGAATCGACCACAAACTCGACCATGACTTCATTGAATTGGCCGACTAAGCCTTGATCCGAGCCAAACACAATCACGCCGATGACGGGTGCGTCTTTCTGAGATCGATTAACGATTAGCGCAGGCTGTTCTAATTGGGTACTTTGCGACAAACACGCCGACAATCCCAACTGTACGTTTTGATAATAATCATCCAACGAATGCACGGCTTTTTCGTATTGCCCAATACTCGACGACGCGATGGTTTTCATACTGCGCACTACAGATTTCAAGTCTTGTGCGCTGGTAATTTTGTGACGCAAACTGGCGATACTGTCTGTCATCTTGGCTCACCTGAATCTGTGTCAGTGTTAAAGGTTTCAAGCGCTTGGCGTGCAAGTTCTAAAATCACGGCTTTATCTTCTTTGCTTAATTTGTCGGTGCTTTCTAAACGCTCAACCATATCATCGGTGATACTCGCGGCGGCATCCCGAACGGCTTGCTCCGCGGCGGGCATGTTGTCTAACTCAATGCCATCAAACAAATCTGCGGTCAAGGCGACCAACACGGCGATTTGTTCTGCCATAGACACAGGCGCAAATTCAGGCTGTTTCAAGCAGGCTCGAATGCGTCGACCATGCTCAATGATTTTCAGCGTATCGTCGTCTAACCTCGCGCCAAAACGCGCGAAGGTTTCCAGTTCCTCGAATTGCGCATAAGCCAATTTAAGGTCCACCGTGACGCCTCGATACGCGGCTCTTTGGGCTTTACCGCCCACACGAGACACTGATTTCCCCACATCAACCGCGGGTAAAATGCCCAGCTCAAACAACGCCGGCGAAAGGTAAATCTGCCCATCGGTAATAGAGATAAGATTGGTCGGAATGTACGCCGAAATATCCTGCGCTTCGGTTTCGATAATCGGCAACGCCGTCAATGAACCGCCGCCGAGTTCCTCGCTTAGATGGGTCGCTCTTTCTAACAAGCGTGAATGAATATAAAAAATGTCGCCGGGGAAGGCTTCTCGCCCTGGTGGACGACGCAACAACAAAGACAATTCACGGTAAGCGCGAGCGTGATGTGTTAAATCATCGTAGACAATCAGTACATCACGGCCCTGTTCCATAAAATATTCCGCGATGCTGGTCGCGGCGTACGGTGCGACATAGGCCAAGCCCGCTGGCTCGTTGCCTTCCGTCAATACCACGACTGTGTATTCCATCGCGCCTTGCTCCCGCAAAGTGGCAATGACTTTGGCGACACCAGACGCGCGTTGGCCAATAGCACAATAGACACACAAAACGTTTTTGCCACGCTGATTGAGAATCGTGTCCATGGCAATCGCTGTCTTGCCGGTTTGACGGTCGCCAAGAATCAATTCTCGCTGCCCGCGTCCCACGGGTATCAAGGCGTCAATTACCTTAATGCCCGTTTGCAATGGCACACTTACGCCAGCTCGATCCATAATGGCTGGCGAAGGTCGTTCGATTGGCAAACGCTGGGTAGTTCCCAGATTGCCCTTGTCATCCAAAGGTTTACCGATTGGATTAATAATACGGCCAATCAAGCTATCGCCAACCGGCACATCGACCACGTGGCCAAGTCGTTCGACTTCATCACCGGCTTGCAAATGCCAGTATTCGCCAAGCAACACCACGCCAATTTCATCTTCATCGACATTAAACGCGATGCCATAAATGTCACCGGGAAAAAGCAATAACTCATCGTAGCCAACATTGGGCAAACCAGATACCTTGGCAATCCCCGTGGCGACACTGGTAATCTTGCCGATTTCTCGTGGTGACAAAGCGGGTTCGAACGATTCCCGAGCCTGTTTTAAATCAGCAAATAACCCGTCAAACATCAACATCATGAAGCCTGCTCTTGGCTTTTCTCAAGCTCAGGGCTTTGATCTTGAACGGTATTATGAGAAAGCATCACGTCATTGACTCGCTTGGTCAGCGTGGTCAGGTAATCAGCGATGCTCCAGCCAATTTTCTGGCCGTGGGAATTGATCTCAATCCCGCTAATCAAGTGAGCATCCGTGGCAAATTCAATCGCCACACCATCGCCCAATAAGCCATGTAACGCCTTGGTAATCTGGATGCTTTGTTTTTTAGGCAGATCAAACGCCGTATGCACGATTAATGCTTCTGTCAACTCTTGAAAAGCCGCTTGTAAAGTGGCCTTTTCAGCGTCCGCTAATGCGTCTAAACGCTTCACAAAAACATCGGCCATACTGGCTTCCAAACTGGTGTCAGCCAGATCACTAAGCGCTTTACGAACAATGGCAAACACTTCTTCTCGTGCTCGCTGACTTAGGGAATCTTTCAAGCTCAGTTGTTCGTTTTTAAGCGCTAACTCAAGCTTACTGCGCAGCGCGTCGGACTCTTGTCGCACTTCTTCAAGCAATCGCGTCCGCTCGGCTTTCGCTTCCTCGCCAACTTTGTTCATCTGCGCCGTACGTTGTTGATCGAATTCCGTGTTCTTTTGTTGGAACGCTTCACGCTGTTGTTCCGCCTCGGCTCTTTTGCTATCGGCGTCGGCCAGTTCATCGGCAATGCGTTTTTCACGAGCGTCAATCGTATTCAGAATAGGACGGTATAAGAAATGCTTAAGCAACCAAACGAGGACCAGAAAATTGATCAGTTGCGCAATGACGGTAAACCAATCGATCAGCATAATTTATTGGCCTGCCGCTTGAGCAATGCCGTAATTCCAAAAAGGATTGGCGAATAGCAAAATCATCGATACGACAAAACAATAAATCGCCGTCGACTCGATCATCGCCAAACCAACAAACAAGGTTCGCGTAATCGTCGCCGAAGCATCCGGTTGTTGAGCCAGAGAGGTTAACGCTGTCGCCACCGCTTTACCTTCCCCTAATGATGGCCCGATTACACCGATGGCAATTGTTAGCCCTGCGGTAATAATTGAAACCATTGCTATCATCGTCATGCTGTCCATAGTTACTCCGTAAATGTTCATAGTTTTGATTCGTTTGTGTTCTGGGTTTCTGGTTGTTGAGCGGCTTTTTTCTGCGTTTGTGTTTTGACGGAACGAGTCGCCGCGGCGATGTACACTGTAGCGAGAATGAAAAAGATGTAAGCCTGCACAATGCCGGTTAACAAGCCCAGCAAGGTCATCACAATCGGAAATAAGAACGGCGTAATAGTCAGCAGAATCGCGATGATCATCGCACCGCTCATCATGTTGCCGAACAATCGCACCGCCAACGCCAAGGTTCGCGATACTTCGCTGATAATATTAAACGGCAGCATAATGATGGTTGGCTTAGTATAGGAAGACAGATAGGAACCGAAACCTTGCTCTTGAATACCAAACAATGGCACAGCAACTAACACACACAATGCCAGCGCCGCCGTGGTGGAAAGCGAACCTGTCGGAGGCTCGAAACCCGGAATAATGGTGCCAAGCGCCGATAGCGCGATGAATAAGAACAGCGAACCAAGAAAGCCAATGTATTTTTGCGGCTGGCTTAAACCCACCTCTTCGATTTGCTTGTTAATGATGATCACCACCACTTCTAGCGCATTTTGCCAGCGCGAGCGCTGTAAATTGTTAGACAGATTTCGAGTGATCAAAATCGACCCAACCACCAGCACCAACATCACTAACCAAGTAAAGACGATGGTGGCATTGAGCTTTAAAAAGCCCATTTGCCAATACACAATGAGATCTGGAGTCAGGTTCATAAACGCTCTTCTGTGTGAGAATGTTTTTCTTTAAGCGTGTGAATCGGCTTGATAATGACAGGGTTGTCTTTCAAACGAATCAGCCGCGTCGCGAACAAACGTAAGGCCATAAAGCCAAGTAAAGCTAACAATAATTTTTGCCAGTCATTGCCCAGAATCACATAAAAACTCACCATTACCACGCTAATGCGAAACAACATGCTGAACAGAAACAAAGGCGCAACCACGCTACTAGAGCCCAATCGGCGCACTGTCCACCATAGCCCAGCAAAATAAAAAATCCCTAATAGCACGCCAATCAAAATGGCATAGGCAACGCCACCCCAAAAGTTGTCACCAAAATCAATTAACATCATCGTTGTCGTCCGGTTGGTGTATGTCTTTGTCTTCTTTTTGCACCCAGTGCCAGGCATTGAAACAGCCTAAACACAGGCCAACGACCAGCAAGGCCGGCGTCCATGAACGGTCACCGGGATACGCACCATCCAACCAAATGCCCAGTGTGGCACCAAGCACGGTGGGGATCGCAATCGACCAGCCGACCAACCCCATCATGCCCAAGCCAGACCAGACAGTTTTGGTCACGTGTCGCTGTGCTTTTAACTTACGCGCCGCGACCGAGCCTACTTGCTTGCTGTAGTTATTCTTCGCTTTTCTCTCTAGATTACGGTCTGGTTTAGTTGCGTTTTTGTCTTCATCATCGTCTTTCATGACACACTCGCATCCTGTTTAAACGCGACTAAACGCTGAACAAAACCGCTTTCCATCTTGGTCAATGCCGAACGCATTCTTTGCTCCTGCTCATCAAGCTGAATAAACTCGTCTTCTAGAGCATGACGTAAATCTTCTAACCCCATGCCATTCATAGCGTTGCGCACTGAAATCCGCACATCGGCTCCGGTTTTCACCAATACGCCTACATCAACAGCAATATAAGCTTCTTCCTCGCCTTCCACTTCAACCACTAAAATGCCCGCCGACAAAGACGCCACACAATCCAATCGATTCGGTAAAATGCCAAACGCCCCTTGTGGTGTGGTCGCGACGATTCTCAGCACGTTTTGCTCTTCGCTAAATACTTTATGAGGCAGCAAAACTTTAAGCGTCATGTAGGCTTGTGGCATCTTTGTCCTCCTCGGCTTTTGGTTTATCTTCTGGGGCTTGTTTGCTTTTTTCATGGGCTTCATCAATCGCACCAATCATGTAAAGCGCGCTTTCTGGATAGTCTTCAAACTCATCCCGCAAAATCCGCTCGCAGCCATCTAAGGCATCATCAAGACTGACCAATTTGCCAGACATGCCAGTGAATTGTTCGGTAGTAAAAAAGGGCTGAGTAAGAAAACGCTCTAAGCGACGCGCACGCCCTACAACCTTGCGGTCTTCGGGTGAGAGCTGTTCCATGCCGAGCATGGCGATAATGTCTTTCAATTCGCTGTATTGCGCCAAGGTACGACGTATCTCTTGCGCGAGATCGTAATGGCGTTTGCCAATAATGCTCGGTGTTGCCATTTTGGAACTGGACTGCAAAGGATCAATGGCGGGATAAAGCCCTTCGCTGGCACGTTTACGCGATAACACGATGGAAGCCGAAAGGTGAGAAAAAGTATGCACGGCAGCAGGGTCGGTAAAATCATCGGCAGGCACATACACCGCCTGAATCGAAGTAATCGCGCCACTGCCGGTATTGGCAATGCGCTCTTCCAGTTGTGACAACTCGGTGCCCATCGTTGGTTGATAACCCAAACGCGCTGGCATTTGCCCCATCAAACCAGACACTTCCATGCCCGCTTGAATAAAGCGAAAGATATTGTCCACCAGCAGCAAGACATCACGATGTTCGTCATCACGAAAATATTCCGCCATGGTCAAGGCGGCATGACCGACGCGAAAGCGCGCGCCCGGTGGCTCGTTCATTTGACCGAACATCATCACCATGTTGTCCAGCACGCCCGCTTCTTTCATCTCTCGATAAAGCTCTTCGCCTTCTCGGCAACGCTCTCCGATACCGCAAAAGATACTTACGCCCGCGTGTTGGCCGACCATGTTATGAATCATCTCGGTCAACAAGACGGTTTTGCCCACGCCCGCGCCGCCGAACAATCCCGCTTTACCACCACGCTCTAATGGCATTAACACATCGATCACCTTGATGCCGGTTTCAAATACTTCGGTCTTGGTGGAACGTCTTGCTAACGGTGGCGGCTCGTTATGAACCGAACGCCATTCAACGTTGCTCAGCGCGTCTTTTTTATCAATCGTATTGCCGAACACATCAAACATGCGCGACAAAATCCCCTTGCCTACGGGGGTTTGTAGCGGCTCGCCAATGTCTTCCACTGGCATGCCACGAGCAAGTCCTTGCGTCGGTGTTAAAGCAATACCGCGCACCCGCTGATCATCCAATTGGGAAAACACTTCGATAGCAATGCTGCTGTCTTTGCCAGTGCGTAATAAAGTACGAATCGGAGGCAACTGATTGTCTGACGATATATTGTCAAAGCGAATGTCCACGACACTGCCGCGAATCGAAATTACGGTGCCGATGTTTTGAGACGTAGTGGATGGCATAGGCTTCGAAAAATCCTTGATCTAAGAATGGAGACAGAGAAATGCCAACACAGTGTAATAAAAAAGCCTTTGTTCGCTCTGTGCACTAGCGAACAAAGGCACGTTTTACTCGTGGTATTTAACGGATTTTTTTAACCAGCATGACGGGCGATTTGTGCTTTGGCGGCCTTGATAATATGAGTAGGCTCAAAACCAAAGTGCTGTTCAACCACTTTTCGTGGTGCCGACAAGCCAAAGGTTTGCATGCCAATGATTGCCCCTGCACAACCGGTGTAACGTTCCCAACCAAAAGTGGACGCCTCTTCCACCGCCACACGGGCGAGAACCGCTGGCGGCAACACCTGATCCCGATAATCCTGTAATTGGCTTTCGAATAATTCCCACGATGGCATGCTAACCACGCGGGCTTTAATGCCTTCGATTTTTAATTGTTCGTACGCAGCAACACAGAGCGACACTTCACTACCGGTTGCCAATAACAAGACGTCTGGTTTGTTATCTTTTGCATCGGCAACAATATAAGCGCCAAAAGCCAAACCACTGGCGCTGCCATACTGAGAACGATCCAGCGTTGGCACCGCTTGACGAGTTAACACCAGACACACTGGTGTATGGTTATTCGCCATAATAACGCGCCACGCTTCGACCACTTCATTCGCATCCGCAGGCCGTAATACCAAGATTCCTGGCATGGCGCGCATGGCAGCAAGGTGTTCAACGGGTTGATGCGTCGGGCCGTCTTCGCCCATACTGATCGAATCATGTGTCCAGATCGAAATCAGCGGCAGCTCCATCATCGCGCTGAGCCGAAGCGCTGCACGACAGTAATCGGTAAAGACAAAAAAGCTCGCCACATAAGGTCGTAATTTTGACAAGGCAAGACCATTGCCGATGGCGCACATGGCATGTTCACGCACACCAAAATGTAAGTTTCGTCCAGCGTAATTGGCCGCTTCAAAATAGTCAGAACTGGTTGGTTTTCCGGCCTTCAGTTCTCCAATTTGTCTCATGCTACCATTGGATTCAAAAGACAATTCCGTCTTGGTAGAAGGCGACAAATCTGCCGAGCCTCCCAGTAACCAAGGCACTCTTTGAGCAATGGTATTAAGAACCAGCCCCGAGGATTCACGTGTCGAGATGTCTTTGCCATCCGCCGTAAACGTAGACAAATCGAAATCCCAAGCCTGAGGAAGATGCGTTTTCTGCATCTGAGTAATTTGTCCAGCTAGTTCGGGGTATTGATAATGATAAGCTGCAAAGGTTTTTTGCCATTCAGCATGTGTTTTCGCACCACGTTGACCGAAATTCGCTGCAAAATGATCGACAACTCCAGCAGCCACATCGAATTGAGCTTCTGGATCGGTGCCATAAAACTCTTTGGCAAGATGTACTTCTTCTGCCCCAAGCGGTTCGCCATGGGCTTTTGCGGTATCTTGTTTATGGGGCGCGCCATAACCAATATGACTCTGCACAATGATCAGTGTCGGACGATCTTCTGTATCAAGAAACGCTTGATACGCCGTGCTTAGTTGCGTTAAATCATTAGCGTCGCTCACCCGCACCACATTCCAACCATAAGCCTTGAAACGCGCGGCCACGTCTTCACTAAAAGTGATATCAATGGAACCTTCGATGCTGATGTGATTGGCATCGTAGATCCAACACAAATTCGATAATTTCAAGTGCCCAGCCAAGGAAGCCGCTTCGCTACTTATGCCTTCCATCATGTCGCCATCGCCACACAAGGCATAAACATTATGGTCAAACAGAGTGTAACCGGGACGGTTATAGGTTGCCGCCTGCCAGCGTTCTGCGATAGACATACCGACGCTGGTGGCCAAGCCTTGTCCAAGCGGCCCTGTGGTGGTTTCTACACCACTGGTCCAACCATGCTCTGGGTGACCAGTACAACGACTGCCAAGCTGACGGAACTGTTTGAGATCTTCCATGGTGACCGCTAAACGCTCACCCGCTGGATAACTCGCCCCTTTCGCCTTCACACCAGTCAGGTGCAATAAACTATACAACAAGGCACAGGCATGACCGGATGACAGCACAAAGCGGTCTCGATTCAGCCACTCAGGATCTTTTGGATCAAAACGTAGAAAACGCTGCCACAAACAATACGCCGTTGGCGCGGCATCCATTGGCGTACCGGGATGCCCCGATTTGGCTTTTTGGACGGCATCGATAGACAGAGTACGTAGCGTATTGATAGCAAGCTGGTCGAGCATTAACTGTTTCACGTTGGCTGACTCCTAAAAAATCGTTAGAAAGGCGCTTCGTCGTTTTCTGATTTACTATTCTTTGACGTACTGGTTTTTACTTGCTGACTTTTCTGCTCAATCACCGCCAATAAATCGTTCCAAGACCGAGTAAAAGCATCTGCGCCCTCTTGTTGGAGCTGATCAGCCAATACGCCAATATCAATGCCTTCTATGGCGAATTCCAACAGCTTGCTTTCAGCATCAACACCATCAATCGACATCACGCCAGACAAAGCGCCGTCTTTCGAGAAGCTTAGTAATGTCTTTTCTGGAATCGTGTTAATGGTATGAGGCGCAGCAAGCGCTGAGACGTAATAAGAGTCAGAAACTGTCGGATCTTTGCTTCCCGTACTGGCCCAAAGCAAGCGTTGTGAGTGGGCGCCAGCCGCCTTTAGTGTTTGCCAATGTGGCGCGGCCAGTAGCTCGCAATAGTCTTTGTAAGCTTGTTGGGCGATGGCGATACCAAGATGATTGCGTAAGTCAGAAGAGACTCTGTCATTGACGGCGACATCCCAACGACTGATAAACAAAGAAGCAACCGAGCCGACTTTTGGATCAAGCCCTTTTGCAATTCGGCGCTCGATGCCACGCATGTAAGCTTCGGCTGCGGCGAGATATTGCTCGCTGGAAAACAACAAGGTCACATTGACCGGGACGCCAGCAAAGATTGTTTCTTCGATAGCCGCTAAGCCTGCTGGTGTACCCGGGATTTTAATAAACAGATTCGGGCGCTGAGCGCGTTTATGCAGATCCACCGCCGCCGCATACGTGCCAGCGGTATTGTTCACCAACAATGGCGAGACTTCTAACGAAACCCAACCATCCATTCCGTCGGTGGTATCAAAGATAGGACGTAATACATCCGCCGCACGGGTTAAATCTTCTAGCGCCAGTTCGAAAAACAGCGCTTCACCCGACAAGCCTTTTGCAGCTTTTTCGGCGATGGCTTGATTGTAGTTATCTCCATCTTTGATCGCTTTATCAAAAATAGTCGGATTCGAGGTCAACCCCGTCACATTCAGATGATCAATATAATGCTGTAAGGTACCGCTGTTTAGCAGCTCGCGAGTAATATTATCGAGCCATATACTTTGACCGAGCATGTGCAATTGCTTAGTTGTGTTCATTCCTTCAAAAGGATTGCCGCCTTCAAATGAATCGCTGTCTTTTATAACATTCATAGAGCCTCCGATGGCGCAGAACGTGCTTTCACAGCGTCAAGACCAATGCAAAAATCGTGATGGATCAGCTCGCCGATGTGCTCAATAGTGACATCGGCCGCTGGATAGGGATGTGTCTTTTCTGGATCGTGGGCGTAATGACCTTGCCTTGGAAAAACCGTAGTAAGGCGGCTTCCCCAAACGCGTTTCATAGCGGTCAAAATACGCAATTTATCGTCCACCATGACATAACGCTTGGCGGGATAATGCTGCTCGATCGCATCGAGCATGGTTTCTTTATGGATATAAATCAGCACCTGACCATGCACTGCTTCCCATAAGCCTGAACGCTTAATTTTGCGTGGCTGCAGGACGGCTTCGCCATCAGTCAAAATGACGGTTTTGCCTAAGGTTTGCAGATGCTTAATAAGTGCCAATGCATCGGCATAAAGCCGATCAACAAAAGGATATTCAAGAAAAAACTCAGCGATTAAGAGCCCACGAGTATCATCAAGATGTTCAAGTCGATACTGTTGCAACGCGCCTAGGTAATCCGCATAACTACGCTCTGTGCGTAATGTTTCGAATATCACCCAATAACGAGCGCTGTTTTCCACGCCAATTTCACGAATTAAAAACGCCCTCAACTCCACTAAAATGCGGTCGTTGTCGAGCAAGGTGTTATCGACATCCAGCAGAAAGACAATCTCGTCTGTTGCTCTACTATTCACCATTAGTTCGCCGCAACGGAATATTCGCCGCGGCGCGCTGCTTTGTCGTTAGCCGCACCTTGCTGCAAGACTTTTTGAGCCGCCTCGACATTGTCATCTTGCCCGAGCCAAACTTCTAACGCGGGTAACTCAATCGCGCGAGAAAATGAAAACGTCAGCGCCCACGGCAAGCGGAGTTTGTATCGGCTATTCATGGCATTCAAACGCGCTGAAGCCAGTGATGGCGTTTGTCCGCCGGATAAAAAAGCAATGCCCGGCACCGCCGCAGGAACAGTTCGCAACAAACAATGCACTGTCATATCAGCGACGATTTCGACACTTTCCTGTATAGGGCAACATAACCCGGGTAATACCATGTTGGGTTTTAACAACAAACCTTCTAGCAACACGCCTTGCTCATTTAAGTGTTGGAAAACCGCCTGTAAGACCACTTCTGTGACTTGCGCACATTGTTGCAAGGTATGGCTGCCATTCATCATCACTTCAGGCTCGACAATCGGCACCAGCCCAGCTTCTTGGCACAAGGCCGCATAACGTGCGAGAGCATGAGCGTTGGCTTGGATACAGGCTCTAGATGGCGTTACTCTACCGATAACTCTTGTTTGAATAGCGTCGACATCAATGCTGAATACCGCCCGCCATTTTGCAAAACGCGCGCCCAACAATGCATAAGCCTTTAGCCGTTCTCTTAACCCATCCAAACCTTCAGTGACTTTTTCTCCGGGTTGACCCGCCATATCCACCGCACCAATATCGACCTTGATGCCAGGAATAATACCGGCATCCATCAGTATGTTTATGAATGACGTGCCATCTTGAGTATGTTGATGAATCGTTTCATCAAACAGAATTATGCCGCTGACGCTATCGCTTAATTTAGGCGTGGTAACTATTAATTCTCGGTAAGCGCGTCGCATGGCTAAGCTTTGCGCGATACCTCATTTGGCAAAACGGCGATTGCACGTCGCCACACTTTCATCCATCGCGAGCAGGCCTTTATCATCGGCCATCAAGCGCTTAGCGGTTTCTATCAAGTGACTTGTAGAGCCGATTGTTTGGCTTGATGAGCTCGAATCATTCATCCTTATTGCTCCACTTCCAATCACGAATTTCCGGCATATCGACACCGTATTCATTGATGTACTGGCGATGCTCAATCAGTTTTTCACTCAACATACGTTTTAACTCGGTACCTTTCACGCCGGTTTGCGGTAGTCGGTCAATCGCATCCATTACGAGGTGAAAGCGATCCATGTCATTAAGCACTGTCATGTCAAAGGCCGTAGTAATCGTGCCTTCTTCTTTGTAACCACGAACATGGATATTGCGATGATTGGTGCGGCGATAGGTTAATTTATGAATCAGCGATGGATAAGCATGAAAGGCAAAAATAACCGGCTTATTTTCAGTAAACAGTAAGTCGAACTCAGTATCATTCAAACCATGTGGATGCTCGGTTTGTGGCTGAAGTTTCATTAAGTCCACTACGTTCACCACACGAATATTCAGCGCAGGTAAATGCTCGCGTAAAATAGACACCGCCGCTAAGGTTTCCAGCGTTGGTACATCGCCAGAACAAGCCATCACCACGTCCGTTTGACCATCTTGATTTAAACCTGTGTCGTTGCTCGCCCAATCCCAAATGCCAATGCCTACTGCACAATGTTTGACCGCGGCGTCCATGTCCAACCATTGCGGCGCTGGATGCTTTCCGGCAACAACCACATTGACGTAATGCTTGCTGCGTAAACAATGATCCATCACTGAAAGCAAACAGTTAGCATCGGGTGGCAAATAGACTCGCACTATGTCGGCTTTTTTATTCACCACATGATCAATGAACCCCGGATCTTGGTGAGTAAAGCCATTGTGATCCTGACGCCAAACATGTGACGCCAATAGATAATTCAATGAGGCGATCTTAGGCCGCCAAGACAAACCAGCGGTGACTTTTAACCACTTTGCGTGCTGGTTAAACATGGAATCAATAATATGAATAAAGGCTTCGTAGCAATTAAATAAGCCGTGTCGGCCTGTGAGCAAATAACCTTCCAGCCAGCCCTGACATTGGTGTTCGCTGAGCATTTCCATCACTCGACCAGTGGGCGCTAGGTGTTCGTCATTAGGTTTTGTGGTCGCTTCCCATTGTCGATTGGTGGTTTCGAAGACAGCCCCCAAACCATTAGAAATGGTTTCATCTGGACCGAACACACGAAAATTGTCTTGATTAAGCATCACCACATCGCGCACAAACGGCCCAAGTACATGAGTGTCACCAACGCCGCGTACGCCGTGTTTTGGCACCTCGCAAGCGTAATCACGGAAGTCCGGCATTTGTAAGGGTTTCAGTAGCAAGCCACCGTTGGCATGAGGATTCGCGCCCATGCGACGCTTACCTTTTGGCGCAAGTTCAGCTATCTCAGGTAACAAACGCCCAAGGCTATCGAATAATTCCTGAGGGCGATAACTGCGTAACCATTCTTCTATTAATGGCAAGTGTTCCGGCTTCGATTGTGGATTAGAGATTGGCACTTGATGGGCATGAAAAGTGCCTTCGATCTGTACGCCATCAACTATTTTAGGGCCAGTCCAACCTTTCGGAGATTTGAGAATAATCATCGGCCAACGTGGACGCTCAAAGACACCATTGTCTTGGGCATTTAATTTAATCGCTTTGATTTCTCGAACGGCTTTGTCGAGCGCCGTCGCCATGGCTTTATGCATGTAGTTAGGATCGCAGCCTTCGACAAAAATAGGGAGCCAACCGTAACCACGAAATAACTGCTCTAGCTCTTGGTGACTGATGCGCGCTAAAACCGTAGGATTCGCAATTTTATAGCCATTCAAATGCAAAATGGGTAGGACCACACCATCGGTAATAGGGTTTAGAAACTTGTTTGAATGCCAAGCGGTCGCTAGCGGGCCAGTTTCGGCTTCGCCATCGCCCACCACACAGGCTGCAATTAAATCTGGATTATCAAATACTGCACCAAAGGCGTGACTTAATGAATAACCCAATTCGCCACCTTCATGGATGGAACCTGGGCATTCAGGTGACGCATGGCTAGGAATGCCGCCGGGAAAAGAAAACTGCTGAAACAGCTTTTGTAGGCCGATTGTGTCTTGGCTTATATCAGGATAAATCTCACTGTAACTGCCTTCCAGATACGTATTCGCCACTACTGCTGGCCCACCATGACCGGGGCCGGAGAGATAAATCATGTTCAAATCGTATTGCTTAATAATGCGATTCAAATGCACGTAGATAAAATTCTGACCGGGCGTCGTGCCCCAGTGACCCAGCAAGATTCGTTTGATATCGGTAAGCACCAAAGGCCGTGCCAATAGCGGGTTATCGTGAAGGTAAATTTGACCAACCGACAAGTAATTACTCGCTCGCCAGTATCTGTCTATTAGGCTCAGTTGATCTGGCGCTAGCGTTGTGGTTTGCATCGTGGTTTTTGGCACAGTGAGATGCTCCCTATTATTTGCTGGCGATTTCTTTCTTGATGCGAGAAAACTCTGCTTGCTCAATATCACCGCGAGCGTAACGCTCGTTCAATATATCCTGCGCCGTTTTACTGGCTAGTCCAAAGTAACGACGATTCGAGCGATAGCTGTAACCCCAATGACCAAAACTCGAAATCAGCAAAAACCAAAACCCCAGCCACAATAGCCAACTCCAACCATTCCAATGTTCTTGATACATACAAAGCTCCATACGACGAGCCGGAAAATCGAATGACTTCCAAATAAACCCATAGAGCAACTTTATAACGCCGCACAGAATGATTCTGTGCGGTAACGTACAATTGATTTATAAGATTCGTGAAACAGCTCGAGACGCTCGCTTAAGATATGGCAGTTTTGAGAAAACATAATACGCCGCGATTTTTTGGCATCGTTTGGCGGGATATTTATCTCATTATGTTTAACCATAGAATATGGAGCTGCTTTCCTAGAATGACTACCCATATGGGAAGCTCGTACCCTGTAGTATCAATTGAGACGCTTTACATCACGGCCTATGGCTTGTAGAAATGTCCAGCCGCACTCGAAGCGGTGGGGGTCGTCACCGCCTTTCTCGTAGCCGTCGTCGTGTTTGTTTCAGGAAGCTTCAAAAAATTTGACCCATGTAGGGAGCTAGGCTGGCTCGCATCCGTTAGACATCGCAAACCTCTACGTAATGGCGTTAATTTGGGCAACAGTTTTGACATCTTCAGAGGCTAGCTGGGCCAATGCCTATTCTTTGATGTCTGATTGATGGCTATCGTTCTGAACAGAGAGACCATTAATCGGGTTTAGTTCTGATACCACACGCGGTGCTTTAAGCTCATTAATTCGAGCTTCTTTCAGTTCTGCAGCTATCTCGCGGGGATTGTCCCGGTAGATCGCAAATTTTCACTCCCTCCAAAACGCAAAAAAGCCAGAGTCGATGCTCTAGCCTTCTATTTATCTGGTGTTCAGCGATTCTTTCCCGCTATATCCCATTTAAAACCATCTAATCCCGCTTTAATGGGTCTATGACATATCTTTCGGGACATCACACACATCACATCGAAGCCCTTGATTTGGCTGTCATTGGTAAAGTTGTTTGGATCGGTAAGGACATCCGAAAGATTGCGTCTGGTTCTATTGCGCTAGGATCAGGGCTTTAAACCAAAGATTGGTTAAATTTTTTAGGCGTATTTCAAAGTAATATAATGGGGATTTTTACGAGGATTTTAGATGATGATAATCATGGTGGGTGTGGAGAGGTTCGAACTCCCGACATTCGCCTTGTAAGGGCGACGCTCTCCCAACTGAGCTACACACCCATCGCAATGATGGTAACGCTTGCCAACTTACTGTTCTTTAAAGCTAAAGAAAGTAAGTGGCGGAATGGACGGGACTCGAACCCGCGACCCCCTGCGTGACAGGCAGGTATTCTAACCAACTGAACTACCACTCCGTTGTCATAGATTGTTTAGCCACTGTTCTATAAGTGGTGGGTGTGGAGAGGTTCGAACTCCCGACATTCGCCTTGTAAGGGCGACGCTCTCCCAACTGAGCTACA
>NZ_LTAX01000049.1 GCF_001639745.1 Marinomonas gallaica
CTTGGCAAAGAATGCTTTAGACAAACCTAACAGCCAAGTTCACGAAACTGATCTAGATATAGCGACGTTTCAACACCAGAGAAACCACACCAAAGAACTAAACAAACGCACCACTCCAGTAAACTGACTTTGGTTGATTCAACCACTTTTCGAACAGTGCCACTGGCGAGATAGTTTGCGCATTGGGACTATCAAGTGTGAAGCTAGAGCCCCGCATTCATGAGCACTTAAGCCCTTAGTTTCTTTAAACACTAGCTAACGCCCTGCTAAGTGGCTAGCAACGCAAACCACGATACTTAAGCTAGCCACCGTAAACAATGTACCAGACTAAAACCAAAATTGCCGAGCGTTGATAGTCCGCCTTGAGCAGTTTGTTAGCTGCTACGAAGAAGGTTGAGTTTTCCGCCAAAGTGCCTACTTGAAATGCCGTATTGGTTTCGAATGACAATGTACATTAGGCAGCTCGCGAACCAAAACACAATTGATTAAACTTGCTTGGCAGAGAATGCTTTCGAAGAAACTAACAGCCCAGTACACGAAGCTGATTTGGCTGTGGCAAAGT
>NZ_LTAX01000050.1 GCF_001639745.1 Marinomonas gallaica
TGCAACTTTACTCTGTCTTATCGAAATAGCTTGCAACAGTCGGGCGGGTCCATATAACCTCGCTGCGCGAGGGAACATTGCTCCCGTCGAGCGGACTCCGTTCCGCGGCCTTCTAATGAGAAATAGGCATCCTGGGATCAGCTGAAAATCAGCTTCGGCGCATGGTAACTGCTTTGGACGCCCTTCCATGTATTTTTTTACTTGCGCATGTCTCGGTTCGTGCCTCACCGCCGACGCGTCTGCGCAAATAAATTACATGGAATTGCATGGAAAATAAAAACTAATTCTTAACCGTTGTGTTGCAATATGGATGCATTAAACTCGCGTTGGAAGCACTTCCAAGACCCCCATCTTGCTTCCTGATAATGTGATCATACGAGATTGAGGTTTGGTGTATAAGGCCACCGCATATAGAACATTTAAGAGCAATGGGAATGGTGTAGTGGTCTAATGAAACCGGACACCATTTTAGGTGGTAACATAGCCATATTAAAAGAGGTGTCCAATGGCA
>NZ_LTAX01000051.1 GCF_001639745.1 Marinomonas gallaica
CTGGGTAGCTTTCAACGGTAAAAAACAAGGTTGGCACGACATGATAGCCAATACAGTTGTAATTCGACCTAAAGATCGTGGTGTCGAGGCTGTAGACTTCGAAAAACGCGCCTAACAAGCTGCTTAAGACGGACTGCCAACGCGGGGCAATTTTAGTTCAAGTCGGGTATAGTGTTTACGGTGGTTTGGTTAAGTGCGGTGGTCGCGTTGCCAGCCACTTAGCAGGGCGTTAATAAGCTACTGTTAACGAATAGTTTTTTTGATATGTAGTCTTTCAATGGCTGTACCTTTTTCGGCACAAATTCTCTTTCTCAGCGCGCTCTGAGTTCTCAAGTTTCTTTGACGTAAATGCCATTTGAAAGCATCGAAAGCGCTAATATGCCATCAACCATCTTCGCTCTCAAAGGTTCGTCGTTGTGGCAATTAACTGTTCGTCACTTTAGTGGGTGGCTCGTTCTCTGTCACTTTGGTTTGGCAACTTGTTTAAAG
>NZ_LTAX01000052.1 GCF_001639745.1 Marinomonas gallaica
GGTGCATCCGGGAGGATTCGAACCTCCGACCGCTCGGTTCGTAGCCGAGTACTCTATCCAGCTGAGCTACGGATGCACATTTAAAATGGCGGAGAGCGAGGGATTCGAACCCTCGATGAGTTTCACCCCATACTCCCTTAGCAGGGGAGCGCCTTCGGCCACTCGGCCAGCTCTCCGTCAATGCAGAGTATTATGATTATTCATAACACTAAACGCAACCCACAATTATTCATAAAATTAAAAAATTTTAATAAAAACAATCAGAAGGACAGAGAAAAATAGAAATTGAAGGAAAAAGAAAAATAGAAAAAAAGAAAGCTAACAGTATTTAAAAGATCAAAATAAAATTAAGCTGATAAATACATAGAGAGAAACAAAGGAAGGGGTAGTAGTGGTGCATCCGGGAGGATTCGAACCTCCGACCGCTCGGTTCGTAGCCGAGTACTCTATCCAGCTGAGCTACGGATGC
>NZ_LTAX01000053.1 GCF_001639745.1 Marinomonas gallaica
ACCATCATCAACAGGAGTGACATTAACTGTCACATCTGCACTGTCCGTTACAGTGCCATCAGTAATGGTGTAGCTGATGGTCGCGTCGCCGTTGAAGTTCTCAGCCGGGGTAAACTGTACCTTACCATCGACAATCGCCACCGTGCCTTGCGCTGCCGGAACGTACGCTTCGGTGATGGTTAATGTATCGCCATCCAGATCCGTATCGTTGGCCAACACATCGATGGTGACAACCGTATCTTCGTTGGTGCTGGCTGTATCGTCTACTGCAACGGGGCCGTCATTGACCGCATCCACGGTCACAGTCACTTCAGCGCTGTCGGTCGCGGTACCATCAGTAATGGTGTAACTGATGGTCGCGTCGCCGTTGAAGTTCTCAGCCGGGGTAAACTGTACCTTACCAT
>NZ_LTAX01000054.1 GCF_001639745.1 Marinomonas gallaica
CGTTCAAATCGGCCCAGACCCACCAGTATTTCAAAGAGTCTATCTCTTAAGATGCTGGTGTTAATAATGTTCAAAAATACTTGAATGTTATGACAAAATGTAGAAAATACGATGAAGTATTAGAGGGGCCATAGCTCAGTTGGGAGAGCGCCTGCTTTGCACGCAGGAGGTCTGCGGTTCGACCCCGCATGGCTCCACCACTTCATACGAAAATCTACTTCTTCGCAGTTCTGCGAAATCGACACAATTCAAAGCCTTAAGCAAGATGCTTGGACAGTTAATCGAGGGATATTATCCTATTCGATGTTGACTGATGACTCCTAGTCTCTGACTTAGTGCTTTGCACTAAACTTGCTCTTTAACAATTTAACTTTTTGAAATAGACGATAATCAAGCGTCAAAC
>NZ_LTAX01000055.1 GCF_001639745.1 Marinomonas gallaica
GCGGGATGGAGCAGTCTGGTAGCTCGTCGGGCTCATAACCCGAAGGTCGTAGGTTCGAATCCTGCTCCCGCAACCAACTTAATAAGAATGAGTTGATTGCAATATTAAACATAGCTAGTGTTCTGAATCTATTTAATTCGATAGATTACATGGCGCGGGATGGAGCAGTCTGGTAGCTCGTCGGGCTCATAACCCGAAGGTCGTAGGTTCGAATCCTGCTCCCGCAACCAACTTAATAAGAATGAGTTGATTGCAATATTAAACATAGCTAGTGTTCTGAATCTATTTAATTCGATAGATTACATGGCGCGGGATGGAGCAGTCTGGTAGCTCGTCGGGCTCATAACCCGAAGGTCGTAGGTTCGAATCCTGCTCCCGCAACCAA
>NZ_LTAX01000056.1 GCF_001639745.1 Marinomonas gallaica
TGGTAAAGCCGAGTATGCTGTTAGCGGTAGATATTCATCATCTTCCTGTGCCCATTCAGATTGAGCAACTAAAGACAACCAGTCACTCTCGACTGACATCCCCTGATAAGACGACTTTTTCACTAACCATTGCTGACCAAGCTCAACGGCAGACATACCATCGTTATCAGGCAAAGCTAATACGTCTGGCATTACTTTTTGTATTTGACAGCCAATATCACCAAGTTCCATAAGGACCTTTTCTAACCACTCAGAGTCCAGCGCACATACCTGTGCACGACCTTGTGATTTACTCAGGATGGTAAAGTGCAGTTGATCGACATCCTGCGCTAAGTCATCTTCCAGCACATAGGGCAGCATAGATTCAAGCTGACGA
>NZ_LTAX01000057.1 GCF_001639745.1 Marinomonas gallaica
AGTACCAGAACCTGAGACTCAGCCTGTAACTGAATCAGAATCGAAGTCTGAGCCAGTACCAGAACCTGAGACTCAGCCTGTAACTGAATCAGAATCGAAGTCTGAGCCAGTACCAGAACCTGAGACTCAGCTTGTAACTGAATCAGAATCTAAGTCTGAGCCAGTACCAGAACCTGAGACTCAGCCTGTAACTGAATCAGAATCGAAGTCTGAGCCAGTACCAGAACCTGAGACTCAGCTTGTAACTGAATCAGAATCTAAGTCTGAGCCAGTACCAGAACCTGAGACTCAGCCTGTAACTGAATCAGAATCGAAGTCTGAGCCAGTACCAGAACCTGAGACTCAGCTTGTAACTGAATCAGAATCTAAGTCTGA
>NZ_LTAX01000058.1 GCF_001639745.1 Marinomonas gallaica
TGTTGGTAATCTGGTAACGCAGCCATTCCCTGCTCCACAACGTCACGCATCTGCTCTTTAGACAGGATTTTGCTTTTCATCGAAGCACCATTGAAGTACAAAATAAATGGCTGCTCTTTATCACAAACAACTTGGTGATCTGGGTAGGCAAACTCTAAACGTCTTGGTGGTGTATGTCCTAAAATACGCAGCATGTCTAGCATCACCTCAACTTCAGGCTGTAAGTCAGAACGAAAAACTGCCACGTCACACAGTACTCTACGGATCAAATTATTGTAGGGGAAACCAATTTTAAGCTTTGCTTTGCCCAGCGCCATCATCCAATGGGAGCGATTGGTGCTGGCGAGATCGAACATGAGGTCTT
>NZ_LTAX01000006.1 GCF_001639745.1 Marinomonas gallaica
CGGGTAGCTATGTTCGGACGGGATAACCGCTGAAAGCATCTAAGCGGGAAGCCTCCTTCAAGATAAGATCTCACTGGCACTTAAAGTGCCCTAAAGAGCCGTTCGAGACTAGGACGTTGATAGGTTGGGTGTGTAAGTGCTGTGAGGCATTGAGCTAACCAATACTAATTGCTCGTGAGGCTTGACCATATAACACCAAAATGGTTTTAAGAGTGTGAAGAAAACATACTCGCTGTACTACAGACTACGATACCAACACTGGTTTGATACTTGGTTATCACTATTTCAAAAGTTTTATTGTTAAAGACTCAAGTTCACGAACTTGCGTGTTTTGGCTAAGGCAAACAGAAGCCCCCCAAAACGATCGCAAACCCGTTTGCTTGACGATCATAGAGGCGTTGAACCACCTGATCCCATCCCGAACTCAGAAGTGAAAGGCGCCATCGCCGATGGTAGTGTGGGAGATCCCATGTGAGAGTAGGTCGTCGTCAAGCATCATACAAAGGAAGCCCTGATAGCAATGCTGTCAGGGCTTTTTTGTGTCTGCGGTTTTCCTCATCTCAACACCTCAACACAGCTAGATTGCGCATCCCTTTTGTACCCCGCTTGCGCCTGTCTCATGCTTCGACGCGTCAGCGCGTGACATCAAAAGCGTGCGTCTTATGGCATCAGTCAGAGAAGGTGTTCAGAAAAACAGAGACAGAGCATCATCTGATCCCATCCCGAACTCAACGCATCAACGCAGCTAGATTGCGCATCCTCTTTTATGCCCCGCTTGCGCCTGTCTCATACTTCGACGCGTAACATGAAAAGGCTAGGGCTTACTTGATATGTTTTGACTGATTCTCGTAAACACTCTCGATCAACTTAGCTCGATTAGTCGAGTTAGCGGGTTAAATTAAGTTTCTTGCTCTACCTATAGGCGAGTTAGTGCACGGTATTTGACTAATGATAACTACTTAGGAACAACCAAAGCGGCTATGTATATAAAAACTTAAGTTATTTAATATTAACTTAATAAAAGTCTGCTAGGTGATGTGATGTTTTTTCTTCGAGGTTTTATTTATCTATTTGCATTAGTCGGGGTGGCTCACTGTATTTCTTTAGAAGCTTATCAGCTGGGTACGGCTGCAGAGTACAGTGAGTCATCATTGGTAGAGAGAATGCAGGATTTATTTACATTCTCTAGTGCGTTAACTTTTTTGGTGTGTGCGTATTTTTCTAAGCCACTGCGTCAGGCATGTATTTTACTCAGTGCTTTAATGTTTATGATGTTTGTCCGTGAATCAGATTCATTCTTGGATCTCTATGTATTCGACGGTGCTTGGCAATTGTTTGTGGGCAGTATTCTGGCGATGACGCTTTATTATTTGCGCCATCAAGTAAAAGAAAGCTACTACTCGTTAAAGCACTTTTCGGAGACCTCTAGCTTCGGGTTTGTTGTGTCTGGTTTGGTTATAGTGTTGGCCTTTTCTCGAATGTTTGGACGAACTAGTTTTTGGCATAGTTTGATGGGCGATGCATACGTACGTTCAGTGAAAAATGTAGTGGAGGAGGGAACAGAGTTACTCGGTTACGCAATAGTCATGATTGCGGCGACGGAGCTGCTTTATTTCGTCTGTGCTGCGGTGAAACAAAATAAAGCCGCTTCACGAGTTACGTCTGATAATTATACTAAATCTAAGTTAGCTCATTAAGCTCATTTCTCAGCCAGTGTCTTAGCTGCTTAAGCGCTGGTTCATGCCTTCTGCTGTGTTTGTAGGCAATATAAAATCGGTCTTCAGCATTATGTGCAACACAGGGCAGTTTGATTAGCCCATCCTTAGGGTCGTTTTCGTTAAACATATAGTCGTTGACTAGCGCGATGCCTAAGGAGTGCGCTGCTGCCTCATGAGCAAGCATTAGATGGCTAAACCGATGAAAGTTGATGTCATCAGGTAGCTCTTTACCCTGTTCCTTAAACCATCTTCTCCAGTCTTCAGCGTAACTCTCATACATGCTGTAGGACGTAATTAATGGAAACCTTGCTAGTATTTCAGGGTTTGTTTTTAGTTCGAGTTGCAGTTCCTTATCACTGAATACATTAAGCTCAGACAAAAGCTCTTGATAAAAGCTTTGATTGCATACTGGGAATAATCGTTCCGTATAAAACCATTCAAAATCAAATCCTCGTTTTTCACTTTCAATAGTAATAAAACAGTCTGCTGTTCTATCTGATAGCTCAGGCTCAGAGAACGTCATTTCAATGGTGAGATCTAAGTTTGGATATTGTCGCTTAAGGTTTGGTAAACGTGGGATAAGCCAGTAAACGGCAAATGAGCTGTAAACAGCCAGCCTCAATTTTGTTTCAGTAACACCTTTTACATTCTCTGTTGCCCGAGCTATTTGGTTTAAAGAGCCGGTGATATTGTCAAGATAGAGTTTGCCTTCAGTGGTCAATTCTAGCTTTCTTCCTGAGCGGATAAAGAGCTGCTCTCCAAGGTGATCTTCAAGTGTTTTGATGTGATGAGAAACTGCACTTTGGGTAATGTGCAGCTCGTTTGCGGCAAGTGAAAAGCTATTCAATCGCGCAACGGCTTCGAATACAGGTAGTGTTTTGAGAGGAGGTAGGTTCATATTTATCTATCTAAAAAACTAATACTAAAGTAAATTATATCATTTTATTGAATTCTATATCCTCTCTATACTCCGCGCCAATTAGTAATTTGATGAAAGGTGTATTGCCGTGTCAGGTAAAACAATCAGTAGTGCCATTTTAGTGTTAGTGATGGGTAACTTAATGGCGACAGTATGTGATGTATTGGTAAAGCTTGCCAATGCTAACGAAGCTGTTTTCCAGTTTACGTTTTATCGCGTTCTCTTTATGTGTCTTGTGCTGCTTCCATTTGTTGTCGGCAAACGAGTTGAGCGTCCATTAGAGGGGCTAAAGTTACATATTTTAAGAGGTAACCTTTGGATTCTTACGTCGGTGTTGTTGGTGATTTCCTTATCCCAGCTACCTCTCGCGACGGCGAATGCGGTTTTCTATACAGCACCAATTTTTATTATTTTGTTAGCGGTTATCTTTTATAAGGAGAGGCTCACTAAGACGGTGGTTTTTGCAGCGGTATCCGGCTTCTTAGGTGTGCTAGTGATTCTTAAACCAAGCTATATTGGCTGGGGGATGTTAAGTGCGTTAGGATTCGCATTCGTTCTGGCTGTTAATAGCTTACTGGTTCGTAAGTTGCCTGAAGGGCAGGGAGCGATGCATGGATTATTTATAGCGCAAATGTGTGCATTGCCTTTAGCCGGTGGCCTTGCAATATGGGAAGGCGGTTCTCTTTCTTGGGAGCAGCTTGGGCTGGCATTTGGTGCGTCGATTTGTTCGGTGCTGTATAGCTTAGGTTGCTTGGTTGGATATCGTTATGTGGCGTCTAGCCAAGTGAGTTCAGCAGAATACTCTGGTCTATTGTTTGCGATATTTGCTGGTTGGTTTATGTTTGCTGAAACGGTTGATATGAGTTTATTGCTTGGCGCTGCTTTAATTGTGGTGCCGCTGATTTATATTGGACGAAAAGACATTATGGCTGAGCGACGTAAGCGCAGAGAGTTGGCCGCGCAGGCATCGGTGCCAGAGTTTTAAGTTATAGAAGTGCCGCTGAAAAAAAGCCCAGTTTGTAAGCTGGGCTTTTTGCTGTTAGTTGCTTTTTGTTGGAGATTTTGGTGGTAAAGAAGAATTGTTCTGTTGTGGCTCACCTGTCTTCAAAAGGTTGAGTAGAGTGGTTCGCTCCATGCTTGCTTTAAGCGCTAAATCCATTTGATATTGGTAGGTGGTTTCCCAGTCAGAGCTGTTTGGTAGCATGTCACTTAAGTCACCAATTGCCTGCCTCATTACTGCAAGGTAGGCCTGAATATTCTCTTCTTGATCAATCAAAATATTCTTTAGTGCATTGGCGCTGCTGTGGCGTAGATAGGTTTTAAGTGTTTCGTTTTCGGCGCTTATGGCACTTAACTGAGTGTTTTGCTGCTCTATACTCTGGCGCATAGCATTCAATTGATTTTCTACTTTGGTTTGTGTCTCTGCCATCATTTCTTCGTTATTGTTTGAAGACGTAAGAAAGTATGTCAGAGCCGCTGAAGCGGATACGCTGATGAGAAAGCAAAGTAAAAAGCTAACGACTAAGCCAATTGGTAGCTTACTTTTTTTGGGGGGGGTGCTGTCTTGAGCGTCCGACTGATCTTTATTTCCTGCTGATTGACTCATAGATACCCTCTTAGCTGCTAGCGATTTGATTACTTCTTATACGTATCGGATAAAACCATAAAGATATAACAACAAATATGCTGGAATTTATTCAGTTTTAGTAGTGTTGCCCTTAAAATACCGCAGATTCTAAATATGTGCTAATAACCTACTAAATTTGTCAGGTAAATACTTGATCAAAATAGTAGGTTTTGTGTATGATCGAAATATTCATTAGCACTTAAGTGGAAAGTTTATGCGCTTAACAACAAAAGGTCGTTACGCGGTAACTGCAATGCTTGATTTAGCGCTGCACACAGACAATGGACCTGTTTCGCTTTCAGATATATCGAATAGGCAAAGTATCTCTTTGTCCTATCTTGAGCAGCTGTTTGCAAAGCTCCGTAAAAAAGAGTTAGTAACCAGTGTTCGGGGTCCAGGTGGCGGATATCGCTTGAGTCGCGATCGAAGTGAAATTTATGTGGCGCAGATTGTGGATGCGGTAAACGAATCTGTAGATGCAACAGGTTGCCAAGGGAAGAGTGATTGCCAAGGTGGTCATACTTGCCTGACGCATCATTTATGGTGTGATTTGAGTGATCAGATCCATGATTTTTTGAGTCAAATTAGTCTTGAGAAATTGGTCAATCGCCAAGATGTTCGGCTTGTTGCCGAGCGACAAAATAAAGACGGCAAGGTGTCGGCTACAGCTTCTCAAGAGAAGATCTCTGCAGCCCTCATCGGTTAACGAACACAACTAGCAGGGCATGTCCCTGGAAGAATGAGTGAGTTTCTAATATGACTGAGCAGATTGATAAGGCGTTAGCTCGAGAGTACGAAGCGGGCTTCGTTTCTGCAGTGGAATCAGAAACCTTCGAGCCTGGTCTCGATGAAGACGTGATTCGCCGAATCTCTGAGGTCAAAGGTGAACCTGAATGGATGCTCGAGTGGCGTCTTAAAGCGTTTCGTGTTTGGCAAGAAATGGAAGAGCCTGATTGGGCTCATCTGTCCTATCCTAAAATTGACTTGCAATCGGTGTCTTATTACTCTGCACCAAAGAGTATGAAAGACAAGCCTAAGTCTCTTGATGAAGTGGATCCAGAGCTTTTACGTACCTACGAAAAGCTGGGAATTCCGTTAGTCGAGCAGCAAATGTTGGCAGGCATTGCTGTTGACGCAGTATTTGACTCTGTTTCAGTTGTAACGACTTTCCGTGAAAAGTTAGAAGAAGCAGGCGTTATTTTCTGCCCTATTTCAGAAGCGGTTCATAAATATCCAGACCTAATTAAAAAGTACATTGGTAGCGTCGTACCGACAAAAGACAACTATTTCGCAGCACTTAACTGCGCTGTGTTTACAGATGGTTCATTTGTCTACATCCCCAAAGGCACTCGTTGTCCAATGGAGCTATCAACTTACTTCCGTATTAACGAGCAAAATACGGGGCAGTTTGAGCGCACCTTGATCATTGCCGATGAAGGTTCTCACGTAAGTTATCTTGAAGGTTGTACAGCACCTCAGCGTGATGAGAATCAATTGCACGCCGCGGTTGTTGAATTGGTTGCGTTGGACAATGCAGAAATTAAATACTCAACGGTTCAAAACTGGTATCCAGGTGATGAAGACGGTAAAGGCGGTATTTATAACTTTGTAACTAAGCGTGGGATATGCCATACCAATGCCAAGATTTCTTGGACTCAGGTAGAAACCGGTTCTGCTGTTACGTGGAAATACCCAAGCTGTGTCTTAAAAGGCGATAACAGTATTGGTGAATTCTATTCTGTTGCCTTGACGCGTGGTCGCCAGCAGGCGGATACCGGTACAAAAATGATCCATATTGGTAAGAACACCAAATCAACGATCATTTCGAAAGGTATTTCTGCCGGTAAGAGTAATAATTCCTACCGCGGTCTTGTGCGAATGAATCCAGGTGCGGAAGGTGCGCGTAACTTTACTCAGTGTGATTCATTACTGATCGGTGATCAGTGTGGTGCTCACACATTCCCATACGTAGAAAGCCGCAATCCATCAGCGATTGTTGAGCACGAGGCGACGACATCGAAAGTAAGTGATGATCAGATGTTTTTGTGTCGACAGCGTGGAGTTGATCCTGAAAAAGCGGTATCGATGATTGTAAACGGCTTCTGTAAAGAAGTATTTAAAGAACTCCCTATGGAGTTTGCCGTTGAAGCGGGCAAACTTCTCGAAATTAGCCTTGAAGGCTCTGTAGGTTAGGTTGAGGAACCCATTGAACATGTCAAACGAAAACGTTTTGTTATCGATCAAAGATTTGCACGCAAGTGTAGAAGAAAAAAACATTCTCAAAGGTCTCAACCTAGACATTAAACCTGGTGAAGTTCATGCCATCATGGGCCCGAACGGTGCAGGTAAATCAACAACAGGTTATGTGCTTTCAGGTCGAGATGGTTACGAAGTAGACAGCGGTTCGGCAACGCTGGATGGTCAAGATCTGTTTGATATGGATGTAGAAGAGCGTGCACGTGCCGGCCTATTTCTAGCGTTCCAATATCCAGTCGAGATTCCTGGCGTTAGTAACCTTGAATTCTTAAAGGTGTCTGTTGACTCTCAACGTGAAGCTCGTGGTGAAGAAGCGCTTACGTCAGCTGAGTTTTTGAAGCTTGCCAAAGAAGCGTGTAAGCAAGTTAACTTACCTGTTTCATTCTTGAAGCGTGGTGTTAACGAAGGGTTTTCAGGCGGTGAGAAGAAGCGTAATGAAATCATGCAAATGATTCTTCTTAAGCCGAAGCTGTGCATCCTTGATGAAACAGACTCAGGTTTGGATATCGACGCGATGCAAGTGGTTGCAAATGGTGTAAACAGTCAGCGTGATTCAGAGCGCAGCTTTATTGTTGTTACCCACTACCAGCGTCTTCTGGACTACATCAAACCAGATTTCGTGCACGTATTAGCAGACGGTAAAATTGTTAAGAGTGGCGACGCCTCTCTAGCGAAAGAGCTGGAAGCGCAAGGTTACGCTTGGCTGCAAACAGAGCCTACAGAAGACGAAATTGAGGATTAATCATGAGTGAATGGTTACAACACGCCATCGCTCATGCAGATAGCATCCAAGATGGTTTTGCAGATCAGCGTGCTGTGTCATTGGCGCTGCTGAAAGATACGAAATGGCCTAGCCGTAAAACTGAAGCATGGAAATACACGCCGCTTCGTGCTGTTGAGCGTAGTTCAGCGGTTGTTAAAGAAGAGTCACCTGAGCTAGCGCCAGTAGACGTAGTGGGTCTTGATTTCCTAGAGTTGACGTTTGTAGATGGTCAATTGGTTTCAATGCCAGAAGACCTACCTGAAGGTCTTACCATTGAAATGCAAGAGTCTGATTTGTTCACTACGATTAAGCCTGAACGTCATATTTTTGGCTTAGTTAATGATGTGTTAGCCGCCGATGTCGCTGTGGTTACTGTTGCTGAGAACGTAAAAATTGACTCGGTTTTACGAATCAATAATTTACTAAGCAATGGCGCACAAGGTCATATTCGCGTGGTGGTTGAGCTAGAAGCGGGCGCTGCGTTAAAAGTTGTTGAAAATGCTGAAGCGCATGGCGCGACATTAACAACGGCTTACACCGAATTTCTGATTGGTGTTGAAGCTCATCTCGAGCATTACCGTTTTGCATTGCAAGCGGGTGATAATGTTGCTTTGGGTGGCAGTCACTTTAAATTGCTGGGTAAAGCGACGCTAAACAGCAGCATTATTGGCTTTGGTAGTGATTTGCAGCGTATCGATACCGATATCATTTATGCAGGTGAAAAAGCCGAAGCTAAGTTAAATGCGATTTATTTATTAGATGGCACTGAATTATTTGATTTACACGCAAACGTTGAGCATGCCGTACCAAACTGTACAACGGAAGAGAATATTCGTGGTATAGCGGGTGATCGCAGTCGCGCAGTGTTCAATGGCCGTATTCATATTCATCGTGATGCGCAAAAGACGCTTGCAGAGCTAAATAATCGCAACCTTTTGTTGTCCGATAAAGCGGAAATCAATACTAAGCCTGAGTTAGAGATCTATGCCGATGATGTGCGTTGTGCCCATGGTGCAACCATTGCAGAGATCGACAAAAAAGCATTGTACTACCTACAAACACGTGGCGTAAGTCGTTCTCAAGCACAGCTAATGCTGAGTTTTGGGTTTATTAATGAGTTGATTGATCAGATGCCTACTGCTGCACTAGCAGAATGGGTACGTCCGATTATTCGTGATCGATTTGCTCAGATGGAAGTAAAATAAGCGAGAAGCATATGAGTCTTGATGTCGCTGCTATTCGTGAGCAGTTTCCAATTTTAAAACGCGAAATCGATGGCAACCCTCTGGTCTATCTTGATAATGCAGCGACGACTCAGAAGCCGCAGTGTGTTATCGATGCGCTGGTGGAGTATTACTCTCTTTATAATTCAAATGTACATCGTGGTGCTCATCGTCTAGCCGACGAAGCAACGCGTAAATTTGAACACGCGCGCGACATCGTTAAAGACTTTATTAATGCGCCAAAGCGTGAAGAAGTGATTTGGACATCGGGCACAACCGAAGGCATTAATATGATTGCTAACGGTTTGTCTAAGTTGCTGAAAAGCACTGATGAAGTGATTGTGACGGGGATGGAGCATCATGCCAATATCGTTACTTGGCAGCAAGCCTGTAAAGTGGCGGGTGCGACATTACGTACCGTACCCGTGACGGATAAAGGCGAGCTTGACTTAGATGCGTATGTTTCATTGTTAAATGAAAATACCAAACTGGTTGCTTTTCCACATGTATCGAACTCGCTGGGAACGGTTAACCCTATTGCGTGGTTAACAGAACAAGCGAAGAAATTCGATGCGTGGGTGTTGGTGGATGGCGCGCAAGGCATTGCTCATGGTGATGTGGATGTGCAAGCGATAGGCTGTGATTTTTATGCATTCTCGGGCCATAAAATTTACGCACCAATGGGCGTGGGAGTTTTATGGGGCAAAGAAGCATTATTGGCTGAGTGGCCCGTATGGCAAACCGGTGGTGAGATGATTGCAACGGTAACGCTTCAAGATGCCACTTGGAACGTTTTACCGTATCGTCTAGAAGCGGGTACGCCAAATGTGGGTGATGCGATTGCTTTAGGTGAGGCGATTCGTTGGTTCGATGCTTTTGATCATGCTGAGGTTGCGGCCCATGAGCAGGCATTGATGTCTCGCGCAACAGAGCTTGCCAAAGAGTTTGATGGCTTACGTATGATTGGCGAAGCGGAGCAAAAAGTCGGAGCATTTAGTTTCGTGCTCGATCAAGGTCACCCAGCTGACATTGGATTCTTATTGGACCGCCAAGGTATTGCTATTCGTACGGGAGATCACTGTGCCCAGCCATTAATGGCACGTTTTGGTGTCCCTGGAACCGCCCGTATGTCTTTCTCTATCTACAACACAATTGAAGAAGTGGAACTGTTCTTCAAAGCATTGAAGAAAGTTCACATGATGTTGGCCTAGGAGGCATATTATGTCGACAGAAACATTTGATCCGAACCAAAGCGTGACGTTAACCGATGCAGCACGTAAGTTCTTTGCCTCGAAGTTGACCGCTGAAGCCAGCTTGGTTCGGTTAAGTACAAAAGAAAGTGGCTGTACTGGTTATGCTTACGTATTAGATATTGTAAGTGCGCCAGAAGCAGGTGATGCGATTATAGATTTTGATGGTGTTAAATTGGCCATTGATGATCAGTCATTGACGCTTCTGCAAGGTACTGAAATTGATCTTGTTAAAGAAGGGATCAATCAGGTCGTGAAATTTAATAATCCTAACGTTATAGCTGAGTGTGGCTGTGGCGAAAGCTTTAGTGTGAATTAATAGCATGCAAAAAATGGTCGTAACTCAACGCGAGTGTCCTGCTCGCCGAGTACCGAGTGGTGATCCTACCACCATCCCTGAAGGTCAGTTTATTACGATCAATCAGGCACTAGGTGGTAACTACACCGTTACTTTTCAAGGTAACATGCTGCGCATTGATGGCACCGATGCGGATGCAATTGGTCAAGAGCCTGAAGTGCTGAGCTTTAATGACGATGGTTCTGGTCAGGTAGTAGAAGATCAAGTTTGGAAAGCGCTTGATAGTGTATACGACCCAGAAATTCCGATTAGCTTAGTGTCTTTAGGATTGATATACAGTGTTGCGATTGATGCAGACAGTAAGCGTGTCGACATTAATATGACGTTGACGGCGCCTGGTTGTGGTATGGGGCCAGTATTAGTCAGTGATGTTAAGTATCGTGTTGCGAAAGTTCCGAACGTTACTGACGTTCATGTGGAACTGGTGTTTGATCCACCTTGGTCTCGTGACATGATGAGTGAAGAAGCTCAGCTCGAAGCGGGCTTGTTCTTCTAACGCATACAGTTTGAGCATAAAATCGATTACAATACCCAGCGGCCAATGCTTAACCCATTGGCCGTTTTCTTTTTGGACCGCACAACAAGCGAGGCATTATGTCTTTACCGACGACAGAAGAAATTATTGATGACATCTCCTTTTTTGATGATTGGGAAGACAAGTACAAATACATTATTGATTTAGGTAAATCACTGCCTGAATTTGATGACGCTTGGCGGACACCTGAGCGCTTAGTGAAAGGCTGTCAAAGCAACGTTTGGATTCAGCCAGGTGCTACGCAAGATCCTGTCAAAGGAGAGGTGTTGACCTTCTCAGTAGACAGTGATGCAGTGATTGTCCGAGGCTTGTTAGGTGTTGTGATGGCGGCTTACAACGAAAGAACGCCGGCTGAAATCATTGGTTTTGATATCGACAAATATTTCTCTGAGTTGGATTTAGAGAGCCATCTTAGCCCGACTCGTGGTAATGGCCTGCGTTCGATTGTGGGTCGTGTGCAAGCCATTGCGAAAGCGTCTGTTTAGTTTTTAATTTTTGCGTTACCTTGGAGAATTTCCATGCAAACACCTGTTTACCTCGACAACTCAGCGACTACGCCAGTTGATCCTCGTGTCGCCGAAAAAATGATGCAATGTTTGACGCAAGACGGCAATTTTGGCAATCCTGCTTCGCGATCGCATTTATTTGGATGGCGTGCTGAAGAGGCTGTTGAAGATGCGCGTTTACAGGTAGCAGAATTGATTGCAGCAGAAGCGCGTGAAATCGTATGGACATCGGGGGCAACCGAGGCAAACAATTTAGCGATTAAGGGTGTGGCGCATGCCAATAAACTTAAAGGGCGTCATATTGTAACCTCGATGATTGAGCACAAAGCAGTGCTTGACCCTTGTCGTCAGCTTGAGCAAGAAGGTTTTGAGGTAACTTACTTACAGCCGAATGCACGGGGTGAAATTACCGTGTCTAGTGTTGTTGAGGTATTGCGTGAAGACACCATTCTTGTGTCACTGATGCACGGCAATAATGAGCTGGGTGTTGTGACAGATATTGCAGCGATTGGCCATGAAACGCGTCAAAGAGGCATCTATTTTCATGTTGACGCTGCGCAAACCACCGGTAAAGTTTCCATTGATGTGAATGCCATGAAAGTGGACTTGATGTCGCTAACTGCCCATAAAACGTATGGTCCGAAAGGAATTGGCGCTTTGTATGTGCGCCGTATTCCTAAGGTGAAGCTCGAAGCGCAAATGCACGGTGGTGGCCATGAGCGTGGTATGCGTTCTGGTACGCTTGCTACTCATCAGATAGTTGGGATGGGAGAGGCGTTTGCGATTGCAAAAGCAGATATGGTTGACGACTGTGCTCGTATCAGTGCTCTTCGTGAAAAGTTATGGAATGGCCTAGCTCAAATGCCTGGAGTACATCTGAATGGCGACTCTGAAAATCGAGTTGCAGGTGTCGTTAACGTGGGCTTCGATGGTGTAGAAGGTGAAGTATTATTGATGTCATTATCAGATGTTGCGCTTTCTTCTGGTTCCGCTTGTACCTCAGCAAGTCTAGAACCATCGTATGTGCTGCGAGCCATTGGGCTATCCGACGAGCTGGCGCATGCCTCATTGCGTATGTCGGTTGGCCGCTTTACCACGGAAGAAGAGATCGACTTTGTTATTGAAACCGTCAAAAACGCTGTGTTACAACTGCGTGGCGCTTAATAACGGAAAAAAGGATATATTTTCCGTTATTATCCTTAAAAAAGCCTGTGGACGCATACAAATTTCATCAAGACATGCGTATAATCCACGCGCTAAAACTTATTAGTCGAGTCCGCAATATCGCGTACTCTTAGAAATACAATTTTGGAGTTTATCATGGCGCTAGAACGCACTCTATCTATCATCAAGCCAGATGCTGTTGCTAAAAACGTAATCGGTGAAATCTACTCTCGTTTCGAGCGTACTGGTTTGAAAATCGTTGAAGCTAAATTGATCCAACTAGACGACGAGCTAGCGGGTGGTTTCTACGCTGAGCATAAAGAGCGTCCATTCTACAAAGACCTAGTTGCATTCATGACTTCTGGTCCTGTTGTTGTTTCTGTTCTTGAAGGCGAAGGCGCTGTTCTACGTCACCGTGAACTAATGGGTGCGACTAACCCTAAAGAAGCAGCGGCTGGCACTCTACGCGCAGACTACGCTGAATCTATCGATGCGAACGCTGTTCACGGTTCTGACTCTGTTGAGTCTGCTGCACGTGAAATTGCTTACTTCTTTGGTAAGTAATTGATTTTAAACCTCTCTTTTCTTTTTTGGAAAGATGGTTATAGAGAAGCGGGCCTATGGCCCGCTTCTTTGCAGAGGCTTCTGAAAAGATTAACGTTTTTCAGAAGCTTTTTTGTCTACACTTAACGCTTTAGGGCGAATGATTGATATTTATGACTGACACCGCAAAAGTAAACCTACTTGGCCTTTCTCCAGAGAAACTGATTGAGTTTTTTGAGTCGATTGGCGAAAAGAAATTTCGTGCAACGCAAGTGATGAAATGGATTCATCAAAAGGGCGCAGAGTCCTTTGAAGAGATGACGGATGTCAGTAAAAAACTGCGTGCGAAGCTTGAAACGATTTGTGAAATTCGTGCACCTGAAATCGTTTCTCAAAACATCTCTACAGATGGCACGCGTAAGTGGATCATTCGTACTGAAGGTGGTCAAAACAACTGCGTTGAAGCGGTATTAATTCCTGATGGTGATCGCGCAACATTATGTGTCTCTTCGCAAGTGGGTTGCTCTTTAGATTGCAGCTTTTGTTCGACAGGTAAACAGGGCTTTAACCGTAATCTTACGGCTGCAGAAATCATTGGCCAGGTTTGGATTGCGATTAAATCTTTTGGTCCAATGGATCCGAGTGGCCCGCGTCGCGTGACAAATGTAGTGATGATGGGCATGGGCGAACCTTTGATGAATTTCGAGCCAGTAGTGGATGCCATGACCCTGATGATGCATGACAATGCGTATGGCTTATCAAAGCGTCGCGTAACACTGAGTACATCTGGTGTGGTGCCGCGAATTTACGATCTCGTAAAACGTACCGATGTTTCATTAGCGGTTTCATTGCACGCGCCTAACAATGCACTGCGAAATGAACTGGTGCCAATTAATAAGAAATACCCAATCGAACAGTTGCTCGAGGCGTGTCAGCATTATCTTGATAACCTTCCTGATAAACGACATATCACCATCGAATATACAATGATGGCAGGCGTCAATGACCAAGAGGTGCATGCACGTGAGCTCTCGACGTTGTTGCAGGATTTAGAATGTAAAATCAACTTGATTCCGTTTAATCCTTTCCCGAACTCTGGTTACGACAAACCGTCAAATAATCAGACGCGACGCTTCCAAAAAATCTTAGCCGATGATGGATATACAGTAACGGTTCGTACCACTCGCGGTGATGATATTGATGCTGCATGTGGTCAATTGGTTGGCGATTTCATGGATAAAACGCGTCGTTCGCAAAAGTACATCGAATTGCGCCAAGTATCAGAATAAGGTTGTTCAAAAAGGCAGTTTTTAAGTGAATAGGCGTGACTTGTAAGTAACATGTCAGATTTACTTAGAAACTTGCCGTTGATAGAAAAGATTTTCATCATTTTCGCGTGATTGGTTTGATGGGCGGCAACAATCTTGATTTAATACAAAGCTTATAAAAGAAAGCGCTTTTTATTAATATTCAGGCATTTATTGTCCGCTTCATTGGACTTAATCAAACGCTACCATTTTGTCTGTCGTGCGATCCACCCGCATGAAACTGACCATACATTTGGGTAGCCCAGCGCTTCCATGCCTGCTATACCAAGGTAATACCATGACAACTGATTTAGAGATGGATATCGCTCGCGAACAAGAAAGAAAAACGCTGGATATTGGCCAGAGTTTGCGGGCGAAACGTCTGACCCTGGCTATAGATGAGCGCCAAGTGGCGACGGAATTAAAGCTTTCTATCGAGCATGTCTATGCATTAGAAAACAATGATTTCATTCGTTTTCGGTCAACGACGTTTGCTCGTGGCTATATTAAAAGCTATTGCCGTTTGTTGGGAGAAGATCATCGTCCTGTTTTAGCTGCATTTGATGAGCAGCAGTCCGTAAAAGAAAGCAACATTCGTCCTGTGGACAATGTGAAATCTCAAGCTTCAGGTCGTGACCCTATCTTTGTCATTGTTTCAGCTATCATTGTTGCAATTATTGCGTTCGTCGCATTTTGGTGGCCAGCCCAATCCTCTGAGCCTGATGTGCAGCAAGATCCTGTGGTGCAAGAACAATCTGCCGAGTTAAATGAAAATCAAAACGGTACACCTGTCGAAGAAGAGTTTGTTAAGACAGATGCACCAACTGGTGATCAGGCCGCCCCTGAACTTAATGAGCCTGAGGTGGATTTAGAATCGCTTGATTTATCCGCATTGTCGAATATTGAAACGCAAACAGTCTTGGATGAAGCGGCTGATGTAGTGACCGGTCTTTCGGCAGAAACCATTGCCTTACTTGAAGATGCGGGAGTTGATCCGCAAGACGTTGTTGAAGCCACTCGCGAGCCAGAGCCTGCTCCAGCTCCCATTGAAATTGAATCACCGGCTTTTAATCATGATATTGTGATGACGTTTGATGCGGATTGTTGGACACAAGTACGCGATAGCACAGGCCGTGTTATCTTTTCTGGTGTAAAATCCGCTGGTAGCAGTCTTGAATTAGACGGTCAGGCCCCATATCGAGTAACGTTAGGGTATGCCCGTGGCGTGACTGAGCTCCTATACAAGGGAGAGCCATTCGACTTTTCCACTTATATACGTAAAGATCTAGCTCGTTTTGAGCTTGAGTAGAGATAAGCATGCATTTCGAATCTCCAATTAAACGTCGCCACTCCCGCCAAATTATGGTGGGAAATGTACCGGTTGGCGGCGATGCACCGATTAGTGTGCAAAGTATGACAAACACAGAAACCTGTGATGTTGCGGCAACGGTCGCTCAAATTCGTGCGATGCAAGACGCTGGCGCAGATATTGTACGTGTCTCTGTTCCATCGTTAGATGCTGCAGAAGCATTTAAGTCTATTCGTGAGCAAGTTGATCTACCGCTGGTGGCAGACATCCACTTCGATTACAAAATCGCTTTGAAAGTGGCTGAGTACGGTGTTGATTGTTTGCGTATTAACCCGGGTAACATCGGTAATAAAGATCGCATCCGTGCTGTGGTGGATTGTGCTCGTGATAAGAACATTCCGATTCGTATTGGTGTGAATGCAGGGTCGTTGGAAAAAGACTTGCAGAAAAAATACGGTGAACCAACGCCCGATGCTCTGGTTGAGTCGGCTTTTCGTCAGATCGAATATTTTGATGAACTGGACTTCCAAGAGTTTAAACTCAGTTTAAAAGCTTCGGATGTCTTTATGACCGTAGAAGCCTACCGTAAAATCGCAAGCCAGATTGATAATCCCCTTCATTTGGGGATTACTGAAGCAGGTGGTTTACGTTCAGGGACAGTGAAATCCTCCATTGGCTTAGGCTTATTGTTGATGGATGGCATAGGCGACACCTTACGGGTTTCATTAGCTGCTGATCCCGTGCAAGAAGTCAAAGTGGGTTGGGATATGTTGCGTAGTTTGAAGCTGCGTAATCGTGGCATTAACTTCATTGCCTGTCCAAGCTGCTCGCGTCAAAATTTCGACGTAGTCAAAACGATGAATGAGTTAGAAGAGCGTCTAGAGGACATTAAAGTCTCTATGGATGTTGCGGTTATTGGGTGTGTAGTGAATGGTCCAGGTGAAGCGAAAGAGGCTGACCTAGGTTTAGCTGGCGGTAGCCCAAATAACTTGGTTTACTTAGATGGCAAGCCCAATACAAAAGTTAAAAACGAAACCTTGGTTGACGATCTTGAACGAATGATTCGAGACAAAGCCTTGGAGAAAGAGAAACAAGAATTGAATCTTATCGCTAAGTCATAAGGGCACGAACAGTGGGTCGTAAAGTACAAGCAATTCGCGGAATGAACGACATTCTGCCAGGTCAATCTTCAGTTTGGCAGTATCTTGAAAAAACAGTAGCTCAAGTTGTATCGGGCTACGGCTACCAGCAAATTCGTTTTCCTATCGTTGAGCATACTGAGTTGTTCAAGCGTGGTGTCGGTGAGACAACGGACATTGTTGAAAAAGAAATGTACACCTTTGATGACCGTAATGGCGAATCGCTGACCTTGCGTCCTGAAGGGACTGCAAGTTGTGTGCGAGCTGCAGACCAAGCTGGGTTGTTGTTTAATCAAACGCAACGCCTTTGGTATGTCGGTCCTATGTTCCGTTACGAACGCCCACAAAAAGGTCGTTACCGTCAATTTCATCAGATTGGTGTCGAGTCTTTTGGCATGGCTACACCGGACATCGATGCCGAACTGATTATTTTGTCAGCGCGTTTGTGGAAAAAACTGGGGTTACTTGAACACGTTGAGTTGCAACTGAATACGATTGGTGTTGCCGCAGCGCGTGAAACTTTCAAAGCTGCGTTGGTTGAGTACCTAACACAATACAAAGATCAGTTGGACGAAGACAGTCAACGTCGTCTATCCACTAATCCATTGCGTATTTTGGATTCAAAAGACGAAAATACTCAGAAGGTATTGGTTAATGCACCGAGCCTAGAGGATTTTATCGACGAAGAATCTCAAGCGCATTTTGACCGCCTTCAGGCGATCTTAAAAGCCAATGATGTGCCGTTTGTGATTAATAACAAACTTGTGCGTGGCTTAGACTACTACGGTAAAACAGTATTTGAGTGGGTGACATCGCACCTTGGTGCTCAAGCAACTGTCTGTGCAGGCGGTCGTTATGATGGCTTAGTTGAGCAACTCGGTGGTAAAGCTACCCCTGCGGTAGGCTTTGCTATGGGGGTTGAGCGCTTAGTGTTATTGCTAGAAACGCTAGATTTAATTCCGAGCGAAGCAAAAGATACAACCGATGTATTTATGGTGTCATTTGGTGATGCTGCGGAACTTCAATCATTTGTTGTGGCCGAATCGTTACGTAATGCCGGTCAAAATTGGACTGTGTTGCGCCATTGCGGTGGTGGTAATTTTAAAAATCAAATGAAAAAAGCCGACAAGTCTGGTGCGCGATTCACATTGATTATTGGTGATAGCGAAGTAGAAGAGGGCGTTGTGCAGGTAAAAGACATGCAGACGGGTGAGCAGACTTCTTGCGCCAATTCTGATTTAGTCGGTAATTTGCTAGAGAAGCTAAACGGCTAAGGGCACTGCGGGTGCCATCGTTCGCAATAGGATTATGAGGAACAAAGTGTGTCTGAATTAAAGACTGAAGAAGAACAGATTGAAGCGTTTAAAAGCTGGTGGAAGAAAAACGGCACCTCTCTAGTGTTAGCTGTAGCCGTTGGTGTAGGCGGTTACTTTGGGCTCCAAGCTTGGCAGAACAGCCAAGCTAATCATATTTCTGAGGCCTCATCGTTGTACCAAAACCTAACCGAAGCAGCGGCGGATCTGGACAAAGAAGAAAACCAGAAAACGGTGCGCTTTATTGCTCAGCAATTAGCAGATGATTACGATGACACAGGCTATGCTGTGTTTAGCCAATTATTTGTTGCACGCATTGATGCTCAAGCGGGTGATTATGACGCCGCTGAGAGTGCTCTATCAAAGGTTGTAGAGCAGTCAGAAGATGCGTCATTTGATGCCGTAGCAAATATTCGAATTGCGCGACTTCAGGCTGAGCAAGAAAAATACGATGCAGCGATGACAACACTTAGTGCGGTGTCACAAGCTGAGTTTGCTGGACAAGTTGAAGAGCTGCGCGGCGACATTTTATTGGCTCAGGGTAAGCGAAAGCAAGCTCGTGAAGCTTATGAAAGTGCTGCAGCTGCAATGGGAGAAGATGCACAGCATCCTCTATTAGAGATCAAAATGAAGGATTTGGTGAAGGGCTAGTTGACTATGTGGAAGCCAATGATCGCGGCAGCCGTTGTAAGTGCTGCATTGCTACAAGGTTGTTCAACACGACTGTTACCGCCACCTTCTGGCGTCGATCAAGAAGTGTACTTCGATGCTAACTGGCGTACCAAAGTAAATGGTGGCGCAGGTGAGCAAACTGAGACATTTAATATCGTGGCGCAGGATGGCACGCTAGCATTAGTAACGAGTCGCGGTGCTTTATATGAATTGGCTCAAGCAAATGGTCAACAAGTGAAACACCTAGAAACAGGATATCGTCCGAGTGCGGGTGTTTCTCGCGATGGCGATACTTTCTTTTTTGGTACTTTTGACGGTGAATTGGTCGCAGCATCACTGGCTGAGCAAAAAGTACTATGGACTCAGTCTTTAACGTCCGAAATCTTGTCTGAGACAGGTAACGGTGAAGGCCGTGTTGCGGTTCAGACGGGTGATGGATGGTTAACCGTTATGGACGCTGCGACGGGCAAAACGTTGTGGCGAGATAAAGAAGATATTCCGGCTCTAACCGTTCGTGGTACAAGTGCCCCGATTATCGAAAGCGGCAAAGTGATTGCAGGCTTCGCCAGTGGTAAGGTCAAAGCGTATAACTTACGTACTGGTGACCAGATTTGGGAATACTCAGTGGGTAAACCCGAAGGTCGTTACGAAATCGAGCGTTTGACTGATATTAGCGGCCGTTTAGTATTCGAAAACGGGTTGATCTATTCTGTGGCTTATAATGGCACATTAACTGCGCTCGCACCGCAAACAGGTCGTCCTGTTTGGCAGCGTAATATTTCCAGTGCGGTCGGTGTGGATGTGAAAGGTAATGAATTAACCATTATTGATCAAGATAATGTGGTCTATGCACTTAACGCTCGTAATGGTTCTACGCTTTGGCAAAACGACTCTTTAAAAGAGCGCGATTTGGCATCGCCTGTATTTTATAAAGAATACGTAGCTGTTTTGGATCGTGGTGGTTGGATCCATTTGTTAAATCGAACCACGGGTGAAGTGGAAGCGTGGACGCTGGCGGACTCGAAACGTCCTGCTGGCAGTCGCATGGTGTCGAATGATGAACAATTGTTTATACTTACGCCAACAGCGAATGTGACTGCGTTACACTATTGGTAACAGATGTAGTCAAGAGCGGAAGCTCAAAGCACTTTTTAAAGAGGCTGCTTCGCTCAAAAGGCGTAGCAGCCACTTTGTATTTTTATAGGTTGAAAAAATGATCCCAGTTATTGCATTGGTCGGTCGACCCAATGTTGGAAAATCTACTCTGTTTAATCAGCTGACGCGTTCGCGCGATGCGCTTGTTGCAGATTACCCAGGCTTAACTCGTGACCGTAAATACGGCGATGGCAAAGCGGGTGAGCACGAATTTATCGTTATTGATACAGGTGGTATCAGTGGTGACGAGCAGGGTATTGATGAGCATATGGCACGTCAGTCGCTACTTGCTATTGAAGAAGCCGATGTGGTGCTGTTTTTGGTTGATGGCCGCCATGGTTTAAACCCTGCTGATGAAATGATCGCCAATCATTTACGTCGTTCTGAAAAGACGATTTACTTAGTGGTCAACAAAACAGATGGTATTAATGAAGACATTGCATTAGCAGACTTTTACTCGCTAGGTATGGGACAGTTGTATTCTATCGCTGCAGCCCATGGTAAAGGTGTGCGATCGCTGATTGATATCGTCATGTTGCCGTTCGCTGAGCGTGTTGCCGAAGCACGCGAGCAAATCGAGTTTAATGCAAAAGGTATTCGTATCGGTGTCATCGGCCGCCCTAATGTAGGTAAGTCGACGCTAGTAAACCGCATGTTGGGTGAAGAGCGTGTAATTGTTTATGACTTGCCAGGGACGACCCGTGACAGTGTCTATATACCTTATAAACGTCATGACAAAGACTACACCTTGATTGATACGGCAGGGGTGCGTCGTCGTAAGCACGTTACTGAAGCCGTTGAGAAATTCTCGATTGTTAAAACACTGCAAGCAATCCAAGACGCTAACGTTGTTATTTGTGTGATTGACTCGCATGAAGACTTGGTTGAACAAGATCTTCATATGATTGGTTATGCCTTGGATGCCGGTCGTGGATTGGTGATTGCCATCAACAAATGGGATGGTCTGAAAAAAGACGAACGTGAACATATTAAGAAAGAAGTTGAGCGTCGTTTAGGGTTTGTGCCTTATGCGAAAGTCCACTACATTTCCGCGTTACATGGAACGGGCGTGGGCGATCTGTATGACACTATTGAGGAAACTTACGAATCTTGTTATGCCAAATGGTCTACCAATCGACTCACTAAGATTCTTGAAGATGCGGTTTCAGAGCATCAACCACCAATGGTAAAAGGCCGCCGTATCAAATTGCGTTATGCTCACCAAGGGGGTTCAAACCCTCCACGTATTGTTGTGCATGGTAATCAAACCAATTCATTACCGGGTAGCTACAAGCGTTACTTAGAGAATAAATTCCGTACCGTTTTAAACATTACGGGAACGCCTATTTCGTTTGAATTTAAATCGTCGGATAACCCATACGCGCCGAAGAAGTAATTCAAGTCAAAAGATATGAAAAGCCCTGCTAGGCGACAACTTAGCAGGGTTTTTTTGTCTGTGCTCGACATTAGTCTTAAAGCTATTGTTCTATAAAAGACGATCCGCTACTTTGAAGGCAATTGGACACACAAAGAAAAATAATAACGGAGCGCTTATGTCTCAATCGGTGGAATTTTCAACCCTACCATTTGCTAGCCATTTCAAATTAGGGGTCATTCGGCTTGCCTCACCCCGCACATTAAATGCTTTAAATCTTGAGATGATTGAAGCGATCTCTGAACAGTTACTCGTATGGCAAGAAGATCCCGTTATCTCAGCGGTTTGGATAGAAGGTGCCGGTGAAAAAGCCTTTTGCGCTGGAGGAAATGTGGTCGATGTGTATCGATCACTGATTGAACAGGATGACAATGGTCTGTTTAGTGAGCGGTATTTTGGTAGTGAATACCAATTGGACTTATTAATCCAACGCTATCAAAAACCGGTCATTAGTTGGGGTCATGGTTATATTATGGGCGGCGGTATGGGACTGTTCATGGGAGGCGATTATCGAGTGGTCATGCCTTCGAGTCGACTGGCGATGCCCGAAATCAAAATTGGCTTATATCCGGATGTCGGTGCCAGCTATTTTTTGAATCAACTCCCCGAACATTATGCGCGTTTCTTGGCGCTAACAGCGTATCAAGTTAATGCGACAGACGCCTGTGAGTTAGGTCTAGCTACGCACTACGTATGTGATGACGCTTATACACAGGTATTGCAGCAATTGGCATCCGGTACGATAGATAATTCTGAGCGTAACCAGGTTGCTCATCATATTGAACGAGTATTGCACGGCTTTACGCTGGCTGATGAGGTGCCTTTATTACGTCCGGAGTTGATGTCTCATGACAAAGCGTTGAAAAACTTAATGAGTGGTGACATCGTCAATATTTATCAATCGATGAAGCAATATCAGACTGATAGCTCAACTTTGCAAGCTGCGCGCGATAACTTTCTTAAAGGCAGTCCGCTGTCAGCCTGTTTGATATTGGAGCAGTTAAACTGGGGGATAGGGCAAACATTAGAATCCGTTTTTCAACGTGAAACCGTATTATCCGTCAACATCAGTGTGCATGGTGACTTTTGTGAAGGAGTTCGAGCTTTGCTGGTCGATAAAGATCAAACGCCTACATGGCAGCATGCGTCTGTGTTAGAAGTGCCAAAAGAGACGCTTCATCAGTATTTCGCTCCGAGGGCGGCTAGGTCTCAGATATCGAGCTAGCGGCTTTTTGTTCGCAGTCCTGTAAAACAATTTTAAGTGCGGCAATAGCCGTTTCATTGGGAATTTCATTTTCTTCTAGCAGTGCGATTAAGTCGACGGCTAGTTTAATATGGTCCGGTGCGGAATCTAACGACATAGGGATATTTTCTGCATATTTGCTGTCATGTTATTGGTATAAGCTTTTTCTATAATAAGTAATATAACGACTGTAAAGAAGTAAAATGTTAACACATCCTAGAGGTGCGCGTGGTTACAAATGAATTTTGGTTAGAACGCTGGCAAGCGGGTCGAATAGGCTTTCATCGAGATGAAGTCAATCCATGGTTAATTCAGTATTGGCCTCAGATTGGTCGAGGAGCCAAGGTACTGGTGCCATTATGTGGCAAGTCAGCCGATTTGTTATGGCTAGCGAACCAAGGCTACGATGTAACAGGTGTTGAGCTGTCACCGATGGCCGTGGTTGAGTTCTTTGGCGATAACGATTTAACGTATCAAACAGAGCAAGTTGGCAGTCTAAAAGTTCATACTGCACATGGGTTAGCCTTACGTATTGTGGAAGGGGACTACTTTGATTTTCACGAAACAGGTTTTGATGCTTGTTATGACCGTGCCGCATTGGTTGCGATACCTGAAGAAAAGCGTGAGCAATATGTACTTCATACAAAGCAGCGCCTCACCCCGGAAGCAACTTTGCTGCTCATTACATTAAGTTATGATGGCGATCAAGCTGGACCTCCATTTTCGGTCTTGGACTTTGAGGTGAACGAATTGTGGGGTGACTGGATACGAAAATTAGCCAGTGAAGATCTACTCCAATTAGATGAACGTTATCAAAGTCATGAACGCACTTTTTATGAAGAAAGTGTGTGGCGGATTACCGGTTAATAATATCCCTATATACCTGAGTATTTTTCTGGGATAATAGCCGTCATTCACGATTCCTGATTCATCAATTTCCCAAGCGAACATCGCTTGGGATAGAGTTCTTATGACCAAACGACACAAAACCGCTCCAGATATATTTTCTTACCCCCAGTATTGGGCCGAATGTTATGGCGTTGCGCCATTTTTACCGACTACCCGCGAAGAAATGGATGCCTTAGGCTGGGACAGCTGTGACGTTATCATCGTCACCGGCGATGCCTATATAGACCATCCAAGCTTTGGCATGGCAGTAATGGGCCGTGTCTTGGAGGCTCAAGGTTTTCGTGTCGGTATTATTGATCAACCCGATTGGCGCAGCCCTGATGACTTCATGCGCTTGGGTCGTCCAAATCTGTATTTTGGTGTGACAGCGGGTAACATGGATTCCATGATCAACCGTTACACGGCCGACCTTAAAGTTCGCAACGACGATGCCTATACGCCTTATGGTGCAGGTGGCAAACGTCCTGATCGAGCAGTTATTGTCTATTCGCAACGTTGTAAACAAGCCTTCCATGACGTTCCGGTGATGATCGGTGGTATCGAAGCGAGCTTGCGTCGTATCGCTCAATATGACTATTGGAATGATGAAGTTCGTCGTTCCGTGTTAGTGGACTCTACCGCCGACATCTTGCTCTACGGTAATGCTGAGCGCGCCATCATTGATGTGACTCATGCCGTCGCCGCCGGTAAAAAAATGGATGAACTGGAAAACATCCGAGGTACCACGATTATTCGTGATACGCCTCCAGGTGGCTACACTGAAATCGACTCGACGCGTGTTGATTGGCCGAGCAAAGTAGATAAAATTTATAGCCCCTACGAATACATTCCGGAAGGTAAGTGTCAAACTGGTGAGCAAGAAGACGACGATGTCATGCCGATTCGTGTGATTCCAGCGCCGTTACGTAAAGGTGAGAAACTCAACCCTGAGAAAACCTATATTCGCTTACCGTCTTTTGAAAAAGTATCAAAAGACCCTGTGTTATACGCACATACTTCGCGTATTTTGCACATGGAATCCAACCCCCACAATGCGCGTGCCTTGATTCAAAAGCATGGTAAAAAAGAGATTTGGGTTAATCCACCGCCAATTCCATTGGAAACCCCAGAAATGGATGGTGTGTTCGATTTACCGTACGCTCGTGTACCACACCCTAAATATCAGAAAGCGCGTATCCCAGCCTATGACATGATCAAAACGTCGATCAATATTATGCGAGGTTGTTTTGGTGGTTGTACGTTCTGCTCTATTACTGAGCATGAAGGGCGTGTCATTCAATCGCGTTCGCATGAATCGATCCTAAATGAAATCGAAGACATCAAGCAAAAGGTGCCCGGCTTTACCGGTCACATTTCTGACTTGGGTGGACCGACTTCGAACATGTATACGTTGAACTGTAACGATGATGAGGTTCAAGCGTCGTGTCGTAAGTTGTCTTGTGTGTACCCAACGATCTGTTCAAACCTTAAGACTGATCATAGCGCGACGACGTCACTCTATCGCAAAGCACGCTCTGTGGAAGGTATTCATAAAATCTCGATCGCATCAGGTTTACGTTACGACTTGGCGGTAGAAGACCCCGAGTATGTGCGCGAATTAGTAACACATCACGTCGGCGGGTTATTAAAAATTGCGCCAGAGCACTCTGAAATGGGTACCCTGTCGAAAATGATGAAACCGGGTATGGGCACTTATGATCGCTTCAAGCGTATGTTTGATAAGTATTCAAAAGAAGCGGGTAAGAAACAGCATTTGATTCCTTACTTTATCGCGGCTCACCCAGGCTCTAGCGATGAAGACATGATGAATTTAGCGGTCTGGTTGAAAGAAAATGACTTCAAGCCAGATCAGGTGCAAACGTTCTACCCATCGCCAATGTCGTTAGCAACAGCGATGTATCATTCAGGTAAAAACCCATTACAAGGGGTGACCTACAAGAGTGAAGATGTTTACATCCCGAAAGACTACAAGCAGCGAACGACTCAAAAAGGCTTCTTACGTTATCATGATCCAAGTAACTGGCCTGCGTTACGTGAGACCTTGCGAGTCATGGGGCGTGCTGATCTGATTGGTAATGGCAAAGGTCAATTGGTACCAGACGAAGAAAAAGACAAGCGTACGCCACGTCGTCCAACGAAAGCCAAACCAGGGCAAAAAACGGGTGCATCGCACTCTAGTAATCGTCCTACGTTTGAAAAAATCGCTGAAAACGAGCGTACTCAGCGCAAGCAAAATAAGACAAATGCGTCCAGCACAGAGAGCCGTCCAGCTAAAACAGGTGGTGGTGCGAACCGTTCAAAATCGAAACGACCTGCAGCAAGCAGAACCCGTTAATAGATTAAGGACGACTGCATACTATGTGGTCGTCCTTTGCACCAACTTGTTCACGTAATAGCAAAAGTACCCTTAAAAAGGTGCATTCTCTTCGAAAATCTCCCATAATTCAGCCCCATTATTGGTATACGTTATGCATTGATCAAATTAGACACGGTGCTAACACCCGCGTTAATACCTCCACAAGAGGTTTACGTTACTAACCTGCGCTCAACCAAAAGTAAGCGTGATGATTGGGAAAACAACTATGAAACTGACACATCAATGGCTTTCAATTCTTGAAGGCTGCATCCTCGTGGCCCTAGGCCTGCATATTCTGAATTCAGTCGGTCTTTTGATCAGCGGTACCGCAGGCATCGGCATGATTCTGTTAAAACTGACCAGTTTAAGCTTCGGACAATTATTTTTCGTTTTAAATTTACCTTTTTACATTTTAGCGTGGCGCGCGCTCGGCAAAGAATTTGCGTTTCGTACCTTTGCTGCGGTGAGCATATTGTCCCTGCTATCTGAATTGTTCCGTCATATCGTACATCTTGAGATTCATCCAATTGCCGCGGCGATCTTAGGCGGTATGCTGGTAGGGTTTGGTTTGATCATTTTATTTCGTCACAATGCATCACTAGGTGGTTTAAATATTTTGGCGGTCTATTTAGAGCGTCGTTTTAACATACACGCGAGTCGTACCACACTCATTGCTGACTTATGTGTGCTGTCTGTCGCGGTACTTGTACTCGACGGGTGGAGTCTGCTGTATTCTTTATTAGCATTCCTATTATTAAGCTCGGTTGTTGGACGCTATCATCGTCCGCCAAAATGGGCGCAAAACAATGAGACCAAGCACGCCTAATGAACGCTCAAAAAGTTGTTATTGATCATTTCGATGAAGAGTTGGTGTCCTATCGAACGTTATTGGATGTTTGCCACCGTAGCGTCCATGCCATTCCTGATGTGATTTATTCACCTAAGCAAAAGTCTGTTTGGGCCCCGGACTGTTTAGAGGTTTCAAGCTGGCGCCAACGGCTTCAAGAACGTAAGGTTTGGGTCGCTCTGGGGGAGCAAAATAAAGAGTGCTTAGGATTTATTGAATTAGATCTAAAGGGCGATATTGAATGCCTTTATGTGTGTCCGCGAGCTCAACGTCAAGGCATTGCAAAGGCCCTAGTGATCAAGGCCAGAGAGTATGTCGTCCATCACTATGGAAATAAAACAGAGTGGCGAGTCCAGGCGTCGGATGCCGCGTATGAGTTTTTTCTGAAGTTTGGCTTTTTACCTACTCAGCGCAATCAAATTGAGCGATTCGGTGTTTTGCTTGAAAACACGAGTATGGCAAAATCCCTGCTATAGCTTTTTAACGAGGTGTTGCAAATGGATAGTCTTGAATTAAAAGTCCCACCAGCGTTGTTGTTCATTTTAACAGCGGCTGTGATGTGGGCCAGTGCTGGGTGTTTACCTGCATTTGACTCGGTAGGGTGGTTTTTATGTGCTTTGGGGTGGTTGAGTTTTGTCGTTGGTGGCTTGTTTTGTGTGCTAGGTGTGTTGTGGTTTGTGATTCATCAGACAACGCCTGATCCGCGTGATCCCTCGCAGTCCAGTACGCTGGTAACATCAGGTATTTACAGCAAAACTCGTAATCCTATGTATTTGGGCTTTGTTTTATTATTAAGCAGTTATATGTTCTGGCAAGGTTCGCCGCTGATGGTGCTTTACATTGCTGCGTTTGTTTGCTTCTTGACGCGTTATCAAATTATTCCTGAAGAGCGTATTTTAGGGTATCGCTTTGGTCAGACCTTTCAAGAGTACACCAATCGTGTACCACGTTGGTGGTAAAATCGATCGCATTATAAAAGCCCAAACAGCGCTCTGTTTGGGCTTTTTAGTGTTCGGTTAGCAGATTTATTTTTTAGAGCTGACTATTTTGGCAGCAATACTGTGTCGATGACGTGGATAACACCGTTTGACTGCTTCACATCAGCGATGGTGACATGCGCCATACGGCCGTTTTCATCTTCCAGCATAATCGTATCGCCTTTGTAGGTTGCGGTTAGAATACAACCGCCTAATGTGGGTACTGGGTGAGCGCCCATATCATCGTCAATCATGGTAGTGATCGCGCTTGATAGAGCATTGGTGCCGACGACATGGCAGGTTAACACTTCTTGTAGAGCGGCTTTGTTTTCAGGTTTTAACAAGTTTGCTACCGCGCCTTTAGGTAATTTATCAAACGCTGCATTCGTTGGCGCAAACACTGTAAATGGACCCTCACCTTGCAATGTATCGACAAGACCTGCTGCTTTCACTGCCGCCACTAGAGTCGTGTGGTCTTTAGAGTTTACGGCATTTTCGATGATGTTCTTGCTAGCGTACATCGGTGCACCGCCCACCATAGGGTTGTCATGTTTGTCTGCCATGCTGTCATGGCTTGATGGCGTGCTTGAACAGCCAGTAATCGCTAATGCAGTGGTCACCGTTAGTGTTGTAAGAAGTTTCATGGTAGTGCTCCCGTTTTGTTATGAATTATGAACCTTGTACTCCTACACACGTGGCGTTATTCAGAAAGTTTCAAAATTTTTAAAATTAATTTGGATGAAAAGTCATTGCCACACCATTTATACAATGGCGCAGGCCTGTAGGCTTTGGCCCGTCTTCGAAAATATGGCCCATGTGGCTGCCGCAGCGACGGCAATGCACTTCGGTGCGGGTCACGAACCAGCTGCGATCATCTTTGGTGCCGACCGCATTAGGTAGACTGTCGTAAAAGCTTGGCCAGCCGGTTCCGCTGTCAAATTTCGTTGCAGAATCATAAAGAGGTAGATCGCAACCTTTACAGTGGAACAGTCCTGTACGTTTTTCATCGTTAAGTGGGCTTGAGTAGGCACGTTCTGTGGCCTCTTCACGCATGACTTGGTATTCAAAGTCTGTCAGTAGTGTGCGCCATTCCGCCTCTGTTCTCGTTATTTCATAGTTGGCTTCGCTGACCGCTGATGCGATTGCAGTCATACCACGGCTCATTAGTGCCACGGCTAACGTGCCTTTTAAAAAGTGACGTCTGTTCATGAGGTGACTCCTATTATCAATATACTTATAAGAGACGTAAAAAAAGCCAAGAAAGTTTCATCTCTCTTGGCTTTAGACGCCGCAAAGTGCGTTTTTCTTACAGTGCTACTAAGTTAAAGTGCCACTGTGTCGGCGACGGCTAACACAGGCCCAGTGGGTTGTCCTGTCGGTGAACCTCCTTTAGGTTCTAAACTAATTGCCATATGCGCATTAGAGAGTCCGGCTAACCAGCTCACATCCAATGAAATCTCTTGGACATTGTTGATGTCTAAGACGCCCAAGGACATAGGCGCGCCATCACCAATCGCAACCCAAAGCTCATAATCTCCCTCTAACGAAGCGGAGCCTTGTAAAGGTTCGATACGCAATTGCTTGTCGTCTACATCGACAAAGACATCAACCACCAGATCCGTTGTTTCAGACACTAAATGCGTTTGATAATTCGCTTCAAATTGAGCAGGAATGGCTAACCAAATGCCTACGGCTAATACCACGGCAGCCGCCATCGCCCATAAAGGCGACCGATATTTCTCTTTTTGGTCGAGTTTAGTTAAAGGAATCACGTCTGATTGTGCTTTTAGGTAGTTCTCTAGCTGGTGTTTAATGTGTTCTGGAGGAATACTTTCATCCCACTGATCCGACAAGTTTGCGAAATGTTCTGCCCAATAAATATAGGCCGCTTTGGCAACAGGGTCCGTCTGCATTTTTTGTTCAAAGGCTTGCGCGTCAGCTGATGATAGCAGTCCTAATGTGTACTCGGCTGCGATGACATGTTGTTCTGGTGATGAATTCATTGGCCCATACACCCCTGTAGTTTGAGTAAGCTACGCCTTAACCAAGTCCGCATCGTGTTCAATGGAACAGAAAATTGTTCTGCCAAATCGGCATAGCTTAACCCTTCTAAGTAAGCGCCTTTTACGGCATCGGCGCGGTCGGGCTCTAGTGTATTCAGACAGTCTTCCAATTGACGTTGAGTTTGCGATGAATGGGCGCATTGCTCCGGGCCATCCTGCTGTGATTCCAGCTCATAGTCTTCCATGGATTCAGTCGGCTTGCTGGCTTGAGATCGGCGTCGATCAATAGCGCTGTTACGTGCAATGGTAATCAGCCATGTCATTGGGCTTAGCCCATTTGACTGGTATTGAGCCGCCTTGTGCCAGATTTTAATGTATGCCTCTTGAAGAACGTCTTGTGCTGTTGCCTCGTCCTCTAATACACGTAGACAAACCCCATAAAGTTTCGCGCTGGTGCAGTCATAAAGTTCAGAGAAGGCTTGTTGATTTCCTTTGGCTATGTCGATAAGCATTTGCTCGATCTCAGACAATTCGCGCATGGAGCTTCCTTTTTAGAGTGATGTGGCCGATAAGGCATAGGTAGCTTACGCTGATAAGTGTAGATTAGATCAGAGTGGTTATTAGTATTAAAGACTGGCACAAACTTAGCAAGTCGCTTAGCATCTGCATCAGCGCCTATTTGCGGCGCATTACAATGTTTTTTAAAATCGTTAGGACATTAGAACATGCCAAAAGCCAGTGAAATTAAGCGTAATACAGCCGTTGATTACGATGGTAAAACTTATATTGTGCGTGACATCGAGCGTTCGGTGCCACAGGGCCGTGCCGGAGGCAGTCTATATCGCATGCGTATGTATGACGTGGTGACTGGTCGTAAAATCGATGAGACATTCAAAGATTCAGAGATGCTAAACCTAGCAGACCTAATTCGTCGTCCAGCGATGTTTTCGTACATGGATGGCGACGACTTCGTCTTTATGGATCAAGAAGACTACACGCCTTATAACCTAAATAAAGAAGCGATTGCTGATGAAGCTTTGTTCTTCAATGAAGAAACGGCGGGTATTCAAGTGGTGTTGGTAAACGATGCGCCAGTCGCATTAGAACTACCGCAAGTGGTCGAGTTGACGGTAACAGAGACTGACCCATCCATTAAAGGTGCATCAGCAACGTCACGCACTAAGCCAGCATTATTGTCTACGGGTGCAACCATTCAAGTGCCTGAATACATCGGTACAAATGATCGTATCCGCGTGAATGTAGAAGAGCGCAAATTCTCAGGCCGTGCTGAGAAGTAACGCTAAAGAAGCTTAGTTTTAAAAGCCGTGACGGTCGTCACGGCTTTTTTATGAGTGATTTACTGGTAGCCCTTGGCTTGTAACGCGAACAAATGCGCGTACTGTCCCGCTTGTTCTAGTAATTGTTCATGGGTACCACGTTCTTTAATTTCACCGTGCTCCATGACAATGATTTCGTTGGCCAAGCGCACCGTCGAAAAACGGTGGGATATCAAAATTGCCATTTTGCTTTGGGTGTGCTCTTGAAAGTGAGCAAATATCTCGGCCTCCGCCGCGGCATCCATGGCTGAGGTGGGCTCGTCCAACACTAATATATCGGCTTTTTCGCGCATGAACGCGCGCGCTAGGGCGATCTTTTGCCACTGGCCACCGGAGAGCTCTTGTCCGCCTTTGAACCAGCGCCCTAATTGTGTGTGGTAGCCATCGCTTAAGTCCCCTATGAAGTCTGTGGCTTTGCCCAACTCTGCTGCTTGGTGCCAGCCGTCTTCATCATGAAAACGTGTTTCATCTCCAGCACCGATGTTCTCACCGACGATAAATTGATAGCGAACAAAATCTTGAAAGATCACACCAATACGAGTCAGTAGGGCCTGTTCATCCCAGTCTTTTAGATCCAAGCCATCCAATAGGATACGACCATGTGTCGGTTGGTAAAGGCGGGTAAGCAGCTTTATTAACGTGGTTTTGCCTGAACCATTTTCGCCGACAATGGCAAGACTGGTGCCTGGGCGAATGTGTAAATCAACATTGTTTAACGATGGCGCAGGATTTCCCGGATAAGAGAAGCTAACTTGCTCAAAACGGATGCCATCCCCCGGCTGAGGGCCAACTGTTTGCCCAATTTGACTTGCTAGCGTTGGCTGTTCAAGGTATTCGTATAGGTTTGATAAATACAGGTTGTCTTCGTACATACCGCTAATACTGGTTAACGAAGAAGCCACCGCACCTTGGCCTTGCTTAAACAGTAATAAGTACATGGTCATTTGACCAAGCGTAACGGCACCGATGACCGTCGAAGTGACGATCCAACCATAAGCACTATAAAACACTAAGGTACCGATAAACCCAAGTGCAAAGCCCCATGTTTCGCGGCGTACTATTAAGCGTTTGTTCTCACGAAACAGCTTTAAAAATATGTCTCGATAACGCCCTAGAAAACGTTTGCTCAGCTGGTAAAGGCGCACTTCCTTAATATTGTCTTCGCGTGCCAGCAAAGTCTCTAAGTAGTTTTGCTGGCGAAATTCCGGCGAACGCCAGCGAGCTAATAGAAACGCATCGCCACTGAATTTCGCTTCGGCAATAAACGCAGGCAACGCACCCAACACTAATAGTACTAATGCCCATGGCGAAAACTGCCATAGCAAAACAGCAAAACTGATCAAAGAGATGCCATTCTGCAATAAGGCGAACGTTTTGTTGACCAATGCCAGCGGGCGGCTTGAGGCTTCTCGGCGGGCGCGAACCAGCTTGTCATAAAATTCAGAGTCTTCGAATTGCGCCAGTGAAAGGGATTGTGCTTTCTCCAAAATAGTCATATTGACGCGTTGACCTAATAGCTCTCGTAAAATCGCCTGCAACGCTGCCAACCCTCGTTGACTGCCACTCATAATCAGCACAATAAAGGCTTCGATCATGACGTAATAGAGTGCCGGGAAGTAATCAATGGTCCCGGTGGTTTGATAGCTGTCCATGGCGGCGACCACGGCATCGACAATCAGTTGTCCCACATACGCCATAGCGGCCGGAAGCACCCCTGCAATTAACGTTAGAACAGCGAGGCCAATGGTCAGCTGGGAGGAGGTGGCCCACACCAATTCCAGTGCGCGTTTGCTGTAACGGAACACGCCAAGCATGTTCATATCAATAGTATTGCGGTTAGCATTTGCGCGTTTCATGTAAAGCGTTCCTGTGAGCCTGAACAGATGTTCGTATTGTAACGCTATCCGGGTGTCATCGAATACACTCAAGTCATGGCGCGCGTTTTCAATTTGACTTGGTTTCAGGGCGCCGCTAAGGTTCGAGATTCGTTTTACACAAAGGCTTCAAGAGTGAAGCCTTTTCGGTAGGTACTCATGGCAGATGTGATGTTCAGTAACTTTCCATTCACCGCGGTAGCAGGGCAAGACACTCTGAAATTGGCGTTGATTCTAAGCGCTATTAACCCTCGTATTGGTGGGGTATTGATTGCCGGTCCCCGTGGCAGTGCCAAGTCAACATTGGCCCGAGGGTTAGCCGGAGTCATGCCTCAACACGATGCATTGGATACGCCATTTGTCACCTTGCCGTTAGGCGCGACGGAAGATCGATTACTTGGCTCATTAGACATCGACGCGGTACTTAATGACAAACACGTCAGGTTTCAAGCTGGGTTGTTGGCCAAAGCCGATCAAGGCATCCTGTATGTCGATGAAGTGAATCTATTGCCTGACAGCCTAGTGGATGTACTGTTGGATGTCAGCGCCAGTGGCGTTAACCGAGTAGAGCGAGATGGCGTCAGCCACGAACATAAAGCCCGATTTGTGCTGGTGGGCACCATGAACCCCGAAGAAGGCGAATTGCGTCCGCAATTAAAAGATCGCTTTGGTCTTATGGTGTCTTTATCGAATCAATACAGCTTAGAGGAACGCGTGCAAATTGTCCGATTACGGGATGAATATGACCAAGACCCAAAAGGTTTTTGCGATGCCTTTAAATACAAACAGCGCAATTTACGCCAAAGTATTAACCAAGCCAAAACACGCTTAACAAAGATTAAGTGTGCCGATGCTTTACGCATGGATATTGCCAGCCGCTGCCAAGATGCAAACGTTGACGGTGTGCGAGCTGACATTGTCTGGGTTCGGGCCGCTGTCGCTCATGCCGCATGGCGAGGTACGGACACCGTTTCCATTGACGATGTACAAGCAGTTGAAGAGTTTGTGTTAGCTCATCGTCGTCAGCAAGCTCAGGCTCCTAAAAGCTCCGCGCCTCCTAGCTCACCGCCACCGAGTTCAAGGCGCCCGCCAGAGTCGAAGCAGGAGGAAGCAACGCCGGGAAAGTCTTTACCTTCACCGCAGAATGAATCTGAATCTGTTGGTGAGTTTGGTAGTATGCCCCCTGAACTACAAACGACCCAAGACGTGCTTGGGCTAAGTACCGGATTGTTTAGCGAAGCTGTGGTTCGACCGTCCCTTTATGGCTCCTTCGGTGCTGGCAAACAGCGTGGGGGAAATCAAGGTGGCACTCGTCAAGGCAAGCGGCAAACCGGCGCTATTGATATGGCGCAAACGCTGCGTAGCAGTTTAGGACAATGGCCTCCGCAACAATTAGTGCGGCGTAAAGGCCGTGAGGGCAAAGTGGTTTTGCATTGTATTTTGCTAGATACTTCCGGTTCTACGTTGAGTGATCAGACCTTTGCTAAAGCCAAAGGGGTGGTACTCGACATTGCTGAGCGCGCCTATTTGCAACGAGAAAGGATCAGTATTTTAGGGTTTGGTGGCGAGCAGGTCGATTGGTTGCTACCACAGGTACGTGCTCCACACAGTATTCGCACTCAACTCGATGTGTTCACAGCCGGAGGCGGTACGCCCATCAATCAAGCGCTTGAGGATGCTGAGCGCTACTTGGCTCAAGTCAAACATCAACAGCCAGATTTAGAAGTGTACAGTTATATTTTGACCGATGGGCGAGTCACAGGTGCTTTTGCGAACCAATCATGGCCGGGACAATTGACTGTCGTAGACACAGAGCTCGCATCGGTTAAGCGTGGTCGTGCTCAGGAGTTGGCGCAAGCCATGTCGGCCGTTTACATTCCATTAAGCAACCTACTTGCTCCATAGCAACTTTCAATAGAAGTGATGACAATGACAACAAACGTGGCCTATTGCCCCGCATTATTTTTAACTGCTCCGGCGTCTAACCAAGGCAAAACCACCATTACTGCGGCATTAGCACGTTACTTTACCGAGCAGGGGAAAGTGGTACGTGTGTTTAAAACCGGTCCAGACTATCTTGATCCACAGATTTTAGCGCAAGCCTCCAAGCAGCCTGTTGAGCAATTGGATATTTGGATGGCTGGAGACGAGTATTGTCAAAAAATGCTGTTTGACGCTGCGCAAGAAGCGGATTTAATCTTGGTGGAAGGCGCGATGGGCATGTTTGATGGAGAGCCCTCAAGCGCCGATTTGGCGGCACGATTCAAGATACCCGTAGCGATTGTTATGGATGTTCAAGGGATGGCGCAAACGGCCGCTGCGGTAGCAACTGGCTTGGCAAATTTTCGCGATGATGTGACAGTCGCAGGGTTGATCGCCAACCGTTGTGGCAGTGAGCGTCATGCGCAATTGATCCGTGATGCCTTGCCTAAGAACTTACCGTTATTAAACAGTCTGAAGCGCAATGATGAAGTGACGCTGCCTGAGCGTCATTTGGGATTGGTTCAGGCGTCAGAGGTTGGCGATGAGCTAGAGGCGTGTTTTAGTGCCGCCGTTCGTTGGTTAAGTGAAACCGAAGATACCAGTTTATTAACCCTCCCAGAACCGATCGCATTTTATGCGCCAGAAGGAGCGCCTCAAGCAGACGTAGGTACACCGTTGCAGGGCAAAACGATCGCTGTTGCTAAAGACGAAGCCTTTAGCTTTATCTACGATGCCAACCTGCGCGTGTTGCAAGCCCTAGGTGCACAGGTGACGTTCTTTTCACCGTTGCGAGACCGATTGTTGCCGCCAGCGGATGCGCTATGGTTACCGGGTGGCTATCCGGAATTGCATGCGCAAAAGCTTTCTGAAAATCGAGTCATGTCAGATCAAATCCAAACCTTCTTTGCCGCAAATAAACCGATATTAGCGGAGTGCGGTGGGCTGCTGTATTGCTTAGAAACCTTGACTGACTTGGAGCATAACACCTATCCAATGTTGGGATTGATTCAAGGTGACGGCGCCATGCGTGGTAAGCGGGGTTGCCAAGGTATGCAAACCGCTGCGTTACCAGAAGGAGACATTCGCGCTCATGCGCATCATCGTTCTTTAAGTGAAAATACGCCTGAGCCGCTCAGTCATGGCCGTCGCCAACGACATCCAGCGCCGGGGGAGCCTATTTTTCGCGACAAAGGACTGACGGCCAGTTACCTGCATTTATTCTTTGCCTCGAACTTTGCCGCCACAGCCGCGCTGTTTCTTGGCGAGAGTGAGTAATACGGTATGTGGCCGGAAAGCAGTGAGCAAGCCAAACCTCTTCGGTCAGGGTTGACGACAGGGGCATGTGCCACCGCCTGCAGCGTTGCTGCAGCGATGGTGTTGTTGGGCAAAACGCAACCAGAGCAAGTGTTTATCACGTTGCCTAAAGGGCAAGAGGTGCCGCTTACTATCACGTCTTACGAGGTTCATAACAACAGCGTGACGGCATCTACTGTTAAAGATGCGGGCGATGATCCTGATGTGACACATGGTGCCACGGTTTGGGTGACAATAGCGCTTACGCCACAAACAGGCATTCAGTTTGCAGCAGGGCAAGGGGTTGGTATCGTCACTCGCACAGGATTACTGCTTGATGTGGGCGAACCGGCCATTAATCCGGTACCACGTAAAATGATCTCAGACCATTTAACAGCCTTGGCTAAAGAGCAAGCCTATTTAGGTGGGTTTAAAGTGACGGTTGGCGTTGAAAAGGGTGAGCAGATCGCGCTGAAAACCATGAACCCTCGTTTAGGGATAGTGGGGGGGATTTCGATTCTTGGGACAACGGGAATTGTGCGTCCGTTTTCCTGTGGTGCTTACATCGCATCGATTCAACAGGGGGTTGATGTGGCGCGTGCCAATGGTCATCATCACATTGCCGCGACAACGGGAAATGCCAGTGAAACGGCCATTCGCGAGCGTGATGCTTTAGAGGATATGGCCTTAATCGAAATGGGTGACTTTATTGGCGCATTACTCAAGCATGTGAGGCGTCTTGAAAATCAAACAATGCATTTAAACAAACTGACGATTTGCGGTGGTTTTGGAAAAATCAGCAAATTGGCTCAGCAGCACATGGATTTAAACTCGCGTGCATCCTCGATCGATTTAATGTCCTTAGCTGAATTGGCGAGTACGCTGGGAGGCAGTGAATCCCTGAAAAAGACAATGTCTCAGGCGAATACCAGTGTCGAAGCTTTGACGTTTGCTCAGGCTGAAGCGCTGCCGTTGGCGGATGCGGTTTGTCAGCAGGCACTCGACTTTTGTCGACGATTTATACCTTCGCATATGGATTTAGAGGTACTGGCCATAGACCGTAAAGGGCAGTTTGTTGGGCAAGCCATTGAGCCAAAGGGGCGGTTATGAGAATTCTATTGTTAGGCGGCACAGCTGATGGTCGCCATTTGGCGGAGCGTTTGAGTCAGTTACGCCATGAGGTGTTGTATTCCATTGCTGGATTAGTTCGAGTGCCGACGCTGCCTTGTGAGGTGCTTGTGGGTGGTTTTACTCAGTTTGGTGGCCTAGCGATGTTTCTAAAAGAGCGGCAGGTAGACTTAGTGATTAATGCGACTCACCCTTATGCGGCGAATATGAGTACAGCAGCGATAGCAGCAGGTGAACAAACAGCTGTGCCTGTTTGGCGTTTTTTACGCTCAGCTTGGACACCCCAAGCCGGAGACGACTGGCGCGAGTACGCTGATAATGACACGTTACTGGAGCAATTAAACGGCTTTAAACGACCTTTACTCAGTGCAGGGCAGATGACGCTTCCATTGCTTCAAGCATTAACATCTCAAAGCTCTTTTGAGCAAGGTGTTTGGCGTACGGTAGCGTCGCCGACATGTGATGTGCCCGCCAACATTACTTGGTTAAAAGCCATTGGACCGTTTGATGTAAAGCACGAAAGACAGCTACTCGAAGCGCATGCAATTGATGTGATCGTGACCAAAAACAGTGGGGGAGATTCGACCTCAGCTAAGCTTGAAGCCGCACGTGAGCTAGGTATCCCCGTGTTACTGCATCAACGCCCAACTGTACGGGATGCTAAGCAAACCTTTTCAGAATATTCTCAACTCATTAATGCGGTTCAAGCGATCGTATCAACTTCATCTCGTACTCAGGGAACGCAACAGCAGTGACTTACAAATACGATGCAAGCCCGCAGGGCATTGAGCAGGAAAGCTTTCGACAAATTCGTGCCTTAACCCAATTAGACCATTTATCCCGTGATGCGCAACAAGTCGTCATGCGAATCGTACACAGCTTAGGGCTGCCAGATATCGCCAAACAGATACGTTTAAGTGATAACGCTTGTGAGATGGGCCGAATCGCCTTGGCGCAAAACTGTCCGATTCTTTGCGATGTAGAAATGGTGAAGCAGGGGGTGACCAAACGTATGATCGAACGCGAGCCTTTGTGCTTTTTGAATCATCCAAAAACAGCTGAGCTGGCTAAAAGTAAAGATGAGACGCGCTCTATGGCCGCCTTAAGTCTTTGGCAAGAGCATCTTGCCGGCAGTGTGGTATTGATTGGCAATGCGCCTACGGCACTGTTTCGTTTGCTGGAAATGATTCGTGCAGGCGCGCCAAAACCGGCGTTGATCATCGGTATGCCAGTTGGTTTTGTTGGAGCGGCTGAATCCAAGCAAGCTCTATGGAATGACCATAAAGTGTTGGGCGTTGAGTGTGTGACCTTACTCGGTCGCATGGGCGGCAGTGCTGTTACATCGGCCAGCTGCAACGCTTTATTACGCTGTAATATCGGCGAATATTATTAAATTCAGGGTAGGGAATGCTGTGAAAATTCATGTTATTGGATTAGGGATAAATGAACAGGCGCAATTACCAAAAGAAGCGCAAGAAGTACTCGCTAAGCTTACTGAGACAGATAAATTGGTGGGCAGTGAGCGCCAGTTGTCGATGGTGAAAATGTATGGCACCACCGCGCAAACGCATCTATTACCTAAACTAAAGGACTTGAAGCATCACATGGATGAATGGGCTTCTTTAGGTGTGCAGCGTGTGGTGATTTTAGCCTCAGGTGATCCGCTGTACTATGGTATTGGTGCATGGGTACATCGTTGCTTTAGTGATCAAGAAGTGCGCTTTTACCCAAATGTTTCCAGTATCCAAGCTGCTTGTCATCGTTTGGGGATCTCCCTGCAGAATGCTCAGGTGTTCAGTGTACATGGCCGCCCGTTGGCCTCGATTCGTACTCAGCTTCATCCATCTAAAACGCTGTTGTTGCTGACCGACAAAACCAACAATCCTCAAGCCATTGCCAAAGAGTGTGTTGAGATGGGACTTGGTTTGAGTGAGTTGTTTGTCTGCGAGCGCCTAGGTTACGAACATGAACGTGTGGTTCGCTATACGGCCAATAGCTTGGCTCATGTGGAAGACGCATTTGATCCCCTAAATGTGGTTATTGTTAATACCAGCGCTCAGCCGGGACGTTTGCCTTCCACACCGGGTTTTAAAGATAGTTTATTCGTCACAGATAAAGGTGATGGTCAAGGGATGATCAGCAAACGCGAAGTGCGTTTAGCAGTACTTTCCTATCTTGGTGTTGAAGCCAAAGAAGTTGTATGGGATATCGGCGCTGGCTGTGGCGGAGTTAGCGTTGAGTTGGCTTACTGGAACCCCGAGAGTGAGGTCTTCGCAATAGAGCATCATGACACGCGATTATCATGCTTAGAGGCGAATCGTGAGCGTTTTGGCGTGGTCAAAAACCTGCATGTTGTGCAAGGGCGAGCGCCAGAGGCGTTGGCTAATTTACCGGCACCTAAGCGCGTCTTTATTGGCGGGAGTGATGGTGAAATGCAGGCGCTTCTCGATGAGGTATGGCAGCGTTTGCCTTTAGGAGGCGTGTTGTTAGTCAATGCTGTGACCGATGCCACGATGATGGAAACCATGACATTTTTAGCAAAACGCGATACGGCGCAAGATGCCTATGATGAAAGCTCAACGCTTCAAGTGTATCGCGGCGAACGATTGGCCGGTAAACGTATACGCCGACCACATTTACCCGTTAGTTTGTGGCGCTTTGAAAAATGTTTATCAGGAGAGAAAGCCTAATGGCGTCACACGGAATTTTATATGGAGTAGGTGTAGGGCCAGGTGACCCTGAGTTATTGACCTTAAAAGCGGTTCGTCATATCGAAGAGGCCGATGTTATTGCGTATCTTGCTGGTGAGTCAGGTCAATCTCAAGCCAAGCAAATTGCGCAGGTTGCCTTAGATCGTCGTCAGCCAGAGTTGGATGATATTGTGATCGGAATGCCGATGTCGACGCAACGGGATGCAGCGAATGAGGCTTATGATCAAGGAGTCACCTTAATCGCCTGCGCATTAGAGCAAGGCTTAGATGTCGCTTTTTTATGTGAGGGGGATCCCTTGTTTTTTGGCTCTTTTGCTTATGTGATGGAACGCTTAATTCATCGCTTCAAAGTACAAGTCATTCCTGGTATTTCCAGTGTTCATGCGGCGGCTTCAGCGTTACAGCATCCTTTGGTGGTATTGAAAGAGTCTTTTTGTGTCATGAGTGGTCGTCATACCCAGGAGCAATTAAGCGAAGCGCTTAAGCAACATGATTCCGTTGTGATCATGAAGGCTGGGCGTGCTCGATCGAAGATTTTGCAAGCCTTACGTGAGACACAGCGAGTGGCGGATGCTCAGTATCTTGAGCACATCGGCCGTGACAACGAGCGTATTGAGCGAAATGTGAGTCAGTTGGCGGATGACGCTGGGCCTTACTTTTCGTTGTTTGTAATAACACGTCAAGAGCGAGGTACACGGTGATACGTATCATTGCCTTAACGGATGCAGGGCTGGCGTTGGGTAAGCAACTTCATGCAGCGTTACCACATAGCCAATTACATTTTAAGCCCAAGCCGTTTGCTGATGTCGTACAAGGCTATTTTCGCGAGGGCGATGCGCTGTTGTTTATTTGTGCTACCGGCATTGTCATGCGTACCCTAGCGCCCGTCATTGCAAGCAAGCACCAAGATCCCCCTGTATTGGTAATGGATGAATTAGGGCAATTCGTGATTCCATTATTGTCAGGACATGAGGGTGGCGCTAATCAGTGGGGGCTGGAAATGTCAGAGTTAATGGGGGCGCAATTGGTTATGACCACTGCTAATGCCTATTTAAATCCAGTGTATACGCTTGGCATGGGATGCGAGCGTCATTGTCCATTACCTTATTTAGAAGACTTAATGCTGAAAGGGCTGGCACAAATAGGCTTAACACCCGAGCAAGTATCGGGACTTTACAGTATCGATATTAAAGCCGATGAAACGCATTTGATTGAATTGGCGCGTAAGTATCAATGGCCTTTTATAACGTACTCAGCTCACGCTCTATCAGAGGTTGAGCCGTTACTGAGTACGCGCTCGGACTATGTGTTTAAAACCGTTGGTGTATATGGCGTTGCCGAGTCGGCTGCCTTAGTGGGCGCGAGAAGTAGAACAGGCGCCTCACCGGAGCTCTGCTTAAACAAAATCAAGAACACCAAAGCCACCTGCGCGGTGGCTCGAAGTTATCAGGTGTAGGTCAATTAACCTACAGCGTGACCAGTTGTTTAACAGCGGCACTTAACGTGCTTGTTTGCTTGGCAAAGCAGAAACGTACCAAACGCAGGTCTTCTGGCGGTGTTTGGTAAAAAACAGAAATCGGAATGGCCGCGACACCTGCGGTTTCAATCAGCCACAATGCAAATTCGCTGTCAGGTATATCTTGGATAGCACTGTAATCCATTAGTTGGAAGTAGGTGCCTGGCGACGGTGTAAATGTGAACCGGCTATTGCTCATTGCTTTATTGAAGAAATCCCGTTTTTGCTGATAGAAGCTCGGTAGTATTTCATCGTGTTCGGGGTGCGCCGCTAGATAGTCAGCTAAAGCCAACTGCATCGGTGTGCTGGAACTAAACGTCAGATATTGATGGACTTTTCGAACCTCAGCCATTAATGCCGCGGGGGCAACGCAGTAACCAATCTTCCAGCCTGTTGTATGGTACGTCTTTCCAAATGAAGACACGACAACGCTGCGTTTAGCTAGAGCCTTGTGACGTAACACGCTTTGATGTTCAGCGCCTTCAAATACGATGTGCTCGTATACTTCATCGGACAGAACTAATAAATCATGCTGCTCCGCTAACTCGTACAACGCATCTAAATCATTGCTCGAGAATACTGTCCCCGTTGGATTATGAGGTGAGTTAACGATAATGATCTTAGTTTTCTCGGTAACGGCATTTGCGACGGTTTGCCAATCAATGGCAAAGGAGGGTGGCAATAGGGCAAGGTGCACCGGTATGCCCCCATTTAGGCGAATAGTGGGATCATAGGAGTCGTAAGCTGGGTCAAATACAATGACTTCATCACCCTGTTGTACAAACGCTGAAATCGTTGCGAACAAGGCTTCTGTCGCACCGGATGTGACGGTAATGTCGGTGTCTACATCGGCTTGGTGATTGTAGCAACGCGACAACTTGCTTTGGATCGCCTGACGCAGGGTAGGAACACCTGTCATCGGAGCATATTGGTTGGCGCCTTGCTGAATGTAATGACCCACTCGGTTTAATAGCTCGCTTGGCCCATCAAAATCTGGAAAACCTTGAGAGAGATTGATCGCTTGATGTTTGGCGGCCAATTCAGACATTTGCGTAAAAATGGTGGTGCCAGTACTAGGGAGTTTACTATCAAATTGGCGCATAATTTTGTTTCCTTCTAGGCGAAATCGCGTTGCTAATGCTAATTCAGAGTGCTGCGGAGTTAAAGAGTCAAAACAGTTACTGATATTGATGCTCAGCTTTGTTATAAAGTGTCGATTCCGACAGTAGGAGAAATGAATGTCTGGGGAAGTAAACGAAACAAAAGGTCGCCTTACTACGCGTACCGTAGCAATGCCTGGGGATACAAACCCAGCAGGTGATATTTTTGGTGGTTGGGTAGTGTCTCAAATGGACATCGCGGCTGGTATTTGTGCTGGGCAACGTGCTCAGTCACGTGTGGTGACCGTCTCATTGGATGGGATGAGTTTTATTCGTCCAGTTAAGGTGGGCGATATATTAGGTGTTTATACGTATGTGAAAGCAGTAGGGCGTACCTCCATGGATATTCATGTGGAAGCATGGGTTCGCCGAGGACGGATCGGAATACGTGAAAAAGTAACAGAAGGTCTGTTTAAGTTTGTTGCTATAGACGATGCTGGGAAATCAACACCGATTCCAGCAGAAAAAGATCTGCCGGATTATGTTCATGAATCTATGAACGAATTCTAATATCCGTATTTCGCACAATAAAAAAGCAGCCTAAGCTGCTTTTTTATTGAAAATCAACCATTAAATCATCGAGCCAATCGCAAGTTGCTCATTGTCTGAATCAATCATTTTGTTCAGGTCCAGAAGAATCACTAACTCTTCTTCCTTCTGGTAGACACCTTGGATAAACATCAGCGCTTCATCGTTACCGACACTAGGGCTTTGTTCGATTTCACCTTGATACAAGTAAAATACTTCTTTTACAGCATCAACTAGCATGCCTATTTGCTCGCCATCATGTTCAATAATGATAATGCGTGTGTCATCGGAAATAGTACACTCAGGTAAACTAAATCGAACACGAGTATCAATTACCGTTACAACATTACCGCGAAGGTTGACGATACCAAGGACATAAGACTGAGCTCCTGGAACAGGAGCAATTTCACTGTAACGCAAAACTTCTTTGATTTGCATTACATTGATGCCGTAAGTCTCATCCAAAAGTTTGAAAGTAAGGTATTGAAGTAATTCTCCCTTCTTACTTTCAGTAGGCAAATTTCCTGATTCTTTGATTGTCGCTAATTCAGACATGGCTCTAAACCTATTATCAATCCGATGATATGCGCTAATGCGCTGCTCGTTTACTTAGTAGAATAGACGAAATACAACGCATTGGCTTGATAAATTAAGTAACAATTAGTTGTCTTGTTGTATGCCAACAATTGTCCAATTGCCTTGAGCATCTTCAAGGTTTTTCTCTAAATGCCATACTTCATTGGCTTCAGTGGTTTGATCACCTTCTTTGATCCAACCGCTAAAACGTAATGAAATAGAAGCTGTTGAGCCGATAAACTCACCACGAACAAGGTCTACCATTAAGGAAACGACTTCTGTGCGAGGTTTATCTGAACCATATTTAGCACGCTCTTCACGCAACATAGCACAAACATCTGCGCTAAAGTAGTCACTGATTTCTTCGAAGTTGTTGTTGTCCCATGCTTTTTGCAGCGTCACATAATGGTTCTTGGCTTCAGCAATGAAGGCTTGTTCATTAAAGCCTGGCGGAAGTTGGATCTCAGGTTGAGAGCCGAAGCCAGAAATACCAGACATCGGTGACGGCTGTACGTTGTCGCGTGTCGAATTAGGCATTTCACGGTACATACCTTGCGCGCCAGCTGTTTGCGCAGCTTGACGTTTCTTGGCAAAGAAGAATTTGTAGATCAAGAAGCCGATCACTGCGAACAGTAGAATGTCACCAAAGGAAATACCATCGAATGCACCACTGCCCATGAGTGCGGCAAATAAGCCACCCGCCAATAGGCCACCTAAAAGTCCACCACCTAAGCCGCCAAGGAAGCCGGATTTCTTAGTAGTACCGCCTGCAGCAGCCGCTTTTGATGTGCTGCTACTTGTCGGGCTAGTTGCACTTTTACTGGTAGAAAAACTTTTACCAAAGCTTTTGCTGCCACCAAGACGTTTTGCTTCCGCATCAGAGGCAAAACCTCCCATACCGATTGCTAATACAAATGCCATAAGTAAGGCATAAACTGATGTTCTCACGTTATTTCTCCAAATCAGACGAAGTTAACCAAACCAACTGCTTTACGAAGGTCAGAGATCAGAGCTCGTGCTCGGGCACGGGCTTTTTCAGCACCGGCCTGTAAAACTGCTTCGATTTCGGCAGGGTTCGCCATAAGCTCAAGATATTTTTCTCTTGGCTCTTCTAGTTGACTATTAATCAGTTCAAAAAGTTCCTTCTTAGCTTCACCCCAAGCGATACCCTCTAAGAATTTTTGGTGCATCTCAGCTGTTTGTTCAGGTGTTGCGAAGGCTTTATAGACATCAAATACGGTAGAGCTATTAGGGTCTTTAGGCTCTCCAGGTTCAAGCAAGTTGGTGACGATTTTGTTAATCCCTTTTTTTAATTTCTTTTCAGTATCAAAAAGTGGGATGGTGTTGTTGTAACTCTTACTCATCTTACGGCCATCTAAGCCTTTTAAAATGGCACTGTCATCGCCAGCGACCACAGCCTCAGGCATGACAAAATGCTCACCAAACAAATGGTTGAAGCGAGAGCCAATATCGCGCGCCATTTCGATGTGTTGAATCTGATCGCGGCCGACGGGAACTTTATTGGCATTAAAAGCCAGAATGTCCGCTGCCATTAAAACGGGGTAGCAGAATAGACCCATTGTGATGCCATAATCGGGGTCTTGGCCTTTATTGACATTGTCATCAACGCTTGCTTTATAAGCATGAGCACGGTTCATTAAACCTTTTGCGGTGACGCAAGTCAGTAGCCAGTTAAGCTCAGAGATTTCAGGAATATCAGACTGACGATAGAAAGTTGCTTTGTCAGTATCTAGGCCACACGCTAGCCAAGTTGCCGCGATTTCTAGACGAGATTGTTTTACACGCTCTGGATCCTGACATTTAATCAAGGCATGGTAATCGGCTAGAAAGAAGAAAGATTCTGTGTCTTCGCGTTGGCTGGCTTCAATGGCTGGGCGAATTGCGCCAACATAGTTGCCTAGGTGGGGTGTCCCCGACGTTGTGATACCGGTTAAAACAATTTCTTTACCCATTTTTCCTTACTCAATCATATAAAAAGGTGTGTGTACCCTATCATAAAAGTTAGGGTACACGTAGCCTAAAACCATCCTATTTCAAACGTGGAAAAGCCACTACTATTTACTCGGTTCGAATCTGACGAAAGGTAAGGTTGATACGTGGTGTGTCGACTTTTTTAGTGGACGGAAGGCTGTGTAACCAATGGCGTTGAGTCGCGCCTTTCATAACCAGTAAACTGCCCGAGTCTAGTTCAACTGAATAGGTTTCTTTAGTGTCTTTATGTTTGAAAGAAAACTTACGTTTTGCGCCAAAGCTTAGAGACGCAATCACGCCTTGTTCGACCAGTTCGCGTTCTGCATCACTGTGCCAAGACATACCTTCAGAACCATCATGGTAAAGATTCAATAAGCAGGAGTTGTAATGTTCTTGCGTCTGTCGTTCAACGTGTTCTTTTATTTCTAATAGAAGAGGAGTCCATAACTTGGCTGTTTTGGTGGTTTTAGAGTAAGTGTATTGAAAGGCGTGTTCCGCATACCAGGCTACTTTACGTTTGGTGACGATGCGTTTGCCAAAAATCACGGCTTGATCATGTTGCCAATCGATTTCGTTAAGTAGTTGGTTAAAGTAAATGTGGGACTGCTCTGGTTGAATCAAATGGCCGTAATACGTTACATCGCCATCGTATGGCAAAAGAGACAAAGGCTCCGATTCAATTTGTGAGAAGAGATCTTTCATTTACGTCGATGCCCTTATTTGTGCGAACTACTAACAGATGATTACTCGGTTGTCCCGTATTTCGGATCACTTTGTAATAAGGGAATTATAGTCGTAATGTTATCGTTGGTGGTTTTGCTGCCTACAGCTTTTTACTCAATAAGTGGAGATCCGTTAAGCCGCATTCGCATATATAAAATCCCTACGCGCCAATACGAAATGCATAAATAATGCTGTTTTTAGTCTTACTGTGTATTAGGGAGGATATGACGAGTGTTAGGAAGTATGGTGGAGCCTAGCGGGATCGAACCGCTGACCTGTTCGCTGCCAGCGAACCGCTCTCCCAGCTGAGCTAAGGCCCCAATCAATTCAAAGATGTGAACTAATTAACGGAAATGGATTTTATGGATGTCGGTATCGCATGTCAATAAAATCAGAGCAACAAAAACAAACCGTTACATGGGAAGTCTATTAATTTACACAATTCCTGTTTATCATGAATCGGCATTTTGGGAGCGTTGGTTTTATTAAGCTCACAGTTTTTTTGCGAATCGAGGGTGCTCAATAATGGAAGCAGTGGCTTTTGATCAACTTTTAATGGCGCAACAGCCTATTTTCGACAGGAATCGAAAGCTGTTTGGCTATGAATTACTGTTTCGCGGGGAGCATGAAGAGTATGCTGTCTTTGATAACCCGCAAATGGCAACAAGCCAAGTGTTGGTGAACTTATGCATGGGCATCAGTGAACTTAATACTCAACTTAGGCAGCCTTTTTTTATCAACATGACAGCAGAGCTTGTGTTGTCAGAAGCTTTTTTTCCTATCTCCCCTGATACCGTCTTCATTGAAATTCTAGAAAATCAAACGATTACGCCTGAATTCATTTTGGCGATTAAAAGGTGGCATGAGCAGGGCTTTCGTTTTGTTTTAGATGATTATGAATATACAGAGTCCTATCAGCCGCTTTTGCCTTACATGTCGATTGTCAAAATTGATGTGCTCAGTACTCCTCCAAGCAGCATTGTCAACGAGATTGAGCGACTAAAAAATTTAGGCTTAAAGTTAGTTGCAGAAAAAGTTGAAAATGAAGCGATGTTTATGTCGTGTCTTGAGATGGGGTTTGATTACTTTCAGGGCTATCATTTATGTCGACCTGAAATAGTTAAAGGGCGACGTATAGAATCGGATACGCAGAATGCCTTACGCCTGCTTAATATATTGCAAGATATAGATGTATGTATTAACGAAGTGTCTAAATTGGTAGCACAGGCTCCCGCACTGTCTTTCCAAATGTTGCGTTTGCTGAATAGTCCAGTCGTTGGGTTAAGGGTGTCTGTTTCTTCGATTAAAGAGGCTGTTACCTATCTTGGGTTAACGCAGCTTAAGCGTTGGACAATGCTAATAGCGCTAAGCGCTAACAATAAAAGCAATTCAACTGATATTAGACAGCTTTTAGCACGGGCTCGGTGTTGTGAGCTCATAGCGCTGCAATCTAAACATATAAACAGTGATGAAGCGTTTATGGTTGGTTTGATGTCGGGGATGGATGTAATTCTTCAGATTCCAAAAAGCGAGTTACTACAGCAAATTAAACTTAATAGTGAGTTAGAAGACGCATTGAAACAATATAAAGGTAACTTGGGGAAAGTCCTTTACAGTGTAGAGTGCATGGAGCGAGGGAGGTTAGAAGAACTTTTCAAACTTCCTATAGGGATTCGTAACCAACTTAGTGCACACTATTTTGAGTCGTTAGTGTGGTCACAAGGTATTTTAAGTACACTTGAATAATTTTCCACTAAGCCATTGACAGTGTTCTAAAAAACGCTAGAATATGCGGCACAATTTCAAAGCCAGTGTGGTGGAATTGGTAGACACGATGGATTCAAAATCCATTGCCTATAAAGCGTGCCGGTTCGAGTCCGGCCACTGGTACCATATTAAAAAGCCGACTTAGTTCCTAAGTCGGCTTTTTAATTTTCTATCGAGCCCAATAGGCTTGTTCTAAGCTGTCTTCTCGCTCAGGTAGTCCTTTTGATAGCCTTGGAGAGTGTTGGCTTAGAATTTCATAGCTTACACGATTTGCATATTTACAGACTTGCGCGAAAGAAGAATAGGTTAAATGCTTGGTTTCGTGCTTACTGCTGTTTGGTACTTGCTGTTGATGAAAACCATTGGCCGCGATGTCATGTAATAATGCTGATAAAGCGCCATCACCAGCTCCATTCGTATTGCGGATGCGCTCAGGTCCACCCATGTAGGGATCAATGTGCGAATATACTTTTATAGGGGATTGGCAGTCTTGTTGGCGCTGAGGGCGAGAGAATTCCCAGCGATTGAAATCTGCTATCTCAGCGGACTTAATGGGGTGCGTTGTTTCACGTTTATGAACGTCATCACTGTAGCCACATAGATACAGCCCTTCCGCTCCCGCTGTTAGTAGCACCATATCACACCAATCTAAGGCTGTTTGCGCAGCCAGAAGTACGCTTGATTGACCTGTTAATGCTTGCGCTTCTTGTTCGTTCATCGCAACGACAGACACGTAGTCTTTGATAATGTGCTCTATCTCATCACGGTATTCTTCGACTAAATGCTGGGTGCCCAGCGTTAGCACCACGGGAACATTATGCTTGTTTGCCAGTTCTAGACATTTCATTAGTGTGGCTTTGATCGGCTTATTGGCGTGTCGAAGCGGATAGGCACAGGTAACAAAGGCCGATGCATTAGAAATGATCTCTTCCGTCACAACCTCTGGGCAGATATCGTCCATCGCATTAGGGGCGATAGCAAACGTACGCTCACCATCTTGACTTATAAGTGTAATACCTCGGCCAATGTCTTCCTCAACACCTTGTAAGTGGCTCATATCGACCTTGCTGCTGGTATGACATATGTAGTGATACTCTGGCGAATTAAGCATGATGCTATTAGACATCACTCCGAGCAGTACAGATTTGTCATCGGCTAAAACGGAGTAGTTATGCAAGGTGTTACCAATCGTACCGCCTGCAAAATGATCAGATATTCGTCCTTCTGCGAGCAGTTCGCGATAGATTTTGCTCGCGGTTTCTGTGTCGACTAGGTTTGATAAGCCTTTTCGGATACCATGTCGCGCCATAAAATCGTCTTCGACGGCTGCAATAACATCGACAATGGTTTCATCTAAACCGACGATGTAGGTATCTTTGCTTGGCTGAACTTCAGACTTAGGTAAATTGGAATTTGCCTGAGTGACTGGGAAGTAATGTTTAAGTTTGCGTCGACCGGGAAATTTCATCTTTGTAATCCAGCAGTTAATTGCTCTCATTTTAACAAAATATTGACCATACGGGCAGGAAATAAGTGGTATGAATGAACAAGCGCTGATGCGTTACAGTCGACAATTGCTTCTTACTAATTTTGATGTTGAAGGTCAGATGTCACTGTCTGGCAAGCGCGCTGTCATTATTGGGGCTGGTGGCCTTGGTAACATTGCAGCCACGTATCTTGTGGGAGCAGGGGTTGGCTCATTAACACTGATTGATGATGATGTTGTTGATGTCAGTAATTTGCCGCGTCAAGTGTTATATACGCAGGAGGATGTGGAACAACCTAAAGTATCGGCTGCATATAAGCAGTTGATCGCCCGCAATGAACATGTCGATATCGTGCCAATCAATGCGCGTTTGAGTGCCGCAAACATCGATCAATACTTAGATGGCGCCGATGTGATTTTGGATTGCTGTGATAATTTCACTACACGGAAAATGGTGCATCGCTGGGCGTTGGCGCGTCAGTGTCCTTTAGTCAGTGGTGCGGCCATTCGTTGGGAAGGGCAGTTGATCACTTTTCGCTACGACCAAAACGTAACGCCTTGCTATGAATGCTTATACCCTGATTTGTCAGATCAACAGCTCAGCTGCAATACCAACGGTATTATTGGTCCTGTTGTTGGTACGATTGGAGTTCAGCAGGCGCTTGTGGCCATAAAGTTACTCAGTGGAGTGGGCCAAGTTAAACATGGGTCATTGCAGTTATTTGATGGGCTCAGCGGTGATTGGCGCACTATGCGGTTGTCTCCGGACCCTGAGTGCCCTTGTTGCGGTGCTCAAAATTCATAGAATACCCCTATTTTCTCAATTAATTTTTTTCGGTGTCTATTTGCTAGCGGTTTCTTTATCCTACGCCCATAACGAAGCCGTGTTACACCTCGGCTAGGATATTTAATTTAAGGAGCATTCCATATGAGCGATGTTAAGCACGCTAAATTAATGATCTTGGGCTCAGGCCCAGCTGGTTACACTGCTGCAGTGTATGCGGCTCGTGCCAACCTTAACCCTGTTATGGTAACAGGCATGCAGATGGGTGGTCAGCTAACCACGACAACGGAAGTAGATAACTGGCCCGGTGATGTAAACGGTGTGCAAGGTCCTGAATTGATGGATCGTATGCGTCAGCACGCAGAGCGTTTTGAAACAGAAATTATTTTTGACCACGTTAACAAAGTAGATCTACAAAACCGTCCATTCCGTCTAGAAGGCGACAGTGGTGTTTACACCTGTGATGCGTTGATCATCGCAACCGGTGCGAGTGCTCAGTACCTAGGTATGGAAAGCGAGCAGAAATTTATGGGGCAAGGCGTGTCGGCTTGTGCCACCTGTGATGGTTTCTTTTACCGTGGCCAAGATGTTGCCGTGATCGGCGGCGGTAATACGGCCGTTGAAGAAGCGCTTTACCTAGCGAACATTGCTAAAACAGTAACGGTTATTCACCGTCGTGATAAATTCCGTTCTGAAAAGATCTTGTCCGACAAGTTACTTGAAAAAGCAGAGAATGGTAATGTAAACATCGAATGGCACAGCGAATTAGACGAAGTACTGGGTGATGGTTCGGGTGTGACAGGTGTACGTATTAAGAATAATCAAACAGGTGAATTCAAAGAGCTAGCGGTAGCCGGTCTTTTTGTTGCCATTGGTCACAAACCAAATACGGACATGTTTGCAGGTCAACTGGACATGAAAGATGGTTACCTATCGGTGCAATCCGGAACACACGGTAACGCAACGCAAACCAGCATTGAAGGTGTGTTTGCAGCAGGTGATGTGAGCGATCATATTTATCGTCAAGCGATTACCTCCGCGGGCACAGGCTGTATGGCGGCATTAGACGCAGAGCGCTTCCTAGATGGATTAGAAGGCTAATTGCCGTTTAGGCTTAGTATTTGCTAAAACGAAAAAAGCCGATCCATTGGGTCGGCTTTTTTATTGGTTCATCTTGTAATCAAACGATTACTGAGCGTTGTAAGCTTCTACGCCTTCAACCAATGCTTTGCGTGCTTCGTCAGCATTTGCCCAGCCTTCAACTTTTACCCACTTACCTTGCTCAAGCTTCTTGTAGTTTTCGAAGAAGTGCTCGATTTGGTCGCGAAGTAGTTGAGGAATATCATTCACATCTTGGATGTGAGTGTATTCTTTGCTTAGTTTGTCATGTGGAACTGCAACAAGCTTAGCGTCCATACCTGCTTCATCAGACATGTTAAGTACGCCAACTGGGCGGCAACGGATGACGGAACCAGCAACCACTGGATATGGTGTGATAACTAGAACGTCAACTGGGTCGCCGTCGTCAGCTAGTGTGTTGTTTACGTAGCCGTAGTTAGCGGGGTAGAACATAGGCGCCGTCATGAAACGGTCTACGATCAACGCGTCCATGTCTTTGTCTACTTCGTACTTAACTGGGTTTGCCTCGGCAGGAATTTCAATGATTACGTTGATGTCGTTTGGCACGTCGCGGCCAGCTGGAATGTGTTTGAAGCTCATGTTTAATATCCACTTGTGTTAAGTAATGGCGGCAATTATAGAAGTTCGCCTCTTTGGATGCTAGTCATCCCAAAGTCTTAGAAGAAATAATCGTTATAGAAAGCCAAAAAAAGCGGGAAAAATGTCCTTAATACGCGTTAAGTTATTGCTTTCTTTCTAAATTTAGCTAGTCTAAGGGTGTGATCAAAATATAGTCGAGAGGACACTGATGACAAAATCTGAGCTGATAGAAATGCTAATAGACCAGCAACCGCATCTACCAGTCAAAGAGGTTGAGTTGGCTGTAAAGGCAATGTTAGAGCATATGTCTGAAGCATTGGCGAATGGCGAACGTATTGAGATTCGTGGTTTTGGTAGTTTCTCTCTGCATTACCGTGCACCTCGTATTGGTCGAAACCCTAAAACTGGTGAATCAGTTGAGCTGGGCTCTAAGTACGTTCCCCACTTCAAGCCTGGTAAAGAATTGCGTGAATTAGTGAACTCTGTCGCAGATACGAAAGAGTTTGGCTAATTTTCTATCGAAATTTTCTCTGCTCGACGGCATAATAAGCTGAATGACGCAGTATATGGGTGTTTTATGCTTAAATGGCTGAAGCGAGTGGTACTCTTAGTAGTCCTAGCTTTTTTCTTATTTATCGGTCTTTTCTTTGCAATCCGAAACGGACAAGTGATAACGCTTGATCTGGTTTTGTGGCAATCGCCAGAGTTAAGTATCGCTTTGTATATGATTATTGCTTTTGCAGTAGGCGTCATTTTGGCGTTGGCATCGTCTAGCATGTTGCTTTTTAGATTAGAGCGTCGTGCGCGCAAGCAAAATAAGCAGCTTGTGAATTTACAAACTGAAATTGATAATCTGCGCAAAGCATCTTTGTCTACCGAATTAGCGGAGCGGGAGTAGTCCCTTGACCGAATGGGGCTTATTTGTAGTTCTCTTTGTCGCCTTATTCATCGGTTGGGTGTTAGGGCGTCGTCGTACTAAAGAAAATCAGAAAGAAGATTTTAAAAAAGTCCCAAACGATTATTTTCGGGGCCTAAATCATTTACTTAATGGGCAGCAGTCGGAAGCGATTGATGCCTTCGTTGATTCATTAGAAGTTAATTCTGATACCTTCGATATCCATTTGACGCTGGGTAACTTGTTTCGTAAGAAAGGAGAAATCCAAAAAGCGATCAATATTCATCAGAGTCTATTAGCTCGCCCTGACATCTCACCTAGAGATACGCGACTTGTTCAACTAGAACTCGCTAGCGATTTTATGTCTGCCGGTTTATTGGATCGTGCTGAACGCCTGTTGTTGAATATTGCTGCTCGTAAAACAGAGTTTCAAAAAGAAATCTTTACGTTGTTGGTGGATTTGTATGAGTTCGAGCAGAGCTGGGACAAAGCCATCCGCATGGGTCATCAACTTCAAAGTGATTTCCCCACACGTAAACAAGCTCAGCGTTTAGCGCACTTTTACTGTGAATTGGCAGAAGAAGCCATCAAAAAAGAGCAATGGACGACGGCTTTTCAGAAATACAAATCCGCCATTGATGTGGATGTTGATTGTGTGCGCGCCAGTATTGGTTTATCTGATATTTACCTCAGTCAGAAACGCTACCGTGATGCCATAAAGGAGCTTAAATCCGTAGCCGATCAGGATCATGAGTTTTTACCGATTGTCATCCCTATGCTGCGAGACAGCTACTTAAAAGTATGGGGCAGTGGTGGCTATCTTAAGTTTTTGCAAGAACAGCTTAAAATGCACCCGTCGGCAACCTTAATACGAGCTCTGACGGAACATTACGCGCAAGATGACAAAGAGTTCGCAGAACAGTTTATAATAACGCAGCTTCGTGCCCATCCAACGATTAAGGGGTTTCAAGAGCTGATTGATATGCAGCGCGCGGAATCAGATGGTCACGATCAAGAAAACTTAAGTGTCTTATACGAACTTATTGAACAGTTAACCTCTTCTAAACCAAAACATCGTTGCCGTCAGTGTGGCTTTTCTGGTCATCAGCTGCATTGGCAGTGTCCGAGTTGCAAGAGCTGGGGCACGGTAAAACCGATTCATGGTTTAGAGGGTGAATAGATTTTATTGCAGAGGATTTTAAATGACTTGCCCATCCCCAATCGTTGTAGCATTAGACTATCCGACAATCGAACAAGCTACTGCGATGGCAAAGCGCTTAGACCCAAAATTGTGTCGCGTTAAAGTTGGTAAAGAGTTGTTTACCAAAGCGGGTCCGGCGATTTTGGATGAGTTGCATACGTTAGGCTTCGATGTCTTTTTAGACCTTAAATTTCACGATATCCCCAACACGGTTGCCAACGCTGTAGCGGTAGCAGCCAAAGCAGGTGTTTGGATGGTCAATGTTCATGCCAGTGGTGGTCGTCGTATGATGGAGGCTTCAGCGAATGGACTGGCTCAGATTCACGACCACAATACGCTATTGATTGCGGTAACAGTGCTGACTAGTATGGACGAAACGGATCTAGTGGAAGTTGGTATTGACTTATCGCCACAGGATCATGTGATGCGTTTAGCCAAACTGGCGCAATCGTCCGGTATGGATGGCGTGGTGTGCTCTGCTCAAGAGTCTTCCATGTTGTCTGAAACATTAGGCAAAGACTTTGTGCTGGTGACGCCAGGTATTCGTCCAGCTGGATCAGACCAAGGCGATCAAAAACGTATTATGACGCCAGTACAAGCCATGGCGGCAGGCAGTCATTATCTCGTAATGGGGCGTCCTATTACGCAAGCACAAGATCCTATCCAAGTATTAACTCAGGTCAATAATGAGTTAGGTGTTGTTGCATAAACATTGAGCAGACTTACGTATGTGATATTCTGAAAGCCGATCAAATTGTTGATCGGCTTTTTATTTGATTGGCATGAAGCCATTAACCCTGCATAAGGAGTATGCGAATGAAATCATTACTTAAGCGTATTGTGGCCGTTTCCCTGTTGTCTTTTCCTGTTTTTTCCATGGCGGTAGAGCCTTTAGATATTAATTCAGCAACGTCGGCTGAGTTAGATCTGGTATTGACTGGCGTAGGGCAAAGTAAAGCGGAAGCTATTATTGCGTATCGTGATCAGAATGGCCCTTTTACCACGATTGAAGACCTGACCAAAGTGAAAGGGATCGGCCCGGCGTTATTGGAAAAAAATCGAATGGTGATTCAGGTTAAAGAAGCTGGAGAATAGCGGAAACGAGAAAAGAAGGGGGATCTGGTGATCACCCTTCTTGATGGCATAGTGCTTCAAAAGCCTGATTTTGCGTAAGATAAATCTCACCGGTAAGATGAGAAATGAAAGCGGACCCTTTGAGCCGATCCATTACTGGTCCTTTCACTTCTGAAAGATGAAGCCGAATATCTGTGGATTGTAGACGTGCGCAGATCATCTCAAGACTTTCCAAGGCGCTGGCATCAATCATGTTGACGGCGGTACACATGAGAACGACGTCTTTTACTTGTTTTTGCTCGGCAACCAGTTGATTGATTTTATCTTCTAGCATACGCGCGTTCGCAAAAAATAAACTTTCATCGATACGAACCGTTAGTACTTCGCAATTTGTTTCCACTTGGAAACGCTCGACATTACGGAAGTGCTCTGTTCCTGGGACACGTCCTACTACGGCTATGTGCGGGTGGCTAGCGTGCCAAAGAAATAGAATCAAAGATAAGCTGACACCTGTTATGATGCCTGCCTCAACGCCGACAAAAAGTACCATAAAGAAGGTTGCCAGCAAGGCGCTGACATCTTGTTTAGAGTAACGCCAAATATGAATAAAACTTTTCAGATCGATGAGCTGTACAACAGCAACAATGATTGTTGCGGCTAATACTGCTTTAGGAAGATAGTAAAACGCGCCGGTTAAAAAGCTTAGTGTCAGCAAGATTAACAGTGCCGTGAAAACCCCCGTCATCGGCGTTTTTGCTCCCGCATCAAAGCTCACTACTGAGCGAGAAAAGCCACCTGTAACAGCGAATCCACCGCTAAACGCAGAACTTAAGTTTGCCGCCCCCAGCCCCACTAATTCTTGATTCGGATCGATACTTTGACGGCGTTTGGCTGCAAAAGATTGAGCCACTGATACGGATTCAACAAATCCCACAATACTGATCAGGATAGCGGCGGGGAGCAAGTCCATCGCCATCAGAAAATCCATCTTAGGTAACGCCAGTGGTGGAAACCCACTTGGTACGTCGCCAACCACTTTGACCCCTTCAGTGTTCAGCTGGAAAACCGCCACGATTAACGTCATGATCACGACGACCAATACAGGGCCGGCTTTCGATGCGAGCTGAGCATGGTGATCAGATAAGCCGAACATGATTAATATTGACTTAAAGTGCTGGCGTAGCAGATACAGTGCTAACACGGCACTGACACCGATTAAAACAGTGTCGACATTAGTTTGAGGTAGATTCGACCACAAGGTGGTCATCATATCGATCAAGTTGTGACCTGATGCCTGTATTCCAAGTAAATGCTTTACTTGACCCAGTGCTATTAAGATCGCTGATGCGCTGATGAATCCAGAGATTACGGGATGACTGAGTAGATTGGCGAGAAAGCCGAGTTTAAACAGCCCTAGTAACAGTAAAAACAGGCCTGAGATAGCGGCTAACAAGATAACAATCGCTAAATATTCCGCCGTGTTGGGCGCCGCGAATTGCAACGCCGCTGTGCCTGTCATCATAGAAACAACCGCTACCGGTCCGACAGCCAACGTTCTGCTTGAACCAAATAAGGCATAGGCAACCAAAGGCAAAATACTGGCATACAAACCTACGGCAGGCGGAAGGCCTGCTAGCATAGCGTAGGCTAAGCTTTGCGGAATCAGCATGATGGTCACGATGACACTGGCCATCATGTCCGTTTGCATGTCTGTCCGGGTGTAGTCTTTAAGCCATACCGTTGCCGGTAAGTAGCGGAGTAATCGATTCATTGCGAATCCTATACCAAGTTAATGGGAGTTTTAATGTAGCACGTGCCATTTTCTTCGGCAGGCGGTAAATCCCCAGCGCGCATATTGATCTGTACGGATGGCCAAATTAAGCGTGGCATGCCTAACGTAGCGTCTTTTGTTGTGCGCATGTGACAGAAAGTTGTTTCTGAAATACCTTGATGAATATGCACATTGGCCTGTTTTTGCTCCGCGACACTGGTTTCCCATTGGTAGTCTTCCCGTCCTGGAGCTTTATAGTCGTGACACATGAATAGGCGAGTGGATTCAGGCAGAGCAAAAATTTTCTGAATAGAACGATATAAAGTGGCTGCATCCCCTCCAGGAAAATCGCAGCGAGCGGTGCCGTAATCGGGCATGAATAGAGTGTCGCCGACAAAGGCTGCATCACCAATAACATAAGTAACACACGCTGGAGTGTGGCCGGGAGTATGCAGCACTTCCACGGTCGAATGGCCAAACTCAAGCGTGTCGCCTTCTTCAACAAGATGATCAAACTGAGAGCCATCTCGTGCAAATTGAGGCTCTACATTCAATAGCGTACCAAATGTATTTTGCACGATCGTGATGTTGTTGCCGATCACAATTTTTCCGCCCAACGCTTGCTTTAAATACGGTGCGGCAGATAAATGATCTGCATGGACGTGAGTTTCAAGGATCCAGCTTACGGTTAAATCACGGCTTTTAATGTATTCAATAATATTATCAGCTGAGTCGGTTTTTGTGCGACCGGATGCGTGGTCATAATCTAAAACGGAATCGATGATGACGCAGTGGTTTGACGATGTGTCAGTGACAACATAAGAAACCGTAAAGGTGGCTTCATCAAAGAATGCTTGAGTGTGTGGTTGAGCAGACATTTTGCTTACCTCTGTTAAGGTTATAAGGTTATTCCTATATATTATATATTGTTTGTTATATTAGCAATGTCGAACATAGAGCGATTCAGACTAGTGCAAAGGGGTTTTATACACTTTCTTTCTAATGCCAAGTTCTTGTTGGGACTCAGACCACTAAATTTGTTAGTCTTTAAGGTCTAGCTGATGTAAAGGGTAGGGCATAAACGTGTCGCAAGAGTTTCAAGTAGTTTCACAATATCAGCCGGCTGGTGATCAGCCTGGGGCCATCAAAAAATTGGTGCAAGGCATTGATGCGGGGCTTGCTCATCAAACGTTACTAGGGGTGACGGGTTCAGGTAAGACTTTTACCGTGGCCAATGTGATTTCGCAGGTCAAAAGACCGACGATTGTCATGGCTCACAACAAAACGCTCGCGGCGCAACTGTATGGTGAGTTCAAAGAGTTTTTTCCTAACAATGCCGTAGAATACTTTGTTTCCTATTACGACTACTACCAACCGGAAGCCTACGTTGCCGCATCGGATACTTTTATTGAAAAAGACGCTTCGGTAAATGAACACATCGAGCAAATGCGTTTGTCGGCGACCAAAGCCTTATTAGAACGCGAAGACGTTATTATTGTCGCCACTGTGTCCGCTATTTATGGCTTGGGCGACCCGCAGTCTTATTTGAAAATGATGTTACACATGGATCGAGGCGATCACATTGACCAGCGTTCCGTATTGCGTCGCTTAGCCGAATTACAATACACGCGTAATGACATGGTTTTTGAACGTGGTAATTTCCGTGTACGTGGCGATGTGATTGATGTTTTTCCTGCTGACTCCGAAGACGAAGCGATTCGAATTGAGTTGTTTGACGACGAAGTGGATAACCTTGCGATATTTGATCCGTTGACCAATCGCACGATTCGTAAAGTTCCGCGTGTCACCATTTACCCAAAAACACATTACGTCACACCTCGTGAAACCATCGTCGAAGCAATTGAAAAAATCAAAAAAGAGCTGGACGTTCGCCTAGAGCAATTAAAATCGCTCAATAAATTGGTTGAATTACAGCGCTTAGAGCAGCGAACGAACTACGATTTGGAAATGATGCAGGAGCTAGGTTATTGCTCCGGTGTTGAAAACTACTCTCGTTATTTATCTGGTCGCCCAGAAGGCTCACCACCGCCTACATTGTTTGATTACCTGCCTGACAATGCATTGCTTATTATCGATGAATCTCATGTGACCGTTCCGCAGATTGGTGCGATGTATAAAGGCGACCGATCGCGCAAAGAAAATTTGGTGGAATATGGTTTTCGGTTGCCTTCGGCACTGGACAATCGCCCGATGAAATTCGAAGAATGGGAACAGATTAAGCCTCAGACAATTTTTGTCTCTGCAACGCCGGGTAAATATGAAGAGCAGCATCAAGACTGGGTCGTTGAGCAGATTGTCCGCCCGACGGGTCTGATTGACCCGGAAATTGAAGTTCGTCCAGTGACGACTCAAGTCGACGATTTGTTGTCTGAAATTAATAAACGATTGCCAACCGGTGAGAGGGTTCTCGTCACCACACTGACAAAACGTATGGCAGAAGATTTAACGGACTACCTGCATGAGCACGGTATTCGTGTGCGTTATCTTCACTCTGACATCGACACTGTCGAACGCGTTGAAATTATCCGAGATTTGCGTCTGGGTGAATTTGATGTGCTGGTTGGGATTAACTTGCTGCGAGAAGGTTTGGATATACCGGAAGTAAGCCTAGTCGCGATTTTAGACGCTGATAAAGAAGGCTTCTTAAGATCAGATCGCTCTCTCATCCAGACCATTGGTCGTGCGGCCCGTAACGTGAAAGGTAAAGCGATACTGTATGCTGATCGCATAACAGGCTCCATGCAACGTGCCATGGACGAAACCATTCGTCGTCGAGCTAAGCAAGAAGCCTTTAACGAAGAGCATGGCATTACTCCGACAGGTATTACCAAATCGGTTGAAGACATTTTAGAAGGCGCCTACAACCCAGGCGCTGGCAGTCGCAACAAATCGAAGCAGACTCGTAAGGTTGCAGAAAAAGTAAAAGACTACGAAATCGAAACGATGGACGACGTAGCCGAAGTGCGCAAAGCCATGATAGAGCTGCAAAAAGAGATGATGACAGCGTCAGAAAACTTACAGTTTGAATTGGCAGCGGGTTACCGAGATCAAATACGTATCTTGCAGAAGAAACTGAAAGACGTTGGTGAATAAGTTAAGGAATCAGACATGGCGTTGACTCTACATACCAGAAATATCATTCGTGTGATCGACAATGGGGTAATTGTAAACTGCGTTATCTTGAAGATGTGCTTGGAGCACGTAGTCGTCAAGTTTCGCGAAAAACAGTACAAAGTACCTTATCATTTAATCGATGAAGTCATTGGGCACGAGTTACTCGTGGCGCTTGAGGATGAGTAAATAGTGAGCGAAAACAAGTGTTTAAAAAATTTGTTTAAACACTTGATCTGGAAAGCTCTCTGCGTATAATAAGCACCACTTTAGGACTATAGCTCAGTTGGTTAGAGCGCATCCTTGACATGGATGAGGTCGGCAGTTCGAATCTGCCTAGCCCTACCAAAATTTAAAAAAGCCGAACCCAGTGTTCGGCTTTTTTATGTCTGATTTTTGTCTGCGTTACTTCATATTCTGCGTTTACGACCAGCAGTAGGCTTGAATCTACTGCTGGCTGCATCAAGCAAAGATCTAGTTGAAATCCATTTAAACGATGATTACTGCTTAGGTTTAAGTGCTAGCTTACCTTGTTGAATTGAAAGATCTAATGGAACACTGGATAGCAAGCGAATCGTGTTGTTTGTCGTGTCTAATGTGTAAACAGGGTTAGACGCTAGGTAACCATTAATCAGCATCATCACTTCTTTACTGACAGGGGCTAAATTACCCTTATAACCGGCGGCATCAATGGTGCTATCTAATAAAGACAACGAGCGTACAAAGATGGCTTTCTTTTCGCTGTCATAGTAAGGCGCGCCTTCCATTTCAAGGCTTAATTTGGCTGGGTATTTAAAGCCAAATACATTGATGCTGGCTGTTGCTAAAGCACCTAAACGCACAACATCTCGTCCATCCGGGCCGATATCCACGGTCATATCGTCAACCGCTAGCTCTAAAGGAATGCCAGCTAATTCTGACTGCTTCTGTAGTTTTCCAAGCTGGCTGTCGAGCACGCTTTCCAGTTCAGCATTAGATACAGTGTAAGTGGATAATTGTGACAGCGTCGCACAACCACTGATAATGATGGTCAATAAAACAACGAAAAAAGCTTTCATAATGGTGCTCATAAGTTCAAATAGAATCGCTAGTGTACCGTGTCTCAGGTGAGCGTGTAAAAGTTCTCTCGCATCGTTTTAAAGAGTGTCCCATTTCTTTTGAGGCCAATAAGAAAACGAGCTTGGATGACAACTCAAGCTCGTTTTTGATACTACGCTGCTGTATTAATAATCAGCCGCATGGCATACGCCAATGCACTCACACTGATGATGCCGATTAGATAGAGCAGTGCGAACCACTGCCAAGACTTGAGTTTCATTAATAGCCCTCCTGATAGTCTTCCACCTTACCGGCAAATACACGATAGCCCCAAAACGTATAAGCCAAAATAAGGGGTATGAAAACCAGAATGCCTACCAGCAAGAATTTCAAACTAGAATCGGGCGCAGCGGCATCCCAAATGGTCAGTTGATTGGGTATTAGGTAAGGAAATAAGCTGACGACTAGCCCTGCAAATCCCAGTGCAAAAATACCAGCAACAAACCAAAACGGACGTACTTCATGGGCGTTATTGTTAAAGCCGCGCCAAGCCAAAAAGGCAAGCAGGCATGAAACAATAGGTAGCGGGCTGAGGTACAAAAAGTTCAACCCATCAAACCATCGAGTACGAATGTCGTCGGATGATAAAACCGTCCATAGGCTGACGGTCAACATGGCCAGCATCACAATGACTAATAAGCGTTTCGCCAGATGAGCCGCGTGTTGCTGTATGCGAGACCGACTTTTCATATAAAGATAACTGGCGCCCAGTAACGCATAACCTGCCATCACGCTAAAGCCGGTTAAAATGGCAAAAGGAGACAACCAATACCAACTGGCTTCGGATATTTGATCCGCGTTGACACCTTGGACGATCGAGCCCAGAATCAATCCTTGGCAAAACGCTGCGATCGCTGAGCCAGCGCTGAACGCCAAATCCCAATATGGGCGAGAACGGTGCGCTTTAAAGCGATACTCAAAGGCGACGCCACGAAATATTAAAGCAAACAGCATCAAAATAATGGGTAAGTAAAAGGTGGAAAGAATGCCCGCATAGGCCGCTGGAAAAGCGGCAAACAGGACAACCCCGCCAAACACCAGCCAAGTTTCATTGCCATCCCACACATGAGAAATCGATCGCATTAAATGATCGCGTTCGCCTTCTCGATCAAACCATGGATATAAAATCCCAACGCCCAGATCAAAGCCATCGAGCAGTACGTACATCAATACCGCAAACCCTAGGATTAGAAAATAAAACAAGATTAAGTCCATTATTTTTCTCCTTCTTCATGTTTTAAGTTCTTTACCCACGCTAACGCGTAGCCAGGTGCTTTCATACCGATGAGTTGCTGTTCTAAATGCGCCATACTTGGCGGCCCTTTCTTAATCAGTTTGCGCATGAAGTATAGATAAACGCCCAGAAGCAAAGTGTAAATCACAACAAACCCAATCAGCGTGAAGAGCACGCGTTCAGCAGGAAGCGGTGAGACCACATCGCTGGTGCGTACTAAGTTGTAAACCAGCCATGGTTGACGACCTACTTCGACCACATACCAGCCCGCCAATACCGAAATGACACCAGATGGCGTAAACAGGGCGAGAGCGGCTAGGAAAGCTTTGTTTTCAAACAGGGTGCCGCGCTTTCTCAGCCATAGGGCAATGAATGCCAGCGCAATCATGCCGACCCCAAGCCCAACCATCACCCTAAAGGACCAGAAAACCAATGGCACATTGGGGCGGTCTTCCGGCGGGACCGCTTTTAGCCCTTGAACAGCACCGTCAAAACTGTGGGTAAGAATCAAACTTCCCAAACTGGGAATGCCCAGTTCGAAGTCATTGGATTCCGTTTCCAAATTGGGCATAGCGAACAACAACAGAGGGACGCGCTCTTCTTCAGCGGGCCAGATACCTTCCATTGCTGCCAACTTCGTGGGTTGATACTGTTTAACGTTCAGGCCGTGGTGATCACCAATGTAAGCTTGCAGAGGTGTCAGGATTAAGGCAATCCACATGGTCATCGACAGTCCTTTTTTAGCGAACGCCACATGTTGTTTTTTAAGCAAGTAATAAGCACACACACCTGCGACGACAAAGGTCGCCGTTATCAAAGAGGCCAACAGCATATGGCTTAAGCGATAAGGCATTGATGGATTGAAAATCACCTCAAACCAACTGGCGACATGAAACTGCCCGTCTACGATGGTGTAGCCTTGCGGTGTTTGCATCCAAGAGTTTGCAACGATGATCCAAAAGGCCGATATCCAAGTCCCCACGGCGACTGTGACCGTTGCGAAAAAGTGCAGTTTTCGTCCGACACGCTGCCAGCCAAACAGCATGACACCTAAAAAGCCCGCCTCTAAGAAAAACGCAGTCAATACTTCATAGGCCATTAAGGGGCCTAATACAGGGCCGACAATATCGGAAAATTTCGAGAAGTTGGTGCCAAACTCATACGACAGGACGATTCCTGACACCACCCCCATACCAAAGGTAATGGCAAATGGCTTGATCCAAAATTTGGCCAGTTGTAAGTAGCGTGGATCATGGGTTTTAAGCCATAGACCTTCCCAGATGGCAATCAAAGTGGCTAAGCCAATAGTGATGCTTGGGAAGATGATGTGAAAGCTCACCGTAAACGCAAATTGTAGGCGAGAAAGTAACGCTGTATCGAGTTCCATAAGAGAATCCGTTTAAAAACCGTGAAGGGTGACCGTCTTAAGTTGAAATATATAATCTGAATAGAGTGGCATTCACGTTTATGGCATCGATTGTTTTAAATGCCTGCCTTGCCAGCGCCTAACGGCAAGAGGTGTAATGGCCAACAAGATAATGCTGATAAGTACCATGCCATCGATCAGTAAAGTTTGAAGTTCCATAGGTGTAGCCTCGTTTTTCGTTATGATTATGAGATAAGTCATGTTTAATTGGTTAAAGCAACCTATGTGCCAAAGTGGTTATATGTTTTAAGTTGTTGAATTTAAAGTATAAAAAATACCATTTGAAGAGAGTGTAAACTATGTTTACGATTAAGGTTGGGGTTTAGGTGTAAACGAGGTTTACGTTTTGATGTTGTCGACAGTGTTTGAGCTTTCTATCTGGGTAACCAGTGTATGTGGTGTATTGGTAGCAGGCTGGTTGATATGGCGCGCCGATAAGCAGCGCGATTTAATGGCTTTAGCAGGCTTTGCTGTGATGATGGCGCTGTGGTGTTTTGGGCACTTAGCGCTCTTTCATGAACAGCATGCAATAGGTATGTTTCTGTTACTGGCTAACCCTCTTATGCCGACCTTCTTTCTGCATTTTGCGGTGCTTTTTGTCAATGAGGGCCCAGCTCAGCGCCCTTGGTTAAACGCTCTTTCTCGATATATGCCATGTGTCTATCTGACCAGTGTGATGGTGATGATTTACAGCGTTTGGGTAGGGGCAGGGGATACAACTCCGTTGATTGATGGGCGACCATTTTTCATCTTTAACCAACTTGGCGCGATAAATTTAGGTTACACGGTGTTGGTGGGTATCGCGGGTCACGGGGTATTACTTTTAGGGTGGCAGCAGCATTCGGGGAATAAGCGTCGCTCCATTCTCGCTATGTTTGGGGTAGGCGCATGGGGCTTACTATTGGCCACCAGTTTTATTTTCCCTTCTTTGGGGATTAACGTTTTTCCGTATCCAATGTTGCTGTTACCCAGTTACTTGCTGTTGTTGGTTTACGGGGTTGTGCGCTATCAAATATTGGCGGTGAACCGCTTTGCTAACCGAGCGCTGCTGGTGTTGGTCATGATGCTGGTCGTCCTGTGTGTGATTGCGGTCTTGGGGACTTTTTCTGGGCGCATCGGGCTGGTTGCGTTAACCAACGTACCGATCTGGCAGCTCTGGTTGTATTCTCTTGTGGTGCTCTTAATTGCGGCTGTGGTCTATCCATGGGTACGACAATTGTCCGAGCGGATGGTGTTTCCTGGCGCCGTACTCAATGAACAGATACTGGAACACTGGAGTCGTCAGTTGGGTCAGGCGAAATCTTGGCATGACTTGGTGACAGAGGGGGAGTCATTATTACTGCAGCAATTGCGTTTGCCAGTTAGTATCTGTTTATCCGGTCATGCCAAGTCTGATGGCCACTATCTAGTACTTGATAAAGCCGAGTCCGGCTGGTTTTCACACAGTGAAAACAGCGATGACTTAAGTCCCGGTATGCGCTTAACGTTGGAGGTGTTTGGCTCGTTATTTGCCACCAGTTGCGCCGCCTTAGAGCGCTCGTTAGCGTTAGCTGAAACAGAGCGTAAGCGTCTTGATGAACAGCATTTAGTTGAATTGGGCAGCTTGTCTGCGGCCATGGCGCATGAGCTTCGTAATCCTTTGAACATTATTTCCATGGCTTCCTACAATGCGCCTGCGGACACTCGACGACACATCCAAGAGCAACTGACGCGAGCCGATCGACTGGTAAGTGACATGCTGGTCTACTCTGGGAAGATAACTCTGCAATACCAACCGGTTTCAATCAAGCCGTTGGTCAACAGCGTGATTGCATCCCTTAATACGGAAAACGTTTTAATGACGTTGCAACTGGCAGATGACGTAACGGTGCAGGCCGATCCCCATCGTTTACAGCAAGTGTTTATCAATTTAATCGACAACGCTTTGGCGTATGTACGCAATCAAACAGATGGCTCGATCTGTATTGAAGCTCAAACCGATGCTCAATCATTCATTTGTCGAATTCATAATAATGGCCCAGCGTTGGAGGCATCGCTTCACGGTGGTGAATTGTTTCGCCCCTTTGTTACCAAACGAAGCGGAGGCAGTGGTTTGGGGTTGGCCATTGTTAGACGAATTTTAGACGCCCATTCAGGGCAAATTGCCCATCGAAATGACTGTGGTTGGCCGGTGACATTTGAATTTAGCTTGCCACTCAATGCTGTACATCAACCCTCAGGAGAACCCATAGATGTCTGATAAAAGTTATATTTTATTAGTGGATGATGAGCCTGCTTTTCGTGAATTAGCGGGTAGCTGGTTATCCCAGCAAGGCTTCAGGGTTAAAAGTGTCGGTTCTGTCTCAGAGGCATTAGAAGCAAAACAGATTCATGGAAGGCCTGATTTAGTGCTGCTGGATTTATCGTTGCCACCGCACTTTGATCCGCAAAAAACATTGTTGGCAATGCCTGAATTTGAGGGCTGTCCGATCATCATCATCACAGGGCATGCTGAGCGAGAGTTGTCGCTACAAGCGATCGCTCAAGGCGCTTGGGACTTTATCGCCAAGCCTGTTGACCCCGATATGTTGGCCGTTGTGGTGCGTCGTGCGTTAGCGAAAACACGTTTAGAGCGAGAGCTGCAGCGCTTGCAAAACACCGCACCAAAGCATGGTGCGGAGGTGTATATTGGTTTATCCGATAATGCTCAAAAGATTCGTGCGCTGATTGAGCGTATCGCGCCGACCGACGTGCGCGTCTTAGTAACAGGGCCTTCGGGGACAGGCAAGGAGGTGATTTCTAGGGCGCTGCACGATTTAAGTACGCGTGCGCAAGGGCCTTTTATCTCCGTGCATTGTGGCGCGATACCGGCTGAGCTGCTGGAAAGTGAACTGTTTGGTCATGTGAAAGGTGCGTTTACTGGCGCGGAGAAAGACAAGCAAGGGCTGTTAACGTTAGCGGACAAAGGGACCTTGTTCCTTGATGAGATTGGTGAGATGCCAGCGCCCATGCAAGTGAAGTTATTACGTGTGCTGCAGGAAGGCACTTTCTATGCCGTGGGTGGCCGAACATTGCAGAGCATTGACGTGCGTATCGTGTCCGCAACCAACGCAGACCTAGTCGAGTTAGTCAGTCAAAATGCCTTTCGAGAAGACTTATATTACCGCATTAAAGGTGTTGGGATTGAAACGCAGGCGTTAGACAAACGCCCACAAGATATTCCTATTTTACTGCAAACCTTTATCAGCGACTTGGAGCGCAAGCACGCTCGCTCGTTGGCTTTGTCGTCCGACGCACTGCAGTGGTTTAGAAACCGATCGTGGCCCGGCAACGTACGAGAGCTGAAAAACACCCTTGAAAGCGTCGCCGCTATTTGTGTTGCAGGGCAGATAACACTGGAAGAAATCAACCTCTTGAATTTTGACGCACCCGCCACGTCAATCGAATCATCACACAACACAAGCTTACCTATTAGCCGTGAGGACATTACGCTAGAGGAATCGTTAGACGTTCAAGTGCAAAAGCTTGAAATCCGCTTAATCCAACATGCGCTTAAACAGTCGGCTGGCAACAAAACTCAAGCCGCGAAAATGCTAGGTTTATCACGCCAAGGATTGATCAAAAAGATTGAGCGCTATGGGGTGTGACGGATGATGAATACATGGCTTACAGTGCGTGAATTGTGAACAGTCAAAGTTAGAAGGGTTAGCAAAGAGCAGGTAGTTGACATAAAACTGACAGTTTTAATTGACCTTCTCTAGCAGAAAAGCGATCGTATTTCGTTAGAACTCAAGCAACAGGCAGATATACATGGACGTAAGACAGTGGGGAACTCCGCATCCAAATTGGTTGATTGAACTATTGTTACATTGGGAAGGGCGTATTAATGCCGCGCCGATAATGGACGTGTTCAATGTAACGCGCCAAACTGCTGGAAAATGGCTCAAAGCTTACCAAGATGAAACGGGTAATGTGCTGATCTATGACGCCAAAGATAAGGCTCATCATGTTCAAGGCGCTTTGCAACCGCACTACATTCGTGGTGCGATAGATGAATATTTTGACTGGCGTCAATTAGGGCTATTTCCCAATCGTGCCACTATGCCCGTTGACAAAAATGGTTACATTACTCGTATTTCTCCTCCAGATCGTTTTGCTTCTTCCTCCATTATTTTACCTTTATGCACCGCGATCGAACAAAAAACTGCCGTAGATTGCGAATACCTTTCAATATCCAGCAGTAACCCACAAGGTCGTTTGATTTATCCACATACATTCGTTAAAGCCTCAAATCGCTGGCATGTACGAGCCTACTGCGAAGTGCGTGACACCTTCTTAGATTTTGTACTAAGTCGCTTTCAAAATGTCGAATACGATGGCAAACCTGCCAACTATACCCAGACAGACGATGTTTATTGGACTACCTTTGTCGATATCCTGCTTGCCCCAGATTCGCGTTTAAACAGTCAACAAAAAGCCATCATCGAACACGACTACGGCATGACCAACGGCCAACTTGTCCTCCCCACCCGTGCCGCGCTCGTGAAATATACCCTCGACGACCTACAGGTCAAAACCAAAATGCTCGACGCCAACCCACAGGCCCAGCAACTGATATGTGTTAACTACGCAGACATAAAACCGTGGCTGTATGACTGAATAGTTTGCCCTAGAGCAAACACCTGTTAAGTCAGTTAACGTGTGCAAATTTACAGGGTTGTAGGCGCAGAGAAACCGGATACAGTGAAGGGAAACAACTAAGGGAATTGAGTGATGGAGCAGTTTTCACCAACAGACATGAAAACCATATTGCACTCCAAGCGTGCCAATATGTACTACCTAGAATACTGTCGCGTGATGCAAAAAGATGGTCGAGTCTTGTATCTCACGGAAGCGCTCTCTAATAAAAAGTCAGGGGAAAACCAGTACTTTAATATCCCGATAGCAAACACAACCGTGCTTCTACTTGGTAATGGTACATCTATCACGCAAGCCGCCATGCGTATGCTTGCTCAAGCTGGCGTGTTAGTTGGGTTTTGTGGCGGCGGCGGTACGCCTCTGTACATGGCTTGCGAAGTCGAATGGTTTACTCCACAAAGCGAATATCGACCTACCGAATACCTTCATGGTTGGCTGCAATTTTGGTTTGATGACGACAAGCGTCTTGATGCAGCAAAGACCTTCCAAAAAGCGCGCCTTGATTACCTTGAACGTATTTGGACAAAAGACTTAAAAGGCGAAGGCTTCGCCCTGCAAGATGCGGTATTACAATCGTCTTTCGAGACCTTTCATAACCGAACCGATGCCGCGACGAAACAATCCGATTTATTGCTTACCGAAGCTCAATTGACCAAATCCCTTTACAAGTACGCCGCTAATGCTGTGCGTATTGAGGATTTTAAACGTCAGCATGACTCGAGTGATAAAGCCAACGACTTTCTAAATCATGGTAACTATCTTGCCTACGGTTTAGCCGCTTGCTGTTTATGGGTGCTCGGCATTCCTCATGGTTTTGCCGTTATGCATGGCAAAACGCGTCGTGGGGCCTTGGTATTTGATGTGGCTGACTTGATAAAAGACGCCATTGTCTTGCCTTGGGCATTTGTTTGTGCCAAAGAAAACGCCACAGAGCAAGAATTTCGCCAGCAGATCCTACAAAAATTCACCGATCATAAAGCCTTAGATTTTATGTTTGATACCGTTAAAAACATGGCATTAAATCTTGGTGGTTCATCAATTCAGCAAAATGACCTCGAAGAACAAGAGGCACTTGTAGGTCGTTCTTTAGAGCGACAAAACGACGAGGATACCGAACTATGATGGTGACCTTTGTCAGCCAATGCGAAAAAAACTCTCTCAAAAAGACACGTCGAGTTTTAGATGCCTTTGCTAATCGCATTGGCGATAACACATGGCAAACCCTGATTACCGAGGACGGGCTACTCACCGTCAAAAAAATGCTGCGTAAAACCGCCAGCAAAAACACCGCAGTGAGTTGCCACTGGATAAGAACCCGTGCTAGAAGCGAATTGCTTTGGGTTGTGGGGAATAAAAATAAGTTTAATGAGCAAGGCATAGTGCCAGTTAATACAACGACTAAATCGTTGAATGCTGATGAGCATTTTTTCCTCAATACAAAGGTTATATCGCTTTTATCTCATTTAGCAGGCTTATTTCATGATGTTGGTAAGGCTATAGCATTATTCCAAGGAAAGTTAAGACCAGAATTTACTGGTAAAGCTTTTGAACCGTATCGCCATGAGTGGGTCTCACTACGAATTTTTCAGGCTTTTGTAGACGGAAGGGGTGATAAGGATTGGTTAGAAGATCTTGCCAATATTGATAACTCTGCTGAAGATAAAATGATGGCAAATCTTGCATCACTAAGAGATGGCATTGATTTAAATCCAATTAACCCTTTTAAAATATTTCCACCTGTTGCAAAGCTAGTGGCTTGGTTGATTGTATCCCATCATAAATTACCGCAATACCCAAAAAACGCAGATAATCCACCAACATTTGAGAATATGAGTGAATGGCTAAATGTTTTTGAAGCGTGTTGGAATTCACCGCAATGCTTAAACGATGATTGGCAGAAAAGTGTCATTGAAAATAACTGGTTTTTTCCTTACGGAACACCGTTAAAAAGTGCTCATTGGCAAACACAATCTAGTCTTGTCGCTAAAAAAATATTGCATTGTGAGCGTATGTTTTTTCAAGATTGGTTTGATCAGCATTTTACAGCGCATTTAGCTCGTTTATCTATTATGCTATCTGATCATTATTACTCATCAAAAAAAGAAACAACGCCAGAATGGCAAGATAGAAATTATAAAGCTTATGCCAATACAGATAAGGACGAAAATGGCAATAAATATCTGAAGCAAAAGCTTGATGAGCACAATATTGCCGTTGGAATTAATGCATGTGATATTGCTATGGCGTTACCTAAATTAAGAAACGAATTACCATCATTAAAACCTAATCGAGCTTTCACTGACAAAGTTCCTCGTGATTATCATGAAAATTATGGTTGGCAAGATAGCGCTTACAACTTAGCCCTATCTGTTAAGGACGACACCAAAAAGCATGGTTTTTTTGGCGTTTGCATGGCATCAACTGGTAAAGGCAAAACCCGAGCCAATGCCCGTATTATGTACGGTTTAGCTGATGAGGAAACATGCCGTTTTAGTGTTGCATTAGGGCTTAGGACTTTAACATTACAAACAGGGGATGCTTTAAAAAAGGATCTAGACCTTAAGTATGATGAACTTGCTGTATTAATTGGTTCTCAAGCTGTTAAAGATCTTCATCAACAATCACACTCGCCAGAAGAAACAGAGCAACAAAAAATGGGCAGTGAATCGGCTGAGTCTTTATTGAAAGATGAAATTTTTTTAATAGAAGATTTGCCTTATTATGAAGGAAGCTGTGCTGAATGGTTCAAGCATGATCCAAAAATCTTGAAGTTGATACAAGCACCTGTTTTAGTAAGCACCATAGACTATTTAATGCCAGCTAATGAAGGAATTCGTGGCGGGCGTCAAATTGCTCCTATGTTACGATTATTAACCTCGGATTTAGTGCTTGATGAGCCTGATGACTTTGGTCTTGAAGATTTACCTGCTTTATGTCGCTTAGTTAACTGGGCAGGTATGCTAGGCAGCCGCGTATTATTATCTACGGCTACTATTTCACCTGCTTTAGCTAGTTCATTATATTTAGCTTATCAAGCAGGTAGAAAGCATTATACACAAGTCAATGGTGAGTATGGGGAAATGGATCAAGTATGTTGTGCATGGTTTGATGAATTTAAAAAGCCAAAATCAGCATTAATTGCAGACTCCACTTCATATGAAGAAATACATAATGGTTTTGTACGCGAGCGTATTAAAAAACTGAAAAACAAAACAAGCCCATTGCGAAAAGCAAAGCTTATCTCGATTACACCCCATTCAGACTATACGCCAACTAAGTGGATGGCTACGGTGATAAGGCAGTCTATAGAGACACTTCATCTACAACATGCGACAACTGTTGCTGGAAAAAAAGTAACGATAGGTTTAGTGCGCATGGCAAATATCGATCCTTTAATACAGGTGACTAAATCTTTGTTCGTGCAGAGTGCACCTGAAGATACTTTAATTCATTATTGTATATACCATAGCCAGTTTCCGCTATTGCAACGCTCAAAGATAGAAAATCAATTAGATGAAGCGTTGTCACGGCATGATGAAGCTAAATGGTTAGAGCAAAGTGGCATTAAAAATCTCGTAGAAAATCATGTTGAGAAAAATCATATTTTTGTAGTACTCGCAACTGCCGTTGCAGAAGTTGGACGAGATCATGATTATGATTGGGCAATTGTTGAACCAAGTTCTATTCGCTCGATTATTCAGCTGGCTGGTCGAGTTCAGCGTCATCGTCAGCAAGTTCCTTTTTGTGAAAATATTCATATCTTATCTAAAAATTTTAAAGGCCTAAAAGGTAAAAATCCTTGTTTTGAAAAGCCAGGATTTGAAACAAATAACCTATTCAACAAGCCATTATATTATTCCGATTCTGATTTAAGTAAGTTAATTGAAGAAGGCGAGCTTGATGAAATAAATGCCATCTTAAGAATTAAAAACTTAGAGGAATTTCCACAGTTAGAAAATTCAAAAGTTGGGGAGGCACCTAAATTTAAACGTTTCAATGAGCTTGAACATTTTTCGCAAAAATTACGATTAGTTGGCAGCGCCAATCAATCAAATCATGCTGCTCAGTGGTGGAATAACGAGGTAACATGGTGTGGTGAATTGCAACGGTTACAACCCTTTAGGCAATCTACTGCCAACGATGACTTTAAGCTCACATTTACCCGAACAGGTAAAGCCGTTTGGAAAAAGAAAACGTCTAATGCCTTCCCACGCCAATTTGAAAATACGACCGACATAGCCATGCGGGCTGAACAGTTAGTTACCGGATTACGAAATGTAGTTTGGGGAGAGTTTAATTTAAAGGATGAAGTAGAGAAGCTTATTAAAGCTCTGAGCGATAGTGAAGAGCGAGTATTGGAAAAATTTACCCACTTATCACTGAGAAAAATTGATGAAGACTCTGCTGAACAATGGCAATGCCATCCAATGCTTGGTGTATATAAAATTTTAAAGAAGGATGAATACAATAATGAATGACGATGAAATGTCGCAAGCATTAGCTGACGAAATTATCGCGTATGTGACTACGCGTCGTGATAATAAAGAGGAACAATTTTTAAAAGCTAAACCATCAAAAAACAAACAAGGTGTGGTTACCAACGGCGCGATAATTGAGCGTATGCTGGTTGTTGTAAAAAATATTAGTCAAGAGAAGGGCGCTATAAAAGATATTGAAAAATCTAAAAAGTCTAAGGAGCAGCCTCCATTTGAGTTTCAGAAAAATAAATATCAAAGTTTGATCGCTTTGGTGGATGACGATGTTGTCGATCAACAGCTATTTGATTTAAAGAAAGAATATCAAGAGTTTATTATCGCTAATTCTAATGAACATGAAGCGGTAGCTTGGTTAAATCGATGGGCTAGTAAAGCGAGTGATATTAGCTTTGCTACTCATGTAGGGAAGTTAACTCATTCGAGCAGTAAGAGTTCAAGTGTTCTTGATACTACAGTTGAAAAAAATGACCGCTACTTAACCACAAACCAACTAATAAATGTAGAAATTGATACGGCTTCTTCAAACGCGGCATCGTTACCGATTGCTGATGTTTTAAAATTGTCGGTAAATGGTACCAGTGTACTTGATTGTTTAAAAAGAGAAGAGAATGCATTATTTGAAAAAATAACAGACGATGCTGATTTTATTGATGAATGGTGTGATCAATTAAAACAGTCATATGATAGTTCGCAAAAACAAAGCTACTTCCTTTCAAAACAAATCTATTTTCCAATCCAGGATAGGCAATATCATTTATTGATGCCTCTTACTTCTTCCTCCTTAGTGCATGCACTTCATCTTGAACATAAAAAATACTGGGATGAAGAGCAAGAAAATGCACGTAAGCAAAAAAGTAATAAAAAGTATTCAGCCATAGTAACTTGTATTTATCCTAATAAAGCCAGTTTACACGTAACGGGGTCAAATCACTCGAATGCTTCCTCACTTAATGGTAAGCGTGGAGGAAAAATTGCATTGCTTCCTACTATACCGCCACAATGGAAGTCTCATATACCATCTTATATTAATCGAACTTCTATATTTGATAAGACCTTGGCATTTGAATTAAAACAAGAAATCAATGACCTAAGAAACTACTTACTGTTGATAAAAAATAAATCACTCAGTATTAGCGAACCCAAACGTAATGCGGCGGTAATGAATAAGTTGCGTGCCATCAGCAGTCAATTTTTTAATTACGTGGAAACAATTAACGTTAATGAGGCAATTAAAGGTTGGACGCTTAGTAGTAAGTTGCCAGATGAGCATCAACTTGCATTTGAACCTTGGCGACAAGATGAGGTTGCAAAGGCATTAAAAATAGATAATGCATGGCAAAAAACACTCAGTCAAAGTTATGGACGTTGGCTGAATCAGCAACTTTCACAAAAAGGTAAGTTCAAGCTAACGTCCATTCAAGCAGCTCTATGGGGCGATTGTTTTTTGTTTGACCTACGAGAAATGGTCGCAACACAGGAGATAGTGCTATGAGCCAATATTTAGTATTGAGTCATATTGATATTCAGAATGCCAATTCTATTGCTGGACTGACATGGGGCTTTCCTGCAATAACGCACTTTTTAGGCTTTACTCACGCATTAAATAGAAAATTGTCTAATTTCTATGAAGGAGAAAACGAAATTGAGTTAACGGGGTGTGCAGTAATATCTCATACCTATGAGAATAAGGTTTATCAACCAAAGCAATATGCTGATTTCGAATTTTTACAAAGTAAAAATCCGCCCGTATTGGCTAAGCACAAGAATGCATCACCGCCGATCATCGAAGAAGGAAAAATGAATTTGACTGTGAGCTTAGTAATTGAGTTGGATAAATCACTTACTTTAGCAACACAACAACTTAAAGAATTAGAACATGAAGTATTAACGTTGTGTTATCGAATGCGCTTAGCAGGAGGTATGATTTTAAATATTAAACAAGCCAAATTTTTATCTGCTAGCACCCAGCAACAGCATGTTGACATGTTGAGAAAAATTAAACGCTTAACCATACCTGGTTTTGTTCTATTAGACCAAAGTGATTATTTAGAAAATCACTATAAATCATTGTTAGACCGCCACAAAGCAAATAAGAGTGCTTCAGATGAGCCCCAATTATTAGACGCATGGTTAGACTTCGCAGCGTTAAAATATAAAGCCGTTCCACAGCTCAGTGTAGATCAGAGCGAGCCTGACGAAAACACATCAGCAAATTGGGAGTATGTTGCTAAGCCCAATTCGGGTTATTTAGTGCCACTGATGACGGGATATAAGGCTATTAGTGAACTATATGATGCAGGAGTCGTACTAAATACCCGCGACGAGATAACGCCATCCCGTTTTGTTGAGGCAGTTCATTCAATTGGGGAATGGAAAGGCGTTCATAACCTTAATGCTATCAATAACGCCATTTGGCGTTATGAACACAGAGAACAATGGTATGTATGTAAACAGCATAGTAATGCGGTAATTGGCGAAGCCACTGACCAACACATACCTGAAACAGAGCAACCTCAAACCCTCAACTTTCACGACGCCCTAAACTTATTTTAAGGAAAATACCTATGACAAATTTAACTTTACCAAGTGTATTAGCTTTTGACCGTAAACTAGAACCCTCTGACGCACTTATGTATTCAGGCAACTGGGAGAAAATAAAAGATGATACTCAATGGCAGGCAATTGAGCTTTTTGAGCGTAGAAATCGTGCGGTGAAAAGTAATTTCAAACAAGAGGTTTTAGATAACGAAGAAGAGCTTCAAAAACAAGTAGCAGAAGCCAACCTAGCATGGGGTGATGACGCAACGTTAGCACATGAACATGATACATTAAAAGTCAGTTTCAGCTTACGTGTAGTTGGTGGACTTGATTTACCCTCTGTTTGTAATAAAGCTGAGTTTGAACGGAAGTTTCGTGAAAAAATTGCTGACTATACGAACTCTAACATTGAGGCACTTGCCAAACGTTATGCTTACAACATCGCCAATGGGCGTTTTTTATGGCGCAACCGTGTTGGTGCGCAAGATATAAAAATTATCGTCAAGCATTCAAGCTTGAGTACGCCATTAGAGTTTAACGCTTATAACTTCCCGTTAAATGATACCACTGCGGATGATGCTTCGATTAATGTCTTAGCTCAGTTAATTAAAGCAGGGCTTGCTGGGAATGAAAATACATTATTGAGTATGAATGCTTATGTGAGACTCGGTGAAGGGCAGAGAATCTGGCCCTCGCAAGAGATGGTTTTGAATTCTCCTAAAGGAGAAAAAAGCCGCCATTTATTTAATTTAAATGGTAAAGCCGCGATGCATTGTGAAAAAATTGGCAATGCTTTAAGAACTATTGATGATTGGTATCCAGAAGCCATAGCCCCAATTGCTGTTGAGGCATATGGGTCGGTGACACAACGAGGTGAAGCTTATCGCTCTAGTAAAAATGATTTTAAAACGCTTCTATTGAAATGGCTGAATGATGGAAACGTCTCTGAAGATGATAAGCATTTTGTTGTTGCTATGGTTATTCGTGGTGGCGTTTTTGGCGAAGGTGAGAGTTAAGGTAGGAACAGTTTATGAAACACTACATAGATATAACCTTGCTACCCAGTGACGACATTGGCGTTCACTTTTTGTGGTCCAAGCTCATGATGCAAGTGCACCTTGCTCTCGTCGAAATTCAAGACGACAAACAGCAAGTGCCTATTGCAGTGAGCTTTCCCAAATATCAAACAAGTGGAAATGAAACGCTCGGTTTTGTTGGCAACAAGCTTAGACTGTTTGCGAATGATAAAAACGACCTTGAGCGTTTGAATCTTGGGAAATGGCTAAATCGTCTTGAAGACTATGTACACATGAAAAGCATCGCCGACGTTCCAAGTGACGTGCTTGGCTACGAGTCGTTTAATCGTCGTCGTAAATCAGGCTCGCCTGACAAGCACATTAAACGCCGCATGCAACGCCACAACGAAACATTGGAGCAAGCGGCAGAATTTTTTAAAGGTTATAACATGGCAAAAGAAGATAAAGAGCTACCCTTTATCAGAATGAAAAGCCTACACAGCGACAATGAGTTTTGTATGAGCATCATTCGAAATGAGGCCGTACCATCGAACAATAGCGCCATGTTCAATACCTACGGACTCAGTGCAGAAGGTGTTTTACCTAAGTTTTAACCAACGAAAAAAGCTCTTTAAAAATATCTTTTAAAAACAGCAAGTTACAATATGCAGAAAAAACATAGGTAAAAACGCTTATTTTGACCTAACTGCATGTTGTAACTTATTTTTTTGCGAATAAACTATAGTTCGCCGCCGAGCACGCGGCTTAGAAACACAGTCCCGCCCGTTGGCAACACATAGGGGCGTTCGCCGCCGAGCACGCGGCTTAGAAAATCCGATAAAGGATCGTCTAAAACCACTTGAGGTTCGCCGCCGAGCACGCGGCTTAGAAAAAGTCCTGAAAAATTATTAGCGTTCCATTATGGTTCGCCGCCGAGCACGCGGCTTAGAAAGTCCCGATACGTAGCCGCTCCACTGCTTCGGTGTTCGCCGCCGAGCACGCGGCTTAGAAATGTGTTCTACGGCACAACCGATCGTGACGACTGTTCGCCGCCGAGCACGCGGCTTAGAAAGATCTGGACAAAGCGCGCCGCGCATCATCAGAGTTCGCCGCCGAGCACGCGGCTTAGAAATCTAGTTCCACAAAAGTTTTCGTAAACGTTAGGTTCGCCGCCGAGCACGCGGCTTAGAAATATTTGTAAGCGGCTCCAATGCCGCTTACGCTGTTCGCCGCCGAGCACGCGGCTTAGAAAAGCAGGTGCTTATGTGGATATTCCAAGCCGTAGTTCGCCGCCGAGCACGCGGCTTAGAAACGTCTGAACGGGCTGGGTAATGGGTTCCGTCACGTTCGCCGCCGAGCACGCGGCTTAGAAAAGCTCTTCATTTGCCGCTTTTTGTAGCACTGAGTTCGCCGCCGAGCACGCGGCTTAGAAATTTACAACAGAAGCCGTGTTTATGAAGCCGGGGTTCGCCGCCGAGCACGCGGCTTAGAAAACAAGGCGAACTTAAAGACATCATAAATGATCGTTCGCCGCCGAGCACGCGGCTTAGAAATCTATGAGTTACGCGACAAGTTCAGCGCTGAGGTTCGCCGCCGAGCACGCGGCTTAGAAATCTTTCGTTTTAACTGTATGCGTCAATCCAACGTTCGCCGCCGAGCACGCGGCTTAGAAAAGTTATTAGTGTTACTAAAGAAATTCCTCAAAGTTCGCCGCCGAGCACGCGGCTTAGAAATCTGCGCGCGCATTGCCAAGTTCCAAATCAGGGTTCGCCGCCGAGCACGCGGCTTAGAAATTACCAGCCACCTTAGGCGACACAAACACCGCGTTCGCCGCCGAGCACGCGGCTTAGAAAATGATTCGGCGTCGTCTTGCGCATGAGGCAAGGTTCGCCGCCGAGCACGCGGCTTAGAAATCAAAAACCTCGCGCATATCACACGCTGGCGTGTTCGCCGCCGAGCACGCGGCTTAGAAAGTTTTTAATACGTCCGTAATTCATGTTAATACGTTCGCCGCCGAGCACGCGGCTTAGAAAGTGACTGTTGGTGAAAATGCGGGGGCTTCTAGGTTCGCCGCCGAGCACGCGGCTTAGAAATCTATCGCTGTCTCACTAATGCGCACCGCTTCGTTCGCCGCCGAGCACGCGGCTTAGAAAGCTTGGCGTTGCACGCTCCCCAAATCGTGGTCGTTCGCCGCCGAGCACGCGGCTTAGAAAAACGCAAGAAGAGCTTAGAGATAGAAAGCTAAGTTCGCCGCCGAGCACGCGGCTTAGAAACGTTTACGTTTTCTGGCTTTTGCGCTTCTGCCGTTCGCCGCCGAGCACGCGGCTTAGAAAGGACTACATAGAAAGAATTGATGGTAGTCTTTGTTCGCCGCCGAGCACGCGGCTTAGAAAACGCTAGAGATAAGCCAGTAATAACGGCCGCAGTTCGCCGCCGAGCACGCGGCTTAGAAATCATCAAAATAAAGCCTAACAACATAACGCCGGTTCGCCGCCGAGCACGCGGCTTAGAAAGAACGTCGTGCGTGCGCTGGATTTTCAGACCAGTTCGCCGCCGAGCACGCGGCTTAGAAAAATTGAGCCGTATCAATATCAATCTGAATCATGTTCGCCGCCGAGCACGCGGCTTAGAAATGTTCAATTCAAATTCACTGGGGGAACCTAATGTTCGCCGCCGAGCACGCGGCTTAGAAATGTACCAGTATAACAACTTGGCTACTCAGTGGGTTCGCCGCCGAGCACGCGGCTTAGAAAGCTGAATGACAGCGATGTGTAAGGCATTTGTAGTTCGCCGCCGAGCACGCGGCTTAGAAAGCTCTGTAGCGAATAACCACCGCTACCGTTGAGTTCGCCGCCGAGCACGCGGCTTAGAAACATCAAAAGACGGTTATACGTATTTAATATCAGTTCGCCGCCGAGCACGCGGCTTAGAAATGATTCAGTTGTGATATCGATAGACTGTGCGAGGTTCGCCGCCGAGCACGCGGCTTAGAAATGCGCAATCAGTGGATACCAAACACCCCGATTGTTCGCCGCCGAGCACGCGGCTTAGAAACGACGCGCAATTAATTCAAGGTGCTGTTGAGCGTTCGCCGCCGAGCACGCGGCTTAGAAAGCTTGATGAGTCAAAAAACAAATACTGGCTCGGTTCGCCGCCGAGCACGCGGCTTAGAAACTACCGAGTTAACGGCATAAAAATTGATTCGTGTTCGCCGCCGAGCACGCGGCTTAGAAACAAGTGTAGCAGGGTGGCGTGGTACGCCAGCATGTTCGCCGCCGAGCACGCGGCTTAGAAATCGGAGCGCTCGCCCAAAGTATTCATTGCGCTGTTCGCCGCCGAGCACGCGGCTTAGAAATGTTGGCACCATGTTACCGACGGAATCAAAGGGTTCGCCGCCGAGCACGCGGCTTAGAAATTGCTGACAATGTACCCGCCTAAATTATCAATGTTCGCCGCCGAGCACGCGGCTTAGAAAATTTCGGCATTCAGCCTGCCTAGGTTAGCTGAGTTCGCCGCCGAGTACGCGGCTTAGAAACTACAAATTCACAGATTATTAGCCAGCAGGCTGTTCGCCGCCGAGCACGCGGCTTAGAAAAAATACCCCCGTTAGAAGGTTGCCTCCACCTGGTTCGCCGCCGAGCACGCGGCTTAGAAACTGTGTAAGTACATTAGTTAAAACGCTGTTCAGTTCGCCGCCGAGCACGCGGCTTAGAAAATTCTCATCGTATACCATGGGCGACAACTCTTGTTCGCCGCCGAGCACGCGGCTTAGAAATCGCACGCAACACGTTTGATATTGAGCTGAAAGTTCGCCGCCGAGCACGCGGCTTAGAAACTCAACAACGATAGTCGCAGCAGTCTGACCTGGTTCGCCGCCGAGCACGCGGCTTAGAAAAGCAACCCAGACACCACAGCGCCTGCCATGCCGTTCGCCGCCGAGCACGCGGCTTAGAAATGTCCCCGCATCTTTTAGCATACTGGCACCCCGTTCGCCGCCGAGCACGCGGCTTAGAAAAATTGAGTGTAAATTACATACATAAAGGCACCGTTCGCCGCCGAGCACGCGGCTTAGAAAAGTTGATTTAGCTGTGTTGATTGCGCTCTGAAGTTCGCCGCCGAGCACGCGGCTTAGAAAAATCACCAAATTCACCAAAGCTACGATAGCCCGTTCGCCGCCGAGCACGCGGCTTAGAAACCCAGTCTGCGGTATTAAGTGTTGTTCCATTTGTTCGCCGCCGAGCACGCGGCTTAGAAAAATGAAGTGGCTGTATCAGGTATCACCAATGAGTTCGCCGCCGAGCACGCGGCTTAGAAACAGCGCAAGCAGGACAACACAGACGGCAACAAGTTCGCCGCCGAGCACGCGGCTTAGAAATCAATCCTGTTTTTCTTTTTCTGTAGCTTTATGTTCGCCGCCGAACAGGCGGCTTAGAAATAGCGATAACCGATACACCGGCCAGCATTGGCCTTCACCGCCGAACAGGCGGCTTAGAAAACCAAACAAATTAACGAAACCGCCGCCATCTGCTTCACCGCCGAACAGGCGGCTTAGAAAGGTGAGAGCCGTTCAAACATGGCTGATATGCTCTTCACCGCCGAACAGGCGGCTTAGAAATGTAGAGAAATGTATTTACCGACGATGGCTTCCTTCACCGCCGAACAGGCGGCTTAGAAAATTTTGTGGGTCGTAGTAGTATGCAACAGTCACTTTACCGCCGAACAGGCGGCTTAGAAATTACGCTGACGCGAATTGAACGGCTTTGTTTAGTTCGCCGCCGAGCACGCGGCTTAGAAAATCAATAGCAATTCGACCTGTACCGATCCATTGTTTGCCGCCGAGCAGGCGGCTTAGAAATCGGTGACGTAGTAGACGCCGTGAGAGTTTAACTTCACCGCCGAGCAGGCGGCTTAGAAATTTTTGTTAGCGGCTCTAATGCTGCTTACGCTCTTCACCGCCGAACACGCGGCTTGAGGGGGGGGCATATTTAGAGCGTAGCTTTGGTCAATTTTGAATGCATCAAATTGGAAATTCTGTGATGCACGAAAGGCTTAAGCTCTCTGAGCCAAAGCGATCAGTTGAAATGCCGGTTTATGGGCTCGCAAATTCAGATAATAAGTGCACCACTCATGGTTGAGTGGCTTGATAATTTCCGGACAGTCATCTAAAAATAAATTAATGGATTATCAAGATTGTATGTAAGAAGCCGATATGTGTTTGTAATAGTTAAAGCCAATGTAGTTATTTTTAGGTTGTTTTTTGACCCGATTATGTAAGGGAAAATTTATAATCCACTTTTTTAAGCTAAAAAACGATAATTTAGACTAAGCTATTATTTAGGTTTCTTTATTATGAGTTTATAGTTGCAAGGATCAGATAAGTTGTATGCGCTGTATGTTGCATGAATCAGTCACTATATCTGTTTATTAGTATGTGCTTATTAAATGCAAGTGGTGTGAAGTTTTTTCATGGCAGTACTAAATAAGGGATTATGACCCCAACAATAGTAGGATTACTATTGTTTAAGGATGTTAATCAGTGTGTAATATTTGTAAGCTCTAATAGAAAGTGCAAAGAAAATAAGGGCTTACAAATTGTAATGATTCGTTAGTCATAGGTGAAATGAATTAGGAATGGCTTATAATCACTCTTGTTTAGAAGGGTGCATTTGGCTTGATTACATGATTGCTAACAGCGCGAAGCCCCTAGCAACTATGAATGATCAATAAGGATTGTTTTATGCTGAAGTTGTCTTTGACACATATTTTTGCTGTCGCTGTCGCGATCAGTTTAGCTTTATCTGGTTTCTTTTGGCCCGCGCTCTTTGTCCTATTTTTGTCTGGATGCTTGCTCGTTTTTTTAGCCCGTCCTAATACTGCTCAAGTACCTGACTCCGATTTGGATGTTCATACTACCGTATCTGCTGCCGATCACACGGAAGCGCACAAGTTATTCCACGATGAATTAATACCGCTATTAGACATCTGTAATGATGATCTTGAAAATGTGCTGACGACTCAGCGAAGCGCCATCGATGTATTAAGCAGTTCATTTGACGATACTCATCGCCTAATTGGTCAACAAGCGGAGTGTATTCGTTCATTGATTAATGATGGTCATGATGGATCTCGTAGCCATAGTGAAGTGATGCAAGAGTTTGCTGATCAAACAGCTGAGACTTTAGATCGCTTTATTAATACTACCGTTGAAATGTCTGCTGAATCGATGGATTTGTTAAGTAAAGTCAGTGAAATTCATGAAGAAATGCCTGTTGTCACTAAGGCGCTTAAAGACATTGATGACATCGCGGAACAAACCAATCTACTTGCCTTGAATGCGGCCATTGAAGCGGCGCGAGCAGGTGAAGCGGGTCGCGGTTTTGCGGTGGTCGCTGATGAAGTTCGAAGTCTATCTAATCGATCAGCAGGGTTTAGTGTCGCAATACAAGGGCAATTGCAAAAGATCCAAAATCAGGTAACTGAATTAACTCGATCAATGGAGAAATTAGCGGCACATGATGTGACTTATATCATGGAGTCCAAACGTACCATGCAGCAAGTGCTTGAGCATATTGTAGAAAAAGCGAGCAGTGATTCATTGGTTACGAGTGAGTTGGATGGGTTAGCTACTAGTATTGATGAGGCGATTTTCTCGGCGACGCGTGGTCTCCAGTTTGATGATATTAACCGTCAGAATGTTGAGTACACCATTGATACATTAAGGTTTATTACCGAGCATCTAGAAAGTATCAAACACTCTTCTTTTGAAGATCTTGAACATGTACTGAAAGACAAACTAGAAATGATCAAGCTTCGAAGTAAAGAACGTCACAACCCCGTTTCGCAGCAAGATGTGGCCAGTGGCGATATCGATTTATTTTAATTTATTTAGGAAACGCTATGTCTCAATCAGCGGTAATCAGCATTCCAGAGCGATTCGATTTTAGTACTCATAAATGGTTCACAGAAGCTTATGAAAAAGCTTTGAATGATACAAATCAAATCGTATTAGATTTTTCGAGAGTTTCTTATGTTGATTCTTCTGCATTAGGAATGATGGTGTTACTTCGTAGAAAGCTGAGTGGTGTCGGTGGTAAAGGGTATATTCGCAATGCTTCTGGCACGGCTAAAGACATTCTTGAAATGGCGAATTTCAATACTTTGTTTGAGTTTGAATAGGTCGACTAAATGCCATCTGAAAACTGTGTTCTAATTTTAGAAGATGATATCAGTACTCGATTAATTGTTTCGAAGTCTCTAACAGTACAAGGCATTAACTCTATTGTTGCTGCAAATATTGCCGAGGCAGAAGCACTTATTCCAAAGCATGACATTTGTTTGTTTTTGCTTGATGTGCATTTACCTGATGGCGATTCTACCTCTTTAGTGGCAACACTGAGAGAGACTCATCCTCTTGTTCCTATTCTTATTATGACAGGGGACTATGAGCAAAATCGTGTTTCAGAGTTTTTTGATTTGGGTGTGCGTGATTTTATTAATAAACCCGTTCATCCAATCTTGCTAGCAAGTCGAGTCAGCAGTTTTATTAGAAGCTATGCGACGGAAAAAGCGCTGTTCGAAGCAAATGAAATGTATCAAAGAATTGCGCATGAAAAAGAGCAAGAAGAGGCGTTGGCGCATTACGTCTACAATCACATACTTAAAGTTCACACAACTAAGATTGCTGGATTAGACGTTGCTATTCGATCTTCTGGCCGCTTTTGTGGTGATATGTTGCTTTCGGCTAAAGCGCCCAATGGTAGCTTGATCGTGATGTTAGCCGATGCGACTGGGCACGGTATGGCCGCTGCACTGACGATCTATCCTATGGTGTCAACATTTGCGGCCATGGTAAGCAAAGGATTGTCATTGGGTGCGATCTTGAGGGAGTTGAGTTCAAAGCATAATCAGTCGATTCCTCAGAACCGCTTTGTTGCCGCTATTTTGCTTGAAATTTCGCCAAAAGATAATAGCTTGAAGGTTTGGAACGGTGGGATGCCTGCGGCATTAATGTTTGATAAAGCAGGTGAGTTAACTAAAGTTACGTCGAAAAACGTTGCTATCGGTATTTTGCCAGAAGATTTAATTAGTACGAAAATGGAGTCTTTTGAATTAAGCGACATTAAAAAAATAGCCTTGTTCAGTGATGGGTTAATCGAAAACAAAGTCATCGATGGTCGTAATATCCCATTTAGTGAAGGTTATGACATCATTGCTAAAAACCTAGATGACTCTCATGGTTTATTATCGTTGATGCACGGATATGAGCTGTTTGAAGGCGAAAGTAGCGACCACGACGATATGACCCTTGCGGTGTTAGATCTAGAACTTATACAAGAAGAGCTAAGGGAAGAGGAACCTGAAGACTTACAGATACCAGGCAGTTTTGATTTTTCGTTTGAATTACGCGGTAGTTCTTTAAATAACGAAAAGTTCGCGTTTAGTTTGTCAGATTTGTTGAGCACCTACGGTTTTAATAAAGAGTTTTGTCAAAAAGTGTTTACTGTTGTAACAGAGCTATTGGTAAACGCAGTGGATCACGGTATTTTTAATATACCGTCAAATTTAAAAGAAGAAGATTTTATTACCTATCTCTCAATGAGAGAACAAAAAAAAGCCAACGTGTCACCCTCAGATAAAGTAATGATAGAGGTTAAGTGGGATGAAATTGAACACACTTTATTTATCTCTTTAGGTGATAGCGGTGCAGGTTATAAAGTAGAAAATATTGAAACAGCTGATGACACAGCGGCATATGGACGTGGAATCAAATTGATCACCTCTTTGTGCAAAACGTTTTTCTACGATCAAGAAATAAACACTACACATGTTAGTTTGAAATATTAGAGGGCTTTATGAGCAAGAAACTGCTGATCGTTGATGATTCACCATCTGTTCGTCAAATGGTTGAAATGACTTTAAAAGGGGCAGGGTACTCGGTCAAAGCAGCAAAAGACGGCCAAGAGGCGTTGAACTTTTGCAAGGCTGAGCGATTCGATTTTGTATTAACAGACCAAAACATGCCAAATATGGATGGCGTTACTTTGATTAAGTCATTACGAGCAATGCCTGCTTACTCTCGCACGCCACTGATTGTGCTAACAACAGAGGCAAGCGATGCAATGAAACAAAAAGGTAAAGCTGCTGGTGCGACGGGATGGATGGTAAAACCATTTGATCCGAAAAAACTGCTAGAAGTTGTATCGAAGGTTTTGCGCTAACGAAATGAACCGGGAACGGTCTACTCGGAGAGTAAGATGGATAACTTAAGTCAGTTTAATGATGCCTTTTTTGAAGAGGCACAAGAGCACTTAGAAACAATGGAAACATTGTTGCTGGATTATGATGTGGTTGCTCCAGATATTGAGGAGCTTAACAGTGTATTCCGTGCCGCTCATTCTATAAAAGGCGGCAGTGCAATTTTTGGCTTTACCGCCATGACAGGGTTAACTCATGTCATGGAGAATATGTTGGATCTAGCTCGAAATGAAGAGCTGGAATTAACAAATGAACTGATTACAGTCTTACTCGAAACGGTAGATGTACTTAAAGATATTCTCAACAACTACCGTAATGATGAAGAGATAGATTGGGATACGGTAGAAGTTAGCAAACAGCGTTTAGAGAATGAACTGGCCAACGTAGCGAATGATTTACCGGTCGGTAACGCCACTGAAGCACCTTCGAATGATGGCTCGAACTCTGAGACAGAAGCGGAAGAAGGTTTTGGCTTTTTCGAAGACACTGTTACAGAGCCAGATGAAGATCAAGGTTTTGGCTTTTTTGATGATGAACCCTTAACTCAGCTGAGTTCAACTGAGGGCGAAGAAGACGGTTTTGGCTTCTTTGATGAGAATATCTCGTCAGAATCAGAGGACGATCAAGGTTTTAGTTTTTTTGATGAAGATACAGAATCTGAAGTAAGTCAGAGCGATGAAGAAATAGAAGGTTTTGGTTTTTTTGAACAAGATGATGATGCGCTTAATGTAGACATGACTACAGACGAAGCGGATCAACCTTTACGTAATGACTCGGCAGAATCTAAGAATACTCAGTCATCAGATGAAGGCTACGGTTTCTTTGATGAGAAGATGAAAGCCCGTCAAGCGCAAGACAAAGTTGATGACGCCAATGGCTATGGGATTTATTCCAACGGTGATGGCAACGCGCAAGCGGCTAATTCTGTTCAGAAGCCTTCGAAGTTTGCAACAAAGTCTAAAACACCCACTAAAAATGCGCCTGAAGCGAAAAGCACAGAAGCCACCAGCATTCGAGTTGAAACCGTCAAAATTGATAAATTGGTGAATTTAGTAGGTGAATTGGTGATCACTCAATCAATGCTCAATCTTATTGGCCAAGACGTGCATGAAGCGATGGCTGAAAAAATGATGACGGCATTGGCTGAGTTAGAGCGCAATACTCGAGAAATCCAAGAAGCCGTCATGTCAGTTCGTATGTTGCCCATCTCCTTCGTATTTAACCGCTTCCCTCGCTTAGTGCGTGATTTGTCGGTCAAAATGGAGAAGCAGATTGAGCTTGTTATTGAAGGTGCGAGCACTGAGATAGATAAGAACTTAGTTGAAAAAATCTCTGATCCACTGACTCACTTAATACGCAACAGTGTTGACCATGGTATAGAAAGTCCTGAGATTCGAGCCGCTAGTGGCAAGTCTGAAAAAGGCACTGTTAGGCTGTCTGCCGTTCAAAAAGGGGGAGAAATCGTTATCTCTATTTTGGATGACGGGGCTGGCTTGAATCGAGAAAGAATCGTTGCCAAAGCGGAAGAGAAGGGGATTGATTTACCTGATCCGTTAACCGATGAAGCGGTTTGGCAACTTATTTTTGCTCCAGGCTTCTCTACAGCGGCTGAAGTCACGGATATCTCTGGCCGTGGTGTCGGCATGGATGTTGTGCGCAGAAACATTGAGTCTCTCGGCGGGCGTGTTGAAATCACTTCGTCGCAAGGAATAGGTACTGAGTTTGTAATCAGTTTGCCTCTTACACTGGCGATCTTAGATGGTATGTGTGTTCAAGCTGAAGAGCAGATCTTTGTCGTTCCATTGGTGAATATTGTCGAAAGCATTCAACCCATGAACGACCAGATACGAGTGATCAAAGGCAGCAAGATTTTATGGGCTCGTGAAGAGTATTGGCCCTTGGTTGATATTGGCAAACGGCTCGGCGGTCGAGCAGAAAGTATTAACTCACTCGATTTAACGCAAAGTATTGTGGTACTCGTTGAAACGGCTAAGAGCCGCTTCGGTTTGGTGGTTGACACACTTGTTGGTCAACAGCAAGTCGTTATAAAAAGCTTAGAACGCCATTATCGCCGTGTTGAAGGCGTCGCCGGCGCAACAATTATGGGAGATGGCGGTGTGGCGCTTATTCTTGATGTCGATTCTTTGACTCAATTTATCAGTTCAGATTCAGGAGGCGCATCATATGCCGTCAGAGCAGCAGGGTAATGTTTCTTCTATGCCAACTCGTGAATTTTTAACCTTTGTCTTAGGTGATGAAACCTATGCTTTGGATATTATGACCGTCAAAGAAATTCGCGGTTATGAGACCACGACTAAAATTGCCAACGCGCCGAGCTTTATTAAAGGCGTTATTAATTTACGTGGTGACATTGTTCCAATTATTGATTTACGTATTAAATTTGGCATCGGTGAAGCAACGTATAACGAGTGGACGATCGTCATTATGCTAAACATTCACGAGCGTATTGTCGGGATTGTGGTGGATGGTGTCTCCGATGTAATGAATTTAGAAGAAGACGACATCAGACCTGCACCAGAGTTTGGTGTGGCGTTTGACAGTCAGTATCTGCATGGGCTTGCCGCCTTGGAAGATCACATGGTGATTATTGTGGATATTGAGGCGCTTATCTCAAGTGATGAGTTAGGGATTTTTGAAACGGCCTAGTTAGGTAACAACTTTACCACTTGGTGCTTTTTGCCTAAGGCAGATAAAGCTGCAACTTAGGTGACAACAAATATGGGTAGGAAGGCTGAATATTATGTTTAAAGGCTTATTTGCAAAACCATTAGAAGAGGGGCAAGTCATTGCTTCTCAGGCAGAGTTGACCAATTTAAGAGGACAGCTTGAAGCGCTATCAAAATCACAAGCGGTTATTGAGTTTGATCTTAAAGGTAACATTCTTTTTGCTAACGATAACTTTTTGGATGCCTTAGGCTATTCCCTTGATGAAGTTGTGGGTAAGCATCATAGTCTTTTTGTTGATGACGCCTATCGACACAGTCATGAATACCGAGACTTTTGGACTAATTTAGGGCGTGGTGAATTTCAATCTGGTGAGTTTTGTCGTATCACCAAGCAAGGTAAACGTATCTGGATTGAAGCAAGTTATAACCCTATTCTTGATGCGGAGGGTAAACCGTTTAAAGTGGTTAAGTTCGCTTCCGACATTACGGAAAAGAAAAATGAGTCTGCAGATTTTGCTAGCCAACTTGAAGCCATTTCTAATGCGCAGGCGGTCATCTCTTTTGATCTTGATGGCAAAATATTGACGGCCAACAGTAACTTCCTATCCGCATTGGGTTACTCGCTTGATGAAGTAGTTGGCAAACATCACAGTATGTTTGTGGATACCGAGTATCGCCAATCTGAAGAATATCGAGACTTTTGGCGTAAGTTAAACAATGGTGAACACTTTGTTGGCCGTTTTCCACGAGTGCGTAAAGATAACTATGTTATCTGGATTCAAGCGAACTACAGCCCTATTCGTGATGCATTAGGCAATATTTATAAAGTAGTGAAATACGCGACGGATATTACTGCTCAAGTTGAGGCTGAACAGCAGCTACAGTTGGCGGTAGAAGAAGTGAATGATGCCATTGAAGCCGCTGTTTCAAATGATCTTACCAAGCGCGTACCGCTTGATGGCAAGACCGGTTCTTTATTGGGATTGTGCCAAGGTGTGAACGGGCTACTGATGTCTATGACCGACATTATTGCTCAGATTAAGGATGCTTCTGATGCAGTCTACACTGGCGCGCGTGAAATCTCTAATGGCAACACAGACTTGTCTCGTCGTACTGAGCAGCAAGCCGCCAATCTTGAAGAGACCGCTTCAAGTATGGAGCAAATAACCAGCACGGTACGTCAGAACTCCAATAATGCTAAAGAAGCAACGGGGCTAGCAAGTAATGCCGAAACAGTTGCCATGGAAGGTGGCGAGTTAATTGATCAGGTTGTTGTGACGATGGCTTCTATTAATGAGTCGTCGCAAAAGATCTCCGATATCATCGGCATGATTGATGGCATCGCTTTCCAAACCAATATTTTGGCCTTGAACGCAGCTGTTGAGGCCGCTCGCGCTGGCGAGCAGGGGCGAGGTTTTGCTGTGGTGGCGTCAGAAGTTCGAACGCTAGCACAACGTTCCGCGAATGCAGCGAAAGACATTAAAGGTTTGATTTCGGAATCGGGTGCGAAAATTTCTACAGGTAATGAGCTGGTCAACAAATCTGGCGATACCATGAAAGAAATTGTGTCGGCGATTAAGAAAGTGAGCAACATCATGTCAGAAATCTCTTCCGCCTCTGTTGAGCAGTCTTCGGGCCTTGATGAGATTGGTAAAGCGGTGTCTCAAATGGATGAAATGACTCAGCAAAATGCGGCGTTAGTAGAAGAAGCGGCGGCCGCATCGGAAAGTCTGTTGAGCCAAGCGGATCAACTAGCGTCTAACATGAGTCAATTTATTATTGATGACTCTGGCTCCGTACCTCAGCGTCGTTCGGCTTTGGCTTCACCTGCTAAGCGTGCTGAGATTGCCGCGCCAAGAAAGTCGATCCCTTCACCTAAGAAAACAGCACCGGCTAAAGCGCCCGTTAAAAGTAAACCATTGCCTAAGCCAACAGTAGAAGATGATGACGGCTGGGAAGAGTTTTAATTAATAGTTTGTTTGGAGGGCGGTATAACAGCCCTCTAGGCAATCCTTCTAGACTGTGGTGTGTTTAGTGGTGCCGCATGTATGGAAGGCGCTTCAGCGGATGGCACTCGTTTTGTTCTAGCTTTGATGCTGTCAATTCATAAGGGCATTAACTTCCTATTCTTAGTAAAGGTTTTCTCTATGGATCGCGAATTTGCTTACACCGATGCAGATTTTAAAAAAGTTCGCTCTGAGCTGCGTGCGTTTGCTGGTATTAACCTTGCCGACAGTAAAGTCTCTCTAGTTTACAGTCGTTTGGCCCCTAGAGTTCGTAAGTTAGGCTTAAATTCGGTTAAGCAGTATTTAAGCTACTTAGAAAGTCATCCTGCAGAGCAAGAGAGTTTTATTAATGCTCTTACGACGAATCTAACGTCTTTTTTTCGCGAGCCGCATCACTTCGAGCTATTGCATGAATTTATCCAATCAGGAGAGCAGTGCGAAAAGATTTGGTGCGCTGCGTCGAGCACAGGTGAAGAGCCGTATTCGATTGCGATGACGGTTGTGAAGTCGCTAGGTCGCTTTGATGCTCCGATAAAAATAGTGGCATCGGATATCGATAGTAGTGTTTTAAATAAAGCCAGCAATGGCGTTTATTCCATTGACAAAATAGAAGCGATTGCCAATAAGAAGAATTTTTTTCTGCGTGGTAAAGGCCCCAATACCGGTATGGCTCGTGTTGTCCCTGAGTTACGAAATTTAATCGAATTTAAACAAGTAAACTTGTTGGATAGCAATTACCCTGTCAAATCAGGAATGGACGTTATTTTCTGTAGAAACGTTATGATTTATTTTGATAAAGAGACACAGGTACGGATTCTTGAGAAGCTGCTTGAGAAGCTGCGACCTGGCGGGTTGTATATTGCAGGTCATTCAGAAAACTTCAATCATTTGGGGCATTTGATGACACCGGTCGGTCGAACCGCATATAGAAAGGTGTGAAGGAGGTTTTATGGCGTTAAGAGATGCCGCGCAGGAGCACTTGGCAACAAAACATTACTTTGATCGTCAGTTTGATATCGATGCGATGAAGGTTCTCCCTGGCGAATACTTCGCGACAGACAATGATATGATGATTACGACCTTATTGGGCTCATGTGTTGCCGTTTGTCTATATGACCCAATTTCTCGGGTGGGAGGCATGAACCATTTTCTATTGCCTGAAGGCGATCCAAACGACTTATTATCAGCCACAGGCCGTTATGGAGTCTATGCCATGGAGATGCTGATTAACCATTTAGTGAAGATTGGTGGTCGAAGAGACCGGTTTAGAGCGAAAATCTTTGGTGGTGGCTCTGTTATTAAGGGCATGGTATACAGTAATGTAGGTCAGAATAATGCGGAGTTTATTCAAGGCTATTTGCAAAACGAAGGTATCCCAGTCGATGCTTCCGATCTTTTAGATATCTACCCAAGGCGCGTTAATTTCTTTCCCGTAACGGGAAAGGCGATGATGAGAAAGCTTAAAAATCATTACGATGATGAACTGATTGATAACGAGCAGCGCTATCAAAAAGCAGTGGTTGAAAGTCAGGTTGACTCTGGCGATATCGATCTTTTCTAAATAAGGGATATCCATGCAACATCTTCCAATTCGAGTATTAGTGGTCGATGATTCGGATATTATTCGAAGACTGCTAACTGAAATATTAAATTCTGATCCTGGTATCGTGGTGGTGGGTGCGGCAGCAGATGCGTTTGAGGCTAAAGCGCTCGTTAATAAATTGCAACCTGATGTGATCACTCTTGATGTGGAAATGCCTGAGGTGGACGGCATTCGCTTTTTAGAAGTGTTAATGAAAGTCAGGCCGACGCCTGTCATCATGATATCAACACTAACCCGCTCGAAAGCCGACATTACGTTGAGGGCGCTTGAACTGGGGGCGGTAGATTACATAGCCAAGCCGATTGTCGATGATATTGCTGTGTTCCAGCGTTATTCTGGTACGGTCATTAATAAAGTTAAAATGGCTGCAAAAAGCCATGTTGGTCATGCTACTAAACCTCCCAAAGCACCTGCTCAATTAGCGTCTCGGACTAATCGAGTCATTGCCATTGGCGCATCGACAGGCGGAACTGAAGCCATTGCGCATGTGCTACAACAATTGCCAGCGAGTCATTTTGCTGTGGTGATGACTCAGCATATGCCTGCAGGTTTTACGACTACCTATGCTGACCGTTTGACTCGCAATACGGGTTTTACCGTTATCGAGGCTCAAGGTGGTGAGTTGGTCCGCCCTGGTTATGCTTATTTGGCGCCTGGAGGATACCACATGCGTGTGAAACGAAAAGGCAATGAACTTTATACAGAAGTGTTTGATGGAGAGAAAGTAAGTGGCCATAAACCCTCTGTTGATGTTCTTTTTGATTCCGTTGCTTCAGAAATAGGTAAGTTTGCCATGGCGACTTTATTGACTGGCATGGGAAAAGATGGCGCTCAAGGGCTTAAGAAGATACAAGACTCTGGAGGCTTCACGGTTGCCCAAGATGAAAGTACTTGTGTGGTATTTGGTATGCCACGTGCTGCCATTGAGCTTGGTGCTGCTGATGCGGTTGCGCCACTTGATAAGATTGGTGAGACATTAATCGAAAGCCTTGCACCTAAAAGTGAAAATTAGACGGCGCAAATGTCGCTCTCTCCGCACAAAAGAATCTATGCATGAATGATCAGCCCTTTACTCCCCCCAGCGGTTTGTATCACGAACTTGTTGAGCAAGCTAAAATCTCAGATGACCCTTCTCAAGCAGACGCCTTAAATGCTCTCGATCAATTGTGGAATCAGTTAACCGGTCAAGCAGACATTTCTGATGGACATTTAGGCGTGTACCTATGGGGAAATGTCGGTCGTGGTAAAACGATGTTGATGAACCTGTTTTTTCAGTCTTTGCCAACAGGTATGGCAAAGCGCCAACATTTCCATCATTTTATGACCGCGTTACATCGAGAGCTTAATACGACTTTTGGGGTTTCCAACCCGCTTGATCAAATTGCTGCTCGCATGGCGAAAGAAGTAAAAGTTATCTGTTTTGATGAGTTCTTTGTCTCAGATATTGCCGATGCCATGTTGCTGGGGAACTTTATACAAGCCCTATTCAAAGAGGGGTGCAGTCTCGTGGCGACGTCTAATATAGCGGTAGGTGACTTGTTTCAAAACCAACTGCAAAAAGACCGCTTTGCGCCAGCCATTGAAACTCTTGAACGACATCTACATAGCTTTCATTTGACAGGAAATGTTGACCATCGGTTTAGGCTTCCTATTGATCAGGCAATTTATTTCACTGATAAGGAACGCTTTAATCTATTGATGGCTGATCTATTTTTGATGTCGGAACAGCAAGGAAGTGAAATAACGATTAATTATCGTAAAATGCCAGTGTTGGCTGAAAATACATGCGCTCTATGGTGTGATTTTAAAGATTTATGCGAGAGTCCGCGTTCAGCGCATGACTACATTGCTTTAGCTCAAAAGTATGACCGTATCGCTGTATCCGGCATTCCAGAGCTCAGCAGTACTCCTTATGAGCATATTAAAGCCAGAGGGACAGAAGATGGTGCAATGGGATCTGGCTTTACAGGTGAGCGAGAAGTAGTCCATGGCTTAAACGATGATGCAGTGAGACGGTTTATCAGCTTAATTGATGAGTGTTACGACCAGCGTATTAACATGGTGTTTCAAGCCGACGTTCCGTTAGATAAGCTGTATACCAATGGCATCTTGTTATTTGAATTTCAGCGTACATTTAGCCGAATGATGGAGATGCAGACTAAAGGTTATTTAGATATAGAAACCTGCTAATACAGCAGCGATTGAAAGTATTATCTGACGAGCTGTTCTCATACCTTATTTCAGTAGAAAAACGATTTCCTAGTCAGTATATTGAGCTTTATCAACCCAGAGCAGTTTTTGTTCTATAAAATTTAGTTATGAAAATAATGTGGCGGATGCTAGATGCAGGTTTTTCGGTATATTTTTCGCGCGGACTTGCGTCGTCTAATTTTACTATTAACGATAGGGTGTGTTCTGGTCACCTTTGGTAATAGTTATCAGGCTATTTATAACGTTCAGCGCAAACTGCTTATCGATAATACGCTAGAAGCGAATCAACGCTATGCTGCAAAAGTAGCCGAATCGGCAGAAATGCTACTAACGTCTGCTCAAGACTCAGTGGCCTTTAGTGCAGAGTTGCTAGCGGGTAATTTTCATTTCTCGGGCAAGCCTGAGGAAGAAATATACCGTCTTGTAGAGCAATCCGAAGTCTTTAACTCAGCCATTATTGTTAATAATGAAGCGGAAGTCGTTGCGACCTACCCAGAGGGGATTCTTCAGAAAGGTTTTGTGTTGCCTGAGAATACACGCCAGTCCTATTACGAACGTAAACCCCTCATTACAAACCCCTTCCATTCAGTTAGTGGCAATACGCTGATTAGTATCTCTCACCCTATTTGGGGTGAACATGGTCATTATTTAGGCTATATATCTGGCACGATCTATCTTAATAAAAATGGTTCGTTATCTCGCTTAATGAAAGATCACTTTTTCACGGATCAAACCTATCTCTATGTTGTCGATCAATTTGGTGAATTATTGTTTCATGTCGATCCAAATCGAATTGGCGAAAATGTCTCGCAACTGCCTCTAATTAAGCAAGCGTTGGGGAGTGCGGAAGGCAGTCAAGAAACCATCAACTCTTTAGGTATCGAGATGGTAGCTGGATATGCATCCGTTCCTTCTGCAAACTGGGGCGTTGTCGTCCAGCGCCCTAAAGATAAAGTAATGAAGTCTCTTAATGACCAAATGCTGAACGTATTATGGGCGAGTTTACCGATTGCGCTTCTTACGTTTATTGTTATTTGGGTGCTGGCTTACCTAATTTCGAAACCACTTCGCCAGTTAGCGCGCAGTGCTGCGAATGTAAACGATGTAGACATGCAACGGCAGATTGTCTCGGTACGTTCTTGGTACTTTGAGGCATCCCAGCTGAAAATAGCGGTTCTAAATGCTATTGGATTACTGAATGATAAGATCCATAAGCTCGATGTTGACAGTCATACAGACCCACTGACGCAGCTCCATAACCGCCGAGGTATGCAGCGCCTATTAGATGACTTTGAAGCAAAGCATCTACAGTTTTCAGTATTAGCTTTGGATATTGACCACTTTAAGTTAGTGAATGATTGCTACGGGCATGACACTGGAGACTTGGTTATCCAAGAGTTGGCAAAGACAATGCAAAACTTCATCGAAGACAGCGATATGGTATGTCGAGTAGGAGGTGAAGAGTTCTTGATTTTCTTACCGAATACAAGCGGTGAGAGTGCTGTAAGTATCGCTGAATCGTTGTGTGAACATGTAGCCAATACTGTCATGCCTAAGGTAAAGCGCATTACGGTTTCGATTGGTGTTGGCTGCGTAGAGAATGACATCGATATGGCTGATATTGACATGGCGATTAAACAAGCGGATACCGCTCTATACGATGCCAAAAACGCTGGACGTAACCGTGTGAAGTCTATGTTAAATTCTCAGAGACATAAGTCGTAGAGCATGGTTGATCTGCACATTCAGCTATGTCGCTTTTAATTGTAATGACGTGGCGCAGCGCGTCTGGGGATGTGTATCAAATGTAAGCCGTATTGCTTTGCTTGGGCGACGGCTAGAGTGCTGGGTGAGGCAAGGTGACCTAGGCTGGCAACTTGGCCTCGTACTGCTTTTAGAATTAATTCAGTACTGCAGCGACTGCTCATTAAAATATGGCAGCCTTTTAAGTTACTGGACGTGCTGAGCGCTTTTCCGATGAGCTTATCTAGTGCATTGTGGCGCCCGATATCTTCCGCAAAGTATAAAAACGTGCCTTGCGGGTCCATTAGCATGGCTCCGTGAATCGCGCCTGAAATCCCGCCCACAAGCTGATGGTTTGAGAACTGCTCTTTTGCGGTATTCCACTGCTCGTCAGTTAATGTGGGGGCAGGGCTGAGAGGCGCTAAACATGGAAAGCTTTGTTCTATGGCTTCGATGCCACACAAACCACAGCCACTAGCGCCTTTGCGTTGACGCATAATGCTTGATGAGCGGTGCTGCGCTCGTCCTGTCAGTTTCAGGTTGGCCGTTATGTGGGTGGGTACACCTTCTTGTTGACCGCTATCTGTTTCGATGTCGATGTCTAAGATTTCATTGGTATGTTCGATTAAACCTTCTGAATGCGCAAAACCAATGACAAAGGCTTCAATATCGACGGGCGTTATTAAGATGACGGCATAATTTAGGTCATTGACGCTGATGGCAATCGGTACTTCTTCGACTAAATCTATTTGATGTTGACCTAGTTCATTCGTGTAATGTAATTGCTGTGTACCACTTTTGTTCATAATGCCTTCAATGCCTTAAACCGATGGAAACGACCTGTGCCCAATTTAACGTAAATAAACAGGTTATGACATGTCTGTTTCAGACAGTCAGCTGACTTTTGTTGCATAAATGATGATGTTATATCGTGATTTTTCTAGCCTTACTCCGTTCTTATGGTCTGCTGTAGAAGAAGATTGAGGTAAGGAGGCGCCTATTTAACTTACTGACTGTGTATCAAGATACTGTAATAGATAGGTTTTCGTAAGATTGTATTACGCCAGAGACTGTCATTTTTTTTTAGACTCAGGCAAGATGTCACAGACCTTTAACAACTACTGATAGAATGCCTGTATTTTTAGGCATTTTATATATTAAGACGGCAGCAGAGAGCTGCCACGGAAAGAAGTTTACTCTCTATGGTTCAACCGAAAAGGAAACCCCGCTGGCTGCCAAGTGGCCCTCGCTTATGGGCACTGGTCTTGGTATCAGTCTTTGTCTTGCTTTTGATGATTTATGAGGCCATGGTCGAGGATGACCAACGCGCTGAAAATTATGATGCCTTACCTAATAGTCGCATCTCGTTAGCGCCGATAAAAACACAAACGCCGAATGCTCCGCCGCCGCCATCCTTAGATTCTTTGGCTCCGCCTGAGTCTATTGGTGTACGTCAGAATGAAGATCAGACCGTTGTAGATCAAGTGACTCAGTCACTTCCTAAACCGCGTCTTGTAGAACATATAATCAAGTCTGGAGACACGCTAGAAGGGATTTTTCAGCGCTATGGATTTACCATTGGTACGCTTTACGATGTTTTAGAAGCGGATCAAGAATATTTGGTATTAGAGCCCCTTCAAGTAGGGGACCGCTTACGGTTTCAGACAAATGATCAAGATCAGTTAGTTCGAATCTCCCGTCGTATCGACCCGAGCCGAACCATTGCTTATGTAAAACATGAAAATGGTGGCTTTGTTTACAAGGAAGAGCGCAAGCCAATCACTTGGAGTCAGTTTGCCAAGCATGGCAATGTTGAAGGTACGTTTTATGTGTCCGCTAAACGTGCCGGCCTCTCTGATGCTAACATTATGATCATCAGTGATTTGCTCAAAAATCGCTTAGATTTTCGTCGAGATATTCGTGCAGGTGATCCGTTTGATGTGGTGCTGAAGCAAGGTGACGTTGACGGTGAAGAAGTTGGTAGTGAGCAGGTTGAAGCCGTTCGTATCAAGGTTCGTGGTCAATATTATCAAGCCTTCTTAAATAGCTCTGACGGACGTTTTTATGATGAAGAGGGCAATAGTCTAACGTCAGCCTTACGACGTTGGCCAACAGCAGTGAAGTACCGGATCAGCTCTGGCTTTAACCCGAATCGTAAGCATCCAGTAACAGGGCGCGCGTCGCCTCATAATGGTACTGATTTAGCGACACCAAGTGGTACTAAGGTGTTAGCGACTGGAGATGGCATAGTGACTCGAACAGCAAATCATCGTTATGCGGGTCGTTATATCGACATAGACAATATCGGTAAATACAGCACGCGTTTTTTACATTTGAGTAAGATATTAGTGCGTAAAGGGCAACGTGTTAAGCGCGGACAAGTCATCGCTTTATCTGGCTCGACAGGGCGAGTTACTGGACCACATTTACATTATGAACTGCATGTAAATAAACGCCCGGTTAACCCAATGCGGGCTAAAATCCCAACGATGCAAGCTATTCCAAAAGATGAGCGAGCGGAGTTCAATAAAGCAATCGCTTCTTGGACAGAGATGATGGACGCGAAAGATCTTTTGTAGTAACAGCTTTAGAATCAAAAAAAACCGGCTTCGAAATGAAGCCGGTTTTTTTATGGTAAGCAGCCACAGTGAATCTGAGTTTACTTTAGTCCGCTAGGCTATGCTTTCTAGCTCGGGCGTCAGAGTGAGCATGACGCTGAGTTTTCTGCTTAGTCGTTACTTCATCTGTGTAGGAGAACGTGGCGCGCTTATAAGCCTTTACTCGATACTCTTCTAAGTTGCCTTGCTCGACCGCTTGCAATATCGCGCAGCCAGGCTCATTCGTATGAGTGCAATCATTAAAGCGGCACTTCTCAGCGATCTTAGCTACCAGTTCAAAATCAGACTCTGCACTCATTGCCGCATTGGCTTGCAATTCACGTAGTGCTGGCGAGTCAAGTAATACCGCACCATTCGGCAGTCTGAAGAGCGATTCTTGCGGCTCAGAAAACTGAGTTTCAGGCTCATCAAGATCAACTAGGCTTCGGACTAGACGTGATTTACCTGCGCCAGGCGCGCCTAAAATCGCAATCGTTTTACCTGGCTTGAAAAAACCTTTCAGAGCGTCTAATGGCTCTGCTGATTTTGTATTGACGGTTTCAATCATGAGAAGTGGATTCAATCGTTGAACCAGGTCGCGCTTTTCATCAACAGAGTCACACAAATCTGCTTTGGTAAGTACCACAATGGCATCTGCTTCGGCATCATGAACTAAGTCGTAATAGCGCTTAATTAAATCCAAATTAAACGTGTCGTCTAAGGCACTGACGATTAATACAGTGTCGACGTTAGAGGCGATTAAATGTTCGCCTTGATTGAACAGGGCGCTGCGGTCGAGCTTGCGAACAAAGTGGTTTTCCTTGTTTACAACAACCCAGTCACCAATGGTCATTTCTGGTTGGTGTGATTGTTTGGTCAAGGTAAGCAGTCCACATTCGGACAGCAATTTGTATTGCGAGGGTTCCACTTGGCAAACACGTGCAATGTTATGTGTTTCAAGGTCATCCAATGACAATTGCTGTTGGAAGTAGGTTTGCCATCCTAGATCAAACATTGAGATCGATGCATCCATTAAGATAACTCCAGGCGCAAAAGCACCAACGTACAAAATAAAGAAAAGCCACTAGAATGCAAAAAGTCGCTTTTCCCGTGAGCAATTGGCTATGGTTATAGATAGTGCAGTAACAAACAGCCAACAAATTCGAGATTAGCACAGTGTTTGACCAGTACAAATGTATTTTTAGTGTTTTTAACGCTTTCTAAGTGTGCAATCTCAAGGATAAAAATGGGCATATCTTCTGCATAGATTTACCTATTAAGGCGTAACCGTTAATGTAACTTAAGGGAGCATCAAAAAAAGCGTGATAAACAAGCATTTAGGTTTATGTGGGTAGGGAGAATAAATATGTTGTTACAAACAAATGTCTATTTGTTGTTGGCGCTCGGTTTTGTCGTGTTAAGTGCTACGACAGCAGATTTGTACTTTCGTAGCGCATGGGTATGGGCAGCGTTGTCGTTTTTTGTCGTAAGCTTAGCGTACATTTTGAACAAGCCAACGATATTTCGAAAGCGTGCAAACGGTACGATACCTATGGCCATACGATGGACATTATGGCCATTTTTGTGGGCAACACAGTTATACAATGCTATTGCTCGAAGCCAAGATAAAGTGCCTGCGATTCAAGAAATTGAGCCTGGTCTATTCCTCGCCCGTCGCTTATTTCCTTCCGATATTCACTTTTTAAAAAGTAATGATATTTGCGCGGTGCTTGACGTAACAGCGGAATTCGATTCATTGAATTGGACGTTATTAGGGGAAGACATTGATTATTTAAATGTGCCCATTCTTGATCACTCAGTCCCTACTGAAATTCAGGTAAAGCGAGCGCTTAACTGGATTCATACGCACCGAAAGGACGGCCGCAGTGTGGTTGTGCATTGTGCATTAGGTCGAGGTCGCTCCGTTTTCATGTTAGTGGCTTATTTATTAAGTCAACATCCCGATAAAACCCCAGCGGCTATCATTAAACACATTAAAGGCATCCGTCCAAGTGCTCATTTGAACAAACGCCAACTCCATGTCATTACTAAGATGCACCACCAGAAGCAGCTAGTGGTTCGTAACAGTGCTTGGTTGATTGCCAATCCTGTTGCTGGTACGCGTCAATGGCAGGAGAGTAAAGATCAAATTCTCGAACTTCTTTCTCCGTACTATGACCTAACCATTCGAACCACTTCAAAAGAGCACAACGGCAGTTACTGGGCACAGAAAGCCGTAGTGAATAAACCTGATTTAGTCATCGCTTGTGGCGGAGATGGCACTGTGGCCGAAGTCGCGCAAGAATTGGTGAATACTCCTGTAAAGCTCGGGATCATTCCATTGGGTACCGCTAATGCGCTTAGTTACGCGTTATGTGGTGTTGGGGTCAAATTAAACCCAGTTAATACAGCTTGCTTAGCGATAATTGAAGGCATTGAAAGCCGAATTGATACGGCTCGTTGTAACGACGAGGTGATGCTCATGCTGTGTGGGGTTGGTTTCGAGCAACAAATGATTGAAAAAGCCGACCGAGAAAAAAAGAACAGCAGCGGGCAGTTTGCGTATCTGCAAGGCCTGTCTGAAGCGGTGGGAGATAATAAAAGTACAAAATATCAGCTACAGTTGGATGATCAACCAGTGATAACGGTGGATACCCCCAGTTTGACCATTGCCAATGCCGCGCCGATTACTACTTTACTAGCACAAGGTCGTGGTGCGCCTGATATTACCGATGGTGTCATGGACTTAACATGGCTATCACCAGATCGACCACAGATACTCAACTTGTTAGAGTTGGTAGGGCATGGATTGACCAGTCGACTGGAAGATCACGATTACGAAGGAATTCATCATGATACGGCTTATCGAGTGGTGTTGACGTCTGACGAAACGATTTCATATGTATTAGACGGTGAAAATCGAGAGGCGGATGAGCTTCACGTTGAAATGATTCCTAAATCATTATCTGTGATGGTCCCAGTTAAGTTGGATAAAGCTAGAAACAAAATAGAAGACCGCCAAGAGTAGCGGTCTTCTAGATCGTTTTATTGCGGGATGCGAATTTTCAGGCTGCCAACAATTTTACCGTTATTATCAACGGTTGGAGCATCGAACTCTAGCTCATATATACTGCGATTTGGACCAAATGTACCGATCAATTTATCATTAATAATAATCTGATAAGTCTCCGTAAAGGTCATATTTAAAGGCTCAGATGTTGAGTTTTCCATTAGGAAATTTTCCTTTAAACGAACCACCCTGGATTCTCCTCGAATCCAGTTGCCAACAAGAGGCTGGGCATTGAATGAAGTCGGTTCTGTTACTTCAAGATTAGACAAGTGAACTTGCAGTAAATCACCTTTACTTGGTGACTCACGGCGTTGTTCAACACGTTTATCAAGCTCGACAATCTGACTAGTCAGATTATTCGTATAAGACGATAGCTCAGCGACTTTACTTTTTAGCATCGCTACATCATCCGTTGAAGGAATAGAAAGGCTTGTTTCATTCAATGGATGACCAAGACGCGTTTCCAGTTCTTGGATGTTTTGCATGGCTAATGTCTGTAATGACTTATATTTGGCCAGCAATTCCTCTTTTGATAACTGGGTCGTCTCAAGTGCTTTCGTGACAACCGGCTCGGTTACATCTTCTGCATCGTTAACGTTTTGCGAACTGTCAATGGTATCCGGTTCGCTAGGTAATGAGGCAGAGGAGGTGGGTTTTGTCGGTAAGGAACACGCGGCTAACAAAAGCGGAAGAAGTACAAAACCTGTACGTAAGATCCTCATGGTTGAAATGATTCCTAGTGATGAAAATGGGGATAGTTATAGTTAACAAGTATGCGGTAATGGGGGAGTGATGTCGAGTGACGAGAGGCCTAACAAGTCGAGGTAAGCGTAAAGTTTCCTCGACTTTTGCGAAGATGGCTTATTGTTGCGAATTCCACTGGATGCAATCGTCCAGTGTAATGCCTTTTCCACCAAATATATCCAATGCGCTACCAATGGTGAGATCGACTTCACCCTTCGATAATGCATGTACACGTTTGAGGTCTTCAAGAGAGCGTGCGCCGCCAGCGTAGGTGACGTCAATAGGGCAGCCTTGACCGAGTAGTGTGACGAGATCTTCGTCAATACCAGCTTGAAGCCCTTCGACGTCTGCTGCATGAATCAGGAACTCATCACAGTGATTCGCTAATTCAATAAGGTTTTCAAGGTTCACTTCCGTTGAAGTAATGGTCTGCCAGCGATCCGTGGCGATAAACCAACTGTTATCAACACGACGACAACTTAAATCTAGAACCAAGCGTTCAGTCCCTGTTTCACGTTTGATTTGATCTAAACGATCCCATGAGAATTCCCCATCTTCAAATAGGTAAGATGTCACGATCACATGAGACGCACCAGCTTTGAGATACTCCGCCGCGTTTCGTACAGTAACACCGCCGCCATACTGTAAACCATTAGGGTAGGCGCGTAAGGCGCTTAGCGCTTCTAGCTTATTCAGTTTGTCTTTACCCAGCGCAATCACATGACCACCTTTAATTTGGTGTTCACGATAAAGATTAGCGTAATACGCGGCATCGTATTCGCTAATAAAGTTCTCTTTAGCGCCAGTATCATTCAAGCTACCGCCTACAATTTGTTTCACTTTGCCTTGGTGTAGGTCGATACACGGACGGAATAGTGTCACTGATGACTCCAGTTTTTAATCAAAAGGGGGCTGATTGTAACGAACTTGTCAAAAGATGCGAAGTAGCAATATGCAATCGACATGTCCTGTTACAATTGTTGCGAATGATTAACCAGCACGAGTCAATGTATGCCTTTAACAATATCCAATACGATTGAAATTCCGGATCATGAAATAGAAATGACCGCCATTCGAGCACAAGGGGCGGGAGGACAAAACGTTAACAAAGTGTCCAGTGCTATCCATTTACGCTTTGATATTGTCAGCTCATCTTTGCCTGACCGGATAAAAGAGCCTCTATTGGCAATGAAAGACAGCCGAATTTCGAAAGATGGCGTTCTGGTAATTAAAGCTCAGCAATTTCGTACTCAAGAAGCCAACCGAGAAGATGCTCTAGCGCGTTTATTAGAATTAATCGACCAAGTCAAAACCCCCGCCAAAGTGCGTCGACCAACCAAACCCACTAGAAGCTCACAACGTAAGCGTATGGATGGCAAAAAACAGCGCGGACAGCTTAAAAATCAACGTCAGCAAAAGTGGGATTAGCGTATTCATTGCCGTAGGTTATATGAAATAACTGTAAATTCGAAATAGATATAAGCTTATTACTTTTTGCGTTGACTCTGTTGTATAAAGAGAATCTAATATGCCCGTGCGATGCATTATGGGCGTTATACAGCTTTGTGTTGAAAGGCGATAAGCGATCTTTGATTAAAGTAAGGATTGTGTAAGTTTAATATGAGTGAAGCTATTAGTATCATTTATTGATCTATCGCAATGACCCATAAGCAGCGCTAATCGATAATTCACGTGTATGCCAACCATACATATTGTGAATGATTGGCATTTGTTGGCGACCGAACAAAATAAGAGCATGGACAGTGCCTAGGAAAAAAAGCCGCCGTTCTATTACGTTAGACATGGGTTAAGATCATGATTAATGAAGCAGTTGTAGAGCTCTCGCGATTACAGTTTGCGCTAACGGCTATGTACCACTTTTTGTTTGTACCTCTGACCCTCGGCCTCTCTTTTTTACTCGCAATTATGGAATCTGTGTATGTCATTACTGGCAAACAGGTTTACAAAGATATGGTGCGCTTTTGGGGTAAATTGTTTGGTATCAACTTTGCTCTAGGTGTGACTACCGGTTTGACGATGGAGTTCCAATTCGGGACTAACTGGTCGTACTTCTCGCACTATGTCGGCGATATCTTCGGTGCGCCATTGGCGATTGAAGGCTTAATGGCCTTTTTCCTTGAATCAACCTTGGTTGGTTTGTTCTTCTTCGGTTGGGATCGTCTAAGCAAAGTGAAGCACTTGATGGTGACTTGGCTGGTAGCTTTAGGTTCAAACTTATCGGCGCTGTGGATTTTGATTGCCAACGGTTGGATGCAAAATCCAGTTGGTTCAGAATTCAATTATCAGACAATGCGTATGGAGTTGGTAGATTTTGGCGCGCTACTGATGAATCCCGTCGCTCAAGTAAAATTCGTACACACGGTTTCTGCAGGCTACGTGACCGGTGCGATCTTCGTTTTAGTTATATCGAGTTACTACCTACTTAAAAACCGTGATCTAGCGTTTGCACGTCGCTCTTTTGCGATTGCATCAGCATTTGGCCTAGCTGCAACCTTGAGCGTCATTCTATTAGGTGATGAATCAGGTTACGAGTTGGGTGAGGTTCAACGTGTGAAACTGGCTGCCGTTGAAGCTGAGTGGGAAACACATGAAGCGCCTGCACCATTTACTGTTATTGGTTTTCCTAACCAAGAATTAGAAGTCACTGAATATGCACTTCAGATTCCAGGTCTTATGGGCTTGATTGCTACACGCTCTTTAGACGAAGAGGTCATTGGTCTTAAAGAACTTAAAGAGTACCACCGTCAGCGTATCATCAATGGTATATACGCCAATCAGTTATTAGCGCAACTGCGTCAAGGAAACGAAGATCCGTTAGTAAAAGAAAACTTTGATAAAGTGAAAGATGATTTGGGTTATGGATTACTCGTGACGGCTTTTGCAGACGACATTAATAATGTTACCGAAGAGCAGCTACAAATGGCGGTTGATTATTCAATCCCGAAAGTTGCGCCTTTATTTTTCGCGTTCCGTCTAATGGTGGCATCGGGCGTGTTGATGCTCTTGGTGTTTGCGGTGGCATTTTATCAAAATGCTCGTCGTCGCATCGGCCAGAGCCGTACCTTCTTAAAGCTGGTCATGTTGTCGTTACCACTGCCTTGGATTGGCGTGGAGACCGGATGGTTTGTTGCAGAGTATGGTCGTCAGCCATGGGCGATTGGTGAAATTCTTCCTGTTCATGTGGCGGTGTCTGATCTTACAACGGGTCAAATTTGGCTCTCAATGGGATTGATGACAGCACTTTATACTGTGTTCTTGATCGCTGAAATGTATCTAATGATTCGTTTTGCGAAACAGGGCCCATCGAGTCTACATACTGGCCGTTATGCGCTAGAAAAAGAAACAGACCAGCTTAAAGCGCGGGAGGTGTAAGATGGATTACGAATTTTTAAAAGTCATCTGGTGGGTGTTAGTGGGGGTTCTGCTAATCGGCTTCGCGATTACTGACGGCTTTGATATGGGTGTCGGTAGCTTGTTGAACGTTATAACCAAAGACGATTCTGAACGCCGTATCATGATCAATTCCATTGCGCCTCATTGGGATGGTAACCAAGTGTGGTTTATCACGGCGGGCGGTGCGTTATTCGCGGCTTGGCCTGTGGTTTATGCCACATCGTTCTCAGGCTTTTATATGGCGATGATCTTGACGCTGGCTGCGTTGTTCTTTCGTCCGATCGGGTTCGATTACCGCTCTAAGTTAGAAGGCACTAAGTGGCGTAAAAACTGGGATTGGTGCATCGGCTTTGGTTCAGCTGTGCCGCCTATTATTTTCGGTGTGGCGTTTGGTAATCTGTTGCAAGGTGTGCCGTTCCAGTTTGATGAATATCTTCGAGTGTCGTACACAGGTTCTTTCTTTGCTTTACTGAACCCATTTGCAATCTTGTGTGGTTTGGTGAGTTTGCTTATGTTGGCAACACAAGGTGGCGCATGGTTACTTATGAAGACAGACGGCCATCTGTACGAAAGAGTTCGTAAGTCAACGTTTATTACCGGCGCTTTGACCGCTGTGTTATTCGGTCTGGCGGGCATTTGGTTAGCATTTGGTATTGATGGCTACGTGATTACTAGTGAATTCGATGGCAATTCAGTTATGACACCTCTGATGAAAACAGCAGAGCTACAAAGTGGTGCGTGGCTAGCGAATTACAGTGCTGTGCCATGGTTGATCTTGGCTCCTGTGATCGGTCTAGGTGGTATGTTGTTAGCCGGCATAATGGGGGCCGCTGGACGTGGTGGCTTAGCTTTCCTTCTGTCTTCATTAGGTATCGCTGGCATTATTATGACAGCGGGCGGTTCAATGTTCCCATTCTTAATGCCGTCTTCGACATTCCCGAGTATGAGTTTGACTATGTGGGATGCTACATCAAGTGAAACGACGCTGATGATCATGTTTGTCGTGGCGTGTATTTTTGTACCGATTGTATTGTCCTACACCGTATGGAGTTACTTTGTGATGTTTGGTCGATTGACTAAAGAGCACATCGCTAAAAACTCGCATTCACTTTACTAAGATTGAAGCGGGGCAGGGTAACCTGCCCCGCTATAAGGAGTCACTATGTGGTATTTTGCATGGGTATTAGGCGTGCTATTAGCATGTTCATTCGGCATTATTAATGCGGTTTGGTTAGAGTTTTATGGCTACGATGGCGAGTCTCCTGAGGACTCACAATAAGTTTTTAATAAAAGGGTACATTGCCTTTTAGTAAGGTTTAAACATGCGAACACGGGTTAAGTCATCAGAGCAGCAATTTCTATTTGATCTGCAACAGCAGCAAAGAAAGCGCTTTCAAATGGTGAAATGGTTAGGTGTCTTAATCGCTTTTTCCATTGTTATACAAGCTTTAGGGCTGGCAAAGGTATTCGCTGAACTGGTGCTTGAGGGGAGTTTTCCCCTCAATGCTGCTTTGCTAGCAGGTGCTGCCTTTCTTTTCAAAACGGTTTTGCAGTATGTGCGCGAGCAAATTTGTGCCACCGCAAGCCGAACCATTCGTTTTTCCTTACGAAAACGTGTGGTGGAACATCTTACGCATCTTGGTCCGAATCGTTTACAGATCGATGAAGATGCCGGCCTTTCTACCAGAGTATATGAGCAGATTGATGCACTTGACGATTATTTCAGTCGTTATGTGCCACAAGTTTTTCTGGTGCTTTTCATACCATTGACAATTTTAATTGCCGTCATTCCTGTTTCTTGGATCGCCTTTTTCATTTTTGCTTTGACCGCACCGCTGGTCGTTTTTTTTATGGTGATGGTTGGGCATAAAGCCGCCAATGCGAATCGTAAGCAGTTTACAGTACTATCATTGTTGTCGAATCAGTTTATGGATTTAAACCAAGGAATGGCCGAGCTTAAACGGTTAGGTCAAACCGATCGTGCTCGCGAACGTTTGTCTTTGACCGCGAGTGAGTACCAAAAAACAACTATGGGGGTTCTTCGTTTGGCCTTCCTTTCAACGGGTACCTTGGAGTTGTTCTCGTCGGTGGCCATTGCCATGGTCGCCCTGTATTTGGGGTTGGGGTTATTAGAGCAATTGCCTTGGCAAGTGGGCATTGCGCCAGTAAGTTTATTTGCCGCCTTTTATCTGTTGCTGCTGGCACCAGAGTTCTACTTACCGTTACGCCAGCTAGGCAGTGACTATCATGCTAAGCAAAAGGCAGAAGCGGCCGCGACCGATCTACAAGAAATTTTTGCTGCTGAACCGTCTGACTTTATGGCTACATCGTCTTCCAAGCTGCCTGATAAAAAGGGAAATGGTGCGCTGATTGAATTCGAGAACGTCAGTTGGTCTACCTCTGGCCGAGTGCGGCTTGCTGATTTATCTGCGTCCATTTCACAAGGTGAACGTGTCTGGTTGAGAGGGGCGTCGGGTGCAGGAAAGTCCAGTCTAATGTCAATCTTATTAGGCTTTGATCAGAAATTTGATGGGCGACTTTTGATCAAAGGTCAGTTGTTAAGTTCATCAATGCTTGATGAATGGCGACGCCGCTTAGCGTGGTTGCCACAAACGCCTGAATGGATACAAGGTACGATTCGTCAAAACCTAGAGCTTGGTCTTGGGAAGTGTCATGATGCAGACCTGCGTAACGCACTAATCAAAGCACAGTGCTGGGACTTTGTCGGTGGTTTGCGTTTTGGTTGGGATACGCCAATTCATGAAGCGGGTACTGGGCTATCTGGTGGGCAAATGCAGCGCTTATCCATTGCTCGGGCTCTGCTCAGTCAAGCCGATGTGTGGCTGCTGGATGAGCCATGTTCTGGCTTGGATTCAGATACGGCAGAGCAAGTGCTGAATACGTTGGATGAAGTCAGCTTTGGTAAAACCGTTTTAATTATTAGTCACGATACGCATCCTGTTAGTTGGGCTGACCAAAAATGGCTGATGAAGGAGGATGGAGTGTATGTCGAAGCGTAATCCCCAATTACTTACGTTTAAATCGTTATTACTGGATAACCCGTTTGGTTTATTAGTCGCCCTGCTGATTGGTATTGTCGGCAGTTTGGCCGCAGTGGCTCTATTGGGTGTTTCCGGTTGGTTCTTATCAGCGGCTGGGCTCGCCAGTGCAATGGGCACCGCATTAACGTTTAACTATTTCACACCGGGCGCTTTGGTGCGCCTAATGGCTATCCTTCGAACTGCTGGTCGATACGGTGAACAAGTATTCTCTCACGATCATTTATTAGGTCTACTACGTAGTTTGCGATTATGGGTTTGGGATCAGCGTGTTAATACACCGTTAAATCAGGTTCACCGCCAAACGAAAGGCGACTTGTTACAGCGCTTAGTTGGCGATTTGGATCAGATCATAAAGTGGCCATTGGCTGTGGTTATGCCATGGGGTTATGGTTTGTTGGGTTGTGTTGCTCTGCTGGCTTTAGGCGCGTGGGTCGAAGCATCCCTAGTGTGGCCAATTATCATTTATAGTGCTATGCAGTTGCTTTGTCTACCTTGGTTTGCGAACCGTTTAGCGATGTCATCAGTTTACAGAATGCAGGCGTTGTCTGTGCACCGTCGTAGCCGTTTTATGTCGGTGTTTTCAGCGTTGATTACCTTGACCATCCGTGGCCATTGGCAACATTACAGTGAGCGATTAACGCTACTGGATGAAAAACAGCGCAAGCTTCAAGGTCGGCTACAAGGTGTAACATCACTTATTAAGTTGCTAGGGCAAACGACAACATTTTTGTTGATTGGCGTTATGTTTGCCATGTGTCTTAGCGTTGAAAATGAAAGCCTTGTTATCACACCTACCATATCAGCGACTTGGTTGGTTGCCTTAGTATTGGCGACATTGGGAGTAAATGAGCTGATGCAACCTATTGCCAGCGCATTTCTCGCGCAAGGCCAATCTAAAGTCGGCCTGAAGCGCTTAAATCAATTGCAGCGCAGTGCATTGGAGGCAGCGGATAAGTCTAAGTCATTGCCTTCTATCGAGTCATTGATTGTTCGAAACTTTGCAGGTAGCCATAATGATGTTGCATCTTCAGCCTTACCAAGCGTGAATTTTACGATAAGTGGTAATGCACAGATTAAAGTCGTTGGCGCCAGCGGTGCTGGTAAAAGTACGACGTTAGCGGCCTTGGCTGGTGATTTAAATTACCGTGGTGAGGTGATGCTTAATAGCGCAACTGTTTCGCTATTCGATAACTCATGTTGGCGAGAGAAAGTGGCCTATCTGCCCCAGCAGTCTGTTATTTTTCAACAGAGTCTACGAGCTAATTTACTACTGGGAAAGCCTGATGCGACGGAGGCTGAACTGTTCGATGTACTACAATTGCTAGGGTTGAAAGGTTGGGTAGAAGCTTTACCTAGTGGATTAGATACTTTACTCGGTGGGCAAGGACGGGATGTTTCTGGTGGGCAAGCACGACGTTTATGTTTAGCCAGAATTCTACTTAGGAAAGCGCCTATCTTAATTTTAGATGAACCCTTTGATGGATTAGACAGTGATAGCGTTAATCGAGTCTGTGGCGCGTTAGAGGGAGGGTTATACAGGCCTCAGTTTTTAATATATGTCAGTCACATTGAATCGGCGTTAGACCAAAATTCGACGCATGTGACACTGTAGACAATAAAAAGGCCTGCGTTTAAAGCAGGCCTTTTCAATGATCGAGCTAGTTAAACATTAGGCTTCAGTGATCTGCCCGTCTTTAGCCTTACGTAACATATCCGCTAAAGTATCTTTGAGCAGTAAACGGCGCTTTTTAAACTCTTCTTCTTCCAGTGTGCTAGCAAGCACAATTTCCTTTTCAATGTTTTCAATTTCATGAGTTAAGAAATGGTACTCTTCAAACAAACGACGGAAGTGCGCATCATTCAATTTTAGCTCGTGGATCTGTTCTTTAAACTCTGGTAACTCGTTTACTAAGCTGTGGTTTTCAATTGGCATTTTAAGTCTCCTTGTTTGTTCTCTTTGACTCTAGACTACGCTTCTTGACCACAAGGTAAATTGATTTTGATCAGTTCTTTGATGGTTGCTTGTTATTGTCGAGCTCTGTACAAATTTGTACAGAGCTTGCTCATTGTTCACTAAAAATTGAGTTCTACTCGAGGTTGACCTTTTTTACTGGAATCGATGTCTGGCGAGCAAAGAAAAATTCGAGACGACTTAATATCCGCGTCTACTAAATAAGCTTTTAGGCTCTCGGCTCGTTTATTGGCAAGCTTCAACAGTGCTTGCTGATCATCGTTGTCTAAAGTCTCAGGTGGTGTCTCTTCGTCCAAGTCCTTTGGTACGCCAAACCCACAGGCTCTTAGTTGTGCTCCATTTCGATCTTTCATGAGTGTGGCTAATTGATCTAAAAATGCTTGTTGTGACTCGTTAATATCACTGTCTCCATGCTCAAACTTTAAGGGCTCGACACGTAATCTAAGCGCTTGCTCACCAGCAAATTGCACTAGGGTGATTACGTTGGCATATGGAACAAAAGTTTGCATTAAATAGGAACTAGAGGCCTTATACAGTCCTTGTCGTATGGGTAAAAGGAAAAAGTTTTGCCACTGGAAACTTGGATTGGAAATGTCACCACGCATTGGTAAGTCTAAGATAATGTTGTCATCACGATTCTTTAAGGTGTCCACGGCTAAGTTCAATGGAATCACGCCTACCTTGAGTACGGCGTTACTGCTTTTTTGACCACCTAAGTCAAATTGGCGTAACACAATGTGTGTATTACCATCCAGTTCACCTTCGGTCGCTTTTAAGTCTAGGTCCATATTTAACTGACCTGAATTAATTCGGTAACCTAAAGCGTTCGCAACATAGGGGGAGACAGGGGGGAGTTCAATTTCTCGTATTTTTGCTTTGGCGGTCATTGTGAGGCGCTCAGCGGTTGGCACAATGGACACATCACTTTCTATTGTCGCGTAATTACCATTCTTAGCCTTTAATAAAATATGCGCCTTTTCACCTTTTGAGCGCGTATTTAGATTTTTTACGGTGAGTTGTTCAATATCTAACACACGACTTAAGGCAGGTGTGATGCCCTGATCAGAGAAGCTAAACTGTGAGTCAGCCGATACCTCTATAGTGTTGATAACCACATAAAAGGGCGTTTCGGCTTCTGTGCTATTTTTGCTGTTCGTTGCTTCGGCCTCAACAGGCTTGCTGTCGATGTTTGCTGTTTCATCTTTGGCTGGCTGCATCGAGCTTGGTAGTATCAAGTTTGCGACACCGCGAGATTCTGAAAGGGCGATACCTGCAATTAACTTGTCAATTTTTACACTGTCGACCTGAACACCTTGCGTTCGAAAGTCTACGTTATTAACTGATAATTTTTCAAACTTGCCAAGTGGTGGTAAGCCTGAGTCTTGCTTTGGTTCCGATGCGACGAAATTGTTGACGGTGATCGATTCGAGCATAGCCACTGGGCCATTCTTGTCAAAATCGATTTGTGAACTGCTGACTTGAATGTCTTTCCAGCTAAGCAAAGTGCCACCGTCAGGAAGCTTAGCGCTAAGCTTGCCTAAGGCTACTTGGCTATTATTGGCTTTCAGATCCGTCATTTGACCCTGATTTAACGAAACGGTTACGCCATCATTATTGATCTCTATATTGTCCAGCAAGCTTTTCATTGTGTTGTTTTGATCCACTGAAAGATTGGCCACATTCAGTGAATTTTGTTTCGCATTTAGAGCACTTTTGTCGGCAGATTGCTGCCACGAAACTTGGTTTTTAAAGCCAAAGGTATCGTATTTAAGGGTCGTTTCGGGCTGCGCGTTAGGTAAGTTGCGAAGCGTCGCATTTAACGTCTGTGAAGTAATAGCCGCGTCACTGATGACATTTAAGCTTTCATCAGATTGTTGGACCGAGGTGTTATTCAAATTAACAGCGAGTGAGCCTAGAGAGCCCGTGATGTCCTTGCTTGTAACGGTAGCTTGTTTAAGGTCGAGATCGGAACGGTCACTTTTTATGCTAATGCCTTTTTCTGATTGGCTTAATGCCATGTTCGCTAATTCGATGCCAAAGGAGGCCAGTTGAGCTTTTAAATCATTTTGTTCGAATGCAGCGTCATCCATAGAAAGGTTAAAGGTTTGCAGTGCAGCGGTTTTACTGTCTTTAGCTAAACTTACTTTAACAGGCGCTGACAGTTGGAATGCCTTTAAATTAGCTTTGCCGTTGTCTGCTAATTGTCCAGAAAGGTTGTTTGTACTGAGGTCGATTGTTCCCGCGATATCCCCAGTAGCTTCAGGTAGCGACAGTTTCGCAAGTAAGCTGGAAAGATTGGCAGATGCTTGCGCCACATTGATTTGATTATCACCGCTTTTAGCACTCGCTTTTGTCAGTGTAAGTTGGGAGTCACCTTTTTCAATGTTTAAAGTGTTTCCCTTTTTAGTCGCCACCAAATCATTTGAGAACGCTACATTATCGGCTTGTAGAGACTGTTCGCCAGACGATAACGCTAAGCCAGTAAATGTAATTCCAGTATTCGCTGCAAGTTTAAGCTCTGATGCGCTTTGCATTTCAAGTGAAACGTCGGATAAATTGGTTTCAAGAGTTGCCCATGAGGCCTTCTGATCCTTGTCAGAGAAGCTAAACTGCTTAGTATCTAACGTGACCAGAGGTGACGTAAAAGATAGTTTTGGTGCGTTGTTAAAATAATAAGTAGCGTTAGTTTGGCCTTCTAGACTGACGTCAGAAGCGGAAAATAGGCCAATATTTTGAGGTAAAAAGTGATTGATATCAGAACTGGATAATTGAATGTTGCCAATATCAATGCTGGCGTCTACTTGTTCTTTATCTGCGGAGATGTCGCCTTCAATATTAGCGATACCATCGTTAATCGTTGCTTCTAAATTAAATACCCCGCGCCAATTAAACATATCGTGTGACACCTCACTAATGCTAAGGCTGGTAATGGCAAAACGATCATCACCCGCCAAGGTGTTTAGACGAATAGAGGTATCATTGATAGATGCGTTACGGATAAAAAATGTTGGCGCAATAGGGTTGTCTTCAGAGTCTTGGTTATTTTCTGGCTCTTCTACTGGTGTACTTGCGTCGTTCGAGGCTGTAGGAATACCCGCTATAACCCAACCATTTTCAACTTGGTCTACATCCATGGAAAAACCGTCTATGGAGATATGGTTTACATTGAAAGCGCCAGTAAACAATGGCCAAAAGTCTAAGCCTATGCTCAAGTGCTTAAGGGATAAAGTTTGTTGCTCTTTAACCGTGATCGCAACATCGCTAAGAGACAGTCCAATAGGGAAAAGGTCGGGATTGATTTCAGCCGCAGTTAGGTTGGCGTCATGTTGGGATAGGTATTTGTTAGCGGCCCATTTTGTGATCGATGGAATTAAGGCCCAAGTGCTACACAAGACAACCAATGTGGCCGTTGAGATGATTAAGGTCTTCTTCTGCCATGGTTTCATGAAGGTAAACAAGTTAGTCATGAGTACTCCTTACTGATTGACTTGTGTATAGGGCTAGCCTATCTGAACGATTCTACTGGCATGCGTATCTGATCGTAAGTCTAATATTTAGCAAGCAATGATGAATTGTCGAACAATACTCAGATAGCCAAACAATTATAGGCTGTTTGACGTCATTGTGGAGGTGTCTCTTTGCGTAATGGCATGCGCAATAAGTGAATGCTGACAGCTAAACCTATGACACATAGACCAATGGTGGCCCAGAATCGCCAGACAATGAACATTGATAGGGTCATACCTGCCCACATAAAAATGAGTGCTCGATTACGGGCTTTTTTAGGGATTCCTTGGTCTGATTGCCAGTCCGAGACAATCGGACCAAAATATTTGTGGTTGAGTAGCCATTCATGGAAGCGCTCAGATGACTTTGAGAAGCACCACGCAGCAAGTAACACTAAGGGCGTGGTTGGAAGCAAGGGTAAAAAGATTCCAACAATGCCTGTAATGAGAGACATCCACCCAAAGATTAATAATGCAATTCGCTTACCCGTCATACGAAAGTTCTATCTTAATGTAGATGGCTCAGCATCAACTGGTTGAAAAATACGGCTCTGTACCGCCATGACACGCAAGATTCTGTTCAAACACTGGCTTTAGGGCCGGTATTTGAACGTCTATGGTGAGTAGTGTACGGGCTAGTTAGCTGCACCGAATAACGACTCCATCGTATCTCCTTCACTGTCAGCGACAAGGCTCCAGCCTCCTAATCGTTTCCAGCGATTGACGATCTCACAGAAAAGCTCTGCAGTTTTTTCTGTGTCATAGGCAGCAGAGTGGGCTTCAGAGTTACTGAATTCAATGCCTGCTACTTGACATGCTTTGGCCAAAACGGTTTGGCCAAAGGCTAAACCAGAAAGTGACGCAGTATCAAAGCTTGAGAAGGGGTGAAATGGGTTACGCTTGATCTCGTTGCGGTCAATGGCCGCATTTAAGAAGCCATGATCAAAAGCAGAATTATGTCCCACTAGAATCGCACGTTTACAACCTGTCGATTTCAGTTCTTTTCGAACATTTGAGAACATTTGGCTTAACGCTTCTTTTTCAGCAAGATCATCACGATCAGGGGCAAAAGGATCGATCCCAGTGAATTCTAAAGCCTCTTTTTCAAGGTTAGCGCCTTCAAAGGGTTTAATGTGAAATGACATGGTTTCATAGATATAAAGCTCGCCATTTTCATCCATTCTCAGGATGCTGGCAGCCAATTCTAGGAGGGCGTCTGTTTTTGCATTAAAGCCAGCCGTTTCGACGTCGATAACAATAGGTAGGAAGCCGCGGAATCGATCTTTGATTTCGTGATTAGACAAAAGAGAATCCTTAATTCTGCCGTATGCTCAGAAAATTAATGAGTAGTTGGCGGAAGATGATAACATACATGCTAAGTCTAGAACGAGAACTCTTAACCGTGATAGTGAAACCTTTAATCAAAACCATGCTTTTATTGGCCAGCGCTTTAGCGGCTATGAACAGTCATGCGTTGACTCGATATGAATCTGATATAGAAGAGTCAAGATGGTCCCTGTCCGGTGATATTTTTGAATGTACTTTGGCTCACCCCATTCCACACTTTGGAATTGGTGAGTTTATAAAAGAAGCTGGCGAACCAATGAAGTTTGTTTTGCATCCGCAAAATGAAAAAATTGGGCCAGGACAAGTGTATATTATTTCTCAAGCGCCAAGTTGGATACCGGGAATATCGCCTGAGACGCTGGAGATCATGCCTTATCCAGGCTATGGATTGACCGTTGAAGTGGGTGGTAAAGTCGCCGAGCAAATGTTGACGTCTCTTGATCGAGGTCGTCACCCTGTTGTAACAGGTTCTGCTTGGGAGAATGGACGTGAAAGTGTTGAAGTGGCACTTAGCAACATTAATTTTAACCCTGCCTACGATGAATTTCGGCGCTGCATGGCTAGCTTATTGCCAGTTAATTTTGAGCAAATCGCACGTACCGCCGCGTTATTCCCAACGAACGGCGTAGAGTTAACGGATCGAATTAAGCGTCGACTGGATTTGGTCGCGTTATATGTCGATGCAGACCCCACCATTGAATACATCTATATAGATGGTCATACCGACATTATTGGTTCGCGCCGAGACAATCGCGAATTGTCTAAAGAGCGTGCAGAAAGGGTGACCGAGTATCTACTTAAAAAAGGCATCGCACCTGAAAAAATTGTGTCCCGTTATCATGGTGAGCGCTACCCCGCGGCGGATAACCGTAAGAACGATGGACGTGAGCGAAACCGTCGTGTGACCATTCGTTTAGAGCGTTCAAGCAATAATGCGCAGTCACTATCAGAACCAAGCCCATAAAGACTAGGGTTTAGCGCAACTATCCTTTCTATTTTCAGGAACGCCTCTTGCTAAGCAAGGGGCGAAATTTTACACTTACCGCCTATTTTATTTTAACTGCGCGCAGTCCGTTTCAGAGGCTGTGCTGAGTCTCGTTGAGGAGAAGGAATATAATGTCTGACGTGAAGAAGGTAGTGCTAGCCTACTCTGGCGGCCTAGACACTTCAGTAATCGTGAAGTGGCTTCAAGAAGAGTATCAGTGTGAAGTGGTAACTTTTACCGCTGACTTGGGTCAGGGCGAAGAAGTAGAGCCAGCTCGCGCGAAAGCTCAAGCGTTGGGCGTTAAAGAAATCTACATCGAAGACCTTCGCGAAGAATTCGTACGTGATTTCGTATTCCCAATGTTCCGTGCGAACACAGTATACGAAGGTGAGTATCTTCTAGGTACGTCTATCGCTCGTCCACTTATCGCTAAGCGTTTGATTGAAATTGCTAACGAAACAGGTGCGGATGCGATTTCTCACGGCGCAACAGGTAAAGGCAACGACCAAGTACGTTTCGAGCTAGGTGCTTACGCGCTTAAGCCAGGCGTTCAAGTGATTGCACCATGGCGTGAATGGGACCTAACGTCTCGTGAAACGCTTATGGCTTACTGTAAAGAGCATGATATCCCAGTAGATTTCTCTAATGCTAAGAAGAAATCACCATACTCAATGGATGCTAACCTTCTGCACATCTCATACGAAGGTGATTTACTAGAAGATCCATGGGTAGGTGCTGAAGAAGATATGTGGCGTTGGTCTGTATCGCCAGAGCAAGCACCAGATGAAGCAACGATCATCGAGCTTGGCTTTGAAAAAGGTGATGCAGTTTCTATCAACGGTGAAGCAATGTCTCCAGCGACGATCCTTGAAACACTAAACAAGGTTGGTGGCGCGAACGGTATCGGTCGTGACGACCTAGTTGAAAACCGTTTCGTAGGTATGAAGTCGCGTGGTTGTTACGAAACACCAGGTGGTACCATCCTTCTGAAAGCACACCGTGCGATGGAATCTATCACGCTAGACCGTGAAGCGGCTCACCTAAAAGATGAGATCATGCCGAAATACGCGAAAGTGATTTACAACGGCTTCTGGTGGTCTGAAGAGCGTCGTATGCTGCAAGCACTGATTGACGCTTCTCAAGAATTCGTAACGGGTACCGTGCGTTTGAAACTGTATAAAGGTAACGTGATTGTTGAAGGTCGTGAATCTCCATACAGCCTATTCGACAGCACCATTGCTACGTTCGAAGACGATGCAGGTGCCTACGATCAAAAAGATGCAGCGGGCTTTATCAAGCTAAATGCTTTGCGCATGCGTATTGCAGCGCAAAAAGGTCGTACATTCCTAGACCGTAAGTAATAATCTATTGCGTGATTAGCGCTGTGCTAGTCATCAGATAATAAAAACGCCCACCTTGTAAAAGATGGGCGTTTTTTTATGCCATAAAGTCAGCTATTTTAATCGCAGTGAAAAAATGTTTTGATTGACCGTTTGGTTAAAAAATTAAATTCATGTAGGTGTTGTATGACCGTATTTAATGTCGGCTCAATAAATGTTGACCATCTCTATCAGGTTGACCATTTTGTTCGTCCAGGTGAAACCATGGGCTCGTCCAGTTATCAGCAATTACTGGGAGGTAAGGGCGCTAATCAATCGGTTGCTCTCGCCAAAGCGGGCGCGAAGGTTAAACATGTCGGAGCGATTTGCCACAGTGATACTCACATTATTGAGCAGCTACAAAGCTATGGTGTTGATACAGAATGGATCGCTAAGGTAGAAGAAACCACAGGTCATGCGATCATTCAGCTTACAGGTGAAGCTGAGAACGCTATCATCCTGCATGCGGGGGCCAACCATACGCTGACAAGTCGCCAAATAAAGAGTGTGCTCGACAATCTACAGCAAGGCGATTGGGTGTTGTTGCAAAATGAGACCAATCTCGTAGCGGAGGCGCTGCAAGCAGCTCAAGAGGCAGGCGCTAAGGTGGTGTTTAATCCTGCACCGATGGACGCTGAATTGACGCGTAAGGTATTACCTTATCTTGACCTGTTAATCGTTAATGAAGTTGAGGCCATGGACTTAGCTCAAGTGGATACGATTGAAGCGGCGGCTGAGAAACTGCCTAAGGATTACCCAGATATCGCGGTCATGATGACGCTGGGCAAAGAGGGCGTGCGTTATTTCTCGGCGCAAGAAGACATTCAAGTACCTGCTTTTGTGGTGTCAGCAAAAGATACTACTGCGGCAGGAGATACGTTTATAGGCTTCTGCTTGGCGGAGTTAAGCCAAGGGACACCAATGAAACAAGCGATGACGAAAGCATGTGCCGCCTCAGCCATTTGTGTGACGCGTATGGGAGCGGCACCCTCCATTCCCACGATGAATGAAGTAAACGACTTTTTAGCTCAACATAATTAGAACCAGAACACATAAGAGTGAACCTATGACACGTAAAATTATTATTGATACGGACCCTGGCATTGATGATGCAATGGCCATATTTTTTGCTTTTCAAGCAAAAGAGCTTGATGTGCTGGGTCTAACAACCACTTATGGCAACGTCCCTGTCGATATTGCGACAAAAAATGCCCTGATACTCACCGAGATTGCTGGTGTGGACGTGCCGGTTGTCGGTGGTGTCTCTATTCCTTCAGTCATCGCACCGCGTCCGTTCCCTGACTTTGTTCACGGTGCTGATGGCTTTGGTAACATTGATTATCCGGCACCAACGAAAACAGCTTCGGATCAAACAGCCGCCGAGTTTATTGTTGAGCAGGTGCGTAAGTACCCTGGTGAAGTCACAATTGTTGCCTTAGCGCCGTTAGGTAACCTTGCTAAAGCGCTAGAGCTGGATCCAGAGATCGCTAACTTAGTTGATGAAGTGGTATTGATGGGCGGCACGGCGGTTGAGTATGGCAACGTGTCACCTGTGGCAGAAGCGAACATCATCAACGACCCTCATGCAGCGGATAAAGTGTTTGGCGCACCTTGGCAAGTGACCATGGTGGGACTGGATGTGACTCATCAAGTATTGCTAGACAATACTATTCTAGAGCGAATCAAAGCCCAGAACCCAGAGCAGGGTAATTTCCTTTACGACTGCGCTCAATTTTATATTAAGTTTTACAGTGACCGTTTTGGTGTGGAAGGCTGCTATTTCCATGATGCATCAACCATTGCCTATCTATTAGACCCAAGCATCTTTGGTATTGAGTTGGGTGCCATTCGTGTAGCGTGTGAAGGTATTGCGTTAGGGCAGACCATCTTTGCACCACAAGGCATGGAATATCCAGAACCACATTGGGATGGTGTCCCGATGACTCAAGTTTGCATGGAAGTGGATGGCGAACGTATGTTGAAGTTGTTTGAAGACGTGATGGTCGCAGTTTAAAGCAAGGTATACGAACTTATAAAGGCGCCTCGGCGCCTTTTTTAGCTGTGTGCTTTTACAAATGTGTCGATAAAGGCGCGCTCTTTCTCTGCAATGGAGTGAAACTGCATTTGAATATAGTGTTTATCGTGCTCGTTTAAAATATCTGCTGAGGGGATGCAGATCGCTTTGATGGTTGCTTGCTTACCTTCGTGTATCGCATTCAGCTCTAGTTTTACTTTTTTTGAGCCCATCAGGCCAAATGGGGATTCTACTTCCACTAAGTTATGTGAGATGTGCGTACAGTGAATGGCAGTGCTCTTACCGTTGGTAAGGTAAAGCGTGCCTGTCCAGAAGCAGCGAACATAAGGTGAGGAGTGTTTAGTCACAGCATTATCCGTTAGAGTCAGAAATTACATCACGCGACATTATAGTGGTTTCTAGCGGGTATCACAGCGAAATTTTAGATCCACTTGATTTGAGCCTAGGAAGACGTTTTCTCTTTAAATTCGCAGAGGTCTTCAATGATGCAGGCATCACACTTTGGCTTTCTTGCGGTGCAGATATAACGCCCATGTAAAATGAGCCAGTGATGAGCATCGAGTAGAAATTCTTTTGGTAAAAAGCGAATCAGTTTGTCTTCCACTTCTAATACGTTTTTACCGGGTGCAATTTTAGTGCGATTTGAAACACGAAAAATATGTGTATCTACAGCCATGGCGACTTGGCGAAAGGCCGTATTCAGCACGACGTTAGCGGTTTTGCGGCCGACGCCGGGTAACGCTTCTAACTCAGCACGAGTTTGTGGTACCTCACTGTTATGTTTCTCAATCAACATTTGACAGGTCTTGATTGCATTCTCTGCTTTGGCATTAAACAAACCAATGGTTTTAATGTATTGCTTAAGGCCATCAACGCCCAGTGCGTACATGCTCTCTGGCGTATTCGCGACAGGGAAAAGTTTGCGTGTGGCTTTATTAACACTCACATCCGTCGCTTGAGCAGACAACAACACGGCTATCAATAGTTCAAAAGGGGAGTTGTATTCAAGTTCAGTCACTGGATTGGGATTTTCGGCACGTAATCGTGTAAAAATCTCATGTCGCTTAGCTTTGTTCACAATCCCCTCCTAGACCTGACTAATCGGTAACACGTACGCGACGAGAGACTTTTTCTTGGCCTTCTTGTGCCTTAGCAACGCGTTGTTTTTCTTTCTCGTCATAGTAGTTCTTTATGGCGATTAGAAGACCTAGGCCGATAAAGGCACCTGGCGGCAAGATGGCGAATAGAACATTTGGGTAATCGCTGAAAAACGTAATCTTCCAACCTAATGCTATGTCACCAAACAATAAGTGCATATCGCTAAATAAGGTCGCTTGGCCGATTAGCTCACGCATACCGCCTAAGACAACCAACACAAACATAAAGCCAAGCCCCATCATTAAGCCATCTACCGCGGAAGGTAATACTGGGTTACGGCTCGCAAATGCATCGGCACGACCAAGAATGGCACAGTTAGTCACGATCAAAGGAATAAAAATGCCAAGAATTTGGTACAGCTCGTAGGTATAAGCCTGCATGATTAGCTCAATACAAGTGGTAAACGAGGCAATGATCATCACGAAGGCAGGTAAACGAACCGCTTCAGAGACGTAGTTACGGATCAATGAAACGGCAATGTTTGAACCCAGTAACACCACAATAGTCGCTAAGCCAAGGCCGATGGCGTTAACAACCGTACTGGTCACTGCCAAAAGCGGACATAAACCAAGTAATTGGACTAGGGCTGGGTTGTTTTTCCAGAGGCCGTTATACAAGATTTCTTGATAATCAGGCCCCGCTGGCGCGGGATTTTCCACGGGTGTATCAGGTGCAAGTGTGTCTTGAGCGCTCATAGCAAATCCTAACGCGACAACAGCGCGTCTTGGTTCTCGTTAAAATAAAGTAATGTATTCTTAACCGCGCGCACAACAGCGCGTGGAGTGATGGTTGCGCCGGTAAACTGGTCGAACGTACCACCGTCTTTTTTGACATTCCACTGCTTCAAAGGTGTGTTCTCAAGGGATTTTCCAGCGAAGGATAAGATCCATTGAGACTTCTGTAAATCCACTTTGTCGCCCAGTCCTGGTGTTTCTTTATGGCTGATCACACGTGATCCCGTAACGACGCCATTTCGGTCGATCGCGACCAAGAGATCTAAGTTCCCGTTGTAACCACCAGGTGCGATCGTTTCAAAGATAATGGCGGTCACTTGTCCATCTTTACGAGCAATGAAGGCTGGCACCGGTTCAGATGAACCTAATAACGGATCAGCAGGTAATAGCACTTGTGCTTCGGCAAGGTTATTGTCGTAGCGGTCTGCAGGCAAAATTTCATTAAACGCAGACAGTTGTGCTTGAACGATATTATCTTCAATCGTGTGCTCGGTTAGCTGATGTGTTAATGCAATCAGACCTGCCGTTAATACCGCAAAAAGACCTAAGCCAACACTGTTTTGGCGAATTGAGGTAAAGATGTTCATTATTTTTCACCTCCAATCGTTAGGCCTTTTTTGGCTTTTTTATGACCGTAAGTACGTGGTTGAGTAAAGTAATCGATCAGTGGTGCCGCAAAGTTCATCAACAATACTGCAAACGCAACACCGTCTGGGTAGCCGCCCCATGTGCGAATCACATAAATCAAGATACCGATGCCTAAACCGTATACCAATTTACCGCGGTTACTGGTGCAAGAGCTAACAGGGTCTGTGGCGATAAAGAAAGCGCCAAGCATCACGGCACCAGACGTTAGATGGAAAATCGTCGAGGCCGCATTGTCGGGATCGAGTCCATAGAAAACATTGGCCATCAAGCCCAGTCCAGCGATCATTGCAACGGGCGTGTGCCAAGTAATAATACGTAGCCAGATCAATAGCAAGCCGCCGGCTAAGTAGGCTAAGTTGACGTACATCCAGCTCACTAGGTTCGCAGATTGCAAGCCGGCAATAGAGGCGTAGGCTTCGGAGCTCATCAGGCCATCTTTATGCTTAAAAGCGTCCAGAGGCGTTGCCATCGTGTATGAATCAATGGTTGGTAAACTACCAAAAATAGCCGCTAAGCTATCACTAAAGCTTGGTACAGCGCCAGCTTGAATAATCTCAGAAGCGCCAATCCACTGTGTCATCGGAACAGGGAAGGAGACCAGACAAATCGCGTAGCCCACCATGGCTGGATTGAATGGGTTGTTGCCCAAACCACCGTAAACTTGTTTCGCGAATATCACCGAGAATGACACCGCAGTCACGGTTAACCACCAAGGTACGGTAGGCGGAAGTGCCAGAGCTAAGAGGACAGCGGTTAATAACGCACTGCAATCACTTAGAGAGAAGCCGATTGGGCGATTGCGCAGTTTCAAAATAAAGGCTTCGCTGAGCAATGCCGTCAAGCAGGCAATAACAAGGTTAATCAAAGTACCGTAGCCAAATAGATACGTCTGTGTGATTAAGCCCGGTACGGTAGCCAATATCACCATTTGCATGACCCAAGATGTGCGACGGCCTGCTCGGTGAGTATGGGGCGATGTAATACGCAATAATGACATTTAGCGATTCTCTTGCGTGTTAGTTAATTGTTCGAGTTTAGCTTCTTCGTCTTGCTGTGTTTTTTCAGCAGCCGCTAACTCCTGTTGCAATGATTCAACCTCAGGGTCTGCTGCCAGCAGTCGCTTTAGTTTATTAACCTGTGCTTTGGCGAGTGCCGCGGCCACTTTTTGTTTCTTCAGGCGTTCTTTGAACTCAGCGCTTTGCTCGTTTGCTTGGGCTTCGGGTTGTGCGCTCGCAGTGCCATTCTGAAGGGCTTGCTCCAGCTCATCAGCATGAGCTTTGGCTTTTTCAACTTGTTGCTCAAGACTTGAGGTGTCTTCAGAGTTCAGTTCTTTGGCTTTTAAGAGCGCTTTTTCCGCTTTTTTGAGCGACGCTTTGGCGATCGCTGCGTCAATTTTAAGCTTACGAGTCGCATCTTCGTCTGTGGCTTGAGCTTTGCTTTTGGCAGGTTCGGCTGTCACAGGCACATCCAATGCGGCCAGTTGCGCCTCGGCGTCTTTGAGTGTTTTTTCAAATTCAACCGCTTTACCTTGAAGCTCACTGTTTTGCGGGTCTTCTGCTAATTGCTTTTGAATCTTTTTAAGTTTGGTGCTGGCCAACGCAACATCCACTTTAGCTTTTTTGTAGTCATCTGACATGGCTGGCTTTTTAGCCGGTGGTGTTTCAGGTACCGGATTGTTATCGAGTGATGATAAACGAGCTTCAGCTTCTTTTAAGGCTTTCTCGAAATCGGCCGCTTTGGTTTTTAGCTCTTCGTTATCGGCATCCTCTGCAAGCTGCTTTTGGACTTTCTTCAGTTTAGTGCTCGCAAGCGCGACATCGACTTTGGCTTTCTTTGCCTCATCGCTAAGCACAGGTTTCGCCACTGTTGCAGGTTTTGTGTCGTTACCGCCTAGTTTTTCAAAGGCTTCTTGGGCGATTTTTAGATCTGCTGAAAAGCCTGAAACTTTGGCTTTAAGTTCGGCGTTATCTGGATCTTCTGCAAGTTGCTTCTCTGCCTTTTTCAATTTGGTGCTGGCGAGAGCGACATCAACTTTGGCTTTTTTAGCCTCATCACTCATTACAGGAGCCGTGGCTTTTTTAGTCGGTGCAGCAGGAGCGCTAGCAACTTTCGTTTCCAGTTCACTAATGTCTTTTTTGGTTTCGTCTACTTGAGTTTGCAGTGCACTGATTTCTTCCATGTGCTCTTTTTCTTGTGCTTCAAGTAACGCCTTTTCTAATTTTTTCAGTTTCGCTTTGGTAATGGCTAAATCTATCTTCGCTTTTTTAGCTGCTTCGTCTACCGCGGGCGCAGCAGGCGTTGGTGTTTCTGGCGCTGGCTTAGCAGGCTTTTTCGCGGCAGGTTTTGCAGCAGAGGCACTCTGACGAGCCAAACGCTTGGCTTCTTTTTCAGCTGCTTCGGCTTCTTGACGCGCTTTACGTGCCTCAAAGCGTTGCTTCGCAATGTCTGACTTCACAGCGGCTTCGCGTGCTTCACGGATTTCCGATTTGCTGTGACGGTAGTACTGAACCAACGGAATGCTGCTAGGGCAGACGTAGGAACAAGCACCGCATTCAATACAGTCGAACAGATTGTAGTGTTCTGCTTTTTCATGTTCTTGGCTTTTCGCAAACCACAGCAGCTGTTGTGGCAACAGGCTAGCTGGACACGCTTGTTCACACATGCCGCATCGGATGCACGCTTGCTCAGGGGCTGGCTGAGGTAGCTCTTTTTTGGTTGCCGCCAAAACGCAGTTGGTGGTTTTGACAACAGGAACGTCACTGCTGTCTAGAGTAAAGCCCATCATCGGCCCCCCCATGACAAGGCGAGTGAGTTTTTTATCTTGTAAGTCCGCGTAGTCAAGCAAATGGCTGATCGGTGTGCCAAGCAAGACTTCTACGTTTTGCGGTGCTTTAAGCGCATCGCCTGTGAGCGTTGTGAAACGAGTAATGAGAGGGCGACCATGTTTAATGGCTTCATAAACGGCCACACAGGTGCCAACGTTTTGACACAAAATGCCGATGTCGGCAGGGTATTGTCCACTCGGTACTTCTTTTTCAGTCAGTAATTGGATCAGTTGCTTTTCGCCACCAGAAGGATATTTGGTCGGTACAACCGCGACTTGAATAGAGCTTTGGCGCTCTTTTAAAAGCTTTTCTAAGGCGGCAATGGCCGTTGGCTTGTTGTCCTCAATACCGATAACAACATGTTTGGCTTCGACCAAATGTTGCAAAATCTCAATGCCAAGTATCAGCTCAAGCGTTTTCTCACGGATCAGCATGTCGTCCGCGGTAATGTAGGGTTCACACTCAGCGGCGTTAATAATGAAGTGGGTTAATGGGTGCTTGTGCGCACCTTGCAGCTTAACTTGAGTTGGAAAGCCAGCACCGCCCATGCCGATGATGCCTTTCTCTGCTAAAAAGGTAAGTACATCGGTTTTGCTAATGTCACGCCAGTTTTCAAGAGGCTCCAGCTCAATCCACTCATCCGCTTGGTCTGGCGTCAGAATGATACACATGTCGCTTAGCCCAGATGGATGGGCGACAGGTCGAGATTCAATCGCACTGATTTGACCTGAAGTAGGGGCGTGTAGAAAGCTCGATAAGAAGCCATTATTAATGGCAATCGCTTGGCCTTTTTGAACGCGATCGCCAACATTGATTAACGGGCGTGATGCTTGACCGATGTGTTGACCAAGAGGCAGAACAAGCTCACTTGGCAAGCTTGGTTTGCCTAACGGCAATGCCAGTGATTGCGCTTTATTTTCTGGTGGATGAATGCCACCATGAAATGCATATACGGGAGGATTAGACTGCTTAGCCATTAGTGAGTAACCTCCGTTTGACGATCTGAGGCAATGATTTGTGCAGGTGCGATGCCCACACCTTGTGGTTTTTCCCACGACCAAGTACGTGATGTCACGCCAACTTCAACCATATCAATACAATCTACAGGACAAGGCTCGACACATAGGTCACAGCCCGTACATTCATCTGAAATAACGGTGTGCATTTGTTTTGCCGCGCCCAGAATAGCGTCCACAGGACACGCCTGAATACATTTTGTGCAGCCAATACATTCGTCTTCACGAATAACAGCTACTTTCTTAATAGGCTCTTCTGCTTCACCGCCATCTAACGGTATTGCTTCCACATCGAGAAGATCAGCTAACGCCTGAACCGTCGCTTGGCCACCCGGAGGGCAACGGTTGATGGCTTCGCCATTAGAGATGGCTTCCGCATAAGGGCGGCAACCAGGATGACCACATTGGCCGCACTGAGTTTGTGGCAAAATGGCGTCGATTTGGTCAACAATCGGGTCCCCTTCCACATGGAAACGAACGTTGGCATAGCCAAGGATTGCACCAAACACGAGAGCAAGTGCAACTAGAATGCCGATGGCGAGTAATACAGTAAACATAAGCGGCTCCTAGATTTGTACCAGACCAGTGAAGCCCATAAATGCCAGTGCCATTAGGCCTGCGGTAATCATACCGATGGCAGAGCCTTTAAAGACAACGGGCACATCAGCCACGTTAATACGCTCACGCATGGCAGAAAACAGCACCAATACAAATGAGAAACCAACCGCTGCCCCGAAGCCATAAAGGATCGATTCAACAAAGCCATTCTGTTTCGAGGTGTTTTGCAGCGCGACACCCAATACAGCACAGTTGGTCGTAATCAAAGGCAGAAAAATACCGAGTACGCGATAAAGTAGCGGGCTGGTTTTGTGTACGACCATTTCTGTGAATTGCACCACGACGGCTATTACCAGAATGAAAGAAATTGTTTTCAAATATTCGAGACCAAAAGGCTCAAGAATAAATTCGAACGTAAGGTAACTGCATAAGCTCGATAGCGTCAGCACGAACGTTGTCGCCATGGCCATGCCAATAGAGGTTTCTAGCTTACTAGAAACGCCCATAAAGGGGCAGAGGCCAAGGAATTGTACCAATACAAAGTTGTTTACCAGTATGGTACTGACGAGTATTAAGAGATATTCGGTCATCTCGCGTCCAATAAATACAGTGGGTGTTTATGGATAAAAAGAGCAGCCGTCTAAAAATAGTTCGGCTGAGCATAACTATACCAAGCTGCTTATAACTAACAAGACTAAAGCGCTGCCTAATTTAGTTTATTTTAGAATATGAATAGCACTCAGCAAGTATAAATTTTTTTAATCACTTAACGTGATAACACCGCCCACAGGTGAGTAAGCGGTGTTATCAGTGCTGAATGATCAAGCCGCTTACATGACGCGTTGGCCGGGCTTAGCTCCATCATGCGGTTCAAGCAAATAGATCTCTTCGCCGCCAGGTCCTGCTGCTAAAACCATACCTTCTGATAAGCCGAATTTCATTTTACGTGGTGCTAAGTTAGCCACCATGATCGTTAGCTTGCCTTCTAGGTCTTCTGGTTTGTAGGCGGACTTAATGCCGGAGAACACTGTGCGCGTTTCACCACCAAGGTCTAACGTCAATTTCAAAAGCTTGTTGGCTTTCTCAACGTGTTCGGCTTTGGCGATTTTCGCAATACGCATGTCTACTTTAGCGAAATCATCGAAATTAATTTCTGCTGCGATCGGTTCTTTGCTTAGCTCAGTTTCTTCAGCTGGCGTAGATTCAGCGGCTGGTGTTTCTTTGGCCGCTTCTTCTTTGCCTTCTTCGATCATTGCATCAATTTGTGCCGCTTCAATACGTGGCATCAAAGCTTTGAATTTGTTTACAGTTTTGCCGAAAAGAAGCTCGACACGATTGTCCCATGTCAGTTCTTTGTTTAAGAAACCTTCGGCATCTGCCACCATGTCTGGCATAACCGGTTTCAGGTAGGTGGCTAAAATAGCGAATAGATTGAGTGACACAGTACAGATCTCTTGAACCTGAGGCAAAGTGTCTTCGCTTTTCGCTTTTACCCAAGGCTCTTCATCAGCAATGTAGGTGTTAGCTATGTCTGCAAGACGCATGATTTCACGCATTGCCTTACCGTATTCACGCGTTTCGTAAAGATCAGCGATCAGATCACCCGCATCGATGAACTCTTGAATCATGGCTTCTTGTGCTGGCGCTGCTTGCAGTTGGCCATCAAACTTCTTGTTAATAAAGCTGGCCGTACGGCTGGCAATGTTTACGACTTTGCCAACCACATCAGAGTTCACACGTTGTACAAAATCTCCAAGGCTAAGATCGATATCGTCAACACGAGAGTTTAGCTTGGCAGCAAAGTAATAGCGTAGGTACTGAGGGTCTAAGTGGTTCAGGTAAGTACGTGCTTTGATAAATGTGCCACGTGACTTAGACATTTTCTCACCATCAACGGTGACATAGCCATGCGCATTGACTGCGGTTGGAGTTCGGTAACCCGCGCAATCTAACATTGCAGGCCAGAACAAAGCGTGGAAGTTAATGATGTCTTTGCCGATGAAGTGATATAGCTCTGCGTCAGAATCTTTGTTCCAGTAGTCGCCAAATTCTAAGCCTTCAGTACGATCACAAAGATTTTTGAAGCTCGCCATGTAACCAATCGGCGCATCTAGCCAGACGTAGAAGTATTTACCCGGTGCATCAGGAATTTCAAAACCGAAGTAAGGTGCGTCACGGCTAATGTCCCATTCGTGCAGCTCAGAATCCAGCCATTCAGCTAGTTTGTTCGCGACTTGGTCTTGGAGTGTGCCGCTGCGCGTCCATTTTTGTAAGAAGGCTTGGTACTCAGGCAGTTTGAAAAAATAATGCTCAGATTCTTTTTCAACCGGTGTTGCACCAGAGTAAACCGAACGCGGGTTGATCATTTCCATCGGCGTGTACGTTGCAGAACAGACTTCACAGTTATCGCCGTACTGATCTTCGGCCTTACATTTAGGGCAGGTGCCTTTAATAAAACGATCCGCTAAGAACATTTCTTTTTCTGGGTCATACGCTTGAGTAATTGAGCGCACAGAAATTTTGCCATTATCGCGACATGCTTTATAGATGGCTTCAGAGAACTCACGATTTTCTGGAGAGTGAGTCGAGTAATAATTGTCATAGCCAATGCCGAAATCTTTAAAATCGGCCATGTGTTCTTGGCGCACGCCTTCAATCAACTCTTCGGGCGTGATGCCATTTTGATCGGCCTTGATCATAATCGCAGTGCCGTGTGCATCGTCGGCACAGACGGCCGTACATAGATTGCCGCGAAGCTTTTGGAAGCGAACCCAAATGTCAGTTTGAATGTGCTCCAGCATATGACCCAAGTGAATAGAGCCGTTGGCATAGGGAAGGGCACTGGTAACTAGAATTTTTCGTTGCGATTGAGCCATTATGAATAAGCCTGCTGGAAATAAAGTGTAAGCGAATAAACGACGCTCCGTGTCGTTGAAAGTTAAACGGAGCGAATTGTATGTACTAATATAAGCGCGACATTATAAGTGGACGTGCTTAACGTGCAAGCATCAGGCTTGCTTTTCCGCATTTTGCCCCCACAATCGGCTTCATAGAAAGAACATATGAATAAGTAGACGCTTAAAAGTCTATTCCTAGGAGAAAACATGTCTGTATCACCTCAGGTGTTAGCGCAACTGTCAGCGTTAGTCGACCTTAACACGAACAAGCCTTATGGCGATGTTTGGCAAGTGGAAGAAAATGCATCCGGTTTGGCGGTTATTGCTACGTTACCTTACCCTGCACAAACGGAACGCGATGCGTTGCAGCAGCGTATTGAAGAGGCGTTGGAGCAAAGTGTGACCTTGGTGCTTCAGCAAGATGTAAAAGCTGCGTCTACGCAAGGCGCTGCCGCGAGCATGAAAGGTGTTAAGAACATTATTGCCGTTGCGTCAGGAAAAGGGGGGGTTGGTAAATCAACGACCACGGTAAACCTAGCATTGGCGATGGCCCGTGAAGGCGCAAAAGTCGGAATTTTAGATGCGGACATTTACGGCCCGAGTCAAGGCCTGTTGTTAGGCTTTGCGGGTGATACCCGTCCAGGTGTGCGCGATGAAAAGTTTTTTGTACCGCCCATGGCGCATGGCCTTCAAGTCATGTCGATGGCGTTTCTGACGACCAGCGAAACACCCATGGCATGGCGTGGTCCTATGGCAACGGGCGCGTTGATGCAAATTCTAACGCAAACTGAGTGGGACAATTTAGACTACTTGTTCGTGGATATGCCACCGGGTACGGGTGATATTCAGCTAACGCTGTCGCAAAAAGTGCCTGTTGCTGGCTCTGTTGTGGTGACGACACCGCAGGATATTGCTTTGCTGGATGCTCGTCGTGGTATCGAGATGTTTAACAAGGTGAATATCCCTGTACTGGGTGTTGTTGAAAATATGTCGACACACATTTGTTCAAACTGTGGCCATGCAGAAGCAATTTTTGGCGAAGAAGGTGGTAAAGCGTTGGCGGCAGAATACGGCGTAGAAGAGCTGGGGAAATTGCCGCTAAGCTTGTCGATTCGCAAGCTGGCTGATGCCGGTAAGCCTACAGTGTTGAGTGAGCCTGATTCTGATACTGCGATGATTTATCAGTCGATTGCGCGCAAGGTTGGTGCTACTCTTGCGGCCCGTTCTGAACAGTTCTCAATGCCGACAATTGGCATGAGTGATGATTGAGGTAAACCATGCGATTGTGTGACCGTGACATTATCCAAGCACTAGACGATGGTGTCATTTCCATTGAGCCCCGCCCTGATAACAGTGTTATTAGTGGTGTATCTTGTGATTTGCGCCTAGGAAACTCATTTCGAGTATTTCAAGGGCATCCTGCGCCTTTCTTAGATCTAAGTGGCCCAAAAGCAGATTTAAATGCCGCGATTGAGTCGGTAATGAGTGAAGAAATTATTGTCGATGCAGACAAACCTTTCTTTATTCATCCTGGTGAGTTGGCGTTGGGAGTGACAATGGAATCGGTCACTTTACCTGATCACTTAGTAGGTTGGTTAGATGGCCGTTCTTCTTTGGCGCGATTAGGGCTAATGGTTCATGTTACTGCGCACCGGATTGATCCAGGCTGGAGTGGTGGTATCGTTCTAGAATTCCTCAATGGTGGTAAATTACCTATTGCGTTGCGACCTGGTATGACCATTGGTGCGATCAATTTTGAAACCATGTCTGGCCCAGCAGATCGTCCCTACAATAAACGTGATAATGCTAAGTACCGTGGGCAAAACTCTGCTGTTGGAAGCCGAATTAGTGGCGATCAGTAAGAGTTTTAGCTAGTCTATCGGGACGAAAGTGGTTAAAAAAGATACAGATGTCGTAAATGCGCAGCTTAACGGCGGTATTCGGCATCTGTTTTTTCGGTCATAGGGCTACTTTCTCTGGTGCAATTCATAGAATAATAACCACATTCAGTTAAGGAGTACTTTATGTCTCAACCGTCTAACCGTGGCGTCGTATACAAAGGCCCAGGCAAAGTCGCTGTAGAGTCTATCCCTTTCCCAGAGCTAGCGCTTGGTGATCGTAAATGTAACCACGGTGTTATCCTGAAAGTTCTTACAACTAACATTTGTGGTAGTGACCAGCACATGGTTCGTGGTCGTACTACTGCTCAAGAAGGTTTGGTTCTTGGCCACGAAATCACGGGTATTGTCCTTGAAAAAGGTGGCGATGTTGAATTCCTAAACGTAGGTGACATCGTATCTGTACCATTTAACATCGCTTGTGGTCGTTGCCGCAACTGTAAAGCTGGCATGACTGGTATCTGTCTTAATGTAAACGGCGACCGCGCTGGTGCTGCTTACGGTTACGTAGATATGGGCGGCTGGGTCGGCGGTCAGTCTGACTACGTAATGGTTCCTTACGCAGACTTCAACCTATTGAAATTCCCTGATGCTGACCAAGCAAAAGAGAAGATCCAAGACCTTACACTATTGTCTGATATCTTCCCTACTGGTTTCCACGGCTGTGTAACAGCAGGTGTTGGCCCAGGTTCTACTGTATACATCGCAGGTGCAGGCCCAGTAGGTCTAGCAGCAGCGGTTTCTGCTCAGCTTCTAGGTGCAGCGTGTGTCATCGTTGGTGACATGATCGAAGATCGTCTAGCTCAAGCACGTAGCTTTGGTTGTGAAACAATCGACCTACGTGAAGAAGGCGACATGGAAGACAAACTAGAAGTCATTCTAGGTGAGCGTGAAGTGGATGCATTTGTTGACTGTGTAGGTTTTGAAGCACACGGTTGTGGCTGTAACGCTGGTAAAGAAGCACCAGCGACAGTACTTAACTCTGCAATGACAATCACTCGTGCGGGTGGCCAAATTGGTATCCCTGGTCTTTACGTGACTGATGATCCAGGTGCAGAAGACGAAGAAGCGAAAGTAGGTGCACTAAGCATGCGCTTCGGTTTGGGTTGGGCTAAGTCTCACTCTCTTCACACTGGTCAGTGTCCAGTAATGAAGTACCACCGTGCCCTAATGCAAGCGATTCTTTTCGATAAAGTTAAGATTGCTGACGCTGTAAACGTACAAATGATCTCTCTTGATCAAGCTCCTCAAGGTTACGCTGACTTTGATGGCGGCGCTGCGAAGAAATTCGTTATGGACCCACATGGTGAGTTCGTAGCGTAATAGTTCGCTTCGTAATCTCAAAAAGCCACGCATATGCGTGGCTTTTTTGTTTCTAGTGCCGCAAAATTTTTGTACTTTGTATTAAACTGAATACAGCCATCTTAGTGTTATAACTGCTTAATTAGCCATAGGTAACGCATTATGAATATTGTAATGGGCTTTAACGCAACTCACAGTGATGAAATGATTGAACTGTCGGAATTAGAAGCGATTGAGGAAGACGTTCTGCTTGAGTTTGGTACGCCTTGGTGTGGTCACTGTAAACGTGCTCAAAAGGTTCTAGAGCCAGTTATGAATGACTTTACAGATGTTGCCCATGTCAAAGTGTTAGATGGCAAAGGTAAGCGCTTAGGGCGTCAGTTTCAGGTGAAGCTATGGCCAACTCTTATTTTAGTTCGCAGAGGTAAAGAAGTGGCTCGCGTTATACGTCCTGAGACAGAGAGAGAGCTGCGTCAGTTATTAATTGATTAGTTTGGCAAAGGCACATTATGAAACAGTATAAATATACCGTATTAGGAGCAATCCTTGCGGGTGTCGTTTTTTTACTCACCGTTCTGTTAGACGTGGAATTATTTGAAAAATTGATCTTTTGGCTTAATGAGTTAGAGCACCTTGAAATAGATGAGCTGATCATTCCTGCATTGATTTTCATGGTGTTTTTCGTCATTGACTTGGTTCGTCGTAGTAAAACGAATCAGTTAAACAGCGAAAAATTAAAAATCTATCGTGCGATGGTAGCGTCTACGCATCACGTTTTAAATAATCTTTTGAATCAAATGCTGTTTGTTAAAATGAAGGCAGAAGACACGCCAGGTTTTGATCCAAAGGTTCTGAAAATATACGATACCATTGTCGATGATGCGAAAAGTCAGATTGAAGCACTTAGCAACGTCACCGAAGTAAATGAAGACAACATTACAGACTCTGTTCGTCCCAAATAACCTCTTTCGAGATGCCCCGTTCCATTTTCTTACTACAGTTTAAGGTTTTACTATGCAATACAAAGGTATCAAGGTAAACGTCATCACTGGCTTTCTTGGGTCAGGTAAAACGACCTTGATTAAACAGTTGTTAGAACAAGTGCCTGAGGGAGAACGTTGGGCCGTGTTAGTCAACGAATTTGGTGAAGTAGGCATCGATGGTGAGTTGCTTAAAGTCGGCGATATTGCCATCAAACAAGTCCCTGGTGGATGTTTATGCTGTGTTTCGTCCGCCGCATTCAGTGTGGGGCTGAATGAGCTAATTAAAACGGCTAAACCTGACCGCATATTGATTGAACCAACCGGTATTGGTCATCCTCATCAAATTGTAGAGCAGCTCTGTTCCAAGCCTTATTATGGTGTCTTAGAGGTTTGTGGGACGATTTGCTTAATGGATGTGCGCAATTTGTCTGATCCACGTTATTTGGGGCAGCCAGCCTTTTTTGATCAGATTGATGATGCAGACATACTTATTGCCAGTAAAGCCGATCTGTACAGCAGCGATGATGAGTTACGTTTTTTACAGTTTGCTAAGCAATTTGAACCCGCCAAGTCAGTCATTGCCTTGAGCGAGCATGGTCGTTTTGATCAATCATGGTTGGATGTGGCTAGGGCGCAGCAGCATAGTCACCACGACCACGACCACGACCACGACCACGACCACGACCACGACCACGACCACGACCACGACCACGACCACGACCACGATGTCGTTACTAGCCAACCTAGTGCTGGAGTAATGTGTTATCAAAAACGAGATCTGGATATGGCCAGTATTGGTTGGGTTGCAGATTCGAATTGGTTTATCACGTCTGAGCGGTTTGAACAGTTTTTGGCGTATTTATCTGAAGCCTCTAACTTTTGGCGCTTCAAAGGTATTATTCGTGTTGATGATCAATTTGAACAGATCAATATGACCCAAACAGAAATGCAGAGAAGAGCAACCGATGAGGTGCTAACCTCAAGATTTGAATGTATTTTTTCGATAACTGATGGTTATGAAAAACATTTAAATGTGCTTCATAAAATCCTCTTCTAAGACGTTTTTAAGGCTTTATTTTTCTGGCACGTGGCATGGCATAGAATGTCACTGGCGCGTTTTTGTTATTTAACTTGCTTTGATATGTTATTGAGAGAAGAACGCTTTTCGACAACGCTTAAGGGCATGTTGTTAAACAATCTTTTTTTATAAAAATAATATTGAGGTGAGTACCATGCCTGACTACAAAGCGCCATTGCGTGATCTGAAATTTATCACTGACGAAGTATTGGGGATTCATCAGCATTACGCCGCGCTAGCGGGTGCAGAGGAAGCAACACCTGATATGGTCAATGCCATTATCGAAGAAGGGGCGAAGTTCTCAGAGCGCGTGCTAGCCCCTCTGAACCAAATTGGTGATCAACAAGGATGCCGATTTGAGAATGGCGAAGTAACCACTCCAGATGGATTTAAAGAGGCGTATCAGCAATACGTAGAAAGCGGCTGGCCATCACTCTCTCATGATGTTGAAGTTGGCGGTCAAGGATTGCCTGAGTCGCTGGGCATGATGGTGTCAGAGTTTGTCTCAACGGCTAACTGGGCATGGAGCATGTATCCTGGGTTAAGTCATGGCGCCATGAACACGCTTGAGCAGCACGGTACCGAAGAGCAAAAACAAGCCTACCTAACGAAACTGGTTACCGGTGAGTGGACCGGCACTATGTGTTTGACCGAGCCGCATTGTGGTACAGATCTGGGCATGCTTAAAACCAAAGCAATGCCAAACGACGATGGCAGTTACAGCCTGTCTGGCACGAAGATCTTCATCTCAGCTGGTGAGCATGATATGGCAGGCAATATCATCCATATCGTACTAGCTCGTCTACCAGACGCTCCAGCAGGTACCAAAGGCATTTCGTTATTCATCGTTCCAAAGTTTAATGTGACTGATGCTGGTGAAATCGGCACGCGTAATACCGTCAGCTGTGGTTCCATCGAACATAAGATGGGGATCCATGGCAATGCGACCTGTGTAATGAACTTCGATGATGCTAAAGGTTTCTTGATTGGCCCGCCTCATAAAGGTCTTAACTGTATGTTTACCTTTATGAACACCGCTCGCTTAGGCACAGCACTGCAAGGTTTAGCGCATGCGGAATGGGCTTACCAAAACTCTTTAGCGTACGCTAAAGATCGTTTGCAAATGCGTTCCTTAACAGGGCCTAAAGCGCCTGAAAAATCAGCTGACCCAATCATTGTTCACCCTGATGTTCGTCGAATGCTACTGACGCAAAAGGCGTTTTCTGAAGGCGGTCGTGCGTTAATTCATTACTGCTCAATGCTGGTCGATACCGTGAAGGCAGGGTCTCAGCAAGAAAAAGATCAAGCCGAGACGCAGTTGTCATTATTGACGCCAATAGCCAAAGCCTTTCTTACTGAAACCGGTTTTGAATCTGCTAACCACGGGTTACAAATATTTGGTGGGCATGGCTATATTGCCGACTGGGGCATGGAGCAAAACGTACGAGACTGTCGTATTGCAATGCTGTATGAAGGTACAACAGGTATTCAAGCACTGGATTTACTCGGCCGTAAAGTTCTGATGACTCAGGGCGATACGCTTAAAGCGTTTACTAAAATTATTCATAAATTCTGTAAAGCGAATGACAGTGATAAGGGCATCAAGCATTTAGTAAAACCTCTGGCGGCTTTGAATAAAGAGTGGGGCGAGATAACACTGAAAGTGGGCATGAAAGCGATGAAAAATCGTGATGAGGTTGGTGCGGCGTCAGTCGATTATTGTATGTATTCAGGTTACGTTACTTTAGCGTATTTCTGGGCTCGTATGGCGAAGACAGCCCAAGATAAGCTTACGCAAGGGACAGATGAAGAAGCATTTTACAAAGCCAAGCTACAAACGGCTAATTTCTACTTTGAGCGTATTCTGCCACGCACCAAGGCACATGCTGAAATGATATTGGCGGGTTCAAGTAGCTTGATGGCAATGGAAGAAGAGCAGTTCTTTTTACGTTAATAATGACCAAAAAGTAATAGGGAGACAATGATGAGTAATGCAAAAGAGATCTTTGACACCATGTTAACGCGCTTTGATAGTGACGCCGCTTCTGGCTTAAATGCTATATTTCAGTTTGAATTAGATGATGCAGACCCGTACTTTGTCACCATTGATGAAGGCTCAGCAGTCTATGAACAGGGTGAGCATGATGACGCGACGGTGACCTTGTCGATGGACACCGATACTTTAGACGAGGTTATGTCTGGCGAATTTGATGGCATGCAGGCATTTATGCAGGGCAAAATCAGGGCAGATGGTGATATTATGCTTGCCACAAAATTGACTCAGATATTTCCTGTGCCGTAATGAACTTTGCTCAGTAATGAGCATCCCAAAGTATATATATTTTACTTCTCCATATAACGACAATAACGGAGACGCTTTATGCTGAACACCGATGTAGACATGCCCCAAGATAAAGAACCCGGTAGTTATATTCCTGATCAGTTAAACCCAAAAGGGTTTAACTCGGTCGTTGATGTACTGTCTGAGGCTTGTGAACGCTTTAAAGATTTACCTGCTTTTACCAGTGTTGGTCGAACTCTTCACTATGATGAGCTGAAACAAAAAGTAGACGCTTTCACTACCTACTTACAGCGTCATACCGATCTAAAGCCGGGGGATCGCATCGCTGTACAGCTACCAAATGTTATTCAATTTCCAGTAGTAGTTTTTGGGGCAATGCAAGCAGGCTTGGTCGTTGTAAATACGAACCCACTGTATACTCCACATGAGCTGGAGCATCAGTTTAATGATGCGGGTGTAAAAGCCGTTGTCGTGTTCGCCAACATGGCTGCTAACGTTGAGAAAATTTTACCCAAAACGGCGATTAAACACGTTATTGTGACTGAAATCGCGGACTTTCACAGTCCTATTAAACGTTTATTGATCAACTCAGTCGTTAAGTATGTGAAAAAGATGGTCCCCGCCTATTCGTTGTCTCAGGCAATAAGTCTGAATGATGCGTTAGCGTTAGGCGCAAAGTATCGTCCTGAAATTGCTGATTTGAAGCGAACGGATCTTGCCGTTTTGCAATACACCGGTGGTACAACTGGAGTCGCAAAGGGAGCCATGCTGACCCATGCAAATCTTATTGCAAATATGCACCAGCTGAAAAATCGACTGGATTATTTGCTTAAAGAGGGGCAAGAAACCTTCATCGCGCCACTCCCTCTTTACCATATCTATGCATTCTTAATTCATGCCATGACGTTAGTCGAATACGGCGCCCATTCGATTTTGATTCCTAATCCGAGGGATTTACCCGCGTTTGTGAAAGAGCTCAAGAACTGGCGCTTTACCGGTTTTATTGGTTTAAATACTTTATTTTCTGGGTTATGTAATCGGGACGACTTTAAAGAGGTTGATTTTTCAGCGCTAAAACTAACGGCTTCTGGTGGTATGCCTCTCACTCATGCTGCGGCTGATCGCTGGAAAGAGGTGACTGGGTGTACGGTATCCGAAGGCTATGGATTGACGGAAACATCGCCAGTGGTTGCATTTAACCCTATCGGCCGAGAACAGATCGGTACGATAGGCCTCGCCGTTGAATGTACCGACGTTAAGATTATCGACGATAATGGAGATAGAGTTCAGGGCGGAGAACCGGGCATGTTATGCGTAAAAGGCCCACAAGTAATGCGGGGCTATTGGTTACGCGAACAGGCGACCCAAGATGTGATGACACCAGATGGCTTTTTAATCACAGGCGATGTTGCTACACAACAGTCGGATGGTTATTTGACGATTGTTGATCGTGCCAAAGACTTAATCATCGTGTCAGGTTTTAACGTTTATCCAACAGAAGTAGAAGATGTGATCACGCAGCATCCTGATGTCTTAGAGGCAGCAGCGATTGGTGTTGACGATGAGAAAACGGGAGAAGCGGTAAAAGCATTTCTAGTGCTGAAAGACGGCGCTACATTGGATCAGGATGCTATGCACAGCTTCTGCAGGGAAAACTTAGCTGCTTATAAAGTGCCCAAGCAGTACGAAGTACGTCAAGAGTTACCGAAAACCAATGTGGGTAAAATTCTGCGTCGCGCTTTGCGTAATCCCGAAGCAAATTAGTTGTGTGGCTGTTAGTAACGGCATTTTTTGGGCTAAACTCAATTTAAAACTATTAAGAAATCCGGTCACTGCTGCGAGTGTGTGCGGTGGTGATTAAACTTTGTCGGCAGCATCATAATAGATGGAGATAGCAATGTCGGATCATATCAGTGAGCAGGTTGAGCATGGCATCCAAATCCTGTCGTTAAATCGTCCAGAAAAGAAAAACGCCATTACTGTCGATATGTATCAAGCCTTAAGTGATGCGCTTCATCGAGCGGAGTTGGATAACACCATTAAAGTGACCGTCATTACTGGTACAGGCCCGGATTTTTCTGCTGGTAATGATATTCATGATTTTGTTGAAATTGCTCATGTTCCAGAGAAAATGGCCTCTATTATGTCATTTTTACAGACTTTAACCTCTTACAAAAAGCCCCTGATTGGTTGTGTGGAAGGTTGGGCTGTTGGTGTGGGAGCCACCATGATGTTGCATTGTGACATGGTATTTACTGCTCGGAATACCCAATTTGTGTTTCCGTTTGTTCAGCTGGGCTTAGTGCCTGAAGCCGCTTCAAGCTTTTTATTACCCCGTATTGTTGGCCATCAGAGAGCATTTGAAATGTTGATGTTCGGTGAACCGATCAATGCAGAAATGGCTTATCAATTGGGAATGGTCAATCACTTGTGTGAGCCCAAAGAAGCATTAAATCTAGCCATGAATTATGCTGAACGGTTAACCAAGTTACCAACCGAAGCAGTGATGTTGTCTAAAGATTTACTAAAGTGCCGCACAATAGATGATATCCAAATGGCACTCATGCGCGAAGGCCGCATTTTTAAGGATCGTTTACTGTCTGACGAAGCGCAGGTTCAGTTTAAGCGCTTCTTAAAAAAAGAGTGATGAAAACTGGCTGAATTACAAAACTTAACTATAGTTAAATAACAGTTTTGAGTGAAAAAGCTCTTAACATCCTACTGGTTTCGCCACCATAAATTTGCGCCCTAATCGATAATGTTTGATTAGGGCGTTTTTATTTGCGCTACGTTCTGGAAAATATTACGTATCAATCCTAGCCCAATCCGCTTAAATCTTGGTACAAAATGTCACTAAACAGAGTCTTTTTTGTTATTGAGGAAAGATACCATCTCTCTAAGCTTAATGAATGAAATGTTAAGACTGCGCCCAAGTGCGCAAAAGCGCTCTAAGGCCATAAAAATAAAAGGTGGAGGCGAGTATGAAGTTCGAAGGAAAAACGCTTCGAGTGGTAACGAACGAGTCAGGGATTGCGACCCTGACGTTGGATCTTAAAGACAGTTCTGTCAATAAATTCGGTGCTCAAGCGCTTGCAGAATTGGCGGACGTAGTCACCCAATTAGAGCAAGGCAGCACTGCACGAGGTTTAATTATTAGCAGTGCTAAAGACGCCTTTGTTGTGGGGGCAGATATCACCGAATTCATGGGTTGGTTCCAGCTTGATGATGAGCAACTGACACAAAAGCTAAAACAAACACACTATATCTTCACCAAGCTTTCAAACTTACCCATACCATCCGTAGTGGCCATTAATGGGCTTGCATTAGGGGGCGGCTTTGAGCTCTGCCTAGCGTGTGATTATCGAGTGATGGCAGACTCAGCCAAAGTCGGCTTGCCAGAAACTCAGTTGGGTATTTACCCTGGTTGGGGTGGAACCGTTCGTTTACCTCGCTTGATTGGTGTGGATAACGCCTGCGAGTGGATTTGTGGCGGTCAGCAGAAGCGCAGTGATGATGCTATGAAAGAAGGAGCGGTTGATGCCGTCGTTGCCGCAGATCAGGTTGTGGCATCCGCAGAACACCTTATGCAACAGATACTAGACGGTAAATTAGATTACCAAGCGCGTCGTAATGCTCTGCAACAGCCTATGCAATTTTCGCCAATCGAAAAAATGATGATTTTTGAGACCGTACGTGCCGTCGTTGGTGCCAAAGCCGGAAAGCATTATCCAGCGCCGATGGAAGCGATTAAATCTGTCGAAAAAGGCATTTTTCAATCGATTGATAAAGCCGTTGACACTGAAATCAAAGGCTTTGTGAAAATGGCCAAGTCACCCGTTGCGCGATCTTTGGTTGGTTTGTTCTTAAATGATCAGCATGTTAAAAAAGTGGCATCCGGTTACACTAAAAATACCGAACGTGTGACGCACGCGGCGGTGCTCGGTGCAGGTATCATGGGCGGTGGGGTGGCATATCAGTCTGCTTCCAAAGGCACACCGATTGTAATGAAAGACATTCGCCAAGATGCTCTTGAACTGGGTATGAACGAGGCGAGTAAGTTATTTGGCAAACAAGTCGAGCGCGGTAAGTTAACTACTGATAAGGCCATGCAGGGATTAAGCAAAATTACGCCAGTGCTTACTTATGGCGAGGTGGAGAATGTAGACTTAGTGGTTGAGGCGGTGGTCGAAAATCCAAAAATTAAACAATCAGTATTGGCGGAAACAGAGTCTCATCTGCGTGACGATGCAATCTTGGCATCAAATACCTCAACGATTTCCATCAACTTACTGGCACAAGCTCTGAAACGCCCAGAGAATTTCTGTGGTATGCATTTCTTTAACCCTGTGCACCGCATGCCGCTAGTCGAAGTCATTCGTGGTGAAAAAACCTCTGATGCCACGATTGCCAAGACCGTTGCTTTTGCTCAAGCGCTTGGCAAAACCCCGATTGTTGTTAATGACTGTCCAGGCTTTTTAGTAAACCGTGTGTTGTTCCCATATTTTGCAGGCTTTTCGGCCTTGCTGCGAGATGGTGCAGATTACCAAGCGGTTGATAAAGTGATGGAACGCTTTGGTTGGCCAATGGGGCCAGCTTACTTACTGGACGTGGTTGGCATTGATACGGCTTACCATGCCGATCAAGTTATGGCAGAAGGTTTCCCTGACCGTATGGGTCATGACGGTGAAAATGCGATTGATCGTTTCTTCTCATTAGGTCGCTTTGGCCAGAAATCGGGTAGTGGTTTTTATCAATACGAACAAGACCGTAAAGGTAAACCGAAAAAGCTTAAATCTGCTGAAGCCGAAAGTATATTGCAAGATCTAAGTGGTGAAACGAAGGCATTTGAAGACAGCGATATCATTGCACGTATGATGATTCCTTTGTGCATTGAAACCGCACGCTGCCTAGAAGATAACATCGTTGCGTCTGCCGCCGAAGCGGACATGGGATTGGTATACGGTATTGGTTTTCCTCCATATTTAGGCGGTGCGCTGCACTATATGGATGAAATGGGGTTAGCGGCTTTCTGTGAGTTGGCCGATCAGTACCAACACCTAGGTAAATTGTATGAGCCTACTGCTACGATGCGAGATATGGCGGCTCAACAAAAACATTACCATCAGTACTAATACCCATAGGAAGATAGGAGCTTAATCATGAAATTAAATCCAAACGATGTCGTTATTGTCGACGCAGTTCGCTCTCCGATGGGGAAGTCCAAAAACGGTGTGTTCCGTAATGTTCGCTCAGAAAACTTATCAGCTGAGTTGGTAAAAGCCTTACTAGCGCGTAACTCTGCGGTCAATCCTGCTGAGATTGAGGACTTAATTTGGGGATGTGTGAATCAAACGCTTGAACAAGGTTTTAATATGGCGCGTGCTGTGGCGCTGTTAGCTGGTATGCCCGTGACGACTGCAGCGCAAACCGTAAACCGTTTATGTGGTTCTTCGATGTCTGCCATTCATACAGCCGCTCAAGCGATCATGACAGGGCAAGGGGATATTTTTGTCGTCGGTGGTGTAGAGCACATGGGGCATGTGCCTATGATGCATGGGGTAGATGTTAATCCGGGGTTGTCCAAGCACATGGCGAAAGCTTCTATGATGATGGGCGTTACTGCAGAGATGTTAGGTAAAATGCATGGTATCAGTCGTGAAGCGCAAGATGAGTTTGCCGTTCGATCTCACCAGAAGGCTTATGAGGCAACACTGAATGGACGTTTTACAAACGAAATCATTCCTATTGAAGGACATGATGGCGCAGGCAATAAAGTGCTAGTGGAAGTGGATGAGGTGATTCGCCCAGAAACATCAATGGAAGGCTTGGCGAGCTTGCCAACAGTCTTTATGCCCAAAGGTGGAACGGTTACAGCCGGATCGTCTTCGGCTTTATCCGACGGCGCGTCAGCATTGTTGATGATGTCTGCCGCTAAAGCTCAAGAGCTCGGTCTTACGCCGATTGCGAAAGTGAGAAGCATGGCGGTAGCAGGTTGTGATCCGGCGATAATGGGGTATGGTCCAGTGCCAGCCACTAAGAAGGCGTTTAAGCGCGCTGGACTCACTGTTACCGACATGGATTTGATCGAAGTCAATGAAGCGTTTGCGGCGCAATCCATTCCTGTGTTAAAAGATCTAAAGGTTCTTGACCAGATGGACGATAAAGTCAACTTAAATGGCGGAGCGATTGCGCTTGGTCATCCACTTGGTTGTTCAGGAGCACGTATATCGACGACACTTTTGCATCAGATGCAGGCGCGTGATGCTCAGTTTGGTTTAGCGACCATGTGTATTGGTATGGGGCAAGGTATTGCAACGATTTTTGAACGCGTTTAAATCCGCATGTACGAATAAGTTGTAATGCTTTTTGGAATGAATAAAGCAGAAAGAGCGTAAGTTTTTTCTGCTTTAATTCTGTTAAGGATTACAACGATATGAACGCTGTTATTACACTTCTGAGTATTGCTCTTCTAGCGGTTAGCCAGCCAGCGTTAGCTTTGACCCTGCAATACCAAAACAAAGTAGTCGTCTTTTCTCAGCAAGAGCTTATTGAAAACCGCAACTTTACCCACAAAATGTATGGCCCTTTTCGAAGACAAGAGGTCGTTTATGAAGGTTATGACCTTTCTTTATTCCTGCAACAGAATCTAAACGTTAACGCAAACACTGTCGTCATAGATGCCATTGATGGTTACAAAATGACCTTGAAAAACATCGACTCGCGGCCTTTGATGCTTGTGGTAAAAGAAGACAGCAAGCCTTTATCCATCCGAGAGCATGGTCCGTCTAGAATTATTGAAACAGATCTAGGTGGCAGAGATGTTCGCAATATCTCTTTATTCGATGACTGGGTTTGGATGATTAAGAAGATTGAGGTCATTGATGACTAAACCTTCGAGAACACTGAGTATTTTAGGTGTCGGTTTATTGTCCATTACGGTCGTCATTACTCTGGTGTTGGTGAATACTGTAAGGTTTGATGGTTCGTTACGCGCACTGTTTAATCGTGACCATGGTATTTATGACCATGCTATGGTCGATCGCTCAAAAAAGTATCTTTTGAACGTCCTTCCATTGATAGAGACCCTTAACGATGCAGCAGAAGAGAACTCACTTGTTCGCGAAGAAGCATTGGCGCAATTTGATCTTGCTTATGCCTATTTAAATATTGGCCGCTATTTAGAGCGTTACGAATGTGTTCAACCTGCGTTGGATGATATCTTGACACTGCGTGATGACGTAGAAAAAGGTGCGAAACGTGCTTTTAGATACCAAATATGGGCTGAAATTTTAACGTGTTATGATGACGTGGGTAGAAGCCAAGATGAGCTAAAAGCCAATTTAATTGAGCGCGCGCTAATTGATTCTAGGGCGAACCAGTTTTGGATGAACGTGGGGGTCATCTCGGTATTTGCGCTCGCTATCATGCTGTGGCTTTTGCTTGAAATTCAACACCGCCGCGGACATAAGAGTGAGACAGAAAAAGAGGCATGGCAAAGTAGAGCGATGACCGATCATTTAACGTCTACGTATAATCGTATGGCGCTGCATGAAGCCCTCGAGTCATTAGTCAAGCAATGGCCTGTGGCCAATGAGTCTGTTGGCTTAGTGTTTTACGATATTGATCATTTCAAGCAATTTAATGATTCGTTTGGGCATGTAGCAGGGGATCAGGCATTGCGCCAAGTCGCTAGTACAGTTAATAAACTATTACCCAACCCTTCAAACCATTACCGATTTGGAGGAGAAGAGTTTTTTATCGTAAACCGAGAAACTGAGCACTCAGAAGTGGTTGCGCTAGCGGATCGAATATTATCAGCAGTACAAAACTTGAACATAGAAAACCCGAACAGCGACACAGGAATGTTAACAGTCAGCGTTGGTGTGTATATGTTAGAGCAGCGTGACTACACGGCTGAAGAATTGATCATGAAAGTGGATGAGCTGCTTTATGTCGCTAAAAAACATGGCCGTAATCGTGTTGTTGACGAATTTACAGGGCAGGATATCTAGCTGATATGAAATTTCTTCTCCAGCTCTGCTCGTTTTAAGAAGTGCTTTTGTTTGAGCGATTTAAGGTTTGCGCGCGCACGTTGCTTCGCTTCAGAAGTTTGGTGTAATTCATAGTTTGGCTCTAATTTAGCCATACGAAGCTCGGACTCATAGTGATCTAAGACATCATCAATGTTGTCTTGATAATGCTCCTCTAATTTTTCCAGAGCCTGGTAATAGTCATCAAATACTTGGCTAATATTGGCCTTGTAAGCGTAATGGCTTGAATCTGATGCATCGCGAGTGAGACGGCTGTGTACGCGATAAGCTGACGGTAGGGCCTTATAATCAGAAGCCTCGATCGGACGCTCTTCAAGGTATGTTTCATAGCCCGACGACGTGGAGGTAGAGAGCGCCTCATCAGCGCTTGCAGAAGGCTGAAATAAAGACAACACCAAGATGGATGATAATGAGCCAAGCTGTTTTTTACGTATAATAAGTTTCATCAGGTAGTCCCCCTAGAAAGATCTAACCGTTTGAGAATATTTAGTTCGATCTAGCTTGGCAATCCACTTAGTGTTACTTGCACAGTGTTATGCAATTCCTGATTTTTTCTAGACTTAAACTAGATGGAAAAGTGCTCTGGTTTATGTGTTTCGGTTGTATTACACAGCGTCATTTTTATCTAGGTCTTCGCGCTTTTCAATTTTGTGTTGATCTTCGTTGAGACCGTGCTTCCAGTAACTTGAGATGTATAAATTACCTTTCTCAACGTCACTACGTTCTTTAAAGAACGCACGTAACGCACGCATAGAGCTGAATTCGCATGCGGCCCAAATTGCAACGTTGCCATCTAACCATTTAAGTGTCTTCAGATGTTCTAATAGCGATTGACTGTCTTGTCCAGGATTAGGGTTTATGATCCATTTGAGTTCAATGTCGTCTGGTTTTTGCAGTGTTTGGATATCAGCCTCGGTTTGCACTTCCAGAATGGCATAGCCTTTAGACTCGCTAGGTAAGTTGGCTAAATTAACGCTGATAGCGGGTAAAGACGTCATGTCGCCGACAAAAATCATCCAGTCTGCAGATTCTGAAATACGTTTTTTGGGCCCAGGGCCACCCACTTGAATCTGGTCTCCTGTTTGCGTATGTAATGCCCAGAGACATGCCACACCAGAGTCCCCATGCAGTGCAAAGTCGACATCAAGTTCATGTTGGCGTTGTTGACGGATAGTGTAAGTCCGCATCAAGCGGCTACCATCCGTAGTAGGAAATATAAACTTAATGTAGCCACCTTCTTGACCTTCAGGGAAACCTGCGAGCGCTTTACCACCAAGCGTAACCCTGAGCATATTGGCGGTAACGTACTCTTTACGAATGACCTTTAATAAACGCGATGTTGGCTTTGACACAACAGTAACCTCATAGTTCGGTTCTAATTGAGAATGGATATCAATTTATATTAGCGACTGCTTAAAAGCAATGAAACACACTGTTGCACAATAGTAACTGATTAGGAAAACAAGATTCTGCGTCATGGTGGACATAATTTTTCGTTCTGCTTTTGAAGCAGTTCTGGCACAATCTGTGGCCAAAATTATAAGACTAATCCCCCAAGAACTAAGGCTCTTTATGCAATCCTTACTGCGCACGATTTATGACGATGTAAAACCTCTTGTTGGACAGGGCAAAGTGGCTGACTACATTCCAGCATTAGCAAGCGTCGACCCTAATCAATTCGGCATAGCCATCTTTAGTAATAAAAGTGAGCTTTATCAAATCGGCGATGCTGAGGTGCCGTTTTCCATTCAGAGTATTTCTAAAGTATTCAGTTTAACATTGGCAATCAAGCATTATGGAGAGGGGATGTGGCAGCGTGTTGGCCGCGAGCCATCAGGTTTGCCATTTAACTCATTGGTTCAGCTTGAATATGAAAACGGTGTACCTCGTAACCCATTTATTAATGCTGGGGCGCTTGTGATAAGTGACATGAACCAGTCACGATTTGCTTCGCCACATTACGCAATGAGTGAGTTCGTACGCCGGATATCAGGCAATCCAGAACTCAAAACAGACTTGAAAGTTGCAGACTCAGAGTATGAGTTTCGTCATAGAAATGCGGCGATGGCTCACTTAATGAAGTCTAACGGTAATTTTGAGAATGAAGTTGAAGAGGTGCTGAAAAGCTATTTTGCTAATTGCGCATTGAGAATGAGCTGTGTTGATCTGGCGAAAGCGTTTAACTTTTTAGCGAACAAAGGATTTTGTTCCATCAGTAATGAACAGGTGCTTTCGGAGCAAGAGGCACGACAAGTGAATGCGTTAATGGCCACCAGTGGTATGTACGATGAAGCAGGCAGTTTCGCCTTTCAAGTCGGACTTCCTGGGAAAAGTGGTGTCGGAGGTGGCATCGTCGCGATTGTACCAAATCGTTTTTCGGTGTGCGTATGGTCGCCAGCCTTGAATAAAGTAGGGAACTCCACTGCGGGTGTTGCGGCATTAGAGTCCATGACTAAGCATATAGGCTGGTCAGTTTATTAGTGATGTAAGCCAAACTTTATAGTTTCTTAATAGGTTGGCTAAAAGCTTTACACCTAATTAATAAGTCAATTACTAGAATAGCCTCATTACTTTGTATTATGAGGCTTTATGATTCGTTTCATTCTAATGTCCCGCTTACTCTCCCTGCCTATGTTGTGGATGGGCGTCATCCAGCTAATATTTGCGGAGTTGTCACATTACCTCTTTCAAGATGGTGTGACTAAGGGGTTTCTTACAAGTGCCTTAATAACCATTGTATGCTCTTTAATGGTATTGTTTGGGGCACGAAAATATCGCTTCTCTTCCGTGAATACTAAGGAAGCGATTCTGTTTGCTGTGCTTACCTGGATATCTGTTGGTCTACTTGGCGCTGTTCCTATTTATAGTATTACGCAAGTAAGCTGGACGGATGCAGTGTTTGAGTCGATAAGCGCATTAACGACGACAGGCGCAACTATTTTAAGTGGCTTAGATAGTATGCCTAAAAGTTTTTTAATGTACCGTCAGTTCCTACAATGGATGGGAGGACTGGGAGTTGTGATTTTTGTTGTCGCAGTACTGCCAATGCTCAACATTGGTGGTATGCGACTGCTTAAAGCTGAGACAGTTGGCCCCGTAAAAGATGTAAAGCTGACGCCAAGAGTAAAGAATACCGCACATTATCTTTGGTATGTGTACTTATTGATTACCGTAGCCTGTGCAATGAGCTATTGGCTGGCAGGAATGAGTGTTTATGATGCCATTGCTCACAGTTTAACAACTGTCTCTACAGGTGGTTTTTCAACCCATGATGCCAGTATGGGTTATTTTGAAAGCAGTTTAATTCTATGGGTGAGCTGTATTTTTATGGCGCTTGGGGCGATTAGTTTCTCGTTACATTATAGAGTTGTCGCGGGAAAACGCCTTGCGCTGTATTGGAAAGACGAAGAGTGTCGTTGGTTTTTACTCCTTGCACTATTCTTTTCGTTATTGGTAATGCAGCAGCTACTGCAATTTTCAGATGAAACACATGTTTTAAAAGCCCTAACTCAAGCAACATTTCACGTATTGTCGTTTATGACCAGTACGGGGTACGGCGCTGGCGATTTTACGCAGTGGCAGGGTGCATCGATTATTTTATTACTGGTTGTTGGTTATATTGGTGGGTGTGCAGGTTCTACCGCAGGTGGCAATAAGGTGGTGCGAAATATTATTTCATTTAAAGCCATACTGCTTGAGGTAAAGCAACTGATTCATCCCTGTGCTGTGTTTACCATGCGCTATCAGGGGCGGCCAGTGAATGAACAGATACGGCACAGTGTGATGGCTTTTATGTGTTTAGCGGCATTAACAACAATCTTGCTTACTTTGTTATTAATGCTAACTGGCGTGGATTTTTTTAGCGCGTTGAGTGGTGTTGCTGCGTGTTTAAATGTGTTGGGGCCAGGTTTTGGTGAGTTGGGAAATAACTTTTCGCCGCTTACGGATGTCGCCACATGGTTGTTGTCGTTCACGATGATTTTGGGGCGCTTAGAGTACTTCACTGTCATTGCTATCTTTACGCCTTACTTATGGCGTGCGTAGCGCCAATACCTTTGGGAGCTTGTTTTGAATAAATTCACTAAACCATGGATGCAATATATTGTGTCAGCGGGGGTTCCTGCTGGCATTATTTTGCTGGCGTTGCCCCTTCGACAGTACGTAACAGTGAGTGATGTTATGTTGCTGGGAGTGGCTTGTGTAACGTTTATTGGCTTTCGTTTCGGTAAGAGTGAAGCAATAGTTGCAAGTGTGACCAGCGTACTGTTTGTGGATGTATTGTTTGTAGATCCATACTACACCTTGGCGGTCCATAATTTTGATTATTTTGTGAGTTTTGGTGTGATGCTCGCGGTGGGGGTGTTCATCGCACAACTTGCTCAACGCAATCAAATAGTTGAACTTGAAAAGCAAGCCACTATGCGCTTAAAAGAACGAGAAGAGATTCGAGCAAATTTACTTCGCTCGATAGGGCATGATCTTCGTACGCCTCTGGGAACTGTTATGGGGGCGTCCAGTTTGCTAATGGAAGATTCGATTGTGTTATCTAAGTCGCAGCAGCAAGAGCAAATATCTAATATATATCAACAAAGTTTAATTCTAAAAAATCAGATCGATAAAATGTTGGAACTCAGTCGTATCCGTGATTTGCAAACAACCAATGACTGGCTCACGTTGCCATGTGTGGATTTAGTTAGCTCGGCTTTTGTTCGTATCAAAGCGAGCCAAATTGACGGTTTTTCGGTGGACTATGGGGTGGATTCGGTGAAAGGCGACAGTGCGTTGTTAGAGATTGCATTAGCCAACTTGATTGATAATGCGAGTCGCCATGGGAGCGCGCCATGCAAAATCCAATTTAGTCGTATTCAAACGGCTTACTGCCTTGAGGTGATCAATGGACTGGGTGAACAAAATACACCTCAAACAGACTCGGGTAACGGCTTGGGATTTTTGATATGTGATGCCATTGCGAAGCTGCATGGTGGAGAGTTTCTTTTTCAGAAACAGTCGAATCAAGTCAGTGCTCGAATTTGTTGGGAGGAGCAGTAATGCAGCACATATTAGTAATTGAAGATGATGCGTCCATGCAAAGTTTTTTGAAAACATTATGCGAGTCAGCAGGCTTTAAAGTATCTCTTGCCAATACTATCGAACAAGCGTCGGCCGTCATGTCAGGGGCTCTATTGGTTGATCTTTGTTTGCTAGATCTTGGGTTACCTGATGGTAGTGGTCATGATTTTATTCGTGCGTTTAAACCACAGATGACAGCTCCGATTATAGTCATCTCTGCTAGGGATACGGATTTTGATAAAATCACAGCATTGGATTTGGGGGCGGATGACTATGTGGCTAAACCATTCAGTTCAGGGGAGCTGTTAGCTCGTATTCGCGTGTCTTTGAGGCGTTTAGTACAAGAGAATGAAGCAACTCCCTCGACCTTTCAAGTTCAGCACTTAAACGTAAATCTTGATGCGCGAACCGTTTATTTAGACGGTGTTGATGACGCTATCCATCTGACACCGATTGAATTTCGGCTACTCGAACTCTTCTTAAAACAACCTAATAAAGTTTTAACGTACAGCCAGATAGGGCGAGACGTATGGGGCAACCAGTTTACGGGGAGCACAGAGAAAATTCGCGTACATATTGCCCAGCTGAGACAAAAAATCGAAAAAATGCCGTCAGCGCCAACTTTGATTAGTAATGCCCCTGGTATTGGCTATCGCCTTAACCATTAAAGGGGGCACAGTGAATGTTGGGTGTATCTGGCTTTAGTTTAGCCTGATACATAGCTCTATCGGCGTTTGTAATGAGATGCGATGGGTCTTCTTGCTGGCCTTTAAAAGAAGTGATGCCAATGCTTGCGTTGATGTGCAGTGTTTCAAGTCCAACGTAATAAGGCGTCTTGAGGGCTTCAATGATTTCTTTTGCACAACAAATAGCATGCTCTTCGTCTTCTATGTTCTGTAACAGAATGGTGAATTCATCGCCGCCATGTCGAGCGATTTTAATACCAGGGCTGATAAACTGTTTAAGGCGCAGTCCAACCTCACGCAAAATGATGTCGCCTCTGTTATGACCAAAGTTATCGTTTACGTGTTTGAAATTGTTTAAATCTAAAAACATGATGGCATGCAATGCATCATTACCAGATGTTTGATTAAGTGCTTTGAGGTGGTCTTCAAACGCTACGCGATTCTCTAGACTGGTTAAAGGATCTTTATAGGCAAGGCTCGTAAGATGTTCACGTTCAGCCATATCATGGCTAACATCTTCGATTTGCCAGATAGCCATGTGTCGACCATTATCAAAAGCACTGGATTTCTCCACTTTCAAGATGGCGTGTTTAAATGCCAGATTTGATAGCTGATACAAGTTAGACTGATCGACTAAAGGAACGATGAGGTCGTGTATTTTTTGTCGGTTTAGGGCGTCAGAATCTATAGCCAGAAGCGTCATAAATTTTCGGTTTGCTTGGACAATAAGGCCGTCATCATCGGTAACGGCCACCGCTGAAGGCATGTCTTGCAAAAGTGCTTCAATCAATGTCTTTTCATGTTCTAGTGCGTTTATACGGTTGCGATAGAGCCAGTACGCAGTAACAAAGTTGATCATACTTAATAAGAGTGCAATCGCTTGGAGGAAGCGTATCTTTCCTGTTTCATAACGAGCTTGTTGCTCTATGGCCAGTGCTAGCGCATTCATATTGTTTAACAGGAGATTGTTTTGCTCCGCAAACGCTTGGTTGAGAGCGACATAAAGGCTTGGGGATGGCGTTTTGATGTAGCTCAGCACTTGCGTCCTAAGCGGCAGCCAATTATTCCAGCCTTGTTCAACAAGAGGGTAGTAAGGGCGGTGTTGAAATGACTCAATGGTGACTAATGTATTGTCCGTGTTGATGGTCGTGCCGCCATTACGAAAAGCGCTTAATGTACGATCAAATAAACTAACGCTTTCTTTCAGTGTTGTGAGTTGTGTCTGGTTCGTAGCGCTGGGTGGTGCGTAGAGAAACTCTTTCACCATTTTTTGTGACAGCATACGTTGGCGGCCAGCAAGGTTGAGTTCAATGGTTTGGCTTTGGATGCGTTGTGTTAGCCATATGTTTAAGCCCAGTGCTGTACCATCAAAGATAAAAAATAGAATAATAGAGTAAGTTAAAAATGGGCTTATGCTTCCTTTACGCCAGTTCATTCGATTTCTCCTGTCGAGCCTGATCATTATCAAGTTCCACCGATGTTCTCATAGCCACTAAACCTTCGCCATGACGCAGGTAGCACATATTGTTTTATATGCGTGCTTTAGCATAGTTAACAAGCAAACAACTTGCCAAAAAAAAGGAGGCCAAAGGCCTCCTGTAAAGAACAACACACTATAAGTTAGTGCGGAACTATCTCGACTAAGGTTTCGCCTGGTGTAACGCGATCCCCTTTGATTACATGAACCCCCGCCACTTTACCGGCGATAGGCGCTTGGATTTCAGTTTCCATCTTCATGGCTTCAGTAATTAAAACCGATTGGCCAGCTTTAACATCATCGCCAACATTGACTAATACATCGACAATGTTGCCTGGCATATTGGTCGTAATGTCACCCGGTCCTGTTGCTTTGCCACGTTTGCTACCAGTGATTGCGCCACCGTCGTATTCGTTGAGTGACTCAAACAGAACTTCTTCAGGCATACCATCAAGCGTTAAGTAAACATGGCGTTTACCAGAAGAGTCGCCGCCAATGCCGGTGATTTCAACTTGGTAAGTTTCACCATGCACATCAATTTTAAATTCCGTTGAAACGGGCGCTGATGCTTTAGTCGCTCCAGCGTTAGCAATGGGCTCTAGTACTTCAGGAACTAAAGTGCCAGCTGCGCGTTGTTCTAGGAATTGCTTGCCAATGTCCTGGAACATGGCGTAAGTCAGCACATCTTCTTCGCTTTTGGCTAAATCACCGATGTCTTTACGTAGGCGGTCCATTTCAGCGCCTAAAGCGTCTGCAGGTCGGCCCTCTATTGGCAGTTCAGAGCCAATCGCTTTGGTACGAACCTCAGGGTTAACCGCTGCTGGCGGATGACCGTAACCACCCTGTAAGTAGCGTTTTACTTCGTTGGTGATGGTTTTGTAGCGTTCGCCCGCCAGCACGTTCATAACCGCTTGAGTCCCTACGATTTGTGACGTCGGCGTCACCAGAGGAGGGAAGCCTAAATCCTCGCGTACGCGTGGAATTTCTGCGAACACTTCACGGATTCGGTCTAATGCTTGCTGCTCTTTCAGCTGATTCGCAAGGTTCGACATCATGCCGCCAGGAACTTGGTTGATCTGTACTGATACGTCTTCTTTCGTGAATTCGCTTTCAAATTGGTGGTATTTTTTACGCACTTCTTTGAAGTAGTCCGCGATTTCTGTCAGCAGTTCTAGGTCTAAGCCCGTGTCCCATTTAGTGCCTTTAAGTGCGGCGACTTGAGACTCTGTTGCTGGGTGGCTGGTGCCTGATGCAAACGATGAAATCGCTGTATCAATGTGCTCGGCACCGGCTTCGATCGCTTTTAGCTGACACAGTGGCGCTAGACCCGCCGTAGAATGACTGTGTACAAACAATGGTAAATCCACATTGTCTTTGATCGCTTTCACTAAATCGTAAGTCGCGTAAGGCGTTAGCAAGCCTGCCATGTCTTTGATAGCAATGGAGTCAGCGCCCATATCTTTTAGCGCTTGCGCTTGTTCCACAAACAGCTCTAAAGTGTGCACTGGACTGGTGGTGTAACAGATGGTCGCTTGAGCATGCTTGCCTGCTTTCTTGACCGCTTTGATCGCCGTTTCAAGGTTGCGTAGATCATTCAAAGCATCAAATACACGGAATACGTCGATGCCATTTTCAGCGGCTTTGGCAACAAATGCTTCAACAACGTCGTCAGCGTAGTGGCGATACCCCAGTAGGTTTTGACCGCGCAAAAGCATTTGTAAGCGCGTATTAGGCAGCGCTTTGCGTAGCTCGCGAAGGCGTTCCCATGGGTCTTCTTTTAAGAAGCGTACGCATGCGTCAAACGTTGCGCCACCCCAAACTTCAAGAGACCAGAAGCCAACCGCGTCAAGCTTGTCGCAGATAGGAAGCATATCTTCGGTGCGCATGCGTGTCGCAATCAAAGACTGGTGTGCATCCCTTAAGATGACGTCTGTAACCTGTACTTTGCTCATTAGGTATTCTCCTTGTTCTCTTCTTAGACCGCTGAGTGCGCAGCGATGGCTGCAGCGATTGCCAAGGCAATTTCACTTGGGGCGCGCTTGTCCGAGTAATTCAATAGCTCAGGGTGATTTGGTACGAAGCTGGTATTAAAAAAGCCGCTTCTAAATTCATCGTTTTTCAGTATTTCTTGGTAGTAATTGGCAGTGGTTTTAACCCCTTGCAAGCGCATGTCAGCGAGCGCACGAGCACCACGATCCAATACATCTTCCCAACTTAATGCCCAGACAACCAACTTCAGACACATGGAGTCGAAGTACGGTGGAATGGTGTAACCTGTGTAAATGGCGGTATCGGTTCGTACGCCTGGTCCGCCAGGTGCGTAGTAGCGCGTAATACGGCCGAAGCTTGGTAAAAAGTTGTTCTTTGGGTCTTCCGCATTGATACGGAACTGCAGCGCATAACCACGAAACGAAATGTCTTCTTGGCGGTAGCTCAAAGGCAAACCAGAGGCAACACGAATCTGTTCACGAACAATGTCAACACCGGTAATTTGTTCGGTAATGGTGTGCTCTACTTGAACACGAGTGTTCATTTCCATGAAGAAAATGTCATTGCCGGTTACCAGAAACTCCACGGTCCCCGCGTTTTCATAGCCCACTGCTTTGGCGGCTTTGACAGCTAGCTCACCCACGTACGAGCGCTGTTCTGGTGTTAATTGAGGGCTTGGCGCAATCTCAATCAGCTTTTGGTTGCGGCGCTGAATCGAACAATCACGTTCGTATAGGTGAATCGCTTCCCCTTGACTGTCCGCTAAAATCTGAACTTCGATGTGTTTTGGATCAACGATGCATTTCTCAAGGAAAACTTCCGCAGAACCAAAGGCTTTTGTCGCTTCCGAGATGACACGCGGGTACTGGTCACGCAATTCTTGTTCGCTATCACAGCGACGAATACCACGGCCACCGCCGCCTGACGTTGCTTTAAGCATTACCGGGTAACCGATACTATTCGCCAGCGTAATAGCTTCTTCAATGTCGGCAAGGTTGTCTTCAGAACCTGGCGTCACCGGCACGCCTGCAGAGATCATGCTCTTACGGGCTTGGGTTTTGTCGCCCATCTTCGAGATCACCTCGGCTTTAGGGCCGATAAAGGTGATGCCGCGATCTTGACAGATTTGAGCAAATTCAGCATTTTCCGACAAAAAACCATAGCCTGGATGAATGGCATCACAGCCTGTCTCAACGGCAAGGTTAACGATACGTCGTGCATCAAGGTAGCCTGCAAGTGGGTCTTCACCCATGCTGTAAGCTTCGTCAGCACGCTTTACGTGAAGTGCGTGGCGATCTGGCTCAGTGAAAATTGCCACCGAGCGAATGCCCATTTCGGCACATGCGCGTACGATACGAACGGCAATCTCTCCACGGTTAGCAATCAATATTTTCTTCAGCATTATTCTCTCCATGCGCTCAAATCAAGCATGGACTTACAGTATTCTAAAGTTACAAAAATAAATAATTGATATTTTTTTGGTATACCATAAGTAATAGCTTATACTTTATTTAAATATTATATAATTCATAGGCTTAAGATATGGTTTACACGCTTGGTCAGCTTTTAAATAGACTGACATTTCGTCAATTGCAGGTGTTTCAGGTGGTGTTTCATAAGCTTAGCTATTCCAGAGCGGCTGAGGAGCTGGGTTTAACACAACCTGCGGTGAGCGCGCAGATGAAACAATTAGAAGCGGCACTTGGTCAATCCATGTTCGATTACGTCGGTAAGCAGCTCTATGTCACCCCTGCAGGTGCCCAGCTAGAACGAGTGGTGCGAGAAATTTTCAGTGATTTAGAAACGCTACAAATGGATCTTTATCAATTAGAAGGTCAACTCAGGGGGGAGCTACGTTTGTGTGTGGTGAGCTCTGCAGAGATTGTTGTGCCATATTTACTGAAAGGTTTTTTAGAAAAATATCCGCAAGTAGAAGCGCGTTTGACGGTACTCAATCGAACCAACGCCACTGAACGGTTGTTGCAAAACCAAGACGATATGGCGATTACCGGTATTGTGCCGGACACTCGACTGCTTAATCGGCAGCCTTTCTTTGATAACTTATTGGTGCCTGTTGTGCGTCAAGATCACGCCATCCTTCAGAGTCAAACGATGTCTGCGCAGCAGTTTTTTGATATAGGTTTTTTGCAACGAGAAAAAGGATCAGGATCTCGCGCGGCTATAGAAGGATTTTGCAAAGATAATCGTCTTCAGCTGAAGCCTATTATGGAGTTAGGCTCAAATGAATCGATTAAGCATGGCGTATTAGCGGGGTTAGGCGTTGCGTTACTGCCGCTTGCTAATGTGATTGCCGAGTTGCGGTTGGGCACCTTGGTGATGCCAACGATCAAAGGTTTCCCCTTGAAGCGTAGCTGGTGTGCGGTGTATCCAAGCAGCAAGCAACCGACACCTGTCATGCAAGCTTTTTTAGATCACTTGCGTGAGGAAGGAGACCGCTGCCTGTCGAAGCAGTTTAGTTATCCTTGATAAGGGAGGTGGTGTGTAATTAGAAAACATCTTCACCAAAGATGGCTTCTTTCTCGTTCTCTAAGTCGGCGAAGGTCCAGAAATTAATGCTGTAGGGGGCGACCAAATCCAGCTTCGGGAGTTTGGGGAAGTCCTTTAAGCGTACTTTCCCCTTTCGGAACCGAGGGTTAACACCATTAATTAAAACCTTTTTGCTGGTGAGTGAGTCCGCCGTGATTTCATAGCGTTTCTTTGGCGAGCCAAAAGACTGGAAGCGTAGTCGGTGAACACGTCCAGTCATGTTAATGATCAACAAGGTCATACGGTCTTGTTTGTGGCCACCGTGGCAATAAACAATCAAATCAGGATTTTGGCAGCTCACTTGATAGACCTGTTGTCCCATCAAACGTTTCCATAGCCAGCTCACCCAAAAGTCAGGGTTAGGTTTTAAGCTCTTGCGTTGAATTAAGCCGTAGTCTCCGCCAATAAGGGATTGGCGAATCATGACTTTTTGACCCAATTTGGCGCCTCGGCCAAGCTGATCTGCCCACCAAAAGCAAGAGGCAAAGCGATCCGAGAGCTTAGGTTGTCCACCGCATTGAGCTGAGCCTGATTCCCCAGTCCAGAGCTCTGCTTGGGGTTGATGCTTTTGACGATAAGCGTCTAATTGATTTGAGAAAGCTTCAAAATCCAGTAAAGATCGCTGATCGAGCAGCTTTTCAATTCGTGCTGTACGTGTTCTAACGGGGGAGCGCTGGCTTTGGAACGGATAGTAATGCCAGTCGACTATGTCGAGTTGTCCTTCAAGTTGTTCCAGAAACCTAGGCGTAATGTTCGATAGATATTTAATGGTCTCACCCAAGTAAGGCCAAAAAGCACTGCCTGGTCCAGCAATGCGACTGTTTGGATTGATGAGTCTGACCTGATTAATAAAACGCTGATAATCGAGCACCAGTTGCTTTGCTCTAGGTTGAGCAGTTAAGCCGTGAAAGGCCCAATAAGCGTTTAACTCGTTACCCAATTCGCAGACATCAATGTTGACACCGTGATCAAGCGTGTATTGCAGCAGCGCCGCACTGTCTGCCCCATTCCATTTGCCATGCTGATTACGTTCAAAAGCACCGTATTTGAACGTAAACATAAATTTGAGATCGTGTTGTTTGATAAAGCTTAATAGACGATTCCAAATGGCCTCGCTGAGTTCGGGTTCTTTGTCGTGGGGCAACTGCTGACAGCAAAAATAATGGATAGTATCGGCTTCAGAGCCACCAATGCGAAGGTAGGCAGGCTTTAGATGCTCAACGTATTGGCTAAGCTTGGGGTGGTTAAGTTCTAAAGGGGGCACGCGATTAGTGCCGAGTCCTCGGCTTGAGCTTTTACTGCCTTCCCACCACTGTCCGCCAATAATCAGTGATATGTCGATGGAGAAGGATAAGTAACAAGGATCGACCTCATGAATAGGATGCTCTTGCTCTAGTTTGATAAGGTTAATTGACTGTGCCCGCGGTGTCATAAAGCGGCGAAACGGGTTTAGGGTCATAACATTCTCCATATTGATGGGCCAGTGTGCCAAGTAAATATGACATGGAGGTGAAGTTATTAAGACGAAGACGCAAATAGTCTGTATCAAACTATTAGAAAATTTCAGCTGATAGTGAGCCCATTAAGTTGCAATGAAACGCAATAAAGCCAATGATTTAGGCATTCTGATAACAAAAATAGAGACTTAACTGTGAACTCCGCCGCAAACCCTTACGGATTGACTATGCATGAACAGCGCGATGCGCTTTACGCTGAACTGCATTCGCGTCCCTTTCATGTCATTCCTAGCCCAGCACGAATTAGTTACCTCGCTGTAATGATCGATGTGTCTCGAAAGCAAGCCGACTTTGAGCATTTTTGTGAGCTGTACGCCTATTTTGATCAAATTCCGCCAAATCATGATTCTGTGTGCTTGGAAGCCGATTTTGGTGATGTGCGTATTCGTCGAGAAACACATCTTGAGTTCGTGTCCTATACCGTGATTAATCAAGGTCAGCCATTTCTTGCTGACCCGTTTGCCAATACGGGGGTGAGCCGACTTCCAAAAGAGTGGCTTGTGAGGTTAGGTGGTACGGTCGTCTCAGCTTTCCATGTCGCCATTGAGGATACGACACAAAAACCGGAGCCGGAACTCGCCGAAGTTAAATCTTATTTTGAAGGGATGCGTCTAGTGGGCAGCCAGCCCCAAGCTGGGGCAGCGCAAGTTTGGACCACCTTTAGAATTCACAGTGATGGTTTTGGGCGCATCTTAGTTTACAACCGTGAAATGAGTAACAGTCAGTTAGGCCGAATGGTGCAGCGTTTAATCGAAGTAGAGTCGTATCGATTGATTGCCTTGTTAGGTTTGCCTTTGGCGCGACATTACAACCAACATCTAGCGCAAATGGATCAAAAACTTGCCGAGCTCACAAACCAGCTGTCGGATGCTCATCATGATTTGGATGAGCAGGAAGTGCTGAGTAAAATCATTGATATGGCCGCTTGGGTTGAGTCTGCACGCGCTTGCACCACTTTTCGCTTCAGCGCCACGGCTGCGTATCATGATTTAGTTCTAAAGCGCTTAGCCGAACTGCGTGAAGATGAGGTTTCAGGGCATTTAACCATTACCGAGTTTATGACGCGTCGATTAACGCCTGCCGTTCGAACATGTAAGGCGACAGGTGAGCATTTAGAAAATCTGTCACGTCGTATTGATCGTGTTTCAGAGATGATGCGGACTCGCGTCGAAATGTCGATTCAATCACAAAATCAGCATTTGTTAGCCTCTATGGATCGTCGATCAAAAATTCAGCTTGCCATGCAGCATACGGTAGAAGGTTTATCGGTTGCTGCGATTTCTTATTACAGTGTGGGCTTGATCAAATATTTAATTGAAGCGGCTTATGAAAACGGTGCTCCGATTGATAAAAGCCTTGCAGTTGGCTTGTCAGTGCCTTTGGTTATCGCTGGTGTGTGGTGGGCTACGCGACGTATCCACAAGCGTTTTATGCAGTTAGCAAAAGAGCAGCAAGATATCGGCGAAGAGCATCATTAGGGAGAGTCAGTGTTGGTAGTCAGCAGTCATTGGTCTAATTTAATGTTCATAAATTATATAAGATAGTCTTATAGGGGTTATAATGACGGATGATATTTTCATGTTAGTGTGTCAGAAATAGGGCGTTAGCGATTTGTCTGATGTCGATGATGCAACTAACGGTAAATTCTAAATAGGTTATTTCATTTTCTTTTTTTATTGAGTTCTAATCCTTGGTGGAGAAGGTCTCAATGTTTAAAGCATTAAAAAATGGCTGCTACTACGAACTGAAAAAAGGATCTCAGATGAGGTATAAAACCGACCGTATTAAAAGTAATCTAACGTATCTACGGAGGGGGTTATGACAGATATGCATAAGTCTTCCCACTCTCATAATCACAGTGATATGAAGACAGATTATGTTGTAGGACAAGATAATATTGTCGGAAAATTAGGCCCGTTAGGCTTCGATATCCACAACCGAGTGTTTATTATTTCTGCACTTGCAGCAATAGTTTTTATAATTCTTACGTTAGTGTTTCCTGAAAAAGCTGGGACACTTTTCCAATCTATCGTCTCTTTTTCAAATGAAACGCTGGATTGGTACTTTCTTGGTCTTGTCGATTTTTTCATACTATTCTGTTTGTTCCTTGCATTTTCTTCTTTTGGCAAAGTCCGATTAGGCGGTAAAGACGCGAAACCAGACCACAGCTACTTGTCTTGGTTTGCATTGCTGTTTACCGCTGGTATTGGAGTGGGTCTGTTGTTTTTTGGCGTTCTAGAGCCCGTTTACCACGCTAACGTTTCCTTGCCGCTAGGCATTACGTCTCCTTTTGGTGCGGATGGTCAGCTAAACCCTGATGCGGTGGCTGAGGCGTCAGCGATGGGATTGGCCGGAACATTTTTGCATTGGGGCATTCATGGCTGGGCTGTGTATGTGATCATGGCATTAGGCTTGGCATTGTTTACCTATAATAAAGGGCTACCATTTTCGATTCGCTCTGTGTTTTTCCCCATCCTTGGCGACCGTGTCTGGGGTTGGTGGGGCGACATTATTGATATTTTGGCCGTCTTTTCCACCTTGTTTGGTTTGGCGACTTCATTAGGACTGGGCGCACAGCAGGCAAATGCCGGATTAAATTTTGTGTTTGGCATAGAAGTGACCACGATGACTCAAGTCATTGTCATCTTGGCCGTCACAGCGGTTGCATTGGTGTCAGTCTGGCGTGGATTGGAAGGCGGTTTAAAGAAACTGTCTGAGTTTAATATGATCATGGCCGTACTGTTCTTCTTGTTCGTCCTATTGGTTGGACCGACTATGGTGGGCTTGGAAAGCATTTGGTCAGGCTTATCAACCTACGTTATGGAATTTATTCCGCTGTCTGCTCCTATTGGTCGTGAGGATGATGCCTTCCGTCAGGGTTGGACTGTCTTCTACTGGGCGTGGTGGATCAGCTGGTCACCATTTGTCGGAATGTTTATTGCGCGTGTCTCACGTGGTCGTACCGTGCGTGAATTTATTTTCTGTGTCTTGGTGGTACCGAGTCTGTTCATCTTTATTTGGATGGGCGTTTTTGGTGGCATGGCGTTAGATCAAATCTATTCTGACCCATCTAGCAGCTTGGTTAAAAGCTACGTAATTGACAGCTACCGTCCAGAGTTGTCGATCTTTGGTTTGTTGAATGACTTCCCATTTTCCGGTGTGGTGTCGTGTTTAGCGATTGTACTGGCTTTGGTGTTCTTTGTGACGTCGTCTGACTCAGGATCGTTAGTGGTGGATACTATTACCTCTGGCGGTAAAATTGATGCACCGCGTCCACAACGTATTTTCTGGGCCATTGTGGAAGGGCTCATTGCCATCGTGCTATTGATTGGTGGTGGTTTGTCGGCACTCCAAGCAGGTGTGACCGCAACCGCGATCCCATTCTCTTTGTTGATGCTTGCGATGTGTTACTGCATCATCAAAGCGCTGATTGGTGAGCGTCGTTTAATTAGATCTTAATATCTTTGATAGCATCACTTAAACCTCTGGTTCTCATGGCTGTTTAGCTTTAAGAACCAGAGGTTTTTTTGTGCTTATGTTATTGTAAACGGCTGTTGCCTTTCGTTATTTACGGACAAGGATGCCTCATGATCAAAACCATTGCCATTGAAAACTATCGCTCGATTATCAACTTAACCATACCGCTTGGACGTCTGAATCTTGTAACAGGAGAGAATGGCAGTGGTAAGTCTAATTTATATAAAGCATTGCGTTTACTCGCTAAAGTGGGTGAAGGTGGTTTGGTTCGATCACTCGCCGAAGACGGTGGATTAGAGTCGGTTTTTTGGGCTGGGCCTGAGAAAATCACCAAACGTATGCGTTCAGGTGAGGTGCCGGTGCAAGGTGGCCCAAGGCAAACTAAGCGTCAGCTTAAGCTAGGCTTTGCAGCTGAAGACTACGGTTATTCCGTGGCGCTTGGGCTGCCCAAATTTGGCGTGGCCATGCCCACTAGTACCCCCACGCTGTTCAAGCTCGATCCCGGCATCATGCGTGAGACGATTTGGCACGGAGAATACTATCGACCAGCAGGCGCATTAGTAGATCGACAGGACAATGCCATAAAGCGCCGCGCTGGGCGAAGTTGGGAAGTTGTGTCGTATCATGCATCCAGTTTTGACTCTATGTTTGATCTGGCGGCCGATGCGCAACAAGCCCCTGAAGTGTTTTTTATGCGTGACCGAATTCGGAAGTGGCGCTTTTACGATCATTTTCGCACGGATCAGGCAGCACCTGCACGCCAGCATCACCTAGGAACGTTTACGCCCGTGCTCAATCATGATGGGCGTGATGTGGCAGCGGCGATTCAAACGATCCTTGAAGTAGGCGATGCCGAGGCGTTACATGAGGCTATTGATTACGCGTTTCCGGGGGCGCGACTTGAAGTAGTTCGCACCGACGAAGGGCGCTTCATGCTGCAGTTTTATCAGCATGGTTTATTGCGCCCGTTAAACGCTTCAGAGTTATCCGATGGAACGCTGCGGTATGTACTGTGGGTGGCTGCGTTATTAACGCCCAGGCCACCTGAATTAATGGTGTTGAATGAACCGGAAACGAGTTTGCATCCTGATTTATTGCCAGCCTTAGCTCGCTTAATTAGCTTTGCTGCGGATCACTGCCAAGTCTGGGTTGTGTCCCATGCCTCGCGTCTGATTGCTGCTTTGGAACAATCAGAGCTGTGCCACTCGATTCGTTTAGAAAAAGACTTTGGCGAAACTCAAATCCCAAGCATGGGCATGTTGGATTTACCGCCATGGCATTGGCCGTCCTAAAGCAAGAAAACATTTAAGCTTCACTATGCTCAATTTCTTATGCATTTTACGTTAGAATACCTGCGAATTTTTTATTGGTGAATTTCGTCGTGGTAGAACAAGCACAATTTTCAAAAGCATTGCTTCATCCCAAACATTGGGTACTTTGGCTGGGAGTCGGTCTAGGGCGCCTAGTGTCTATGTTGCCACTGAATTGGCAAATGGGTATAGGCAAGGGCATTGGCCGTTTGATGATGAAACTTGCCAAAGGACGAGTTCATACGGCTAGACGTAACTTGGAATTGTGTTTTCCTGATGCGACAGCAGAAGAGCATCAACGGTTGCTTGAACGAAACTTCGAAGAAACTGGCAAGGCCATTTTTGACACGGTCAGTGCTTGGTGGTGGTCCGATAGTCGAGTGCAGCGTCATATGGACATCACCGGGCAAGAGCATGTGCAAAGGACGCTGGAGAATGGACAAGGTGTGATCTTGTTTGCGGTGCATTGTTTACCGCTAGAAATGGGAGCGCGTATTTTCGGTCAGTTTAATCCAGGTATTGGTGTCTATCGACCACACAACAACCCTGTTATGGAATATCTTCAAGTCAAGGGTCGTCTTCGTTCTAATAAGGCTTTGATTCCAAAGCGCGACGTTCGTCAAATGGTCCGCAGTCTGCGTGCACCTGATGTGATTTGGTATACCGCCGATCAGGACTTTGGCCGTTCAAGCGCCGTATTTATTCCGTTTTTTGCGGTGCAGGAAGCGGCGACGATTACGGGCGGCACTATGTTGGCAAAATTAGGCAAAGCAAAAGTGTTGCCTTTTTTCGTAGAGCGTAACGCAGACGACAAAGGCTATTCAATTAAGATCAGTGAACCTCTGGAAGACTTTCCAGGTGAGAGCGAATTGGCCGATGCCATTCGTGGAAATCACATTATTGAAGATCTTATTAGTCGAAATAAAGCGCAATACATGTGGCTGCATCGCCGCTTTAAAACGCGCCCAAACCAAGATGATCCATCGCATTACAGTAAGTAAGCTAACCCTATTTAAAATAGTTTAGCTCGCGAGGTGGGTTTATCGGCGCCTCGCGGCAGAACTTTTATGAGGCATGTTAGAATCAGGTTAAACGGTTGCGGCGACTAACTCGGTGTCGATAGGGCGGTTAAGCTTATCGGCTAAATAATCTTTTAGGGCTTGCGCCTCTTGTGTATCTAGCTCCAAACCTAGTTTAGTACGGCGCCATAAAATATCTTCCGCAGTGACCGCCCATTCATGTTCAACAAGATAGTCGACTTCTTTCTGATATAAATCCGAGCCAAAGCAAGTACCTAATTCTCCAATAGATTGACTATCCCCTAACAGGACGTATGAAAGCGTTCCATAGCTACCTGTGAATCGACGGGCCAGTTCAGGCGATAGAAACGGAAATTCTGACATCAGTTTATTGATCATGACGGTGTAGTCATTACTCATGTCTCCACCCGGAAGAGGTTTGGCGTGTGTCCATTCTTTTCCCATTGATGGGAAGTACTGTTTCAGGTCGCTCATAGCTGACAAGGCCAGCTGTCGATACGTCGTAATCTTGCCACCAAAAATACTTAATAAAGGCGCTTTTCCATGGTCGTCTTCTACGTGCAAAGTGTAATCCCGAGTAACAGAGGATGCATCGGAAGATTCATCATTCAACAGCGGTCGCACACCGGAATAGGTCCAGACGATATCCTCTTTTGCCAGTTGCTTTTTAAAGTGTTGATTGGCAACACTTAGAATGTACTGTGTCTCTTCGTCACTGATGGCAACGTCTTTTGGATCACCTTTGTATTCTTCATCGGTCGTACCAATCAAAGTGTATTTATCACGATAAGGAATAGCGAAAACGATCCGTTTGTCTGCATTTTGCATGATAAAGGAATTGGTTTGTTCGTATAAACGAGGCACAACAATGTGACTGCCTTTAATCATACGGATGCCATAAGGTGCTTTGCGCTGTACCTTTTGCTCAATAAAGCTCGATACCCAAGGACCAGCCGCGTTAACAATAGCATTGGCGGTAAATTGCTGACGTTCACCTGTGGCTGTGTTGTTGACTTCAATGACCCATTTGCCATTTTCTCTATGAGCGGACTCGCAGCGAGTACGGGTCATGATCAACGCTCCGCTCTCTTGCGCGCTTTGTGCATTAGCGATAACGAGCCTAGCGTCATCCACCCAGCAGTCAGAGTATTCAAACCCTTGGCTTATCTCAGATTTTAGGGCGCTTGAAGCATCGTATTTAACGCCCTTAGAGCCAGGTAGCTGCTCACGTTTACCTAGGTGGTCATAGAGGAATAAACCTAGGCGAATTAACCATGCTGGTCGTAGGTGAGGTCGGTGAGGCATTTGAAAACGCATAGGGGTGACCAAATGCGGCGCTATTTTAAGCAGAACCTCGCGTTCACTTAAGGCTTCTCGTACCAAACGAAATTCGTAATGTTCCAAGTAACGTAGACCGCCATGAATGAGTTTGCTGCTCGCTGAAGACGTCGCATTGGCGAGGTCATTCATTTCACATAGGGCGACAGTAAGACCGCGCCCGGCAGCATCTGCTGCGATCCCGGTGCCGTTGATGCCTCCCCCGACGACGAAGAGATCGAAATGCGTTTGATTCATGGCTTACCTCTTGAAAAACGAAAATTATATGTTCAAAAACGAAAATACAGTTTCGATATTAGACCTGTATAGGTGGTTTTTCAAGCAGACGATAGGAAAATAAACATCAAAGTTATTCTTTTTTGCGCCATAAAGCGCTAGGGAAATTGGCCTTCTAGCGCTGACAATAGTTTGAAGGGGCGGTCAGTCACACACTTCTAGTTTCACTGAGTGTTCTTTAAGCAATGAGAGGATCGTCTTTGGTGGCTGAGTATCGGTGAATAGTTGGTCTACTTGAGTGATATTACCTAAGCGAACCATAGCATTACGACCAAACTTTGCGCCGTCGGCCGCAAGGAACACATTGCGTGAATTGGCAATAATACTTTGTGCAACACGTACTTCCTGGTAGTCATAATCAAGCAGCGACCCATCCTCTTGATCAATGCCACTAATGCCTATAATGCCGTAATCCACACGGAATTGATTAATGAAGTCGACCGTCGCTTCACCAATGATACCGCCGTCTCTCGAGCGAACCGACCCGCCGGCCACAATGACATTGAAGTCGTCTTTTATACGCAGGATCGATGCAACATTGATGTTGTTGGTGATTATTTTAAGTGCACTATGATTGAGTAGTGCCTTAGCCACTTCTTCTGTGGTTGTCCCAATATTGATAAACAACGAAGCACCGTTTGGGATCTCTTTGGCGAGGTGTTTGGCGATTCTTTTTTTGGCATCTTGATGAAGCGCTTGTCGAGTGTTGTAGTCAACATTTGTTGTGGAGGAATCGTAACTTGCACCGCCATGGTGACGTCGAATTAAATCTTGATCGGCAAGAGAGTTGATATCTCGACGTATCGTCTGTGGTGTTACCTTAAACTGTTCCGCCAGCTCGTCGATAGAGGTGTAACCTTTTTCGCGTACCAGTTGAACGATTCTATCTTGGCGTGTTTGTTGGCCCATACGTGACGTAAACTCCTTGATGACATCTTGCTAAAGTGATCAATTACAGTTTTAATAGAAATATTCGATTTTGAACATTTGTGTTCGAATAACAAAAATAACAAACGCCCATAACCAAGCCAATGCAAATGGTCATGGGCTCGCAGATAAAGAGACATGTTCCCATGAGCCAGTATCTACTTGCGATTGATCAAGGCACGACGAGTAGTCGCGCTATTCTATTCAACACTTCTGGTGTGCGCATCGGTCAGGCACAACAAGAATTTCCGCAAATTTTTCCTAACGATGGTTGGGTTGAGCATGACCCCAATGATCTGTGGCAATCAACGTTAAGTGTGTGTCGTGATGTTCTTAAGGATACAGACATCACCGCTGACGCGGTAGCCTCCATTGGAATTACTAATCAGCGTGAAACGACCATATTATGGGACACCGAAACGGGCAAGCCAGTTTATAACGCGATTGTTTGGCAAGATCGTCGCACCAGTGAGTTCTGCCAATCTTTAGTCGATCAAGGCCACAGTGAGACTGTTCAAGCCAAAACTGGCTTGTTAATCGATCCTTATTTTTCTGCCACCAAGATTCGCTGGATCTTGGAAAACGTTGAGGGTGTTAAAGAGCGAGCTAAAGAAGGTCATATTGCCTTTGGTACGGTGGATAGCTTTTTATTGTGGCACTTAACCTCTGGTCGTGAGCATAGAACGGATGCCACCAATGCGGCTCGTACTATGGCATTCAATATCCATACGCAACAATGGGATGAAGAACTGATTGAACTGCTAGGCATTGGCGATGTGATCTTTCCACAAGTTATGGATTCGAGTGACGACTTTGGCGTCATCGATAAGCAGTGGTTAGGAGCGGAGATCCCCGTGAACGGTATTGCCGGTGATCAACAAGCGGCTTTAGTGGGTCAAGCTTGCTTTACACCGGGAATGGTGAAAAGTACCTATGGTACTGGCTGTTTCATGATCCTTAATACCGGTGAGCAAGCGCTTAAATCGGAACATAAAATGCTGACCACTGTTGGTTATCGTATCAATGGTAAAGTCACTTATGCTCTTGAAGGCAGTATCTTTGTTGCTGGTGCGGCGATTCAATGGCTACGTGATGGGTTGAAGCTATTTGCGGATGCATCGGAAACACAAAGCCTCGCTCAGCAAGCCTTAAATGCTGATACGGTGTATTTAGTTCCAGCGTTCACTGGTTTAGGTGCGCCTTATTGGGACCCTGATGCGCGCGGTGCTATGATTGGATTAACCCGAGACACCAGTGCCGCTGATATTATCAGTGCTGGCTTACGCTCTGTGTGCTATCAAACAAAGGATCTTGTGGGGGCCATGGCACAAGATGGCGCGGAGTTTGATACCCTGCGAGTAGACGGCGGAATGGTCGTGAACGATCTAGTGGTGCAATTTTTGAGTGACCTTTTGGGTATTACCGTTGAGCGTCCTAAAGTAACCGAAACTACTGCACTTGGTGTGGCGTATTTAGCGGGTCTAAGAATTGGTGTTTATGAGTCTTTAGAGCAAATCAGTGAACTGTGGCAGTCAGAGCATTGCTTTACGCCAGACATGGACGACGGCAACCGACAGACTCTTTACGACGGTTGGCTGGACGCTGTGCGACGTGTGCGCTCTAGTCTCTAAAGTTTTACTGTAAATTCGGTTTTAAATCATATAGAAAGGGAGCATATGCTCCCTTTTTCATTTACGGCGAGATGAGGGTTGCCCTAGCTACATTAAATCTGATGCTTCTTTTAGCACGTATAGTTTGTTTTCATACACGTCTTTAAGCGTCATATTATAAATTTAAAATTAGTTTTTATAGCTTGTGTAATAAGGAAGATAAAAATGATTCGAGTGGTATACGAATGGCACGTTAGCCCAGAAAACATTGCCGAATTCTGCGACGCTTGGAAGTCTACAACACAAATCGTACGTGAAACACATCCTGGTGCCCATGGCAGTTGTTTACTTGAAGAAGATAACAAGCCAAGTCATTTTCTTGCTATTGCACGCTGGAATTCTAAAGAGGAATGGCGTGATTTTTGGTCAACAGATAACCCACCAGAAGTGATACGCATGAGTACTTTAGGTAAGCTAATTTCCATCAAAACATATGATGAGATCGGCAATCACACATTTTGAACTGTTTTTGTATAAGAAAGTCGCCTTAATTAGGGCGGCTTTTTTTTGCATAAAAAAGACCGGCACAATGGCCGGTCAAGACTTATAAGGTGGTGATCAAGAAAAGCTTATTCCCAAGAGCGAAGTAGGGCGTCGTAATCGACGGTTTTACCCTGTACTTTTTCGTTGGCAAGCTTGGCTTTTGGTGCGCCCGGTTGGTTAAGCCAGTAAGACGGATCTTTTGGCTCGTTTAGTTTAGGACCACAGTTTTCGTGAACGTTAGCGCGCTCCAAACGGTTAAGAACCTTGTCTTGTGCGGCGGCTAGGCCGTCAAGCGCTTCTTGTGGCGATGCTTCTCCGCTGGCTGCTTGAGAAATGTATTGCCACCAGAGTTGAGCCAGTTTTGGGTAATCTGGTACGTTAATACCGGTTGGTGACCATTGCTCACGTGCAGGGCCTTTGTAGAATTCAACAAGACCGCCAAGGTAAGGCGCGGCTTCTTGCATCTCAGGTGAGTTAATATCAGACTCACGAATTGGCGTTAGACCCACCAATGTTTTCTTCAAAGAAACGGTTTTTGCCGTTGTGAACTGTGCGTACAACCACGCAGCGTTACGGCGGTCGTCAGGCGTTGAGTTCATGAATGTCCACGCACCCACATCTTGGTAGCCAAGCTTCATGCCTTCTTCCCAGTATGGGCCACGTGGAGACGGTGCCATACGCCATTTAGGCGTACCATCTTCATTCACAACAGGCAGACCTTTTTGCGTCATATCAGCGGTAAATGCGGTGTACCAGAAGATTTGCTGAGCCACATTACCTTGCGCTGGTACTGGGCCAGCCTCAGAGAATGTCATGCCTTGTGCTTCTGGTGGCGCATATTGACGTAACCAGTCGACGTATTTAGTGGTCGCATAGACGGCCGCTGGACCATTCGTTGCACCGCCTCGGGACACACTGGAGCCGACAGGGTTACAGCCTTCTACTCGGATACCCCATTCGTCTACTGGCAAACCGTTTGGCAAGCCTTTATCACCCGCACCCGCCATAGAGAACCATGCGTCCGTGAAACGCCAGCCTAGAGAAGGGTCTTTTTTACCGTAATCCATGTGGCCATAGACTTTTTCACCGTCAATCTCGCCAACATGAACCGTGAAGAACTCGGCAATGTCTTCGTACGCTGACCAGTTAACCGGTACACCCAGTTCATAGCCATAGATTTCTTTAAATTGCTTTTTCAGCTCAGGGCGTTGGTACCAGTCATAGCGGAACCAATAAAGGTTTGCGAACTGCTGCGTTGGCAGTTGGTAAAGCTTACCGTCTGGTCCAGAAGTGAAGTTCAAGCCAATGAAATCCGCTAAATCCAACGTCGGGGATTTCAAAGAAGGCTCTTCTTCCATCATGTCGGTAATCGGAACGACTTTACCGTAGCGGAAATGGGTACCGATAAGATCCGAATCGTTGACGTACGCATCATAAATATTTCGACCAGATTGCATTTGAGTTTGCAGTTTTTCAACCACATCACCTTCTTGAATCAAGTCATGGTTGACTTTGATACCGGTGATTTCCTCAAACGCTTTGGCTAATACTTGGGACTCGTATTTGTGCGTTGTCAGTGTTTCCGATGCGACATTGATCTCCATGCCACGGAAACGCTCGGCCGCTTTTGTAAACCACGCGAGTTCCTTAAGCTGCTCAGCTTCCGATAGGGTTGAAACTGTGAATTCATTGTCGACCCATTTCTGTGCCGCATCAGAATACTGGTCAGCCCATAGTGATGCGGAATTTAACGCAACAGCAAATGGGATGGCAGCTAAAACGAGCTTCTTTTTATTGTTGTACATGTTTTACCTCAACAGTTGATTTTTAGTTAGTTAGCTTCCGTACTAGATCGTCCTTGGTCTCTCACGCTGACTAGCCCCAGCGCATTAGGATAATCATCCAAACGACGCAGAGCGCAGTTGCGACATAGAGTGAAACATCACTCAATGCCACAAAACCTAGGTGAATAAAGGCACTGGTTAACAGGCCTATGAACAAGCGATCTCCGCGGGTGGTATCGAGAGGCAGAAAGCCTCGACGTTCGACGCTAGGGGAGATCACTTGCCAAGTCGTCATAGCGACGAGTATCAGTGCAATGCCGGCAAAAAAGGCCGCCGTGGGTAATGTCCAAGACATCCAAGCCATGATTTTTCTCCTACACTCGGCCTAGGGCGAAGCCCTTAGCTACATGATTTCGAACAAAATACACCACTAAAATGCCAGGGATGATGGTTAACACCCCCGCAGCAGCCAGTAGTCCCCAGTCCATTCCTGACGCCGATACGGTTCGGGTCATAATCGCGCCGATCGGTTTGGCATCTACGGATGTCAGTGTGCGTGCAAGCAACAGTTCAACCCACGAAAACATGAAACAGAAGAAGGCCGTCACACCGATCCCTGAACGAATCAATGGGATAAAAATCTTCACAAAGAATTTCGGGAATGAGTAACCGTCAATGTAGGCTGTTTCATCAATTTCACGTGGCACGCCACTCATAAAGCCTTCTAAGATCCATACCGCTAACGGCACGTTGAAAAGACAGTGGGCCAGCGCTACCGCAATGTGCGTATCGAATAAGCCTACGGAGGAATACAGTTGAAAAAACGGTAGCAAAAACACTGCTGGTGGCGCCATTCGGTTAGACAGCAGCCAGAAAAACATATGCTTGTCACCGACAAACTTGTAGCGACTGAACGCATACGCCGCGGGAAGTGCGACAATTAAGCTGATCACCATATTCATGGATACGTAAATCATGGAGTTGACGTAACCCATGTACCACGTCGCGTCACCAAATATTTTTGCGTAATTCTCTAGGGTAAAATCCTGCGGGAAAAACGATAAACCACTCAAAATCTCAGTGTTCGTTTTAAAGGACATATTGATGAGCCAATAAATCGGCATCAGTAACAATATAAGGTAGACCGTTAAGCCTATGCGTCCTCGCCAAGTCGCGTATTTGGCCTTGCGTTCTGCTTGAGAGAAGACCGGCTGCTGAGGCGCTGTTTGTGTGTACGTCGCCTCCGCAATCGTTTCGTTTTGATTCGTGCGACCTGCAATGGTCGTTTCATTTGACATGATCGACTCCTACTTGTCTTTTTGCATGTTCATGATGGTGGTATAGAACACCCAACACACCAACAGGATGATAAGGAAGTACACCAGCGAGAACGCTGCCGCAGGGCCTAAGTCAAATTGGCCAATGGCTTGCTGAACCAGAGATTGGCTCAAGAACGTAGTCGAAGTACCGGGGCCACCGCCTGTTAAGACAAAAGGTTCAGTGTAGATCATGAAAGAATCCATAAACCGAAGTAATACACCGATAATCAATACGTTGGTCAACTTAGGCAGTTGGATGTAACGGAATACGGCCCAGCGGGAGGCTTTATCGATTCGTGCAGCTTGGTAATACACTTCAGGAATGGCGCGCAAGCCGGAGTAACAGAGTAGTGCAACCAATGGCGTCCAGTGCCAAACATCCATCAGTACCACCGTTAGCCAAGCGTGCATGGGTTCGGACGCGTAGTTGTAGTTGATCCCCAACTCCGCCATCATGGCACCAAATAAGCCGATGTCAGCACGTCCAAAGATTTGCCAAATCGTTCCCACAACGTTCCAAGGAATCAGCAATGGAATGGCCACTAGAATCAAGGCTAATGAAGCGCCTCGACCTTTGGTCGGCATCATCAGTGCTACCGCGATGCCCAACGGTATTTCAATAGCGAGAATCGTAAAAGAGTAGATGAATTGACGGATCAGTGCGTCATGCAGACGCGAATCGGTCATGACTTGTTTGAACCATTCAGTACCCACAAAGTAGCGTGTGTATGGGTCAAAAATATCTTGAACTGAGTAGTTCACTACGGTCATCAAAGGAATAATGGCGGAGAACGCAACGATCAAAAAGACCGGCAATACCAACCACCATGCTTTGTTGTTTTCGACTTTAGTCATGGTCAACCTCCACCAAAAATTCGTTGACGTACACCTTGGTCCACTGTTCAGGAAAGCTGACGTAGGCTTTTCCTTGAGGTACCTTCTGGTCTTCGCTTAAACGTGCTTTCATAAGAATGCCGTGAAAGTTAAACGTGAGGATCTTGTAGGTGCCAAGGTCTTCGACGAAGTCCACATCGACAAGGAAGGCGTCGTCATTCGCGCCGTCCCAGACATGAACAAATTCAGGGCGAATGCCCACTTTTACTTGCTGCGCATCCATGTCCTGCAAACGCTTTAGTAGTAACGGGTGTAATGGCAACGTGTGGGTACCAAACGACAGTTCTTTTTCAGTGACCGTCGCGTCAATGAAGTTCATACCGGGGGAACCAATGAAGTAGCCAACAAAAGTGTGGGCAGGGTTTTCAAACAGTTCCCGTGGTGTGCCAAACTGAACGATTTGGCCTTGATACATCACGGCAATCTTATCAGCGAAGGTCGAGGCCTCCAGCTGATCGTGGGTAACATAGACCATGGTGATGTTGAACTGCTCGTGAATTTGCTTGAGTTTGCGGCGCAGTTTCCACTTCAGTTGAGGATCAATAACCGTCAAAGGTTCATCAAACAGAATGGCTGAAACATCATCGCGAACCAAACCGCGGCCCATGGAGACTTTTTGCTTTTGATCCGCAGAAAGGCCTTTGGCTTTACGCTTAAGCTGATCAGAGAGCTCTAGAATCTCTGCCACTTCGAGTACTTTTGAGCGAATCTTATGTTCGGGTACACCAATGTTGCGTAATGGGAAAGCAAGATTGTCATAGACCGTCATGGTGTCGTACACCACGGGAAACTGGAAAACTTGCGCAATGTTGCGCTCTTCAGGCTTAAGTTCGTTAACGCGTTTTCCGTCGAACAGTACTTCGCCATCCGACGGTTCCAAGAGACCTGAGATAATATTCAATAACGTAGATTTGCCACAGCCTGATGGGCCAAGTAAGGCGTAAGCGCCGCCTTGATGCCAAATATGCTGCATTTCACGAATCGCGTAATCTTCCGGTTTGGTCGGATTGTCGCTGTACGTGTGGGCTAATGAATTAAGAGTGATTTCTGCCATGTTAACGACCTCCTAAGCCAGCTGGCGCGTGGACCAGTCGACCACTTTCGTTAAAGGCGTACAGCTTGTGGGTGGGGAAATACACTTTGATTTGCTGATCAACGTGGTATTCATGTACGCCCGAAAGGTGCAGCACCAAGTCGAAGTGTGGATTGTGGACATGTAAAAAGGTTTCTGAACCACTGATTTCAGCAAGATCTACTTGTACGGGCAGCTCTAAATCGTCATCGGAGTGCGGCACTAAACCTATATGAGAAGCCCGAACCCCGAAGCGGTAATTGCCTGGCTCCAGCGGGCGCAAATCATTGTTAAGCTGAAAGTGCACGGTCTCATCAAAGGTGACTTCCGTTTCGCTAACGCGTCCGGGGACCACATTGATCGGAGGCTCAGAGAACATTTCCGCTGTAATGATGTCTTTGGGGCGATGGTACACCTCAGCGGTTTCTCCAAATTGAAGCAGCTTGCCTTCATGAAGTACGGCAGTGTTGCCGGATAACGCTAAGGCTTCATTTGGTTCAGTCGTTGCATACACCGCAATACAGTTACGTGCTTTAAAAAGCGCGCGCAGTTCTTGGCGTAGTTCTTCTCGGAGTTTGTAATCCAGATTCACCAATGGCTCGTCAAATAAGATGACTTGAGAGTCTTTAACAAGCGCCCTTGCCATGGCGGTGCGCTGTTGCTGACCACCGGACAGTTGTAAGGGCATGCGGTCCAGATAGCTGTCAATGCGCAGCATTTCAGCGGTTTCTCGAACTCGGCGATCTATTTCGCTGTTAGACATTTTTGCCAAGCGAAGCGGGGAGGCGATGTTGTCATACACCGTCATGTTGGGGTAGTTGATGAACTGTTGATAGACCATAGAGATGTTCCGCTCTCGAACCGGAACCCCCGTTACATCCACACCATTCATCATGATTTGTCCATGGGTGGGTCGATCAAGACCCGCCATAAGGCGCATTAACGTTGTCTTTCCAGAGAGCGTTCGTCCTAGCAGCACATTAAATGAGCCAGGCTCCAACGACAGATTGACGTTATCAATCCATGTTTCTCCGTCGACAACGCGGGACACGTTGTTCAGCGTCAGTGACATTGTTTTTAACCCTTTGTTGTTTTTATGGCCGCCACAATGAAGCGGTTTTTGTGTGATACGTTCTTCACTGTGCAGTAAGAGAGTGGCTTGTCGCTTTTCGCAAATGAACACGTATCAATGGTATGGTTTAGCTATACAATCCCTGTGCCAATCCATTAAAAAGTACGTATTTTTGATTTAAGTAAATGATTTAAAAGGAAATAAATTTATTTCCGGACGTCTTTTTGTTTTTTTCAAATATGAAAATAGTTGTTCAAATTTGTAAATAAAGTGTTCAGTTGAACACTTTATTGAACACTTTCGCGAAAAGATGTTCAGGATTTTGAGTGACAGCGGCTATTTACATTGACCTTATGGACAGGTAATCGCAGAATAGCAAAAGGCTTGTCGCTCCTTGCACTGGAGCTGTAATGACAAATAAAAAACAAGAAGAAACAATAGGTGACGACACGGCAATGCTTAGGCCTCACGTCAACTTAACTGACGAAGAACACAAACAACAAATTGAAGCCTCTTGGTATCGCTGTGAACAATTTGGCCTTGAGCACGCCACAGAGCCAAATTTTTCGACTTTACCCTCTGGGGAATTGAACGATTTAAGGGATCAACATCGTAGCCTGTTGGAAACCACAGAAAACGAGATCATTCCTTATTACGAGAACATCCTCAGCAATTCTGCTTGCATGATTGTGTTAGCCGATCGCCAAGGCCATGTGCTTAACACGTGGGGGCAAAAGCGCTTTGGTCGCGGGCAGTATCATGGTCTAGTAGAAGGTAATCAGTGGACTGAGCAGGGCGTTGGTACTAACGCTATTGGTACGGCTTTAATCAGTGGTCGCGCCATTCAAGTTGGTCGAGATGAACACTTTCTCCGAGCGAATCGGTATATGGTGGGTTCTGCTTCGCCCATTTTTGACACCGGCAATGAGCTGCTTGGTGTGCTCGACATTTCTTCAGATGCGTATCTACCGCAAGACCATACCCTAGGCATGGTAAAGCTCATGTCACTGAGTGTAGAGAATCGCTTAATCTTTACTGCTTTCCAGCAAGACCACTTTATATTGAGCTTTAACACCAATCTGACCAGTTTAGACAGCCATTGGTCAGGTCTATTGGTATTGGACGATCGTGGCACTATTATTTCTGCAAATCGTCGTGCGGAAGTCGTGCTCGCACGTGATTTGTCTTTGCTCAATATCTCGCAAATATTCGACTGCGATATGCGTGAAATAAAGAATCAACCATTGCATATGCCGATGAAACTACGGGCACTGGGGCGCTATCAATTCTACGTTAAAGCGCTGCCACCCGTGACACAAGTGATGAAGGTGCCTGACTATCGCACCAGTGGTCACTATCAGGCGCCAGCTGCGTCTTTGCCTTCTCAAGCAACGCCTTTACCCTCACAGATCCCCGACAACGTTATCCCATTAGATGAACTCGAACACGGTGATGAGCGTGTTCGTCGGACGGTAAAGCAAGCGCATAAAATCATGGAGAAGGACATTCCGATCTTAATTCATGGCGAAACTGGCGCAGGCAAAGAGATTTTCGTGCGCAGTCTGCATTATCACAGTTCACGTTACAAAGAGATGTTGGTCGCTGTTAACTGTGCGGCGATTCCAGCGGAGCTAGTGGAATCAGAGCTGTTTGGCTATGAGAAAGGGGCATTTACTGGCGCGCAAACTAAAGGTTCTATTGGGCTTATTCGTCGTGCGCACAAAGGCACCTTATTCCTTGATGAAATAGGCGAGATGCCGATTGCTGTGCAATCACGATTATTACGTGTGCTGCAAGAGCGAGTGGTGACACCATTGGGGTCGACCGAAGCGTATCCGGTAGACGTTAAACTGATTTCTGCGACCAATCGACATTTGAAAGAAGAGGTCGCCGAAGGGCGGTTCCGGCAAGATTTGTATTACCGTATTTCTGGACTCAATATCGAGCTTCCAGCTCTGAAGTTACGACAAGATAAGCGTGAGCTCATTGCGTATGTCCATGAGCGCTTGCGCGCAGAAGAGCCTGGCCCCGCATTGAGTGATGCCATGTTGGATTTATTAGAGGTGCATCCTTGGCCTGGTAACATGCGCCAGTTAGTCCATGTGCTGAAAGTGGGTATGGCGATGGCAGATGAGGATGAGCTAGAAGAATGGCATTTACCTGATGACTTCTTTGATGATCTGAATAATGGTATTGATAAAGTCGATGCAGATGGAGACCACTCAGATGGGCTAAAAGAGCCGATAGAAGAGACCATCACCAGATTATTAGAAGAGTACCAAGGAAATGTCTCTCGAACTGCGAAAGCTGCTGGGGTGAGTCGTAATACGGTCTATAAATACGTACGTCAAAATACAGATAGTTAATCTGAGTGAAGAAGCATCTTGTGAAAACCACTCAAGCCGTTAGGATAAACCACTATTATTTATCGACGACACTACTGGAAGGTATATGGACAAGATGTCTTTGAGAACTCTATTTGGTCGCGCTGCATTGGTAAGTGCAGGCATTGCGTTGACAGCCTGTTCAAATCAGCCCGCTGCTGTACAGTACAGTTTACCCATGCAGCAAGCATGGTTTGAGGGTGAAACAGTCTATTACGTAACAACAGACGTGTCTGATCAAGCCATGGCCGAAAGGATAGGGGCCAATTATGCCCCTCGTTTACGTGACGCGATTCCAAACTACCCTAAGCCTCCAAGGCAGAAGACAGTCATCGAGCGAGTATACGGCTTTCCTAATGGAGAGCAGCGTAATGTTTTTCCATCCGCGCCTACTCCAGTAGGACCGCTGAGTACAGATACGGCTTACTCTCCCATTTGGTTAATGTACGCAGTGAAGTGGGTTGACCCTGAAAGCGCGTTTGAACTGACGTCAGAAGATGCTGTGCTTGATGCTGACGCCAAAGGGCTGGTCAATATCGAGCGTACTAATATCGTTGTCAATTGTCCGGTGGTTCCGGGGCCATAAACGCTCAACAAAAAAGCGAAGCTATAGTTTAGTTACTTCGTTTTTAAGCGATCATTTTAAGCCCAAACGCCATCATGACTGCACCGCATGTACGCTCAATAAAACCCTTGTAACGTATAATATGTTGCTTGAAATATTGACCTGTAAACACGCTAGCGATCAAAGCAAACCAAATGCAGTGAGCCAGAGCAATGAATACGCCGTAGCCTATTTCGATAAGATAACCTGTATCCTTGGAAATAACTTGGCTGTAAAACGCGACAATAAAAAGCATTGTTTTGGGGTTAAATACGTTGCAGATGAATCCTATTACGAAGGGGTGAGACGTGATATTTGTCAATGCACGCTTCGACGATGGAAGCCTTTTTGGATGATCATCTGTGATCGATTGAGCTTTGCTAGAAGGCCAAAACTTGGCTTTTAAATCTGGCCAGAAAGCTTGCATACCAAGCCATATGAGATAGCTTGCTCCAACGATTTTGATGGCGCTTAATAGCCAACTTTGTTGACTTAGCAATAGCCCAAGTCCAAGTATGGTGTACATTAAATGAACGGTCACACCTGCACCAATTCCAAGCGCACATAACAAGCCTGCTTTACGTCCTGTGGAGATGGCTATTTTTGACACCATAGCAAAATCCGGTCCGGGGCTTATGACCGCTAAACAAGTAATAAGGCCGACACTGATCCATTCAAGCGTTAAGTTTTCCATTTAGATTCCTATATGGATTGATTTATATTATGAATAAATCAATCATGAAATAAAAATTACGCCTTTAATATCGAAAAAAGATAGGAATATACGTGAGCAATTTTCACAGAAAGAGAGTGTTGGCTTCACTTAATGCGTTGCCGCTATTTGAGGCGGCGGCTTTTTATGAAAGCTTTTCAAAAGCCGCTCACAGTTTAAATGTGACCCATGGCGCCGTTAGCCGTGCTGTGGCAACCCTTGAAGAACGACTGGGCGTTCCTTTATTTTATCGACGAAACCGCAGAGTTGTGCTTACTCCGGCAGGCGTCTTATTGCACAATGCGACCAAAGAAAGTTTGGACCGATTGGATGATGCGGTCGAAAAAATTCACCGGCATTCTGTTAGCTCTCCTTTCTTTGTTATCTCGTGCGAGCCGACATTGGCAATGCGCTGGTTACTGCCAAAGTTGGGGGAGTTTTATCGATTACATCCAGAGTTGAATGTTGATGTGCGAATGGCTGGTGGGCCGATTGATTTACTATCCGAAGGGTGTGATGTGGCGATAAGGCGCTCGGACTTTGGTGTTCCTGATGATTATCGAGTGACGCCATTTGCTGCTGAGCGGGCAGGCCCTGTATGTACCGCAGCCTATTTTAAGTCTATTGATCAAGACTGGAGAAAAGGCACTCGACTCCACAGCCGCACGCGACCCTTGGCATGGAAGGATTGGTTAAGTCTCGTTGAAGGAGAGAAAACCATATTACAAAATGATAGTGACGCTTCGCTAGAGCGTTATTTCGATCATTTCTTCTATGCATTGCAGGCCGCCCAAAGCGGACTAGGTATGGCGATTGGCTCTTATCCAGTCGTTCAGCAGGACATTGAAGAAGGTTTTCTGATGGCACCGTGGGGTGATGAACTTACAGGCCATTGCTACCAAGTTCTGAGCTTAGACAGGTTAACACCTGATCCAAGAGTGATTGCGTTAGAGAATTGGTTGAAGACGTTGTGCGTGTTGGAAAAAGACGGCTCTTAGTACTTGAAAGAGCCGTCTATAGAGATTTAGCTGTTAAACAAATTGTTGAACAGTTTCAAACCTTCTTCTTTGCCGCCTTTGTTGTAGGCATCCAGTAGAGCAGAACCAATGATAGCGACATCGGCTTTGCCTTTAAGTGCGTCTACATGGGCTTTTTCACGAATACCAAAGCCAACACCGATCGGCGCGCTAGTGTGTGAATTAATTTCAGCTAGGTACTCATCCAACGACTGCTGATCGCCGCCATTATGGTTTGAGTTACCTGTTACACCGGAGCGTGCGACGCAGTACAAGAAGCCAGTCGCTTCTTTTGCAAGAAAGGCGAGACGATCTTTCGGTGTTACTGGCGTGACCAACCACACAGGATCAACGCCGTTTGCTTCGCAATAAGTGCGTAGGTCGGCTGCTTGCTCATAAGGAAGGTCTGGTAGGATCAGGCCTTGAATGTTTTCTTCTGCACAGCGTTTAACAAGTTTTTCTAAACCGTAACGGTACATCGGGTTTAAGTAACTCATTAGAGCAATACGTGCTTGCGGGTAATCACGACCTAACTGACCGATGTCTGTTAGGCATTGCTCAACCGTTAGGCTTTGATCGTGCAGCGCACCGTGACAGGCTGCGACGATCGTTGGACCATCGGCCACCGGATCAGAGAACGGGAACTGAACTTCGATAAAGTCCGCGCCTGCTTCTAGAAGTGTCGCCATCCAATCTAAACTTTCTTGAACGCTTGGGTAGCCGTAAACCACATGTGTCATGGAGAGAATAGGTTTTTGCTGACGCTTTTCAGCAATGTATTGTGCTAACTGACTCATGCTTATGCTTCCCCTTCGTTGTTCAAGTGTTCTTTGTAATCAGCCATGTAATCTTCCAAGAACTCTGGGAAGGTTGCATCGTTCATTGCTTTGGCAACATTAAAGATGTCCTTGTCACCGCGACCAGACAAGTTGATCACGATACGTGATTCTTTTGGCAAGTTAGGTGCATCTTTAAACGCACCGGCAAGCGCGTGTGACGACTCCAACGCTGGGATGATCCCTTCTTTTTTCAGCAACAAAGAACACGCCGCCACCACCTCGTCGTCCATAGCGTAGGTCATCTGAATGCGACCTTCTTGCGCCAAGTGAGCAATGATGGGGGACACGCCCACGTAGTCCAGACCTGCGGCAATCGAATGCGTTTCTTGTAGTTGACCATTGGCATCTTGTAAGAACATGGTCGCAAAGCCTTGAGCAATGCCTTTTTGACCCAAACCATTCGACAAACGGATTGAGTGTTGGCCAAGCTCCAAGCCTTTACCACCGGCTTCAACGCCGATCATTTCTACTTCTTTCTCTTCTAGGAATGGCAAGAACAAACCGCAGGCGTTTGAACCACCGCCTACACAGGCGTACAAGCGATCTGGGTATTGGCCAAACTGCGCTTGGCTTTGCTCTTTCACTTCTTCACCGATGACCGACTGGAAGTACGCCACCATTTCTGGGAACGGCGCACAACCACAGGTTGTACCGATCAAGTAATGGCTGTCTTCATGGCTAGAAGACCAGTCACGTAGTGCTTCGTCCAAGGCATCACGTAATGTTTGTGCACCTTCAGCAACCGGCACAACCGTTGCACCTAGCTGTTTCATCCAGAATACGTTCGGGTACTGACGCTTCACGTCTTTAGCACCCATGTAAATGGTACATTCAAGGCCAAGGCGAGCAGCAATCAAAGCCGTCGCGACACCGTGCTGACCAGCACCGGTTTCAGCGATCACACGTTTTTTGCCCATACGCTTAACCAACAGAGCTTGGCCAATTACGTTGTTCATCTTGTGTGCGCCAGACTGGTTTAAGTCTTCGCGTTTTAGGTAAATCTGAGCGCCACCAAAATAGTCCGTAAGGTTCTTACAGAACGTCAAAGGTGTAGGGCGGCCAGAGTAGTTCTGCCAAGTATCTTTCAACTCCGCAATAAACGCTGGATCGTTCTTCGCCTCTTCAAAGGCATGAAGGATTTGCTGCTGGCTAGAGTAGAGAATCTCAGGAATGTAGCTCCCGCCAAACTCACCGTAGTAACCATTATTGCTTTGCATGAAAGACTCCTATCGGATGAAGTTGTGTGTTTAAACACTAAAAATTAATAACTAAACGATAAGGTAAAGTTAATAGAGAATGAGTAACGCGTCAAGCGCTCAAATAAATTTATTTACTATATCGTTTAGTTAATGCGTTATGACCTCTTATAATAGCGGAATTTTCATGAGATAACCTCACCGCAGAAGCAATCTGTCATCTGTGCAAACATGTATTATTTGTATGGGCGGGCTGCGCCCCGCGATCACATAGCAACACTGTAAACAAACCAAAACATCCAAGCTGTAGGACCTCGGTCCCCGAGGGATCAATCTGCAATCTAGACAGTCTTTCTAGGCTGCCAACCACCAGCTTCGGTTTCATAAACCGCTTTGCTGCACCATTCCATGTCATTGAATTTGCTTGGCCTGTCTCGTAAACTCGAGGCGTCAGCGCAAATCAAATGCATGGTATATGGCTAACTGACTTTTGAAACGAAATTCTTTTCGCGACCAGCCCTCGTACGAACGGCCTCCGCTCCGTGACATAGGAGTTGCAACGTCTTCGGCAAATCGAAGCACCAAAGTTGTAGGACCTCGGTCCCCGAGGGATCAATCTGCAATCTAGACAGTCTTTCTAGGCTGCCAACCACCAGCTTCGGCTTCATAAACCGCTTTGCTGTGCCATTCCATGTCATTTAATTTGCTTGCGCCTGTCTCGTAAACTCGACGCGTCAGCGCAAATCAAACGCATGGAATATCGCTAATTGGCTCCGGATCAAAAAAGATAGGTCTTTGGTCTACATTGGTACATTTAAACTTGGGAAGCCCCATGAAATCAGGTATTGTCTGTCAATAAAGCGTCAGGACGACGAAGGCTTATTTTATCGACTCTTCTCTGGCTCGCGCGGTTATTTGGCAAAACGCGCATGCGCACTATCAAAATGTTGAACTAAGCCGCTTCGCGGGTCTTTTCTCAGTTTTCCCAATTCCCCCATTTAGAACCAAACTTAATCTTCCACTCAACAATGGAGAATTAAGTTATGACGCCTTTACGCCAGCAAGTCATAGACAGGATGACCCTAGAAGGTTTTTCTATGTCGACGCAAAGAGCTTATTTATATCAATTGACGGAAGTGGCTCGGTATTTTCGTGTGCCACCCGATCAACTCAATCAAAACGATATCCAGCAATATTTACTGTATCTAATAAGAGAGCGAGGATGGAGCTGGTCAAGTTGCCGTCAAGCATTACACGCTCTGAACTTTCTGTATCGGAAAGTCGCGAACAAAGAGATGCCATCGGTATCGCTTCCTCATCCTAATAAATCTCAGAAAATCCCAGACTTGCTCTATCCAGATGAAGTGCAAGCCATGATCCGATGCTGTCAGCATCCAAAAGTGTATGTCGCCATGGTGTTGGCTTATACAACAGGGATGAGAATCAGTGAGATTAATGCACTGCGAGTCGATGATTTAGACCTTACTCATCACTGCATCAAAGTAAGGCAAGGAAAGGGGCAACAAGATCGCTATGTACTGTTTCCGCAAAGCTTGCAACAGGTGCTAGGTGCCTATTGGCAACGATACGAACTTTGTGATGTGGTGGTTTATGGATTGGATAAGCACCGTCCTCTGCATAGCAAATACCTTCGATTAGAAACGAAAGGAGCCGCTAAGAGAGCAGGAATTCAAAAGTGCATTCGTTTTCATAGCCTGCGCCATTCGTTTTCATAGCCTGCGCCATGCGTTTGCTTGCCATCAACTGTTAGCTGGAATGCCGTTACCACGGTTGCAAGCCTTATTAGGCCATAAGCAGATCCAAACAACATTCCGTTATCTTCAATGGATTGCAATGATGGATCTGAAGAGACGGGAGAGTGAGGATCTATTGCCATCCGACTGGTGGCCGTCATGAATGGGATAAGCCTAGCGAGCGTGATT
>NZ_LTAX01000059.1 GCF_001639745.1 Marinomonas gallaica
GTTTACTAAACTCTGGTCCATCGATGCCCAAACCGATTGCAGAGTCACATCATTCGATGACCCGTCACTATACACGGCAAAAGCTTGTAGCCTAGTTTGATGCCCTGCAGGTATAGTCACCTTGTTTGGAGCTACCACCAGCTCTGTTAGTTGAGCTTGAGTCACATTCAATAAAGCATCCGCCTGTTGGCTGGCATAAGTAGCCGTCACAACAACATCACCACTCTGATAACTATCCGCCAGTCCTTTTTGATTAATAGATGCCACACTGTTGTTGGAAGATTGCCAACTTGCCAGCTCAGTTACCTCTCGACTTGTCCCATCACTAAATAAAGCGAACGCCTGATA
>NZ_LTAX01000060.1 GCF_001639745.1 Marinomonas gallaica
ATGGGAACACCACAATCAATAACTATTATCGTAAAACAACGGATTACGATGTTTTACGTTTTTCAGAGGGCGTGCAGGCTGATGACGTAAGGATTTCGCGCAGCAGTGATCATTTACTTTTAACCTTGCAGAGTTCAGGCGAGGTTATCAAAGTTACTGAATTCTTTGACAAAGCCACTTACGAACTGGATGCAGTCGAGTTTGCGGACGGGACGGTCTGGGATGCTGTTGAGTTGAAACGACAAACTTTGTCGGGAACGGAGGCGTCGGAAAAACTCGTTGGACTTGATTCTGCGGACACCCTTTCTGGTCTTGGAGGAAAT
>NZ_LTAX01000061.1 GCF_001639745.1 Marinomonas gallaica
TTGGCGTCCCATAGGGGGTTCGAACCCCTGTTACCGCCGTGAAAGGGCGGTGTCCTAGGCCTCTAGACGAATGGGACACATCATTTGCTTCCGTAGAAGCACCCTCTTTCGAGGATTTTCTCACAAGGAGAAATGGAGCGGGAAACGAGGCTCGAACTCGCGACCCCAACCTTGGCAAGGTTGTGCTCTACCACTGAGCTATTCCCGCATACTGTCACGTCATTTTACAACTTACGTTAGTTGGCGTCCCATAGGGGGTTCGAACCCCTGTTACCGCCGTGAAAGGGCGGTGTCCTAGGCCTCTAGACGAATGGGACACATC
>NZ_LTAX01000062.1 GCF_001639745.1 Marinomonas gallaica
GGGGGCTGCTCCTAGTACGAGAGGACCGGAGTGGACGAACCTCTGGTGTTCGGGTTGTCATGCCAATGGCATTGCCCGGTAGCTAAGTTCGGAATCGATAACCGCTGAAAGCATCTAAGCGGGAAGCGAGCCCTGAGATGAGTCTTCCCTGACCCCTTGAGGGTCCTAAAGGGTTGTTCGAGACTAGAACGTTGATAGGCAGGGTGTGTAAGCGTTGTGAGGCGTTGAGCTAACCTGTACTAATTGCCCGTGAGGCTTAACCATACAACACCCAAAGGGTTTTGATGGACTCAAAGCAAGAACTTTGAATGTGTAAA
>NZ_LTAX01000063.1 GCF_001639745.1 Marinomonas gallaica
GAATACGGTTATTCTTATCCGTAACTAATATCGCTTCGGCCGCCGTATTGAAAACATCAGAGGCTAAACGTAGCTTGTCTTGGAACTCTTTTTCTTCGGTGATCTCTTGTTTTAATGCAATAAAATGAGTGATCTCGTTATGATCATTAATCAGAGGGCTGATGGATGCCCTTTCCCAATAAAAGCGCCCGTCCTTACGTTTGCTCTGTAGCTCTCCGTGCCAGCTGTTACCGGTGTTAAGTGTGCGAGACATTGCCGCGTACTCTTGTTCTGACATCTCGCCGGACTTAAACATACGCGAGGTTTGACCTAGC
>NZ_LTAX01000064.1 GCF_001639745.1 Marinomonas gallaica
TCGGAAAAACTCGTTGGACTTGATTCTGCGGACACCCTTTCTGGTCTTGGAGGAAATGACCGACTTGAAGGACGAGGCGGAAACGACGTGCTGGATGGCGGGTTAGGCAAAGATACTTTGTATGGTGGATCCGGAAACGACGTGCTGGATGGCGGGTTAGGCAAAGATACTTTGTATGGTGGATCCGGAAATGACACATTAAGTGGTGGTATGGGTGATGGGGACTACTTAAAAGGTGAGTCTGGCAATGACGTGTATCTATTTAGCGCTGGGGATGGGAACACCACAATCAA
>NZ_LTAX01000065.1 GCF_001639745.1 Marinomonas gallaica
TCGGAGTATAGCGCAGTCTGGTAGCGCGCCTGCTTTGGGAGCAGGATGTCGGGGGTTCGAATCCCTCTACTCCGACCAAGTCGAAATGTGTAAAAATTCAAATGTGCGGGTCGTTAGCTCAGTTGGTAGAGCAGTTGACTTTTAATCAATTGGTCACTGGTTCGAATCCAGTACGACCCACCACTTTGATGTACGGAGGGGTGGCAGAGCGGTTGAATGCACCGGTCTTGAAAACCGGCGAAGATTAATAGTCTTCCGAGAGTTCGAATCTCTCCTCCTCCGCCATTT
>NZ_LTAX01000066.1 GCF_001639745.1 Marinomonas gallaica
ATTTTCATTGTTTAGGCCAGATAACCAACGCTTAAGATCCCCACCAGTCGCAACCATCACGCCCGTATTGATCTCTTTAATTAGCTTTTGCTCTTCTGTGGCATCTTTTTGCTCTACGATAGCCACGACAGGGCCATTTTTACGTACGATACGACCATAGCCTGGTTGGTTCTCCCGAACCACGGTGCGCAACGCGAAACCACCAAATAGTTGAACATAGAGTAAACTTTCAATCCTCTCTTCAGATATCCATGTCACATCCCCGTATCACCCTAATAGC
>NZ_LTAX01000067.1 GCF_001639745.1 Marinomonas gallaica
ATGGCGTGTCTTCGACCGATATAAAACTAAGCTGCTGTCAGATGTTGATTTTCTATTAGACACCAACACCGCTTTTGACCCTAAAATGGTCTCTGGCACAGCGTTCAACGCAGGCTTACAACAAGCAACAACTCAACCATTTAGGTTGGTACCTTTCTTTGACCCTGGGGTCTGGGGCGGTCAATGGATGAAAGAAGTCTGCGACCTAGATCAAGACAAGCCAAACTATGCATGGTGTTTTGACTGCGTTCCTGAAGAAAATAGCCTACTGCTTAAATA
>NZ_LTAX01000007.1 GCF_001639745.1 Marinomonas gallaica
CTCATGCCCTGCTTGTGGAGAACGTACTGTTACTTATCTTGGCGATGCTTCTGAGAGTAAAGTGATAGAACGGCTTCACGTCATGCTGCCATGGGACAATGGCAGTTAGCATTAGCGCTCAGTGAGGTCAGGGTATAAAAATAGATCAGATCATAAAGTCTGAGGGAAGCGCTTGCCTCTCTGGTCAAATCACGCTACAAAAGGGTACATTATGAACCAACATAGCGGCGATCAAAGACGATCTGAAGCGGCATAGTCCAAACAGACTCTGATGTTTAGCGAATTATTTAACAGGGACGTCCCACCATGAAAAAAGCAAATCCCCTATATAGACAACGCAGCCGTTCAACAGTGGGTTATAGCCGCAGCTACGCTGCCGTATAACCCTTAATTGTTAGGCGCCAAAGAGGTTCAAAGCCTCGTTTAATTTTATAGGATAAGTATGGACACAGAGTCATTTTTTTGGGAAATTTCAAAATCTCCCTATAAATCAAAGTTTCTTAGTGAAACATTAGAATTTGGTAAAGATAATCCTGTTTTTTTATTAGATCAATTTTCTGGGAAGCAGCCAGCACTAATTAATAAAGAGTTCCTTGAAACAGGGAACTTAAAGTTTGAAATGTTTCCAACAGCATTGCTTGATTCTAATGTATTAGATCAACTTGATAAATTTGTTCAAAAAGGAAAAACGACTGACGGTTTTCTTGATTTTCTAATCTTTATAACTCAAAGGGGTTGGGACTCTAGTGCTTTATTTTATTATCTAGAACATTATTCAAAATCTGATATTGATGTCTTCAAAAAGAATGCAATACGAAGAACAGAATCATTACTAAAAATTCATTCAATGAACGAGCCACACTTTCTTAAAACAGGGGAAGTAATTCCTAATATAGAAGCAGTTGAGCATTATAAAAAATCTTCTGATGCTAGATCACTTTATGAAGTCGCAGAAAAAAGAGTTGAAAGTTTTATAGCTAATTACAATAAATCATCTCTTACTGCAATGCTTGAGGCAACAGAAATAGCACTAATAAAAATGGTTTTAATTAGAAAAACTGAAATGAATCGCTCCTCAATAATTGAACAATATAATGAGTTTATACGTTTTTTAAAAGTTGATTTAGGGATGATATTAGCTAGAGAAGCCCATTTAGCAATTCATTATTTTTGTGATAATGCTGGGCGCCTCTTAGGAATTCAATCTACGACTTCAAAAGAAAAAGCTGCTGCAATCATTAGGTCCACAGCATGGGATATATATTTATTAAGAATGCCTGAAATAATGTTTCCTGCATCACCGTCTGAAGTTTGTATTTCTTACGTATCCACCCAAGAGAAACAACTCCAAGCTTTAGCTAGGCTTTTTTCTTTAGAAAGAATTGAAAGCTTCGCAAGCTCTAATATTACGCCAATAGTTGGCTTTAGTATGGAAGGAATTCCTGAACATATTCAAGTTGAAATTTCTGATCATTTATTACCGGTAAACGAAACTCAAAGTATTTCATTGCCTATAGGTCTAAAACAGGCACTGTACAATCAGCTAGAGGTTTTTTGCGCCTAACAAGGGTTTTCAAGTCGGACAAATTACAGCTGGCTTTTGTTCGTGCCTCACTTATTTTAGCCAACTGAAATTTGCCGCTTAAAACGGCGTTAGCTAGCCGAAGTCATACATAGAAAACTTCTTTTGGTCACAACTTCCTAAATTAAACCATCACAACTAACTCGATTTGAATGCACATATTAAAACCTAATGTGTATTCGCGCACTGATAAATTGGTTTCACGAACCAGAGAAGTTTCTAGTGAATCAATGGCGATACAGATAGCAGGCTGAACAATGCTTAAACGGCGTAATAGGTTTTTTCGCTCAACGGATCAGTTGGCATCTTAGGTTCTCGATGCTATGCCTATCGTTTGAGTTTACGGATTAGGAGAGGCTGATGGCTGAATATTTCGGCTCTTGCTTGTGTGGGGGAGTGCGTTTTGTGGTCCGAGGTGATTTTGACAGTTTTTATCTGTGTCATTGTCAGCATTGCCAAAAAGACACCGGGGCGGCTTATGCGGCGAATCTATTTTCGCCGTCTGCTCAGTTGGTCTGGCAGTCGGGCGTCGATAAGGTGACGACCTTCACGCTACCCGGCACCCAGCACAGCAAGAGCTTTTGCAAGGTGTGTGGCTCAGCATTGCCTTGTACTCAGTTGCCATCGTTGCTGATGGTGCCAGCAGGGTGTTTGGATACTAAATTATCGCTGGTGCCCACGGCGCATATTTTCACATCCAGTAAACCTGAATGGGAGAACGAGTTGGCAGGTGTACCAGAGTTTAAAACACTGCCAATCTGAGCCGTTTTGTGCAGGCTCAACACAAACGCCGATCTACATCGATTCGGTTCGCCTCACGCCGATAGCGGTTTCACTTTTTTTATAACCCCTGAGAACGCTTCCCGCTCGCCTTGATAACGACGCACTTTTTGCAAGATACGAGTGATTTCCCCATTTCGGCCTACACGCTGCGACCTCCTTTGTGGTGTTATGGTCATAGTAAGAGGCTTTAATAACCAACCTAGGTTTTGTTATGGTGATGTAAGTAATGGGTCAGCAAGAATCCATCCGGCTACTTTTTAAAGGGTGATAGCTTGCCTGCCTCACAATTTACAGGATGAGCCTTTAAGCCACATGTTATCGACATAGGCGCTCTTTGGCCTATGTTTGAGCCCAGTAACCCTGATAAGGACGCTACCATGAGTGATACGTTTAATGTGAAAGATACGATCTCGGTCGATGGTAAAGAGCATGCCTACTACAGTTTGCCCAAATTGACCGACACCTATGAGAACATCAGCCGATTGCCATACTGCATGAAAGTTGTCTTAGAAAACCTGTTGCGTAATGAAGACGGTGGTCAGTCGGTGGGTAAAGACCACATTGAGGCGGTGGCCAATTGGGACGCCAAAGCAGAAGCCTCAAAAGAGATCGCGTTCATGCCGGCGCGTGTGGTGTTACAGGATTTCACCGGTGTGCCATCGGTGGTGGATCTGGCCGCGATGCGGGATGCGGTGGTGAAGCTGGGCGGTAAAGCGGAGCAAATCAATCCGTTTATTCCCAGTGAACTGGTAGTCGATCACTCTGTGCAAGTGGATGCCTATGGCCGTGAAGACTCGCTGGATTTAAATGAAAAAATCGAATTTAAGCGTAACCAAGAGCGCTATGAGTTTTTGAATTGGGGCAGTAATGCCTTTGAAAACTTCGTCGTGGTGCCGCCGGCGACGGGTATTGTGCATCAGGTCAACCTTGAATACCTTGCCCGCGTTGTCATGGCTTCTGAGGTCGACGGTGAGTTGACTGCATACCCTGATACCGTGTTTGGTACCGACAGTCATACCACAATGATCAACGGTATTGGTGTGCTTGGTTGGGGTGTGGGCGGTATCGAAGCCGAGGCGGCCATGCTGGGTCAACCGTCTTCCATGCTGATTCCCCAAGTGGTTGGTTTTGAGCTGACCGGTAAACTGACGGAAGGCGTGACCGCCACCGATTTGGTGCTGCGTGTGGTTGAGATGCTGCGTGCCCATGGAGTGGTCGGTAAGTTCGTCGAGTTCTTCGGTGAAGGCTTACACAATATGCCGCTTGCCGATCGAGCCACCATTGCCAATATGGCGCCGGAGTATGGGGCAACGTGTGGTATCTTCCCCATCGACCAAATGGCGATTGATTACTTGCGCCTGTCCGGTCGCGATGAATCTCAAATTAAGCTGGTGGAGCAATACGCTAAGATCCAAGGCCTGTGGCATGATGCTGACACGCCGGCAGCCAGTTACTCCAGTCAGTTAGCACTTGATTTGTCGTCCGTACAGCCTGCTTTGGCGGGCCCTAGTTTACCGCAACAACGTATTAATCTTTCGGAGATGCATCAGAAGTTTGGTGACACCATTGCGCAGATGGCCAAAGGTCGTAACCCTGATAGTGATGCCAAAGCGCGGTTTGATCATGAGGGCGGGGAAAAAGAGCAGGCCGAGGATTTAGCCGCTCAGCCAACCATTGATGTCGACACTCAAACCGAAGAGAGGCAAGCCTACGCTCATGCAAACAATGTGTTCTCAAGCGTTAGCATTGATGACAAAAAGCACAAATTGCGTGATGGTTCAGTCGTTATTGCTGCGATCACCTCGTGTACTAATACCTCCAACCCAGCCGTGATGATTGGCGCCGGACTGGTGGCTAAAAAAGCCGCAGCAAAAGGTCTCAAAGCCAAACCTTGGGTGAAAACTTCTCTCGCGCCGGGTTCTAAGGTGGTGACCGATTACCTAAAGAAAACGCATCTAATGGATGAGTTGGAAAAAACCGGCTTTTATTTGGTGGGTTACGGCTGTACGACGTGTATTGGTAACTCAGGGCCACTGCCTGAAGCGATTGAAAAAGGCATAGAAGAAAACGACCTCGTAGCGGCAGCGGTGCTATCGGGCAACCGTAACTTTGAAGGTCGTATTCACTCACACGTCAAAGCCAGCTATTTAGCGTCGCCACCGCTGGTGGTCGCGTATGCGCTGGCGGGTACAGTGGATATTGATTTGACGACCCATGCTATTGGTCAAGACCAAGACGGCAACGATGTGTACTTAAAAGACATCTGGCCAACCTCGGATGAAATTAATGAGCTGATCGCGAACAACATCGATGCCGACATGTTCCGTAAAAACTACGGCGAAGTCTTTGCAGGCAGCCAAGCTTGGAACGCTATTACCTCGGAAGACAGCCAGCTGTATCCTTGGAGTGACGAATCGACCTATATCAAAAATCCACCGTTCTTTGAGGGGATGACGCTTGAGCAAGAAGGTATTCCTGATATCGAAGGTGCGCGCATCTTAGGTTTGTTTGGTGACTCGATCACCACCGATCATATTTCACCCGCGGGTAACATTGCAGCGGATTCTCCTGCTGGTCAATACTTACAATCGCGTGGCGTGCTGAAGGCAGACTTCAATAGCTACGGCTCACGACGTGGTAACGATGCGGTCATGACTCGAGGCACGTTCGCCAACATCCGTATCAAAAATACCATGTTGGGAGGCAAAGAGGGTGGCTACACCTACTATTTCAACGGCGACAACGCCACGCTCAAAGATGGCGAAGAGATGCCTATTTACGATGCTGCCATGAAGTACAAGGCCGATCAGCGTCCTCTTGTGATTCTCGGTGGCGCGGCGTATGGCTCAGGCTCGAGCCGTGACTGGGCGGCGAAAGGTACCAGTTTACTCGGCGTCAAAGCAGTTTTGACCAGCTCATTTGAGCGTATTCACCGCTCGAATCTAGTAGGAATGGGTGTGTTGCCGTTGACCTTTAAAGACGGTGAGAACGCCGACACGTACAAACTGGATGGTTCGGAAGTGCTGAGCATCACAGGGTTGGAGAATGGTGAGAGTAAGGCCGCGACGGTGACCGCCACGCGTGCCGATGGCTCGTCTGAAGTGTTTGAGGTCAATGTCATGCTACAAACGCCAAAAGAGTGCGAGTACGTGCGTCATGGGGGTGTGCTGCATTATGCACTACGCCAATTGGCACGCGAGAATATCGACGCTGCATAATGGCTTAGTGTGTTTTGCTAGGACAAAAGCTCAATCCTTGTAACATTAGGGGTTGGGCTTTTTGGTTTCTGGGCTTAGCGTCTTATTATCACCGACAGGAGTCAGATCGTACGGATTATTCCCTAAGGGTACTAAGCGAAGCTCAATTAATGAGCTTTATAGAAGAGTTTTCGAAATATGGTTCCAAATACTAAAGGAATAAGAAAAATAACGCTCGATATTAAGGTAAAGCTTGCAGCTTCACACATCTTAGCCATATAGAATGCGTGCTCTATGCCAATAAGGCAAATCGCCCATCTAATTGCAATATAGATTAGTAACGATGCAGCTAATTCCAATATTGACCAGCGCACTAAAATGCTTGAAAGCAGGAAGAGAGCCATGACAATAATAAGGGTAATATTACTGATATCTAGAATATGACCTAGTACAGAAAGGACTATAAAGAGTACGTTAATCGCAAGTGGCTTCTTTAGATTGTTCATTCTGAAATAACTTCCAAATCTATCGCATGCTTGGACATCCGTATTGCTGTAAGAAGATTATTTAAATGTTGACTTCCAAATAACCCGCCTCCTATATCAATACAGCCAGCACTCCCTTCAACACTGCCGCCATGCAGAAAAAAATTATCTCGACCATGAGTTTCTGTATCTTCTTTAGCATGAATTCGAATTCTAAAACTCCCCCAATCTCCTGGCGAATCAGGACGAAAATTACGAAGTATATCCCCAAAAATATTTGGGTCACTCAATTCTCTTGGGTTTATAAAGTACTCGCCAATAGGTATTGGGCCATGCCAGCTTTGAGACAAACATTCTTCAGAAGAATTATTCATACATTTATCTCGACCACTCGTCGCATTTAATACAGCAGCCCAAGCCGGTGTCGTGATTATTAACTTTTGCTTTTGTATACTAAAAATGAGCCTCATAACTTTTCCCTAAGTGCAAAGTATCAATTGTGCTGAAGAATGCAAAAGAAAAGTGTACTCGTTTTAATATGATTAATATGTCAATAAACTCTCTGTTTTGTGTAATTATATCATAGGCTTCAAACACTGATTGCAACGGACAATGCTGTTATTGAATAACTTAGACAGGGACTTGTACCTATAAGGTTGAGTATGCGAATTATCTCTTGATAGCGATGGCGCTTTTGTCCCTGACAGGAGTCAGGCCGTACGAAGTATCAGGCGTCTGGTCGTACGAGTTGGCTAATGGTCAGGCATTGATTTTTTGCGAATGGTCCCCACCTATTTTGTACATACGATAAGAGGGTAAGAATATGAGTCGTCATTTTGAGCAAGCCGAAGGCTTGTGTGAAGAGAAAGATCCCGCCACGAATGGGTTTGTGTTTAACCAAACTATGTTGCGCATCGCCGATCCAGTTCGTTCGCTCGATTTTTATACACGTGTGATGGGGATGACGTTGCTGAAGAAGCTCGATTTCCCAGAAATGGAATTCAGTTTGTATTTTTTGACGTACGGTGAAGATTTCTCTGATATCAGTGCCGACGACGACAAACGCACGGCGCAAACCTTTGGGCGTCCGGCGGTTTTGGAGTTGACGCACAATTGGGGGGATACGGCCGACACAGTCGAATATCACAGCGGTAACAATGATCCACGTGGTTTTGGCCACATCGGCTTTCATGTTCCTAAGCTAGAAGAAGCCTGCCAGCGCTTTGAAGACTTAGGCGTCTCCTTTCAGAAAAAGTTAGCCGATGGCAAGATGAACTACATTGCATTCATCAAAGATCCTGATGGCTATTGGATTGAGATTTTCGATGCGAACCGTGTCAAAGGTTAAGCTGATGACATAAAAAGGCGTTAAGCATGGTCTTCAAAACGCCTTTTACTTACCTGCACTAACGTTCAAATTCATATGTTGCGGCTGAGTGTATTTTTCTCAGCCGCGTCCTTGCTTACCAGCCTCTACGAAATACCAAATCAGTTTAAGCCAAATTGAGTTTGTGCTTCTTTAATGATGTGTCGGCCTATTGGTAGTGCTGACGTCGCCGCGGGAGAGGGGGCATTGCACACATTGATGGTGCGGGCCGTTCTTACGAATAAAAAGTCATCCACTAACTTGCCGTCTTTAGACACCGCTTGCGCTCTAACGCCTGCTGGGTAAGGGGTCAGGTCTGATTTCTCTACGGAAGGGCAGTATTTTTGCACTTCTTTTAGATAGCCGCCTTTAAAGAGCGAATTTTTTAATTCCAATAGCCCTGGCTTGAGGTTATCCATCAACACTTTGCGGATACCTGGGTAGCGAAGGCTTTCTAAGCTGTCCGATAACGAAATATCGGTTTTACGGTAACCTTCACGTTTCCACGCTAGAACAGCGTTCGGCCCTACCGTGACTGTTCCATCAATCATGCGTGTTAGATGCACGCCAAGAAACGGCATGGCTGGGTTGGGAATGGGGTAGATTAAATGATTGACGATCTGGTTGTGTTTTTCGGGTAACAAAAAGTATTCACCGCGGAAAGGACAGATTTGAAACTCCGGCTCCAGCCCTAGCATTCTCACGACTCGATCCGCCATTAAGCCAGAACAAGAGATCAAATATTCGGCGTTATAAGCGCCGGTTGTTGTGTGCGCACAGACTTCTTCAGATGTTTCATTCAATCCAGTGACATTGGTGTTGTAACGAATTTCGCCACCACGTTCAATCACCTTACGAGCCATGGCTTGGGTGACTTGCTTGTAATTGACGATGCCGCTGGACGGGACAAAAATTGCGCCGATGCCGGTGATGTTCGGTTCACGCTCACGCAATTCGTCCGCGTTGAGCCAGTGGCGCTCTAGACCATTGGCTTCGGTGCGCTCCCATAAGGCTTTCATGCGTTGCATTTCTAGCGCATTGGTTGCTACTAAAAGCTTGCCGCACTCATCATAGGGTATGTTGTTTTCTTGGCAGAATGCTTTGGTGTCACGGTTACCTTCTAAACAAAACTGGGCTTTAAGGCTACCAGGCGTGTAATAAACCCCTGCATGAATAACACCTGAGTTATGGCCCGTCTGATGTTCTGCGGGACCGGATTCTTTTTCAAGTACCAATAGTTTTTTATCTGGGTAGCGCTCAAGCAACTGCATCGCCGTTGACATGCCGATTATGCCGCCGCCAATAATCATAAAATCGTACATCTGTGTTGTCTCTTGAAGAGTCCATAAATCGACATCACCGGCCGTGTCTCCGGTGATGTTCGGTAGACGTCTATTTTAGTGTATTTTGACCATCACTGGGTCGGATTACGTAAGGTTTTTGCGTGGGTAAAGTAACCACGCTGACGCATTAGCTCACGACGCAACCCTTGGTGGGCGGTAAATTTGTCACGCCCGTGTAGCCAAAAATGATTATTGATGATGAGGAAAGAGCCGGTTGGAACAGGCACGGACAAAGTAGCCTTACTGGTTTCAAGAGATTCAGATAAATCTGTTAACCAGTTCCCCTCGACATCATTTTTCGGCTGAACAAATTGATCGATGTACGACATGATAGGCTGCCCGCTACGATCGATATCAAACACAGCGTGAAAGATATCCTTGCTAGTGTTTTTGCTGGGTGGTGCACTCCAGCGCATGCTTTGATGTGCTAAAGGATCCGTACTGAAACGCTCGAGATCTTCCCAGTCATCCAAGTGCAGTAACAACGAATTGCCGCCTTCTATGTTTTGCTCGTCTACTTTCAGCATCATCACATAATCAGTGTCTTGTTCTACGTATGTGCCATCGTTATGCAGCTCCATTACACGATGGGCTTTACGTAGGTAGCTGTCTGAGTTGTCTTCATTTTTAACGACAAAGCGCGCGTAATACTGGCCGCTCATGGCGTCAAAGTTAGAGCGTCCTAAAAGGTGAGCGATGGCCGTTGTGAATTTGATCATATCTTCGGCTTGAGTGACTTCGTCTAAGCCTTCAGGCGTGACCAACAAAGCGCCGCTATTGCGATCCACAAGTGTTTCTACTAAGAGAGACTGAAGTTGATCATCACAAAGCCTATTTAGAATGCTAGCGACACGAAATCGTAGCATCGATTTATATTCCAACGCCTGTACCGGAAACTTTTCGACCTCTTTCAGAAAGGCGATAACCAGTGATTGCTCGAAGTGAAGCTGAAGTAAACGTGGGCTTTGCTCAGATGGTCTTAGGGAGAAGCCGGAATGGCTGAGGTTATTAGGTGAATTGGATACGGCAGCTATGGACATGGGGGCCTCGTTCATATTTGTTATTTTTGGGTATGACATTGTTGTTTTGAATGTAGGTAGATAATCAATAATGTTTACGTTTTAACAAAATATCTACATTTTTGGTTTCCGTCAATAAAATATCTACATTCCTGGTTTTTGACGATAAAATTGCTTTGTGAGGCATTATGGGAATGGCTATAATCGGGTCATTCATACACCTCTGATACGGATGCTTCATGGCGACCAATGACGAAAAAAACAATCTGGTGAACCTTGCCTATGTTGCACTGAAACGAGATATTACCGAGGGTGTGTACCGACCCGGTGATAAGTTGCTCATGCGGGGGTTAAAGGAGCGTTATGAGATTGGCTCTGGCCCTATGCGGGAAGCACTTTCACGACTTGTTTCTGAACACCTCGTCACCGCCATCAGCCAGCGCGGTTTTCGCGTTGCATCGATGTCGATTGAGGAACTGACGGATATCTACTTTGCCCGTGCCCATTTAGAAGCCATGATCACCGAGCTTGCAGTGAAGTTAGGGGATGAGAGCTGGGAAGCGGGTGTGATTGCGAGTACGCATACGTTATCGAAAGTGACTCAGTTAAACAGTGCTGAAGACATGTTAGGACTGTGGGATGCGCGCCACAAAGCATTTCATCTTGCAATCGCCCAAGGCTGTGGTTCTGCTAAATTATTAGAGCTTCGACTGACGATGCTTGATCAGGTTGAGCGATATCGACAACTTTGGCTGCGTCATACCGTTTTTTCTGCAGAGGCTCTAGAGGCAAAACGCGAAGAGCATCGACAGCTTGTTGAGGTATTACTGTCTCGAGATCACGTTAAAGCGCGCGACATGATGTTCGAGCATATGACTGGCCCCGTGTCGATCATTTCAGAAATAATAGAAGCGCGAGGCCTGGCTGAGCATGAGTAAATTAAGCGTTTATTCAGTAATGCCACTGCGCACTCTGAGTGATACGGTTTTATATTAGGTTTTATCAGAAAAAGGCAAAAATTAGTATATTCGTATTGTGACGAGCCTTAGCAGGATAATCTCGAAAAGCTTTATGGTAGGTTACGGAGTCTAAAATAATAGTTCAGTGTTCTTGCTAAGGAGTCGCAAAATGCGTTTGAAGTCAGGTGTGATGGTCTTGGGTATGTTGCTAGGGGCGGGGAGTGTGCCTGCGTTGGCGGCGACATTTGAAGTACCTCAGAATTTTGAAATCATGTATGTGGACTTAGAAAGTACCAGCTTCGGAAATGATTTTGAAACGGATATAGAACCGGGCGAACGTCAGTTTGTGGTGCGATTTAACCAGCGTATCGGCGGTGGCAGCAATGCGGAATTTTTTGAGTCGGAACCCTACATCATAGATGTGAAAGTGAAAGAAGACTCCGATATTGTTCTTCAAGCGCCATACTTCTTCAATAAGAGCGATGCCGAACGTTTCGCGAAAGCGCCTGAGTTTTCGTTAGTTGATGAAGGTCGAATGGATAAATTGGATTATCAAATCCGTATGCTACCAAAAAAATCAGGCTTTCAACCATCACGTGATTACAAAAGTGAGATTCGTGAGTTTACAGCGACTTATAAACAGCCAGTTGTAGATAAGCCTAAAGCGGCGGCAAAGCAAGTCGCCGTGACTGAAGAGCTTGAGATGCTTAAGTTCTGGTACAACAAAGCGGATGTTGCAACCCGCAAAGACATTCGTATTTGGATGATTGATCCCTCGCATAAAGCAGCACAGAGCAACAATGCCTACGATATGATGGTGTTTTGGTTCAAGAAAGCCTCTAAAGAAGATCAAAAAGCGTTTCAAGTTTGGTTGTTAAACGAGTAAGCGGTGATTGAATCATAGAGCCAGATAGTAAGTTATGAGTATCTGGCTCTATTGAGCCTCATTTGCAATGGAAAAATTGCCCTTTCTTGCGCAGGGGTTGCATCATAGGCTTCGTGTGCGGTCGTAAATCGGGTGGCATTCTCGACATAGCGCCGCTATCATTACAAACGAGTTTTCCTAAGTGCTATGCTTTGCCAAAGGTAACGTGGTTTCGTATGATGCATCGTTTAACTGTACACGCTAATGTTGAGTGCTATATGAAACACTATTTGTCCCGCATGCGAGCAAAAGAAGCATGCCCGCCACGTAAGCCTTTTAGCAAGATTGTTTGGTCTTGGGTTGGCTCCTTTTTAGGTATTTTTTTGATTGCTAGTTTGGGCGAGTTATGGAGTTTCAACCAACACAGTATGTTGTTTTTGATCGGCTCATTTGGCGCATCTGCCGTATTGATTTACGGGGCACCACTGGCTGAATTTTCCCAGCCTCGTAATTTGGTTGGTGGGCATGTGTTTTCCGCCTTAGTTGGCGTTACCGTCCATATTTTTATTCCAGACGATCTTATTTTAGCAAGTTCTCTAGCGGTCTCTTTATCCATCGCTACGATGGATTTTACCCGCACTCTACACCCACCCGGTGGTGCCACGGCGCTTATTGCGGTGATTGGTGGCGCGCACGTGCAAAGCCTCGGCTACTGGTATGCGCTTACACCAGTATTGGTAGGCGCTTTGATCATGCTCATGGTGGCGTTGTTCGTGAATAATATGTCGGGTAACCCAAAACGCCACTATCCCGTTTATTGGTGGTAAAGAGTGCGCATGTCTGGACGTTCTTTGTATATGCCTTGAATTCAGTGGCGGCTTTTGTATTTATCAATATACATACGTTTATCCGCCACTTCGAGAAGACGTTGTGTGCTTTGTCCGTCAGGGGGAAAGCACGCTACGCCAATGCTAATGCCGAGTTTAAGGTCAGGATAAATCGCACTAATATCTTGAATGTCTTGTTTTATCTTAGTGATAAGGGTGTGTTTATCACAGGCTTCGCAACACTCGACATTCCGTACGCCAATGAACTCGTCACCGCCAATTCGACATAGTAAGCCTTGGTCGCTTAAACGTTCAGACAGCACATTGGCGACTTTCGCTAGGTATTGATCCCCTTCATAGTGGCCATATGTATCGTTAAGGCTTTTGAATTTGTTGAGATCCATAAACAGCACCATTAAGTGTTCATTCGCCTTTTTAGCGTGAGCCAATCGATGGCCCAACTCTTGATCAAATATTTTTCGGTTTGGAAGGTTGGTTAACGGATCACGATTGGCTAGTTCAAGCAGCAGCTCTTGCTCTTGAATCAGTTCTGATATATCGGTAAACGCACCAATATAATTTGTTACCACTCCTGAGTTGTTTTTGAGTGCGTCGATGGTTAATAGTTGCGGGTAAACCTCGCCTGATTTGTGGCGATTCCAAACCGTACCCTTCCAGTGGCCTTTGTCTTTTAAGTCTCTCCACATGTCTTCGTAGAATGCTTCTTCACAACGACCGGAAGATAAAAAAGAGGGAGTTTGGCCGCACGCTTCTTTGGCACTGTAACCGGTAATATTGGTAAAGGCATGGTTCACTTCTTGAATGACGGAATTTGTATCCGTCACCATAACGCCTTGATGAGTGGTGTCGACGACCGCTGATAATAAGCGAATACGTTCTAATTTATTCGTTTGCTCCGTTACATCTTGAGCGTAACCGTACCAAATCGTGCCGCCCGTTTTGGTTCGCTTTGGTAACGAGCGTGCTTCCACCCAAATGCTGCCTTTTTCAGGGTGATTAACTTTAAATGTCTCATGCCACTCTGATAGATTGATGCGAGATTGTTCGATCGTTTGATAAATATGATCAATGTAATCTGAATCTATTCGATTCATCATTGCTGATGCGTCGGCGTGGAGTTCTTCGGCACTGCAGCCAAAAAGCTCTTGGACTTTTTCAGTTGCAAAAGGCGTGGTTATAATCCCTGATGCATCCATTAGAAATTGATAAACAAACCCTGGTAGGTTGCTAGCGAGAAGCTCAAGGCGGTCTTTAAGCTGCTTGATTTCTATTTGCTTATGCCACAGTTCGCTTACGTCAAGATGTACGCCAAACATCCACAGTGGCTCTCCTTTTGAATCACGGATTAATACTGTGCCTTGGTCCAGTACTTTTACCCAATGGCCTTGCTTGTGCTTCATCCGTGCTTCAAAGGTATAAAGGGGTGTTTCACCACAAAAATGTGCCTGAAGTGCTGAATTGGAACTTTTTAAATCATCTGGATGAATTACGTCTAACCAAGTATTGATAGACAGGGGCTCAAGTTCATCAATGGTATAGCCAATTATACGCACCCACTCGTCATTAAATATCGCTTCACCAGTTTGAATATTCCAAGCCCAAGTGCCGAGATTACTGCCTTCTAAAATAAGATCAGATAAATTAGAGAAGTCGTGCAGGTCTGATGAAGCTGGGATTAAGGCGGCCATAAGTTATATTACTATCTTAGGTTTTATCATGATCGATATTTAGAGCGTGTTTACAGGTCTTTAAAGCTCTATCGCGTATACAATTAAACACATATATTGAGGTCGAATACAACCATTTACCTATGCTTGCTTTGTGTACGAATGTTAGCGCTTTACGTAAAATGTTACCGTAATGTAAAAACTCACGTACATGCAAGGAAATAGCGCGATGATAACGCCTGGATCCAACACTTTGACACCAATGTTGGTCAAAGTTGTGCCTGTGTCTGATGCGTATTCACGCCACAAAGTGTTGCATCGATAACCGAACGCGTCCACCGTTGTGATCAAATATACATCACAATAAATTTTAGCGAATACTAATTGAGCACTAAGGAGCTTGAATGATTGAGTTCATTAAGAATAATAGGGATCTAGTGCTAGTAACGCTTCTTATTGTTTTTGGTTGGATCGGTTTTATTGACCAATACGCCGAGGCGTATATTAATGCTTCGCTTGTATCCGCCGGCGCGTCGTTTGGTGTAGCGAAATTGTTCAATGCGACGGTGTCTGTTTTATCCACGATTACGCTAAACGTGCCAGTGGTTGGCTCGATCCAAATTGGTCAGTTGTTAGACCCTCTAAACGATCTTGTCGAGGATTTTTCCTCGGTCATGAAATACGCGATCTCATCGCTTCTGATCCAAAAGTTTTTAGTCGGAATACTCCAGACAATCCATTTCAAAGTATTCTTACTGCTCTCTGGCATGGCCTTTGTACTGACTAAATACATCCTCAAAGAGTATCGAACGGTCACGTATAAAGTGTTCCTGTTCGCAGTCATGTGTAAATTTTCGATTGCGGCGGTGGCACTCGGCAGTAGCTGGGTGGACAGCGCATTTATTGATGATGTCGTTCAAAAAGAAAACGCCATATTAGAGGCGTTTCCCGTATCGCCAAGTCAGCTTGATGACACCTTAGACTTATCCAGTGAAATCAATAAACAGATTGCCTCTGAACTTGAAACAGCTCAGCTTGAGCAGCAACTCATGCAAGTACAATTAGATACGTTGGCTACAGAGGAAGCGGCAAAGCGACAGCAGATTGACGAGATTGACGTGACGTTAGCTGAGCTATCAGGTGGCAAAACAGGGTTTTCTGCATTATTTGAAAAAGCCAGTGATGAACAGCAGTCATTAAACGCTCAACGAACGGTCTTGGCGCATCAGTTAAAGCGTATTCAGTACGATATTGAAGCAACTGAAGATGACATCGCTGAATCGAAAGAGATGGCCTCTGATCTTCGGGAGCGCTTAGAAGGAGAAAAAAGCACCTTTCAAAGCATCCGCGATGGTTTTAACCAAGTCACAATGGCCGCGAAAAACAAAATCACTGGATTTGTAAGTACGTTAAACCAATCCATGGATCATTTTTTAAACCTGATCGCATTGTTTGTATTGAAGACCGTGATTATCCCAATTGTGTTTTTAGTGGCGATTTACAAAGTGTTTGTCAGACTCTGGGGGATGACACCAGTGGCCGCGGTTAAGGGCTTGCAAGGTGCTATTAAGCGAACTACATCTGAGAATCCGGAAAGCCCGCAAAATACATTTGAGAAATAATTTCAATCAATTTCAGATAAGCCTTTATGTTGGCATTCAAACACAAAGGCTTCGTTGCTGCTGGCTATACGTTACTAAACGTCTCATGTTGAAATACGATGTCTTCGCGGGTGATGTTGTTAATGTCTCGATGGCCAATGAAAGCCATGGTTAATTCTGCCTCTTGATGGAAAATGTCGAGCATTTTAGCGACACCTGCTTTACCCATTGCACCTAGGCCATAAACCATGGGGCGGCCCACCATGACACCTTTTGCGCCTAATGCTTTGGCGCGAATGATGTCTTGGCCGCTGCGAATGCCGCTGTCGAGCCATACATCAATCTGGTCACCAACGGCGGCAACGATTTCTGGTAGGGTGCTGATAGATGAGCGAGCGCCGTCGAGTTGACGGCCACCGTGATTGGAAACGACGATGGCATCTGCGCCAAGTTTGACGCATTCTTTAGCGTCTTCCACTTCCATAATGCCTTTGATGATTAATGGACCTTCCCATACGTCACGGAAATAACGAATATCTTCCCAGCTAAGCTTTGGGTCAAACGAGCTGGCAGTCCACTTCATTAAGTCGTGCATATCATCGACGCCCGTGGCACAGCCTTGAATATTGCCGAATGCTCGGTTGTCAGTTTTTAGCATGCCCAATGCCCAGCGGGGGCGACGAGCAATGTCAACAATATTAGGCAAGGTCAGCTTGGGCGGTGCCGTCATACCATTACGATGATCAGCGTGGCGGCGGCCAATCATTTGCAGGTCAAGCGTTACGACGAGGGCTGAACAGCCAACGGCTTGCGCTCGATCAATCAGCTTTTTAGTGAATGCGCGATCTTTCTGTACGTATAGCTGAAACCAAAATGATTGCGTGGTTTTTGCGGCGACGGCTTCAATTGAGCAGATACTCATCGTTGATAACGTAAACGGCACACCAAATTCTTCAGCGGCTTGCGCGGCAAGGATCTCTCCATCTGGGTGCTGCATTCCCAGTAAACCGACAGGTGCTAAAGCCAATGGCATTTTTACGTCATGACCGACCATGGTGGTTTTGAGTGAGCGCGGTTCTAAGTCTCGTGCCACACGTTGACGAAATAGGATGCGATGAAAGTCAGACGAATTCAGTTCCAGCGTTTGTTGCGTCCATGACCCCGACTCACAGTATCCCTGAAACATTTTTGGAACGCGTTTGTGATAAAGGTGCTGTAAGTCACTGAGTTCGCAAATGATGCTCATTTTATTACTCCTTAAAATGAATGCATGTGCAGATAAGACGAATGCCGCCTAGATGCTTAAATCGGGGCATTTAAATTCCATAATAACAGTTCTGCTAGGGGGATTTGTATTAGACGAAACGCTGATAGCAAGGCTTATTCAGTAAAACGCAGCTTTGCTCACATTTCTGCAACCTCAACCTGATAAAAATTAGCTTAACGAATAAATTTGAAAGGTAACACTATGGAGCGCTCCGTTTTATTGGATCTACTTCGTATTGCCGCCATTGTATTGGTCTTCGTGGCGCACTTCGGCCAGCTTTTAGATACTCAAGCGGGAACGTTTTTTGGTATCAAAAACTTCTACTACGTCAGCTTAGGTGGGGTAGGGGTAACCCTATTTTTGGTGCTATCCGGTGTGTTAGCGGGTTTGACGGACATGCAGCGACCTATTTTTTATCCAACGTATTTATTCAAAAAAGTACTGCGTATTTATCCGTTATATTGGATGACGATACCCCTTTCTATGTTGGGTTATGTGCTTAATGGGTTGATGATGGATGGAACTTGGATAACGCTATTCCCTAATGGTTTTGTTCAAGATATTTCTGGCAGCCTGACAGGTTTTTATGCATTTATGGGACTGTGGGGTGGACCTTACAACCCGCCAAGTTGGTTTATAGCGCTGATTATGACCTTATACGTGGTCTTTCCTGTAATGGCGTATTTTATGCATCGGGTACCTAATGTCACTCTTCTGAGCTTGCTCATTATCAGTCTGTTGAGTCGTTGGTATGTGGGGCAGTATGGCGTTCCGTTTGTACCAAGTAACTGGTTTGATGATATCGAAAACTGGGCATATCGATTGTACGGCTTTATGCCTGGACGGCCGGGGGACTGGTTTGTTTTGTGTCGTCTATTTGAGTTTGGGCTCGGGGTTTGGTTAGCGCTAACGTTAACATCCAAGGTGTGGGCTGTTTTTAATGGCTTACCTCACTGGCTTAAGCGTCCTATTGGCGTCTTAAGTGATTTGTCCTTCCCTTTATTTTTGCTGCATTACCCATTCTTGTTTCTGGTTGTCTGGCTATCAGAATTAGGCATGAACGTCAGTGTTGCCATTATGATTTTGATAGCGCTATTACTGCTAATAGCGCTTTATGTTCAAAGTATTGACAACAAAATACCTCGTAAAGCATGGCTGGCTAGAATGAATCGAAAACGTCATTAGCGCCCCCGCGCCATTCGCTTATGCCAATAATGGATAGCAATTTCACAATTTTGGATGCTTAACATGGGCTAGTAAGCATTAGACTTAAATTGTTTAGCGAATAAACAAATATCTTTGAGAATAGATTCTCAATCCTAGGATCAATAAAAATAATTACATTAGGGGTTGGATATGACAATTTGTCTAACAGTATGTGACCATAAAGCCAGTGGTATTTCTGCCCAGTCCGTGTCGAGCTACTTAATCAGTAAACGCTTTGGCGAACATCAGCTAATTCTAGGTGCGTCTTCCTCTTCGCAGGCAGACATCAAGTTTAAAGGCTTTGGCGAACTGTCGATTTCAGAGCATACATTCGGTTGTGCGGTACAAATGCATACGCCAATGATGTCAGATACGTATCACCTGCAAGTAATGTTAAGTGGTCAAAGTAAAGTACATTGTAACGGTACGACACAGCATCTAAATACTGGGGATGCGTTGATCGTACCGCCGCGCGCTTCTTTAATTAGCGACTACTCTGAAGATTGTCGCAAGCTGATCATCCGTATTCCTGCAGAGTTTATGATGCAAACGGCCCGGGAATTTGGTTATCACATGAACCACGACCGGATTCATTTTTGTTTTCAAAAACAGCCTTTGCCAACATCGGGTTCTTTTATAAGTTTATTGGACGATATTTTGCAACAGCCACAAGGGCAGTTGTGCGAGCGGGGGCTGATGTATTACAGCAAACTGTTGTGTAATGCTATTTTGGGCACATTCGAATGCAATCTTTGCCCAAGCCAAAGCGCTCAGCTATCTCAGCATCGTTACATTGAGCGTGTGCGAGATTATGTGTTGAGTCATATCACCAGTGACATATCCGTGGATGAGCTGGCTGAACTGTGTCAAATAAGTCGCAAGTCTCTATACAATTTGTTTGAGCGAGAAACGGGGTTAACACCGTCTACCTACGTACGTTGTTTGAAACTTGAAAGTATTCATTCTGAGCTGAGTCAAAATCAGAGTATTCGCAATGTAACGGAAGTGGCGCTTAAGTATGGCTTTACCAATTTGGGGCGTTTCTCTGCACAATATCGTGATCATATTGGTGAGCTTCCTTCCCATACGCTTCGCAGCGTCGCGTGTTAAAATGGTTGGTTAGCAGAGCAAAAAGATAACCCTAGCAAGGGGAAGCTCGGGTTATCTTCGTACATTTTAACTTAGAATTTATACATCGCCATTAGCTCAACTTGTGAACCCGCTGGGCGTGCCGAGGTTCCTTGTGAGCTTGGTGGGCGATTGGCTGCATTTTGGTCACGCAGTTCAATACCGAGCTCAACTTGAGGGAGATAGGTATAAATCATATTGAGCGTCGTTTGCTGAAGGGTGGCTTCGGACAAGGCTGACTTGTCTGAATGCACTTGGCCATAACGCAGGTTAGCACGAAGCTTGTCAGAAAATTTATGACCAATACCAGCACTGAAGCCTGTTAGTGTAACCATGTCACCATTGCTATCGACTTCTGTTACACCTGATGGGCCTGTGTTACCCAAGTAACCCCAGCCAGCATAAACGCCTGCGCCTTCACCTGTAAAAGCACTTAAGCTCAAAGACGTATCACCAAACTTTAGCTTCGAGGCTAATGAAATAGCTACCCCATAATCTGATTGATCGTCCGAATCAACGGTAGGTGTGGTATCCACTTCACGACCCGTTAAGGCTACGTTAAAAGCATGACCACTTTGAGTTCTTCGTGTATAGGCAACGACAGCATCTGGCACATCGGCATTGGAGTACACGGGATCTTGAAGTGTGAAGCGCCAGCCATTAGTGGTGTAATGTACAACTAGATCAGGGCGAACAGGTGCACCGTTGCCCGCAATCGTACCAATGCCTAGGCCCCAAAAGTTGATCATTTCTGTATCAAATGGCGCATTGGCGTAAAACTGCCCATTCCAAGTTTGACCCACGGTGACGTTGTCGATGTTGATGTAAGCGTGACGTAAGCGCCAAGCGTAGCTGCTGTCGCTTGAGGTATTATTATCCCAGAAATCGCCTTCAATAAAGCCTCGCACTTTATGGCCTTCAACCATGCTAGATGTGCCTAAGTTAAAGCGCGACTGACGTACGCTACCTTCTACGGTATTTTTGCCATCATCAGGTCGATCGAATACGGTTTCAGCTTTTAAATAGCCGCCAACGTTAAATTTTGTGCCGTTAAACTCACCCAGTTCAACCGCTAAAACCTGTGACGAAAGACCCGCTGCTAATACCGCTAACGCTACTTTTGTTTTAATCATCATACTTTTAAAGCCTTCGTTATTATCATTGTTAAAGGTAAATTTACTATCGCAAAGGCCTTGGAGATTCGATATTCAAATAGTGTAATCTTTGTACATTGTGCAAAAAATTAGTCTGGTATCAGGTTGATAAATATAATTTATGCCAGCTTTTAGGGCTGATGGTACTTGCGCAGTATTTCTAGTGATGGATCAAAAATTGTGCAGTTGTAACATAAAGTGATGATTTGGTGCGCTATAAAGGTAGCGAGGTAAAAAACCTATTTACGAATACTTTTATTTGGAGCGTGTTGCTATGTCAGTACAGTCTATTGAGTTTGAAGGAGCGGATATTCGAGTCGCGGAATTACAAACTGGGCGTTACTTCAATAAAGCCGATTTGTTACGTGTTGCAGGAAAGGCGCCAGGTCAAGAAACGGAGTGTCAATATCTGGATATTCTAGAGGCGTCAAAATTAGTTGGTGTGGAAAAAGAAAATTTACTTAATGCAATGCAGCTTTGGGCGCCGCATTTATGTCATAGCGGAATGGTCGAGTTACACTGATTCTGTAATGTTAAAGCAGCAGCTAAAAGCGCATAGCAGTATGCGCTTTTTTTTGTGACTGATTGACGGCTTAAGAGTCTGCACTCAGTTATTGGCCTGCAACTCTATTTTGGCACAATTCTTTCATGTCTTTAGGCAAAAACTGGGCCATATCGTATCGCCTCATACGGGGTAATGTGCGAAAATGACCATTTAGTCAAGTTCCTGCCGAAAAGAGGTTTCCATGAGCGTTCATGAAATTCGTCACCCCCTAGTTCAACATAAAATTGGCTTGATGCGTAATCAGAAGATGAGCACACGTGGCTTTCGTTTACTTGCATCTGAAGTGGGTAATTTGTTGACCTATGAAGCAACAAAAGATCTAGAGCTTGAAGACTACGAGCAAGATGGTTGGTGTGGTCCAACTACGTGTCAGCGTATTCGGGGCAAGAAAATTACGGTCGTGCCGATTCTGCGTGCTGGCTTAGGCATGTTAGACGGCGTGCTGGAATTGATCCCAAGCGCAAAAATTAGCGTGGTAGGCATTTACCGTGACGAAGAAACGCTTGAGCCTGTGAGCTACTTCGATAAGCTTGCCAGCGATATTGATCAGCGTATGTCGTTAGTTGTGGATCCTATGTTGGCAACAGGTGGCTCTTTGATAGCGACCATTGACCTGCTTAAGAAAAATGGCTGTGACACCATTCGAGCGTTGGTGCTTGTGGCAGCCCCTGAAGGTATTAAGAAAGTTCAAGAAGCGCATCCTGATGTGGATATTTATACGGCCTCGATCGATAGCCATCTGAATGAGCAGGGGTACATTGTTCCAGGGTTAGGCGACGCTGGCGATAAAATCTTTGGCACTAAATAAGAGAACGGTTCCCTTCACATGACAACTCAATCTGATAATTTACTAAGCGGTTGGCGCGTTATCTTGGCCGGTGCGCAGATGCTGTTTGTGGCATTTGGCTCATTGGTCCTTGTGCCGTTGATCACTGGGCTTAATCCAAGTGTGGCATTGTTCACCGCGGGCCTAGGCACATTGATTTTCCAGCTGTGCACAAAGCGTAGTATGCCTGTATTTCTTGGCTCTTCCTTTGCGTTTATTGCGCCAATTATTTTCGCTGTGGAAACGTGGGGGCAAGCCGCGACGATGGGGGCACTTTTCTGTGCTGGTTTAGTTTACGTGCTGCTCTCTATTTTGGTTGCACTGCGCGGACCTGGCTTCTTACATCGTTTGTTGCCACCCGTGGTGACAGGTCCAATTATTATGGTAATTGGTCTCGGCTTAGCGCCAGTAGCGGTTAACATGGCCTTGGGCAAAACGGGTGATGGTGCGGCACAATTGTTTCCATATATCGATGCGATTCTGGTGTCCATGCCAGCACTTTTGACAACGTTGCTCGTGGCGACGTATGCAAAAGGAGTTTTCCGTCTAGTCCCGATTATTGCGGGTGTGTTAGTGGGTTACATCGTTTCGCTATTAATGGGGATTGTGGACTTTACGCCTGTTCAACAAACGGGCTGGCTAAGCGTGCCTGGCTTTATCATGCCTGAGTTTCAGTTAGCAGCGATCTTGTTTATGTTACCTGTTGCGATTGCACCAGCGATTGAGCACGTCGGTGACGTATTGGCAATTGGCTCGATTACGGGTAAAGACTACGTTCGTAAGCCGGGTTTGCACCGTACGTTACTGGGGGATGGTCTTGCGACGTCTGCTGCCTCTTTGTTTGGCGGGCCACCTAATACGACTTACTCAGAAGTGACGGGGGCCGTCATGCTGACGAAAGCCTTTAATCCTGTCGTAATGACGTGGGCGGCGATATTTGCGATCAGTCTGGCTTTTATTGGTAAGTTCGGTTCTATCCTACAAACGATTCCAACCCCTGTGATGGGAGGGATTATGATTTTGCTGTTTGGCTCGATTGCTGGTGTTGGGATGAATATTCTGATCAAAGCGCGCGTGGACTTAGGGGCACAACGTAACCTTGTGATAGTGGCTGTTACGCTGGTATTTGGCATCGGCGGCATGACGCTTGGCTCGTCTGACTGGCATTTACAAGGTGTTAGTTTGTGTGGCTTAGTGGCGATTACGTTGAATTTGATTCTGCCTAAGGCGGATGAAACCAACGATCTGCATGAAGAGCAAGATGTTGTAGAAGAATTGCTACACCATAAAAAGTAGTTGGTTGTTTAAAAAAAAGGGGGAGACAATTGCTTGTCTCCCCCTTTTTTTTGGTGTTAATTAATCAAACTGTAGTGCAGCGGGCAGTGCATTGGCGTTAGGTGAATTCTTATCCACGCTATAAATGCTCCAACGTTTTGCTTGCACCGTTTGTTCGCTGTAAAGCTCAGCGACAACGCGACGATTCTGTTCTCTTCCCATCGCTGTATCGTTCGAGGCAATAGGGCGGCTTTCACCATAACCAATACCTCGGACTCTGTTACGATCGATACCAAATTGGCGTATGACAACCAGTGCAATGGCGTTGGCTCGATTACGTGACAGTTCAATATTGTACTCTTCACCACCCACGTTATCGGTATGGCCTTCAATAATGACCGTCGAGCTAGGGTTGGCGTACATGAAGTCTGCTAATTTTTGGATTTCAGGATAGTAGATGGGCTTCACATCAAACTTGCCTGTCTCAAAAAGCACTTCAAGGTTAATAGACTCTAAGTGTGTGGCCGTTGCAGGGCACCCATCATTGTCTACTTTTGCACCAAGCGTAGTTTCAGGACAAAAATCACGGATATTGATCACGCCATCTTTATCGTTATCGGCGATATTTGGTGGAAGAGTCGAACCATCATACAGTGGCTCACTGGCAATGCTGAAAGGAGCTAAAATAATGCCAGAGATGACAAATGCGTTTTTGGCCATTTTTGTTAGAGTCATTGCGGTTTCCCATGGTCCACTAATAGTTGTGATTAACTATAGGTCTAGAACCATGAATGTCTCTAGACCTAAAATGTTATCGAGGGACGTTAACGCTAAAAAAATGTAACAATATGTAATTTAGTGTTACCAAGACCCTGTGTTTTGCATAGAAGCCCAAGGCTCTTGCTGCTCAAGAGAGCCATTTTTTTGTAATAATTCAATTGAAACGCCATTGGGATCTTTGACAAACGCCATATGTCCGTCACGAGGTGGACGTAAAATGGTGATTCCCATGTTCTGCAAGTTTTCACAAACCGCGTAAATATTGTCGACTTCAAATGCTAGGTGACCAAATTGATCGCCACCCGAATAAGTGCGGTCGTCCCAGTTGTGAGTTAGCTCTACTTCCGGAGCACCTTTCTCTGTTGCGTAGTAAATTAGAGAAAACTGACCTTGTTCGCTATCATGGCGGCGTGTTTGTATAAGACCTAGCCCTTTTGTGTAAAACTCATGACTTGCTTCAGGGGTCGCCGTACGGATCATTGCGTGTAGGTATTTGATACTCATCTAATTTTCTCTCCCAATAAATAAAATTTCTTTTATGTTAGTGGAAGCTAGCTGCATGGGCAAAGCATCAAAAGATCTTACGAGGACTTTCCTTAATCTTCCCAGACGTAGCGAATAGGTTCACCAAAGTCATCGTAAATGACTTTCTTTTGCGGTTTTCTTGGTTTGACTGATGGAATCGGCGCGGGCTTTTTGTCGGATTTACGTTGTTGAATGGCTGCGACAATATGATTTAGTGGGGTGCGTTCTTTTTTAGGCTCGATAAACCCCATGTTGCTCGTGTTATACTTGCCGTCTTGTAATCCAGAAGCGCCCATTTCGACTTGCTCTATCTCGCCTTGTTCGCGGATAAAGTTTTCGATCTGAGATTCGATTTCTTGTCGAGTTTGCGCCTTTGTCTTCGTTGATTTTGTCATAACGTCTGTTTCGAGCTTTGCCTCATTCGGCTTAAAGAAGAATTACAAACCAATCATACTAATAGTAAGAGGTTGCTAGTGTCTATTGCCAATTTAATCGTCCATGAAGTTCAGAAAGCAGAAGGTGAGTCGAAAGCACTGTTGGTGGCTCGTCCAACAGAAAACCCAATTGATGCGGACGCTGAGCAATTGGCGGCAAAGGTGACTAACCTATTTAATCGCTCTGGCATGAACACTGGGCAGTTCTCCAACCCTGAAGGCAGTGAAGAAGGCAGTAAACTACCTGCTCTTTTGCATAATCACTTTAATGGTCAAGGTTTTGATGATTTTGCTACGTTTACAAAGGCTTGCGCTGCAGAATATGTTCGCTTTTTAGAGCCAGTCAGTGAAGCTGAAGGTGGACTGCTTTGGTTTAATCATTATGAACTGGGCGGTGCTCATTTCTTATTTATTGTGTTATTGAAGCGTAAAGCCGGTATTACTCTTGGTGAAGATTTGAGCTTTGCTCAAGTAAACCAACTTGAAACAGATAAATTACACATGGCGATGCGAGTGAATTTGTCTGCGTATCATGACCGAGATGACACTCGTTACATCGCTTTTCGTTTCGGCAAAGCGCCTAAATGGGAAAGTGAATACTTTACTCAGTTCATTGGTTGTGATGAACCAAAAGTTGCTGCAAAAGAAACGCGTAAGTTAGTGGAGGCGGCGTCTGCGTTTTGCCAAAGCCAATCCATGTCTAGTAAAACAGCCAACGAGTTTAAACGTGCAGTGGCTGAACAATGTCTTGAAAAAGCGGCTGAGCGTGAGCCACTTGAGTTGAGTGATGTCGCAAAACAAATAGAGTCTCGCTTTTCGACAGATCAAGCCAATCAGTTTCTTGAAATGGCTGAGTCTGATGCCTTTCAGGTAGAGAAGGAGATTTTTGTTGAAAAGGCGGCGCTGAAAAAGCTGACGCGAGCGTCAGGGTCAAATCGTGCCCTAACGCTAAGTTTTGATACGGATTTATTGGGAGAAAGTATTGAGTTCAATGCAGATACCGGCGCGCTTACGATTAAAGAGCTGCCTCGTAGTTTATTGAAGCAGTTGATGTCACTTGAGTCCAAGTAAAACCATAAGCTCTGCCATCGAGTCGAAGGTGGCAGATGCGCCTGCTTCGATTTGCGCCTCTGCGGGAAGAACGTCACTGTAAGCCAGTACGGTCGCGCCAGCCGCTTTGCCAGCTCGAATGCCAGCTAGAGAGTCTTCAATAACGATGCAATGTTCAGGCGATACCTGCAAAGCATTGGCTGCGGCTAGATAGAGATCAGGAGCCGGTTTACCTTGGTCGACGTCATCAACGGCAAAGCGTGTTTTGAACTTGTGTGTTAGGCCGATTAGTTCAAGCTTAAGTTCCATCTCAGCCCGTTGCGCATTGGTCGCCATGGCAACAGGGCAAGTGATGGCGTCAAGTAATTCTCGAACACCTTCGATTGGGTGAAGGTCCGTTTTAATGGCGCAATTGAATTCTTCCCGATAATGGTTCAGGAAGTTATCTGGAAGAGGCTTGCCTAGCATGCTTTCTGCGAGAATGAGATTCTTATGGGTAGTAAAGCCTGCAAATTGCGTGTGCATAGTGTGGTCGTCTAACTCAAGTCCTAATTCGTTCAACATACGCTTAAGGATATTGGAAGACAGAATCTCAGTGTCGACAATTACGCCGTCACAATCAAATAGAATGGCTTGGTAAGGGAAACGCATAACAACTCCTAATAATTGAGTGGTTGAGCGAACAGAGTGTAGCGAGGGAAGTAGAAGAAAGGGAGGGGGTGTTATTTTTTTTCTCCCCAAATACTTGTTTTTTGTGAATTTCTTTCAGATTAATCCAGTTTGAAAGTTGTGTTAGTGGCTCGGAATGTGTGCGCTAGCGCTGTGCTTTTTTGATATAAGTGCGGTGGCAGAGACCATGTTAAAGCTGGATTTAAGTGCTTTGCGAACGGCACGAAAAAATGTTGATGCGGTTTTAATAATTACCCCGCTAGTGCTGGGTTTTGTAGGGTTAAAGCCCCAGCTGTTTAGCAGTGCTTCGTATTGCTCTTGAGAGTCCTGTGTTTTCTTCGCTGCGCCAGTGTAGTGAAGGTTGTAAAGCGCTGCAGTGTTTACGTCTTCTGATGTGTACATAATGTATCTCCGTGGGTGTTAATGTTTAAAATGTAGTTTTATTACTACATTTGTAGGTTAGTTGTTTGTTGTGTGTACTTCAAACGATGCTTTTTCACTAAATAGGTTAATTTTTTTCATCAATTGGGTGGTGTATGTCTCAATATCGACCGTTATCAGACAGCGGTAAAGAATGGGTTTTTCGTCGAGAAGAGCCGTTTGTGTCGGAACAAGATCGAGCTCAAATTTTGCTTTTGAATCCTGTTGCTGGTGCCAATATATGGCGAGACTATGTCTCTGATGCGTGCTTATTTCCTGATTTGTTTGCTGATGATGTGTGGGTGAAAGCCAATCGTGTAGGGGGTGCAGATTGGGAGGCTTTATGGGAGTCTGATGAGTCAGGGTTTCCAGTCGAAGCTCTAGAGCATTGTGATAATTGGGGAGACGGCACCAAGATTTATTTCTGCTGCCATGCTGACTTTGTGATTGAGACCACGTGGGGGGTCTTTTTGCGTACTTGGAAAGCGTTCTTGTTCTTGGACAGTGATGCGATTCTTGTGGGTCGTAAGAAGAAACAGGCATTACAGTTTTGCGAAAACGGTGATGTGGCATTGCTGGTGCGTTAATAGCGCTTAGTTTCTGAGGTTACTTGCCTTCATCCAAAATGGCGAAGGATAAGCAAGTGCTGAACAGTAAACCGCCGACTACTAAGGGTGGTGTTGGAAAAATGAGCATAAGTGTGCCTGTGCCAGTCCAAAGCGCTTTAACAAGCTTGTGTTTAGCTTGGTAGTGCTCGGATTGACGGCGATAGTGAGCGTGCTTGCTGAGTCTTTCTTCTTCGATGCAATCACGCTGATACCAAGTAGGCATGAGCGTGATTAATGCAAGATATAAGTGGAATTCAATGAGTGCCTTCATCATAGTTGGGCCCTGCGTTTCTTGACCGTAACGGGAATCGTTAGTTTGTATTTTAGGCGATTCTAGAGCTTTTGCTGATTATTCTTAGGTGATTTTATTGCAAGATGCTGGGACGACTTTAGTGGGGGGTGGTCTTAGGGTGAATGTTATATTGGGCTGTTGTGTCTTCTGCGGCTCCACATGCTGTGATCATTAAATACTCGATAATAGTTGGCTAGGGCAGTGCTTTGTGTTTCTGCATTGGCTTGAGCAAGTAGCATGGCAACGACTTCTGCAGTGGCAAACTGATTATCGTGTTTAGCGTGTCGTACTTTAAAGGAACGTTGAGCGTCATCACTGACAGCGAAGGTGGGTATGTCATCAAGCCATCGGCTTTGGTGAAGCATCTTGCTGGCCAGGCGCCAGGTGGCATCAAGAATAATGACGTTTATAGGTGTCTCAAGCGAAGCCGGGCGTTCTAGGTCTTTATTTAACGCGGTCCTTTTTTCGGTATCGGGGAATAGGATGATGCTTTTTCCTCTAAAGTGATCCAAATGGTCGAGTAGTTCTTGATCAGGGGTTGTTCGCGACCAGATGAATGCTTTTGTTTGTTCTGGAAATAAGTCTGCAATTAAGCGCCCGCTATTCGTTGGTTTGTGTATTTCTGTGTAATGAAATAGCAGTGTGAAGTTTATTGGGCTGGTATGAGGTGTTCTTTGATCGCAAAAGCACGCGAACGATGCCATTAAGCAGCACGGGCAACGTTCTGCGTTGGCGCCTCGAGCTATAAATGCTCTCTGACTGTTTTGTTTGGCGGCTTCTCTTAGCTGATCAACGCAATGCAGCGGATGTTTTCGAGGGCTTAGGTGGGTACGATTGCGTGTCATAGTGTTCATGTTTGGCAGGGTTATTCTAGAGCTGGCTAGTGTGACGTGTTTAATTATAATTTTCTATTAAAAATCAGTGGGCTTTACGCAAAATATGCAAATTTAATGGAATCACTGCAGAACTCTGAGATGCTTACTATCTACTGGCTCCATGTCACGCTAAGGTTAGCCAAGTGATGTTTTTATGAGTGGATTATGAGTCGTTACATTTCGCCCGTGTTGTACGTTTTACTGATGTTAATTGGGTGCGCAGCGTTCTTCTCAATTGCCGGTGTTCGAGTGGGCTTCATTGATCCCCATACCGCTTTTGGTTTGTTACGCAAAACGGTGTTTGCTGCTATAGCGCTTACCGTGCTCACGTTAGCGTCTTTGTTGGTCTGTCGACGCGAGTGCAGTGCAGGTGGTCGAAGGTTCTTTATATTAGTAGCGGTTGTCTCTTTTATATACAGTGTTATGTGGGTTGGTTTGTATACGCAAAAGTCAGCTTTGCCAGACTTATATGACATCACGACTGATTTTGAAAATCCCCCTATTTTTATCAATATTGCTTTTCTTCGTAAGGGCTCTGAGCATGATCTTGTCTACGATGAAGCCTGGGCATCACTGCAGCAAAAGCATTATCCTAATGTTAAACCTTTGATACTCGAAACACCGTTTAAGCAAGCCTACATTGAAGCGATTCAATTGGTAAAAGAGCGTGGTTGGGATGTGGTCTCTCAATACCCTAATGCTGGCGTGATTGAAGCTACGGCTCGAACCCCTATTTTTGGTATGCGTAACGACATAGTCATTCGTCTTACTCGTCAGGATGAGTTTGTAGTGGTGGACATGCGTTCTTGTTCGCGGTCTGGCGAGTCTGATCATGGTAACAATGCAGAACGAATCATAGGCTTCTTAGGTGAGCTTGGTAGTCGTTTGAAACCTGCGCCGATAGGGCTTGCTTCCAGAATCTGATGTTTTGATGTTCACCCGCTGCTTGCTTTTGGTTAGACTCACTGAGTCTGACACGTGGAGTAAGTTACTGTGAATCGTCGTACTCAACAAAAAGCCACTACTCGAGCCAAAATCAAAGACGCGGCAAAACAATCATTTTCTGATCATGGTATAGATGCTACGACCACACGTGAAATCAGCCGCTTGGCTGGTGTGGCAGTAGGGACGTTTTTTGTACATTTTCCTGATAAATTAGATTTAGTGAAAGAAATCTATTTTGATGAAATGGATGCAGCTTTAAACGCAGCGATAGGGACTTTTAAACCAACGTTATCTCCCACCGAATATCTTCTGCAAATTGCCCAAACCCTTTTTCCTTTCTATGCCAGTCACTTAGAGTTTACTAAAAATATCATGACCGACAGCGTGCTTAATGGCGGATTTCACACGCAACAGATGCTGTCTATTAGTGAAGGAATTAGTAAGCGATTTGAAGCGGTTGGTATTGATCAGAAAACAGCACGTATTTTTTCTGAGAATATGCTTGCTAATTATTGGTTGGTTTTTATTGAGTCAATACCCGGTAACGCGTTTCTTTCCAAGCGAGCAATGCAGCGCTTGGAAAGTCTAAATCTACCTTTTAAAGTGTCTTATGAAAACGCAGTCAAATAGCGCTAGGCCTAGCGTACCTCGTTTGCTTTTCTATAGGGGCCTTGGTAGTCAAAAAGTAATTGGGTGACTTGCCAATAGCGTTTGGTCTGTTCGGCGATAACAAAGTCTGGGTGAGGTAAGTGTTCGATAAAAGGGGCGACTTGCTCTGCCTTATCAAATTCTACTGGTGTAGTGCCACCGCCAAGGCGGCGGGCAAATTCTTGATTGAAGCTATCGCGCCCTTTTGTAAAGTCAAAATTATAGGTTTGTTTAAGCTCTTCGCCATCTTCATCATGATAACGAACGGTTAGTTTGTTGCCGTTTATGGAAGCGGAAATGGCTTGGCAGCGTATGACTTTATGGCCTTTTAAATTTAACGCTTTTTTTAGAATGTCGTCTGGGTCGATGAGTCGTTCATGACAGTGCTGGCAATGGCGTGCGGCTATGTCATTCTCTTCATTGCAGTATGGGCAGCGCTTGAACACAAAGCGATAATCGCATTGAAATTTACCGTCTAATGTCTCTACTAGCCCTTGGCATCGGCGACCATAGTGTTCAACAAGTGTGCCGTCCGCGGCTTTTATGCCCCAGAATATATTCTGATGCTCGCATTGCGGGCATTCCACTTGAACCAATTGAGACTTGCTGTTGGGTTTTTGCGAACCTATCTCGGGCTGGAAAACATCATAGCCGCTGTTGGTGTAATCTAAGATTAGGCAGTCCTGTTTATTGGGGTGTAAGCGTAGACCTCGACCAACCATCTGTTGGAATAAACTAACCGATTCTGTGGGGCGTAATAAAGCGATTACATCCACGTGTGGTGCATCAAACCCAGTAGTGAGCACCGAAACATTCACTAGATATTTGATTTTTTGCTGCTTAAAGTCATGAATGATTTGGTCCCGCTTAGTGATCGCTGTGTCGCCAGTAACGATTTGAGAGTGTTCAGCCGGTAAGTACCCCATTATTTCTTTGGCGTGTTCAACGGTGCTGGCGAAAATCATCACCCCCAGTCTGTTTTTTGCTAGCTCTTCTATCTGTTCACAGATGGCTTTGGTGACGCGAGGATGTTTGCTAACCAGTTCGTTGAGTTGTTGTTCAACGGGGGTCTGGTCTTCGTTGTATTCATTGCTGAGGAACTGACTAAAGTCGTAGTGAGCAACTGCGGCATCAAAGACTTTAGGCTCTGTTAAGTACCCCGATTTTACGAGGCGTCGCAGTGGTAATTCATAAATACATTTTTTGAAAAACGGGTTGTCTGTTTCTCGCGCAAAGCCCCAATAATGGTTTTGATAGATCCAGCCGCTGTGTAGGCGGTAAGGAGTGGCCGTTAGCCCTAAGATTTTTAAGGCTGGATTGAGTTTTTTGAAATGCTGAATAACCGCATGATACTGGCCTTGTTCGGATTTAGGAATGCGGTGGCATTCATCAATAATGAGTAATGATAGTGGCTCATTATGCTGCTCAAGGCCACGAGCAATGCTCTGAATGCTGGCGAAGGACACTTTGTTTTGGGTGTCTTTTCGGCCCAGTCCTGCAGAATAAATCCCTGCATCGACGCCAAGTGCTGTGAGCTTTTGATGGTTTTGTTCTACCAGTTCTTTTACGTGGGTCAAGCAGATAACTTTTTGGCGAGCTAAGCGGCACAGCTCGGCTATGACGAGACTTTTCCCAGCGCCCGTCGGTAGGACAATCACAGCCGAATCGTCGGTGCTGCGAAAATGATTCAAAGTGGCGTCTACGGCCTCTTTCTGATAGTCACGTAGTTGATACATTTGCAAAGAAATCGTCTAATAATGAGTGTTCTCGCGGGCACGCTACAGTATCATTCGCCGCTTTACAATCTTCATAGATAATAGGTTTCCTTTATGAGTGTTATCCAGCCGTTCACTTCCCACACGCCGTTTGATCAAGTGGTTGCGGATATTTGTGAAAAGGGGTGGAGCGTAACAGATGGGTTCTTTTCAGAGGAATTGATTGAAGCGCTTCTAGCGGATATTTCGGAGCTTGATAACGCCTATATGAAGCAGGCCGGGGTGGGGCGCTCGAGCGATCATCAGGTTGTTTTGAATCGGCGCAGTGATTATATTCGTTGGATTGATCCAGTGACGTCCGCTCGTGCGGCTTTTTTGGATGCCATGTCAGAGTTGCGTTTAGCGTTTAATCGTCGATTGTTCATGGGGCTTTGGGATTACGAGGCGCATTTTGCACGTTATGAAGAAGGTGCTTTTTACGAAAAGCATGTGGATGCGTTCAAGGGTAAAAGTAATCGTGTGCTGTCAACGGTGCTGTATCTCAATGAAGCATGGGGCGATCAAGATGGCGGTGATTTTGTTTTGTTTGATGAGCAGGATGAAAACAAAGAAGTGGGTCGCTATGCCCCAATCAAAGGGCGTTTAGCCGTGTTTCTGAGTGAAGATTTTCCTCATGAAGTGCTTACGGCTAAGCGAACACGTCACAGCATTGCTGGCTGGTTTCGCGTTAACAATAGCATTCAAAACAATGTTGACCCGGGTCAATAAAATTCGCAATCAACTCCTCTTTTCTCTATAATGCGCGCCTTCAATTAAAGGCTCTGGTTTTACGTTCCAGAACGCATTAGGAGAGATAGACGTGTCAAAAGTTGTGGTATGTGCTTTATATAAATTTGTTCAGTTAGATAACTACGAAGCGTTGCGTGAACCGCTTCGTCAAGTGTTAGAAGACAATGGTGTGCGTGGTACTTTGCTGCTAGCAAGTGAAGGTATTAATGGTACGGTTGCCGGTACTCGTGAAGGCATCGATGCCATGCTGGCGTGGTTGGCTCAACAACCGGGTTTGGATAATATCGTCTACAAAGAATCCTTTGATGAAGACATGCCGTTCTACCGCACCAAAGTTAAGCTGAAGAAAGAAATCGTTACGATGGGTGTTGAAGGTGTCGACCCTCGTAAAGTTGTCGGTACGTACGTTAAGCCAAAAGATTGGAATGCTCTAATTTCTGATCCAGATGTTGTGTTGATTGATACCCGTAATGACTACGAATTCCAAATTGGTACTTTTGAAAATGCGGTAAATCCTAAGACCGATACCTTCCGTGAATTTCCTGATTACGTCAAAGAGAACCTTGATCCTCAGAAGAACAAAAAGGTTGCGATGTTCTGTACTGGCGGTATCCGCTGTGAGAAATCGACGGCTTACTTGAAAGAGCAAGGGTTTGATGAGGTTTATCACTTAGAAGGCGGTATTCTGAAGTACTTGGAAGAAGTGCCAGAAGAAGACACTATGTGGCAGGGCGAATGTTTTGTGTTTGATAATCGTGTTTCTGTGAATCATAAGCTTGAAAAGGGTGAATACGGACAATGTCATGCGTGTCGTATGCCGATCACAGAAGAAGAGAAGCAAGATGAGCGCTTTGAGCAAGGTGTCAGCTGCTCTCATTGCTTTGACAAATACACGGATGAGCAGCGCCGCCGATTCATTGAGCGTGAGCGTCAAGTGCAGTTAGCGAAAGAGCGTGGCGAAGCTCACATTGGTGCTGAAGTGCTAGATGCGGTTGAAAAGCACCGCCGTGAGAAAGAGTTAGAGCGTGAACGTCAGCGTTTGGCGGGTCAGGCGTCCAACTAGTCTTTTTTGACTGATTAGTCCATTTTTTTAAAGGTCAACATGTGTTGGCCTTTTTTGTGTGCTTGAAGTTACAAAAAGTAACGATTACTATCTGGCGTTAGCAAAGAGTGTGAGTGAGTCGTGCTCTGATCTTTTATGTACGAATCTAGAAGGATTTTTAAGTGCATTATTCTAAATCTTTGATTGCCTTGTCGGGTGTTACGCTATTTTTGACTGGCTGTGCTGGGCAAGTGGCAGACAATACGCCTGTTGTTGATACCAGTGTTTTGAACGTTAATATGCATATAGGTGGTGTTTTGCTGCCTGAGGTGACGACAAAGCAAACGCGCTATACCGTTGCAGATAAAAGTGTTGTTAAGTCAGAAGTTGAGTACGATTCCTGGATCGTCAACAAAATGTTGGGTGGTGGTAATCAGGCGTTGATTACTCGTTTAGATAAAAACCTAATTTGGGACGTTAATTTTGACCTTGAAAATTATCAAGAGTGCCCATTAACCGGTTGTACGTCTTTGAGTCCATTTGAAAAGTTGGAACAATTAGGTGAAGACGACTCTGAGGAGGCCGAGGTCGATTATGATCCTAATGGCACAGACTCTTGTGAGGTGACCGTAAAGAAATATGACTTCACTGTTACACCAAAAGCTCGTCAACGTGATGTGAACGGTTTCATGGCAGACCAATATGTTGCTCGCTGGGATTTAGTTAGCGAAGATGAATACGGTAAACAAGACAGTCATGTTGTTACGATGGACTATTGGATGGCGAATACGGCTTCTAACCAAGCATTACAAGCCGCTCATGCATTTGATAAAAAGTATTACGATACCGCCATTGCGCCAACACCGCTGGCTCAGCTAGCGAACGAAAATATCGCAGAGATCATGACTATTTTCAGTGCCGGTAAAGAAAAAGAGCTGAAAAAACTGACGTCTGTTGGGGGAGAGCCCATTTCCGTTAAAATGGAATGGTACGCAGATATAAACACCTGTCAGGAGCCTGCAAAAGCGGAACAAGAACAAGGTGCTGGCTTTGATGCCAATGACCCACTTGGCTCTTTGCAAGGGATGGCGACCGGTTTCTTGTCTAAGCAAGCAGAGAAAGGTGTTAAGTCTTGGATGGGGCTTAAAGAAGGCGAGCCAGTGTTGACATACTTGCGCGAAGTGAAATCCGCTCAAATGTCTGGCGAGCACACTAGCCGATTTGAGGTTCCAGATGGCTTTAAATTGATCGATCGTAAATAAGCGCTACAACCCGTTATACAGCCCTGTCTAACGGGTGTTTCCTTGAAACAAAAGAGATTTCCCTTCTGCTCATTCCTTTTTAGGCTGAAAAAGCTTAAAATTCAGTACATTATCAAGTCGTTATTCAAGCTTTTAAAGTATAAGATTGCGGCTCAAAGTTGTGATTAAGCAACCCCATTTATCACCAGATTAGATTGCATGAGCTATCAAGTACTCGCACGAAAATGGCGTCCGCAAACCTTCCTTGAAATGGCAGGCCAAGACCACGTATTACAAGCATTAGTGAATGCGTTGCGGCAGCAGCGTCTACACCACGCCTATTTGTTTACGGGGACTCGCGGGGTAGGTAAAACCACCATCGCACGAATTTTCGCAAAATGTCTAAACTGTGAGGTGAATGGTATTTCTCCTGAGCCGTGTGGCGAATGCGACAGCTGTCGTGAAATCACGGAAGGACGTTTCGTTGACCTAATTGAAGTGGATGCGGCGTCGCGTACCAAAGTCGAAGACACCCGAGAGCTATTGGAGAACGTCCAATACGCACCCACACGAGGGCGTTTCAAGGTGTACCTAATAGACGAGGTGCACATGTTGTCGAGTCATTCATTTAACGCGCTGCTAAAAACCCTAGAAGAACCGCCTGAGCATGTTAAGTTTTTACTAGCGACGACGGATCCACAAAAACTACCTGTGACGATTCTTTCTCGCTGTTTGCAGTTTAATCTTAAGAATATGTCGGCACAGCGAGTGGTTGATTATTTACAAACCGTTCTTGGCTCCGAGCAAGTCAGCTATGACCAACCGGCCTTGTGGCAAATTGGTCAAGCAGCTAATGGCAGTATGCGAGACGCGTTGAGTTTGACGGATCAAGCGATCGCCTTTGGTGATGGTAAAATTACCGAAACCGGTGTGACATCTATGCTGGGATTGGTCAACCAGACTCAGATTTTATCTTTATTAGAATCCGTTGCGGCAAAAGACGCGGCTCAAACATTGATAAAAATCGAAGCGTTGGCAGATTATCAGCCGGACTTCATTTCAATCTGTGGTGCCTTGTTGGATGCATTGCACCGCGTGGCAGTTGAGCAACAAGTACCTGGTGTGCTGCAAGATCAGATGGGGGATTTAGCTCGTATTCAGCAATTGGCACACAATGTCTCGCCTGAAGAAATACAGGTGATGTACCAAAGTTTGTTAATTGGCCGACGCGATCTTCCTTTGTCTCACTCGATTAAATCCGGCTTTGAAATGTTGATGTTTCGCCTAATCGCATTTCGACCAGCCACTCAGATGACTGTACGTTACGAAGCGCCTTCTGAGCCCGTTGCCCCTTATCGAGAACCTGAACCGACAGTCGAGCAAAAAAAAACAGCTGAGTCGAATATAGCCGCTACGGTTTTGCCTGCGAGTGATGCAGAAGTAACACCTGCTAAAACTGAGTATGACCAAGGGGATGCGGTTACAGCGACACCGGTTGAGACGCTAGCAGAAACGCCAGTTCCAGTAGCACCTGCTGAACCGTCGTTGACGAATGAGCAAACTCCGCCATGGGATGAGTCATTACCTGACGACGAAGACAATGAGTACCAAGCGTCGGTAGCGGATTATGCTGTGCCTGAATCATTGCCACCTGAGCCGGTTGTTACAGAAGCGGTACCGGCTACGACGTCTCAGCCAAAAGTGTCGGTCGATCCTAGTGCTCGTCTCTCTAAAATGCTGAATGACTCCAATGCAGCAGAAGAAGAAACGGACGATGAGGCCGATGAGCGAGCCATTGCAGAAACCTCAGACCCATACGCGATGTCAGCAAATCTGGTGGAGACTGTATCAGATAAACCGGCTTTAATTGAAAAGCAGCCCGATACAGTTGCTCAGCCAGCATTGGCAATTCCGTTGCCAGACATTGCGCATTTTAAAGATATGACCATGAATCTATGGTGGTTGGTGGCGCCACGCTTGAAATTAACTGGATTGGTCCAAAATATAATTATGAACTCTTGTTTGATGGATGCTTCAGAGCAAGGGGTGAAATTACAAGTTCCACTTGAATACGGGCATATGTTAAATCAAGCTCGTTATGAGCAAATACAAAACCAGTTATCGGAATTTTTCGCTGCGCCAGTGCCACTTATTATCGATACGCTGGCTGAGGTGGAAGGTGTGACGGCCGAAGAGTTTGCGGCAAGCAAGCGTGCCGAAGCACTGCAAGCTGCGATCAATCATTTAAATGCGCACCCAGTGGTTCAAGCGTTAGCGGAAACGTTGGGTGGCCAAGTTCTTTATGACACAGTTAAAGTGAAAGCTTAATTACTATATTTGGAGAGAGTTATGTTTAAAGGTGGTATGGGCAACATGATGCGCCAAGCGCAAAAAATGCAAGAAAACATGCAAAAAGCCCAAGAAGAAGTGGGCAATATGGAAGTTGAAGGCCAAGCGGGTGCAGGCCTTGTGAAAATCACAATGACAGGTCGTCATGATGTGAAACGTGTTTCAATCGATGACTCTCTGTTTGAAGACGACAAAGAAATGCTAGAAGATCTAGTAGCGGCGGCCATTAATGATGCCGTGCGTAACATTGAATCGGCTTCTAAAGAGAAAATGGCGGCTGCGACAGAAGGCATGCCGATTCCTCCTGGTTTCAAAATGCCTTTCTAAGATAGGAGTGGACACTTGTTCAGCCCATTAATTAAAGAGCTGATTGAGTCCCTGCGCTGTTTACCGGGTGTTGGGCCTAAGTCCGCGCAAAAAATGGCGCTCTATTTATTAGAACGCGATTCCCAAGGGGCTGATCGACTCGCTCAGTCTCTTCGTCAAGCATTGGATAAAGTGGGGCGCTGTCATCAGTGCCGCACTTTGACCGAGGATACGCTCTGTCCTATATGCGCTGACGATCAGCGTAACAGCAGTCGTTTATGTATTGTTGAAACGCCTGCTGATGTGATTGCCATTGAAAGTACTAAGCAGTTTGATGGATTGTATTTTGTTCTGCTTGGGCATCTTTCCCCGATTGATGGCATTGGACCAGAAGAGCTTGGCTTAGATCGCTTAGAGACACTGGCTAAAAAAGTCGGTGTTGAAGAAGTTATCATTGCTACAAACAGTACCGTAGAAGGTGAAGCGACTAGCCATTACATTGCGCAAATGCTGAAACCTCACGGAGTAGACGTCAGTCGTATAGCTCAGGGTGTACCGATGGGCGGCGAATTAGAATATGTTGACGGTAATACGCTAGCGTTAGCATTAGAAGGCCGGAAAAGACTATAACATGGATACACAAAACCAAAATCTCGATATTGTTTGGGTGGATAACGATGCAGCACTGGCGAAGTGGTGTGATTACTGGTCCACATTGTCTTTTGTTGCAGTGGATACTGAGTTTGTGCGTCGCACGACTTTTTACCCAGTGACAGGCTTGATTCAAATTTCTGAAGGCAAGCAAGCGGTCTTAATTGATCCACAAACCATCTCAGATTGGTCACCATTGCGCGCGCTATTGGTTAATGAAGACGTTATGAAAGTCTTTCATGCCTGCTCTGAAGACTTAGATGTCTTTGATCACCTTTTAGGCGTGTTGCCGACACCTTTTTATGACACTCAAATCGGTGAAGCGTTTGCCAGTGCACAATGGTCGTTAAGCTATGTTAAGTTAGTGAAAGCCTACCTTGATATCGATGTTGCCAAAGATGAGACGCGATCTGATTGGACTCTTCGCCCTTTAACGGACGCGCAAAAACGTTATGCAGCCTTAGATGTTATATATCTTGCTGAAGTATACCCAATGCAGGTAGAGCGTTTAATCGCGAAAAACATGCTCGATTGGGTGCTAGAAGATTGCGAAAGTCTTAAATGGCAATATTTGCAAAATAATGATGCTGAGCAGAATTGGGATGGTGTGAAAGCGGCTTGGCGTTTAAGTCCGAAAGGCCTGACGTTGTTGCGTTTACTGTACTTGTGGCGTGATGAGCGAGCTCGCGCAAACGATACGCCCCGTGGCCAAGTGCTGAAAGACCGTACATTATGGGCGCTGGCTAAGTTTATGCCGGATAACGCGCGTGATATAGGCAAGACAGAAGAAATTACGCCTAAGCAAGTGCGCTTATATTCCGATACAGTGCTTGAAAAAATTGCATTGGTGAATGAGTTGAGTGCCGATGAATACCAAAAACCATTGCCTGCTCCACTGCCTTCCGAAGCCGGTGATTTATCAAAGGCGATGCGAGCGTATTCAAAGCAACTTGCTCAGCAACTGGAGCTGGCACCGGAAGTGGTGTTAAAACGTAAATTGTTGGATCCCTTGATGCGACATGTTTATGAAGGCTCACCGATGGATTGGTCGAATCCAGCGTTTAATGGCTGGCGCAAAGATAAGGTGGTTGCACCTTTGTTAGAAAAATTCGCAAACTAATACTATTACTTACTGAGTAACTATCATGAGTCACATGATTATTGAAATTTTCCGCTCATCAAAAGTGGACGAAATGTACCTTTATGTTGAGAAAAACAAAGGGTTAAAGAACATTCCAGAAGCATTAATGTCTCGCTTTGGCGCGGGCATTAGTGCAATGACAATGCTGATTAAACCAGATCAAAAATTGGCTCGAGCGAACGCTACAGACGTTATGGAATCGATTAAAGAGAAAGGTTTTTATTTGCAAATGCCACCCGCTCGGGAAGAGTATTTATTGGATATGTATAAAGCGCCGACGGAAGCTCGTTACTGATGATTGCAAAGCGTTACGAACCTTTTTGGAAGACCACGCCGATGGCGCAAATGTCCCCCAGTGAATGGGAGTCTATTTGTGATGGCTGTGGCAAGTGCTGTTTACAGAAAATGGTAGATGATGAGACAGAAGAGGTGTATTACACCAACCTGTCGTGTCACCAATTAGATATTAATGCTTGCCGTTGTAAAGTCTATGATCAGCGTCTTGAAAAGGTCGAAGGCTGCTTGTCTCTTAGGCCGGAAGATGTCGCAGCGTTTGATTGGCTGCCCGACACTTGTAGCTATCGAGTACTGCATCAAACGGGCGATTTACCGAACTGGCATCCACTTGTGGTGGGCAGTGATCGAGAAATGAAAACTCAAGGCCTAAATGTTAGCCATTACGCCGTTAACGAAAACACCGTTGACGAAGAGCGTTGGGAAGAACATATAATCAAATGGGTACACGGAATGCCCGAGCCCTATGATCCTACTTATTAGGGCAATCCTTCGAATTAGCATATAAAGCAGTTGCTCAGGAGTAAGAAGATGGTTATACGAAAGCACGTCAACAGTTGTTTGGTGATGATACTTCTTACAATAGCCCCCTGGGCTGCTGCTGACACACAATTTCGTCTCATTGTAGACGCCTCTGGCAGTATGTTGATCAGTGATCCTGACAAATTAACCGCCGAGTCTTTAAAACTCATTTCCGATTTAGCACCTGAAGAACAAGCTACTCTGGGTGTCTGGCTATTTGGAGAGCGTGCCCGAGTGTTGCTACCAGAAGCACGTGTCAATCAAGAAACGAAACAGGCATTAAGCCAAGCTGTTAGTAATTACACGCCAGGTGATTTGAAGACGGATTTAGAATCGATAATTAGAATGTTGCTGCAAACACCTGATGCTGGGGATTTAGAGCCAGGCTTTGATCGCCATTGGATCTTGGTCACCGATGGTATGGTGGATGTAAGCTTGGATGAAGCGGTGAATGAAGCTTCTCGTTCTCGGATTATGAACGATTTGGCCAGTCAGTTGGCTGAACGTAATATCCATTTGCATACAGTTTCCATGACGGGATATACCGATAAAGAGCTGCTGTCATCAGTCTCGACGTTAACGGATGCAACACATACAGAAGTTGCTACGCCAAATGACTTGTTAGATACCTTTGATCGAGTCTTTTCACAAGCGGCACCGTCAGAAGAAGTACCTTTTGAAGGTAATACATTCTTTATTGATGACGCTATTGAAGAGGCCACCTTACTCATATTTCATGAGCAAGGCGTCTCACCAAAAGTATTTTTGCCAAGCGGCCAACGGTTGAAAATGGAGGCGCAGAATGTCTCTTATGTCGATGCGGATCATTATTTGTTGGTTACCATTACTAAGCCAAGTGTGGGGACATGGAAAGTAGAGGATGTCGATTTAGAGCGCAGTAACATTCGTGTGATCACCAAACTCAGCGCTCAAGCCACCAAAGTCGCTCCGGTTTTGTTTGTGAATGAACCTATTTATTCGACCGTCGGACTGTTCCAAGATAACACTCTGATTGAAGATCCCGAGGTACTGTCATTAGTTGAGACCAAGCAAAAACTGAATCTGCTGAGTGGTGAGAGTACGAAACAACTCCTTAATCGTCCATTACCCATCACTAATAATCAATTCAAGAATAAAATTGAGCAAATTACGGGTGAAGGCAACTATGAGTTGATTTCAGAAGTAGACGGAAAAACTTTTGTTCGCAAACTTAGCCAATTTTTTGCAGTGACAGCACCGATTTCATTGGAAGCAGAGCGCCAGAGTGAAAACTTAGTGGCTTTTTCTGCTAAGCCAACGAACTTGCGCTTAAATTTGCTTCGCAGTAATGCACGTTTAATTATCACAAGTGGTGATGGTAGCGAAGAGTCCCTTGAAATGCCCTTAATTGGTGAGGGGTACTGGCAAAAAATTTACCCAGTTGCGCCAAACAGTGCGTTGAGTGCTCACATACGTTTAATCGGCATTACTCAAACTGGTGTTCGTTTCGAGTATTCTACGCCTTCATGGTACCTAAATCGTAATGGCGCTGATGTCGTTAAACTGAGTCAATCACGGGATGAAGGTGGGGCTGAAATGGCGGCGGTTGCGGCGATAAATCGTGACTTAATGCCGGTTGTTGTGACGCCACAAATTGCGCTGGTATCCCAGGAAGAAATGGAGGAAATCGATCCAGCCAGTCAGCAAGATGAGGCTGTCGATGCTGCTATTAATGAGTCGATAGATGACACTAAAGCGAAAGAAGAGCCCGCGGGACTTTCCAGTAGTGAATGGATACTATACGGCGCGCTAAATGGTGCCGGTGTGATTTTACTCGTGGGCGGCTATTTAATCTTTCGTCGCATCCGTAAAAAACGTAAACAGCTAAAAGTAGATTAATTTAATGTGTGAGTTGCTTGGAATGAGCGCAAATGTGCCAACGGACATTTGCTTTAGTTTCTCGGGCCTACGTGCCCGAGGCGGTCGAACCGGTCCCCATAAAGATGGTTGGGGTATGGCGATGTATCGAGACAGCCACGTTTGGTCAATACACGATCCGCGGCCAAGTGCAGATTCAGACATGGCCGATGTGATGAGTAAAACCTCGTTGAAGTGTCACATTGTTATCAGCCATATTCGCCAAGCGAATGTAGGCAATGTGTGTTTGCCTAATACGCATCCATTTAGCCGATTGTTGTGGGATACAACTTGGAGTTATGCCCATAATGGCCAGTTGGATACGCCTCAAAGTTTGTCGCTATTAACCCATTTCCCTCTAGGGACAACGGATTCTGAACGAGCGTTTTGTTGGATCATAGAGCAGCTGATGGCACGTTTTGGCGATACCATGCCCGATGTACAAGCGCTTTCAGAAACACTTACCGAGCTATGCGACCGACTGCGAGAGAAAGGTGTTTTTAATATGATGCTATCTAATGGGCAATATTTGTTTTCTTATTGCACCACTAAGCTTCATTGGATCACTCGTCGAGCACCGTTTAAGCCAGCCACTCTGTCAGATGAAGACATGACCGTTGATTTTAAAGAAGTGACAACTGATAAAGATGTGGTGACAGTGATCGCGACGCAGCCATTAACGGAAAATGAAACATGGCATCAAATGCGGGCGGGTGAGATGTGCGTGTTTGATGCGGGGGAGCTAGTTGTTCATATTAAGCCTGAGGTAGAAATGCTTGATGCGTAATTAGGGTTTAAAAAAAACTATCGGATCTATATTTTTAATTGATTTCATGGATATCAATATTCTTTTTATAGTTAGCCCTACTAAAAGGGCGCCAATCGCTCTTAAAAACGCCATTCAAGGCGATCTAACGTTAAGAGGAATATTTGATGAAACATTACACGTTATACTGTGCGTCTGATAATGGGTTTTGCAGCGCTGCTGAGAACACCTTAGCGCAGAACAACATTGCATTTGAAACAATTAGCGTGAACATTGCCAACGCATCTTCTGACTTGGTGGGTTTATTTGCCAACGACGCCACTCGAACGCCGCAAGTGTTTTATGGTACAGAGTACGTCGGTAATCTAGATGATATACAGAGTTTGTTTCGTACTGTTTAATTGCTTAAAGCAAACAACAGTTTATGTGAAAAAAAACAGGCCACAATTTGAGGGCCTGTTTTCATATTACAGCGGTAAGCTTAGCTAGTGATTACTGAACAAGTTCGTTGTCGCTGAATTCACCTTCAAACAATGCTGTAGACAGATAGCGCTCACCGGAATCCGGCAACACCACTACGATTTTCTTGTCTGCAAACTCTGCTTCTTGGCTCAATCGCTCTGCTGCAACCACGGCTGCACCACATGAGATACCACACAAAATGCCTTCTTCGCGCATTAGACGTTTTGCCATGGCAATTGCGTCTTCGTTTGATACTTGCTCAACGCGATCAACAACAGACAGATCAAGGTTTTTAGGTACGAAGCCTGCGCCAATGCCCTGAATTTTGTGAGGTGCAGGGGTTGGTGTTTCTCCATTGATGGTTTGCGTGATCACCGGAGAGGCGGTTGGTTCAACGGCGACACTGGTGATCGCTTTGCCTTGCGTGTTTTTGATATAACGACTTACGCCTGTGATGGTACCGCCAGTACCCACACCTGCGACAAAGACATCAACTTCACCATTGGTATCGTTCCAAATTTCAGGCCCAGTTGTTTGTTCGTGTATTTCTGGGTTAGCGGGATTGTCAAATTGTTGTAGCAGAACAAAGTTAGGGTCTTGAGCAATTTCTTGCGCTTTTTCGATCGCGCCTTTCATGCCTTTCGCCGGCTCAGTTAACACAATCGTGGCACCTAATGCCTTCATAACTTGGCGGCGTTCAAGACTCATGCTGGATGGCATAGTGATGGTAATGTCGTAACCTCGCGCCGCAGCAACGAAACATAAAGCAATACCGGTGTTACCACTTGACGGCTCAACAATGGCTTTGCCTTCTGTTAGAACACCACGTTTTTCCGCGTCCCAAACCATGTTAGCGCCAATGCGACATTTAACAGAAAAAGCTGGGTTGCGCGCTTCGATTTTGGCCCAGATATTTCCATTTCCAATGCGGTTAAGACGTACCAGTGGTGTGTTGCCGATGGTTAAGGAGTTATCGTTAAATACTTGTTCAGACATTGGCCATCCTTATCTATTGTTTAGGGAGTGTATTCATTGAGTTCAATTGTAGTCGTCCACTATAACCGTATCCACTGAAACGATGTAAGAATTTTGAACTATAAGGTTAGATGTGTGCATCCTTATTGAGTGGTCGATACAGTCAACGCCAATTGCCGCATTTAATGATAGAATCTGATCCATATTAAACAGTTACCATTCGTCAGTCGTCTGTATTGGCGCCGTATTTGTAAGGTCCGTAGTACTACATGCGAGATAACCAAGAAACCAATTTGCCAGGGCATCAGTCTGCTGAGCTTATGGCACGAGATCGTCACGCGATTACTCGAAAGCTAGAGATGCTTGAAAAACGTCGAAGGGAAGGTCTGCCTACTTCAAAGTTAGAAACCGAAGTGGCGCGATTAATTGAATCCTCGAAAACACTCTATCAGGCGCGTCAAGCACGCATGCCTAACATCACGTTTGATGAATCGTTGCCAGTTTCAGGGCGACGCGATGAAATCGTTAAAGCCATCCAAGAAAACCAAGTGGTGATCATTGCGGGGGAAACGGGGTCGGGTAAAACCACTCAGTTACCTAAAATGTGTTTGCAAGCGGGTCGCGGCATTGCTGGTCAAATCGGTCACACGCAACCACGTCGTATCGCTGCGCGCAGCGTTGCCGATCGTATCAGTGACGAATTGAATGTGAAACTGGGCGAGGCGGTAGGCTTCCAAGTCCGTTTTACAGATGAAAGTCAACAAGAAACGCTCATCAAATTGATGACGGACGGTATCTTGCTGGCTGAAATACAGCAGGATAAGTATCTGCAGAAATACGACACGATTATTATCGATGAGGCCCACGAACGCAGCCTTAATATCGACTTCTTGTTAGGCTATCTAAAGCGGGTATTGGATAACCGCCCTGATATGAAGGTGATCGTCACCTCAGCCACCATTGATGTTGAGCGATTCTCTCGTCACTTCAATAATGCCCCCATTATTGAAGTCTCTGGACGTACTTATCCCGTTGAAATTCGTTACCAGCCACTACTGAGCAAAGGTGATTCGGAAGAGCTCGACGAAGATCAGTCGATGGAGCAGGGCGTATTAGATGCGGTGACGCTTTTGATCGCAGAAGAACGTGCTTCTGGTTACCGTGGAGCAGGCGATATACTGGTTTTCTTACCCGGTGAGCGTGAAATTCGCGAGACGGCTGAGTTATTGCGACAAGAACAACTGCAAGGGGTGGAAGTTTTACCCTTGTATGCCCGATTAAGCAGCAGTGAGCAGCAACGCATTTTTAAATCGCACGGCGGTCGACGCATTGTGTTATCGACTAACGTGGCGGAGACTTCGCTAACGGTTCCTGGCATTCGTTATGTGATCGATCCAGGTTTGGCGCGTATCAGTCGTTATAGTGTGCGTTCCAAAGTGCAGCAGTTACCGATCGAAAAGATCAGTCAGGCCAGTGCCAATCAGCGTGCGGGGCGATGTGGTCGTGTAGCGGATGGCATCTGTATACGTTTATATGACGAAGAAGATTACCAAAATCGCTCAGAGTTTACGGATCCTGAAATTTTTCGTACCAACTTAGCGTCCGTTATTTTGCAAATGGCCAATTTGCGTTTGGGTGCGGTAGAAAAGTTTCCATTTGTTGAAATGCCTGAAAAACGCATGATCAATGATGGTTACCGAGCGTTAACCGAATTAGGAGCTCTGAAAAATGAACGTCTGACCACCATAGGTCGTCAACTTGCTAAGCTTCCGATTGACCCTAAATTAGGGCGTATGCTGATTGCTGCGAACGAGCATCACGTTTTAAAAGAAGTGGCAATCATTGTTAGCGCGTTATCAGTGCAGGATCCTCGTGAACGTCCGCAAGACAAAAAGACGCAGTCTGATCAATGTCATGCCGTCGATAAAGATGAAAACTCGGATTTCATGGTATTGCTTAACCTTTGGCAGCGCTTTGAAGAGCAACGCTTAGAGTTGTCCCAAAATCAGCTGCGTCAGTATTGTCGCAAACAGTTTTTAAACTTTATGCGCCTACGCGAATGGCGTGATATTCATCGTCAGATCTTGATTGCTTGTAAGCAACTGGGCTTCAAAGAAGTGGATCATGAAGAACGGCAGTACGATGCTATTCATAAAGCGCTTCTAGCGGGCTTGTTTACACAGGTGGCGAATAAAATTGATGACTCTCGAGAAATGCTCGGTTGTCGATCACGTAAGTTAGCCATTTTCCCTGGTTCTATGCTGTTTAAACGTCCGCCACAATGGATGATGGCCGCAGAATTGGTGGAAACGTCTAAATTGTATGCGCGTATTGTGGCGAAGATTGACCCACAGTGGGTGGAAGAATACGCCGCACCGTTTGTTAAACGTCAGTATTTCGATCCGCATTTTGAGCGTAATCAAGGTCGAGTTGTCGCCAACGAACAAGTGTCGCTTTATGGTCTGATCTTGATTGCGAAACGCCGTATTGACTACGGGCACGTGAATCCAGCAGATGCCCGCGATGTCTTCATTCGCCAGGCGCTGGTAGAACACGGCTTAAAATCAAAAGCTAAATTTTTTCAATACAATCAAGACCTCATTAAAACGGTAGAGACTCAAGAAGCAAAATTGCGGACCCGCGATATTCTTGTTGATGATGAAGCGGTGTATCATTTCTATAATACACGACTGCCAGAAGACGTACGAAATCAGAAAAATGTGGAGTATTTTGCTAAGCAGAACCCCGATCTCTTATTGATGACGCGTGATGACTTAGTGAATCAGGACATTAACGTTGATGAATTTGCGTTTCCTGATAACTATTCATTGAACGGTGTCGCGCTGCCGATTGATTATGAGTTTGCTCCCGGCCAACAAAAAGATGGTGCCACATTAAAAGTGCCTGTCGGACTGTTGCGCCAGTTGACGTTAGATGAGCTGGGTTGGGCAGTGCCGGGTTATGTGAAGGAACGCTGTGAATCACTCATTCGAGCCTTACCAAAGGCTTTACGTCGTCGATTTGTGCCAATTCCTCAGTTTGTGGATCGTATTTATCCTAACTTATCTAAGGATAAAGGCGATTTGTTGGAGCAATTATCACTCCAAATTAAGCGTGAAACCTTGGTGGAAATACCACTTACGGAGTGGAACGCAGAGCGGTTAGAAGGGCATTTGACGCTGAGCATTGATGTGATTGATGAACGTGGCAAAGTGCTCGGCAGCGGCAAGGATTTATCGGAGTTGCAATCTCGTTTTGCCGAAATGGTTGAGAAAAGCTTTGCGAAATTTGGCACCAAAAAACATGAGCAAGCAGAGTTAACCCAGTGGCCTGATCAAGATGTGCCTGAGCGTCAGGAGCTGAAACAAGCGGGAATTAAAGTTACCGCTTTTCCTGCACTCGTAGCCAACGAGCATTCGGTCTCACTAAAAATGTACGATGACCCGAGCACTGCAGCAGAAGCTCATCGGAAAGGGGTGATCGCATTATTAAAAATAGCACTCCACAAGGACATGAAGTACCTTGAAAGAAATGTACCTAAATTGCGTGAATCCATGTTGTTATTTGCGCCGATTGGCAAGAAAGAAGTGCTACTCCATGATTTACTGGATGCCATCGTTGAAAAAGTGTTTTTGGAAGAGCAATCGTTACCAAGAACAAAAGATGAGTTTGAGCAGCGACTGACGTCACGTAAGAGTCAATTGATCTCTGTCGCTAATGAGATGGGCGTGCAACTGCATTCGGTTCTGTCAGCTTATCAGAAAGTTGCTAAACAAATGAAAGGCTCTATGCCCCTACCTTGGACGATAGTTTATGGTGATATTAAAAAACAGCTAGAAAACTTAGTCTATCCTGGGTTTATTGGGGCTACACCGCTGTATTGGCTTGGCCAGTTGCCGCGTTATTTCAAAGGGGTGGAAGTACGTTTAGAGCGTTTTCAGAATCATTTGAATAAAGAAAATGCCGCGGTAGGCGAGCTGGAAACGTTGTGGGCACAATATGTACGCCAGAAAAAAGCGCATGATGAAAAGGGGATCTATGATCCCAACCTGACGCGCTATCGCTGGTTGTTGGAAGAATATCGTATATCATTGTTTGCGCAAACGGTTGGCACCCTAGAACCAATTTCTGAAAAGCGTTTAGCAAAACAATGGCAAGAAGTGAAGAAGCTTGTTTAAGGCAAGGGAGTGAATACGAGATGAAAAAAATAGTGGCCAGCTTAGGTCTTTTGTTAGCGTCTTTGTTTGCTGTCGCAGAGACGACCCCTGAAGATCCTTGGGAAGGGTTTAATCGCTCAATGTTTGGTTTCAATGAAACGGTAGACGAATATGGATTGAAACCCCTCGCTCAGGGCTATGATGCGATAACGCCGAATTTCATGCAAAAAGGGGTGGGTAACTTTTTTTCAAATTTAGGGGAAGTGCCTAATGCCTTTAATAATTTACTGCAGGCGAAATGGGATGAAACCGCCTCGTCAACGTTTCGTTTTATTATCAATAGCACCATCGGTATTTTTGGTCTTTTTGATGTTGCAGGGGCAATGGGTTTGCAACACTACGAAGAAGACTTTGGCCAAACATTGGGGTACTGGGGAGTCGATTCAGGCCCATATTTAGTATTGCCATTCTTTGGGCCTTCTACTGTACGTGATGCCAGTGGCATGGTTGTAGACTATTCTTTGTATGATGGTATGGATTTGTACGACTTCACGGATGATCACAAGTGGATTGCTCGCGGCGTTAATGTCATTCAGATTCGTGCTAAATACTTGTCGGCTGAGCGTATGGTGTTTGGTGATCGTTACTCTTTTTTACGAGATGTCTACATTCAAAACCGTCAGGGTGAGATAAAAGGTACTTCTAGCCTAAGACAAAGTGATGGTTTGCAAACGCAAGAGGGTATTTCTTCCGACTCTTGGGGTGTTGAAGGTAGTGATTCTTGGGGCGGTGAAACAGACTCCTGGGGTGAAGCTGAAACAGATTCTTGGGGTGAAGAGCTTTAATAAATGAGATCTTTCTATTTAGGGGAAGCGAATGCCACAAAAAACCATGGCTTATAGTGCTGTTCTTTTTTCAGCTATGTTATCAGCTTCAGTGCAAGCTGATAACTCGCCGCTTACTCTATTTACATGGGAAGATTTTGTCGGTGAAAGCGTTATTGAAGAATGGGAAAAGCAGACAGGTATCCCCATTCATTTAGTATTGTATGATGATGAAGCACAAAGAAATTTAATTTTATCAGGCCATAATGCTGAAAATATTGATGTGGTAGTGGTGGATAACTCTACAATTCGCGTCATGTCTCAAGCAGGTCATCTCTACCCAGTCGAACAAGAGGTTCGCCGAGAAAAACTTTGGCCTGAAGCCTGTGGTCGTTATGGTCGTCACTATCTTTGGGGGACGTATGGAATCGTTTACCGAAGTGACAAAATTGACAGACAGGTTAGTAGTTGGATGGATCTTTTGGACCCTGTGGAGGAGCTTCGCGGTCATGTCGGTATGCTAGGGCAAGCGGATGAACTTTTAACAACGGCCTTGGCCGCTTTAGGTTATCCAATTGACACACATAGTGAAACTCATCTCAAAGAAGCATTCCAATTGCTCAAGCACCAATCGCACTTTGTAGAGACCTATGATTATATATACAGTTATGTGTCTAACTCCCCCGATCAAGAAGATATCTGGATCGCACCTGCTTACTCGGGTGACCAAGAAGGTCTGAATGAGCTTCAAGGTGGCGATGCGCTTTGGCAGTACACCATAGCGGATGAGGGGGCTATTGTGTGGGTGGATTGCTTAGCTATTCCTATGGAGTCTAAACGAAAAGAAGAGGCTCAAGCATTTATAAACTTTTTATCTCGTGCCGAAATAAGTGCAAGAAACACGGATCGACTTTGGGTCGCTTCTCCCTATAAAGACGCCATACCTTATATTGATAGCGAGATATTAAATGATACGTCGATTTATTTAGATGCGGAAGCTATTCAAAATTCGACATTGTTTAAGGAGCTTAAAGGTGTTGATATATTAAAAAGGACACGCATCAAGGACGCTTTAATTCGCTACTATGACTCTAACTAAACGGCTCGTCCTCCTCGTTCTACCAATTCTTCTTGTCGGAGTATTGGCGGCTACGATTGGAGTGTATCAAATCCAAACCGCTACGCTGACAGAGGTCGAGCAGAACAGGCTCGACCTAAAACTATTGCAAGCAAAAATCGAGTTTGAGCGTGAGGCAAGCATAAGTGAAAATATCATTTCGCTTCTCTTAGAAGGCGAAACCCTTGCAGATTTCACACACTATATTGGCAGGGATGTAAATGAATACTTTGTCACGCAACGCCTAGATTACTTAATTAATGAAGTTCTTGAAGATGAAAAAGCGCGTGTATTATTGACGGTTTTTAATAATAAAGGCGAGCCGTTGTATCATTACGAGCGTAGCGATGATCCGTTTTCAGATATGCCCAGTTTCTTGCCGATGTTTGCTAGATCATTGATTCTGAAAAATGATTTACGAGCACAAAAACTCATGTTTCTAAAGCGTGAGCATCACGCCTATTTGTATGGCAAAACCGTTAACGCCTCTACATTTACACATCCTTTAAAGCCATCAATGGAGGATTCCATTGCGATTGTTGCAACGGTCTACTTAACCAAGTTTGATCAGTTATACAACAATTTAAGCGAGCGATATGGTGTAAAGCCTTCAATAGTGAATCGCAGTACAAATGTGAAGCCTGACGTGTCAGATACTTTTCGGTCAATTACCTTATTCCCTGACTTCGATTTGGAAATGCAACTGACAGAGCAGTATTTAAGTCAATCACGTTCCTATTTAATTGGTTGGATGCTGGCTGTTTCGGTGATTCTAGGTGTTGCTATAACGGCGTTATTATTACTTTTAATAAAACGTTTTATTATTCATCCCATTGAGTCGTTAGATCGACAATTAACCTTAGTGATGGACGAGCATCAAAGTAATATTCAAAAACCTTTCGGTAAAGACGAGGTGAGTCGTCTAGGTATCAAGTTTTACGACTTATATGATCAGCTTAATGAAAATTTGAGACAGTCACGAGTTCTTTCTGTGACTGACTCGTTAACAAAGCTACCCAATCGAACCCGATTCCAAGAGTTTGCAAAACGAGCATTGATAAGAGCGTGGAATCGTCATAGCTATGTTTCTTTAATTTATATCGACTTAGATAATTTTAAGTTTGTTAACGACCGATTAGGGCATGAAGCGGGCGATGAATTGTTACAACATACTGCATTGACTTTTCAGGCGTTATTGCAAAACGACGAGCATCGAAACCAAAGTTCACTTGTATCTCGTTTAGCGGGTGATGAGTTTGCGATTGTCTTAGCCCATGATCATTTAGATGATCGTTTGGTGCTGGCCTCAAGTTTAGTCAGTTTATTTGAAGGCGGATTTAAGACGGAACGTTATATTACTCCAGTATCAGCAAGTGTTGGTATAGCGAGTTACCCAAGTGATGGTGAGGATCTAAGAGAGCTGATTGCAAACGCTGACATGGCTATGTATCACGCCAAACGTACGGGTAAAAATCGCTTTTCGGCGTACTCGCACACGATTGCTCGCGCAGCACGTCGAGTAAAGTTGATTGAAGATGCCTTGAAGTTTGTAAACTGTGATGAAGAGTTTTCTCTCGTTTTTATGCCGTTTGTGGATCAAAATCATACGATTAAAGGATTAGAAATATTACTGCGTTGGTTTTCGCCGGATCTAGGGCAAATTACGCCCGATGAGTTCGTGCCCATAGCCGAGCAAACGGGTAGTTATACTAAAATTGACGATTGGGTGTTTAGAAACGCGTTTAGTGAATTATCAAATCTTCGAGAGTTGTTAGGTGAAGAGATTGTTATCGCCATTAATATCTCCGCGGGAGAGCTTGGGCAAACAGCTTTTGCCGATCGAATCATTAACCTTAAGAAAGAATTTAATGTACCTGATCGTTCAGTTGAGCTTGAGATCACTGAAACATTTGGTTATTTCGCAGTCGAGCAAGTGCTTTCTGTATTAAGAGAATTGCGTGATGCTGGGTTTAATATTTCGATAGACGACTTTGGTATTGGGTATACGCCGTTGCTTCAGATGATTGATTACCCAGTTGATAAGGTGAAGTTTGATAAAGAGTTAGTCGATCGTTTAACTAATGATGCTTATCATAAGCTTATGGAACCAACCGTTGAGCTATGTCATCTTCAGAACATCAAAGTAACCGCTGAAGGCATTGAAACCATGGCTAAGTTTGACCTATTAAAAGATGCAGGGTGTGACTATTTCCAAGGGTATTCGATTGCGCAGCCGATGACATTTTCAGAATTACGTCAGTGGCATAGACGGTACCAGCTATCTGATAAGATATAAATGAATCAGCATTAATAAAGAGGCATTAGCCTCTTTATTAATGCTCTGGGAAAACTTGCAGTATTTGCCCAGAGTCTGTACTGATTAACAAACTACCGTCACTGGCTTCAATAACATCTCGTAAGCGTTCGTTGAGGTTTTCTAGAAACCTTGTTTCATAGACCTTGCCGCTTTCCAGTTTAACGTTGTTCAGATGGCGTAATGCTAAAGCGGTTGAAAGAAAATCCCCGTTCCACCCTTTGAATAGGTCGCCACGGTAAATCAGCAAAGAGCTTGGCGCAATGGAAGGAATGAATACTTTCTTAGGCTCTTCAACGCCTTCTTTACTGGTTGATTCACCCACTTGTATTGGTGCCCAATATTCTTTTCCGTATGATGCGATTGGCCAGCCATAATTGGCGCCAACACGGATCAAGTTTATTTCGTCACCACCACGTGGACCATGTTCATTAGACCATAAGTGTTGAGTCTTTTTGTCAAAGTACAGCCCTTGGGGATTTCTGTGGCCAAAACTCCATATTTCTGGGCGTACTTGCCCATGTCTAACGTAGGGGTTATCAGCTGGCACAGAGCCGTCCATATTGACGCGGAGTATGCTACCCGCATGATTGGATAGATCTTGTGCATTGGCTCGTTTACCGCGATCACCAACCGAGAAAAAGACATGCCCCTGACCATCAAAAGCAATTCGACTGCCAAAGTGCTGACCTTTTGAAGAGCTTGCATCGGCAATAACAAGATCGGTCCACTCCACAAGTGCGTTGTCTAATAACTTAGCCCGGGCCAATGCCGTGGTTGCTTCATCGGATGTTGTTGGATGAGCATAGGTAAAATATACCCAGCCGGTGTCTTTAAAGTCAGGGGAGATAGCGACGTCTAGCAAGCCTCCTTGACCAAACCTTGCTATCTTAGGTAGGCCTGAAAGTTCGACGGTTTCTCCCGTCAACATATCTACTTTGAGTAATTGACCATCCAAAATAGTGACTAGCAAAGTGTCAGCGTTTAGTTGCGCCATACCCCAAGGAATGCCTTGAAGCTGACTGATTTTCTCTATCTGGAATTGAGGTTCTGCTTCCATTGCGTGGCCCAATATACTGACGGTCATCAGTAGGCTAACACTCATTTTCTTTATAAGTTGAAGCATGAAATTTATACCTAATTCATTCAAGAACTATCAGTATAGATTTTAAAAACAAAAGTGGTATGGGCGTTACTCGTTATTCATATTCATTGCGGAAAGCTTGCCCAGTGACTATAAAAGCAGCACGTAAACAAACAAAACGCGACATAAAGTCGCGTTTTGGTGTGATCTTTTAGGAAAGAAGGAGTTTACAGTTTAGCTTCGAGCAAGGCTTCTAATTTGCGTTGATCGACTGCGAAGTTACGGATACCTTCCGCCAGCTTTTCTGTTGCCATAGCATCTTCGCTTAAAGCCCAACGGAAAGCTTGCTCAGTGACCGGTTCTCCAGCCGTAGAGACGTCAGAGGTAGGAACGAGTTTACGCTCTAGTTTTCCTTCGTCTTTTTTAAGCTCTTCTAGTAGGTTAGGGCTGATTGTTAAGCGGTCACAGCCTGCCAGTTGTTCGATTTCGCCGATGTTACGGAAACTTGCACCCATCACGATTGTTTTGTAACCGTGTTGTTTGTAGTAGTTGTAAATCTCTGTAACAGATACAACACCTGGGTCCGTTTCAGCGGTGTATTCTTCGCCTGTTGATTTTTTGTACCAGTCAAGAATACGGCCAACAAATGGAGAAATTAGGAACACGCCAGCTTCGGCACAAGCTTGTGCTTGCGTGAATGAGAACAACAACGTTAGGTTACAGTTGATGCCTTCTTTCTCAAGTTCTTCAGCGGCTTTAATACCTTCCCAAGTTGAAGCGGTTTTGATCAACACGCGATCTTTAGAGATGCCGGCTTCTTCGTACAGTTTGATTAAACGACGAGCCTTTTCGATAGTCGCTTCTTTGTCGTAAGATAAGCGCGCATCCACTTCCGTTGAAATGCGGCCTGGCACGTATTTTAGAATCTCAGAACCAACAATCACGGCTAGCTTGTCATTGGCATCGATGATTTGCTGTGCTTTATCGCTACTTTGTTCTTTTGCCCAAGCAACCGCTTGATCAATAAATGGGGCATACTCAGGAATTTGGGCCGCTTTAAGCATCAAAGAAGGGTTAGTTGTTGCGTCTTCTGGAAGGTAATCTTTGATTGCAGTGATATCACCTGTGTCGGCAACAATCGTTGTGAACTCTTTTAATTGAGATAACTTAGTGCTCATTGCTCTTATCCTTTGCTTTGTCTTGCTGTTGTTTTACCAATTCGATAGCGTCCAGTAACACATTAATTTTAGCGTCACTTTGATGACCGTTTTCTGAAAGGTAGCGTCTAAATTGCTTTCCGCCTGGAATCCCTTGAAAAATGCCCAGTAAATGGCGGGTTAAATGCATGAGACGCTCTCCATTTGCTAATTGTTGCTCTGCATATGGGAGGAAGCGCTCTAATGCTTCAAAGCGTGTCTCAACCAATGGGGTATTACCGTAAATAGCTGAATCCACTTGGCTCAGCACCCAAGGGTTATTGTAGGCCTCTCGACCCATCATCACACCATCTACATGCTGTAAATGTGTTTGTGTTTCTTCAATTGTTTTAATGCCACCATTGATCAGGATTTCAAGGTCAGGGAAATCTTTCTTCAATTGGTACACAAAATCGTATTTTAACGGCGGAATTTCACGGTTTTCCTTTGGGCTCAAACCCTGCAAAATAGCATTACGCGCATGCACGATAAAGGTTTCCACCCCTGCATCAGCTACTGCGCCAACGAAATCACGCACAATAGAGTAATCTTGTTGATCGTCTAAACCAATTCGATGTTTCAGTGTTACAGGGATAGAGGTCGCGTCCTGCATGGCTTTCATTGCGTCAATAACTTTATCTGGATGCGCCATTAATATGGCACCAATCAGACTGTTTTGAACCCGATCACTTGGACAGCCTGCATTTAGGTTTACCTCATCATAACCAAACTCTTCCGCCATTTTTGCGCACTTAGCAAGCGCCGAGGCGTCTGAGCCGCCGAGCTGTAGTGCAATAGGGTGCTCGCACGCGTCATACTTTAGGAAGCGCTCAGGGTTTTTACCTTGTAACAAAGCACCTGTTGTCACCATCTCTGTATACAAAAGCGTGTTTTTGGTCAGGCATCTTGCAAAGACTCGGTAATCGCTGGTTGTCCATTCCATCATAGGGGCAATAGAGAAGCGTCTATCAAGTTTAAAGGCTGATTCGACTGGGCTATGGTCAGTTTCTAGTGTCTTTTTTTGTGTCATGTATAGGGTAATTTCTGGTTGTATGGGTGTTTTTGGTGGCACAGTGACACACAAAAGCCACGTTTTATTTGGTAGTACTTCCGATTTTGTAACCAGCGGAAGCGATAATGATGTCATTATGTCATAAAATTACAGGAATGCGATATGGCTACTTTTAGGTAGCCTATCAACTAAGAGGGTTCAGTATCATGACTGGCACGGATTAGTACAAAAAGGTTGGTGGCAATAGTATTTGAAGTGACAAAATCTCAACTGTCCGTGGTGCGAGCATTGAGTGCACATTCTTTTTACGTACTTGGATCACCTATTTCCTTTGAGAGGTTACGTAAAAGGGCGAATTACCTTAAGGTGCTTATCTGAAAGTCACTGTTTTTACTAAGGGTTTTCCAAGTATTCTTGGCAGATACTTTGAGATAAGCTTTTTTATTGCTCAGAAAGTTTTAACTTCAGGCGATAGATCAAAAGAAGTGTTATTTGGTCGTTTATCATAAAACCATTTTCAAATTGAAATTTCTCAATTGCTTTTTTAGTCTTTGGCCCATAAATTCCGTCGGCGTGCCCAGAATTGTAGCCTAATTTACTTAACATTTGCTGTACTTGAAGTACGTCTGAGTCATACGCATATTGGTTTTTTTCAGCCAGTGCATTGCTTCCGGTTGAAGCGTCATTACAGTGATAATTGCCAATATTAATGTCACCTTGGCAACTTAGAGAGTTGGTGTTGCCTGCGTAAGCATTGACTCCAATTATTAGCGAGCAAAAGAGTGATAATGCAAGAGTAACGATGGGGTGCATTCTAGATCCTTCTAGTGTCAATATTTTGTACGGATTATGAACTGTATAGAGGGAATTAGAAAGTGCTGAGAGGTGCTGTATTGCCCAAAAAATTGAAAATTTGCGATATCTACTATCATCAGGGCTCAATTACCCTCAAGTAAGATGACAAACCTAGTTTGCGGTTGAGTCGTGTTTCATCCGCAGGCACCTTTAAAGCTATTTATCCCCTAATGTAATCCAGTATCCCTATCTCAACGTAACTAACTTGTGATCATTACGTTTTGAGCCAAGACGCAAAGCAAGCAAACAAGGTTTGTTTTAGTCTTCTAGCCCGATAATACAGCAATGAGGATAAGTCGATTATGGATATCAAACGAATTACTCTGCCGGAAACCTTTTCATTTGAACACCATGAATGGTTTCGTGATGAGTGTAAGCAAGCTTTGAGGTATGCTCGAAAAATAGAGCTAGTGTGTGATCGAGTTAAGTTTTTAGATTCTGCTGCTTTAGGCATGATTGCTATGTTACAGAAAAGTCTTAACGAGCATCATAGCAAAGAAATAGTGGTTAGCGAGCCTACGGCTTATTGTGACGAAATATTGTCTTTAGCTAACATGTACGAGAAATATGTCGTACGTGATGTGATTGCTTAATCCATTCTAAAATTGTTGCAGCAGCAGCGTCGCCACTTTCTAAGTGGCGCTAATCTCTTATCAATATACATTAATTTCATCGTGTTACATGTGTATACAATTGGTAACAGGATTTGCAATGTAATCTTCATCGATTTAGCAGACAGTACACTTTATGAAAAGTTAGGTAGCACGTGTATTGTTGCGCTGCCTGTATGTGGGAGCTGTCGAGCATGTTGTTAGAGCGTGGTATAAATAAATCGGTTTACCCTTCTTTTAATGATTTGTCAGAGTCATTTTTTGCCTCTACCTCATCAGCCCCTTTTTTTATCATCGACCCTAACCGTGATCTCATTGTTGTATCCTTCAATGCCGCTGCGCAACGTTACTTTAATGTTATGGGTGATGTTCCTCGGCAATGGTTCCAGCATACTTGGCCCAACGCAGAGGATAAAGGGTGGCGAGATCAATTCGTCAAAGAGATTCGGCAAGCACATACGCTACAAATGTCAATGCCAGAGTTGCCTCATGAGCATGACATCCTTTTCGAAGAGATTTGTTTCACGTCATTCGATCATAATGGGCAAGCTTTTATCGCGGGGATGCTCCTAAATAGTCAGCATGTGACTTATGGCGCAGCTGACTTAAGGGCCGTAAAAGGTACGTTTGAACTTGGTGAGTTTTACCATTCAGTTCTGAATAATCTTCACGAATCTATTGGTTTTTTCGAGCTAAGTGAGCACAGTAAATTACGAGTTGTCTGGTTAAACGAGCGAGCAAAGCGATATGTTGCACCCCATACAAACGTAGCTGGGCAGTTGGCCGTAAACTTTATGCCAGACAGTATAAAATCTAGCTGGGTAGAGCTTGAGCGATCGTTGTTAGGTGCGTGTGACGTTGTTGCTTGCAGTATGCTATTAGGTGATGAATTTAATCAGCAAGCTTGCGAAATCTATTTCCATCCCGTTAACTTTGGCTCCAGCAAAAAGCAGCAGTTCATTGCAAATTGGTATAATGTGACTAAGTACTTTCAGCGAGAAATAGTTGAGACCCAGCATAAACAAGACTTTTTCAATTTAGTCGAAAATTCTCCCGATATGATTGTTCGCTATGATGCTTTAGGTCGACGCACTTACGTCAATCAAACCTTTGAACATGTAACCGGTCTTTCGCGAGAGAGGGTAGTAGGGAAGACACCTACCGAAGTTCCCAGCACTGGGCGCAGTGCAGAAAAAATTCAGGAGTTGGTTTTTAGAGCCATTAATACAAGGCAACCTGCAATTGAGATTTTGAATGTTGAGGTTCTAGATGCCGAAAGCGTGATTCATGAAGTCCGGTGCTTACCCGAATTTGATAAACATGGTTCAGTTTCTGGGGCGTTGTTGATCGCCCGAGACATGACACAGCAAGAGTTGGCAAAGCAGCGTACTCAAGTCAGTGAAAAACAATTCAGAACATTGGTTGAAAACTCTCCAGATTACATTTGTCGTTATGACTTAGATTGTCATTTGCTTTATGCGAATCCCGCCATGGAGGGCTTATTTGGCACCAGTGTTGAGCGATTTTATGGGCTAACTCCGACAGAGTTAAATGCTTATCTGTACAGTTGCTTTGAAAGCTATGTGCCAAGAAACGAAACAAACTTGCATCGGCAGTTACAGCAAGTTATTGCAACACAAACCAGCAAAGAATGCGAAGTATCGGGTCCGACTGCCAATGGGCAAGCGCATGTCTTTGTAAGCCTAACACCTGAATTCGACTCGTTGGGCGAGCTTAATTCTGTACTTGTGATCGGGCGAGACATTACGGAATTAAAAGAGTACCAAGAGCAGGTACACTATTTGTCAAAGTATGACCCATTGACGGGCTTACCAAACAGAAGCAGCTTGCTAAGTAAAGTTTCTCAACTGATACAATTTCCTCCTAGCCGTTTTAAACTAGGTCTTTTGGTGCTTGGTGTTGATCATTTTAAGACCCTCAATGACAGTTATGGTTATGAACATGGGGATGGCGTACTGTGCGCCTTAAGTAAAAGACTTCAGTCTGTCGTTTCAAATACGTCCTATCTTGCTCGTATTGCAGGTGATGAATTTGGTATTTTCTTGTCGCCTGTCATGAGTCGAGAAAGCTTTTATAAAGAAGCGCAACGAATCAACAAAGCTTTAGCGAAACCAATGTTGGTTGATGGTACGGAAATTCATCTATCGACAAGTATAGGGGCATGCTTATACCCAGATGATGCCAAAGATCTCCAAGATTTGGTGCGCTATGCCGACTCCGCTTTATTTGCGGCTAAGTCGTCACAGCGAGGAAGCATTCGTTTCTATTCTCACGATTTGACTGAGAAGGCGCTAGAGCGACTTGAACTGCGTAATTCAATACAGTCGGGTATTAGAAATAAACAGTTCTGCGTTTTCTTTCAGCCCAAGATTAACCTTAAGACCAATGCCTTGGAAGGTGCCGAAGCCCTCGTAAGGTGGCATCATCCTACTAGAGGCTTGGTGTTCCCCGATGCATTTATACCTGTTGCAGAGGAGTTGGGGCTTATTAATGAGATTGATATGCTGGTATTGGATGAAGTATGCCGCTGCGTCAAAGTATGGCAGTCTCATTTAGCTCCAGGTAGTCGGTTTGCAGTGAATTTATCTGCGATGCAATTTACTCGTGAAGATTTGGTGTCAACTATTGAGGGAATCGTTCAGAAACATCAGTGTGGTACTCAGTTCTTAGAATTTGAGATTACCGAGGGGGTTTTAATGGTGCATTGTGAGCGTCTCGCCAATAAGATTAAAGCGCTTAAGGAACTGGGCTTCACATTTGCGTTAGATGATTTCGGTACAGGCTATTCTTCGTTAAGCTATTTATCACGCTATCCAATCGATGTTTTAAAAATTGACCGTTCCTTTGTGATGGATATGTTGGAGTCCCAATCAAGTCAGGTTTTGGTGAAAACCATTGTGGCAATGGCTCAAAATCTTGCTATGAAGGTGGTTGCGGAAGGCGTAGAAGAGCAGGCTCAAGCGGCACTGCTTAAGCAATATGATGTAGATATAGCGCAAGGCTATTTATTCTCTCGTCCTATTTCAATCGAAGCATTTGCGAGCATGTATTGCCTTCCAGTCCCCCCAAGTAACTAGTTTGCTAGACGCTATCTGTCATTACTTGATACTACTTAAGTCAATATTGATCAATTAGTTAACATTATCAATCTGGTAAATTTCCAACATAACTGAAGAATAAGGCTTTTGGAAGTTTGATTAAGCTCAAAATGATGACTGAAAAGTATCGATTTGGTTAGAATGCAACGGATTTCGTATGCTTGCCTAATTTCGATGCATCTGCCAGAAATTGGGCCATTCTAGGAGTACAACCATGGCCACACCCTCGCAGCATGATCTGCGTAAAGACTTTCGCGCGTTACTTGAGAGTGACAATTGCTTTTACACGGCTTCAACGTTTGACCCCATGTCTGCTCGTATCGCTGAAGATTTAGGGTTTGAAGTGGGTATTCTCGGTGGTTCTGTCGCATCCCTACAAGTATTGGCCGCACCGGATTTTGCATTGATTACGCTAAGTGAATTTGTCGAGCAAGCGACTCGAATAGGGCGAGTTGCTCGTTTGCCCATTATTGCGGATGCAGATCATGGTTATGGCAACGCTTTAAATGTTATGCGAACGATTACAGAGTTAGAGCGCGCTGGCGTTGCGGCGCTAACGATAGAAGATACCCTTTTGCCTGCTAAATATGGCCATAAATCGACTGATTTAATCCCTCTGGATGAAGCGGTTGGTAAAATTGAAGCGGCTTTAGAAGCACGTATTGATCCAACAATGTCGATCATTGCACGTACTAACGCTGCTCAATTATCGGTAGAGGAAACGATTCAGCGAGCAAAAGCGTATGAAGTAGCCGGTGCGGATGGTATTTGTATGGTGGGTATAAAAGATTTTGCGCATTTAGAAGCCATCAGTAAAAACGTAAACATCCCACTTATGTTAGTTGCATATGGGAACCCAGAATTAAACGATCGAAAACGCTTAGCCAAAAATGGCGTACGTATTGTTGTTAATGGGCATGCTGCGTATTTTGCAGCGATCAAAGCAACATATGATTGTTTAAGAGAGCAACGAGGTATTGCGGAGGGGACATTAAATGCCTCTGAGCTTGCTACGCGTTATTCAACTCTTGATGAAAGTCGTGAGTGGGCACGTCGATTTATGGATGTTAAAGAATAAGTCAGTAAACTATAAAAAAGCCGAAAGATTATAATCTTTCGGCTTTTTTATTATTTATGAATAAGCATCTTTCAGTAATGTAGTTATATGAAATACATTGCTTTACAGATGTTTATTTTGTCGCATCGTCAATTTCATCTGCTGCAGCATCAGCACCATCTTCTACTGCGTCAACACTGTCATCCCATGCATCGCCTACAGCGTCAGCACCGTCTTCAATAGCATCAGCGCTGTCATCATAAAGCTCTTCAGCTTTGTCTTGACCTTGTTCAAGTAAGCTAGACGCTTTTTCCTTACCCTGCTCGATACGGAAATCAAAACATTGATCAGAAAAATCTTCACGCACTTTTGAATCTTCAATTTTTTGAATATTTGCTTGAGTACAGTTTTCTTGATTTACAGTAGGCATTTTTTCACTGCATGCAGTTGTTAATGCAGCAACAGCCAATAAGCCTACGATGTATTTTGATTTGATAGTATCCATGATGCTTCCCTCTATTTATTCGTCAGGTGAATGTTCATTAATTAGTACTTAATAGAGTTACGTCCTATAACTGAATTAAACGCTTTAGTGTTGAAATTAAAAACCAAACATCTGATTGAGTGTTTGAATATTGATAACTTTTAAATGCTATATCCTGTAGCTGGTTTGTATTGTTATTTTTAACAGCAGTATTATCAATTCAAGTTTTTGTAAACATTATTATTTTGGTACTTCTTTCTTCTTTTATAAACAGTGCGCTCTGAATGTAAAGATGCCCGTGTAGCAGGGCATAGCGCTTTGTTTTTGGCAATAAAAAGCCCCATTAAAGGGGCTTTTAGAAAATACTCTTTACACTTTATAAAGTGCGACGAAATTGATCGATGGCCATTTTGTAACAATACAAGGCTAATTCGGCATCATAGCGATCACCTTCATCGCGCATAAACGCATGTTGTGCGTTCAATTCATGCCAAGAAAAGTGTCGTTCAGTTTCCGTAAGCTGTTGATATATTTTCTGTCTGCCTTCTGTAGGCACATGAGGGTCTTGTTTACCCCACACCATTGTCAATTCTCCTTGTATATCACCAGCGCGGCTAAAACTGTCATTTCCGTCTTGGCATGGCAGAGCATTAGAGTGGATGTCGGTAGCGTAAAGGCAATAAGTCGATAGAATACGTTCGTTTAACGCGGCGCGGAAGGCAAGGTGACCGCCAATGCAAACCCCCATCGCAGCAAAGGTTCCCGTGCAATAACTCTGCTGTTCAAAGTAAGCAATCATTGCGTTTGTGTCGCTATCGTGATGTTCAAGAGGTTTGGTGAATTTATCGTTATTCCCTTTATCCTTTCCAACGTCATCATAAGCAAGAACCGTCCCGATAGGATTTAACTCGTGAAACACTTCTGGAACCACCACGGCAAAACCGTGCCCTGCTAGAATGCGTGCAGAGCGTTCAATAGGCGCTGTGATTTGAAAAATTTCAGAATAAAACAGGATACAAGGAAAGGTTCCCGATGCTTGCGGGCGGTATACATGACAACGCATGGTGCCAGTTGCTGTGTCTAAATCAACAATGTCTGTTTGGATAATCATAAGGTCTCATTGAGCAAGAGGGAAACGCTAAGATAATAGAGGATAGCCATGCACATGAGTAGCCTAGTTTCATTGTGTCTCTATAACTTGCACGGATTATTCAACAATTCGCCCACATTAGTTGCTAATGTATAAACTTATCTCTTAAGAAATGGAGTCGGGTATGTTTATGAAAAAAGGCTTAAGTCTGTGTGCCTCGGCGATATTGCTGACCGCTTGTGCGTCAGGATCACACGTTGTTACTGGCACCCAGCGCGCAGCGATTGATGTGGAGGTGGTAAAGGTTTATTCCGAAGCGCCCAAGACCGAATACGAGGTTGTAGGAAGCATTGAAGCTTCTAGCTCTCGTGGAATGACACAACAAGGGCGCATGGATTCGGCGATCGAGGCTTTAAAAGAAGAAGCCGCAGAAATAGGTGCGAATGGCATTATTGTTAGCAACTTCCCAAATCACAGTGGTGGTATTTCCACGCAAGTCTCGACAGGCATTTCAGGTGGTTCACGAGGTTTTTCATCTGGATTAGGGACTGGGATCACAATTCATCCTGCAGCCGTAAAAGGTACAGCCGTTTACGTTTTTGATGTAGCCGAATTACCATCTATTAAAAATCCGACTTTAACTCAATAATTCTATTTCCAAGCGCGTTAGCGTCATCCACGTCATGGGTAACTAATATAGCTGGGATGTTGGCTTCTTTTATACATTGGTCAACTAATGAACGCATTTCTTGGCGTAGCGTTTGGTCAAGTTTGCTAAACGGTTCGTCGAGTAAGAGTGCTCTAGGGTTGGATAACAGGGTTCTAAGTAATGCCAACCTAGCCTGTTGGCCGCCAGACAATTCCTGAGGTAAGCGATGACCATAACCAGGCAAGCCAATATCGTTCAGTTTCGCTTTGACGATCTGTCTGCGCTCTGTTTTAGCTACTTTTTGATCCAATGCAAACAGTAGGTTTTCTTCTACGGTCATGTGTGGAAACAATAATGGGCTCTGTTGGAGTAGACCTAAGTGACGTTGTTCGGCAGATAGGTGATCAATCCGGCTGTTTTGTAACCATACTTCGCCACGACCCGTTAACGCTTTAGGCAAAGTGCCTGACACATAGCCCAGTAAGCTGGATTTACCGATCCCGCTAGGCCCCATCAATACCAAACACTCTCCTTGGTTGACGGTTTCGCTTAAGGCGTCTATTAAGACTCCGTTTGGACTTTCAATGAATACAGACTGTAATGTCAGCATAGAGCTCTCTTTAACGTAAGGCGCCACAAGGTCCAATAGCGCGGCAACAGGGTGGCCATATAAAAGCACAGTAGTGGTAAGATCGCTTGCGCCAGTGCCAACACACTGACCCATTTTCGATTGCCTGACGAGGCTCTTGCTACCGCTTCCGTTGTGAGGGTATTAATACGGCCTTCACCTGCAATCAGTGTGGGTAAATACTGCGCCATACTAACGGAAAAACCAATGGCGAGCGCTGCCCCAATTGGCGCTTTTAATAAAGCGAGTTTAACTTGCCAGAAATTTCTTACGGGTGTTGTTCTAAGACGATTGGCTTGCTCTAAATAGCCTTGATCAAACGCCAAATAGGGAGCTTTTAAAGTCAGATAGACATAGGGCAAGGTATATAATGTGTGCAGCCCAAGCACGCTCCACCACGTGCCATTCCAGTCCAAATACAGCAATCCAACTTGGATGCCAAACAACAGCGTTATCTGTGGCAACAGAATCGCGCTAAAGACAATGATGACTGCGAGCTTTTGCTTTGGTCGAAGTCGTTCACATTCTAATAAAACCAGCGCCAAGCCAAGACTGATTATACTGCAGCAAAAGCCTAGAGAGAATGATTGAGTGCTTAATTCAATCAAATTTTGACCCGCGCGAAAGACGTTATCCAGAGTGAAGCTGCTGGGCCAGTTGTCTGGAAAGCGCCAACGACGTGTGAAGGCCCATAACGGCAAAACGAAAAGTGCCAGTATTGTTAAAGATAAAATAACCAGAGCGCCTAGCATTCCGGCAAGTGTCGCCCAGCGTAACGATGATCGGCGTTGACCTAACAAGCTCAAACGTTTTCTGAGCAAACCACAGCACCGTGCGCTTAATAACCAGATTGCAATACATACAGCAACACTGAATGCCAAGATCATGGCCGCAGCACTCGCTTGGCCGCGTAAACTTAGCGATGGATCATTAAACCAGCGCAACAAAGTAACCGCGAGAGTTGAGGGTGTGTTGGGCCCTATAATCGTCGCGACATCAACGACGGTTAGGTTAAACGCTAACACCATAAATACTGGCAAGCGCACCAGTTTGAACAGCTGTGGCAGCAGTGTGAAATGCCACGCGGTGATCGGGTCGTAACCTAATAAACGTGTGGTGAGTAAGGTTTTGTTAGGTTGCAGTTGTGATAGCGCCGCTGCCATAGCAAACACCAGATAAGGCGTTTCTTTTATGACCAAGGCAATGATAAGAGTAATGCCCTCTGGATCCTGCACTGTCAGCCAGTTTGGTGGTCTGTCAAATTGTGTCAGCCAAGGGCTGATCATGCGAACCAACCAACCTGATGGCGACAAAACAAACAGAGCGCCAATCGTAATGGCGGCGTGCGGAATGGCTAAAATGGGGGTGATGGTGCTTTGTAAGCGTTGAAACCATCGTGTTTGATAAGTGCAGACCACTAAGCTGCTAGCAAACCAGTAGGACAGCAAGGTTGCCAGTAGCCCAGTGAAAACACTTAGCTTTAAACCTGACCAAAATTCTGGCTGGTTTAAAAGCTCATGCCAGTGAACTAGGCTAAATTGTGATGAGCCTAGTGCTGGGTCAATGCCAAAACTGGGCAGTAAAACGCCCAATAGACCAAGTAAAAGAGGGAGACACAATCCCCCTATGATCACCCAATATAGCCACTGATTCGCACGATGTCCCATACAGACCTATCAATCATCATTACTGTGCATAGCGTGAACGCCACTCCGTTTCTAGCGCTTCCATCCAAGAGCTGTGCGGCTCAGGTAGGGTAGTGCCAAGCTCATCTAAGCTCAGCGTCGCAACGCCCTTAGGTAACGCATCAAAGGCGGCTTGTTGAGCCGGAGCGAGCTTCTGATAATCGAGTACCGTTAAGTCGCCCCAGACCGTCGGGTTTTGTTTATGCGCTTGCGCTTGAGGCGACAATAAAAAGTTGGCCACGACCTGTGCGCCCGCTTTAGCAGTGCTGTTATAAGGTATTGCCACGAAATGAGTATTACCAATGGTGCCAAATTTAAAGACGTACGAACGCACGGTGTCCGGTAAATTACCTTGGTCGATTTGAACCGATGCAGCGGATACATCAAAACTTAATGCTATGTCAATTTCACGGTCATCCAGTAAACGCATCATTTCTTGACTGTTGGCAGGGAATGCTGCCCCGCGTCGCCATGCCACAGGATGCAATTTATCTAAAAAACGCCAAAGAGGGGCCGTTACTTGGTCAAAATCCACTTCAGAAACCGGTTTAAGCAATAAGACAGGGTTGCTTGTCAGCTCGTGCAGTGCTTGTTTTAAAAAAGTAGACCCCAAAAACTGTGGGGGCTCTGGGTAAGTGATGCGACCAGGGTATTTTTCTGCATAAGCCAAGAGTTCGCGCATTGATCGCGGCGGCTCGTCCAACGTCGCGGTATCGTACATGAAAATAACTTGTGCCATGCCCCAAGGTGATTCCATTCCTTCCACTGGCGTACCGAAATCTTGCGATAAGCTCTGGCGGGCCTCTGGGTTTACATAGGCTGCGTAATTGGGTAAATCGTTCGAAAATGGTCCATATAGAAGCCCATTTTCTTTCATGGCGCGGAAATTTTCACCGTTGAGCCAGATCAAATCCACCGAACCATCGGAATCTTTGCCTGCGGTTTTCTCAGCTAAAACACGACTAACCGAATTGGCCGCATCATGGATACGAACATGCTTGAGCTCGACCTGATACTCACTTTCAACGTGATCGGCGACCCAATCAATGTAAGCGTTAATGTTTTCTGCACCCCCCCAAGCATTCCAATAAACAGTTTGGCCTTTGGCTTGCTCGAGCGTTTTATTCCACTCACTGTTGTCGGTTTGCGCGATTGAAAAGAGGGATGTGCTCAACCCCATCGCTAAAATACAGGCCGAATAGAGGCTATTCAGTGGCTTCATTTAAGGCTCCTTAACGGTTTATCTTAATCCTTTAGACGTACAAAAAGGTGTTTTCTTACAAGGATTTATTTTTTATTCGATAGCGCTTTAGCGTACCATGACGTCCTAAAAGTAATCATCTGATTTTGCTTTTTTCAGAGACCTGATGAAAGGATGAAAGAGTATGAGCCATCAAGTGTTTTCTCACACACTGCCCAGTGCGACGCCGGGCACTCAGAGAGTGGTCAAAGCGCATCACTTTGGTGAACTTGGATCACGTCCGAAAATATATCTTCAAGCGGGACTTCATGCAGATGAATGGCCAGGCTTTTTAGTGCTCAACACCTTAATCAAAAAACTGATAAAAGCCGATGAAAAGGGTCTAATTAAAGGGGAAATTATCATTGTGCCGGTGGCGAATCCAATTGGTCTTGGGCAAAATTTTCATGGCTATATCCCCGGACGTTTTGCTTTTTCAGACGGTGGGGGAAATTTCAACCGTAATTGGCCCCAATTGGGTGACAAGGTGGAGCGTCGAATTCACGAGCAAGTCACCGGTGATATTGATCAAAATATTGATTTAGTGCGTCAAGCAATTCGACAAGAGTTAATGGCTTTGCCTGAAAATAGTGAATTACAAGGGCTGCGTAAAACCTTATTGGCGCTGTCCATGGATGCTGATGAAGTGATTGATCTGCATTGTTCTGGCGAGGCGTGTATGCATGCTTATGTCGCGCAAGAGTTTGAAGCCTATTTCACGCCTTTATTAGGGCTAATGGGTGCCGACGTTGCCTTGTCAGAGCTTGAGACCGGCGCGCATTCTTTCGATGAAACCAATGCCAGTGTTTGGCGACATTTAAAAACGCATTATGCACATTTAATGCCTTGGGGATGCCGATCATTAACACTAGAGCTTCGTGGTGAAAACGATATATCTCGCGACTTTGCTGAACAAGATGCCAGTGCCTTAATGAAGTATTTCATTCATCGCCAAGTGGTTGAGGGGAAAGCGCCTAAGATAGACAGCCGTCAAGTCACGTTTTATCCGCTCGATGCGATGGATTTAGTCAAGGCGCCAGTAGCGGGTATCGCGTGCTTTAATAAGTCGTTAGGTGAGGCTGTTGAGGCTGGCGAAGTGATTGGTGAAGTAGTGGATTTGATGGCCGATGACGTGATGCAAAGTGCCTATCCATTGATAGCCCGAGCGGACGGAGTGTTCTTTGCTCGTTTTCAGCGACGCTTAGTCGTATGCGGTGAATCGATTGCTAAAATCGCCGGACGTGAGCATTTAGCGTTCCGCGAAATTGGTCATTTGTTTGAAGATTAAATAACGTCACAGATAGTAGGTGAACGTGAGCGAATATTCCTATACCGCAGAGCAGAATGCGGTCATACAACACGACTTAACTCGTCATGCCAAAGTGATTGCGGTGGCAGGCGCCGGAAAAAGTACAACTTTGATTGCTCGCATTACGCATTTGCTTGAGCAAGGTGTTGCCGCCGATAAAATTGGCGTGTTTATGTTTAATAAAAGCGCTCAAGAAGAATTTAATGGACGCTTGGCCAAAGCGCTTGCGCCATTTGGCTCGGCGCGTGTTCCCAATGTCATGACCTTCCATGCGTTCGGCATGCGTTTAAGCCGCCGCTTAGAGCAGCGTCAATTATTACCCGCCGCCAAGCTTGTGACCGATGAGTTCTCTTTGGTAAAACTGATTCGTGAAGCGCGTCACCGCTTAATGCGCGAAAACATCGAGTTAGAGCTGCATGATGAGCGTGATTGGTTGGAAGACTTCCTGCTATTTATTGATCAAGTGAAAGCGGCCAGTATTACAGCACAAGAAGTATTTGAAAATGGCAGTTGGTCAAAAGAGTGCCATCATTTTGTGGCACTCTATGATCAACTGGAGAGTCTGAGGAAGCAGTCTAATCTACGTTTTTTTGCTGATCTATTGGCGGACCCATTTCAATTGATTCAGTACGCCGACTCTGAGCAACAGCATTTTATTCAGACCATGGCACCAGAGTATGACTACCTTCTGATAGATGAATTTCAAGACATCAATCCTTGTCAGTACGAGTTGCTTAAAGCGCTTTATCAAGACCGCGCTCAGTGGATGATTGTCGGCGATGTACAGCAATGTATTTACGAATGGCGCGGCGCTTCGCCAGATATTATGGCACGTCAGTTTGACACTGATTTTGTGACGGTTGATACCTATCCATTAGCTTGTAGTTTTCGTTTTGGTCACAGTATCGGCATGATGGCGACCTGTGTGGTGTCACAGAATAATGTACAACAGCTCGTATTAGGACACGGAGCACAAACCGAAGTGGATTTTGCTCGTTCGGATTTGCCTGGACGAGCGCTATTAGGTGAGTTGAAAAATTGGCATGCGCAGGGCGGTGATTTAGAAAGCTGCGCTGTGTTGGTGCGACTGTATAGTGATATGGTGCCTGTGCAGTTAGCACTGATGCACAAAGCTGTACCGTATCAACTTCACGGTGATTCCCCATTACTGGAAAATCGCCAGATTCGGATGCTGATGGCGTATTTATCCGTGATGGCAGGAGGCTTGCAAGATACTTCGCTGTTTTATGATAAAGCGGATGTTGAGTACTTGGTGACCGTGCCGAATGCGACGAGTGGGGCTCAGGACCGAAACCGATTGTTGACTCAAGCAAGGCAAAGTCCTCACTTAATTCCTGAGCTTTTAGAACGCTTAGCTGATCAAACAGAGGGCTGGAAAGGCAAGAAAATCGCCGACCGAGCGGATTGGCTGCGCAGCTTGAGTTTATACAAAAATGATCCTGCCCAAGGGTTATTGCAAACCATCGATAAGTTAGGCATTTATCGTTACTTTGAACACACCAGCAGCAAAGACATTCAAACCCAAGAAAAGATCGCTACCTGCGAGTCTTTTCTGAGTTATGTGCGTGGCATGGCTAGCGATGCTGGATCGATTATCGCACAATTGGTCAAGCTTAATGAGCAGGACCAACAACACACGCATGGCGTACATCTGATGACCATACATAAGTCGAAAGGCTTGGAATTTGATCTGGTGATGATGTCTGGATTGCAGGAAGGCCGATTTCCCTATTATGACGACGATTTAAGCAGCATTGATCGTCAAGCAGCGGCTGAAATGCAAGCTGAGCGGCGTCTATTTTACGTGGCGATGACGCGCGCGCGCAAACGATTGGTATTTTTAGAAAGTCCCGCGGGTGAAGACGTTCGTCGCTTAAGCAGTGGTGGTTTGATTGGCGGGGCAGCCCGATCTGGTAGTATGAGTCGTTTTATTTATGAAGCTCAGCCAGTGCCCATACAAAAAATGAGTTTGCATTGGCATGATAAAATGCCATTAGAGTTATCGGCTGACTTAGATGACGTTCTACACACGTATCTTGCCGAGTTGGGTGATGATGCCCCCAATGTGACATTTAAACAGTCTAAAACAGCTGTAAAAGGTGCATTAAAAGCCGGAGATAAAGTGCGTCACGAACAATACGGTCAAGGGGTAATCGTACGCCAAGAAGACACAGGCAAAAAGATGATCTATGTCGACTTCGCAGAAGAAGGCTTAAAGCGCTTTAATCCCAAGCATACACGGCTAGTAAGGCTGGCCAGTCGTAATAATGAAGCATAACCGGAGTGAACATGGGTATTCCATTAATTGATTTCTCGAAACTAACCAGTCCAGACAAAGCCGTACGTGGCCATGAAATACGCTCTCTTGATACAGCATGCCGGGAAATCGGTTTCTTCTACCTTATTAACACCGACATCGACACGGCTTTGATGTCGCGAATCATGAAAGCCGCGAAACGCTTTTTTGATAAGCCATTGGATGAGAAACTTGCGATTGATATCAAAAATAGTACCAATCATCGGGGTTACGGGGCCGTTGGTGAAGAGCAGCTTGACGAACTTAATAAAGCAGACTGGAAAGAAACGTTTGATATGGCGTTGGATTTGTCAGCAGATCATCCATTGGCGCTTAAGTACCCAAAAATGTACGGTCCAAATCAAAATCCAAATGACCCAGTGGTGTTAGAAACACTGCATGATTATTACGTGACAGCGTTTAGTGTGGCACAACATGTTCTAACGGCCATGGCCGACGCTTTAAAGTTAGAATCAGACTTTTTTACACGTTGTTTCAAAGATCACGTGACCGTTTTACGAATGATTCATTACCCGCCACGTCCATCGGTTACCCATGATAATGGTGCTGGCGCTCACACTGACTACGGGTGCATTACGCTGCTTTTACAAGATGAAGTAGGTGGATTGGAAGTAAAACATCGTAACGGCGAGTGGATAAAAGCGACGCCAATGGAAGGTTCACTGGTAGTGAATATTGGTGACTTGATGCAACGTTGGACCAATGATGAGTACACATCGACGGCTCATAGAGTACGGGCGTCAGAGGCGGATATACATCGTTATTCTTTCCCTTTCTTTGTTGAACCAGATTACGAGACAAATGTTGTCTGCGTGCCGTCTTGCCAAAGTAAAGAGCGACCAGCGAAATACGATCCAATCTACAGCGGTGACTGGATTCAATCACGCTTTGATGCGACGTACGCTTATCGTGAGCAAGAGCCTGCTTAATTAGTTATTCATAAAGTTAAAAACGCACTGTTTCATTAGAAAGGTGCGTTTTTTATGAAGCTCAAACTCGCAGTACTTAATGAGCTAAGTAGCCACCGTCTACAGGATAATAACCGCCCGTAACAAAAGAAGCACCGTCTGACGCTAGCCATGCAACCATGTGCGCAACTTCTTCGGGTTGTCCTAGACGCTTCATCGCATGTTGAGACGCAAGTGCTTCAATCATCTTCTGATCTAAAGAGCCATCTACCATAGGCGTATGAATGAAAGCGGGACCAACGGCATTTACGCGAATCCCTGATTCTGCATACTCCAGCGCGGTGGACTTGGTTAGGCCGATTAGCGCGTGTTTCGTGGCGGTATAAGCAGACGCGTTGGCGAAGCCCACTTGGCCAAGGATCGATGACATGTTGATAATACTGCCGCCACTTAATTGGGTCATGTATTTCAGTGCAGCGCGTTGGCAGAACATCGCGCCATCTAAGTTGACGGCCATGACCTTGCGCCAATCTTCGTCGGTGTAGTCGCCATTGGGTTTTAGTGGGCCGCCGATGCCTGCATTATTCACTAAAATATCCAGTCGGCCAAATTCTTCTACCGTAACACGCATGGCCGCCTCAACGGAGCTGGACTCAGAAATATCGACTTCAACAGTTAATACTTGATCTTCGTAATCAGAGAGCACTTCCATAGCGGTTTGTAGCGCGTCTTCGTGTAAGTCCCAGATAGCAACGGCAGAACCAGAGCTTGCTAACAGTTTGGCACAAGCCAAGCCAATGCCAGAAGCGCCGCCAGTGACGACGGCCACCTTACCGATAAGATCGTAATGAATCATGAGTTTACTCCGTTGAGCTGTTTAAGAGATTGTAAGCTAGAGCGAATGTATGGGCACCGCACGTTACTATGATTGGCGCTTACCACAGTCCAATGTTAAGTATTTTACTCTCGTAGTGATCAATGCCAACCTTAACCATGTGTCCACTTTGGACGAGTTGCCAACCATCACCAGACAGATCTAATGGCTCTGAGCCAATCACTACGTGTTCTTCAAACTGTTTATAATATAAAGAGGGTGCGTAATCATCACTGGAGAACCGTATGGCCCACATGTTTTGGCCATCGGACAGCATACTGGTGAAACGCAGTGGCTCAGTGATCGCTTTTTCTTTCATTAATGTGAGGATCATTTGCAGTGTTTGGGTGACAGCTTGCACTGGGTCTTTATCAAGACCGTTGGCAATCATCAGTAAGAAGATAGCTTCTGAATCGGTGCTGCCACGTCGATGATTGTAAAGGTGTTCGGGTATCCATCGATCAATTTGCCAACGAACTTGCTCGTACATTCCAATTTGACCGTTGTGCATAAACAGCCAGTTATTGTAACCAAAAGGGTGGCAATTTGAGCGAGCTGTGGAGGTTCCGGTGGAGGCGCGTACGTGGGCAAAGAAGAGGCCGCTCTTAATGTGTCTTGCAAGGCTTTTTAAATTGCAGTCACTCCAAGCAGGCAAAATTTCATGGTAAAGGCCAGGTTCTTCGCGTTCATCGTACCAGCCCAAACCAAACCCATCCGCATTAACAGTCACCTCAGATTTGCGAGCACTTAAGCTTTGGTGGATCAAGGAGTGGTCTGGCTCAAACAGCCACTCTTCTAAATAAATTGGGGTGCCCTGATAGGCCATCCAACGACACATACAACCTCCGTCAAAAGTTGATTATAGTAGGGTAGATCACTAGAGCTACCCAAATAATGTACTTTCATTACACCTTAAAGTAAGCAATCTTGCTAGTCAGTTGTGAGGCAAGAGACGCTAGCTGGTCTGATCTGTGACTGATGGCGTTAATCGAATTATTCGTACGTTCCGCTATTTCTGTAATTGTATCAACATTGCGTCGTACTTCCGTTGTGACAGTAGCTTGCTGTTCGGCTGTCGCTGATATCGCGTCATTCATTGTTCGAATTTGCGAGATGGCTTGACTGATGTCAGAGAGGGTGGCACCTTCTTCACGCACTTGGCTTACCGCATTCGTTGAGCGCTCATGACTATGTTTCATGGCTTCAACGGCTTGTGCTGTACCTGTTTGCAACTGTTGTATCATCGCTTCAATTTGCTGGGTTGCATTTTGCGTGTTTTGCGCCAAATGGCGTACTTCATCGGCGACAACGGCAAAACCGCGACCTTGCTCGCCAGCTCGGGCGGCTTCGATGGCCGCGTTTAATGCCAGGAGGTTTGTCTGTTCAGCAATACCCAGAATGACATTTAAAATGTTGTTAATTTCATCTGTATTTTGTTTTAAGTCGGTGATGGTGTCGGATGAGTGACTGATTTCTTGTGCCAGTGCTTCAATGGTAGCGATAGTTGAATGAACAATACGCATGCTGTTATCCGCTGCTGACTCAGCGTTATGGGCGGCTTGGCTTGCTTCTGTTGTCGACTCAGATACATGTACAGCGGTGCTTTGAATCTCATGAATAGCATTGGATATATGAGCGGTTTCAGTTCGTTGCGTGCCTACCATTTGTGTTGATTCATCCGTGATTCGGTTTAAATCGTTTGCTGCATCGGTAAGCGCTAGGCTAGAGGTTGAAACATCTTGCATGATGTCTCTTAGTTTATCGACTAATTGGTCGAAGGCATTTTCGAGAGTGCCAATTTCATCATTTCGGTCACTTGGGTGCTCGTTTCGGACTAAGGTCCCTGATGCCATTTCCTCAGCACGTTTAACCGCTTTTTTAAGAGGGTGAACAATGCCATTAATGATCATCAAGCTTAAACCTAGGCCGATAAGAATTAAAACCGCTGCGACGCTTATATTGGTGTACAGACCTTGCTCAAGTTTCGTCGATTGGTGTGTGGCGATTTGCGTGTTGTACTCGTCAATAGTGGAGATAATGCTCTCCATACTGGTATTAATGCTGGTTAATGTGTTGTCTGCACTTCGGCGAGCCTTGTTCGCTTGCATGGTTTTAAGCTGTAGCCACCATTCATAAGTTTCAGTACTCGCATTTAAAAAATCCGCTTGTTGTGATTCGAGCACCTCAATTTGGCTGTTAAGGGAATCCAGCAGCGCGTTGGCTGGCAACGCGGCCAATGAGTTTTTAACTGATTCAAGGCTGTTTTTTAATTCTGCTGAATAGGCCTGAAAATTATCAGACGATTCTTTAATCCGTTCTACTCCGTACCCGCCGATCGTTTTCGCGATTGATACTTGGAAATACCCGCGTTCAAATTCTACGGTTTGCTTTAACAGCAATTGTCGGGTTTTTTCTAGGTCTTTTACCAGCGTCAAAGTTTGCGAGGAAACTGACTGTAAGTCTTGTGCAACGGTTTTACTGGTTAGCGCAGAGTTAATCGCCGTGATGAGAATGGCGATAGTAAAAAGCAGTACGAGCGATAAAATCTTTGTTCTTACGGATAAGTTTTTCATGGGGAGGCCTTTATAATAATGCTTTTGATGTTAGGCATCACAGTTCCAATGTGATGACGTTATCTATCCATAAATGCAAGATTAATTCCACTTTTTCTTTATTTTTCAATATCTTGGGTTTGTTTTTTGGCGCGTTGTGTTGCGAGTGGTTACTTTTCTAGTTAAAGGGGAGGTTGAAATAGAGACAAGTGGCGACAGTGCTATTGTGTTGCTTTGTCGGTATGTAATAGAGATGGAGGGCAACAGATAGAGAGGCGTTTAAGGCGGAGTAAACAGTCCACTTCCTACACAGGTAAGCAAGTGGACAGTTTTGGTAAAAATTACTGCGGATCGGATTCGATTAACACTTTTCCATCTTTAACTTCAAAAAAGAAACAGTCACGACGGTTCGTGTGGCAAGCGGGCCCTTGCTGATCCACCTGTAACAGGAGCGCATCGCCGTCACAGTCAAAAGCCATAGACACAAGGCGTTGACGATGCCCTGAGCTTTCACCTTTGCGCCAATAGGTTTGGCGAGAACGAGACCAGTAACATACTTGCCCCGTTTCTAATGACTCGCGAATGGATTTTTCGTTCATGTAAGCCAGCATTAACACTTCTTTCGTGTCATGCTGCTGTGCGATCGCCGCGATCAATCCGTCTTGATCCGTTTTTAGATTGGCCAATACGTCGTCTAAATTTAGCTCTGTGCCTTTAGGCGACATTTCAAATGCTTTTAAACTCATTTCTCTACCTTTACTTCCGAGATGGCGCCTTTACCGATGCCTTCAAAGGCGTGTACTTCAATGGTATCGCCTGGGTTTTCTTTCGCGAGTTGTTGCGCCACATGGCTCGATAATGACTCGACGGTGGAATCGCAATCGAGCATGTAGACTTGATCGCTGCGGATAATCAGTTCAAAGAGCCCTTGAGAAGCCGCATAACTGAAGTGGTGATAGCGTTGGCCATCTTCATCAATAATGCCAATCAAGTCTTCATGAGTACCTAGATAAATATCATTCCAACGGGCAGACCAATCCTGATCGAGCGTACGGTCACGTTCACCATTGCGAAAGATTTCAATCACCGAACGATGACCATGAACGATACGCTGGCAGTTACCATCGTGCTTTTTTAGACCATGGCTATATTGGTACTGAGCTTCGTTTGAATGTTCAGGGTGGAAGTGCACTGAAACGGCTTCCAACTCTGCTGGCAAAAGGTCTAGGATTTGTTCTTCAACCCATTTGGCAGCATTGTCAGCTGTGATCTCATCGACAGGCAGTTGTGCAAAGGCTTGCTCTGGTGCAGTACAGGCAAAGCGCTGGCCGTTTTGATGTTCGAATACAAATGAGCTTCGGCCATCGTCCAGAGTTTTAATAACGCTACTTTCATGGTTAGCTGGTACTGCCAGTTTGTGGTCAATGTGCGTATCAAGCCACTGCTTGATCATCTTTTTTACGATGCTAAAGTCACACACCATGCTTTCATCGTTTAGCTTCCCTGTTAGCACGATATCGGCTTGCCAGCTTTCTCCTAACACACTACGGACAGGGCAGAAGTAAGAAAGGTCGACGTGGGTTAAGTTTTTAACAAACAGCTTCAACGATACATCCTCAAAAGTTTATTGGCGGGTATGGTACTAAATGCGCTTGCGGATACCAACGCTCCCATACAAAAGATGTTAATTTAAGCACAATTGAAAAAAACTGCGCTAAGTGACTGAAAAATATAAGTAGATCGGTTGCACTTTGAATTAGGGTGCGTATAATTCGCTTCCAAGGTCAACGGCACCTTCTCTATGGTGTCTCCGCTGGTCCCCTCGCAACAATACATCGTGAATCTGGTCAGGTCCGGAAGGAAGCAGCCACAGCGATTGACTTGTGTGCCGAGGTGAGGCTGGTGGAGATGCCACCTTAATTCCCCTTTGTAAATTGAAGCATAAAGTGACAAATTTGAACCATAAGTTGTCAAATTTGCAGTATAAGCTGACATAACCTATTTTTAAGTTGTTATTTAGTTACAACTTACTGGTATCGGTTATGTACAACCGCAATTTACGTAAGCCAAGTCCAAGCAAAAATATCTACAAATTCGCGAGTAGAAAGAACCGCTCAACCATCATGTGTGAAAGTGGTCTAGAGTTTGACGCTTGTTTTCATCTTGAGTTTTCCCCTTCAGTAGTTTTCTTTGAATCTCAACCCATCGGCATTTGTAGCGGTGTAGTGAATTTGGCCACTTGATTAGATGTCATACATTCAGCTCATAAACCAAACAGGTGAGCTAATGACTAACCCAAGACGGTGTGTTTTTGCGCTTAGTCTTATCTTGTCAGTTTCATTTTTTCTCATCACACAAGCTTACAAAACTCTACGCTTTATAGCCTACTCTTAAAGGTGCTTTGTCATTATTCTAAAACTTTGGATTAGTTGTTACGGGTTGCAAGCAGATTTCTAATCTATTTTCTATAGCTGTGACGAGTGACTTAAAGATGAAGATAATGAATCGCTGGTTTATCGCTAGCTCGATGTTTGTCATGAGCTTAGTGGCGGGTGTTTGGGTGAGTTATGATTTCAATTATCAACAAATTCTTGAGAGAGAGCAGAGAGCGCTTAGTAGTGCATTAGAAGCTGAGCGATTGTTGTTCCAGGCTAAATTAGATAAGTACGCTAGCGACATCACAATTCTTCAGTCAATCCCACCGGTAAAAGCCATTATTCAAGCCAAGTCTGATTCGCAAAACTCTGAAGTCTTAACTATATGGAAGTCGCGTTTGAAATCCATATTTAAGAGTTATTTGACTGCGAATGAAATGGCTTTTCAGTTGCGTTATATCGGATTTGATGAGAATGGCAAAGAGATAGTGAACGTGAAAAAAGAAGCGGGGGTCGCCCAAGTAATTCCGGAGCGCCTACTTCAGGAAAAAAGTGGAAGGGACTACTTCTCAGAGATTCGATTGAATCAATTTTCGGGCGTATACATTTCAGATATTTCGTTAAATCGAGATTTCGATAGCATATCGATACCCTACAATCCAACCGTCAGAATCGCTGCAAAGGTGATGGCGAGTGACGGAGTACCATTTGGTTTTATTGTTATTAATGTTTCTGCGAATGCAATTTTCAAAGAATTGATTTCGAAGGTTCCTAAAAATGCGTCTTTGTACATCACCAATGATAAAGGAGAGGTGCTTTATTATCCTGATGAGTCTTTGAATTTTGCCTTTGAGCATGTTGATGTCCCTGTCTGGGATGAGCTCTATTCTGAGTCTCAAGAAATGTTTGTTTTGAATGATGGCACAAAGATCACTTCGGTCAATCCTAGTCGCTCAATTATTGCGAAAGTTAATCTCCCGCTTACCAGTGGGCTCAATTCGCTTAATATTATCTTGAAGAAAGATGTTGATGACATTCGCTTAAAAGCCATGAGTGCTACCTTTTTTAGTGTGGGTTGGGTTTTTGTGATCTTTGTTGGTCTAATATTTGTCATCTTTTCGTTTCGTAAAAGCCTTAAGGCTCAAGCTGCTTTGTCAATCGAGAAAACGGAAAAAAGCATGATTGTTGAAAGTAGCCAAGATGCAATTTTAGGTGTGTCTATCGACGGTACTATCACCGAGTGGAACAATAGTGCTACAAAAATGTTTGGGTTAAGTCGTCATGAAGTCATTGGTGAATTCACTCGGGATGTTTTCTTAACAGACTCTGTGCAAACGGAAGATGAGTATATAGTTAGCCAGTTTGTCAAAGGCTACAAGGTGAAACCCTTTGAAACGAAGCGACAAACCAAACGTAGTCAAGTATTTGATGTGTCTGTTTCGGCCTCTCCTATTTGCGATGAGCATGGCGAACTCATCGGTTTTTCGAAAATCATGCGTGATATTACTGAACAGAAGCGAGTATCGAATGAACTTGAGTTGTTAAATGCCTCTTTAGAAAAAGAGGTCCAGCAGCGCACCGTTGAACTGAACAAAAGCTACAGTTTGCAGGCCGCCATCATGGATAAAGCGGCTATTGCTATCATTGCTACTAATGCGCAAGGCTACATTACGCTTTTCAATCCTGCCGCTGAGAAACTCTTAGGATACTCGGCCGAAGAACTAATAGGTAAACAAACTCCAGGGCTGTTTCATCTTGAAAGTGAGGTGGTGGCGCGCGCTATAGAGTTATCAAATGAATTGGGGCAAAAGATTGAGCCCGGTTTTGATGTGTTTGTTGCTAAAACGTTAGCTGGGTTACGTAATGAAAGAGAGTGGACTTACGTTTCTAAGACAGGGCATAAAATCCCTGTCTATTTATCTATAACTGCACTTTACGATGAAAATGACGAGGTTTCAGGCTTTCTTGGAATGGCAACTAATATTTCCGAGTTATCGTCCAGCCGTAAGAAACTGGAGGTGCTAAAGGATTAACTGGCGAAAGCTTCTGAAATTGCTGATATCGGTATTTGGAGCTGGGATCCGAGTAATAATGACGTTTCTTGGAATCAAAAGATGTATGACGTATATGAAATCGAAAATAATAATATGCGAGTGCCTTTTAGTGACTGGGTGGCCATGGTCTCTGAAAATGATAGAGAAAGGGCGATTGAGCACTTTAAGCGTTTTACGACGGATGGGGATGAGTCATCTATCGTATTCGATATTGTTACTGCCAAGGGAAATAGGAAGACTATTCATGCCTCGGCTACCATTGAACGTGACCAGTTTGATGATTCGGTTAAACTGATAGGTATCAATAAAGACATAACAAAGCAGACGCAGTATGAAAATGCTTTGAAGGAAGCGAAAGATGCTTCCGAGCAAGCCAGTAGGACCAAGTCAGAGTTTGTTGCCAATATGAGCCATGAAATTCGTACGCCAATGAATGCCATCATTGGTCTGCTCGCCTTATTGCGTAAAACGTCATTGACTGAAAAGCAAATTGATTACGTTTCAAAATCGGATTTGGCAGCACGTTCTTTATTGCGAATTCTAAATGACATCTTGGATTTATCGAAAATCGAAGCGGGCAAGTTAGACATTGATCCGCATCCATTCAACTTACATGATTTGGCCGGCAATGTAGCATCACTCTTGAGCACGTCTATAGAAAAGAAAGAGCTTGAATTGAGGATTGACGTTGATCCGGCGTTGCCGAAATTTGTGACTTTGGACTCATATAGGTTACAACAAATCCTGATTAATCTTGCCGGTAATGCAATTAAGTTCACCACTAAAGGTTATGTGGCTATTAAGCTCAGTCTTGATAAAACTTCTGATCATATCTTGCATGTTGAAGTGGTTGATACGGGTATTGGTATCGCCAAAGACAAACACGCTTCTGTATTTGAGGCATTCAATCAAGCCGAAACGTCAACCGTCAGAGCGTTTGGTGGTACAGGGCTTGGATTGGTTATTTCTAAGACACTGGTTGAATTAATGGGTGGGGAAATTAGCCTTGAAAGTATTGAAGGCTCTGGATCAACGTTTAAATTTTATGTCCCATTTATTGATGGCTGCGATGAGTCATCTTGTTCGTCTCAGGGTCAGCAAGATTCAGATCATGTATTAACGTATGAAAAAAGACTGCAGGACGTGACGATATTATTAGTGGAAGATAATCCAATTAATCGGCTCGTAGCAAGAGAGTCTCTGGAAGCGGAAGGCGCAACAATTTTAACGGCTGAGAATGGCGAGCAAGCAGTGGCGGCAGTAAAGGAAAGTGGTGCGGTTATCGATGTTGTATTAATGGATGTTCAAATGCCGATTATGGATGGCTATACCGCGACAAAAGAAATACGTGCATTAAAGAGTTTTAGTGATATTCCAATTATTGCAATGACGGCGAACGCTTTATTATCAGATAAAAAAGCGGCTGCACAGGCAGGTATGGATGATCATATAAGTAAACCATTCGATATTGCCCAGTTGGTTAGAATAATTAGTACTTTTACTGTGCCAAATGTTTCATCAAAGGATGTCATGTATACTGACAGCAAAACTCAAGTAGAGCTAAGTGATTTTAATCACGAAGCTGCGCTGTTGAGGCTGGGTGACAACAAGGGGATTTTATGTACTGCAGCCGAGTCTTATCTGGCAGAATCTGAGACCGCGATGGGCAGCATACCGACAGTTGTGACGGATGATAATGTATCTGACGTGATGCGTGCGATACATTCGCTTAAAGGCGCTTCCTTAACGATCGGCGCAGAGCGCATAGCTGAAAAGTTGGCTGAATTAGAGGTAGACTTAAAGCGGCATAAATACGAACATTATTCTGCTAAAGTAAATGAGACTTCAGAGCTACTTGTTAGTGCTTGTAGTGCAATACGGGCCTATCTTTCGGGGCAGGCTAAAAGTGTAGAGCAAGGGCATGTTGTTCCAAAAAAGGAATCAGTGACTCGTCTTGAGATCATCGAGTTATGTAACATGTTGGCACAGTCTAATATGAAGGTACTGGATATTTGCTTGGAGCTGAAACGTAAAGATCAAGGGCCATATCATGGTGTTCTTTCGGAGATTGACGCGGATGTTCAGAACCTTGATTTTAGAAATGCACAGGCTCGTCTAGAGCGGTTTTTGATAAGTGAGTGCTAATGGATTTTTTTAACCTTAAAAATGCTGATGTTTTAGTTGTCGATGATCAACTATCGAATATTCAGCTGATGAACTTGTTGCTCAAGGATCATTACAATATTTTTATGGCTCGCTCAGGTGAAGAAGCGCTCGAAGTAATTGAGAAGCAGGCTCCAGATATTATTCTGCTCGATGTTAAGATGCCTGGAATGTCTGGCTTGGAAGTGTGCCGTTTATTAAAGCAAAATCCATTGTACGAGAATATTCCTGTCATTTTTATTACGGGCTTGGAAGATACAGACGATGAGATCGAATGTTGGAAAGCTGGGTGCGTAGACTTTGTCCGTAAACCGATAAATAACTATACGCTTATCAATCGGGTAAAGGCGCATCTGACGCTTAAATTTCAGTCTGACGCCTTGCGCCGTATCGCTCTAACGGATGGCTTAACCGGTGTGGGAAATCGACGGTCATTTGATATACAGTCTCCTGAATTGTTTAAAATGTGCTTAGATAACGCCCTGTCTTGTGCTGTTATTATGCTTGATATTGATTTTTTTAAAGGTTTTAACGATTGTTATGGCCATTTAGCTGGAGATGATTGTCTAAAACTGGTTGCTACGACCATGGAACAGCAGATACCAAAGGGGAAAGGGCAGCTTGCCCGTTATGGGGGCGAGGAGTTTGTTATGATGCTAACAGGTCTTGCTGAAGAGAAGGTCGAAGATGTTATAAAATCCATCTTGAAAAGTGTTGTCAATCTCAAAGTTCCTCATGAGCAGTCATTGTGTTCGGAGTATGTGACGGTGACCGCAGGCTGCGCTTTTGTTGGACGTGATGCAAACATGCCGCTTGAAGATGTGATTCATCAGGCGGATGGTCTGCTGTATCAAGCAAAGCAAGCAGGAAGAAACCAGTTCGCTAGTGTATCGCTGGGCAGCTAGCACATTAAGTGTTTTTTAAATAATGTGACCTTGAGGATAGTGCGGTATCTGGCTGTTATTTTTGTGTGCTTCTTTTTGTTTGTACATATTATGATCGGCGGTATGAAGTAGCTCCTCTTGTGTAGTAGGTATGTCGGGATAGTAAACCACGAGACCAATACTGATTGAAGGCGTGATGACACTACCTTTCCAGTGTAGAGGTCTATTCTCAATATGTTGTTTGAGCGCTTTTGCTCTCTCATTTGCCGCAAGTTCTGTATAGGATGAGTCTAGAACGATTAAAAACTCATCGCCGCCTACACGTGCAATAAAATCCGTTCCCTTCAGTATATTGTTGGTTAACTGTGCAATATGCTTTAGCAGTGCATCTCCCGCTTCATGGCCAAACTGGTCATTTATCTGCTTAAATTCATTGAGATCAATGTTTAGCAGGGCAAAGCCAGTATTTCTTTTTGATGGCCTCATGCGCTGTTCTAGTTGATTGAATAAATATCGTCTATTTGGGAGGTGAGTCAGCTCGTCTTTGAGTGATGCTTTATGAGCCAGTTGGTAAGCTCGATATAATAAAAATACTGAGATATAGAGAATGAGTGCGCCAGTGTAGCCAAAGAATTGTGTGATGTTGCGCTCAAGTTTGGCTAAATCAGACAGTCCTGCAGTACTTTTGACTGCAATAAGCCATTGATTATTCGGTAAGAAAACGGGTAACAGTTCGTCTGGTGACTCGAATACCTCTTCAGTCCCTAAGAATACATCCACTGCACCGCTGACGGTGGTTCGCTGTATTGCAAAATTGGCATTTTTTAAATCCCTAATATTGCTTTCCTGAAGTATGTCGGCAAAGTTAAGTACAATGCTTGTGCTTCCCCAATACTTTTGGTTGATTGGGTAATCAAGAAATATAGGGTACCTTGCGATGAGAGCTTGCCCGCCTTGAACAAGCTCAATAGGGCCGTCCAAATATACATCACCCGATTCCTTTGCTTTCATTACTGCTGCGTATTGTTCGGGCGCTGATCTGAAATCTAAGCCAATGGCGGCTTCATTTCCTTCCAAAGGGTATACGTGGCTTATGACATTGTCAGGTGCAATCCCTATGTTTCGAATATGGGTGGATTTCTGGATCAAATCCGACGCTACACTGTCCCAATTATCAGTCACGGTACTAGTGCTGACCCTTAGTACAGTCGCTAAAGATCCTGCAATATAAACATCTTCGTAGATAGCGGATTCAATTTTCGATCGAATTAACGCGGCTTCACGACGTAGATTTTGTTGCTCCTCCTGAGTAATTCGGTTTGTACTTAGCTCTGCATAAAACTGAACAACCAATACGGAGGTAACCCAAAAGGCAGCCGTGAAAACGAAAAAGGCTTTGTGGCTATGTTGTCTTATGATGCTAAGCATGTAAGTAACTTCTTTTTGTTTTGAAGTGTGATGATTGTATCTTTCAGTATGAAGTGACTTATCTATTATAATTGTGCAGTAAAAAAGAACCATTGAAGAATGGTTAAGAATGGTAACTTTTTATGTTGTTAGTAGATAGGCGAGAGTTTATCACTCATTTAGTGAATGCTTTTTAAGGCATCTATGATGGACTGTGCGATCATTTGAAAGCTGATGACGAAGAGTTCTGTCGTGCATTGACGTTAGCGAAAACAGCATTCTGTCTTCTAAACGGTGGAAACCTGATACTCTTGCTAGACTTGAATGAGGTATTTAAGTCATTTAAAGGTTTTCATTTATTAGGGGAAGGTCACTTGAAAATTGCTGTATTGGATGATTATCAAAATGTTGTAAAAGAATTAAATGTTTTTGAGTTATTAGGTGGTCATGATGTCATCGTTTTGAACCAGTCCTACTCGGAAGAATATTTAGTAAGTCAGCTGATGGATGTGGAAGCAATTGTATTAATTCGTGAACGTACAGTCATCACAGAGTCATTGTTGAAAAAGTTACCTAGCTTGAAAGTGATCAGTCAAACCGGAAAGGTGTCTAATCATATCGATGTGGCTTTATGTCAGCGTTATGGGGTTGAAGTATTAGAGGGCGTTGGTTCACCTGTTGCGCCAGCAGAGTTGTGTTGGGGATTAATAATGTCCGCTTCACGCTATATCCCGCAGTATGCCAATGCTTTACGAAGAGATCTGTGGCAAAGCTCTAATGGGCTCGGTCTGGGTCGTACCTTAAAAGGTCTATCGCTGGGTATCTGGGGTTACGGAAAAATCGGTAAGCAAATTGCGCGTTATGCGCAGGCCTTTGATATGCAGGTGTTGATTTGGGGTGGCGAGCCTTCTCGAGAGCAGGCTATAAAGGATGGTTTGTTAGCCGCTTCTTCGAAAGCAGACTTCTTTGCTGATGCTGATATTATCTCTCTTCACTTACGTTTGAGTGAGCGCTCAAGAGGGTGTGTAACAGCGGAGGATTTGGCGTTGATGAAGCAAGATGCGCTGTTGGTAAATACAAGTCGTGCCGAGTTGATTGAGCCAGGTGCGCTGTTCGATGCTTTGCGACATTCTCCCAGACGCCATGCAGCGATTGATGTGTTTGATGAGGAGCCAGCCCGATTAGTTAACGAGCCTCTATTGATGCTGGATAATGTGACGGCCACACCGCATATCGGTTATGTAGAGCATAACAGTTACGAGCTCTATTTCGGTGTGGCGTTTGAAAACTTGGTGAATTGGCAAGAGCAGAGGTAAACGTGCCAATCTATAGACTAAAGATAAATAAAGTATATTATTTATCTTTTTGTTCTATTGGCAGTTCGACGGTAACCTTCAGGCCGCCTAAGTCGCTTTGTGACGCTTCGATTGAGCCATTATGCTGTCGAATGGCATTTTCAGTAATAGCAAGCCCTAATCCGCGACCTCCACTATGAGCATCCCGTGCTGTAGAAACGCGATAGAAAGGACGGAAAATTGCTTCGCGTTCCTCCTTTGGTACGCCGTCACCATCGTCTTCAACCGTTAGCGTTAAGCGGTTCGAATCTACCTTCATATTGATCAAGATTGTTGTTTTACCGTAATAGATGGCGTTTCTAACAATGTTTTCTAGTGCGCTCATCATGAGCTGCGGGTGACACAATAATGCTCTATCTGGAATAGTATTATAAGTAAGCGACTTCTCCATTTGTTCGGCTTCGTACTGAGTGTCTTCGAGTAGCGCTTCCCATAGGCTGGCTAACGGCTGGTGCTCGCGATTCATGTGGCTGTCAATCTGCATCCGAGATAAATCGAGCAGATTGTTGATCATGGATTCTAGGCGCTGGGTTTCGGTATCGATTCGAGTGAGCTCAGGACTTTGGCCTTGTTTGCGCTGTGCTAATGAATTGGCCATACGTAAACGAGTCAAAGGAGATCGAAGCTCATGAGAGATGTCTGACAGTAAGCGCTGTTGACGTGAGATCATCTGATTAACGGCTTTGACCATTTGATTAAAGCTGGCACCTGCTTGGCGGAACTCTGAGGTGCCTTTCTCTAGGCTCGGGTCGATGTCAAACTCACCTCGGGCAACACGTTTCGCGGCACGTTCTAAGCGACGAGCAGGTTGGCTTAATGCCCACGCCAGCCATAATAGTAAAGGTGTGCTGATGAGCATGGTGGCTAGCAACAGTTGAAATGGATGATCGAACAGTTGAATTAAAAAGCTTGGAGGGCGGCTCCATTTGACACCAACATACAAATAGTAATCCGTTTGTGCGAGTCGAATTGGAATGGGGCCAGATAGCATGTAGCGACCATACAATTTTTGCTGCGGAATATTTACGTTTTCAATGTTCGTCACTAGATTTCGGACTGCGCGCTCTTCGGGGGTTGGCCGGCCTTGTAGCGATAAAATGTTGCCATCTGCATCGGTAATAAAAAAATCAAAACCGGAATCGCGGCGTTTGTTAGAATTGTGGCGATCATCATGTTCGTTATTGCGACGATTGCTTGAAAGTTGTGAGACGATGGATTCGATAGAGCTTTGATCGGCAAAGTGTCGCTGGATGTTGTCACGCGCTTGAAGTAAACGTTGATAATAGGGGGCAGGTATATCGCTTACTTTTCTTGGATCAAAGTGCGGTAATGAAAGTACCGCCATTAATACTAGAAACATGGTGAACCAAAAGATGGCGAAGATACGGCCATACAAACTGGTTATTTTTGGTAAGCGCATCATTCACCGCCTTCTGTTAAGAGATAGCCTCGACCTCTAAGTGTTTTAATGCGTGCTTTGCCGTTGTTCCAATCTGGTAGCTTTTTTCGAAGATTCGACACATGCATGTCTACAGCACGATCAAATGGAGCAAGGCGTTTTCCAAGTACATCGAGGCTTAGTGTTTCTTTGGTAAGAATTTGGCCGGGATGTAAAATGAAATGATGTAGCAGTGCGAATTCGGTGCTGGTCAGCTCCAATAGGGTGTCGCTACAGTAAGCCTCGACCTTGCCTGGGTAAAGCTTGATGTCGAAGTATTCTACCGCTGCAGGCGAGGATGGCTCTTGTTGATGAGTTTGTGAACGCCTTAAGATAGCCCGTATTCTGGCAAGTAATTCACGTTCACTAAAAGGCTTAGATAAATAGTCATCTGCACCCAATTCAAGACCGACTACACGATCAATTTCTTCTCCTTTGGCTGTCAACATCAACACTGGCGTGCCTGAAGTTTCACGAAGTCGCTTTAGCGTATCGATACCATTTAATTTTGGCATCATGACATCCAGTAAAATGATATCAATTTTACTGGATAGCATTTCTAAGCCTTCTTCACCGTTGCTGGCGACTGAAACGGTGAAGTTTTCATACGTTAGAACTTCAGACAGCAGTTCTGTTAATTCGGTGTCGTCATCGATAAGAAGAATGTTGGCCATGCGTGATTATTGTTAACCCATTAATACGGTTTAGATCTAGTTAGTTTACTGATAAATATAAACAAGCGTCATGTCTTTACGATCTTTTACGTTGTGCGGACGTTGCTTTACCTTGAAGAACTTATTCTAGATTCATGTGCTGTGAAGACAGCCTTATACACAGTATCTTATTGAAGGAAAAGAAATTATGAATATCCGTAAAAAAATGATGGTTGTAGGTTTGGCGCTTCCTTTAATGCTTGGTACGGCCAGCGCATTTGCTGGCGGTAAAAATCATGATAAAGAAGGGCGCGAACATTGTGGGTCTGATGCTCACCTTATGCAGAAACTCGATTTAAGTGATAAACAGCAAGCTCAAATGAAAGCATTGCGCATGTCAGTTCATAAAAACATGAAAGCTCGTCATGAATCAAAAGAAGGTGTTCGATCATCACATCGTCAAGCTGCAGATGAGTTGGTCATGGCGGATAAGTTTGATAAAAAAGCGGCCGAGAAGTTTGCTCAAAGTATGGCGGATCAGCAAGCTAGAATGATGGTGCAGCGCATGATGCATCAACATGAGATGTTTGGTGTGCTAACACCTGAGCAAAAAGAGCAATTTACAGCATTGAAAAAAGAAGCATCAGAGGCCTGTAAAAGTGACAAGCCTCGTCATGGTAAAAAACACGATTAATAGCATCCATTCCTAAATACCAGTAAATATTATCAAATAAGAATTGCCCTGCTTCGAAAGAAGTGGGGCTTTTTGTATTATGGCCAGTACGTTATTTTGAATAAGTGTGTTGAATTATGAAGTGCTGCTTTATATTTCTAAATGGTTGTTTAGGGTAATATTAGGATCTTTACATCCTCTCAAAAGTAAGGATCTGCTTTGGACGTTGTGCTTAATATTACCGCTCCTATCTTCTTTCTTATCCTATTAGGCTTCGCTGGCACGCGGTTTGGATTGTTGCCTAAAGAGGCTCTGCCAGCGTTGAGTCGTTTTGTTCTTTATTTTGCCTTGCCATCGGTGATGATTACCAAGATATCTGCGCTCGATTTAAGGGCGGTTGTCAACGTGCCGTATATGTTTGTGTATGCACTAGGTGGACTGGTGGCTTTTTTCATAACATTAGTCATTGTTCGTTACGTGTTAAAAGAAGTCTGGAGTGTGGCGGCGGTTAGTAGCATGGGGGCGATGATGCCCAACAGCTCCTTTATTGGTTTTCCAATTCTGCTTCAATATTTAGAGAATGCGCCTGCCCAAGCGTTTGCTATGGCATTGGTCGTGGAGAATATTATCTTTTTGCCTTTAGCGCTGATGCTCATTGAATCCTTTTACAACCATCAGCCTGGTGTTGGAAAGCAGGTGTTTGTGAAAGTTCTCAAGCGTATTGCAAGCAATCCTATTATTTTGTCCGTGTTCGCTGGGATTATGCTGTCTCTGCTGGATCTGCGATTACCACATTTTATAGGTGGTGGGCTTGAGCTTCTTGCAATGGCTGCGGCGCCAAGTGCACTGGTTGTGATTGGTGGTTCTTTGGTGGGTGTTGCTATTGCTGGCAGCAAAGTTCGAACCGGAATCGTTGCTAGTATTAAGCTGTTGCTCTTTCCAATGGTCGTATTTATTAGCTTACAGGCTTTTCAAGATATGCCTAGTGAGCTTCAAGTTTCGGTACTTGTTTTTGCGGCTATGCCGATGTTCAGTATTTTCCCGATTTTAGGCGGTGAATACGGGCAACGAAGCTTCTGTTCAAGCACCTTGTTGGTGACGACTGTGTTGTCGTTCTTTAGCATCAGCGCATTATTGCTATTATTACATTGAGTTAGCCATGTGCGTATAGCGTGGGTTTAAACCAACCATCTCATGACGCTATTTCCTTGAATGTCGTAAATGGTGATAAGAGAGGCGTATTTAGCAAGACTATAAGGGCAGCAAGCGCATATTATTACTCTCGACATCGCGTCATATATTTGCTCTGCCCGATATTGTATGCGAAGTCCTCTATGGAATGGTGATCTATTTCGATCGCTTTCAAATGGTTATCTAGCTTTCATAAATGGGGGATTGCTAGGTGACCGCAGACGAAGTGTCCTTTTACACTGAGTATGCCGAAAGTGATTAACGTCACCCTTTAAGGGAAGTATGCGCGACTCTTCAACACCCCGCATACTTCCCTTTTTTTATCCCTTCTTAGCTCCACTTTATCTAAATTTTCTTGATGCTTTCGCCACATTCAATTTCGTAGGCCAATTCAATCACCGAGGCGTGTCGCGCTTCTCCGTGAATATTTTTAAGTAATTGTTGGGCGGCTAAGCGTCCCATTTCCTCTCGCGGCGTTACGACCGTTGCTAGCAGTGGCACCATTGCCCTGGCGATATCATGACCATGAAACCCCGCAATACCTATATCTTCGGGTACTCGTAAACCTTTCTTTTGGCAAGCATACAACGCGCCGATGGCTAGGTCATCATTGGTGCAAAAGATGCCATCAATATCGGGATACTCAGACAGTACTTCTTCGAGAAATTTTGCGCCTAGTGTGAATGAAGAGGCTGATCGGGTTTCTTTGATCGCAGCGGTAAGGTTATTAGCCGCCATTGCTTGCTTGTAACCTGCAATTTTTTGCAAGGTACGTTCATCCATTCGGGCAGCAAAGTAGACGATATTGCGGTGACCATGATCAATCATGGTTTGCGTCATCTCTCGAGCCGCTGCGCTGTTGTTGATGCCAATGATATGCAGCGGACTTGTCGATGTGGAGTCCATGATTTCAATGACAGGAATACCAGCGTTCTCAAGCATCTTTTGGGCTTTGGGTGTGTGCTGGCTTTCTGAAATGATTAAGGCATCAACGTTATAAGATAGCAGTGTTGCAATGCGTTGCTCTTCTAGGTCTTGGCTGTAGCCAAAGTGAGCGAGCATGGTTTGGTAGCCTTCGGGCTCTAGGACGGTTTCGATACCACGAATGACTTCTGCAAAGACTTGGTTTGTTAGTGACGGTAGCAATACACCAACGGCGTGGCTTTTGGATTTAGAGAGAATGTCTGGCGCGCGATTAGGGATGTAGCCTAAGTCGTCCAATGCGTGTTGAATTTTATCGCGTAGCGGGTCAGATACTTGATCTGGGTTACGGATAAAACGGCTCACGGTCATTTTAGTGACGCCGACTCGTTCGGCCACATCTTGAAGTGTAGGGCGCTTTTTCTTCATCCTGTTAGGTCTTTTTTAAAGTATTGTTAGCGGTCACATTACCACATAGAGAGTTCGGAGCGTATCGACCAGATACCAAAAACACAAACAATAATAAGAAGTTAGCTGACACTTGCGTTTCGCAGTATCAGCTATCAAGTTATCGTAATGCCAGCTCTGAGACGCTTTTCGAAAAAACATCATCCAGCGAATGGCGAATGTCGATTGCAATCACATCCGGTTCGTTCTCTGGTTCTACTAAGGTTTCAAACTGACTTTCCAGCATACTTTTTCCGTTAAAGTAGTGACCATCACGTTTCTGGTGGCGCTGCCAAATGGTGTCGAAATCTCCTTGTAGATAGACAATGGCAAGGTCGTCTATATTGTTGCGCAAAATATCACGATAAGATGGCTTTAAACTTGAGCACGCCACCACCGCTGAATCGTTATCACGTAGAATGTGGTTAAGCGTGTTTAACCAGCCGTAACGATCCTCGTCTGTGAGCGGAATACTTTGACGCATCTTTTTAACATTGTTCTCACAATGATAATCATCGCCATCGAAAAAAGGAAAACCGTAATGGTCCGCGAGTTTTTGTCCCATAGAGGACTTACCGCATCCAGAAACGCCCATCACAATGATTTTCTTTATCATATTAGTGCCTCTCCTGCGAAGCACCTGGTCGTGCTTCGCGATATCTGTAGATGTTGCAATTAAGTAGTTCTGTTCAAAATATAAGCGTTTCTATTTCCACCAGATTGCCAGCTGAGGGAAGAAAATTACCAAGGCCAGTACCGTCACTTGAAGGGCGATGAAAGGCAGCAATGAGCTGAAAATTTCTCCTAAGCTAATGTCTTTTGGCGCAACCGATTTAAGATAGAAGGCTGCCGGACCAAACGGTGGTGATAGGAAAGACACCTGCATGTTTAGACAGAACACAACACCAAACCAAACGGGGTCTAGTCCAAGATTGGTAATAATTGGCACAAAGATTGGCATGGTTAACAGTGCCACGCCGACCCAATCTAGGAACATGCCTAGTACCAGTAAGATCGCCATCATGATCAGCACGGTGCCCATAACGCTGCCGCCAGATAGGGATAGAATCGTCTCTTCAACGAAATCAATACCGCCCATAAGGTTATATACGCCGACCAGTGCTGTTGCACCGATGCCGATCCAGATGATCATGCCGCAGGTGCTCATAGTCGCTTTAGCACTTTCCTTGAGCATGTCGAATGTTAATTCGCCACGAACCCAAGCGCTGAAAATAATTCCGACGACACCCAGAGCTGAGGCTTCAGTTACCGATGCGATACCGGTATAGATACTGCCTAAAACAACGGCTACGGAAAGGATGGGAAAGAATAGCGCTTTGAAATAGTTGGTGTTCTTGTCTTGAGCCAGCTCTTCGTCACTCGGAAGAGGTGCATATTCTGGGTGCATACGACTGATGATGAGTACATAAGCCATATAGGAAAAGGCTAGGATCAAGGCGGGTAAAAAAGCCGACTTAAATAAATCGCCAATAGACACACTTGCTGTTAGGCCATAGATAATCAGCACGATACTGGGTGGCAGCATGGTACCGAGTGCACCGCCAGCACAGGTCGTACCGATCGCCAATTTTCGGTTGTAACCGAGGCGTAGCATTTGTGGCAGTGCAAGAATGCCCAATAAGACAGTCTCACCACCGATTACCCCTGACATAGAGGCAAGTATGATCGCGACCACTAAGGTCTGGACAGCGACACCGCCACGCACCTTGCGCCCGACGACTTTCATGGCATCGAATAAGTCTCTGGCAATGCCAGAGCGGTCGAGTAAGGCGGCCATGAGCACAAACATGGGTACGGCCAAAAAGACATAGCTGCCAACAAAGCTGTATAAGCGACTAGTGACCAACGGTAGAGCATCAATTCCAAACCAGCCGACGGCAAAAATGAGTGCCACCAGCCCGGTTACCATGGCTAACTGCATACCTGTAAGCAACAGAAGGATCATGGAAACTAGCATTAGTAGGCTGCCGTAGCCTATGCCCAAAGCGGATAAATCAAACATGCTATGACTTCCTTAGGTTCAGTATTTCTTGGATTAGGTGCAGAGCAAACTGAACCCACATCACACATACAGTTATGAATATGGTGATTTTCACGTAGGCAGGGAATGGCGGGTTCCAAGCAGAACCGGATGTTTCAAAATGAATGTCACCAAAAGGGGAAAAAATAGCACTTTCGGTCATTTGATACGCCGCATACGCAAGTAACCCTGCAAAAATAAGCCCCATAATATGATGGAAAACATTCAAATATTGACGGGTGCGGTCTGAAACAGCATCGTAAATGAGGACGACGCGCACGTGTTTGTTGGTGGCTAGGGCATAGATGCCACCAAATACGAATAAACAGCCACCGATAAATGAAGCCGATTCGTGGACCCACATGGTCGGGGCATTAAACACATAGCGCATGACAACTTCGTAAAAAGAGATGCCGACGGTAAATAAAAACAGCAAGCTCAAGGCGTTACCAAGGCGTACGATGGCTTTATCTAATAGGTTTCGCGGCTGTTCTGTTGGATCTTCTGTCTGCGGAATAGGAGTATTTTTCTTCATGGGGTAGGGTCCAGTTTAAAACAGGCGCTAGGAAATCGGCTTATGACCGGTTGTCCAGCGCCTGTTTTGTTTGGCATCAAGGCTTCTTAGGTGTTAAAGAAGGCCGTTTTCTTCTAGGTAAGTTGTTACAGAGTCATACACTTTTTGTGCATTTGGAGACTCTTTTGCAAACTCTTCCCATTGCGTACGAGCGATCGCTCGGAATTTTTTACGTTCTTCTGCAGACCAATCATGAATAGTGATATTTGGGTCTTCTTGAGCCGCTTTAACGGCTTTCTGATCCGCAATACGAAGCTGTGTTGTAATATCGTTGGCGAAGTCACGTACTGAAACGGTCATGATGGCTTGCAGATCTTCAGGCAGCTTGTTCCATTTTTTCAAACTCATTGAGATATCAATCAATGGTAATGAATGGAAACCTGGCTGAACGGGATGGGGAGCAATATCATTCATGCCCGCTTTTTGGTTTGTCGAAAATACAGTGTAATCTGCGGCATCAATAACGCCTTTGCTAAGACCTGTGAAAACTTCAGAACCTGGTAAGTTAACGGGTGTTGCACCGGCTGCCGCGAATACTTTTTGCACTAAACCTTCAGGAGCGCGAAGTTTAAGGCCTTTTAGGTCATCAACACCGTCTAAAGGTACGCGCGAAACGAAGGACTCTACGCCCGTCGTTGAGCCACCAATGAACTTTACACCATAGGGTGCGTACAGTTCGTTCATTAGTTCGTAGCCGCCGCCATAATTAATGTATTGCAATAATTGGCTTGTATCAGACCAAGCACCAACGGTATTGCCAATTAAACCGAACGCTGCATCTTTACCCGAGAAAAACTCAGTTGCCGTTACTTGGCCATCAAGAATGCCCATTTTAATACCGTCTAATGTTTCTGTGTGTTTGAACACACTGCCGACAGGTAATAGGTTGATTTTGATGCGACCGCCTGACATTTCTTCCACGCGCTCAGTCCACTCTTTCTGAACTTGGAAATTTTTGTCGCCAGATGGGTCTGATGATTGGAATTTAAAGGTGAAATCAGCAGCCAGTGCAGATGTTGAAAGTGCGCCTGCAATCGTGGCAGTAAGTAACGTCTTAGCAAATTTGCTCATGATGTTTTCCCGCTATTTATTGTTTTGAAGGAAGATAAAGTCACAAGTGACGAGGATATGTTACCGGTAACTTGGGTGAATGTTACCGGTAACTTTTGCTGCTCGTCAACAGGCATCTATAGAAAATATGAGTCAGAGTGAGCGCTGCTTCTCTGAGCGTTCTAGAAATCTATAAAAATTAACGAGTTAGATAATTAGAAAAATACGGCGATAGAAGAAGGTGAGAAATCGGATCGGTTAACTTAAGCATTGGTCTTTTGGCATAACGCGTTTTAGTTCATTTTGTAGCCAAGTTAATGCAGGGCCTTTAGTAAGACCTCTGGGCCATACAATATCAATAGGGGCTTGCCAAGTTTGATGATCAAAGCTGACATCAAGCTTAATTAGTTCTTTTTTATCAATATAGGGTTGGGCTAAGTAAAGCGGAAGATAACTCCAGCCAATGCCTTGTTTGACTAATGTGAGTGCGTTAAGCGTGCTTGAACACCACCATACGTTAGGTGTCACACTCATCAACATGGGGGATTCCAATTGTTGGCTGCCACGTATGGCAATTTGCCGATAGGGGTATAAATCGGGTTCGTTAATAGCTTCTCGTCGCGCCAGTTCATGATCAGGGTGACAGATGGGAACCATTGGTATCTGGCCAATGTAACAGAAATCCACTTCTTTGATGGCACTGATTTCAGACACCATAATGCCAAAAGAAGCCTGATTATTAAGTAGCAGTGGAATGATGTCGGGTGAGGGGTGAGTTTGAATGTCTAGTTGCGTATATGGGAACTTATGACAAAAAGTGGCTAAGACAGAGGCAACGGCAGGTGTCATCAAAGCATCGTCTAATACAATCCGTAAATTACTTTCTTCTTGTTGGTTGATTGCCTTAGCCATTTGTACAAACTCTTCCGATTGCGCTAGTAAGGCTTTTGCGCTGCGGTAAAGGCGTTCGCCAGCAGGGGTTAGCATGGGTTTTCGTGTGCTACGATCAAACAGCTCGACATCCAGGTCGATCTCAAGAGAGCTAATGGCGTGACTGACTGCTGATTGAGCTTTTCCTAAGCGTCTAGCGCAGGCGGAAAAGGACCCTAAGTCGGCGGATAGCACTAACATACGGATGTGTTCTAAATTTTGCATATCTATTTAATCGATAGTAACTAACTTTAAACCATCATATATCCAGATATTATAAAGGGCAATACGGCATGTTTGCTGGCTACAACTCTATAAGTGGAGGTGAATAATGGGATGGATATATTTATTGTTGGCTGGATTGACTGAGATTGGTTGGCCATTAGGCATGAAGATCGCACAAGAATCGTCTACTAAATGGCCGGGTCTATTGATGGCTGTATTCTTTTTAATCACCAGTGGCGTATTGCTATGGCTAGCGCAAAGAGATATTCCAATGGGGACGGCTTACGCTGTGTGGACAGGGATTGGTGCAGCGGGTACGTTTATGATTGGTGTGATGTTTTTTAACGATCCTGCGTCGCTTATTCGATACTTAGGTATTTTATTGATTATCAGCGGTGTTGTCGTTCTTAAATTAGCGCACTAATGATAGTCATGGTGGTTTATTTGGTCGCGGGTCGCTGACTGTAATATAGTTTTTACTAAAGAGCTGTATTGTTTATACCCGCATTTTAATTTAAGCCTGATAAGGAGATTGTTGTGTTATCCAGAGAAACTAAAGATGCTGTCATTGAGATTATTCGTGACGTGGCACAAGCAGAAATATTGCCGCGGTTCCGTGAATTGTCTGACGATGCCATCTCTACAAAGTCTGGCTTTGATGATTTGGTTACCGTCGCCGATTTGGCGGCTGAAAAAGCGATGACACAACGTTTCCAAAATTTATTGCCAAATGCTCAGATTGTAGGCGAAGAGTCAGTTGCTGAAGATGAGAGTGTATTAGACATTCTTGATTCACAAGAGTTGGTATTTATCATTGACCCAATTGACGGTACGTGGAACTTTGCTAATGGATTGTCAATTTTTGGTGTATTGATCGCGGTTGTTTATCAAGGCGAGACGATTTTCGGGGTGCTATACGATGTGGTAAACGATGATTGGGTCGAAGCCTCGAAAGGAGAAGGCGCTTGGTTTGTTCGACCGGGCGAGGCACCTCGCCCATACCGCATTGAAGAGCAGCCCACGGACAACAAATTAGTCGGCTTTTTTTCCCCTTTCTTGTTTAAAAACGCCGAGCAGCGCTTAAAGGCGGCAGATTTACAACCTAAGTATGCGCGAACTATTGCACTTCGTTGCTGTTGTCATGAATACCGTACTCTCCTGAAAGGAAATGTAGACTTTTCAGTGAGTCCAAAAACCAATGCATGGGATCATGCGGCCGGTATTTTGGCTTATCAAGAGGCTGGCGGAATTGTGCGCATGTTAGATGGTCGAACCTATAAGCCAGCTATTCGTGAGGGTGTCATTGTCGCGGGACGAAGTTCATCTGTTGTCGAGGCTATTTGTAAGGATATCTTGCCTATCGTTGTTTAGTCGTCTCTAAAATTGGCTCATACGAAGTCGTTTTAGATCTGATAACGCATCAGTTAGGCAAATAAAAGGCATGCATATTTGTGTGCCTTTTGTTTTTTGAACGCCGTAAAACCTTGATGTTGTCGTACTATGTCGGTAAAAAGTGAATACAGAAGTATTGAATTAAACGATCGGGCCATAGTAAAAATATGACTTTAAAAAACGTACCTCTTTGTTCGGCACAAATTGCTTGGACAGACTCTTTTTCAGGTGTCTTTTCAAAACTTCACTCGCTAGCCAGTTTATTTGAACGAACCGGCGCTATCTCACATTGGTCTGTGGTGCTTAATAGTGGTGAAGGCTTGTACGTTGAAGAAGGTATCGTTCAATCGTTTTCAACACCATCTTTAATGTCTCTTGAATGGTATGAGTTAAATGAAGTTGCCTATTTAGGCGTTCCTTTATACGTTGAATCACAGTTTGTTCAGGATGCTTTACCTGTTATCACAGCGCTTATTCCTACGGCTGATGAGATAAAACAGGATGCTTTATTCGAGGAAGTAGTCAATATTGCTGACAGCTTACCCTTATTAGTGTCCTACATTGATCGTGATTTACGTTATCAATATGTCAATAACCGCTACCAAGAAACTTTTAAAATCTCAAAATCCAACATTGTTGGTAAGCTGGTCAGTTCAGTTATTGGAGAAGAGCAGTTTTGTAACATCGAACCCTATCTTCGTAAGGCTCTATCTGGCGAGTCGATCGAGATGCAAACATCGGTTTTGCATGAATCCAGCTTTGGTATTAAGGCTCATAGATACATTGTGTGTCACTATGAGCCGCGCTTTGAAAATGACGAAGTTGTAGGCATTTATGCGAGTATCTTAGATCAAACACCCTTAAAACGTATTACACAAGCATTAAAACGTTTTCATGATCTGACTTCAAAGACTGAGTTGTCGCTTACCGAAAAAATCAATGAAGTATTGTCTCTAGGTTGTGAGATCTTGAATTTACCGGTCGGCATTGTGAGCGATGTCGAGGGTGAAAGCTATAGAGTGGCTTACAGTCAGTCGCCAAATGGTGAGCCTTTACCCGGTACTCTGTTTGATTTAGGTAACTGTTATTGCGTGCATACCTTAAATAGAGATCAAGTAACCGGTTTTTACCACGCAGGTAAAAGTGATATAGCAACTCATCCTTGTTATCAAAACTTTCAATTAGAAGCGTATTTAGGTGTCTCATTAAAAGTAAATGATCTGGTGTGGGGGACGCTTAATTTCTCTGGACTAGAGCCAAGAGATGAAGACTTTAGTGAGGACGAATATGAATTGGTTAAGTTGTTTGGGCAATGGGTCGCCAATGAGCTGACGCGAGAAGAGACTAAGCAATCTATTGTCGCGGCAGAGCAAAAACAAAGGTTGATTTTAGGGGCTGTCAGCGATGGCATAGTAGGAATTGACCGGACTGGCTGTATTACTTTTGTAAACGCTGCGACTTCAACCTTAATCGGTGTTGATGCGCATAGCATGATTGGCGAGTCTGTGCTTCGGTTACTTCGTACCTCCAAAGAGCCACTTGCTGTATCGTCACAGGTTGAAAACAGTATTATCCGTGCAGCAGAAAATGATGAAAGATTATTGAATATTAATGCCGACTTTTACCGCGGAGATGGCACCGCGTTTTCCGTTAAGTTTTCGTGTACGCCTGTCGAACAAGAGTTCGGTGATGACATCAGTTGTGTTCTAACATTTCAAGATATTACTCAGCAGAAATGCGCACAGGATGCATTGCGTACTCAGATGGAGCTTTTTAAATCTCTCTTTATGAATGCGCCAGAAGCGATTGTGGTATCAGACATCAATCGTCGCATCGTCATGGCAAATCCACACACATTAGAGTTATTTAATTATCAAGAAGATGAATTGGTTGGGCGTACACCTGATTTTTTGTACGCTGATAAGGGTGGGTTCGAACGCATAGGTTTGGCTTATGACTCGCCGAATACGCCAGATCGTGAAGAGTACAGGATGGTATACAAGCGTGCAGATGGTTCAGAGTTTGTCGCAGATAATGTACGCAGTAAAATTACTGATTCTGAAGGGCGTTTAAAAGGCTTTATTATTCATGCTCGCGATATTACTGCACGTCTTGCCATTGAAGAGGACATCGTCAGAGCGAAAGAGCGGTTAAGCGTAGCAACAGAGGCCGCCGGTATTGGTGTTTGGGAGCGTGATGTAAATAGCCAGACCATATGGCTGGATAAACGTATGTGCGAGCTGTATGGATTGGAGTACACCGATGAACCAAAAATATACGATGATTGGGTGTCACTGATTCACCCTGAAGATCTGCCGCATGTACAGCAAGCATCTAGTAAAGCACTTGAGGCTCACCAAATCTTAAGTGTCAAATTTAGGATTATTAGGACAGATGGATCCATTCGATACATCAAAGCCAATGGTCGTGCCGCGTTTGATAGTGAAGGTCGGCCGTCGCATCTGTTTGGCACAAATTTAGATGTTACAAAACAGTATGAAACTGAAACTGTTTTAAGAAATGCTCGGGAAGAAGCGATTCGAGCGAGCCAGGCAAAAAGTAATTTCTTAGCCACCATGTCCCACGAAATACGAACCCCTTTAAATGGCGTACTTGGTATGGCTGAAATCTTGTCAGGGTCGGCATTAACTAAGCAACAGCATAGCCAACTGGATATTATACGTAATTCTGGTGAAAGCTTACTAGAGCTGATTAATGAGATATTAGACTTCTCAAAAATTGAGGCAGGTCACTTAACCATTGAAACTATTGACTTCGATTTAGAACAGCTAGTTTATGATTTATCAAAACTTTTAGTAATTAAGGCGGAAGCGAAAAACATTGATTTTCTTGTGAACTTTGATGTTTCTAAAATGTACTCGGTTCGGGGTGATGCTTATCGTATACGTCAGATACTCATGAACCTTGTTGGTAATGCGATCAAATTTACGGAATCTGGTCAGGTGATGATCTCAGTGCGGTCAGAACGACGAGAGCCATCTGGTATTCAGGTGGCTCTTGAGGTTGAAGATACCGGTATTGGTATCTCAGAGAAGGCACAAGAGCAGCTTTTTCAACCTTTTACTCAAGCGGATAATTCTACAACCCGTAAATTCGGCGGTACAGGACTAGGGCTGGCGATTACTAAGCAATTAACAGAACTGATGGGAGGTGAGATCCGTTTAGAGAGTCAATTAGGTAAAGGGTCAACGTTTACCGTTACTTTACCACTTGAGGTCTCAGATCAACTCGTATCGGGCGAGTCCCAGGCCACTCAAGAGTTTGCCAAAATCTTGGTCGTTGATGATAATGCAACGAATCTTTCTATTTTAAGAAATCAGTTGGAGCAGTTCGATTTATATGCATCCTACGAACAAAATTCAAGCAAAGCTTTAACTCGCATTGTCGATGCCGCAAAGCAAAATACGCCTTACGATGTGCTTATTTTGGATTACTTGATGCCCGATATGGATGGTCTGGCACTTTGTCATTGTGTTCGAGAACTGCTGGATGAAGAACATTATCCTAAAGTGCTAATGATATCCTCTGCAGGAAACTTGGAAAATCAGGATTTAGATGGCACGGGGATTAACGTTTGTTTGAATAAGCCGGCAAGTATCCAAGACTTAAAAAGAGGGCTCAATGGTTTGAGCAGTCCTAGCGTTAATTCATCCTTTATTAAGCAATCTTCATATCACAGTGGTGTTTGTACAAATCTAGAATCTAGTGTTCAAGTGTCAGCTTCTATTCTGGTTGTGGAAGATATGAAAGCTAACCAAGCCGTTGTAAAGGGTATGCTTTCACAAATAAATGCAGACGTTTTGATTGCTGAGAATGGTGTTGAGGCCATTGAATGTTGGCAACACAAGAAACCTGATCTAATCTTAATGGATCTTCACATGCCAGTTATGGACGGAATAACCGCTATTAAAGAGATACGAAAAAAAGAAGTGGATACAGGTCAGCGTGTGCCTATTTTAGTGTTGACGGCGGACATCCAACCGGAGAGAGTCGCCGAAGTTAAAGAGATTGGTGGGGATGGCTTTATTTCTAAGCCTTTTCGTGCTCAAGAATTAATCAGTAGCATCTCTTCATGGTTAGTTAAAAATGAAACGTCAGCTGAATTCGGAAGTAAAAAAATGGACTTAGCAACACCTAATAATAATGTTTCCTTGGACGAAAGTGTGTTGTCCGCTCTTGAAGAAATCTTAGGGGAACAAGTTCAAGATATTGTCATGGCTTTTTTGCTAGATGCAGACGAAGTCGTTTTAGGACTAGAAAGTGCGTTAGCAAATGACAATGTCGAAGACATGTTTCGACCAGCGCACAGTCTTAAATCTGTAAGTGCCAACGTTGGAGCGATGGAGTTGAGCCGTTTAGCCACGGAGCTTGAGCATCAAGCGAAAGCGGGTGCAGTAACTCAGCCAGCTCTGTTTGTCGATCAAATCAAACAGGAACTTTCCAACGTCAAATCCCATCTAAAAAGGATAGGGAGGCTTTCTTGAAGATACTGATCGCAGAAGATGCGCCATCAGATCGTTTGTTGTTGAAGCTTCACTTAGAAAAGCTTTGCCACGATGTGGTGGAGACGAGCAATGGTGAGGAGTTAGTTGATTATTTTAAGAGTCATGGTGATGACTTAGACCTGTTGGTCGTTGATTTAAATATGCCTTATAAAACAGGTGTTGAGGCGGTCGTTGAAATTCGGGGCCTTCAGGGCAACTACGATGCGAATTGGGTGCCTATTATTATCTTGAGTGGATCTGACTCAGACGAAGATGTTTTTCGTTGTATTGAGGCTGGTGCGGACGACTATCTGACCAAGCCGATTCAGCATAAAGTATTAGCGGCGAAGCTTTTAGCAATGGTGCGCTTAGCTGATATGCGTAAACGTCTTGTCTTAGCGAATACAAGCTTAGAGGCTTTATCAACAACGGACTACCTTACGGGTCTGCCTAATAGACGAGCGTTTGAAAAAAATTTATCAGATGAGATGGCTAAATCTCTTCGTTATGGTCAAAGCTTAAGCGTTGCTGTCTTCGATATAGATCATTTTAAGCAGATTAATGATACCTATGGTCATGAAGGTGGGGATGTCGTTTTAAAAGAAATAGCCAAGCGTTTTAATCGGTTTAAACGTGCGGGCGATGTGTTTGGCCGCATCGGAGGAGAGGAATTTGGTTTGTTCCTTCCTTACACAACTGCGCAAGAGGCGGTCACCGCATGTGAGCGTTATCGTATGTTGTTATCAGCGGATAAATATTCATATGAGTCGCAGTGGATCAATCTTACTGTAAGTGTGGGTGTGAGTGCTTATCATAACGAAGAGACTCAGCTTGAGTTAATTAAATGTGCTGACCTCGCATTATATCAAGCCAAGCATCAGGGTAGAGACCGAGTTGTTTTAAATTACGCAGGCTCGTGAGTAGAAAAACTTTCTAAAAAAAAGCCGAGCAGGATAATGCTCGGCTTTCTTATTTCTGGGAGAGTGATTGTGTCGCTGCCCCCAGCTTCAAACTCACGTGGCGGGGGGTTATGCCACGTTTGCTTGCTCGTTGGTGCTGTCAACTTTTTGGTTTACGGTTGCTAGCACGGCTTGAATGGAAGCAGAAACGATGTCGTTATCGATTGCAACGCCATTGAAGCGGTCGCCATCAATATTGGCTTGAATGTAAGCAATCGCTTGAGAGTCACTGCCATTTGTTAGTGCGTGTTCTTGATACTGTACGATGTCTACACGAATGCCAAAGTGATTGCTTAGCGCTGTTGTGAAAGCAGACAACGCGCCATTTCCTTCACCCTCAATGCTGATAGAGCCATCTTTGTGGGTTAGTTCAGCGGTCACGGAGTCGTGATCCTTTTTGCTTAGCTCGTAGTTTCCTAAAGCATAAGGCGCGCTTGCCGTCATGAAGCTTTCTTCAAATAGGCGCTTCATGTCAGCAGATTTTACAACACCACCGTCTTCTTCAGAGAAGCGTTGAACGATAGGGCTAAGCTCGACTTGCAACCAACGTGGTAACGCTAAGCCGTATTCTTGTTCTAGAGCAAATGCAACGCCGCCTTTACCTGATTGGCTGTTTACGCGGATAACTTCTTGATAGCTGCGACCAACGTCCATAGGATCGATTGGCAAGTAAGCAACATCCCAAGCTTTGTCGTCAGTTTGATTGGCCAAGCACTTTTTAATGGCATCTTGGTGAGAACCTGAGAAGGCTGTGAACACTAATTCGCCAGCGTAAGGATGGCGTGGATGAACAGGAAGCTGTGTGCATGACTGAACCACACTGACAATACGGTCCATGTCACCTAATGACAATTTAGGATCAACGCCTTGGCTATACATGTTCATTGCAATGGTTACAACGTCCATGTTTCCGGTACGTTCGCCATTGCCTAACAAGGTGCCCTCGATACGATCAGCACCGGCCATTAAGCCAAGCTCTGCTGCAGCAACGCCACAACCACGGTCGTTGTGTGTGTGCAAGCTAACAATAATGCTTTCGCGGTTTTTAACATTACGGCAGAAATATTCGATTTGGTCTGCAAAGCGGTTTGGCGTCGTCACTTCAACAGTAGCAGGTAAGTTAATAATGCACTTACGCTCAGGCGTCGGTTGCCATACATCAATAACGGCATCACAGACTTCCACTGCGTAGTCTGTTTCAGTGCCGGTGAAGCTTTCTGGTGAGTATTGGAAGACCCATTCTGTACCTGGGTTTTTTTCCGCATGGTCTTTAACACATTGGGCGCCTTTGACGGCGATTTGCTTAATGCCTTCTTTGTCTAGGCGGAATACTTGTTCACGCTGAGTGGTAGATGTTGAGTTGTATACGTGAACTACGGCTTTTTTGGCACCTTTCAAAGATTCGTAGGTACGCTCGATCAACTCAGGGCGTGCTTGAGTCAAGACTTGAATGTAAACATCATCAGGCACTTGATCTTCTTCAACCAACCAGCGAACAAAGTCAAAGTCTAATTGTGACGCCGCAGGGAAGCCTACTTCGATTTCTTTAAAGCCTACATCGACAAGAAGTTTGAAGAATTCTTTCTTTTGTTCCACTGTCATCGGCTCAACCAATGCTTGGTTGCCGTCACGCAGGTCTACACTTGCCCAAAGTGGCGCAGTGGTGATTTCTTGGTCTGGCCAAGTACGATTTTCTAAGGCAACCGGTGTAAACGGACGATATTTAGTGTGATTAAAAGAACTCATATTCTTTTCCTTCCATAAAATGAGTAGGCGGGTAGCCTATGTAGATTGAGATGCGGTTAGCATCTTTCGACACAAACAGTGTAACCAAATTCTATCGGAAAATGATTGCGTTTTAACTATTAATTAAAGGGGTTTTTGGAATAAAATTGCTCAAATTGTTGTTTTTTAGGTTGGGGCTGCTTATGAAATTGAATCTAGATAAAATTGATGTGCGCATTTTGCAAGAGTTGCAGCAAGATTCTAGCTTAACTAACCAAGATCTTGCCGATCGAGTGGGACTTTCGCCTTCGCCTTGTCTACGTCGAGTGAAGGCTCTGGAAGAGAGCGGCATAATAGATCGAAAGGTTACTTTGTTAAAACGTTCCGAACTGGGCCTAAAGTTAACGGCTTACATTCAGATTAGTATGGATCGGCATACCCCTGATCGCTTCAGTGTTTTCGAAGAGCAGGTTAATTCTTTCCCAGAAGTACGCACTTGCAACTTAGTAACTGGCCAAAATTGTGATTATTTACTTGAAGTTGTGGTCGAGGATATGGAGGATTACCACGATTTTCTATTAGGGCAGTTAACTCGCATTCCTGGAGTGAGCGGTGTGCAATCAAGCTTCCTGTTGCGCAGCGTAAAAGAGAATACCTCTTTACCATTAGGACACTTAATTTAGTTTTCCTTACTCAGGGGATTGAAAACACTTTATAATGCTCGCATATAGAGCATAATTTTTGTAAGAGAGCAGTATCAATGAATCAATTAACGGTTAAACGTCGAGTAGTGATTCCGGTGCGAGCTGGCGACGTCATGGCCGAATTCATTTCTTTTAATGGCGATGAAAGCGGTAAAGAGCACATTGCTATTTCATTTGCAGGCACAACGACAGAGAAAAATGACATACCACTGGTGCGCCTCCACTCAGAATGTTTGACCGGTGATGTATTCGGTTCTGGGCGTTGTGACTGTGGTGAGCAATTGGATGAGGCGATTGATCGCATTAATGTCGAAGGTGGCTACATTCTGTATTTGCGCCAAGAAGGACGTGGCATTGGTCTGTATGCAAAGCTAGAAGCTTATGCGTTACAAGATCAGGGTTACGATACTTATGAAGCCAATGAAATGTTGCATTTACCGGATGACGGACGGGATTTTTCTATTGCGGCGCGTATGCTACAAGCATTAGGCGTCGAAAAGGTGCGTCTGCTTACTAATAATCCCGATAAAGCTGAGCAGCTGACGCACAATGAGATCAATGTCACGGAGTTGGTGCCGACGGCCGTACATGTCAATCAGCACAACCGTAATTACTTAGAAGCAAAAGCGCGTCGTAAGCATCATACATTGAAATTCGATTGAATTAGTGGGTTGGTTTAAGCATTAAAAAAAGGAGTCTCGGCTCCCTTTTTTAATGCTTATTAGTAGGTCAAAACGTTATTTCTTTTTCTTAACCTTTTTTGAAACGGGTGCTTTTTTAGCACTCGGTTTCTTTTTACCTTTGGTTAAACTTGGCGACCGGATTTTGGTTTTTGGCTCCATTCCGGCAATCTTGCTGAAAGAAATTGGCGCTTGCATGTAACGCTGGATTTTTTCCATCATCGGTAAATCGTGAATGTCTACTAATGAATAGCACTCGCCTGGGTTACCTTCGCGTGACGCGCGGCCAGCACGATGGACATAGGAATCCGCTCGACGTGGTAAGCGTACGTTAATGACTGTATTGATTTCAGGAAGATCAATGCCTCGTGCGGCAACATCGGTTGCGACCAAAACTTGCAGGCGACCCTTCTTCATTTGCTTCAAGTGGTCATTGCGATCGCTTTGCTTCATTTCGCCGTGTAGGCCATCACAGCGGAAGCCCCACTTACGGATGCGTTGTACCCAAACGTCAACATGGTCACGGTTGGATACAAAAATAACCGCTTGTTGGACGCGCTCTTGGCTTACAAGATGCTTCAACATGGCTTCTTTGTGGGCATCATCGTCTACACGAAAAGCCACTTGTTTGATTTGGCTAGGTACATTACGTGGTGAATCAGTCAGTTGAATTGTCTCGGACTCTTCACGTAGCAAAGACTTAGCAAAACGCCCCATTTTCTCACCGTCAATGGTAGCAGAGAACATGAGCGTCTGATGCTCGGGCAGTTGCTTTGAAAGGTGGCGAACGGTATCAATGAAGCCCATGTCTAGCATGCGGTCCGCTTCATCAATGACCAGCATTGATGTATCGCTAAAATCCATCCAGCCTTTTTCGTCAAGCTCAACCAAACGGCCTGGTGTTGCAACAAGAATGTCGCAAGGTTCACTGAGTAGCTGCTGTTGCATGCCGTAAGGCGTACCACCAACAATTAACTGCAGTTTGATGCGTGTATGAACAAGTAATTGCTCAAATACTTGGAAAATTTGTCGCGCTAATTCACGACTTGGCGCAAGCACCAGTGCTTTAGGTGCAAGGCTTGACTCTTCGCCACGATCTAAAATGTGTTGTACGACGGGCGCAGCGAATGCGATGGTTTTACCTGTACCAGTCTCGGCGCAAGCAAGGATATCCTGTGCGTCCATAGCCAATGGGATGGCGTGTTCTTGTATCGGTGTTGGCTCACTCAGCCCCATGTCTTCAATGGCTTGCGTGATGGTAAAATCCAGATCTAATTCGGAAAAGGACATGTATGCTCTCAAATGAAACGTAAATTGTGCCGTGATTGTACCATTGTCTGTTTCAATCCGTTGGTTTCTTTCATTTAATTTCACTAAATAGTGATAGTCATTAGACCGATTTTAGGGAATGAAATAAAATAGCGGAAATTATAGAGGCTTGTATCCATGCACTTAAGCGAAGAATTAGTTATTGAGCAAACCCAGAGTTGGGTGCGCTCGTTCATTGTCGGTATGAATGTTTGTCCATTCGCTAAACGTGAGGTTGATCTCGGCACAGTGCGATATGTTGTGATTCGTTCGCGCCAGCCTAATGTTGCTTTGGCAGAGTTAATGGCCGAAATTGACTGGCTGGATCAGCATCCTGAAGCAGAAACAACATTGATGATCTTTCCATCGCTGTTTACGGATTTCTTGAGTTACTTAGACTTTGTTGATGATTCTGAGCAATTAATGTTTGAGCAAGAGTGTGAAGGTGTTTATCAATTGGCTACCTTTCACCCTAAGTATTGTTTCGCAGGGGCAGAAGACGATGATGTATCAAACTACACCAATCGTTCACCGTATCCGATGTTACATATACTAAGAGAAGCCAGTTTGGAAAAAGCCATCGAGTTTTATGGTGATACGGCCGAGATTCCTGAGCGAAATATTAAGCTGATGGAAGAGACTGGGCGTGAAGCACTGGCGAAGCTAATGCAGCAGTGCATGGTTCAGTCATAAGAGACATTTAAATTTTACCAGCGCGCGTGTATAGTGCGCGACCTTACTCAACCCCTTGGAGTCAATATGCCAACCAATATCGGACGCATGAATCGCTTGCGCGTAGTTAAAGAGAAAGATTTCGGTGTCTATCTCGATGCTGAGCAGTTAGGTGAAATCTTGTTGCCAAAACGCTATGTACCTAATGGTCTTCGTATTGGAGAGGAGGTGGATGTTTTTATTTACTTGGATTCTGAGGATGAGCTGATTGCTACAACGTTAATCCCTAAGGTTCAAGTCGGTGAGTTCGCAGCATTGCGTGCTTTAGCGGTTAACCAAGTGGGGGCTTTCTTTGATTGGGGGTTGGCGAAAGATCTTTTAGTACCATTTAGTCAGCAGAAAACCCGAGTTGAAGAAGGGCAGGTTCATTTACTGTTTGTGTACTTGGACCAAATTACGAATCGCATCGTTGCCACAACAAAAGTCGACCCTCTACTGAATCGTCAAGAGCCAGAATACCGTACTGGTGAGCAAGTAGATATTATCGTGGGTGATCGCACGGACATTGGCTATAAATGTATTGTGGATAGCCGCTACTGGGGGGTTTTATTCTTTCAAGATCTTGTTGGTCGTGTATATAAAGGCGACCACATGAAAGCTTACATTAAACGCGTGCGTGAAGATGGTAAGATTGATCTAAGTTTGCAGCAAACGGGTTACAAGAAGGTTGTTACCATCTTAGACCAGATTATCGAGCACTTAGAACAAAATGAAGGTGAAATGCATTTGACTGATAAAAGTGCACCTGACGCGATCTTCAAAGAGTTTAAAGTAAGTAAGGCGACCTTCAAAAAAGCACTGGGTGCTTTATACAAAGAGCAGAAGATCAACCTTGGTAAAGATAAAATTACGTTGAAGAAATAAGTTAGACAGCGTTATCAGTTTTGATTTAAAGCTCCTAAAATTGACTTAGGAGCTTTTTTTTGTGGTCTTCTAAATGAGCGGTATCGTTTAAAGCAGCGTAAAAAGCATCTTGAATCGGAGTGGCGCTTCTTGGTGTCTCACGATGGAAAAAACCAGAAATGTATTCATTCTCAGTTTGGCGAATATTGCGAATGTCTTCATACATTGAGGAGCAATTCATCGATGTGAGTCGAGCGACATTTGCGATACGTCTATGTAGATGTTCAGCTGTAATGTCTTCAACCAGCGGCTTGAAACGAAACTCTTCACAGTGCATGGCGTTTGCTAGCTCATCCACAGCAGCATCAAAAATGGGTCGAATAGGTGCTTCCAGTACTTCTCCGTTTCTGATGGAGAAAATAGCAGTGAGTGGGTTAATGACTGCATTTACGGCGAGCTTTTCAATCAATCGGCGTTCGATGTTTCGGCTTTGCACGTCTGGAAAAGGAAAGTCTGTACCGAACATATTATCGTCTTGTTCTTTTAATAGACCGAAAAAGCTGTCCCCATCGCCTGTTTTTTTAACTCGATTGCTGTCGAGTTTTAGAGCGCCTTCACTCGTGATACCTGCCCATAAGTTTTGTTGCTTCTTAAGATGAGGGATCAAATCCTGTTGTGCACCCAAGCCATTGCAAAGCGTTGCAATTAAACCACGTTTTTTTGTGTGCTTGCGCACATCAAGGTAGGCAGCCACCAGATCAAAGGCTTTAGTGCAAAGCAAAGTCTTGGTGTATTTTCCTTCTAGTTGATCAAGGCTGACAAATTCGATATCGCTTTGTGTGTTGCGAGTATTGCCTTCTTCATCTATGTCCTCGACGTTAAGCGGGCTATTAGGGATGTCGCTGCGGCACAACACAGTCACCTGTTCTCCATGTTGGCGTAACTTGCTCGCCCAAAGTAAGCCGATCGCTCCATTACCGACAACTAACCACGCATCTTTTGTCATTTAAGCCTCGTACTAGAAGTTTTTTAATAGTAAGCCTGCTATTATGCCGCCCCAAAGAGTAAATATCGAATGGAGGAGGCCATTATGCCATCTTTTGACATTGTTTCTGAATTAAATTGGCATGAAGTAACGAATGCCGTAGACCAATCTAATCGTGAAGTAATAACACGCTACGACTTTAAGGGTGTTGATGCAAGTTTCACGATCAAAGATAAGCAAGCTGTTGTGCTTGAGGCAAAGGCTGAAATGCAGTTAAACCAAATGATGGATATTTTAAGCCAAAAGTTGGTTAATCGTGGTATCGATCTAAAAACCTTAGAACGTGGCCCTATCGTTGAAGGTAACTTACGCGCTACACAAGAGATCAAGCTTAAAGAAGGTGTTGATCAAGCGGAAGCGAAGAAAATCGTTAAGATTATTAAAGACAGCAAAATTAAAGTGCAGACACAAATTCAAGGCGAGCAATTGCGTGTAACGGGTAAGAAACGCGATGAATTGCAGCAAGTGATGCAGTTACTGCGTGGCGCGGATTTGGAATTGCCAGTTCAGTTTAACAACTTCCGAGACTAGCTTGACAGTTTCGAAATGAGAAAAGAGGCGCTTAATGTGCCTCTTTTTGTATGAGTCGCTGTCCAGAGACCTCCCAGCCTTCATCTTCAAGACGAGACTTTTGACGTAAATATGCATCAGAGCCTTCATTGAAGCTTATGCGTTGTTTGCTGTTAATGACTCTATGCCAAGGAATGGTAGTGTCGCCAGGGAGGTGTTTTAAAATTCGAGCTACAAGGCGCGCGTATCGCGTATTGCCTGCTTGCTTTGCCAATTCACCGTATGAAATGACATCTCCGCTGGGTAAGTGTGCAAGAATAAATAGAACTTGAACTTTAAATGCTTCGGTCTCTTGATTCGCCAAAAAACACCCCTAGATAGTTATCATACAAACAGAGAAAAGAAGGTTAACATGCGTTTTGCATTATTGCTGTTTATTCTAGTTCCTATTGTTGAACTAAGCGTTTTGATCCAGGTTGGATCTAAAATCGGTAGTTTTACAACGATTGCCTTGGTGTTTCTAACCGCCATCATCGGTGTGACATTGATCCGTCGCCAAGGCTTCGCAACGTCCATGAAGGCTCAAGAGAAGATGCGTCGTGGTGAGTTACCTGCCTCAGAAATGGCCGAAGGTATTATGTTGGCGTTTGCTGGTGTTTGTCTTTTAATTCCAGGCTTTGTAACGGATGCGCTTGGTGCATTGCTATTGATTACGCCGTTTCGTCAGGCAGTTGCTGCTAGAGTGTCGTTAGATTTCCTTAAAAATCGTATGAATATGCGTGCTCAATGGAGCCAACGTGATGCGAATGGTAATTTTACTCAAGGAAATATTATTGAGGGTGATTACCGGCCAGAGTCAGAGAAAAACGATTCAGGATCAGAAAAAAACGATCATATCGAGAAAAAATAGTTTTTGATGGCCCTTGAAATATTCCTAGGCAACCACATTAACGAACTCGATAACGAATCCCACCAGAAGAGTGGGGCTAATCCGGCCAGGGGAGTCCTGGTATTGATTAACTTTGGAGATATAGATCAATGAATATTCGTCCTTTGCACGATCGCGTCGTTGTTCGCCGTAAAGAAGAAGAAACAACAACTGCGTCTGGTATCGTTCTGCCAGGTTCTGCTGCAGAAAAACCTACTCAGGGTGAAGTTTTGGCTGTGGGCACGGGTCGTATTCAATCTAATGGCGATGTGCAAGCATTGGCAGTTAAGGTTGGTGACACTGTGTTGTTTGGCCAGTATTCAGGTCAATCCGTTAAGCTAAACGGAGAAGAGTTACTGATCATGAAAGAAGATGAAATCTACGGCGTAATTGAAGCCTAAGTCTTGTTTCTGATTAATCAACGATTAGCAAAATTAATAAAATTTAGGATTAGAGAAAATGGCTAAAGAAGTAAAATTCTCAGACAGCGCTCGCCAAAAAATGCTTAAAGGCGTTAACGTCCTTGCTGATGCTGTAAAAGTAACGCTAGGTCCAAAAGGCCGTAACGTTGTAATCGAAAAATCTTTCGGTGCGCCACTAGTAACAAAAGATGGTGTAACCGTAGCCAAAGAGATCGAGCTTGAAGACCGTTTTGAGAACATGGGTGCTCAAATGGTTAAAGAAGTCTCTTCCCAAGCAAACGATGTTGCAGGTGATGGTACGACAACAGCGACAGTACTTGCTCAAGCTTTCGTAACTGAAGGTCTTAAAGCGGTAGCTGCGGGTCGTAACCCAATGGATCTTAAACGCGGTATCGATAAAGCTGCAAATGCCGTAGTAGAAGAAATCGCTGCGCTTTCTACGCCTTGTTCTGATACTCGTGCGATTGAGCAAGTAGGTACTATTTCTGCTAACTCTGATCATTCAGTAGGTAAGATCATTGCTGAAGCAATGGAGCGTGTTGGTAAAGAAGGCGTTATCACTGTTGAAGAAGGCTCAGGTTTTGAAGATGAGCTAGCAGTGGTTGAAGGTATGCAGTTTGATCGTGGCTACCTATCTCCTTACTTCATCAATAACCAAGAGACAATGAGTGCGGAACTAGAAAACCCATTCATCCTTTTGGTAGACAAGAAGATTTCAAACATCCGTGATTTGCTTCCGACTCTAGAAGCTGCAGCAAAAGCATCTCGTCCTCTGTTGATTATTGCAGAAGACGTTGAAGGCGAAGCGTTGGCAACACTTGTTGTTAACTCTATGCGTGGTGTTGTGAAAGTTGCGGCAGCTAAAGCGCCTGGTTTCGGTGATCGTCGTAAAGCAATGTTACAAGACATCGCGATTCTATCTGGTGCAACCGTCATTTCTGAAGAAGTTGGTCTATCTTTGGAGAGCACAACAGTTGAGCAACTTGGTACAGCTAAGCGTGTAACCTTGACTAAAGAAAATACAACGATCGTTGATGGCGCAGGTAACAATGCTTCTATCAATGCTCGTGTTGAGCAGATCCGCGCTGAAATGGCGAACTCAACATCTGATTACGACAAAGAAAAGCTACAAGAGCGCGTTGCGAAGCTTGCTGGTGGTGTTGGCGTAATCAAGATCGGTGCAGCGACTGAAGTGGCAATGAAAGAGAAGAAAGCTCGTGTAGACGATGCTCTTCATGCGACACGTGCAGCGGTTGAAGAAGGTGTTGTTGCGGGCGGTGGTGTTGCATTGGTTCGCGCATTGTCTAAGCTTGGCGAACTTCGTGGCGATAACGAAGATCAAAACGTTGGTATTACATTAGCACTACGTGCGATGGAAGCGCCAATGCGTCAGATCGTATCTAACGCAGGTGACGAAGCGTCTGTTGTTGTAGATAAAGTTAAGCAAGGCGAAGGTAACTACGGTTACAACGCTGCGACTGGCGAATACGGCGACATGATCGAGATGGGCATCCTTGACCCAGCTAAAGTAACTCGTTCTGCTCTTCAAGCGGCTGCATCGGTTGCGGGTCTAATGATCACGACTGAAGCAATGATTGCTGACCTTCCTCAAGAAGGCGCTCCTGCTATGCCTGATATGGGTGGCATGGGTGGAATGGGAGGGATGATGTGATCCGAAAGGACACATTAACCTCTTGATTTAAAAGCATTTATATGCTTTAAAGGCCTCGCGTTTCGCGGGGCTTTTTTATGCTTTTCCATTGATTATGATATTGATTCTCATTACTATGTTTTGCTTTTATGTGAGCATAGGGAGCCAAATCATTGAGTTTGAATCAGGGAGCGCTTAGTCGATCCGTATTATTGGAAATTATTCAATCTAAGCGATTTGGTGTGGAATATCAGCCAATCGTAGATCTGTCAACAAATGACATCATTGCTTACGAAGCGTTATCGCGCTTTTACAGTTCAGAGGGGGAGGCGATACGTCCCGATTTAGTTTACGCTTCTCTGCATGAAAACCCTATTACGCTGTTTCAAGTTGAGTATGCGCAAAAGCAGCTGCAACTTGAGTATCGCCCGCCCGAAACCTTGTTCGTAAATTTAGACCAGGATGCTTTTTTTGCGACCGATGTTGAAGTCTATAATAATCCGTTTGTCCAACTGATTCGCGGTCAAGAGGAGGGCAATGTGGTGGTCGAGTTAATTGAAAACTCAGAGATAAATGATGCCATTATGAGCTTATCGATGATCGAAGCATTTGATGCACTTGGTATCGATACGGCTTTAGATGATCTGTGTCATCCCCATTCAATGATTTCAGTGTCGGTTTTGCAGTTAGTTAAATGGGTAAAGCTAGATCGTTGTGTGCTACGAATGGCGCATAATGAGGTGTTTATGAAGTTTGTGCGCCAAATGATTGAGTTTGCACGGACGACAAATAAAAAGATTATACTTGAAGGGGTTGAGACTCAAGCAGATTTAGAAATGGCTAGGATGCTCAGTGTAGACTGCGTTCAGGGCTTTATATATCGCCCTGACTTTATCAATAAGATGCCAGAATGTTAAGAAAGTCTGATATTAGCCAAACCATTGATTCTAAAGCTATTGATAAATCATGACCTGTATTAGATACTTGACCGATACTTGTCGTCAGTTTTTAACAAGAAAGGGAAGCTTATGCTCAGAAAAACGCTGATTAGTTTGGCTGTATCCAGCGCGCTATACATGTCCAATGGATATGCGTTAGAGCTGGGCGAACTAACTTCCCAGTCTCAGGTGGATGAGCCTTTTCGTGGGCGCATACAGTTAACTGACGTTAATGGTCTTACTCCCAGTGACGTTAATGTTCGTCTCGGCTCCGAAAGTGAGTTCCGACAAGCTGGTATTGCGCTGACGAGTACATTATCCCAGCTCGACTTCAATGTGGTTCGGGAGAATGGTCAGTTAGCGGTAGTGATTCAAACGGACGCTCCGTTAACGGTTAATCAGCTCAACTTTGTGTTGGCGGCGCGCTGGCCAAACGGCCAAGTGGTTCGCGAATATCGAACGCCGCTAAACCAACCTGCGCTGGTGGAAAAATCCCAGCCTGAAGTCGTTCAATCTGTTACACCTCAAGCACCCTCTTCAAAAGATCAAGTATTTCGCCGCGAAACGTCTCAAGCTAAAGCGCTTACAGCAAAAGGTGAGCTGAACGTTGAAAAGGGTAACACCCTTTGGTCCATTGCTGGTTCTAATCGTCCTAATAATCAGTTGACGATTTATCAGACAATGATGGCGATCCAGGCGTTAAACCAAGACGCTTTTTATGCAAACAATATTAATCTATTGCGCGAGGGGGCGGTTTTACGCCTACCGACGCAAGAGCAAATAGCCTTATTTAATCGCGCTACTTCAGAGAAAGAGTTTGAACGTCAACATTCGGCTTGGATGGCTTTAAAGCAAGCTGGGCGCCTTGATGAGATTGTGTCCAAAGAGCAAATGAATACTCAGGCAAAAGCGAACTCTACACCAGCTTCGCCTAAAGCAACTGAAGATAAATTGATGCTTGCCTCTGGTCAAAGTGTTTTGCCGGAAGAAAATGCAAGCTCAAATGAAGCGGATGTTCAGCGCATTAGTGAACTAGAAACCGAGTTGTCTGCTACGAATGAGTTGCTTGATAAGGAAACTCGTGAAAAAGCTGAATTGAACGATAAGCTTGGTGAATTGAATGAGCAGTTAGCGACACTGGAACGTCTAATTTCATTGAAAGACCAGCAAATGGCGGAGTTGCAGCGACAGTTCGCCAGCGCTCAGCAGGCTATGCAAGAGCAAAAAAATACCGTTGATCAACTGCTGGAGGCAGATCAACTGCGTCGTGAGCAAGCGGCGGCTGAAGATGCCTCTTGGATGAATAAAATTTTTGGAAATCCTATCATTATGTCTATTGCAGGTGTGGTCCTGTTGTTGATAGGCCTGTTGATCGGTATGTTAATGAAACGATCCGGTCGAAATAAAGCGGATAAAGAGAAAAAAGACGATACGCAAGAGTTTGATTTGGCCCCTGTGGCCGCTGTTGCGCCTGCTGTGGCTGCGGCAGCTGTTGCGCCTGCTGCAACGCCTGATCCGATTGAAGATGCAGAAGAACCAATCGAAGAGGAAGATCCGTTCGCTTTTGATTTTGAAGTAGATGTTCCTGAAGAAGATAGTTTTGATGGTTTTGATGAATCCGTTGCATCGTCAGAAGTGATGCCCGAAACAGAAGACGAAACGGACGCGTTTGATGAATTTGATATCCCCGAGTTAGACGATAGTGCAGAAGTTGATGATTTTGAGGATGCGCTGGGGGCGGAGATGGATGAGCTGGCAGATGAAGATGCTGCCGCTGATGACCCGTTTGCAGAGTTTGAGGTAGAAGAAACCGCTGAGATTGCTCCTGAAGATGACCCATTTGATGAAGTGCTCGAGAGAGATGCGTCAACTGAGGAAGTAGAAGATGATGTGCTTGATGCTGAAGATAATGGCTTTGATTTAGAAGATACTCTTGCTGAGCTTGACTTACCTGCTGAAGACGCTGAGGAAAGCTTAGATGTTCCAGAAGATTTTTCTGAGGAAGAGTCTTTCGTCAATAGTCTTTTGACCGACGATGAGCAGAGCGATGTGGATGAGTCGGCAGTTTTTGATGTGGAGCCTGATACAGCTTTAGCGGACAGTATTGATGAAGTGCTGGCTGAAGCTCAGCAAGAAGACGACTTTGGTGGTCTTGATGTGCCTGAATTTGGCACTGAGCAAGCGGCTGAAGATGCTGCGTCTGAGGATGATGATGACGAAGAAGAGATTGATTTCTTCGACGCTAGCGGTGATGAAGTGGCAACAAAGCTTGATTTAGCGCGAGCTTACATGGATATGGGTGATGAAGAGGGTGCGCGTGTTATACTGGATGATGTGATTAATTCTGGTAATGAAAGCCAGGTTGCCGAAGCCAGTAGTATGATGGAGCGCATGTTCCCAAGTGAGTAAACAAAAAGTAGTCCTTGTCGTAGAATACGATGGGGCAGTGTATAAGGGGTGGCAGGCTCAAAAGTTTGATGTTGCTACCGTTCAAGAATGTCTAGAAGAAGCCCTAAGCAAAATAGCAAATCATCCAGTTACCGTGATTTGTGCGGGTAGAACGGATGCAGGTGTTCATGCAAGTGCGCAGGTTGTGCACTTTGAAACAGAATCCGAGCGACCTATCCGTGCTTGGACGCTAGGAGTTAATACCAACCTCCCTCCCGATATTTCAGTTAAGGCGGCACGTGTTGTTGATTCAGAGTTTCATGCTCGTTTCAGTGCGCAAAGCCGTCGCTATCGCTATGTCATATATCAGTCTGAATTCCGCCCAGCAGTTATAGGTAAAGGTGTCACTTGGACTCATAAAGCCTTAGATGTTGTTGCGATGCAGCGTGCGTGTGAGTACTTCAAAGGTACGCATGATTTTACCTCTTATCGAGCGGTAGGGTGCCAAGCAAACAGTCCAGTGCGTACTATCCTGAATTTCTCAGTCGATCAGTTTGGTCAATACATCGTTTTAGATGTCAGAGCGAATGCGTTTTTGCATCATATGATTCGTAATTTTGCCGGCGTATTAATGACGATTGGTGCAGGTGAGCAGCCGGTTGAATGGGCTAAGCAGGTATTGGACGCAAAAGACCGCTCTAAAGGGGGTGTGACAGCGCCGCCTTATGGTCTTTACTTTGTTGATGCTGAATACCCGAGTCATTTTAATGTCCCTAAACCACCATTAGGTCCTCATTTTTTACCGTTCAAAGAGGAGCCAGAGTATGAATTGCCGCGTTAAAATTTGTGGTATTACGAGTTTAGAGGATGCGCTGCATGCCGTGAATGCGGGCGCTGATGCATTAGGTTTTGTTTTTTATGACAAGAGTCCTAGGTATATTTCGCCTGAAGCAGCTAATGCTATTATTGCGCTTCTGCCTCCCTTTGTAGTGCCAATTGCGTTGTTCGTTAATGCAGATGAATCTCTTGTTAATGCGTTAATATCAGGCAGTAAGCGATGGATTATTCAGTTTCACGGTGATGAATCTCCAGAGAGTTGTGCTAAATACGCTGTACCTTTCTATAAAGCCATTCGCATGAAGCCTGAGGTAGACTTGCAGGTTGAGGTTGAGCGTTACTCTGAGGCATTAGCGATACTTTTGGATGCTTATAAACCGGGCGTTCCAGGCGGCACTGGTGAAACATTTGATTGGCATTTGATTCCTGAAAACTTGGCAAAACCTGTTATTTTGGCAGGCGGTTTGACAGTTGATAATGTTGCAGAAGCGGTTCAAGCCGTTCGTCCCTATGCTGTAGATGTAAGTGGCGGTGTGGAGAAAGAAAAAGGGCTTAAAGATCCAGATAAAGTGGTCCTGTTTATAAAACGAGCAAAAGGTCTTCTTCCTGTGCTTTAAAAAAAGACGGTGTTGTTATTGAGCATTCATTGATGACCGGAAGGTTGCGTTTGATAGCATTTTATTCGTCAATATGACTCCAGAATGGACGATAGATGTAGTAGAATGCGTTTAAATTAACTGCATTGATTTGATTTGCCTTTAATGCCTATGACATCGTTTATTGAGCAACGAGAATTTGCTTACAGGTATAAAGACAGTGTTAAAGTGTCTCCATTAAAGGAATGCTATGTTTGCATCTTTGAATGCAAGCGGCGCAGATATGAATGTCTAATCTTTGCAAAAAAATATAGGCCTACCGATTGATATTGGCGTTGATGTTCGTAATACGAAAATAGCGTGTGCATCAAGTCAATGTTTAGGCGGTATAATCGTCGGTAGTGTTTGGTAAGCGTCATTGCGAAAGCCAAACGTCGCACACAAAATCAGGATGCTGTTGCCTTGCAGGCTATTTTTCCCCGATGCGTTCGGAACTGGATAAATAAGCAATAGGCATCAGTTTGTTAATATTTTGGAGAGTTAAATGAGCAGTTGGCTAGATAAATTTGTTCCTTCGATCATGCGTAATGAAACGAAGCGTGCACAACAAGGCAGTGTGCCTGAAGGTCTTTGGAAGAAGTGCCCAAAGTGCGACAACGTTTTATATCGTCCAGAGCTTGAAAAGAACTTAGATGTTTGTCCTAAATGTGAGCATCACATGCGTGTCAGTGCCCGACGCCGTTTAGATATTTTCTTGGATAAAGAAGGCCGTACAGAAATCGCTGCTCAGCTTGAACCTGAAGATAAATTGAAGTTTAAAGATTCTAAGCGCTACAAAGATCGTTTAGTTGCCGCACAAAAAGCAACAGGTGAAAAGGATGCTTTAGTTGCAATGGAAGGTACTTTGAATGGCATGCCTGTTGTCGCGGTTGCGTTTGAGTTTAACTTCTTAGGTGGCTCTATGGGTGCGATTGTTGGCGAGAAGTTTGTTCAGGCGGCGAATGTTTGTCTTGAGAAAAATATACCGTTGGTTTGTTTCTCTGCCTCGGGTGGTGCTCGTATGCAAGAAGCACTTATTTCTTTGATGCAAATGGCTAAAACAAGTGCGGCACTTGAGCGCATGAAGCAACAAGGTATTCCTTACATTTCTGCAATGACAGACCCTGTTTTTGGAGGTGTATCCGCATCATTGGCTATGCTAGGCGACTTAAATGTTGCTGAACCAAATGCATTAATTGGTTTTGCTGGGCCTCGAGTGATAGAGCAAACTGTTCGCGAAAAATTGCCGGAAGGCTTCCAGCGCTCTGAATTTCTTTTGGATAAGGGCGCTTTGGATATGATCATAAAGCGTGAAGACTTGCGTGATCGTTTGTATAACATCCTATCGATTTTGACTCATAAAGCAGCTTAACTGAATGTCATCAACATCTCTTGAAGGTTGGCTCTCATATATCGAGAGCCAACACCCTTCTGAAATCGAACTTGGCCTTGCCCGAGGCCAGTCCGTTCTAGATAAACTACAACTAGGTCGACCTAAGGCAAAAGTCATCACCGTTGCTGGTACGAATGGTAAAGGCTCAACCTGTACGATGTTGACTCGGTATTTATGTGATGCCGGTTTCAAAGTAGGAACGTACACATCGCCGCATTTTTTGCGATTCAATGAGCGTGTAGCAATTAATGAACAGGAATGTCCTGACGAGCTTTTGTGTGAAGCCTTTTCTGTTATCGAAGCTGCGCGCGGTGATACACCTTTAACTTACTTTGAGTTTTCAACGATCGCTGCACTTTGGGTGTTTGATCGCCTAGAGCTAGATTATTGGGTGCTCGAGGTTGGACTCGGTGGACGTCTTGACTCGGTGAATATGGTCGATACAGATATCGCGGTTGTTACCTCTATTGCGCTTGATCACATTGATTGGTTAGGTGATTCTATCGACGTTATTGGTCGTGAAAAGACCGGAATTGCGCGTGCGGGCAAACCTGTTATCAGTGGTGTAGTCAATCCACCAACATCTATTGCTGCAGTGGCAGAAGAAACTGGCGCGCCTCTTTTTCAAAAGCACAAAGACTTTACGTTCACTCAATTTGATAATGTATGGAATTGGAGTGGCTTTGGTCGTTCATTTGAAAGCCTACCGCTGCCTAAGTTGCCGCTTGAAAATGCAGCGACTGTCATTGCTGTTTTGCTGCAGCTTGATATTGACGTAGACGTTGAGTCACTTACTCAAATGTTTACAGAAGCAAGCTTGCTAGGACGTTTTCAGCAAGTCGAGTCGAGCCCCGCGCTTTACATCGATGTTGCTCATAATCCCGAGGCTGCGCAGCAACTTAAGCAGCAAGTGGCGCGTTTGAACACGCCTGTTATTGCTGTTTGTGGCATGCTTAAAGATAAAGATATTAGCAGTGTATTAGGAACATTAAAGGACAGTTTTTCAGAGTGGCACTTCTTGGATTTGCCTGGAGTCCGCGGTGCGAAGGCGGCAGAGCTTGCGCCCTATGTAAATCACTCAAACAGTTACCATGATATTTTGTCCGCGTTGACTGTGGCAAAAGACTCAGCGCGTCAGCAAGGGGCAACTGTGATTGTATTTGGTTCTTTTGTCACCGTTTCTGAGTATTTATCGACTCTGTAAACAAAGGGGAAGCTCATGATGCTAGATGCTAAGTCAAAATATCGCTTAATCGGTGCTGGCCTGTTAATGGTATCTGCGGCGGTGTTATTACCGCTTGTGCTTGATGGTGAACGCCCTACGTCTTTGGACGTACAGATCACTGTGCCAGAGAAGCCTTCATTTCCAGAGGTTGTGATTGCGCCTGTAGAGCCAGTTGATGAATTGACGGATGATACCGAAGAATTCCCTGACCCAAATACTATCCAGTTGATCTCTGAGCCTGAAGAGACTCCCAAGGTGGTACAGCAGGCAGAACCAATTCCTGAAGTTAAGCAAGTGGCTCCGGTAGAGAAACCTGCGACGGTGAAGAAGGAGGTGGCGCCTATTGGCGAGCGGTGGACGTTGCAGGTAGCGACCTTTGGTAAAAAAGATAATGCATCACGAACGCTAAAGCGTTTACAGGACGCTGGTTATCCTGCTTATGTCATGACCAGTAATTCTTTATTTAAAGTATTTGTCGGACCCGAATTAAAGCGTGAAGCTTCAGAGAAAATGAAAAGCAAAGTTCTTAAGGAATTTAAGCTCAGCGGAATTGTTGTCAAATATTCTCCAAATTCGTAATAGTTACTCGTTGGTTGCTTGGATTAACGTGAACTTTTGGTAAACTGCGCAGCATTAGTAAGAGGTAAGCGTGGAACATATACAATCGATTTCAACGCTTGATTGGTTAATCATTGCGGTAGTGGTGTTGTCGTCTCTTCTGAGCTTAAAACGCGGTTTTATTAAAGAAGTCATGTCTTTGGTAACTTGGGTAGTAGCCTTTATCGTTGCGGTAAAGTTCACAACGCCCTTGCAGACCTTGTTAATTGATCAGGTCCAAAATGATCAAATACGCTACATCGTCGCGTTTATTGGATTATTTATCGCAACATTAGTTATTGGTGCATTGGTCAGCCTTATTTTAGGTTCACTAGTGCAAGCCACTGGTTTAAGCAGTACTGATCGTGTGATTGGTATGTTATTTGGTTTTGTTCGAGGTGCGTTGATTGTAGTGGCATTTATCTCTCTTTTGAGTTTAAGTCCTGCCATCGAGAAGTCTGATATGTGGAAATCTTCTCAGCTTGTTCCGCAGCTCGTTGTATTAAAAGATTGGCTACGTGAGATGTTAGGCAGAGGGAGTGAGGTATTTGACTCTTCTCTTATCGATCGTGCTTTGAATAGTTAATCACACGTTTGTGTGAAGTTTTAAATAGACGGCAAAGTCGTTTCCCCAAATCACGAGGTATATATACATGTGTGGTATCGTTGGTGTAGTAGCCACGTCGATGGTTAATCAAGCCATCTTTGACGCTCTTACGGTTCTTCAGCATCGCGGTCAGGACGCTGCGGGAATGGTTACAAGCCATAATGGATTATTATGCTTGCGCAAAGATAACGGTCCAGTAAGTGAAGTGTTTCGCACACGACACATGAAGAAACTTCATGGCAATATTGGTATTGGCCACGCACGTTATCCGACTGCTGGTACGTCGAGTTCAGCTGAAGCCCAACCGTTTTATGTGAACTCTCCATATGGTATTTCTCTTGCTCATAATGGTAACTTGACCAACACGGCTAAACTTAAGCGTGAAGTGTTTGAGTCAGACCTACGTCATGTCAACACAACGTCTGATTCAGAAGTGCTGGTAAATGTCTTGGCTCATGAGTTACATGAAGAAGGAAAGCTGGTTCCAACACCAGAAGATATCTTTAATGCTTTAGAGCGCGTCTATAAGCGTATTGAAGGTGGTTATGCCGTTGTTGCTTTGATCACTGGATACGGTATTCTTGCGTTTCGCGATCCTGATGGTATTCGCCCACTTATCTACGGATCAAAAGAAACTGAAAACGGTACTGAGTACATGGTTGCCTCTGAAAGCGTTGCGCTGGATGCAGCAGGTTTCAAAATTGAACGTGATATTCGCCCAGGCGAAGCGCTTTTCTTTGATATCAAGCATAAAGTACATCAACGTCAGTGCACGGAAGCTAAGGTGCCACGTCCATGTCTGTTTGAGTACGTATATTTTGCTCGTCCAGACACTGTGATCGACAATATTTCGGTTTACAAAGCTCGTATTAACCAAGGTGATCGTCTAGCAGCCAAAATTAAGCGTGAATGGGCGGATCATGATATTGATGTTGTTATTCCAATTCCTGACACTAGCCGTACTGCAGCATTGCAGATTGCGCAAGAATTGGATATTCCATTCCGTGAGGGCTTGGTCAAGAATCGTTACATTGGCCGTACTTTCATTATGCCAGGGCAGACGATTCGCAAGAAGTCCGTCCGTCAAAAGCTGAATCCAGTACCATTTGAGTTTAAAGACAAAAATGTTTTGCTGGTTGATGATTCAATTGTTCGTGGTACAACCAGCCAAGAAATCATTGAAATGGCTCGTGAAGCGGGAGCTAAAAAAGTGTATTTAGCGTCTGCAGCGCCAGAAGTTCGATACCCGAATGTTTATGGTATTGATATGCCCGCTGCTACAGAATTGATTGCTTATAATCGTAACGTCGATGAAATCTGTGAATTGATTGGTGCAGACCGTTTGATATTCCAAGATTTGGATGATCTGATTGCGGCATGTATTGATGAGAAACACTCTGATGTTCGTGAATTCGATACATCTGTATTTGACGGCCGTTACATTACTGGCAATATTGATGCCGCGTATCTTCAAAATCTTGCAGATGCTCGAAGTGATTCAAGCAAATCATCTGCTGAGAATGCGACAAATAATGATCTAATGCACCCAATGTAATTCATTGGCTTAGTGATCGTTTGTTTTTGCTGATACTAAGCCAGGTATAATACCTGGCTTAGTTGTTTATAAAGAGTCAACTTGGAGTGACCCATGTCTGAATATAAAGATGCGACGCTCGCAATTCGAGCGGGTATTCGTCAAACCCAAGAGCAAGAAAATAGCGAAGCGATTTTTATGACCTCTAGCTTTGCGTATTCTAGTGCGGCGGAAGCGGCAGGAAAGTTTTGCGGTGAACTAGAGGGTAATGTCTATTCACGCTTTACTAATCCAACCGTTGAGATGTTTGAAAAGCGCTTGGCGGCTCTAGAGAAAGGTGAGGCTGCGGTTGCGACTTCATCTGGTATGGCGGCACTAATGACGTTGGGTTACTCGCTACTGAAAGCTGGTGACAAGGTGGTTTGCTCGCGTAATATTTTTGGTTCCACCGTGAAGTTTTTTAATGCTTACATGGCTAAATACAACGTTGAAATTGCCTATGTAGATGCCACAGATTATGAAGCTTGGGAACGTGAGATCAACGAAAATACCCGCCTATGCTACTTCGAAACACCATCTAATCCTCTTTATGAAGTCGTCGATGTTGCTAAAGTATCTGAGCTTGCTCACGAAAAAGGCGCTCTACTTTGTGTTGATACCGTATTGGCGACTCCAGCGTTACAAAACCCACTGACTCAGGGCGCTGATATTGTTATGCAATCGGCGACGAAGTTTATTGATGGGCAGGGTCGTTGCTTAGGTGGAGCACTGATAGCGTCAAAAGAAATTGTTGCTCAGTTTGTTGCTTTCATGCGCAGTGCAGGGCCGACGATGAGCCCGTTTAATGCTTGGGTATTGCTGAATGGCTTGGAGACATTGAGTTTACGCATGAAGGCCCATTCAGGTAATGCGATGGCGTTAGCTGAGCACCTAGAGAAGCATCCTAAAGTAACTAAAGTGAACTATGGTGGTTTACCCTCTCACAAATACCATGAGCTGGCCAAATTGCAGCAAAAAGACTTTGGTGGCGTTATGTCATTTGAGTTGGAAGGTGGGCGAGAGGCTGCCTGGACCTTTATCGATAATGTTAAGTTGATGTCAATTACCGGTAACTTAGGTGATACTAAAACGCTTGTAACGCATCCAGCGACCACAACACATGGTCGTTTGACGGATGACGAAAAAGACAAAGCAGGTATCAAAGAGGGGCTTGTTCGTCTTTCTGTAGGTCTTGAAGATATCGACGATATTATTGCTGATGTTGAACAAGCTTTGGCACAAGTATAAAGCAAAGGTTTTAGCGAATAAAAAAGAGCAGCTCAGTCTGCTCTTTTTTGTGATCAAGTTGTTTGTTATTCGTCTTCTTGATCTAAAATAATTTTTTCTTGTTCTTCTCGCCTTGTAGATGCTGCTGTACGTAGTACTGATTTTTGAGTTTCAAGCACTAACTCGTCGATAAATTCGGAGACTTGCTCTTCTATGGCAGTAAACATCCAGCCAGAACGACCAGGCTTCTTATAAATAAGTTTTGCCTTAACCTGGCCGATGACACGATCATTTTCGTCCATAATAAACGCGATTTGCTCTCCGGCTTCAATGGCTAAATCTAGATCACTTGCTAGGGCGACACCATCCACGCTGATGTCAACGCAGTCAAGCTTATATATACCACCATCAAATGTTAGTGTATGTCCTTTTGGAATGACCCTAACAGCATTGCGACGTTCGCTGGATTGATATTCAAAGTTTTGATCGCCACTCATCTAGGCGCTCTCATTAAACCGATGTAGTTTTGCATATTCTAATTATCACCATTTATGGGTTTGTCTTTATCACGTTGTAAGACAAACTCGACACGACGATTCAGTGCTCGATGTTCTTCGGTATCATTGCGAACTAATGGAATGCTGTCAGCATAACCAGTGGCTGTCATTCTTTCTGGCGGAATACCGTTCTCCAAAAAGTATCGTAAAGTTGTGGTGGCTCGAATCGCAGATAATTCCCAGTTACTCGGGAACCGAGCAGTACGAATAGGGATATTATCAGTATGCCCTTTGATATTGATATTGTAATCAGGGTACCGATTAAAAATACCAAGCAGTGTTTCGTAGATAGGTTCAGCACTGTAAAGAATGTCTGATTCACCTGATTCAAATAAAGAGTGTCCATCGATGCGGATGGTGATTTTTTCACCATCTTCGAATACGGCGACTTGGTTTTCTAGGTTGTTCGCGACAAATTTACTCATAACGTCATTGGCAATTTCGTTTACCTCTTCACGAACTTCCTCATCAATAGGGTCCTTGGCGTAAGTGAGTTGTTCATTGGTCGCCATTTGAGGTTCAGCCGGTTTGATGGTTTCAGTGCCACCACCAGAATACTTAAGCGGCTCTTGGCGAACGAGAGCGCCATTACTATTCAGAGCGATCTGAATAGACGAAAGTGCGGCCACTAGGGTGGTTTCTGTCATTCTTGATAAACTGTAAAGCAAGATGAAAAACACCAGTAGCAATGACATTAAATCTGCAAAGGTAAATATCCAGCCAGCGGTTTCATCATCTTCAAATAAAGGGTCAGACATGGCTAATCTCCGCCCATTCCCGCAGGTTTGCGCTGGTGCGCTGGGATGTAAGAAGAAAGTCGTTCGTATACGGCAAGGTAATTGTTACTGCCTAATAAGCTGACCGTACCATCACGAATAATCTCTAGCGTTTGAATTTCGAGAATGGTCCGGGCCTTAAGTTTACCGGCAATAGGGTTAAAAATTACCGTTGCTAAAAGCGAACCATAAAATGTAGTAAGTAGTGCAACAGCCATAGAGGGGCCGATACTTTCAGGGTTGTCCAGTTGAGAAAGCATTTGAATCAAGCCGATCAATGTACCGAGCATACCGAAGGCGGGCGCGTAGGTGCCCATTTTTTTAAAAACATCTTGGACAACGTAATGACGCATTTTAAGTGAATCAATGTCTGCTTGAAGGGTGTTGCGAATGTAGTCTTCGTCTGAGGCATCGGACGCCATGGCAAGAGCACGTTTTAAAAAGGGTGAATCAGCATCGACACGACTTAAGGCAATCAAGCCTTCGCGGCGTGCTACCTTTGTCAACTGCAGCATGGTTTGAATCATCGCTTGAGGGTCTTGCTTATCTTGAGCAAAGACAATGAACATTGCTCTTAGGGCTGCCATTGTGTCTTTAAATTGGAAGGTAAGCAGTGTGGCCGCTATGGTGCCTCCAATAACAATCATGATGCCTGGTACGTTGATGAATATTGTGAAATCGCTACTGCCAAGGAAAATGGCGGACACGATTAAAGCAATACCAGATATTATTCCTATAAATGATGCAAAATCCATCGATGTAACTGCCTAATTTTTACGAAAGAATAATCCCATTATGTATAGGGCATAAACACACCACAAGTGTAAAATGTAAGTTTTTTGTACATATTGTTTACATAATCAAGGCTTATTGAGTTTTCGTGCACCAAGTACCAGCAAACATGGCGTTAATAAAAGTGTTAGCGGCGTAGCGAAAGCAAGCCCACCAGCAATGGCTGTTGAAAGTTGTGTCCACCATTGTGAAGAGGGTGCGCCGATACTCAGCTCTTGATGAATGAAATCAATGTTTAGTTGAAAAACCATCGGCAGCAGACCGAGTACAGTCGTGATGGTGGTTAACAATACTGGCCTTAAGCGTTGTACACCGGTACGAATGGCGGCCTCTTTGGCGGATAGCCCTAACGCTTTTAGGCCATTAAACGTATCTATTAAAACGATATTATTGTTCACAACGACCCCAGCCAATGCAATGGTGCCCACGCCACTCATTACAATACCAAATGGCTCACTCTTGATTAATAGCCCTAGAAAAACACCCATGGTTGAAAATACTACGGCACTTAAAATCAACAAACACTGAAAGAAATTATTAAACTGGGTGACAAGAATGATGGCCATTATGAAAAATGCTACCCCAAAGGCCTTAGTTAAGAATACGCCTGCTTTTTCTTGCTCTTCTGTATTGCCTCGAAATTCGTAAGTAAGGTCTTCTGGCAAATTGGCCTGTTCAAGTTTACGTTTAAAGCCTTGGATAACTTGATCAACAACCAGTCCATCTTTAACGTCGGCAGATATTTTGATGGCGCGTTTACCATCCACTCGATGAATGTAGCCTTGTTTAGGCGCCGCAACACGCTTGACAAAATTACTGATCGGAACGATACCAAGCGCAGTTGTAATGTGCAGTTGATCAAGTTGATCTAACGTTCGCTCATTTTTTGGGAATCGAAGTACGATATCGATTTTGTCCTGCGCGCCATCTGGAAGGAAATCTCCAAGAGTGATGCCAGTGGTTACCAGCTTAACCACATTGCCAAGCATATCAACGCTGACATTGTATTTACTGGCTTCCGCTCGGTCGATTTCTAAACGCCACTCTATTCCAGGAAGAGAACGGTCATCGCTAACCGAAATGATTTCGGGCTGAGCTTGAAGCTCTGACACGATTCGATCAGCGGAAGCATTAAGGACAGAGCTAAAATTAGAAGATAGCTGCAGCTCAATATCTGAACCGGACTGTGGTCCGCCTTGCTCAACTACTGTGGTGACTTTAATACCTGCTATAGACTGAGCCTGTTGACGTACATCTTCTAAAATCTCGCTGGCAGGGCGGCGTTCGTGCCAGTCAATGAATTCCATGGTAATGGTGCCAATGGCATCGGCTGAACCATTATCTGGTGGTGTGCTGTAGGTGGTACTGACGACGCTTTTTAATTCTTTAAATGGAAGTACTTTAAGTTCCACTTGGCGAACTAAGGCATCTTTTTCAGCTAACGCTAAATCACCTCTGGCACGTACCTCCAAGTTGGCAACTTCGGGTTCAACGTTGGGAAAGAATTCAACGCCCTTGCCGAAGCTTATATATAGAAAGACGGCCGCGATGAGCATAATAATCGCGGTTAAAAGTACTAAAATGGGGTGCTCTACTAAACGTGTTAGCAAGCGGCCGTACATGCCTGCGAGGCCAGTCAACTTTTTTAAGTCGCTTCTTTCATGAATCTCGGGAGCGGCCATAAGCGATTGATTGTTAGGATTGCTCCTACCAATAATTGCGCCCAAGGTAGGAAGGAGAATAAGCGCCATCAAAAGTGAAGCCGCTAATGTAGCAATCACAGTGATAGGTAGGTAACGCATAAACTCGCCGACAATGTCGGGCCAAAACATTAGTGGCATAAAGACCGCGATGGTTGTAGCTGTGGATGCGATAATAGGCCATGCCATGCGCTTGGCGGCTTCACCATACGCTTGTTGCTTAGTGCGGCCTTCCGCTAACTTTCTGTCAGCATACTCTATGACGACAATGGCACCGTCTACCAGCATGCCGACGCTGAGGATAAGCGCAAACAGAACCACCATGTTAATAGTGAAGCCCTGTATGTTGAGTAACAGAATACCTGTTAAGAATGCGCCGGGAATAGCGAGGCCAACAAGAATAGCGGAGCGCAGCCCAAGTGCCCAAACGATGACAATCATCACTAATAAAGTCGCGGCTAAAACGTTATTAAACAGATCATTCAGCGAGGTTTCGATTTCTTCAGATTGGTCTTGAGTGATGCTGTATTGTAACTCGCTAGGCCAGTTAGATTGGCTCTGCTCCACGACGTGTTTAACCGCATCAATGGTATCGATAATGTTGGCGCCTACACGTTTGGATACCGCGAGTGTAATGCTGGGTTGACCATTTGCTCGTGCATAGCTGTGGGCGTCTTCAAAGGTCAACTCACCAACGGCGATGTCTTTCAATTGTACAATTTGTTGCTCAGAAACTTTAACCGGCAGATTCATGATATCTTGCTCGGTTTTCAGTAGTCCTGGGACTTTGATAGGAAATCGTCCTGCACCTGTGTCCAAATTACCGGCTGCCACCAAACGGTTGTTCGAAGAAAGTAAGGTTGCCACTTCGCTTAAAGACAATTCATAACTATCGATCTTTTCCTGATCAATAATGATTTCCGCTTGTTGGTCACGATCGCCACTTATTTTCGCCTCTAATACACCTTCAACGGATTCAATGTCGTCCTGAAGACGGTTAGCAATACGGCTTAAGGTGGCAAACTCTAGGTTGCCATATAGGTTGATCCGAATAACCGGGAAAGTCGATAAATTGATCTCTGTAACGGTGGGTTCCTCTGCATCGGTAGGGAGTTCGCTTTTGGCTCGATCTACTTTGTCTTTGGTGTCTATAATGGCCTGATCGATGTCGACACCGGAGAGAAATTCTAAAATAAGCGATGCGTGGCCTTCAGAAGCCGTTGATCGAATCTCCTTTAAGCCTTCTACGCCGCGCAGTTCTTGTTCAAGAGGATGAACTAAAAGGCTATCGGAGTCTTCTGGTGAGATACCTTCTAGAGAAACAGAGACATAGGCCATAGGTATGGTGATGTCAGGTGTGCTTTCTTTTGGAATCTCAATGTAAGAAACGGTCCCCGATATAATAATCAGAGCGAACAATAATAAGACTGTTCGTGAACGAGAGAGGGCGGCATTAATGATGGCATTCATGACTACTCATTACCCTCTACAGGTTGTGTTGCGACTGTATCACCTGCGCTGACAAACCCTTGTCCAGTCGTAATAAGCGTCACGGTGTTAGGCAGGCCTTTTACATAAACATGATCCCGATCGGAGCGAACCACAATCACCTCATGAGATTCAACAAGGTTGTTTTCTGAAACCGTTTTAACGGACATTTGGCCGTCTTTGTTTATGCTCAGTAAGGCAGGGGAAAGTTTATGGGCTAAGGTTTCGGACAATGGTATGAGTAGGGTCGCGCTAAGACCTGCTGAGATACGGCCATCAGAATTAGGGATTTCAACTTCTATGGGGATAGTTCGTGTACGGGTGTCGGCCAGTTTGCTGATAAAGCTAATGTTGCCTAGCGCACGTTGATCGCTATTAATTTCAATGGTCACGGCACGATCTAATCCGATATCTGTTAAATGGATTTGCGGTACATTCGCGGTGACCTTTAAGGGTGATAAATCGATGATGTCTGCCACGTGCTCGCCTGCATTTAACCATTGATCTGTTTGAATCGACATTTCATTAATAGAGCCGGAGAATGGCGCTGTAATGTGACGATTCTCAAGATCCACCTGAAGTGCGGTTAAATTCGCTTTTGCGTCCGCTAGCTTTGCTTCAGCAGAAGCAGCGCTGACGTCTGAAGAGAGCTTTTGTGAGGTCAGGCGTCGTATACCTTCAAGCTCTAATGTATTTTGTTTGATCAATGCCTTAGCATATTGAATTTTAGAACGAAGAGCTCGGTCATCTATGGTCACTAGGGTAGTGCCTGATTGAATAATGTCGCCTTGTCTGGCATTTACTGAGGTAACGCGACCGGCGCTTTGTGCGGTAATTGAGAGAGTTTGATTTGCTTCTGTTTGACCACTCAATTGCAATGTGTCCTGTACCATTTGAGCATGGCTTATTTTTGTCTGTACTTTAAATAAGGTTGAAGTAACAGACTTTTTAGACTCATTGATCGGGCTCTTTTCAACTTTTTGAGGTTCTTTATCTTGGCTTGATTGAGCATGTGTGATGCCATGACCCCCTGCAAACATCCATATAATAGCTATTGCAGCAATACCTAACGCTAAAATAGGCCCCTGTTTTAGTTTGCTCGTCATGCTGAACTCCATCAAATAAGCTATGGCTATTATTATTGTGCAAATTATAAGCGGCTTATATGGGATTCTGACAGACTTTTATGACTAAAAAATATAGGTGACGTCAAAGGAACCTATATTGCGGTTTAAATTAGTCATCTTGATTTTAGGAAATTGATTAAAAATCAACGTAAAAACGCGGCTTTTGTTAAAACTCCAAGGCGAACAGTGATAACATGATGCCACTAAATTGACCCTGTATTTACGGAATTCTATGAGTTTATTAACACTCGACCAAGTAAGTGTGGCTTTTGGCCACAATCCGTTACTGAATAAAGTCAGCTTTTCGGCGGAAGCTGGAGAGCGCGTGGCCATTATTGGTCGCAATGGCGCTGGTAAATCCACATTTTTAAAAATCATTGCCGGTGAAGTGATCCCGGATGAAGGTGTGATTCGTGTTGAAGGCGGCATGCGTGTCGCTCAGCTTCCTCAAGAATTGCCTGCGGCAAACAATAAAACGGTTCGTGAAATTGTCAGCGAAGGCGGTGGCGATTTGCATGCTCTAATGCAACGTTACAATGAACTGCTGGAGAATTACGATGATGCGCACCATGACGAAATGGCGCACATTCAAAACGAGCTGGATAAACGTCAAGGTTGGGATCTTGATCAACGTGTAAACCACATGATCCAGCGCTTAGCGTTACCCGCTGACAAATTGATGTCTGAGTTGTCGGGTGGCTGGCGTCGCCGAGTTATCCTTGCTCAAGCATTGCTCTCTAATCCGGATGTATTGCTACTGGATGAGCCAACTAACCATTTGGATGTGCCAACTATCGAGTGGATGGAAGGACAACTGAAGCAGTTTCGGGGTTTGATCTTATTTATTACCCATGACCGTCGCTTCCTAGAGAATTTGGCTAACCGCATCATCGAATTAGACCGCGGTAATATGTTGTCATTTTCTGGCACGCTTTCCGGCTTTTTGGATTTCAAAGAAAAGCTATTGGAAGAAGAAGAGCGTGCGAATGCGTTATTTGATAAGCGATTAGCGGAAGAAGAAACATGGATTCGCCAAGGGATCAAAGCACGTCGTACCCGTAATGAAGGGCGCGTACGAGCTTTGAAAGCTTTACGCGAAGAGCGTAAAGAGCGTATCAATCGCCAAGGTGCGGCTAAAATGGCGCTGGAAAGCAAAGACAAATCCGGTAAATTGGTGGCCGAGTTTACTCAGGTAGCGCACTCTTTTGCTGATAAAGTTATTTTGCGTCCGATGGATCTGATCGTGAACCGTGGCGACCGTATTGGTCTGATTGGCCCTAATGGTTGCGGTAAAAGTACCTTCTTAAAAATCTTATTAGGTCAGCTATCGCCGGATTCCGGTTCGGTGCGTCAAGGCACTAAGCTTGATATTGCGTACTTTGATCAACTTCGTGATCAATTAGACCCAGAGAAAACAGTTGCGGACAATGTCGGTGAAGGCAAAGACACGATTGAAATCAATGGTCAAAATCGACACATCATTGGTTACCTTCAAGATTTCTTATTCCCACCTGAGCGCGCTCGAACACCTGTTAAGGCTTTGTCTGGTGGAGAACGGAATCGTGTCTTATTAGCCAAGCTGTTTACACGTCCTGCGAACTTGTTGGTAATGGATGAGCCAACCAACGATTTGGATGTTGAAACACTTGAGCTTTTAGAAGAATTGCTCATGAGCTACGACGGCACATTGCTGTTAGTGAGCCATGATCGTGCCTTTTTGGATAACGTTGTTACCAGTACGATCGCCTTCGAAGGGGATGGTGTGGTGCAAGAATACGTCGGTGGCTACGAAGATTGGATTCGTCAAGGAGGCAAGTTCCCTGATGAGTCCAGTGCTGAAGTAGAGAAACCGGTGAAAGTTGAGAAGAAAGTTGAAACTCTTAAAAAAGCGCCTGAGCCAGCTAAGCCAAAGAATAAGCTTAGTTATAAATTACAGCGTGAATTAGAGGGAATGCCTGAACAGATTGCGCAATTAGAGCAGCAGCTTGAAACGTTGTCTGACACAACTGCGTCTGCAGATTTTTATGCTGGCGACCCTGAAAAGGTTCAAGCGACGCTTGCTAAGCTGACCGAAACAGAACAAGCACTCGAAAATGCGATGGAGCGCTGGGTCGAGTTAGAAGAAATGCAAAACGGATAAACAAAATGGCAGATGAAATTAAATCAATAGGCTTTGTAACGCGTTTTTTTGGCGCGTTCGGCCAATTTTTTAAGTACATGGGTAATGGTCAATACGCAGCACGATGCTCAGCCGTAAGTGATGGTCATAAGTTTGCTTCAGAAGTTGAACCACAGGTGGTGAATAAAACAGTTGAAGTCATCAAAGAAGTAGAAGTGCAGGCGCCTAAACTTGATAGCGTAAATGAAGACGGTGCGTTGCAACTCCTACAGTTGTTGCAACAAGAAGCGCGTTTCATCGATTTTGTGAAAGAAAGTGTGGATGGCTACAGCGATGAAGACGTCGGTGCGGCTGCACGTCAAATTCATGCCGGTTGCGCAAAAGTGGTTAGTCAATATTTCACTGTCGATGTTGTTAATGGTTCGCCAGAAAACAGTCGCGTGGAAGTGGCTGCGGACTATGATCCAAAGTCGATCAAGCTAGAAGGACGAGTGCAAGGTGATGGCCCTTACGCAGGAACATTGATTCACCCGGGCTGGCAAGTCACTGCAACCAATTTACCCAAAGTTACCAATACCGAGAGCCTACACATTTTGGCGCCTGCGGAAGTGGAGGTTTAAGTGTCACAATATTTTATTGGTATCGATTTAGGAACAACACACTCTGCGATTTTCTATGCTGAACAGGGTGATGATGCAACGTTAAAGCAACTTAATATTCCTCAGCTTACGGCGGCTGGTCGTGTTGAAGAGTTGGCTCTGCTGCCATCTTTTGCCTATTTTCCACATGCAACAGAATTTTTAGAGAGTGATCGACAGTTACCATGGGGCAATGTCGATGTGGTGATCGGAGCACTAGCTCGTGAATTGGGTGCTAAGTCTCAGGGACGTATGGCGCAAAGTGCGAAAAGCTGGTTGTGCCACACGCGCGTGAACGCGGATGAACACGTTTTACCGGTGGATGCACTTGAAGAAGTTGACAAAGTCTCTCCAGCGCAAGTCACTCAATGGTATATAGAGCACCTTGTTAATGCTTGGAATTACGCATTCCCGAATGCGCCGATGGCAGATCAAGATGTGGTCATTACCGTGCCTGCATCGTTTGATCCTGCGGCTCGAACCATTACGGAAAATGCCGCTCAAAATGCAGGCTTGCGTGCGCGTTTAATCGAAGAACCTTTGGCCGCGTTTTATGCTTGGTTAGCGGATCAGCCAAAATGGACTGACTCGTTAAATGTTGATGATCACATTTTAGTTGTGGACGTAGGTGGGGGCACAACCGACTTATCTTTGATTCAAGCGGTCGACCAAGACGGCAGTTTAGGTCTTGAGCGTGTTGCCGTGGGGCGCCACATCCTGTTGGGTGGTGACAACATGGACATGACGCTAACTTACCGCCTAGCAGGGCAATTAGCGCAGCAAGGCACTCAATTGGAGCCATGGCAGATCTCTGGTTTGACGCAAGCCTGTCGCGAAGCCAAGGAGCGCTTGCTCGGTAATCAAGAGATTGCTGAAGCCTCCGTTGTTGTTCCGAGTCGTGGCCGCAGTTTGTTTAATAACAGTATCAAAGCGACCCTGACGCAAGCGGACGTACAGCAGCAATTGCTTGAGGGCTTTTTTCCTGCGGTCACTTTAGGTGAGCGCGCTCAACCTGGTCAGCGCTCAGGTTTTGCAGCGATTAACCTAGATTACGAAGCCGATCCTGCAATTACGCGTCATATTTCAGAATTTTTAGCAACGGTTGAAGTGGTTCCTAATAAGATACTGCTGAACGGTGGTGTGTTTAATGCTAAACCTATTCGCGATTTGCTGGAGCAGCGTTTACAGGAAATGTTAGGTGAGCATACTGAGCTGACTATGCTCACGCCTGCACACCTTGACTATGCTGTGGCCAAAGGTGCTGCTTTCTATGAGAAAGTGCAACAAGAAGGCGGCGTTAAAGTTAAAAGTGGTTTAGCGGCCAATTATTACATTGGCGTTGCTAGCCCAATGCCTGCTATTCCAGGCATGGCACCTCCTGTTGACGCATTATGTATCGCACCTTTTGGTCTTGAAGAAGGCTCTGATGAGCAAATGCTGCCTAATGAGTTCTCATTAGTCGTGGGTGAGTCGGTGATCTTTCGCTTTTTCCAATCGCAAAATGCAGAAGTCGATACATTAGGCAAAGTGACGCCTTCGTTCTCTGTGCCTGCGTTGCGTGAATTGAGTCCGTTATCGATTGCGTTGGATGCGGGTCATTACCAAGAAGGTGATATGGTGCGTGTCTGTTTATCTTCTCGTGTGACAGAGCTTGGGCTGTTATTACTGCAAGCTCATGATGTGAAATCAGATTTGGTATGGACCATCGAATTCCAAGTTAGGGAGTCTTAATGTCAAACGCTCGATATCGTATTGGTATTGATTTGGGAACCACGAACTGTGTGGTTTCCTACCTTGCGGCGGGCGAGACAGAGCCCAAACTTTTGGACATACCGCAATTTATGGCGGATGGTACAGTTCGTCCTTCTACGCGGCTTCCTAGCGCTATTTACTTACTCGCCAAAGACGAAGTAGGCAAGATCGAGCCTGTTTTGCCTTGGCGAGGGCAAGCCACGGACTTGATTGTGGGTCATGGCGCTTTAGAGCTTGGTCAACGACGCTCTGGACAGTTGATTCAGAGTGCTAAAAGTTGGTTGAGTCACCGGCAAGTGGATCGCCGTCAAGCGATTTTGCCATGGGGGACAGATTCTGCTCGTCAGATTAGTCCTTTGCAAGCAAGCACTTTGTTGCTGGAGCATATCCGTAAAGCGTGGAATCACGCTTTTCCGAAAAGTTTATTAGAGCATCAAGATGTTGCATTGACCTTGCCAGCGTCATTCGATGAGGACGCTCGTGCATTAACGTTAGAAGCTGCTAGAAATGCCAATTACGGTGATTTATATCTGTTAGAAGAGCCGCAAGCAGCGTGTTATCACTTTATTCGCAATCAGGACAACTTAGATGTCTTGGCGCGAGGAAAGATGCTGCTTGTCGTTGATATCGGTGGAGGAACGACGGATTTTAGTTTGGTACGTATCGGTCAAACGAGTCGTGGGAAAACCACGCTTAAGCGTGTTGCGGTAGGCAATCATTTGCTGTTAGGAGGGGATAACTTAGATCAAGCGTTGGCTTATCAACTCGATCCTCGTCAAATTTCAGCCTTGTCAGCGTCTCGTTTAGCGGCATTGGTGCAACAAACCCGTAAAGCCAAAGAGTCTCTGCTCAGCGAGGATGCGCCTGAATCGGTCACTTTAACGGTATTGGGTGGCGGTAGTCGACTGATTGGTGGTTCTCAGAAATTCATGGTTGAGCGCGCTCAGCTAGTGGAGCAAGTGGAATCAGGTTTCTTGCCGATGGAGGCCATCACTGCAGAGGTTCTAAAAAGTGACTATGCCGTACATACATTAGGTTTGCCCTATGAGAATGATGCCGCTTTTACACGACACTTAGCGGCTTTTTTGCGTGCCCATGAAAATGAGATTCGCAACGCGACAGGTTCTGCAATGCCTGATGTGGTGTTGTTTAATGGCGGTTTGTTTAACAGCCCGTTGTTAAAGCAGCGCGTATTGAGACAATTGAACAATTGGTCAGAGCAGCCGCTAGTGATATGCGATGCTTCTGAGCCGAATGATGCGGTCGCAAAAGGTGCGGCTCAGTATTTGCGAGCACTGGCTGGTGAATCAGAGCGCATTGAAAGTGGGGTGCCGCACAGTTTGTTGCTAAAGCTTGCGGATGGACAATTTTTAGGTTTGCTCCCAAAAGGCACATCGAAAGAAGAGTTGATAGAGCTTGATCAAACATTTAGCGTAAAGATGGGGGAACAGGTTCAGTTTCCGCTTTATCGCTGTGATGACCACCTAAGTTGTGACGTAGGTGAGCTAAAATCGGATGAAGCAGGTTTGCACTTTGTTTCTAATTTGGTGACTGAGCTGGACGGTTCGAGTGATTCGTTGTCAGTCGAAGTAAATCTTGCCGCGACCATGACTGAAGTCGGTGTGCTTGAGGTATCGTTGCGCTCAGCAAAGTTGAACGATCAATGGACGTTGCATTTTGGCGTTGCTAAGGCCGCACAAGAGCAATCTGAAAATGATCAAGAAGGTCAACTGCACCAGAGTATGGGGCAAGCGGAAGAGCATTTAGTGAAGTGTTTTTCTGCCGCTGGCCAAAAAGAGTATCCAGACTTGGTTAAAGCGCTTAAACAAGACCTTGATCGCTTGTTAGGTGACCGTGATGAGTGGAGCTTAGCGACATCTCGCCGCTTGGTGGATAAATTGTTGGCGGTTAAAGGTGGTCGTACAAAGTCGCCTCAGCATGAGCGCCAGTGGTTGCAACTTATCGGGTTTTGTTTGCGTCCAGGTTATGGCGCAATGGGGGACGAGGCACGTGTTGAACAGACATTTAATGCGACTAAACAAGGCCCTAAGCATGATCAAGCTCCTGTTTGGGGGCAGCACTGGACGCTTTATCGGCGTATTGCGGGCGGATTGTCTGTTGCAACCCAAGAGAGCCTTTATAAACAGTTTGCGCAATACTATTCGCCCTCAGGTCAGCGATCACGAGATAAGCAAAAAGCGTTAGCAACAAAATCAAGTGATGACATGATTCGGATGGTTGGCGCCCTAGAGAAATTACCGACCGAGCGTAAGCTTGAAAGTATTGATTGGCTGTCTAAGCGTCTTAAAAAGTCATCGGAGCCAGATACGGCTTGGTGGTCGGTAGGTCGTTTGGCTTCACGACGTCTGTTGATCCATGATGAGCAGAATCGACTTGATGAAAAAGTGGCAATCAAGCTTACCCAAGAAGCATTAAAAGAAGACTGGAAAAAGCGTAAGCAAGCTGGATTGGCGGCTGTGCTGATGGTTCAGCTGACGGCAGATGAAGCGTCCTCGCAAGAGCTGAGCGCTTTACGTAAAAAAGTGTCTGACAAACTTAGAAAGGATAAATGCCCAGCTCAATGGCTACAACGGCTAGAGGCGTCTTCCTCTGAGTTTAGTGATTTCGAGCTGTCTAAGTTGGTTGGCGAAACCCTACCTATTGGACTATCTTTAGGGTAGTCTGCTGTTCAGCAGAGCTTTTCACCTAGTGTGATGGTTAAAGGGGAAGCCTATGCTTCCCCTTTTTTGTTGTTTGTCGACGCAAAAAATATTGCGACCGTTAGATAGTGTTTTGAGTTCAATTAGGGAAGGGCTAGAGGTTGTTTAGCAACCACAATACCATTGCGATCACAGTAGATGTGGTCGCCATTGGAAATCGTAATACCCGCAAATGAAAGAGTTTTACCTACTTCCCCAAGGCCTTTTTTTTCAGTGGGCATTGGGTTGGCGCAAATGGCTTTAAGGCCTAACGGGACTTGGGACTGCGCAACCACATCGCGAATCGCTCCATGAATGACAATGCCTTCCCAGCCATTACTCGCCGCTTTCTCAGCGAGCATGTCTCCAAGCAAGGCGCGACGCTTACTTCCGCCGCCATCGACGACAAGAACTTTGCCCTTGCCTGATGTTTGCACAAGTTCACGGACACGGCTGTTATCTTCAAAACAATAAACGGTTACCGCTTCACCGTGGAAATGGTCGCGACCACCATAATCCTGAAAAATAGGCTCGGCAATTTGAATGTGGTTAGGGTAAAGGTCACATAGGTCTGGAAGAATGTCTTTCATTACGATTCCTAGAATAATTAAAACTGACTTCACTCTAGAGACATACGCGACGGGGCGCTATAGCACCCCGTTTATGTTCGTTATTTTAAGCGCAGTTTTACGAGTTGTCAGTTTCTAATGCGCTCAAATCAAGTAGATCATGGTTGGCGGCAATTTGCAGTAGGCTCATAATTTGTTCATCGGGGCTCAGTAATTGTAGCGGCGTATGTTCGCCTTGCTCTTCACGTGCTTGATGAATATTGACGTCACGTTCGCTAAACCATTGCTCAATTGAGTTAATTTCAAAGGAAGGTTCTAGTCCTTTTGTGTCATATAAGGTCTCGATTAAGATTTCAACGGTTTCAGCATCGACAGCATACATTGTGTCTGTATCGAGTTCGGTTGCCCATTCGGTCAAAATATCTTGAGCTTCGTAGCCGAATTCGTAGAGTTGTTGTTCATCTAAATTTTGTATATTAGGTTCAATGGCATGACTATGAAGCCATTCGTCATCGGGTGTAACCAATACTTCTTTCACTTGCCCATCGTGTGTCGACCAAGTAATTAGTATTGGAAAGTGCGGTTCGTCTGTTGAGTTAGCGACAGCGCTTATGAATATCGGTAAACTTGCCATAATGTAATTTAACAGCCTAGCGTTAAGGAAGAATGAATGACTAGCCGACTCAAAATCAGCAGTTTCTTTGATGGCGGTAATATTGATGTAATCGACGCCACGGAGCCGGACAATATTAGAGTAAATATCCCCAAAGATACACACTCTGATTTCTACCAGTGGTTCTATTTTCGCCTTCAAGGCGGCATGGGTGAGCAATGTGTCATTCGTTTTGAGAATGCCGCTGATGCTGCTTTTGCTGAAGGTTGGGAGGGGTATCAAGCGGTTGCATCTTATGATCGCGAGAACTGGTTTCGTGTGCCAACTGAGTACATTAATGGTGTGTTAGAAATTACTCATACGCCTGAGCAAGACAGTGTTTATTACGCCTACTTTGCGCCATATAGTTATGAGCGACATTTAGATATGGTGGCTTGGGCGGCAAGTTACGAAGACTGTATTACACATCATATTGGTGAAACGGCCGAAGGTCGTGATATCACTATGTTAGAGATAAGTAAGACACAGGGGTTAGCTAAGAACATCTGGATTATTGCCCGCCAGCATCCCGGTGAAACGATGGCTGAATGGTTTATTGAAGGTTTGTTAGAGCGTCTGTTTGATGAGTCACACCCGATGGCTCGTGCATTGTTGGATCAATGTCGTTTCTATGTCGTGCCAAATATGAATCCAGATGGTGCTGCGCATGGCAACCTGCGGGTAAACAGTAAAGGTGTCAATCTTAACCGAGAATGGAAACGTGCAACAGAAGACCGAAGCCCTGAAGTCTTAGCCGTACAAAAGAAGATGTCTGAAACGGGTGTTGATTTGTTTTTAGACATTCATGGTGATGAAACATTGCCGGTGAATTTTGTCGACGGTTGTGAAGGTGTGCCTAATTTTGATCAGCGTATGGCTGACATGGAAGCCATCTTTGACGATATTTTTACGGAAGTAAGTCCTGATTTCCAAAGTGAAATTGGCTACGAGAAAGTACGTTATGGAGAAGAGACCTTAACGGTTGCTTCAAAGTGGGTTGGCAATACCTATCGTTGTTTATCGCTAACATTGGAAATGCCATTCAAAGACAATCAAAATCTACCAGACGATGTGGTGGGGTGGTCACCAGAGCGCTCTAAAATTCTCGGTGCCGACGTCTTGTATCCGATTTATCATGTGATCAATAGTGAGCATATGAAAGGCGATTAAAATTCTGCTAAAAACTGAGTCGTACGAGCCATCTCCCGATGGCGATTTAGGCTGCTGAGTCCCCGATGCAATCGGGTCGTACGAGTCATGTTTAGGGGTGCTGTAATAAGGCGAGTGTGGAGGCGTTGCGGTATTGATCTTCGCGAAGCAGTTGTGCCATCTGTTCAAATGTTTCGCTGGTTGATTGTACTAATAGATCGTTTGTAACCCATTGAGGCAGGTTACCCGCGGGGTTACCCGAGCCTTGGTAGGTAACTCTGACAAAGCCACCCTCTAGCTGACGCACGTCCCAAGCACCTTCTACATTCTGTATCCGAATATAACCAACGCTCTTAGGTATATCTTGGCCAAGATCCGAGACGCTTACTGTGTAACCTTGTTGGTCATCATCAAGATGAATGTGAGTTTTAGTAACCATATCGCGATCTTTGACAGGCCAAGGCGCATCATAGTAGCTATGTACGATGGCATCGAGCCCTGATGAGCTTGTCTGTACCATGATCTTCTTGCAATTAGCCACCCAATCTGGCGCGCGTTCGGCATCTTGCATTAGAGCTAAGAATGCACCAAGTGATGTCTGAACATCTGCGCGAGCTAATATTTCGTATCGTTTGTCTTGAGATTCTTTGGAGTACACTTCAAAGGACGGGCCTTCAGTCTCTAGCGTCCAGTCATTGAGGGAATGCGCGAAGGAGCTTGTCGCCGTAAAAATAAAGGCCGTGGTGGTCAAGTGTGTTAATAGTTTCATCAGTATCGTCATCCGTGGTGTTGTGCATTCCTTATTGCGATGCAGAATCTAAACTAAATAATAGTGATTACCAATAGTTTGGTGCGAATCTTACAAATAGTTTGCAGAGTTCTAAGAACGGTTTATTCCGTTTAGAGGTTTAGGGTCGACATCAATCCGCTTGCTGCGAACGAACTCTGACGCTGGTACGAGATGCTATGTGTCATACGAGCCGTCTCCTGACAGCGATTTTGTGTGTGAAAATCTGGACTGAGTGTGTAAACAATGCATCATTGTTCAGTCTTTTGTGTCCAAAGGTTTGCTGATCATGCTCAAAGCTGCCTAAAGTATGTTGTCTTAGATAGGAAGTCTGCTTATGACTAATAAAGCTAAATACACATGGATTGCGGTGTTAGTAACGCTGGCAACCTTAATCATCGTTGTTCACCTTACGTTGCCTTATTGGGTGACAAGCTTTTTAAATAATCGTCTTGAACGTATCGGAGACTACAGTGGTCGTATTGATCATGTAAGTTTGTCTCTATTTCGCGGCGCTTATCAAATACACGATCTTGATGTGGTTAAGGTAGACGGCACAAAACAAGTGCCTTTCTTTCGAACAAAAGAGATAGACATAGGCTTAAGTTGGTCTGCTTTATTTAAAGGCGCAATTGTTGCCGATTTAGTGTTTCATGAACCAGAATTGAACTTTGTGGACAGTAAAAGCGATCAAAATGACCAGTCTGGTGTAGGAAATGATTGGCGCAAAACGGTAGCTGAACTTTCACCTATAACAATTAACCGTGTTGAAATAGAGAAGGGCACTGTTGCATTCCGAAATTTTGAATCAACCCCCCCTGTGAATGTTCAACTAAATAATATAGATGCTACTGTTACCAATCTTACTAATGTGGGTAATGGCTCGGGTCGTGTTGCTAGTTTAGATGTCAAAGCCAATGCATTAAATGATGCACTTATGACAATAAATGCCGAATTTGATCCTCTTGCAAAAGCCAACTTCGTAGCGGCGCTGCATTGTGAAGAAATCAGTCTGCCTATGTTGAACGATCTTGCTAAAGCGTACGCCGGCGTTGATTTCAACGGTGGAACAGGCGAGGTAGTGTCTGAGCTTGAGGCCAAAGATGGTCAGTTGACTGGCTATGTTAAGCCGTTGTTTAAAAATGTTGATATATTTGACTGGGAACAAGATGTCGTCGAACAGAGTGAAAACCCTTTCCGCATAGCTTGGGAGGGTATTACAGGTGGTTTAGCTGAGCTTTTTACGAACTCAGATTCTGACCGATTGGCGACTCAGTTAAACTTTTCGGGCAGTTTAAACGAGCCAGATATCAGTACTTGGCAAGCGATTGTAAATACGGTGAGCAATGCCTTTTTCGATGCTTACAATAATGGATTTGAGGGTTTGTTCAAAAAAGTAACGAATGAATCGCCTACAAGCGTTGATACATAATTCTAAAATGGCACAAAAAAGCCGAGCTAACTGCTCGGCTTTTTAATTTCTGAATAACTCGGTTTAACCGCGGCGTAAGAAAATAGGACGAGGATCAGCGACATCGCCTTGGTAAGCCACATTGAACGGTTTGTTCAGTGTTAGGGCGATATCGAGGTTAACGTCTTCGGCAAACTCGAAGCTGTTAAAGCCACAACGAATTAGATAACCTTGTTGGTCGGCCATAAAGCTACCCAGAGCGCGAATTTCACCTGTGTAGTTCAAACGTTCGCGTAGCAGGCGGGCGTAACTAAAGCCACGTCCATCCATGAAGCTTGGGAAGTTAATGCCGATCACTTCGAACTGGCTAAGGTCAACACCGGCAAGAGGTTCTACACCTTCACCTGCATCAATCCAGATACCGGCAACATTTCCAATGCTGTCTTGGTTATCTAACCATTTTTGCATTGGAACAATGGTGGTGTCGGATGCTGACGCATCAACGTCTTGTTGCCATACATAAGTATTATCGACGATCTCGCCGTTCTTAATTAGCTTTGGCATAAGCGGCCTCTTTGAATGGTTTGATACCGATACGGCGGAAGGTATCGATGAAGCGCTCTTCTTCGGTTCGGTTATCAACGTAAACATTAATAACTTTCTGAATTACGCCGCCAACTTCTTCTTGGGCAAAGGATGGGCCAAGAATCTTACCGATGGACGCATCATGACCTGAAGCACCACCAAGAGATACTTGGTAGAATTCTGCGCCTTTCTTATCAACGCCTAGAATACCGATATTGCCGACGTGGTGGTGACCACAAGCATTCATACAACCAGAGATGTTTAAGTCTACTTCGCCGATGTCGTATAAGTAGTCAAGGTTATCAAACGTTTCTTGGATTTGCTCAGCGATCGGAATGGATTTCGCGTTAGCAAGACCGCAGTAATCACCACCAGGACAACAGATCATGTCTGTTAGTAATCCTAGAGTAGGCGTGGCAAAACCATTTTCTTTGGCTGCTTCCCAAAGTTCCACCAACTGATCTTGGCGAACATCAGCTAATACAAGGTTTTGCTCGTGACTGACACGTAGCTCACCAAAGCTGTACTGGTCTGCAAGATTCGCGGCTTTTTCCATTTGATCAGCTGTCGCATCACCGGGTGCTTGACCGGGCTTTTTAAGCGATAGCGTAACAATACGGTATCCCGCTTTTTTGTGGTCAAAGGTATTACGCTCATACCAACGAGCAAAAGCGCTGCTGTCTGCTAATTTTTCAGTCAGTATAGAAGGCTGCTCTTCTAGTGTTTCGTAAGCTGGCTCAGTAAAAAAGCTCGCTAAGCGGTCAAACTCGCTCATAGGCACTGTGCTTTCTGTACCGCGCAAGTGCTCCCATTCCGCATCAACACGCTTACGGAACTCGTCAATACCCAGTGCTTTTACAAGGATCTTAATACGCGCTTTGTATTTGTTGTCACGACGACCTTGTTGGTTGTAAACACGAATGATCGCATCTAGGTAAGTCAACAAATCTGTGCGAGGAATAAAGTCACTAATGGTTTCCGCAATCATTGGTGTACGGCCTAAACCACCACCAACAAGGACTTTGAAACCTACTTCACCGGCATCGTTTTTCTTCAATTGAAGGCCGATATCATGTACTTGTACTGCCGCACGGTCCGCTGACTCAGTCGCACACACAGCAATCTTGAATTTACGTGGTAAGAATGCAAATTCAGGATGGAACGTAGACCATTGACGGATCAGTTCACAGTAGGGTCGAGGATCAGCTACTTCATCAGCAATAACGCCTGAGTACTGGTCTGTTGTCGTATTACGAATACAGTTGCCGCTCGTTTGCACGGCATGCATTTCAACTGTTGCAAGCTCTTCCAGAATGTCTGGCACATCCTCAAGCTTGGGCCAGTTTAATTGCAGATTTTGGCGCGTACTAAAGTGGCCGTAACCACGATCGTAGCGACGAGTGATGTCCGCAAGAAGTCGTAGCTGCTTGCTAGAGACCATGCCATAAGGAATGGCGATACGTAACATCGGCGCGTAGCGTTGGATGTATAAGCCATTTTGTAAGCGTAGAGGAAGAAATTCTTCTTCTTTAAGCTCATTATTCAGATAGCGGCGAGTTTGGTCGCGAAACTGCGCAACACGCTCTTCCACTAGCTGCTGGTCAATTGCGTCGTATTGATACATAAAAGACTGAACCGTTGTTGTATAAATTCTTAGGTATGCTAAATCTACCAAAATTCCGTTATTCCTAAAATGAATATTTCTCTATATCTTTAAAAATAAATGGACTAACAGCTGGATGCAGCTTATTCAATTAGGAAAAAATACCTTAGTTGTTTACTAGGTCTTCTGTTTTACCTTGAGAGTGCGGTAACATAGCCCCATAGACACATCACACGTTTCAATAAGGGTGAGCATGAACATTACAATTACTGACAGCGCACAAGAGTACTTATCAGGCCTACTTGATAAGCAAGGTATAGATGGCATGGCTGTGCGCATGTTTATTCAACAACCAGGAACACCGTATGCTGAGACTTGTCTTGCATACTGCCGACCAGATGAAGTAGTAGAAACGGATGAACTTGTAGATCTACCAAAACTTCGTGTTTACTTGGAGGTGAACTCTGTTCCTTTCCTAGACGAGGCCTTTGTAGATTACGCTACAGAAAAAATGGGCGGTCAGCTTACGATCAAAGCACCGAATGCTAAAATGCCTAAAGTAAGCCCAGACAGCCCGATTGAAGATCAAATCAATTACGTTCTTTATTCTGATATCAACCCAGGTCTTGCTGCACATGGCGGCGAAGTTAAGTTGGTAGAAGTGATTGACGGAGAAGTGGCAGTACTTCAATTTGGCGGTGGTTGCCAAGGTTGTAGTGCGGTAGACCTAACGCTGAAAGAAGGTGTTGAGAAAACGCTGATCGAAAAAGTGCCGGGTCTTAAAGCTGTGAAAGACGAAACCGATCATACGGTGACAGATAACGCATTCATGTAATGTAAGTTATTCGCTTTTAAGATACAAAAAAATGGAGCCTTTAGTTGGCTCCATTTTTATTTCTGTATTTTGTTTCTTGTTACGAACGAGAGCGCTTAGGCAACACGTCTTTTAAAGTCTCCGCCATTTCTAGCAGAGTTTTCTCTGTGGCTTCCCAGTCGATACACGCATCGGTAATGGATACGCCGTAATTCAAATCAGCTAAATTTGCAGGTACTTTTTGATTGCCCCAGCCGATGTTACTTTCAATCATTAGGCCCATGATCGAGTTGTTGCCGTTAACGATTTGACGCGTTGCATCCAACGCGACTTCTGGTTGGCGTTCAGGTTTCTTAGCTGAGTTTTCGTGCGAGCAATCAATCATGATGTTGTGTTTGAGACTTGCTTTGGTCAATTCAGCTTCGCTTTGCGCTACGTGTTCAGTGCTGTAGTTCGGTAAGCCATTGCCACCACGCAATACAAGGTGGCCGTATTCGTTGCCTTTTGTGTTTACAATGGTGACTTGGCCACCTTCATCAATGCCTAAGAAAGAGTGTGGGTGCGATACAGACTGCATGGCATTAACAGCAACGGTCATTGAGCCATCGGTGCCATTTTTGAAGCCGACCGGACCAGATAGACCGGATGCCATTTCACGGTGTGTTTGTGACTCCGTAGTACGAGCTCCAATTGCAGACCAGCTAATCAAGTCTTGGTAGTATTGCGGAGAAATAGGGTCCAACGCTTCGGTTGCGAGTGGCAAGCCCATTTCAGAAAGGTCTACCAGCAATTTACGAGCGATGCGCATACCTTTATTGATGTCAAATGTACCATCAAGGTTTGGATCGTTAATCAGGCCTTTCCAGCCAACCGTCGTGCGCGGCTTTTCAAAGTAAGTACGCATAACAATGTACAAAGAATCACTTACTTTTTCCGATAGTGCTTTAAGACGACGGGCGTAATCTAAAGCGGCATCTGGGTCATGGATGGAGCAAGGGCCAATCACAATCGCCAAGCGGTGGTCTTTACCATCCATAATGTTTTTAATGACATCACGTGAACTGGCAATCTGTTCACGAATGTCATTGTTTAGCGGTAGTTCTTTTTTTAGTTCTTGAGGGGTAACTAAAGAACTGAATGAGGCAATGTTTAAATCCTCAAGGCGCGAATCACTCATCTCTAAATTCCTAATATAACTTTTTGTGCAATACGATTGCTTGTTTTTTTATGTGACAAGTACAGTACCTTTTTTCTTTTTAAGAATGAAGCCTGTTTGGTAAGAAAAGTACGATAAATTCGCGTTGAAATGAAAAAGGCACTCAATTTGAGTGCCTTTTAGAAATTACCGTTCTATGGGTAGATTAAAAGAACAGGTATTTCACGCCAAAGCTAGCCAGCGCTGTTGCTAGTATGGGCTGCAAGACCTTATTGGGAACGAATGAAGCAGCCTTGGTACCAATGTAGATAGCGGGTATAGAGCCGATTAGCAGTCCTGCTAATAGATTATAGTCGACATTGCCAAGCAATACGTGCCCAAGGCCCGCTACTAAAGTTAACGGTACCGCGTGCGCCAAATCGGTTCCTACCACATTACGAGCTTGCATTGCAGGGAACAGCAGCATCATCATGGCGGTACCCAAAGCGCCTGCCCCGACAGACGTTAGCGTTACAAACACCCCAAGTACTAAGCCACATACGAAAATAGCAGCCGTACCGTCTTTCTCGGTCATATTAGGTTTAAAGAGCCCACTTAGGCGTTTTCGGAATATGATAACGGCCGCAGTAATGATTAGCATGACACCTAACGTGCTGGTTAAAAGGTGTTGATAATGTTCAGGATGCTCGAAGTTTGATAAGGCCCATACGGTTAGGAGTGAAGCAGGTAAACTGCCAGCCGCCATTGCACCCATAATGCGCCAATTCACATTGCCGCGTTTAGCATGCATGACAACTCCCGTGCATTTAGCGATACCGGCATACAATAAGTCTGTACCTATTGCTATGTGTGGAGGAAAGCCAAACATGAGTAGAAGAGGGGTCATCAATGATCCGCCACCAACACCTGTAATACCAACTGCTAAGCCAACGCCAACGCCAGCCAATATGTACCAAATGAAATCCATCGTTTTCTATCTTTGTCAGATTTAGTGTTGGCAACCATAGAGCTTTTTTACTATTCTATAAAGTAATATTTTTTTATGTTTTTAACTCTTTTTAGAATAAGGATAATCGGCGAATGAAGCTACAGCAGCTAAGGTACATTTGGGAAGTCGCTCGACATGACTTGAACGTCTCCGCTACAGCTCAAAGTCTTTTTACTTCTCAGCCTGGCGTGAGTAAGCAAATTCGCTTATTAGAAGATGAATTAGGCATTGAAGTGTTTGCTCGCAGTGGCAAGCATTTAACACATGTTACGCCCGCGGGTGAGCGCATTATAGCGTTGGCGGGTGAGATTCTTAACCAAACGCAAAATATAAAAAAAGTCGCGAAAGAATTTAGTGACGAGCGTAAAGGGTCTCTTGATATTGCGACCACGCATACTCAGGCTCGTTATGCTTTACCTAATATTATTCATGACTTTATTGATGGCTATCCTGATGTGACACTGCATATGCATCAAGGTACACCAATGCAAATTGCCGAAATGGCAAACGACGGTGTTGTGGACTTTGCAATCGCAACAGAAGCTCTAGAGATGTTTGGTAATCTTGTTATGCTGCCTTGCTATACTTGGAATAGATCCGTTGTAGTGCCAAAAGATCATCCTTTAGCAAGCGTTGAAAAGCTAACGCTTCAAGCTTTAGCTAAGCATCCTATTGTGACGTATGTCTTTGGTTTTACGGGGCGCTCGCAGCTTGATGATGCTTTCCAAACGGCGGAACTTGAACCCAATGTTGTTTTTACGGCGGCTGACTCTGATGTCATCAAGACCTATGTTCGCTTGGGATTGGGTGTCGGTATCGTGGCAACGATGGCGTACGATGAAGCGGCAGACAGTGATCTAGTGGCATTAGATGCGTCGCACTTGTTTGCGGACAGCACGACTAAAATCGGTATCCGAAATAACACTTTCATTCGTGGCTATATGTATAAGTTCATTCAGTCGTTTGCGCCACATTTAACTCAGGACCTTGTGATGCAGGCAATGGAGGCGCCAACGCGTCAAGATGTCGAAGTGCTTTTTGAGCATATTGAACTGCCGCGTTACTAAGACGTTGAGTGAATCAAAACACTTTTAAGAAAGATAGCCTAGTAAGAAAGAGAGCCTAGGCTCTCTTTTCAGTTATGGCGAACTTGCTAAACCGCTTGGTCTGTGGTGATGACTGTCGGTAGGATATTTGAATGCAAATACTCCATAATTCCAGTATCCACGCTTTTTTGTAAGTCTTTTACACCTTGGTTGCCAAACATACGGTTGTATTCGATCAGATAAGGGGTAGCGCCGACCATGGCAACGTCAAATCCACCATGATCGATTCCCAAAGTACTGGCAACATACTCTACAAGCTCTAGTGCTTCTTTTGGAATCAGTGCAACTTCGACTTTACCGCCTTGGCTAATATTATTGTAAAACCCTTGCTCGGCCTGTAACCGCCAATATCCAGCAACAACTTTATTGCCAACCCAGACGATACGTAAATCACGGTCAATGGGAAGATATTCCTGAGCATAAATAACCGAAGATTTTTCGGTGTATTCTCGCCATTGGGTAGAGTTGTCGATTAAAAACACGCCATTTCCCATGCTGCTTCGGGGGATTTTTGCCACAAATGGTGTTGGCATAATGTCCCATATACGATCGGCTTCGTAGGGGGTGTTCGAAACAATTTCTGTATATGGGTGATTCATGGGAATGATCGCCATAAATGTCCGTGTCATTTCTATTTTGTCATGACCTATCATGTAAGAAGACAAACTTGGGAAAATTTGTTTTTTAAGGCCATGAACAAGCGCATTTAATTGCCAATACTCTGGAAAGAGAATCCAGTCTGCTGCACGAATGGCATCAAGATGCGCATACATGTTTTCAGGCTTAATGTAGTGGACATTAGGAAGGTGTAATGACCTAAGTGCGTCAAAAGAAATAATTTTCAATTTAGCCAACCTGCGAGTTAAGAGGACGCGATAGTAAGACCAATTAGATAAATCTCAAAGTATTATTTTTGATTGTTTTGTCAGAAACGACTCAGGACATTGAAGTGCCATAATAAAACAGAAATGCGCTTACAAAACCGGTGTTAAGGCATACTTAAGAATAGTAATGTAGCGTAAGAGTATTAAATATTGAATACGTTAAGGCAGTCGTAGCATGAGAATATTAGTGGTTGAAGATGATACGTCATTGGGTGATGGGCTTTGTGTGGCTTTAAAAAGGGAAGGGTTTACAGCGGATTGGCTAACGGATGGCTTGCAAGCCATGCAGGCGATTGAGCAAGAAACCTTTGACTTGGTGATTCTTGACCTTGGTTTGCCGAGAATGGATGGTATGTCGATTTTAACCAAAATCCGCGAAAAAGCCATCGCCGTCCCTGTTTTGGTGTTAACGGCCCGTGATGGCATTGATGATCGAGTGGGTGGTCTCGATGCGGGCGCAGACGATTATGTCGTAAAGCCCTTTGATCTGGTCGAAATAATGGCGCGCATCCGTGCGATTGTACGGCGTTCAAAAGGCAGGGCTGTTTCCTTAATTACACATAATGACATTGAACTTTCGCCTGATAGCATGCAAGTGACGTATCAAGGAAAGGGCGTCACTCTGACGCGCAGAGAATATGTATTACTGTCTGAACTGCTTTCTCGGCCTGGTCATGTCTTTACCCGCGATGCGTTAGTGCAGTCCCTCTACGGTTGGGGCGAAGAAGTAGAAAGTAATGCTTTAGAAGTCCATATCCATCATTTACGTAAAAAATTCTATTCTGAGCTGATACGCACTATTCGTGGTGTCGGGTATGTAATAGAGAAGCCAGTTGGAGAGTAGGTTTGTTTCAGAATAAGTTACCTAACTCGATAAAAAAAAGAACCCTTGTATTGGTCATGTCGGTATTTGCTTTCACCAGTATTTTGTTGGGTATTGTGGGTGTGATTGCCGCTAATCATGAAGTTGAGGAGCTATTTGATGCCCGATTAGCACAGCAGGCGCGTTTATTGTTGCATCTTACTAATGATGACATTAACGCGGGAAAAGACGCCCCAACGTTCGTTTATCCAAGTGTCATCAGTGACTTTGAGCAGTATGACGTTTCAGAGGCAGGCCATAATTATGAAAGTAAGGTACATTTCAGCATATGGCGTAATGGAAAAGTGGTTGTTGCGTCAGACAGTCTCTCTATTAAGCCAGAAGTTGATGATGGAAATGGCTTTGGTTATGCCGATAATGGCGCATTTGAGTGGCGTACATTTGAATTGAAAACGAGCCTAAATGAGGGTGAAAACTCACGTATTGTGGTGGCTGAGCGATCTGATGTGCGTGATGAAATGGTGACAGAAATAGTACTTAATTCAGTGTTACCAGAATTGATTGGTTGGCCTTTGATCGCTGTTTTTGTATGGATGGCCGTTGGTGTCGGCTTAGAGCCTTTGAAGCAATTAACCAGTCGCATCAAATTAATTGAACCCTCACAATTGAAGCCAGTAAATCTAGAGAATGTGCCTCAAGAATTGGTGCCAGTTCAGCAAGCTATAAACAGTCTTTTGTTGTCTATTGAGCAATTAATTGGCCGGGAAAAACGCTGGATTGCAGACGCGGCGCATGAGCTTAGAACGCCTTTAGCGGTGCTACGGCTGCATGCTCAAAATGCGGAATCGGCGCTAACTACCGAAGAGCGTGAGCACGCCTTAAAGCAGCTACAGAGTGGTGTTGATAGAAGTACGCGGATCGTTGCACAGTTGCTTTCCTATGCACGCGTTGAAAGCCAAATAAAACAAAACACGCCTTTGTTGAGCATTGATGTAATGAAGGTGACGCGGCGCGTCGTTGCAGAGCTTTATCCAATGCTCTGGGAAAAACGCATTGCGATTGAGACGAATAGCAGCGAAGACCTTCTGTTGTATCCAATTGAAGAGTCACATCTTGAAATTATTCTTCAAAACTTAATATCAAATTCAGCGAAGTTTACACCTCAAAATGGATTGGTTTCTATTGACTGGTCGATGGATGATGCAGGTCTAAATTTAATCTTTAAAGATAATGGTTCAGGTATCAATGAATCTGACTTGTCTAGATTAACAGAGCGGTTTTATCGTGGTAGCGATGTATCAGGCGCAGGCCTTGGTTTGTCTATTGTATCTTCATTAACAAAGCATTATTCGTGCAACTTGACCTTTCTAAGAAACGAGCCTAGTGGGCTTATCGTGCAGCTTAAATTTCCTCTCTAATATTTTTTTATCGCCATTTAAACCTAATAGAGCATCTCCATTGATCGAAATAAATCATTAGAGCTCAAATGTATTTGATTGTTTTTCTGATATTCACTAAAGTAATTAGCGCTTTATGGTTTGAGCTCTAAATAAATTACGGAGGAATTATGAGTTTTAAAACGTTAAATATGGTGGCGCTGTCTATGGCTGCTGCGACTATTTCAAGTGTGGCATCAGCTGATACGCTGGCAGATATCAAAAAGTCAGGCGATATTACGATCGGTGTTGCGAATGAAGTGCCTTATGGTTACACGACGCCAAGTGGTGAGCCTGCGGGTGAATCACCGAGTATTGCCCTACATGTGCTTAATAAATTAGGTGTCGAGGATGTCAACGTAGTTGTCACTGAGTTTGGTGCGTTGATTCCAGGCCTAAAAGCGGGTCGGTTTGACGTCATTGCTGCAGGCATGTATATCACTCCCAAGCGTTGTAAGCAGGTATTGTTTTCTAATCCTACTTACAGTATCGGAGAGGGTTTTTTGGTTAAGAATGGTAACCCAAAAGATCTTCATGGCTATGCCGATGTTCAAGCGAATGATGTGAAAATGGGGGTTATGTCTGGTGCTGTAGAGTACGGTTATGCCAAAGATTTTGGTATTTCTATGAATAAAATTGTAACTCTACCGGATTACCCTTCCGGCGTTGCAGCACTCAAGGCTGGGCGTATAGACGCATTAGCTGGCACATCTTTGACAATGGCCACTTTAGCGCAGAAAGATGATCGAGTGAGCTTGGCGCAGCCATTCGACGAATTAATTATTGATGGCAAGTCAGTAAAAGGCTACGGCGCTTATGGGTTTCGTCAGGGTGACGAGAGCCTTCGCGATGCCTTTAATAAAGAGCTCGCTAGCTTTATAGCCACACCAGAGCATATTGATCTGGTAACAGAATATGGTTTTGGCCAACATACTTTGCCAGGAAATATGACCGCCGAGCAGTTGTGTCAGCCCTAAAGTAATCAGGAGATAGCATTTATGCCTTTTGGCGAAATTGTCTCGATCTTACTTGAGGGTACTTGGGTCACGCTTAAAATCGTGGCCTTTGCTCTTCCTCTGGCGGCTATTATGGCATTTACATTTGGTTTATTGCGAATGTATGCACCGAAGCCTATTAAGTATGTGTCTGTGGCGTATATTGAATTTTTTCGTGGTACCTCTGCGTTAATCCAGTTGTATTGGATATATTTTGTCTTGCCTTTCTTTGGGGTGTCTATCGATGCCATGACGGCGGGCGTTCTTGCAATAGGTCTTAATATTGGGGCTTACGGAACAGAAGTGGTTCGAGGGGCCATGCAGTCTGTTCCCAAAGGACAATATGAGGCGTCTGTCGCGCTGAACTTTACCTCCAGTCAACGATTGTGGCGTATTCTTATGCCACAAGCCTTGGTCAATATGATTCCTCCGTTTGGAAACCTCGCAATAGAACTAGTGAAAGCAACTTCTCTGGTGTCTCTGATTACGATTGCTGACTTAACGTATCGAGCAAAGTCTTTAGCAGATATGACACTTCAAGTGACGGAGATCTTCGCCGTTGTGTTGGTGCTGTATTTTGTTATAGCACAAGTGTTAGCGTTTTCTTTTAAAGGCATCGAGAAACGTTTGAGTCGTGGGCTTGGGCGTGGAGGGCTGGACTAATGATTAGCTTTGATTGGGAATGGGCATTTGTGTTGGAAATATTGCCCATGATCTTGAGTGCTGCCAAAGTGACTTTGTTGGCAACGTTGTTAGGGAGCATTCTGGCAATTCTTGTTGGATTAAGTTTTGCTCTACTGCGCCGAAGCAAGCTAGTGCTTTTAAGAGTGGTGACCTATTGGGTCGTCGAGTTCGTGCGCAGTACTCCGTTATTGGTCCAGATTTTCTTTTTGTATTACGTTTTACCGGAGTTCGGTATCAGTATGTCGCCATTGCTAACAGGGGTTTTGGCATTAGGGCTACATTATGGTGCTTACTTATCCGAAGTCTTTCGAAGTGGTATCGATGGTATTGAGAAAGGCCAATGGGAAGCAGCGAGAGCGTTGAATCTAACAACTTACGATACTTACAAGGATATTGTTTTACCTCAAGCAATCCGTCCGATGATACCTGCAACGGGCAATTACATCATTGCCATGTTTAAGGAAACGCCTCAACTTTCGGCGATTACATTGCTGGAAATGCTGCAAGTTGCCAAAATAATTGGCTCAGAAAATTTCCGATATTTAGAGCCATTTACTCTGGTGGGTATTTTATACCTTGTGTTCAGTTTAGTCGCTGCATATGGCATTCATTGTATTGAGCGACGCTTTCCAAAAGAAGGGTTCACGTTACGATGAAGCAACCACTCATTGAGTTTAAAAATGTCGAAAAACGTTTTGGCGATACAGTGATATTTAGGGATTTTAATTTCTCTGTCGAAGAAGGTGAGATTGTTTCGATAATAGGACCAAGTGGATCAGGTAAAAGTACCTTGCTGAGAATCTTGATGACGCTTGAGGGCATTGAAGGTGGTGTCGTCAGGGTGGCAGGCAAACCGCTGTGGCATAAAGAAACCGATAAGGGCTTGGTGCTCGCTGATGAGAAGCACTTGCATGAAATGCGGAATCATCTAGGGATGGTGTTTCAGCACTTCAATTTATTTCCACATATGACGGTTAAGCGTAATATCACCGAAGCGCCAATGCGCGTTCAGGGTAAAACAGAAATAGAAGCAAATAAGATAGCAGACGAATTGCTGGAGCTCGTTGGTTTATCGGATAAAGCGGATATGTATCCAAATTCTTTGTCTGGTGGACAAAAGCAACGTGTCGGCATTGCGCGGGCCTTAGCAATGCAGCCCGCTATATTGTTGTTAGATGAGATTACTTCAGCGCTTGATCCTGAGCTGGTTGAGGAGGTTCTTGATGTTATTCGTAATCTTGCGTTGAAACATAGTTTTACGATGCTTTTAGTGACACATGAAATGTACTTTGCACGTGAAATTAGTGATCGGGTATGTTTCTTTGATCAGGGCGCAATCGTAGAAGAGGGTGAGCCTGAAAGGCTGTTTATTCATCCTAATGAAGAGCGCACAAAAGCATTTCTAAAGGCCTATATGAGCCAATAACTATTGTTGTAATATCAACGAGCGTTTACGCTCTCTTAACACCGCCAAATGGCGGTGTTTTATTTTGTAACAAGGAACATTGGAATGCCGGAGTGGATATATATATTGCTGTTAACGTTATTGGCCGGCGCTGCGATTCCTCTGGGAGGGTTGTTGGCGACGGTAGATTCTATTCGCCCCAACTGGCTGGATGAAGAGCTACGGCACAGTATTACAGCATTTGGCGGCGGAGCACTTTTGTCCGCCATTGCACTGGTTTTGGTACCCGAGGGCATTGAATCGTTTTCTGTAATCACCAGTGCGTTACTGTTTTTAGTGGGTGGTTTGCTTTTTATGTGGGTGGATATTTGGCTGTATCGACATAATACTTCTGGCGGACAACTGGTGGCCATGGTATCTGACTTTATTCCTGAATCTATTGCATTAGGTGCTTCTTTGGCACTTGGTAAAGGGTCGTCATTGTTGCTCGCCAGTTTGATTGCAATGCAAAACCTCCCCGAAGGGTTTAATGCATTTAGAGAGTTAAGGGAATCCAGACATTACAGTAGCCGTAAAATACTGTGGCTTTTTACTATATTGGCGCTTATTGGCCCTGCTGCGGGTCTGGTAGCTTACTACTGGTTATCTAGTTATAGCTCTGTAATCTCGGGCATTATGCTGGTTGCTGCCGGCGGTATTTTGTATGCAGTGTTCCAGGATATTGCGCCTCAGGTTCGTTTAGATAAACACTGGGCGCCGCCGCTAGGTGCGGTTCTTGGTTTTGTGTTGGGCTTAGTTGGATACATGTTGCTTCACTAAAGCGATACAAAAATAAAAATGTATACAAAAATATATTCTGATATGCTTGCTTTTCTAAAAGGGAGTAAATCATGAGAAACGTATTTTCTGACATTAGCTTAAGTGCAGTCGTCGCGGGTTTTGTGGCGGTTTTAATAGGGTTCGCCAGTTCAGTAGCGATTGTGTTTCAGGCAGCCGATGCTGCGGGTGCGACAGATGCAATGAAAGTCTCATGGATTATGGCCCTAGGTATTGGTATGGGGGCTACCTGTTTCTTTTTATCTTTATGGTACAAAGCACCCGTTATTACAGCATGGTCTACACCTGGCGCAGCACTACTGGCTACGAGTTTAAACGGTGCAAGTTACGCGGAGTCTATCGCTGTGTTTATCTTTGCAGGTGCGCTTGCGTTGATATTAGGTGTGTCTGGTTTATTTGACCGATTGATGCGTTGGATTCCTTTACCGATTGCATGTGCAATGCTCGTAGGCGTTTTATTTAACTTTGGCATTGCCATCTTCACGTCCCTAGAAGCCAGTCCTGTTGTTGTATTGGTGATGTTGCTGGCCTATCTTATTAGTAAAGTTATCTTACCTCGCTATGCGGTAATCGTTGTTTTAATGGCGGGTGTCATAATGGTTTTGTTTCAGCCTCATACAAACTTTGCCGACATTCCTTTATCCATCGGCGCACTTGAGTGGGTGACACCTGAATGGAATACCTCTTTAATTTTAGGGGTAGGGGTACCTTTGTTTATTGTGACTTTAACATCTCAAAATATTCCAGGCGTTGCTGTAATGCGCGCTAGCAATTATGAAACACCGGTCTCAAATATCATCTCTTGGACAGGTGTAAGCACTGTTCTTTTGGCTCCGTTTGGCGGGTTTGCATTTAATTTAGCGGCCATTACCGCGGCAATTTGCAGCGGTAATGAGTGCCATAGGGATCCATCGAAGCGCTATATTGCAGGCTTATCTGCAGGTGTTTTTTATGCTATTGCTGGCTTTGCTGGTGCCACCGTGGTCGGGCTATTCTCGGTATTCCCTGCAAGCATGATCGCGGCTTTAGCAGGTATTGCTTTGTTAGGTACAATTGGGGCTAATTTAAAAGCAGCGTTTGACGATGAGAGATACCGAGAGCCGGCACTGATTACTTTCTTAACGACGGTGTCAGGTGTCTCTTTTTTTGGTGTTGCGTCAGCATTTTGGGGGATTTGTTTTGGTTTGTTGGTATTAATGATTCAAACAATCAAGAAAGCGTCGTAAAAAACATATGCTTGAATTATTGGATCAATTGAAAGCAGATATTATCAATGGGTGCCTAGAACGAGGTCGTCCATTGCGTCAACAAGAGCTATCAGAGCGTTATAACGTCAGTCGTATTCCGATTAGGGATGCGATATCAGTGCTTCGCAATCAAGGTTGGCTTGTCGCCCATGGTAAAGCGGGGGTGATGGTACCTGAATTAAACTGGATGGAAGCAGAAGATTTATATCAAATGCGGTCTCTGCTCGAATGCCAGCTACTAGAATATGCGTTCCCTAATATAACGTACGAGACATTAGGGAAAGCACGTGATATTAATCGAAGCTTAAATGGCAGCGATCTTTCATTGCTTGAGCGCGGTCGTTTAAATTGGAAGCTACACGCAACGTTATACGAAGTCGCGAATAGACCGACCATTTTCAATGTAGTGGCTATACTAAATGAACAGGTTGGGCGGTATATGGGGTTCCAATATGGGCCATTGCAATATCGCGAGATCAGTCAAAATGAACATGAAGAATTGTTGGATCTTTTAACGCAAGAGCAACCGGAACAAGCCATCAGGTTACTTCGTCAGCATATTGAAGTGGCGGGGCAGCAATTGGTTGAGTATTTAAAAGCAACCAGTTAAACGTATTATCAAGGATATAGTTTAGTGGACAGAGCTCTCTTTCAAAATAAAGCCGCTCAGAATTCCTCTATTTATAGTGGATTACAGGCATTGGTTGCTGATGAATTTGAGAATTCACGTGTTTCCATTCGTCAGATGCTTCAGGGCTTAGGCATTCAACATGTAGACCAAACCTCCAGCGGCAAAGGGGTTATCGAGTCGTGTCGTGCAAGACCGTATGACATCATCCTTTGTGACTTCCGATTAACAGGTAATAAAAACGGTCAGCAAGTACTCGAAGAATTACGTCAGTTAGAGCTTTTAAAGCCAACCAATATTTTTATCATTGTGTCGGCTGAAACCAGCCGAGATGTGGTCATGGGGATCATGGAGTCCCAACCAGACGAGTATCTTTCAAAGCCCTTTACTCAAGCGGTTTTAGCTCGACGACTAGAAAGGCAGTTTCAACAGTCGCAAGCGTTATCCAAAATGAAAGGCATGCTGTCTAAAAAACGATATGTTGAATTGATCCCCGAATGTACTAACCATATTAAGCAAGAAGGACGTTACTCTCCGTGGTGTAAGCGGACGCTGGTTGAGGCTTATTTAGAAACAGGCAAATTTACCGTATTAGAGCAACTTTGTCAGGCTGAGTTGAACGTTCGTGACTTAGATTGGGCACTGCTCGGTTTGGCGAAAATGGAAGCTAAAAAAGACAACCTCGAAGCCGCGATAGCGATGCTTGAAAAGCTTTTAAGATTGTTCCCACAAACAATCAGTGCTTACGATTTACTTGCTGAATGTCTTGAGAAATCAGGGCGGCTGGAAGAAGCGCAATCGGTTTTAGGGGATGCGATTAAGATATCGCCACGTATTCACAAGCGTCAAAAACATATGGCCACAGTGAGTATGGCAAATGGTGATGCCCAGACCGCTTTAAAAGCTAGCCAGCAAACCGTACGTTTGGGTATTAACTCGATACACGAAAACCCTGACGATTATATTCAGTTGGTCGACATTGTGACGGAGTCCGTAGATTCTGTTGAAAGCAGTGTAGACCGCAAGCGATTGTTGAGCGAGGCCAGCCAAGCACTTACGGTTATTGGCAAGCGCTTTGCCGATGACGATACGGTTAAATTTCGAAAAAGTTTGGCGGAAAGTCGATTTCTTGCTTCACAAGGTCAACAGCGTGAGGCTGAAAAAGCTTTGGCGTCTGCTAAGCAGATTGCCTCAGAACTTGTTGATGGTTTGCCGCAAGATCTTGTGGTCGAATATGGAAAGACGCTTTATGGTGCAGGCGAACATGAGCAAGCTGAAATCATGTTGGCTTCTTTAGTGAATGACCATACGATTAGTGATCATTTGAAGCAACAAGCTGCTGACTTCCTAGATGAGCCAGTGAGCTCTTCAGCCAAAGCGCAAGCGAAAGAATTGAATAAAGAAGGTTTAAGTAGTTATTCTAAAAAAGATTATGTGATTGCCATTAAACAATTTAAAACCGCATTGGAGCATTCTCCGCGTCATCCCGGTTTGAACCTTAATCTTGTACAGACCTGCTTAAAGCTTATGGAAGAAAACGGGAAAAATCCGCACATGGTGTCAGAGTGCACCGAAGCTGTGCAGCGCCTTAGGCATGTGACACCGGCTCATAAACAGTACAAACGGTTGACGGCTTTAAGAGAGTACCTCGCTAAACATTATAATGTTGCGTTTTAGGAGATATGAAGTGTCCGCACAAAATCAATTGTCATTTAAAAAAGTGATAGGCGCATCAGTCAAAGACATGCGCAATTCTCTAGGCCAGGTTCAATATAAGCTCGATACTTTAATGGCCGAGCAAACCGACGCCAAGGAGCTTTCAGAGCTTTCTGATGCGCAGTATGAAATGGTACGCATGCAAAATGTGATCAATCAATTGCATGGTTTGTATTTACTTGAAAGTGATACGCTAACCGTTCAAATGCAAGAAACGTATGTTCTTGAACTTGTGGAAGATTCTTTAGCGGGGCTTGAAACATTGCTAAAGCATAAGCAAATAGAGGTAGAGTTGGATGCTGATGATATTAGTTGGTATGTAGACCCTCATTTAATTGCCAATGTTTTGCAGATTATCCTACTGAATGCGATACGCTACACTGAGAATAAAATTTCATTGGTGCTTAATCAAAGCGAAGATGGATTGCTGATTTCAGTAATCGACAATGGTAAAGGGTATCCGCAGTCTGTACTTGATAGTTTTCAGTCGTTGGTAGCAGGGGAGTCCGTTGCAAATGTATCCAGCCAAAACACTAGCTGGTTGTACTGTGAGAAAGTTGCGTTGCTGCATAAGAACAACGCTCTTCAAGGCCATACTCGATTAAGTAATGATTCTGACACTGGTGGTGGGCGCATCGACTTGTTGCTTCCATAGTCAAAGGCCTCGCTATAGTGAGGCTTGTTATTGTGGCAAGTATATGGCCAGCTTAGCGCCACCTAATGCTTCTGAGGATGCTTTACTAATAAATCCTTTGCGATCCTCAACACTATGGGCCTGTGCAGACAGATCAGCAAAATACAGACCTAACCCCGTATTGGTTTGAAACAGCAGTTCATCCTCTTCCTCTGCTGTTTGTGCGAAACCTTTGCCATCATCTTCGATTGCTATAACTAAGTAATCATTTTCAAGATACGCGCTAATTTGGATGGTAGTCTTAGCAAATCGTAAGGCGTTATAAACCCCAGTGCTGACAACCGAAGTCATAAGCCTTTCATCGAAGACAGCAGTCAAAGACTGATCGGCATTAAACTCCAATAAGAGGTTTTTCGCTGTAGCGGATGGGGTAAGAGCAAAGACCTGATCGTCTAAAAACTCCTCTAGAGCATGACAATCATAAAGAACTTCGTATCCATCTGACGCGAGACGGTATAAATAAAGGTATTCAACCCACTCGTCATTAAGCTGCTTCATGCCTTCTTCGACTTTACGTAAAGACTTTTGACCTTCTTGGTCTAGGTTTAGTCGTTTCAACGATTCAAGCTGATACAGGATTGTGCCAAGATGATTTTTACTTTCATGAATGGCGCTGGCTAAAATAGTGCTGATATCGATTTTATCCATAGAATTATGACTTCAAGCTTTTTAGGTGGTCAACGCGTTTTTGTGCAGTTGCACTTGGAGCAGATGCCTGACCTGCTTCAATCTCATGATTCCAAACTTCTTCTATTTGATTCATTGTTTTGTTATCCCCAAGAGCGGAGTAGAGTTCCATCTCAAGCAAATATGCCTCGGTGCGGACTTCTGGAGATTTGAAAAAATTCTGATGGACTTTGTTTAATGTTGTTTGAAAGTTATCAATTTGTCGGGAGGGGATGTCACCCTCACGTGCCAGAGCAACAATCGAGGCCATATGTTGAATGTACACCTCTGCGTCATTAAAGCAGGAGTGCTTCGCAAGAAATACGGCTCGTCGAAATGACATCTCTGCCATTAAATTATCGCGAACCTCAAGGCTCAGCTTACCTAGCTCTATTTGACGCATTAAATTCTTTGGCGAGCGCCCAACAGCATCGACTAATATAGCTTGCGCTTCTTCATGTTCGCCTTTCTTGACCAGTGTTTTTGCAAGCCAGTCGTAAGCACTTACAAAAAACTTGTTGTCTAACGTAAGTTGTCGAAATTTACTTTCAGCTTTATCTATATTACCAATAAAGTAATGGCATTTTGCTTCGCCAAATGCAGCCCAAGGCATGCGCGACTCTTTTCGGCAGGTTCTAAAAACGGTTAATGCTTCTTTATACCGCTCTAAGCTAATAAGCGAATCACCTACTATTCTGTTGCATCGACTTATTAACGCAGGGTGTTTTTCAGAAACAATTTTCGCTTCGTTTATTGCGGTTTCATAGTCACTCTTATCTAAGGCTTTGTTAACCTTTAAAAGCAGCTCTTTGTTCTCAAGAAGCTTTAATAGGCGCCGCTCTAGCATAGCTTGAGAGAAAGGCTTCGTGATGTAGCCATCAGGAGCATACTCAATGGCGCCCATAACCATCTCTGTAGATGTTTCAGCGGTCACCATCAAATAAGTAGAGGTATTAGGGATAAGATGCGAGTGACGGACTTCCTCAAGCAGTTGCTGACCGTCTTTACCGTTCCCTAAATTGTAATCAGAGAGAATCACGTCATAGGATCGACTGCGTAATAGCTCAATTGCACTTTCAGCTTTCATTGCTATTTCAATGGATTTAAAGCCAAAATCATTAAGCATTTTTTTCTGCATGATTCTAGCTTCAGCCATATCTTCTATCAGTAATGCTGTTTTATCTGAAAAGTTTGGCTTACTCATCCCGATTGAATCTCTCTGCTACTTATAAGAAGGACTTATTAGGGTTAGCAACTAGGTCATCAGAGAAGATTTCATCTTCATCGGAGGTCTGTTGCGGAATCGTGTAACTTTCGTTGGCCCATTCACCTAAGTCTATGAGTTTGCATCGCGAGCTGCAAAAGGGACGATCTTTGTTCTCAGTCGACCAAGGTGATTTTTTGCCACATGTTGGGCAAGCAATTAGTGTTTTTGTTTCCATTAAGTTCTTGTTAGTAATGTGATTAATTTATTGTGCAACATACTGACTTTAACACTCAAATCTGCGCTGTTACCAGTGTTTTCCAAGATAAAATCGGCTCTACTGCAACGATCTTCGTTGCTTAGCTGCGTATCTAAAATACGTTCAACTTGAGTTTTGCTGTTGTTGTCACGTGCTACGACCCTATCTAATTGTAGACTACGAGGGACATTCAGTGCGATGGTGTATTGGCAAAGGGTATGTTGGGATGTTTCAAATAGTAGAGGATGAACTAAGAGCGCGTAAGTGCCTTTCATTGAGTCAATGTAGTGAATTAGGCGCTTACGAATGGCTGGGTGTGTAATGGATTCTAACCAAATTCGTTCGTCGGGATTTTGAAATATGATATCGCGCAATGCACTACGATTTAGACTGCCGTCGTTGTGTAAAATTTGAGAACCAAAATGATCGTGTATCTGTTTTAGACAGTGCTCACCTGGTTTAACCACCTCCCTTGCTACGTTATCAGCATCGACAAACTCAATACCGAGCTCTGCAAATAGGAGAGCTGCAGTACTTTTGCCCGAGCCAATTCCACCAGTTAAGCCAATTAACGTTGTTTTCACAAAAAATATCCTAAATAAAAATAGCCAAGAGCTGCGGTAATTAAGTAAGGGCCAAATGGAATTTTGCTACTTAGACTTTTTCTCATGACTAACGCACTTATCAGTCCTAACACAGAAGCAAGTAGCAGAATGGGAGTAAAGGCTGAAAAACCGAGCCAATATACCAAAACGGCCAACAACTTGGCATCGCCTAAACCAATGGCTTCTACGTTTCGTAACTTTAAAAATACATAGCGCAGGGAAAAAATAAAAAAGTAGGCAAATAGAGCTGCACTGATGTTGGGCAATACTTCTGAGTGTTCTCTCAATTGAAAAAGGAGAGTGGCACAGCATAGAACAACAAAGCTGCACTCGTCAGGTAGCCAATAATCTTCAGCATCTATGATCAAAGCACAGATCAATGCACAGACTAATATCAAAGTGACGCCAAATTCAGTTGAAATTGGGTACATCCAATACAAAGGCAATAGTAATGCGGCCGTAGACAATTCTATTAGGGGGTAACGAATTGAGATGTTTTGCTGGCAATGGCTACAGCGCCCGCGAAGTAATGCATAGCTAAGCAGTGGAATTAAATGGATACATTTAATTTTTCGCTTACATTTAGAGCAAATAGAGCGGCCTTGACTGAATTTCAAAGGGTCAGGTTCATAGTAGGGAAGCTCAAGAAACTCGTGGGCTTCTTTTCTCCACTCTGCCGCTGCGCGGCGTTGCCAGCGATATGTTAAAGCAGACAATGTGCTGCCTATGCAAAGAATCATTACGATATACAGCAATAAATTAATATCAAAAGCCAAGGGTATTAACATCCATTAAAGGGGCGTAAAGGGCAATTAGCGTATGGGTAACGAATATCGCAGCGATCACTATACCTAAGATTGGAAATGCTTGGGAGAGACGTTTGAGAATTGATTCATTGCGATCTTTCCAAGATCGAATCGCTTTCTCAATCGGTGTATAAAGATCGCCGCTACTTGCGAGCTGTTTTAACTGTAGTAAATCTGTTTTCATAAACCAACAGCTTGGTAAGGCTTCATCCGCTGCGGCCCCTGAACGAAGCAGCAGCATGCACCTGTATAGCTGCAGTTGGTCTTTCCCAACACTTCCACTGCACAGCTTCGAAATGGCATTTTGCAAGGGTTCACCGCTTTTTAGTAAAGCAAGTAACATGGTTAAGGTATTGTACTTTCGAAAGCTGGCGATATGTTTGCATAAAAAAGGATAAGCGTAACCAAATCCGATCCAGTAATAAAATACTAATATCGTACACGTTATACCAGCCCAAACAGTTGATATCTGAATAATAGATTCATGGGTCAATAGTTTATTGACCACCGCTAAAATCAGTGCTGCTTGGATAATGGCTGCTGGGTAGTTAAGTGATTTCAGTAATTTTTGGCTCAGTAGGATTTGGTTCGTTAAAACCTCTCGACTAACAATAAGTGCGGCCAATTTGCTTTCTTCCGTCCCTTCATTAGGGATATGGGCTGCAATCAGTCGTATACTTTTAGGCAGAAAAAAACTAAGGGCGATAGAGACACTTTCCCCCTGTTGAAGCAAGCTTCTGATCGCAGTAATCTGTTGCTGCGAAGTTGCATTAAAGTGAGACTGCTCTTGAGTCATTAAGGCGCTTTGAAGGCTGTGACCATTCTCACATAAGCGGATGACTTGATTTAACCAATGCAGACAAGATGATGCTTTAAAGGGTCTAAGATTGATTTCTCTAATAGCTTTGGTAGAGATTTGGTTAACAACGGCAAATTCGTAAGCTTCGGATTTATACTGGAACGGTAAAATACATTGTTCAGAAATGAAGAACCATTTCATGGTGCGTTACCCTCTAAATGTTCCCATAGAGTTGGTTGCTCTATAAGTGCTTCGTAACATGTGGGAAGCCGTTCATCCCACCGAGGTTGTAAGCAGTTAAAAATAGGCATTTGTTGTCCATGTATGTACTGCATAGATTGATGAATGACGAGTTTCAAGGTGCTAACCAAAGCAAAAAAATCTACATTCCAGTTTTTACAGCGATGGACTATATTGAGGGCGCTGTTGGTGTGCAGTGTTGCCATAACAAGATGACCTGTTAAGGCGGCGGAAATGGCTAAGTCCGCTGTTTTTGCGTCCCGTATTTCTCCGACCATAATAACGTCGGGATCTTGTCGCATGAAGGCTTTTAGCAAATCATGCGTGCTGATATTTAAAGACGGATCAGGCTCAAATTGATACAAAGAAGCCATTGGTTGTTCTACTGGGTCTTCTATTGTGTATATCGTGCGTGAACCATCATTTATATAACTAAGGCAGGAATACAAAGTGGTTGTTTTACCGGACCCTGTGGCACCACACACAAGTATCAAACCATAGGGTTGAGTAATGTTCTGCTTCAAGGCACTTAGAGAGTGCGGATTCATTCCAAGCGTATCAAGGGAGCGGTTGACAAACGGCGTTAGGATTCTTAGCGCAAACTTTTCACCATGCTCGGAATTCATAATGCTGACACGGATGCAGTATTCATTACTTTGGTAAAGGTGATTAAATTGACCTTCTTGGACTCGCCTGGTTTCTGCAATATTTAGTTCGGCTGCAATCTTGATCCTATTGGCAAGTGACGCACCATTAATGAATGACTCCATTTCGCTTAATAAGCCAAAGCAACGCCACCGAATGCAGGCAACGCCATCTTGGATTAATACATGTACGTCCGAAGCTTGTTTCTCTATAGAGATAGACATTAAGTGATCTAAATTCATTGTTAGTCCCTAATCTTGAGAGAAGGCGTTGCATTGGCTGGGGATCAAGCTATCAGTGAGTGTGGAGTCGCATAACCACTGACCAGTATTGGCGCGAGAAAATCGAATGAACTGGTTTTCTTGTATGCCAATATCGTCATTTAGGCTGATGGTTATCGTGCCTTGTAAATTATCGACTTTAGTCAGGGATACACTTTTTATCAGCTCAACTGACGAGTGATCAGGTTTGAATGTGTTAAATGTAGAAGTATCAGGAAATTCAGAATGGACCAGTAAGTGTTCATCCACACTGCTGGTGACAGTATTGCCGTAAAGCTGAACATCAACTAAGTTGGCTTTAGCAATATGTTTTTCAAAAGAAGGGGCGGCGAACGAAGCCAAAATCGAAATGATCGCGATCACGACCATAAGTTCAATTAATGTAAATCCAGATCGATAAGTGTGTGCGTTTTGCATCATAAGTTCCTCCATGAACAATAATGGTTTTGTTCACTTACATCCTGTAAGTGGTTGTTGGTTTTGTTTTTTAAGCGACTAAATCAATGTTCGAGCCTGATGTATTAACCTCCTTTGTAGCATTATAGGCGGATGCGAGTGTTGATCGATTAAATGCTGAAGCATTATTGTTACTAGCATCGACATCGTCACCACGCGCTTCTTTCGAAAGATCGGCCGTGGCTTCAGACATTTGCTGTTGTGCTTCATTTGCGACAGAGCGGTCCGCACTTGAAGGTTCAGCTGGCGCTAATGCGGCGCGATATACTTGACGCATTTTATCAATGGTAGCTTGCGGGTCATTTGCTATTGGACTTACGTCAATAGAAACTTCACCATCCGTTATATAGCGTTTCCCGTCAGGGCCTTGTTCATAACTGTATGAAGGGCTACCAGCGTATTGTCCACCAGTTGATGCATGAGCTTGCTCATGGATACGGACTTCTTCATCACGAGCTTTCAGGCGATCAACTTCTTGTTGCTCTTCCTCTGTTAAAGTTTCATCTGACTTTTCGTCTGCAGGTGTATCAGTATTGTCAGAATCGTCTTTTGATTGAGTTTCATCAGCAGCGGATGACGATGATTGGTCTTCTTGGTCTTGAGCAAAAAGCGCTTGCGCATCTTCTGAAACATTAACGGTGTAATCAGAATTCGCACGAACGAGCGAAGCGGATTCCGGAGAACGTTCAGTAGGCACAGTGGAGGCGTAAACATTGCCACTCGAATTCGAGCGATCTGAAGTGAAGCGTTGAGCCTCAATTGAGTGTTGAATGCTGCCAGACATGATAAGACCATTTGAGTAGTACTTTAAATTTAATCAAACAGCCTTATTTTGTCTAGATTCTGATCAATAAAAACCGATTAATTTTGTTTTTGACCTGCTTGAATCGCGGTAATCGCAATGGTGTAGACAATGTCATCTACTAGCGCACCACGAGAAAGGTCATTAACCGGCTTTCTAATTCCTTGTAGCATCGGCCCAATACTGACCACTTCAGCACTTCGTTGAACCGCTTTATAGGTTGTGTTGCCGGTGTTCAAGTCTGGAAAGATAAAGACGGTGGCTTTACCTGCCACTTTACTATTTGGCGCTTTTTGGCTGGCCACTTTCTCCATGATCGCGGCATCATACTGAAGGGGGCCATCAATCAAAATATCAGGGCGACGTTCTTGGGCAATACGAGTGGCTTCACGAACTTTGTCAACATCATTCCCGGAACCCGAGCCGCCAGTACTATAACTGATCATTGCCACCCGTGGTGTGATACCAAATGCTTTAGCGGACATGGCACTTTCAATCGCGATTTCTGCTAGCTGTTCCGCACTCGGATCAGGGTTTATCGCACAGTCACCGTAGACAAGCACTTGGTCTGGCAAGCACATAAAGAAAACAGAAGAGACGAGACTGGAGTCTGGCGACGTTTTAATCAATTGCAGTGACGGGCGAATTGTATTTGCCGTTGTATGCACCGCACCGGATACCAGCCCATCTACATCATCCTGCTGCAGCATCATGGTGCCTAGCACTACATTGTCTTCCAGTTGCTCGCGAGCCACGATATCTGTTAAACCACGATGTTTGCGAATGGCGACCATAGGTACGACATAATGGTCACGTATCGTATCTGGATCAATGATTTCAACACCAAAATTAAGGTCAATACCATTGTTTTGAGCAATGCGTTGAATTTCATCCGGATTGCCCAGCAAAGTGCAGCGCGCGATTCCACGTTCAGCACATATAGAGGCGGCTTGAATCGTGCGGATTTCTTCGCCTTCGGGTAAGATAATGCGTTTATTTAACGCTCGAGCTTGCTCGATTAAACGGTAGCGGAAAGCAGGAGGAGAAAGTTTGCGCTCTTCGTCATTCAGGGCAAAGGTATTGATCCAGTCATGATCAATACAACGAGCGATGTGCTCTTTTACTGTTAAAATGCGCTCTTTATCATCCAAAGGGATCTCTTGATTAAAGGATTGCATCTTAATCGCCGTTTCCCAACTGTTGCTGTCCACTGACAGTATAGGTAACCCTTTCGCCATTGCTTTACCGCAAAGCGCCATCAGTGCATCACTGGGTTGATAGCCGCCGGTGAGAACCAATGCAGCGATTTTTGTGTCATTCAGCGCTGCGATCGCTGTAGCCATAATGACATCAGTTCTGTCGCCAGGTGTAAAAACCAAAACGCCAGGGCGAAGCGCTTCTAGCATGTTTTCAACGCCACGAGCACATAAGGTGTATGAGTGAATACGGCGAGACTCCATTTCACCCGCGTTGATAACACTGGCGGTCAAAAAGTCAGCCACATCTTTTACGCGGGGTAATGTTAGCTCTTCCGAAATAGGGATTTGACCCAGCAAACTAAAATTGCGCTTGAAAATAGGGCGTTTAGCGAACGAGTCGCCATACGATTTCATGCCTAAAGATCCGGGTTGGGTTTTATTTAGGATGCAGCCGATGACGTCATCGGCTTTGATGCCGCCATATGAGCCGGCCGCAATCTCAACGTGGTGTTCGAGTTCCGTGACGCGCATCTCATTTGGCGCTGTCACCAAGACTATACCAGCGTCAAGAGTACGAGCGATGGCTTTGTTTAAACGTGTTGCATAAGGATGACCTGGAATTTGAGCTAGCCCCTCTACAATCACTGTTGAGTCAGGTTCAATGCTCGCTTGGAATCGGCCGACTACCTCTTCCATTAGCTCATCGATTGCGTCGTTATATAAGTATCGTTCCGCTTCATAGAGAGGGATCGGGTCAGCAGGTCGCAATGAAGATCCTTGTGCGACCATGGCTGTTGATCGATCTGGGCCGTTGTCACCGGGGTGTGGCTGAGCGATTGGTTTAAAAAAGCTGGCCTTTAGTCCTTGTTGTTCTAGTGCTCGGACGAGTCCAACGGATACGGATGTTAGACCGACGCCTGGGCCAGTAGGTACAGTCATTAAAACATTGGTAGACATGAGTACGTTTTCCTTTTCGGCGTTATTCAGGGGCTGTGTCGGCAATCAAAGATAAAGTGTCTTGCGCAATGAGTAGCTCCTCATTGGTAGGAATGACCCATATACTTGTATTGGAACGATTGTCGCTAATCATCGATACTTCACCGCGTGGACTTATTTGGTTCGCGTGTAAATCTAGCCAAACCCCCATCATAGCTAATCGTCGGCAAATCTTTTCGCGTATTACTGGAGAGTTTTCTCCGATACCGCCCGTGAAAACGATATGGTCAACAGACTCAAGATTGGTGGCGACGGAGGCTAAGTGTTTCGCTGCTCTTGACGCAAACATGTTTAGAGCTAATTCCGCTCGATCATCTCCTGCTGCTTGAGCTGTCTCAATTGAACGGCAATCATTTGAAATCTCAGAAATGCCCTTCAGGCCACTTTCTTTGTTTAAAATATCCAGCGCATCCTTCATGGATATGTTTTCAGCATCACTAATAAATGCTAATAAGCTGGGGTCTAGGCTGCCACTTCGGGTGCCCATCATAAGGCCTTCCAAAGGCGTAATCCCCATGCTTGTGTCAACTGATTTACCTGCTTTGATCGCGCAGACACTGGCACCATTGCCAAGATGCGCAACCAGCGTATTTTGCGACGCAAAATCCAGGCCAAGAGTTGCTAGTTTTTGTGCTATATAACGGTAGCTGGTGCCATGGAAGCCATATTTCCTAAAGTTGTGCTCACGGTATAGGCGCATTGGAATAGGGTATAAATACTGATCAGCATCCAGTGTTTGGTGAAAGGCCGTATCGAACACAGCCACATGAGGAAGATCGCCGAAGAGTGCTTGTGCGACTTCGATTCCCTTGGTATGAGCAGGGTTATGCAACGGAGCGAAGCGAGCACAGTCTATAATGCCCTCTAATACAGTAGGATTGATAACAACAGATTGGCTGAAGGTTTCACCGCCATGAACAACACGATGACCAATGCCTACTAAATTGATAGGTAAAGTGCTGTTCGAATTAATCCAGTGTTTGATAGCGGTGACTGCGCCTCGATGATCATTGTCATGTAGCGGCTGCACCGTTTTATTACCTGCATATTTAAAAGTGATCGCGCTGTGCTCTGACCCTAGGCGCTCGGCAATACCTTCTAAAATAGGCGGGTTATCAGTGCCGTCCATTATGGCGAATTTAAGAGAGGAACTGCCGCAATTGACGACTAATATTTGTGGCATGCTTAAATGTTTTCCTCAATAACTCGAAGGGATAAATCAATGGCTTGAATATGCTTGGTAAGCGCACCCACTGAAATATAGTCGACGCCAGTCTGTGAGACATCTTTTATGTGTTGATCAGTCATGTTGCCAGATGCTTCAAACTTCACTTTAGGTGAGTAAGTGTCTACGGCTGTTCTCATGTCCTGTAAAGAGAAGTTGTCTAGCATGATGATGTCGGCCCCAGCGATTACGGCTTGCTCAACTTCCTGAAGATTTTCTGTTTCAACCTCAATCGGTTTGCCAGGTGCAACTTGCTTGGCTTGTTCAACTGCGGCCGTAATAGAGCCAGCGGCCATGATATGATTTTCCTTAATCAAGAAAGCATCATATAAGCCAACCCGATGATTAGATGAGCCTCCTACAGCAATGGCGTATTTTTGTGCTAATCGAAAACTAGGGATCGTTTTACGGGTATCAAGGATTGTCAATGGCTGGTTTTCTACTAACTGCGCATAGCGACGAGAGACTGTGGCGGTATAAGACAGCATTTGAATGTAATTAAGGGCTGTGCGTTCACCGGTTAAGATACTTCGCGCATTGCCTTTCAACTTAAGGAAGGCTTGATTGGGTTCTAGGTCAGCGCCTTCTTCTGCCAACCATTGGACTTCAACACTGGGGTCAAGTTGTTCAAAGACTTCATTTGCCCAAGCTTGGCCACAAAGTACAGCCGGCTCACGTGTAAGCACTTGCGCGACTAAAGTGTTTGTTTCAGGAATGAGTTGTGCTGTGATATCGCCTGAGCCAATGTCTTCCTCTAAAGCGATTTTTACGTGTTGTTGGATATGTTTTTTAAGTTGCTCTGAAAGGGGTGTCATTTCAATGTCCAGTTAGTGCGCTTGTAATTTTGATACGATTGTAACGAGTATCAAGGCTTTAGTCAGTTTAGAAATAGGTTTTGTAACATTTGTTAAAAGATGAAGTGATACCAATCATAATAAATATTGTTTATGGTTGGTATTTGCAGCGTAAATAGTCCTCTGTGTGGCTCTTAAATACTTGTTGTTGTTGCTGTGAATGCCTCTTTTTTGTACAAAAAACAATCACTTTGATAGGTCGTGCAAGGGGATATGGACGGTATCTTTACATCAGTATCTATTCCTTGGTGGCATTAGATGATAATCTTACCTTCGATTTTTGTACCAACTCACGGGAATAACGGCCACTGCGACGCAGGCTTAGGCATGCAGATCGGGCAATGGAAGCAGGTAACTTCAGTATTCATCAGCTTTGCTGAAGCTGTTAAAGTGGCATCAGTTAACGCCAAGTTTGATCCTCTGCATTACACAACAGTATGCAGAAATTGAACTCGGCAAAAGGTTTGTTAATCAAACTTTACATACGGAAATAGACTAACTCAAGATGATGAGTGGTCGATATGATTGCGACAGACATCTAACTAGAATAAAAAAGTTTGTTCACGATCAAGCGTATATTTAATAGAGCACCATAGATTAGGTTAGCTCTATCAAATGTAAGTATCGGCTGGGCTCGCGTAGTATGCGAGTTCGAAATGTCTGTTTAAACTGCTCTTAGGCTACTAAACAACCAAATGTGCCTAAGGGTTTGAGATCTGTTCTAATAGCGGGGGTTATAAACACTATGACGGAGCAGCATATCCTTGAAGATATCGATCCAACTGAAACAAAAGAGTGGGTCGATGCTCTCGAGTCTGTCCTTCGAGAAGAAGGTCCTGAACGTGCCCAGTATATTCTGGATCGCTTAAGTAAAGAAGCTGTTAAATCGGGCACTCCAATGCCTGCTTCAATTACTACGCCTTACCGTAATACTATTGCGCCACAAAACGAGAAACCTTTACCTGGTGACTTGTTCATGGAACGTCGCATTCGTTCTATTATTCGCTGGAACGCATTGGCGATGGTAATGAAAGCTAACCGAGTAGATTCTACTTTGGGTGGCCACATTACAAGTTTCTCTTCTGCAGCCACTTTGTACGACATCGCGTTCAACCATTTCTTCCGCGGCGCCAGTGAAACCCAAGAAGCCGACATGGTGTTTTTCCAAGGCCATATTTCGCCTGGTATTTATGCTCGTTCGTTTATTGAAGGTCGCTTGACTGAAGATCAAATGAACAACTTCCGCCGTGAGGTGGATGGCAAAGGGCTTTCTTCATACCCACACCCTTGGCTGATGCCTGACTACTGGCAGTTCCCAACGGTTTCAATGGGTCTAGGCCCACTACAAGCTATTTATCAAGCTCACGTAATGAAATACCAGAATAGCCGTGGTCTAGTGAACCAAGGTGATCGTAAGGTATGGGCATTCTTAGGTGATGGTGAGTGTGATGAGCCAGAATCATTAGGTGCGATTGCTCTTGCGGGACGTGAAAAACTTGATAACTTAATTTTTGTTATCAACTGTAACCTCCAGCGTCTTGATGGTCCTGTTCGCGGTAACAGCAAGATTGTTCAAGAGCTTGAAGGTGTGTTCCGTGGTGCTGGCTGGAATGTCGTCAAATGTCTATGGGGTCGCCATTGGGACCCACTATTTGAAAAAGATGATAAAGGTCTGCTTCAAAAACGTATGGACGAAGTGTGTGACGGCGAACTGCAGAACTACAAAGCTAATGGCGGCGCCTACACTCGTGAGCATTTCTTCGGTAAATACCCAGAACTGTTAGAGATGGTTAAAGATTTGTCTGACGATGACATTATGAATCTTAACCGTGGTGGTCATGACCCATACAAAGTTTATGCTGCTTATGCCGAAGCGACCTCTACTAAAGGTAAGCCAACGGTTATCCTTGCTCAAACCGTTAAAGGTTACGGTATGTTTAAGGCTGCCGAAGCACAGAATACTGCCCACCAAACTAAGAAACTGGATGAAGTGTCACTGGCTCTTTTCCGTGACAAGTTTGGTATTCCGATTAGTGATGAAGAGTTAAAAGACCTTCCTTATTACCGTCCTGCTGAAGACAGCCCTGAAATGAAGTACTTGCGTGCACGTCGTAAGGAACTGCATGGTGACTTCCCAGTTCGTCGTAAAGATTGTGAAGCACTTGACGTACCAACATTGGAAGACTTTAAAGCGCAGCTGAAAGGCTCAAATGGTCGTGAGATTTCTTCGACCATGGCGTTTGTCCGTTGTTTGAATACCATGGTTAAGCACAAAGGCATTGGCAAACGTGTTGTGCCAATTGTTGCCGATGAAGCGCGTACTTTTGGTATGGAAGGTATGTTCCGTCAGCTCGGTATTTACTCATCTGAAGGTCAGCGCTACACGCCGCATGACCATGAACAAGTCATGTTCTATAAAGAGAGTGAAAACGGACAGATTCTTCAAGAAGGCATTAATGAGCCTGGAGCGATGTCTGCTTGGCTAGCTTTGGCTACGTCTTACAGCAACAGTAATTTCCCAATGATTCCTGTTTACATCTACTACTCAATGTTTGGTTTCCAACGTGTTGGTGACTTGGCGTGGGCGGCAGGTGACTCTCAGGCGCGTGGATTCTTGCTGGGCGCTACTGCTGGTCGTACGACACTAAACGGTGAAGGTCTGCAGCATGAAGATGGTCATTCTCATATCCTTGCTAGTACGATTCCGAACTGTGTGTCATACGATCCAACCTACTCATACGAAGTTGCGGTCATTGTCCAAGACGGTATTCGTCGTATGTATCAGGAACGTGAAAGTGTTTTCTATTACCTAACCGTAATGAACGAAAACTACGAGCATCCTGATATGCCAGAAGGTGTCGAAGATGGCATTCTTAAAGGTATGTACAAGCTTAATTCTGTTACGAAGAAGGGCAATAAAGAGACGGTTCAGCTTCTAGGTGCTGGTGTAATTCTACGTGAAGTAGAAGCTGCAGCAGAGATCCTAAGTGAAGAGTTTGGCGTCAACTCTGATGTATGGAGTGTGACCTCTTTCAACGAATTGCGTCGTGAAGGTTTAGACGCGACACGTTGGAATATGCTTCACCCAACAGAAGACGCTCGTCTTTCTTATGTTGAACAGTGCTTAGGTGATAAGGGTCCTGTGATTGCGTCAACGGACCACATCAAACTTTATGCCGACCAAATTCGTCCATTTGTAAATGGAACCTACAATGTTCTTGGTACTGATGGCTTTGGTCGAAGCGACACCCGTGCCAAACTACGTCACTTCTTCGAAGTGAACCGTTACTGGGTAGTGGTTTCTGCGTTGAGTGCTTTAGCGAAAGACGGCAAAGTGAAAGCTGAAGTCGTGGCTGAAGCAATCAGCAAATTTGACTTGGATCCTAACAAGCCAAACCCAGTTACCTGCTAATTTAGCGGATTAATCGGGACTGAGTCGATCTAAGTTCGGCTCAGTGAGTTAAAGTTTGATGCGTCTATACGACAAAGGAGATTTCCGTGAGTACTGAAATTATTCGAGTACCGGATATTGGTGGCGCGACTGACGTCGATGTAATCGAAGTTAGCGTGCAAGTTGGCGACATTATTGAAGTTGACCAATCAATTATTGTTTTAGAGACAGATAAAGCGTCTATGGACGTACCGTCTCCAATGGCAGGTAAGGTAACAGCGATCTCTGTTAAAGAGGGCGATACTGTTTCTGAAGGCAGCGAAGTTTTAACGATTGAAGTTGAAGGCGCTAGTGCAACAGAAGAGCCTGTCGAAGAAACAAAAGAAGAAACACCGGCACCAGCGGCTGAAAAATCAGCTCCGTCAGCAGCCCCTGCTTCAGCGGCTTCTGAACAAACTGTTTCTGTGCCAGATATTGGTGGCGCAACAGGTGTTGACGTTATCGAAGTGTGCGTTGCAGAAGGTGACGACGTTCAAGAGGGTGATTCTATTATCGTTCTTGAAACGGACAAAGCTTCTATGGATATTCCAGCACCTGCAAGCGGTAAAGTCGCTAAGCTTCTTATCAAAGAAGGTGACACCGTTTCTGAGGGTGATGAAATTCTAGTGCTTATGGCTGAAGGTTCTGCTGCAGCTGATGAGCCTGTGGCGAAAGCGGAGTCAGAACCTCAACAAGCACCAGCTGAAGAGGCGCCAGCCAAAGAAGCTGAGCCACAACCTGCTCAAACAGGCGGTGTTGAGTCTGTCAATGTGCCGGACATTGGTGGTGCAACAGACGTTGATGTTATTGAAGTAAGCGTTGCGGCGGGTGATAAAGTTGAAGAGGGCGATTCAATCATCGTTCTTGAGACGGATAAAGCGTCAATGGATATTCCTTCTCCTAAATCAGGCACAGTTAAGTCTGTATCGATTAAAGAAGGAGATAAAGTATCTGAAGGGGCTTTGATTCTTGAGCTTGAAGTAGAAGGTGCAGCAGCGCCTGCACCGGCTGAAAAACAAGAAGCACCAAAAGCCTCAGCTCCTGCAGCGCCTAAGCAAGAAGCGCCAAAAGCGGCGGCTCCTGCTGATCAGGGTGCGGTATTGTCTTCGCCTAACAAGAAGGTTCACGCTGGACCTGCTGTGCGCCTTTTGGCTCGTGAATTAGGTGTGGATCTGTCTCTTGTTCGTGCTACTGGTCCTCGTGGCCGTATCACAAAAGAAGACTTGCATGCTTATGTTAAAGCAGCAGTTCAAAAAGCGTCTTCTGCACCTGCTGCATCAGCAGCCGTTGAAGGTGCGGGTATTCCTCGCGTACCTGAAATTGATTTTGGTCAGTTTGGTGAAGTTGAAGTAGTGAAACTGAGCAAGATTCAGAAGCTTACGTCATTCAATATGACGCGCTCTTGGCTGAATGTTCCTCATGTAACACAGTTCGATAAAGCGGATATCACGGATCTAGAAGAATTCCGCAAGAGCTTAAAACCTGAAATGGAAAAACAAGGTGTTAAATTGACGCCACTTCCATTCATGATTAAAGCGGTTGCGCAAGCGTTGGTTAAAAATCCTGCATTCAACGTATCTCTTCATGCTGATGGCGAAAGCGTCGTGCAGAAGAAATATGTGCACATTGGTATTGCAGTAGATTCTCCAGTGGGTCTTGTGGTTCCTGTGCTGCGTGATGTTGACAAGAAGTCTGTTGTTCAAATTGCAGCTGAGGCTGGCGAGTTGATCAAGAAAGCGCTTGGAAAACAATTGAAACCTGCTGACATGCAAGGCGGCTGTTTCACTATCTCTAGTCTTGGTGCTATGGGTGGAACAGGCTTTACACCAATCGTTAACACGCCTGAAGTGGGCATTCTTGGTGTATCTAAAGCAGATGTTGAGCCTCGTTGGAACGGTAATGAGTTTGAGCCACGTACAATGCTGCCATTGTGCTTGTCTTACGACCACCGTGCTGTCAACGGAGCGGATGCGGGTCGCTTTATGACGTATCTAAATGCATTGCTAAGCGATGTGCGTCGTTTAACGCTATAGTAATAGGGCGATTAAATGATGTCCAAAAGGCAGCCGAAGGCTTAATGCTGTTCACTTAAGGATTGCATTAAGTTAAATAGCCCAAGAAAATCCGATTAAGCATTCTTAATCGGATTTTT
>NZ_LTAX01000068.1 GCF_001639745.1 Marinomonas gallaica
CATCGCTGGGAGAGCAAAAAGCGATTGCCGCAGAGCTAAAAAAGCTTGAAGCAGAAGGCAAGCTAACACCTGAAGTACTTGAAGAGTATTTTGGTAAGTTCTACACAAAAACTGATACACCGATTCATTAAGCTACAGCGTCTTAAAAGGCATGTATCACAGTTTCTTAAGTCGCCGAAGGCGGCTTTTTTTGTACCTAAAAACGTCGGAGTATTCAAAATGATATGCAACAAAATGATTTGTTTGACTCCCTTGATGCTCACCGATAACCTAAATGT
>NZ_LTAX01000069.1 GCF_001639745.1 Marinomonas gallaica
GGTTGGCTCATTGAGTAACAGCAGGTCAGAGGGGCACATCAGTGCCTGAGCGAGGTTTAAACGGATTCTCCAGCCCCCTGAGAACTCTTTCACGCCGCGTGTGATGTCGGTATGGCTAAAGCCGAGCCCTGACAATAGCTGGGCGGCACGGGATTCCGCCGTATAACCATCGAGGTTGTCGAGTTCGGCATGCAGTTCGCCAATGCGAGCATGTTGGTGCTCTTGTTCTGCGCGGGCTAACTGCTGTTGGACCTTGCGTAGTTCAATATCACCGTCTA
>NZ_LTAX01000070.1 GCF_001639745.1 Marinomonas gallaica
GTGCTACCGACACATCGTGAGAGCAGATGTAATCTCGGTCACGGAACTGGTGAACGCGGATGAGTTGGTTGACAGCCTCGTATAGCGCTTCAGCGCGCTCTAAATTAGCGGGCATAAAGTTAAGCCTTAAATTATTATGTTGTTAGTAACAACTATAATGGCGATATCTTCAGTTTGCAAACTTGAATGGATAGCTTCTTCACCGTGCCGCTCTCTTATTTATGCTTTTTAATCGTTGTTGTTAATGTTATCGCCGTCTTTGTTACTGTATATCGTA
>NZ_LTAX01000071.1 GCF_001639745.1 Marinomonas gallaica
TTAGCTCTTTCTCTGAGCGAACAACGCGCATACCACGACCGCCACCACAACCAGAAGCTTTGATGATTACTGGGTAGCCAATGCGTTTTGCGTGCGCTTTGTTTGCCTGTTCGTCATAATCCAAAGGACCATCAGAACCTGGAACACAAGGAACGCCCGCTTTTTTCATTGCTGTGATAGCAGAAACTTTGTCACCCATGATGCGGATAGTTTCCGCTTTAGGACCAACAAAGATAAAGCCGCTACGCTCTACTTGCTCTGCGAAGTCTGCGTTTT
>NZ_LTAX01000072.1 GCF_001639745.1 Marinomonas gallaica
GAAGCGATTTCAGACACAAAATCCGTGCGCAACTACCGCGATAACTACTTTAGAAAACTGGGCTTTGGGCGGATCACATTGCAACAAAAAGAAAACCTTGGGGTTGGCAAAAAGAATCAATAAACAATAGGGCTGCAATTGCAGCCCTATTGTTTATTGATTCTTTTTGCCAACCCCAAGGTTTTCTTTTTGTTGCAATGTGATCCGCCCAAAGCCCAGTTTTCTAAAGTAGTTATCGCGGTAGTTGCGCACGGATTTTGTGTCTGAAATCGCTTC
>NZ_LTAX01000073.1 GCF_001639745.1 Marinomonas gallaica
TCGGAGTATAGCGCAGTCTGGTAGCGCGCCTGCTTTGGGAGCAGGATGTCGGGGGTTCGAATCCCTCTACTCCGACCACTAATTTTAAAATGTAATGGCAATATGGTGGGCGTAGCTCAGTTGGTAGAGCTCCGGATTGTGATTCCGGCGGTCGTGGGTTCGAGCCCCATCGTCCACCCCATTTGCCACATAGTTTGGGTCGTTAGCTCAGTTGGTAGAGCAGTTGACTTTTAATCAATTGGTCACTGGTTCGAATCCAGTACGACCCACCAA
>NZ_LTAX01000074.1 GCF_001639745.1 Marinomonas gallaica
AACGAATGGCAGACCACCAGCAAACGGCTCTCCCCCTTCAGCACTATGGCAGGCGACGCAATCACCTGCATGCGCCAGATACTCTCCACGCTCCACTGACGACGCATCAAGCTTTGCAAGTCGCGAATTGTTGTCCAACCGCGCTTTGGTTATGTATGCACCAATAGCCAAAATTTCATTCTGAGAGAGCTGCTGTCCAAAGGCTGGCATAACATTGTTTAGGCCTGCACGAATGGTGTGCTGAATTTCCTCTATACTGCCACCATGTAACCA
>NZ_LTAX01000075.1 GCF_001639745.1 Marinomonas gallaica
TTCTTACTTGATGGTTTAACAACACCTCATGTACTATTCGCGCCGAAGTCACATCGTATTGATCCGCTTGTTGATCGTGAACACAATCGAGTTGTGCCGCTTAGACAAAGCCATTCATAATTTTGTACTGTATACTGTGTCTTAGCTTTATGAACTACCCATGGATTAGGAACGGCTTTTTTGATGATTCGTTACAGCCCTTTGTTGGCCGTTTTTGCCGCACTTACAATTACTCCCTCTAGTTATGCTCAGGACGAGCGTAACCAGTGTTT
>NZ_LTAX01000076.1 GCF_001639745.1 Marinomonas gallaica
GTGCAGGTGTAATAACACCAAAACTAAGAAAGGTCGCAGTTACCCAGCAGATACTAAACCGAATGAACATTAACATGTCTCAAGACAGCTTAAATTGAGAAAGTAGCACGTTCAATTTATTAGAAAGTGCAGAAAGTTGGCTGGATTGGTCCACCCCTTTTCGAGACTCTATCATAAACGAATCCGCCACTTCTCTAATAGCATCTGTGTTTCTTCCTATTTCATCGGTCACTGATGTCTGCTCTTCAGCTGCGGTGGCAATCTGAATAGA
>NZ_LTAX01000008.1 GCF_001639745.1 Marinomonas gallaica
CATTTAAGACTTCAAAATTTTTAGAAGTCTCCAGCGAGCGCCCACACAAATTATCTGATTATCTATTTTAAAGAGCGGCTGACGCGTTGTGCTTCGTTGTTGTGAAGCGTTGTCCGTGTCAGTGGAGGCGTATAATACGCATCTGAATTTTTAGCGCAAGCGGTTTTTGAGTTAAATTAATAAAAATGCACTTTTTACTTAATAATCGCTAGGATCGTTCAAATAATAAACTAACCCCAGATAAAACTGATCAATATACCACCAATCACACCATATTCCCTGCTATAGCGACTCGATTAACTCCGACATATCTAAACAAGCCACTTCAAATGAGGCTCTTTATTCAATTCATGCAGTTACAGCAAGTTACAGCCTCATTTGATAAAACGGAAACTAGTTACTTATTAGAAGCCTCTATAAAACTTCCAACTTAGCGAATGATAAAACTAACCACTTTGTGCCGGCATCATCAAAGTTCACTTGAACACGTGCCTGGGGACCTTGGCCTTCATAGTTCACAACCAAGCCTTCGCCAAAGATCGGGTGTTTAACACGATCTCCCATGGAGACATTCGTCTCAGGCACCTGATGCCCATGGAGAATGTTTTGGTTCTGACGCTGTACTGAAGCCGAGTAGTCTGGACGCTGCATTGACACAGGACGCGCTACTTGTGAACGTAAGCGCACTTCCTCTAAACACTCTTCTGGAATTTCACGAATAAAACGCGATGGACTATTAAACGATTCAGAACCATATAGTCGACGGGATTCCGCGTAGGTAATATAGAGTTTCTGCATCGCACGAGTAATACCAACGTAACACAGACGACGCTCTTCCGCGAGACGACCAGGTTCTTCAAAGGACATTCGGTTCGGAAATAGGTTTTCTTCAACACCTGCTAAAAACACCAATGGGAACTCTAAGCCTTTAGCTGAATGCAAAGTCATCAATTGTACTGAGTCTTGATATTCATCGGCCTGAGCTTCGCCCGCATCGAGAACCGCTTGATCCAAAAACGCCATCATCGGCGAGCTAAACTCTTCCTCCGAGTCTAGCCAATTGAAACCACTCGCCGCATTTACGAGTTCTTTTAAGTTTTCTACACGGGCTTCGCCTTTCTCGCCCTTTTCCTTCTCGTGATAGGGAATCAAGCCAGCTTCAGCAATAATCTGATCAAAGATATCACCTAAGCCAAGATCAGGATTTTGCAATATCGTTGCCATACCATGAATTAACTGCATAAAACCTTTGATAGCATTCGAAGCGCGAGCAGGCATTAAGCTATGAGTAACAATCTGGTCAGCGGCTTGCCACATAGAGCAGCCTTGGTCGCGTGCCAGTTCGCGGATGGTGCCAATGCTGCGCTCACCAATGCCTCGTGTCGGTACATTAATCACACGCTCCATTGCACCATCGTCGTTAGGATCAATGGCCAAACGCGCATACGCTAAGGCATTTTTAATCTCAAGACGATCGTAGAATCTGTGACCACCATAAATCCGGTAAGCAATCTGTTCCCTAACTAAGCATTCCTCGATCACACGCGATTGCGCGTTAGACCGATACAGAATGGCCATATCTTTTAACGCTGTACCGTCATCACGCCACTTCTTGACGATCTCGATGATAAAACGTGCTTCATCTTGCTCATTAAAGCCAGCGTATACCGAGATCGGTTCACCTTCACCGCTGTCTGTCCAAAGTTCTTTGCCTAAACGATCGTCGTTATTACTGATCAAACCGTTGGCTGCTTTTAGGATATGCCCCGTAGAACGGTAATTTTGCTCCAAACGAATCGTATGCAAGTCTTTGAAGTGCTTAGATAAGCTTTGAATGTTCTCAATTTTCGCGCCACGCCAACCATAAATAGATTGGTCATCGTCACCTACTGCTGTAATCGTGCCGCTGTCGCCAACCATTAAGCGTAGCCACGCGTACTGAATGGTGTTGGTGTCTTGAAACTCGTCCACCAATACATGTACAAAACGCTGTTGGTAATGCTTCAACAAGGCCGGCGTGGTCAACATTAACTCATGAGCCCGCAATAATAGCTCACCAAAGTCCAGCAAGCCGTTTTTCTCACAGGCTTCTTCGTAGTGGTAATACATTTCACGCATACCGCGAGAAAACGGGTCATGGCTGTCCGGCACATGGGCCGCGCGTCGACCTTCGTCTTTTTGCGCGTTGATAAACCAGCAAACTTGCTTCGGCGGCCAGCGTGTCTCATCAATGCTCAGCTCACGCATGATGCGTTTCACTAACCGTTGCTGATCATCGCTGTCCATGATCTGGAAGTTTTCTTTCAGCCCTGCATCACGCCAATGAGCGCGCAGTAAACGGTGCGCAATACCGTGGAAAGTGCCAACCCACATACCCTGTGGCGGTACGCCCACCAATTGCTCAATACGGCCTTGCATCTCGCGCGCCGCTTTGTTGGTAAAAGTTACGGCCATCAGGCTATAGGGGGAAATGTCGTAAGCGTGCATCAGCCAAGCAATGCGATGCACTAACACGCGCGTTTTACCAGACCCTGCGCCTGCTAACACTAGGCTGTTTTGTAACGGTGCTGCCACCGCTTCCCGCTGCTTATCGTTCAAAGCATCGAGGATAAAAGAAACATCCATTCGTATCCGCCAATAAAAAATTCATAATAAATAGGTTGATTTTTGACCAGTTAGCGTTTTTTATATCACTGAAGTCTTGATGTCTGTCTATTTTGACTTTTTTCACCTGTCGATGACAGTGATGTGTGCATTTCTGTCGTCGAAATGGACCTGTGAGGAAAAAATGATGAGTACGCCAGCGGAAATTATTTCCGAAGTTAAAACCGATCTGTTACACGCTTCCATCAGCTTGAAGAAAGAGGAAAACGAACGCAACCAGAAAGAAGATAGCGAACGCTTATTGAAAGCTCGGCGAGCAATTGAAGCTTACCTAGAAGAAAAGCGCCTTAATCAAGCGATTTCAGACGGCTGGGACGAATAGCCCCAAACGTCACACCACATTCTGGCAGTCTCGCAAGCTGTGCCAGTGGGACTGCTTTACCTTTAAATTCAGATCCTAAACCAAGATTTGAGTGACGTCCTCCCCTACACGCTTTTTCCCTCTGTTATTTGTCAATTATTGTCGTATTTACAAACCAATTTTGTCTCTTGTTATAGCGAAGGGAACACGCTTCGAGTAACATTACGGCTGATTTTTTACCGTCAACGCACAATAAAAACAGTACATATAACCCTTATGGGGAGTCATCATGTTCGAAAACATTCAAGTTGCACCTGCTGATCCTATTCTCGGCTTAAATGATGCTTATCGTAACGACCCAAACCCAAACAAAATTAATTTAGGTGTAGGCGTTTATAAAGATGAGCTAGGCGCGACGCCAATTCTAAAGTCTGTTAAGCAAGCTGAAGAGCGTTTAGTCGCAACCGAGAAGACCAAAAGCTACTTGAGCATTGAAGGCACAGAAGCTTACCGTCAAGCTGTTCAAGAGCTGTTATTTGGTGCAGGCCACGATGTCATCGCTAAACAACGTGCCCGTACCGCTCAATCACCTGGTGGTACTGGTGCGTTACGTATTGCAGCAGAATTCATCAAAAAACACCTACCTGGTGCAACCGTTTGGGTAAGTAACCCAACATGGGCGAACCACCAAGCAATTTTCCAATCAGTTGGTTTGGAAGTTGGCAGCTACGCGTATTACGACGCAGCAACTAAATCACTGGATTTCGAAGCCATGCTTGCTAGCCTTTCACAAGTACCAGAAGGTGACGTTGTTCTGTTCCATGGTTGCTGCCATAACCCAACAGGCATCGATCCGACCACAGAGCAATGGGCACAATTGGCAAAACTTTGCAGCAAACAAGGCTTCCTGCCATTGTTTGACTTTGCTTACCAAGGTTTCGGCAGTGGCCTAGAAGAAGATGCGGCAGGTTTACGTGTTTTCTTGGACCAAGCTCAAGAAATGCTGATCGCTAACTCATTCTCTAAAAACTTCGGTTTGTACAACGAGCGCGTTGGCGGCATTACCGTTGTATGTGAAACATCTGAGCAAGCAGACGCTGCGTTCTCTCAAGTTAAACGTTGTATTCGTGCAAACTACTCTAACCCACCAGCACACGGCGCAGCAGTTGTCACTGAAGTCCTAACAGATCCGGAACTGCGTAGCCTTTGGGAAACAGAGCTACAAGCAATGCGTACGCGAATTAACGAAATGCGCAACTTGTTTGTGAGTACTTTGCGTGCGAAGGGTGTGGAGCAAGACTTCTCATTCATCTCACATCAAAATGGTATGTTCTCTTTCTCAGGTCTAACACCTGATCAAGTCGCACAACTGCGTACCGATTTTGGTATTTACATTGTGGGCTCTGGTCGTATCAGCGTTGCAGGTATGACAAAAGACAATATGGAACCACTGTGCGAAGGCATTGCTAAGGTACTTGCTAGCTAAGCGCTAATCGCTTAATAATAAAAGCCAGCCGAGATCACTCAGCTGGCTTTTTTTTGCCTTGCGTTTTATAGCAAGGCCCAAGTATGAGGAACAAAGACATGACCGCAACATTAATTTATTGCTACGACCCGATGTGTAGTTGGTGTTGGGGGTTCCGACCAACTTGGACTGCATTGCAAAAAGCGCTAGCGAAACACATAGATCGTGAAGACTTGATCATACAGCCGATGCTGGGTGGATTGGCGGTGGACTCAAATGAACCGATGCCAGTCGCCATGCGCGAGAAACTGCAAGGGACGTGGCAACAGATCGAACAAAGTTTGGGGACAAAATTTAACTACCGATTTTGGACAGATACAGAGCCTCGTCGCTCAACCTATCCTGCTAATCGTGCTTGTTTGGTCGCGCGTGACCAAAACCTTGAAATGGAGATGTATCACGCAATTCAAAAGGCCTATTACTTAGACGCTAAAAACCCCTCTAACTTGAGTACCCTTGCGGATTGTGCCGAACAGATAGGCTTAAACCGCGATGGCTTTTTACTCAGCATGCAATACTCTCTGCAACAAGAATTAGCCGAAAAAGAAATCGATAACGCACGTCAGTTGGGATTGAACTCATTTCCGTCACTGGCATTACTCATCGGCGAAGAACTGATGGAAATATCCATAGATTATCAAGATCACACGCCGATGTTGGCACAGATTGAACAGCGCCTAAAATCTCTTTAATTCTAGGGGTTAAAGCGCTTTATCAAGTGCTTCTAGCAGCTGATTGATGTCTTCCTGACTGGTGTAATGTACGAAAGATAATCGCAACACACCGGTCGCCGGATCCACGCCCAGCGCTTCAAGCAAGCGCACCGCGTAAAAATGCCCAGCGCCACAAATAATCCCTTGTTTCACAAGCTTAGCCGCCAATTCTTGAGGTGTTTGCTCAGTAGCTAATAAAGACACCGTTGCGCTACGCTTTGAGAAGTCTGCAGGACCAACCAACGTCAGCTTTGGATGCTCTGAAACATAATCCAACAACTGTGGTAACAACGCTGCATCGGCATCATGTAGAAGCTTACGTACATTGCTGGCTCTCACACTGATGTCTTTGCTGGAGTCAAAATGATGATCATGTAACCGATCAAAGTAATCTACTACACCACGGGCCGCCGCCACTTGCGCATGGTCAGGTCCCGCTGGGACGAACCACTTATGCCGATACCCACCGTTGAAATAGTGTCCTTGATTCCCCAACTGTAACGCTAGTGCCTGACGCACTACCATAACGCCTAAATGGGGCCCAAATACTTTATAAAGCGAGAACAGGTAGATATCAGCGCCTAGCTCTTTTACATCAGGGAAGCCATGACCAGCATACGCCACACCATCGACAACGGTCCACACGCCAGCTTGCTTGGCTTTGGCACAAATTTCTTTCACTGGGTTAATATGCGCCACTATATTGGAGCAATGCGTGAACGCCAGTAATTTAGTTTTATCCGTAATAAGTGTATCCAAATCAGCTAGATCCAGCTCACCTGTAATCGTATTAACGCGCCACTCTTTAATTTCAATGCCACGTTCAGAAAGCCGGCGCCATACGCCTATGTTGGCTTCATGATCTTGATTGGTAACAATTATTTCATCACCAGTTTGCAAAAGATGCGCAAACGCTTGCGCTAATACATAGGTATTTTGAGAAGTAGACGGGCCTAAGTGTACTTCTTCAGGCAAGACATTAAGATACCCAGCCAAACGATCATGGGACTCGTCCATTTGCTTACCGGCATCTTGAGATACAGGATGCAGATGATAGGGCTGAAGCTTGCTTTGATGGTAATAGCGATTAAGGTGCACGATCACAGGCAAACAGGCGTAAGCACCACCCGCGTTGTCGAAAAACGCTTGGCCTGCCAACGTAGGCTCATCAAATGCAGGGAACTGTGAACGAACAAACTGCAAATCCAATGCGGGCATGCGAGTGCCTCCTTACTCTAAATGTTTGATTTATTAGCAGTATAGGAGGACTCAGAAAAAATGCTTACCCTGAAAACGGAAATCACACTCTATGCAAGAAGTTGGGATTAGCCAAAATCGTGATTGATCAAATCCAACATAGGGTTATAGACGGTTTTCGACGTTTTTTCTTCGTTGCTTTCAGATTCCGGAGGCGCGTCAGACTTCACGTCAGCTGGTAGGGCGTCATCAACTAGGGCACTATCATCAGTAACTGACTGCAGCGCATCCAGTTCTGTTTCTGTCTCGCCTTCTTTCAGCATTACATCGTCTAACTCAAAATCACTCGGTTCGAGTAGTAAGCCAGAAGTTTCTGATTCTGAGGTTTGCGGTGCCGTTGATGACTCGTCGGTCATATCCGGCTCCGTTTCCACTTGAGACAGCGCTTCGGCGCAGTCAGATTCGATCGTATCCGCCACCTTCGACGCTTTGACAAAACGACTGAGCTGTAAAGCTAGCTTATCGATCGCATCGTAGGTCACATTGACTGCCAACCAATGGTCCGCATCGTTTTGCGCTGACAGATAATAACCCGGCACAATACCGTGGCGATGTTTCGCTAACAGCTGCGTCATCTGCGCATCGGTAAGCGCCTGATCCAATTGCAGCCATAATGTTAACCCGCCTTTGCAACTGGCAAAGCGCACGGTATTTTCCAACGCCGCTTCCAAGATGCTTTTCGATTTCTCCGCCACAGACCATATTTGACGAGCTCGACGCATCAAAGACTGACGCTGCGTCGATTGCAAGGCGTCCATAAGCGCTTGCTGCTGCGGATCGCTCAAGGCTAAGTCAGCACTCAATAAAGCCCCTTCCAAGTCCGTATACTGACCAGGAATACACCATGCTGCGTTACGGTCGACACCTTTTGACTCTACGCCACCGATGTACACCACTTGGTTTTTATCGTCTAAGGACTTGTACGTCATCAATGTCGAGGATTTATAGCCAAGATGCGACGTCATATCCCACTCAATCGCAGGAATTGCAACGTGCTGGAGAATAGCTAACCAACGGCGCAAGCTTAGATTTGACACTTCACTACCACTTGGGAAAGCAAACTGACTTGGGAACACGACCAATTTAATGGCATCGTCACGCATACAACGCACGGCTTCATCCAAATCGACCCCTCTTTCACCCGCGGCTAAGGTAAATACTTGGCGACCAAGATTAATCAGTGTCGAGGTTAAACGTGGATCACATGGGGTGATCACCAGCACAGCGTCACCGCGATCCGTCAATGTTTGAACCGCTTGGGTGTACATAGACAATGGGGAACGGCCTAGCCAAATATGCGATGGATGGACGTTGATAGCGACTTTACGTAAGTGCTCACTTACCGCCTCACGTACCGCAAGATGGCCTTTGCCTAAAATAGGCAGATCCGATTCCCCCTGTTTGACGCTCGCAATCAAGAATTCATCACTTTGGTCCACCATCGCAGCACGATGTGATAAAGCAGACCACGGCATTTTCTTACTCAACGCCTCGCCAAACTGCACCACTTTATCACCGGCCAGCACATGAGCGTGCTTCACGCTGGGCTTATGACATACGAAGTAGCCGGATTTAGGACGAGACTCGATCCAGCCTTCCTCAGCCAGCAAATCGTAGCCATGAATCACGGTATTGAGACTCAGCTCAAGCTGTTTCGCAAGTTTGCGCAGGGACGGCATCTTATCCCCTGGGGCCAATTTCCCTTGGCTCATTTGCTCTAAAAACCAATCCACTACGCCTTTGTATAAAAAGTCCGCCACGGTCACTGTACCTTTAATGTCTAAATCTGTGCATTCTGTTAGAACCTTAGCGAATCAGGCTGAAATGACAAGTGTTTACCACCTGTAACATGCATTATTGCAGCCATTAGCTCATTTTGAGGTACAATTTACCCCTATTTTCAAAAACGGTCTGAGTGAGTGGTGTATGTCTTTTGACGCAAATACAATTCGAGATGAGTTTCCAATCCTGTCAATGGAAGCGAACGAGCACCCGTTGGTGTACCTCGACAATGCGGCCACCACTCAAAAACCACAGGTGGTATTGGATGCTCTGATAACCTATTACACCACCAGCAACGCCAATGTTCACCGGGGAGCCCATTACCTTAGTGATCGCGCCACCGCTCAATTTGAACACGCCCGCGATCGCGTCGCACAGTTTCTGAATGCGCCCGAAAACAGCTATGTCATTTGGACAAAAGGCACCACGGAAGCCATTAACCAAGTGGCTCATGGCCTTGAGTGGTGTATCACACCCGATGATGAAATCTTAATCACCAGTCTTGAACACCATGCAAATCTCGTCCCTTGGCAGCAATTAGCGTTTCGGACTGGCGCGCGCTTGCGTGTACTACCACTTACATCAAAGGGTGAGTGGGAGCCGGAATACGCCCATTACTTTAACGAACACACGCGTATTTTTGCCTGCACTCAGATATCCAATGCCATCGGAGTAAAGACTCCGCTCAAAGACATGCTAGCGGCAGCGAAAGCCGTAGGCGCCTTTACCTTAGTGGATGGCGCACAAGCCGTTGCTCATTATGAAGTGGATGTGACTGAGCTGGATTGCGACTTCTATGCTTTCTCCGGCCACAAAATGTATGGTCCAACAGGCATTGGCGCGCTGTACGGTAAAGCCCATGCACTGGACGTGCTAACGCCTTTGCAAACCGGCGGTGAAATGGTCAGCCACGTGACCTACAACAGCACCGAGTTTAATACACTGCCCTACCGGCTTGAAGCGGGCACACCCAATATCGAAGGCGTGATTGGCCTTTCAGCAGCGTGTGATTTTCTGGCCAGCCAAGATCGTGAGGACATGCTGATCTGGGAGCAAAAGCTGGCGCGCTATGTCTACGACGAGCTGAAATTCAATAATGACATTGAAATTTACTCGCCTGCCATAGACACCACAGTGGTGTCTCTCAGTGTGCCCGGTATTCATACATTGGATTTAAACGGCTACTTGGACAGCCAAGGCATTGCCGTCCGCGCAGGCAGTCATTGTGCCCATCCACTGATGGCCCAACTTGGCGTCAGCAGTACCCTGCGCGCATCCTTTGCTTGTTACAATACTTTATCCGAAGCACGCCGCTTTTGTGATGTTCTTCTCGAAGCCATAGAGATATTAGGTGATGACTGAATTAAACCGCGACGCTATCCAAGCACAACTAAAAGCCTGCACCAGTAAAGAAGCTACCTTTAAAGAGTTAGTAAGCCTTAGCAAACAGCTTGAGCGACTGACGGATGCTGAAAAGATTGAAGAGAACAAGGTAAAAGGCTGCGAAAGCGCCGTCTGGTTAATTGAGCGCCAAGAAAATGGCATATGTACTTTTCAAGCCGACAGCGACGCCAAACTCATGCGTGGTGTCCTCATGGTGATCTTAAGCCTTACTAATGGCCACAGCAAAGCCGAGTTACAAGCAATGGATCTGGCCGCAGAGCTGAATGAGTTTAACCTGTCTAGCTACCTCACCAGCTCTCGTACTAATGGGATATTGAGGATTTTACAGCAGATTCAGACCTAAACTGTCTCTGCTTTGTTAAAAGATAAAACCACTAATTCCTAATGCGATAAACATCACACCGGTAGCGCGATTAATCGCGACGAGGTGGTGTTGTAGCAAATGTGAGACTTTGTCGATCGCTGATGACACCAAAATATGAATGACCAAGGTAATCAATACCAGCTCTAAGGTCAGTAAGATCGCATAGGAAATAAAATGCCCTTGATCAGGAATAAACATTGGAAAGAGCGCCCCGAAGAAAACTAGGGTTTTCGGGTTCAACAGCGAAATCAGTACGCCATTTTTAAAGCTGTAACCCTGTGCGGCAATGGTCATTTCACGGCTAGCATAATACAGCGCTTTACAGCCTAAATAGGCGATGTAGCCACTGCATAACCAGGTCATGATTTGAAACGCTTGCTCACTCGAATGAATCACGGCTAACAGCCATGTATTGGCCAGTAAAGATGCCAACATAAGCCCTGTGGCAATGCCAAAGATCACCGGTAAGGTACGGCGAAGATTGTGGTTAATGCTGTTACTGACCACCGCCAAACCACCTGGCCCTGGTGAAGCCGCCGATGCAAGGCAAATGGCTAAAAACGCTAACTGGCTTTCCATAATGTGACTCATTAATTAGGTAAGTCACCAATGAGCAGATTTTATCTGCGACCAAAAGCCCATCGCACATACAACGTGCTTGTATGAGTAGGTTTGGGATATAGAAGATATGAACAATAATATTCGAAATCACGAAATGTTTAAGCGTAGTTATTCTTAAATAACTTGTACCATGACAGTAAAATGGTATGCACACCCATGCTAATTCACATGAATACATGAGTGTTTTCCTGCGTACAGCGCAGTCCTACTAAAGCATGTTCCACATGGTAGGACCGCGGTTTTTCATGAGTACGTAACCCTTTTCCTGCGCACAGCGCAGTCTAACTAAAGTGGGCTTAGGCCTGCGTCTAAGAAGTATTGGTTTATGTCGTTGATGCTGACGCCGTTTAGTCCAGCCGCATTTACGATTCCAGACAGTAAGGTGGTATCGATGCCAAGGTTTTGCGCCTGCTGGTGGAGTCCTGCAATATAATTATCTGCTACCGCATCCAACACTAATTCAGCGGCTTGCGCGAGTGCTTCTTCATCGTTGTTAAAGAACTGTAAGGCGTCGTTTGTGTAGTCTTTATAGACGTCTAAAGAGAACTTCTCCGCCCCTTTTTCGCTGTCGAACACAAATGAATACTGTCCCGTGTCTTGTGCCGTGAGGTTAAAGCTTACAAGTACCTCATGGTCAGTGTATAAGGTATCAATTTGATTGCCTTGACTGTCAAAAATAGTGATTTCGGCTCGGTTTTCTCCTTGGTAGTTACCGTCTTGCACTAAAGCTAAGTCGAAGACATATTGCCCTGGTGTGTCGAATTCGATGCTGATTCCAACCGGGGTTGCTTCGCTCTGAACAAAGGTAAGGTGATCGTCGACGGACATGGTTTGTTGCGGACTTTCATTATCAGCGATGATTAATGTGGTATTGATACCGTCATTGGCGAGAACGTCGTCAGGCGTTAGAGTTTCAGTGATTACTTTTGTACGTTGTTCAAAAACACCCTCGCTTACTTCTTCGATATAACTCACAGTATGCGTCAGTCCAGCGATGTTGGGCAGCTCAGAGATTGGGCTTAATGCCAAGGTAATGCGCTCCGCATTAAACTCTAGAGCGTGGTCATCTGTGGCTGAAAAGGTAAATGACGCTTGTGATTCACCTGCGGCAAAATGCAACAGCCCCGTTAATGGTGAGTTTACATCGGCCCAATCGGCCTGTTGATAAGATGGAAGGAAATACTCCGGTAACTCTGACCATTGATTCTCCAAATTCTCCCAATCTATTTGATCATATTCGGGATTTTGATTTTCAAAACTCTCCCAATCTATTTGATCACGGGCGGAATTGTATAGACTATTAAGGTTTATGGCCCAGACAAAGGTTTCATCAACATCCAGATTGCTTGAGCGCTCTAGGGTGATGATGGTTTCTTCACCTTCTTCGATGTGTGTTGGGTCTAGCGAAGAGTACAAAGAGAGCTCGCGATCTAGTGTATCAGTGAATATGTCCAGCTCATAGGACGTATCCGTTGTGGTCACTTGGCTGTCATCGTTGGCGAAATTGACATAGGTGATTAGCGCATCGCTGTCTTTTTCAGTAATGGACACATCATGCGTAGCACGGTCACCGACAAAGATGATGCGGTATTGACCTGACTCTGTCGGTGTAAAAGTAATCGTGGTGGCATCTTTTGCTAAGGTGGGTGTAACAAGCACGCCGGTTGGGCTGTAAATAGCAAATGTTTCAAACGACTCTAATGTAAAGGGGGACTCGTTTGCTGTGACATCGCCGCCCTCATGCAATTCATTCAGGGTTAAGGTGTAGGGCGTATCTGTTTCAAGCGCTATTTGGATTTCGACGGCTTGACCGCCTTCGGTCATGAATTTTGCGGCTTGATTCGGTATCAATTCGATGGTCCGGCTTTGTTGATCTGCGATCCCATAGTTAACTGAAAAAGACTCGCTATCCTCAGGTGTTAACACCAGAGGAAAGGAGCGGTAAGGATTGCTTGAAATGCTTGGGTCGTCGTGTGTCGCAACGGTCATGCTGGCGCTTTTCTGTCCAGCTGAGAATACCAAGTCACCCGCCATATCGGAGGCAAAACTACTGAGTAGAGCAGTGCTTCGATCGCCATTGATATAGGTATCGCTTAAGGTACCTTGGATTTGCAGAATTTGCTGTAGTGCATCACCTGCTTCGGTGACTTCCCAGTGCACCGTCTCGCTTGTACTCAGGTTGCTTGTTCTTTCAATGGTAAAGGTAACTTGCTCGCCTTCATTTAGCTCGGTGATTGGCTTCGATGCAAATACGAGATAGGATCCATTATCTAATAGTTGGTATTGTCTTGTCGCTTCTATACTCATTGTGCTTCCTTGAAATGGCATGTGTTTCCGTTGTGTACAACGCAGGATGCGTTTATTGAAAAAAGTTTAGTCTGGATGGGAATATTGGGGTAGATATGTTGACGAGGCAAGACCGCGCATAAGCTCCATCCATGAGTTATGGTTATTAGTATGTGAGGTTAAAGAGAGTGATACGTGTTTGCAATGTTTGTTTTAGTAAATATTGTTCAAAAATTGTTTTATGAAAGAGGTAGTTGCAAAAACCCGCTTTCGAGCAGAATTTCCTTTGCTTGAAGACAAAAAAGGAAGGATGTGGGTGGCCGTTTCCGGCACAATGTCATTCATTAGAACACCCACAAGATGACAATGTCATTCATTAGAACACCCACAAGATGAATGCTACGTCCCCATCAAATTATACATACCGTTCAATTTCAATTATTACCAGATTTATTGTTGGATAGCGATGTGCTGATCCCGAAACTGGAAAAGCTTATCCATACCCTAGAATGGGCTCGCATAGAAGAATTTGTCTGCGTTTCTCGTACTGCTGAAGGACGTATACCACATGAGCGAAGCTGTATCGTAAATGCTTTCATTGCAAAAGTCGTGCTTGGGCTGACCACCACGGTTCATTTGATTGAGAAACTGACCATAGATCGAACTCTGCGACGTATCTGTGGTTTCCCATACCACAAAAAACTTCCATCAGAGTCCACTTTTTCTCGTGCTTTTGATGAATTTCCTGAAGCTTAATTAGCATAACATGCTCATTAAGCCTTTACTAAAACGCATTTTGGAGACAATTTAATTGGACATATCTGTCGTGATGGAACGACTATTGAGGCGAGAGAACGCCCTGCGAAAAAACCAAAAGAACCAGAGATAGACAACCCCAAACGAGGGTGCCATGCAAAGGACAAGAGCCAATGCCTAAGCTTAATATAGCGCGTCAATGCTCTCAAAACTTAGAAGCCTTACTAATGGCCACAACAGCAAAGCGAGTTACAAGCAATGGATTTGGCCGCAGAGCTGAATGAGTTTAACCTGTCTAGCTACTTCACCAGCTCTCGTACTAATGGGATATTGGGCATCCTTAAGCAGATTCAGGCCTAAACTGTCTCTGCTTTGTTAGAAGATAAAACCACTGATTCCTAATGCGATAAACATCACACCGGTAGCGCGATTAATCGCGACGAGGTGGTGTTGTAGCAAATGTGAGACTTTGTCGATCGCTGATGACACCAAAATATGAATGACCAAAGTAATCAGTACCAGCTCTGCTGTCAGTAGTATCGCATAGCGAAGAAAGTCTTCATCAGCTGGGATAAACATCGGAAACAGCGCACCGAAAAACACCAATGTTTTTGGATTCAATAACGAGATCAGTACCCCATTTTTAAAACTGTAGCCCTGTGCCGCAATAGTCATTGTACTGTTAGCATAATACAGCGCTTTACAGCCTAAATAGGCGATGTAGCCACTGCATAACCAGGTCATGATTTGAAACGCTTGCTCACTCGAATGAATCACGGCTAACAGCCATGTATTGGCCAGTAAAGATGCCAACATAAGCCCTGTGGCAATGCCAAAGATCACCGGTAAGGTACGGCGAAGATTGTGGTTAATGCTGTTACTGACCACCGCCAAACCACCTGGCCCTGGTGAAGCCGCCGATGCAAGGCAAATGGCTAAAAACGCTAACTGGCTTTCCATAATGTGACTCATTAATTAGGTAAGTCACCAATGTAATCCTAACGCTCAGTGTTATCTTGTAAAAAATTGCTGTCGATAAGCCGAAGGCGTAATCCCCATGGCTCTGACGAAGGCTTTGCTAAAATGGCTTTGATCATGAAAGCCACAGTTAAGCGCTACATCGACCGCACTCATGCCACGTTTTAGCTGCGCTCTGGCATGATTCAGTCGTTGTTGGATTTGATATTGATGTGGCGTGAGCTGAAAGTAGCGTTTGAATTCTTTGATTAAATGAAACTTACTGATGCCCGCTTGTTGCGCGACAGTTTCCAAAGATACTTTATGTTGATACTGATCGGCTAGGTAATCACGTACCTGTTCGATATTCGATTGCGCCGATCCGAGCGCTCTTGGCGATTGACCGCGCTTAATGGCGTGCTTTTGCAGCAGATTGACTAAAAATAGCTCCCAATGCACTTCTAAATCTAATGCCTCCGCACCCGATTCGAGCTTAGCCAATAATAACTGCATTTGCCGACTCAAGCGTTCATCTTGCAAAATACTCGCATGGAAGCTCGGTACGCCAGATCGACCAAACAACTCTTGGTACAGATCGCTAACTCGTTCTAATGAAGGGTATAAAGCACGGTAACGCCAACCTTCACCCTGTCCTTTGGAACCGGTATGCAGCTCATCAGGGCTGACAATAGACAACTGCCCCGGTAAAGCATTGTGACTCGCACCTTTATGACAAAAGTGCATCACACCTGTATCGACAATAGAAATCACATAATCAGCGTGAGCGTGTTTACCAAATACCGTATCCGTGAATTGCGCATGAATGACTTCAAGACCATTTAATACTTTATGGGTCTTCACATAGCAAAATTCTTCAGCACGCATAACGTTCCCCCGTGGCACACTCAAACACCGGTAAAAAATTGTTCAGTCTTGTATGGCCTTTTGTGCCAATTTCTCTAGCACTCGCCCTACAGCAACAAAGCCGAAGGTAGCAGTAACGACCGTGCTAGCGCCAAACCCTGTATCGCAATTCATCTTGGTCTCTGTATCCCCTCGACGACGTTGCTGAGAAACTGTACCGTCTAGCTGTGGGTATTTCAGCTGTTCTTGCGAGTACACACATTCAATATCAAAACGACGCTTAGTATTTCGAGTGAAGTTGTAATGGCGACGTAGAAAGTTTCTCAGTTTCGCCGCGAGCGGATCGCGCTCGGTACGCGCCAAGTCACAAATCTCAATTCGAGTCGGATCTAGCTGACCGCCTGCTGCACCGACGGTTATAACAGAACGCTTATTACGCTTACACCAAGCGATCAGAGCTGCTTTAGGTTTGATGCTGTCAATCGCATCTATAATATAGTCAAACGGCGTATCGAGCAGCTCAGGGATGTTTTCGGGCGTGATAAAGTCTTCAATGCAGTTCACTTGGCAGTTGGGGTTGATCAACTTAATACGCTCTGCCATAGCGTCGACTTTCGATTTGCCTATGTTGCCATCTAGAGCATGAATTTGGCGATTGGTATTGGTGACACACACATCGTCCATATCGATTAAGGTAATCTGACCAATGCCTGAACGCGCAAGAGACTCAGCACACCAAGAACCTACTCCACCGATACCAATCACACAAACGTGGGACTGTTGAAAACAGTCATAGGCAGCATGGCCGTATAGGCGACGAATACCACCGAAACGCTGATCATCACTCACTCTTTTAACTCCTTGCAGAATCTTACCGATAAGGCAAAATAACGGCTTAGCCTAGCGGCGTCTAAATCATGACAAGCACAACGCCCAAGGATGGGCGTGCGCGCCCTTCGCGGACAGGGACGTCCGCAGGGCGATGTTGTCATGTTTAGACGCGCGTCACTAAGGTCTCTATTCAACCATGCCTCTGGCGGCTGCGATTAAAACGATTAATAAAATATGCTGCATCAAGTGTTAGAACAACTCGGTCTTACAGAGCGAGAAGCCACGCTGTACCAAACTTTGCTTAAACTTGGGCCAGCGTCGATTCGTGATATTGCCGAACAATCAGGCGTTAACCGGGGTTCCGCTTACGAATCTCTCAAACAGCTGCAAAATAAAGGCGTCGTCAGCTATTTTCCAAAAGGCAAACGTCGCTTCTTCATGGCTGAGAATCCGGATATTCTGCTCAACCTTGCTGAAGAGCGTAAGCAGAACATAGAGAAGACTATTGATTCGCTCAAACACACGATTATTCCAAGCTTGGTGCAGTCCCAACCAACCTTTCACCACACCGACGTGCGTTATTACGAAGGTGACGATGGTATTGAGTGGGTATTGCGCGACATTTTAAACGTGGTGTCCCAGCAAGACCATAAGGAATACTGTGTATTTTCCTCCAAACCGATCCGACCGTACTTGTATCGACCATTCCCAACCTATACCAAACAACGTATTAAACTGGGCATTAAGGTAAACGTCATCGCCCTAGGCGACGGTGGTGAGGATGCCGAACTGTCCGAGCGTAAGTGGATTAAAACCGAAGGCAGTGTCGATGCCAGCTACATCGCCATCTATCCACCCAAGTGTGCCATCATTTCGCTCGCGCGCGACAACTTCCCTTCGGCCGTGGTTTTGGAATCCAACGACATTGCCAAAGCGCAACAAATTATCTTTGATACTTTATGGCGACTGCTGTAAGGCAAAAAATAGCCGTTATAAAAAAGCCCGAGCGTAGGCTCGGGCAACAGTGGAGTAACATGGCGTGGCCATGTTGGCTTGCTCAAAAACTCAGCTAGGCTGCTAACCCGCCAGTTTGTCGACAATGATGCCGCGCTCGGCCATTAAATCCTGAATGTCATGAATACTGTTTGGATCGTCGATGGTGGAAGGAATATTAAACTCTTCTCCCGAAGCAATCTGACGCAGTAATTTACGCAGGATTTTACCAGAACGGGTTTTCGGTAACTTCGGTACCACCATAGCAATCTTAAAGCAGGCCAAGGCGCCAATTTCTTGACGAACCAAAGCCACTAACTCTTCTTGAATTTTATCGGTGTGTTCTTCATAGCCATTTTTCAACAGTACCAATCCTAATGGTAACTGGCCTTTTAGATCGTCATTGATACCGATCACACAGCATTCAGCGACAGCATCGTGCATGGCGACAACTTCTTCCATTTCACCCGTTGATAGACGATGTCCTGCCACGTTGATAACGTCGTCGGTTCGCCCCATGATAAACACATAACCGTCTTCATCGATGTAACCACCATCTCCAGAGGTGTAATAGCCGGGGTATTCACTTAAATACCCCGACTTAAATCGATCGACGTCCCCCCAAATAGCCGGTAAACAACTGGGGGGCAGCGGTCTTTTTAAGGCGATACTGCCCTGCTCCATTGGTGCGAGCGACTCGCCTCGATCATCCAGTACATGCACTTGAAACCCTGGGGATGGCACTGTCGAAGAACCTGGTTTGGCAATCTTCATTTCCAATCCTATTGGGTTAGCGCAAATCGCCCAGCCAGTTTCTGTTTGCCACCAATGGTCAACAACACATTTTCCGGTGACGGCTTTAGTCCATTCGTACGTAGGGGGATCTAAACGTTCTCCTGCCATAAAGATGACCCGCAAACCGGCTAAGTCTTCTTTGTTAAGTAACTCTGCATGCGGATCTTCTTTACGAATGGCACGAAACGCCGTAGGCGCAGCAAACAAAGTCTTCACATCGTATTCTTTACAGACCCGCCAAAACTCACCGGCATTCGGCGTCATGATTGGCTTACCTTCGTACATCACAGTGGTACAGCCATAAATCAAAGGGCCATATACGATGTATGAATGGCCTACGACCCAACCGACATCCGATGCCGCCCAGAACACCTCACCCGGAGACATGTTGTAGATGGCTTTCATAGAATAGTTCAAGGCAACAGCATGACCACCATTGTCGCGAACCACACCTTTCGGTTTTCCAGTCGTTCCCGAAGTATATAGGATATAGAGTGGATCAGTGCCTTTAACAGGGGTACAGTCACACGGAAAAGCACTTTTTACTAGCTCGTTCCAGTCGTAATCCCTGCCTGCTTTAAGCTCTGCAAGTTCTTGTTCTCGTTGATAAACAATGCAAGCATTGGGTTCATGCTTGGCTTGTCTCAACGCTTCATCAAGTAACGGTTTGTAAGACACGATACGGCACACTTCAATGCCGCAGGAGGCCGTCACGATGGCTTTAGGCTTAGCATCATCAATGCGTACCGCTAACTCATGGGCAGCAAAGCCACCAAAGACAACGGAGTGAATCGCCCCTAATCGTGCAACCGCCAACATGGCCATCAAAGCTTGAGGAATCATTGGCATATAAATAACGACCGTATCGCCCTTGCCAACCCCTTGCTGCTTCAAAGCGCCCGCAAACACAGACACTTCATCTAACAACTCTTGATAGCTGTAAGTCTGCTTGGTGTTGGTCACCGGGGAGTCATAAATCAGCGCCGCTTGATCAGCACGGCCGTTAGCGACGTGATGATCAAGCGCAAGATAGCAGGTATTGAGTTCGCCATCAGCAAACCATCGGTCCATGCCATGCTCATCCTGTGAGAGCACGGTATGCGGAAATTTGAACCACTCTAACGCTTGCGCTTTTTCGCGCCAAAATGCCTCTGGTTCAGTACAGGCACGTTGATACTCTATTTGATATGACATGCAGGCAGACCTTTTATGTTTATTCTTTGCCAAACTTCAGATTGTCTACAATCTGAAACGTCGAAACCAAATATAGACGAAAAAAGCGCCAAAAAATCTAATACTAAAGGCTAATATTTGAACATTATTTATTTTTTGTCGACAAAACGAACCGTTCTACGATTCTGTTCAATCACTTTAAGGCGTGCTACCGCTTCGCTTAGCTCTTTCAAAGCGCGGGTATGATCAAGATCATTGCCGGAGCTGCCTAAGCGCTCTTGCGCATGCTGCTTAGCCGCAAGGGCTTCTGCTTCGTCTAACTCGCCCGCTCGCTCTGCAAAGTCCGCTAACAGAATGACACGATGAGGCTGCACTTCCATAAAACCACCCGAAATATACAACAGCTCTTCACTGCCATCCTCTTTTACCAGACGAGCACTGCCCGATTTTAATAAGGTCAATAACGGGGCATGCCCTGGAAAGATGCCGACTTCACCCTGATCTGAAGGCGCAACAATATACCTCACAGGACTCGAGTACAGCGTGCGTTCGGCACTAACAATGTCGCAAAGAATGGTATGACTCATAAAAACTCCTTTTTAAACTACGTTGGGTGCTGTGCAGGATGCATAAACCCTTCCAACTTTCACAATGCTACTCCTTTTATAAGTCAGCATGTTGGGTAGATGCTTCTCATCACCAAATTATAGGCATAAAAAAAGCAGCCCTAAGGCTGCTTTTTATGATCTGGATAACGTCTAGCTTATTTGCTTTGACGGAACTGCTGGATAGTACGTAGACGAGCTACGGCTTCCGCCAATTCAGCCGTTGCACGGCTAATATCCAAATCAGCATGTTGCTGATCCAACAGATCTTGAGCATGTTTCTTCGCTTCAAGTGCTGCCGCTTCATCAAGGTCGTTCGCACGAACAGCGGTATCTGCTAAGACAGTTACACGATGAGGCTGAACTTCAAGGAAGCCGCCAGATACAAAGATAATTTCTTCGTCACCGTTTTGCTTAATCACACGAACAGGGCCTGGTTGCAATGTAGTCAACAAAGGCGCATGACCTGGGTAAACACCTAGATCGCCATAACTACCTGCAGCCACAAGAGTCTCAACAGAACCTGAGAAGATCTCTTGTTCAGCGCTTACGATATCGCATTGTACCGTGATAGCCATAAGTTGCCTCTTTTCAGTCAGGCTTTGTCAGTGAGCCGAGGCTCACTGACACTGCGTGGATTAAAGTTTCTTAGCTTTCTCAACAGCTTCGTCGATGCTACCGATCATGTAGAACGCTTGCTCTGGAAGTTCGTCGAATTCGCCGTTAAGGATACCTTGGAAGCCACGGATAGTGTCTTTCAAAGAAACGTATTTACCAGGAGAACCAGTGAATACTTCCGCTACGAAGAAAGGCTGAGACAAGTAACGCTGGATCTTACGAGCGCGGTTTACAGTCTGCTTATCTTCTTCAGAAAGCTCGTCCATACCCAAGATCGCGATGATGTCTTTCAGCTCTTTATAACGCTGAAGAACCATCTGTACGCCACGTGCTACGTCGTAGTGCTCTTGACCAATTACAAGTGGGTCAAGCTGACGTGAAGTAGAGTCCAATGGATCGATCGCTGGGTAGATACCCAAAGATGCGATGTCACGTGACAATACAACGGTTGCGTCCAAATGCGAGAACGTTGTCGCTGGAGAAGGGTCAGTCAAGTCATCGGCAGGTACGTATACCGCTTGTACAGACGTGATAGAACCCGTCTTAGTCGACGTAATACGTTCTTGAAGCACACCCATCTCTTCTGCAAGAGTTGGCTGGTAACCTACCGCAGAAGGCATACGACCTAGCAGTGCTGATACTTCCGTACCCGCTAGTGTGTAACGGTAGATGTTATCGACGAAGAATAGTACGTCACGGCCTTCATCACGGAATTTCTCCGCCATGGTTAGACCTGTCAATGCTACACGAAGACGGTTACCTGGTGGCTCGTTCATCTGACCGTATACTAGAGATACTTTGTCGATTACGTTCGAGTCAGTCATCTCATGGTAGAAGTCGTTACCCTCACGAGTACGCTCACCAACACCTGCGAATACAGAGTAACCGCTGTGCTCGATTGCGATGTTACGGATAAGCTCCATCATGTTTACGGTTTTACCTACACCGGCACCACCAAACAGACCAACTTTACCACCTTTCGCGAAAGGACAAACAAGGTCGATTACCTTGATACCTGTTTCAAGCAATTCGTTGCTTGAAGACTGCTCAGCGTATGAAGGAGCTGAACGGTGGATAGACCAACGCTCTTCTTCACCGATGGCGCCTTTTTCATCAATTGGGTTACCTAGAACATCCATGATGCGGCCTAGAGTCTTAGTACCAACAGGTACCAACACTGGGTTACCAGTGCTTTGAACTTCTAGTCCACGCTTCATACCTTCGGTAGAACCCATGGCGATAGTACGTACAATACCATCACCTAGTTGTTGTTGAACTTCCAACACCAACTCTTTTCCCTCAATAGTAAGGGCGTCGTATACTTTTGGCACGCTATCACGTGGGAATTCCACGTCGATAACCGCACCGATGATCTGTACGATTTGTCCGCTACTCATGTTCGGATCCTCTTAATACCTAAATACCTTAAACCGCTGCCGCGCCGCCAACAATCTCAGAAATTTCCTGAGTAATGGCTGCCTGACGTGCCTTGTTGTACACCAACTGCAATTCATTAATGATATCGCCCGCGTTGTCCGTTGCGTTTTTCATAGCCAGCATTCGAGCGGCTTGTTCACACGCAATATTTTCAACAACGGCTTGGTATACCTGAGACTCAATGTAACGAACCAGTAGATCATTTAAGATCTCTACTGCATCAGGTTCGTACAGATAATCCCAGTGGTGCTTCAGTTCTGCATTTTCTTCTGCTTGTAGCGGCAAAAGTTGCTCGACACATGGTTTCTGAGTCATGGTGTTAACAAATTCGTTAGACACCAAAACTAGACGGTCGATGCGACCTTCATCAAACGCATCCAACATAACCTTCACACTACCAACCAAACGTGATGCTTCTGGAGCATCGCCTAGACCAGTTACTGCTGCGGATACATTACCACCGTAGTTTTTGAAGAAAGACACTGCTTTTGAGCCAACGGCACAGATCTCAACTTCGACCCCTGCTTCGACAAATTGCTTCATGTCTCTAATAGCCGCTTTAAACGCGTTAACGTTCAAGCCACCACACAAACCACGGTCACTGGATACGATGACGTAACCAACTCGCTTGATTTCACGCTCGGTTAGGTAACGGTGCTTATACTCAGGATTCGCGTTTGCCAAGTGACCAATCACTTGACGAATGCGATCTGCATACGGACGAGAAGAGGCCATACGATCCTGAGCTTTACGCGTTTTACTTGCAGCTACTTTCTCCATAGCGCGCGTAATTTTTCGCGTATTGTTAATGCTCCCAATCTGAGCGCGTATCTCTTTTCCGACTGCCATATTAGACCTGCCCTTGTGAGAATGTTAATTCACAAACTGCAGAGATGATTGGTGGCCAGCAAGCCAGCCACCCAATCATTACCAAGTTTGTGTAGCTTTAAACTTCTCAATCGCTGACTTGAAAGTACCTGCGATTTCGTCGTTGTAATTACCAGACTTGTTAATGTCTTGCATCATGGCAGCGTGTTCGCTGTTCATGTAGCTCAACAATGAACTTTCAAAGCTAGCAATTTTGCTTGTTTCAACATCTGCAAGGAAGCCTTCGTTGGCAGCGTAAAGGATTACGCCCATGTCACCTACTGACATTGGACTGAATTGCGGTTGCTTCATCAATTCAGTTACTTGCTTACCGTGCTCAAGTTGCTTACGAGTCGCATCATCAAGGTCAGAAGCGAACTGAGCAAACGCAGCCAATTCACGGTACTGAGCAAGAGCAAGACGAATACCACCGCCCAACTTCTTGATGATTTTAGTTTGCGCTGCACCACCTACACGAGAAACCGAGATACCAGCGTTCATTGCAGGACGGATGCCTGCGTTGAATGAGCTCGTTTCAAGGAAAATCTGACCATCGGTGATAGAGATAACGTTCGTTGGTACGAACGCTGATACGTCACCACCTTGAGTCTCGATGATAGGTAGAGCTGTTAAAGAACCCGTTTGGCCTTTAACTTCACCGTTAGTGAACTTTTCTACATATTCAACGCTTACACGTGATGCACGCTCTAGAAGACGAGAGTGCAAGTAGAATACGTCACCTGGGTACGCTTCACGACCTGGTGGACGACGAAGTAGCAATGAGATTTGACGGTAAGCCCAAGCTTGTTTCGTCAAGTCATCAAATACGATCAACGCATCTTCACCGCGGTCACGGAAGTATTCGCCCATAGAACAACCAGAATATGGTGCTAGGAACTGCATCGCTGCTGGGTCAGATGCACCCGCTGCAACGATAGTCGTGTATTCCAATGCGCCATGTTCTTCTAGCTTACGTACTACGTTAGCGATCGTAGATTGCTTTTGACCAATCGCAACGTACACACACTTAATGCCAGAATCTTTCTGAGCAATAATAGTGTCGATTGCTAGAGCCGTTTTACCAATCTGACGGTCACCGATGATCAACTCACGTTGACCACGACCGATTGGCACCATAGAGTCGATTGCTTTGTAACCAGTTTGTACTGGCTGATCAACACCCTGACGAGCGATTACACCAGGTGCAACCTTCTCTACTGCGTCAGTTAGTTTCGCATCAACTGGGCCTTTGCCGTCGATTGGGTTACCAAGTGCGTCAACAACGCGACCTAGTAGCTCAGGGCCTACTGGTACTTCAAGAATACGACCAGTACATTTTGCTTTTTGACCTTCTACAAGGTCTTGGTAGTTACCAAGTACTACGGCACCGACAGAGTCACGCTCTAGGTTCAATGCCATACCAAAGATACCACCAGGGAACTCAATCATTTCCCCGTACATTACGTCAGCTAGACCGTGAATCAATACGATACCGTCTGCAACGCTGACAATTGTGCCCTCATTCTGGGCATCTGAAGTCACATCAAGTGTTTCGATGCGCTTCTTAATGATCTCGCTGATCTCAGATGGATTCAGTTGCTGCATGCTAAATTCCTCAACCCTGGTTTCGCGAATGAAACCTTAGGAGTTTATCGCTTCGGCCAGTTTCGCCAGTTTTCCGCGTACTGAACCGTCGATGATTAAATCACCGGTACGGATTACCACGCCACCAATAAGGCTTGCGTCTGTTTCACTGGTAAGGTTGATCTGACGATCTAACTTTTTACCCAGTGAAGCGGCCAGTGTTTGCTCTTGTTCAGCTGATAAATCAAAGGCAGATGTCACTACAACATTTACCGCTTTTTCATAGTTCAGCTTGAACTGCTCAAATAACTCAGAAATCGCTGAAAGAAGCGTTAAACGCTTATTCACAGCAAGACTTAGCAAATATGCTTTACCTTGCTCAGTGACGACTTCGTTGCACACTTCCGCTAGAGCTGCTGCCTTCTCTTGCGCACTAAAAGCTGGATTTTGAAGCGCTGTTTTTAGCTTTGGCTCAGTTGTAGCAGTAGCCAATATGCTTAGCATATTGGCCCACTCAGCTACTTGGCCTTGCTCACGAGCTACTTCAAAAGCGGCTTTGGCGTATGGTCGCGCGACTGTTTTTAATTCAGCCATAGGACCCTCGCTTATAGCTCTTTGGCGAGTTGTTCAACGATCTCGCTGTGTGCTTTTTGATCAACGCTGGCGCCCAAAATCTTCTCTGCACCGATAAGAGCTAGAGCTGAAACTTGACTACGCAGCGCTTCTTTAGCACGTACGACGTCTTGTTCGATCTCTGACTGAGCTGAATCACGTAGGCGTTTGCCGTCTGTGATCGCTTGCTCTTTCGCTTCATCAATGATTTGGTTAGCACGTTTGTTGGCTTGTTCAATAATCTCGGCCGCTTGTTCCTTGCTTTCACGTAGTGTCTTAGTCGCTTGCTCTTGAGCTAGCTCTAGATCACGTGAAGCACGGTTAGCTGCTTCCAAACCGTCTGCTATTTTCTTGCTACGCTCTTCGAGCGCAGCAATTACTGGTGGCCACACGAACTTCATGCAGAACCACACAAAAATAGCAAACGAGATAGCTTGGCCTATTAGTGTGAGATTAATATTCACGCAAATATCCTCGCTCTAGTCGTTCAAAATTAATAAATCACTTCAAAGTAAAGCGACGTATTAGCCAGCAACCTGAGCAACGAATGGGTTTGCGAAAGTGAAGAACAATGCAATACCAACACCGATCATAGTTACGGCATCAAGAAGACCCGCTACGATGAACATTTTAACTTGCAGCATTGGAACCATTTCTGGTTGACGCGCAGCGCCTTCCAAGAATTTACCACCAAGTAGACCAAAACCAATCGCAGTACCTAGGGCACCAAGACCGATAAGAAGGGCTACAGCAACAGCGGTTAGACCAACTACAGTTTCCATTTTAACTCCTAATTTTCACAGTTTTTAAGATTTCAAGGTTTTAATAAATCGTTTTAACAACGCGATCTTAGTGATCTTCGTGCGCCATACTCAGGTAAACAATTGTCAGCATCATAAAGATGAATGCTTGCAATACGATTACTAGAATGTGGAAGATCGCCCAAGGCACAGACAGAGCCCATTGAATGCCCCAAGGCAAGATCGCGATCAAGATGAAGATCAATTCACCAGCATACAAGTTACCGAAAAGTCGTAATGCTAGAGAAACAGGTTTAGCCAATAGACCCACACCTTCAAGCAATAAGTTGAATGGAATCATCCACTTACCGAAAGGTTGCAATGTCAATTCGCCAACAAATCCGCTCACGCCTTTCACTTTGATGCTGTAATAAATGATCAAAATGAAGACTGAAATAGACATACCAAGTGTCGCGTTAAGATCTGTCGTCGGTACCACACGGAAGTATGGAACACCCAACAAAGACGCTAAATGAGGTAAAAAGTCGACCGGTACTAAGTCCATCGTGTTCATCAAGAACACCCAAACAAAAATCGTCAATGCCAACGGCGCGATGACTTTGTTCTTACCATGGAACGTTTCTTTCACGCTCTGGTCAACGAATTCCACCATCAGCTCAACGAAGTTCTGAAGACCAGAAGGGGTATCAACCGATACTTTCTTCGCCGCTTTACGGAATAACCAAAGGAACAGGATACCTAGGCCGATCGAGAACAACATTGTGTCCAGGTGAATCGCCCAGAACCCCATTGCCGCAGCTTCTTCAGCACCGTGAGCAATACCCCACGTACCATCAGGATGTTGACCATAGGTCAAATTCTGAAGGTGATGCTGAATGTAGCTTGACGCTGTGAGATTTTCACTTGCCATATTTACATCCACACTCTTTCAATGATTAAAACCGTTACCTTTGCAGCTAATACTTTAGCAACAAAGGGCTGAGCCAATGGCTCAAAATTGCAACACCGAAGCCGGCAAATAACGCGCCTGCAGCAATTGGCTTGATAAAAATAAAGACAGCGGAAAGTAAGATAGCCGTCAGTACCAATTTACCTGCTTCACCCCGGTAAAATGACTTCACCACGTCTTGCGCGGCTCTCGTCCCAGCATGGCCAAACACACGCCATGCCATATATAAACTTGGAAGTACGCTGGCTAACGCTCCTGCTAAAAAGGAGTAGGCGTGTAGACCATCGTACATCGCATAAATTCCAACACTAAGGCAAAAAACTAACACGAGTTGTGTTGCAATAAAGCGAAACACAGCGCGTTTTTTGGCGGCTAATAAAGCACTCGCCTTGAGCGGCTTAGTATGAGCCATCAATTTCCCCTAGTTGACGCACAATGATGATGCGTTTAAATACGCACACAATGTGATCAAATTTAAAATCCGACGCATTATATGGGTTATATTAAGGCGGTTCAATACAAACGCGGCACAGAAAGTGCACTATTAGTCTAATGTCGATTATTTTAGTGCTTTAACGCACCAAATTTGCAGCTATACCCCAAAAAACTCATTCATCATCGCTTCTAAATGCGCTTGATCTCGATATTCGATGACTAATTTCCCCTTCCCTTTAGCGCTTGGCTGCACCTTCACGCCAGAATTAATTTTTTCTGCAATCTTAGAAGCATGCTCAGAGAAGTCCGGTAACGCCTTTTTTACCTGCTCTTCGGCTGGCGTTTGATAAGATTTCACTAATTTCTCTGTCTCTCGAACAGAAAGTGACTTAGTGATGACGACTGATGCCGCTTGCGGCTGAAGCTCAGCATCAAGCCCTAACAGAGCTCGGGCATGCCCCATTTCAATGTCACCATGTTCTAATAAACGTCGTACATCAGGCGATAAATTCAACAAACGAAGAAGGTTTGCAACGGCAGAACGTGACTTACCGACCGTATCTGCGACTTGTTGCTGCGTTAGCTTAAATTCGTCCACCAAACGCTGAAGGGCCATGGCCTCTTCAACAGGGTTCAAGTCTTCTCGTTGAATGTTTTCGATTAACGCTAAAACAATGGCATCAGAATCTTCTACGTGACGGACTATCACCGGTACTTTATCTAGACCAGCGATTTTAGCGGCACGCCAACGACGTTCACCGGCAATGATTTCGTAGTTTTGTTCGCTAATTGGACGCACAACAATCGGCTGCATGATACCTTGATTACGAATCGAGTTCGCCAGTTCATCCAACTGATTGGGGTTCATGTCGCGACGTGGCTGGAATTTACCTTTGCTCAGCCAATCAACGGGCAAGTACGTCAGCCCTTGAATAACATTATCAGCCGTTTCAATGGCGTCGCCAGCAGCCGTATCTTGAGCGGGTGCCGCTTTCGGCGCCAACAAAGCATCTAATCCGCGACCTAATCCACGCTTTTTCATCGTCATTCCAATCAAACCTTTTAACTGTTTAAGCGGCGACCGCACGCTTACGAATAAACTCGCCAGCCAGCGCTAAATACGCGACAGCGCCTCGAGACTGCTTCTCGTATTGTAATACTGGCAAACCATAGCTCGGCGCCTCGGCTAAACGGATATTGCGAGGAATAACCGTATCAAACACTTTATTGCCAAAATGCTCGACAAGTTGCGTCGATACATCGTGCGTTAAGCTTGGACGAGGGTCATACATAGTCCGTAATATGCCTTCGATCTCCAACGCTGGATTCAGTGCCGTGGAAATTGTTTCAATGGTTTGCAGCAGTGCCGTCAATCCTTCCAAAGCATAGTATTCACATTGCACAGGAATAAGCACGCCCTGAGCTGCAGCTAAGGCATTGACCGTCAACATGTTCAAGGAAGGTGGGCAGTCCAATAAGATGTAGTCAAATTCATTTTCAACTTCATATAGGCCTGCACGTAAGCGCGTCTCTTTACTGGGTAAGTCCAGTAATGCGACTTCTGCGCCCGTCAAATCACCGTTAGCAGGCAACACCGTGAAACCAGCTGTTTCACTGTAGACCATGGTTTCTTTAACGCCATGGGTTCCAACTAGGACATCATACACAGATCGTTCTAGCTCATCTTTCGATAAGCCACTGCCGGTGGTGGCATTTCCCTGTGGATCGAGATCAATCAAGAGTACACGACGCTTCATTGCGCCCAGTGATGCGGCTAAATTAACACAGGTTGTGGTTTTGCCTACGCCACCTTTTTGATTGGTCACTGCGATGATACGCGCCATAGTTTTACTATCCTTTGCGGGTCATAATCACCATATGACGCTCGGCGTCAATGGTGGGAACACTCAATGCTTTAATCTCTTTTACCGTTACCGTATCTGGTAGGCTTTCCAGCTCATCTTCAGGATATACGCCTTTCATGGCCAAAAAATTACCCTTTGCTGACGGCAATGGTAAGCACCAATTAATCATGTCTTCAAGCGATGCGAAAGCACGGGAAGTGACATGATCGTATGCGCCTTGATTAACGTGGTTTTCAACTCGCTCATTCGCAACGGTAACGTTGGTCAGCCCCATTTCCATTTTTACTTGGGTCAGGAAACGCGTTTTTTTACCATTACTGTCCAACAATGTGAAATCATGCTCTGGTAAACAGATAGCCAATATCATGCCAGGCAAGCCTGGACCGGTACCAACATCGATAATTTTTTTACCGGTAATAAAAGGCAATGTTGCAAGACTATCCAGTAGATGTAGCGACACCATTTTGTCTGTGTCACGGATAGCAGTGAGATTGTACGCCTTGTTCCACTTCTCAAGAAGTCCTAGATACTGAACAAGACGTTCAATGGTTTCGTCAGATAACGAGATGCCCATTTGTTCGGCACCTCGTTTGAGGGTATCAAAATAACTCACAGTCGTTCCTAGAAATGCATACTATTGGCTGCTGATTCTAGGCACTTTTGTGGCTTATGGCACGTTTTTTCAAATGAACCAAGAGTAAAGATACCGCAGCGGGTGTAATGCCTTGAATACGGGACGCGGCCGCAAGTGTAGCCGGACGTGCCGCTTCAAGCTTTTGCTTCACCTCATTAGACAAACCATCAATGATGGAATAATCCATGTTTTCAGGCAGCGCTGTATTTTCTTGTCGACGCAAACGCTCAATATCCTCTGCTTGGCGAGAAATGTACCCAGCGTATTTTACTGAAATTTGTACCTGCTCGGCCACTTGCTCATCAACTGGCTGCTCCGGTGCATTTTTCAGATTAGCAACATCCGAGTACTCCACGCCAGGGCGCTTTAATAAGTCAAGTAAGCTGTACTCATGGGAAATCGGTGTTTCCAGTTTTGGATTGATCGATTCCGCTTCCGGTGTATTGGGTACAATCCAAGCCGCTTTCATACGTTGTGTTTCAAGCTCAATGGCTTCACGTTTCTTATTGAATGCAGCCCAACGCTCTTCGGATACCAAACCTAATTGATGGCCCTTTTCAGTCAATCGCAAGTCAGCATTGTCTTCACGAAGAATTAAACGGTATTCGGCACGACTGGTAAACATCCGATAAGGTTCATCGGCTCCCATGGTGATTAAGTCATCAACCAATACGCCTAAATACGCCTCATCACGACGTGGCGTCCAAGGCTCTTTGCCTTGTGCCTGCAAAGCCGCATTCATCCCGGCTAACAAACCTTGTGCGCCCGCTTCTTCATAACCCGTTGTGCCATTGATCTGACCAGCGAAGTACAAACTTTCCATGTGCTTAGTTTCAAGCGAATACTTTAAGTCTTGCGGATTAAAGAAATCATACTCAATGGCATAACCTGGCCGCGTGATATGTGCATTTTCCAAGCCTTTCATAGAGCGAATCAAATCCAACTGCACATCAAATGGCAGTGACGTCGAAATACCATTTGGATAAAGCTCGTGCGTCGTTAACCCTTCGGGCTCGATGAACACTTGGTGCGAGTTTTTATCCGCAAACCGCACAATCTTGTCCTCGATTGATGGGCAGTAACGTGGTCCTACCCCATCGATGACACCTGCGTACATAGGTGAGCGATCCATACCTGAACGAATGATGTCGTGTGTTTGCTCATTGGTATGAGTAATAAAGCAATTTATTTGCTCTGGATGCAAAGCACGGCTGCCCATATAAGACATCACCGGAGTAATGTCATCTCCAGGCTGAGCTTGCATAACTGAAAAATCGACAGTACGAGCATCAATACGTGGCGGGGTTCCGGTTTTCAAGCGGTCAATACGAAACGGCAGAGCGCGTAGCTTTTCCGCTAAACCAATGGAAGCAGGGTCTCCTGCTCGTCCACCTGAGTAATTTTGCATACCCACATGAATAATGCCGCCTAAAAATGTGCCGGTCGTCATGATGACTGTCTTACTTAAAAAACGAATACCACTTTGAGTAATAACGCCACGAGCGGCACCGTTTTCAACAATTAGGTCTTCACATGATTGTTGAAACAACCATAAATTTTCTTGGTTTTCTAACGTATATCGAACAGCCGCTTTATAAAGAATTCGATCGGCTTGAGCACGTGTTGCACGGACTGCAGGCCCTTTTCGGCTGTTTAGCGTACGAAATTGGATGCCCGCTTTATCCGTAGCTAGAGCCATCACGCCATCCAAGGCATCAATTTCTTTAACTAGGTGGGACTTCCCAATACCACCAATCGCTGGGTTACAAGACATCTGCCCCAACGTTTCAATATTGTGAGTAAGTAAAAGGGTTTTTACACCCATGCGAGCTGCAGCAAGAGCGGCTTCGGTACCAGCATGGCCACCACCGACCACAATCACATCAAAGTGAGTTGGGAAATCCACACGAACCTCGGGTAATGAATAAAAAATGAACAGTTGATCTAACAGGGCGCTTAGTATATCGAGTAAATTCCAAATTGAAAGAGACCTTTCAGGCCATTAACCCGGTCATCAATAATAGTATAAATAGGTTATATATGATTTTTTTATGTTTAAGTTATTTATATAGCAAGACAATTTCTGTTAGTAACTTATAAAAAACTATATACATCATAATCTTATGAACATAACAACATGTTAAGTTCCCACCTGTAATCCTGTGATGTGGATAACCAATTGCTGTGTATAAATGTGTTAGTTATACAGACCGTTTTTTTACTGACCTACTTGTGCAAAACTGTGCAAAACTTCTTATGGACTTATTACCGTGTTTGTCCACAAGCTAAATTTACGGAAAATATGTTTATAACCTACTAATATTGTTAATAATTATGTGTTTTTTTGGTTATACATACAGCAAAAATCTGAAAATTTAGTCCACAGGTAAAAAAGTTAAATTTTTCTTCATCTTCATCTTTTTTGCGCAATGATTTTGTGAATAAAATTTCTTGACAGCCACTTAGGTCTCTTTCAATGGTTATGTGCATAACCTATCTAACGATGCTGGTTGCGAATTTGTGCATAACCAACTATTTTTAGACAGGCGGTCTAATTAAGAGGAATGTTAATGGAAGTACTTCAGAGCCGACGCGGTCGACCGAAGCAAAATGATCTGAGTTACCGTGATACAAAGGACGCACTGTTGCAGGCTGGCTTAATTTGGCTGACCCAGAACGGATTTCATGCCACAGGATTGGAGCCGATGCTGCGATTTGCGGAAATACCAAAAGGTTCTTTCTACCATTACTTTGATAGCAAAGAAGTATTTGCTCTAGCTGTACTCGAACGATACAGGCATTACTTTGAAAATAAGCTTGATCGCTATTTGCTGGATGATGATTTACCTCCAGTAACGCGATTGCGTAACTTTATCGAATCGGCCAAAGCCGGTATGGAGAAATACGCTTATCAACGTGGCTGTTTAGTGGGTAACCTAGAGCAAGAAGCCAATGCATTACCTGAGACGATCCGCTTAGCAGTGCTTGACACTTATCAAAGCTGGCAGAGTAAAGTGGCGGACTGTCTGACGCTGGCTCAACAGCAAGGGTTATTGGCTCATGATGCAGATGTCGATGCGTTAGCACATGTTTTTTGGATTGGTTGGGAAGGTGCTGTGGCGCGCGCTAGATTACTGCAGTCTAGTGGACCATTGATTCAGTTTGAAAAATTCTATTTGGCGGGCTTGCCCCGTTAGAAATTTAACTATTTATAGACAACTGGTCTAATTAGGAGGACCGCATGTTTAAAGCACTGGTTATAACGAAGGACGAACAAGGTTACCAAGCTCAGCTAAGTCAATTAGAAACAGCTGACTTACCGCAAGGAGACGTTCAGATTGCAGTACGTGCAAGTACTCTAAACTACAAGGATGCCTTAGCGATTACAGGTAAATCGCCAGTGGTGCGTCAATTTCCAATGGTGCCAGGGATTGATTTGGTTGGTGAGGTAGTGGCGACTGAAAGTGACCGTTTTCAAGTAGGTGATCAAGTCTTGTTAAACGGTTTCGGTGTAGGGGAAACTCATTGGGGTGGTCTAGCGGAACAAGCCAGCTTAAACAGTGACTGGTTGATTGCGTTACCCAGTGCATTCAACGCCCAACAAGCGATGGCGATTGGTACTGCCGGCTATACAGCGATGCTCAGCGTGTTAGCGTTGGAAAAACATGGTATTACGCCCTCTCATGGTCCTGTTTTAGTCACTGGCGCTAATGGCGGCGTCGGCAGTTATGCCGTACGCATTTTAAGTAAATTAGGCTTTGATGTGGTGGCCAGCACTGGACGACCACAAGAGTCGGAGTACTTAAAGCAACTAGGAGCTAGTGACGTGATGGATCGTGCAGAGTTATCCGAAGCAGGAAAACCGTTGCAAAAAGAGCGCTGGGCGGGAGTGGTTGATTGTGTTGGCAGCCATACTTTAGCGAACGCATGTGCGAGTGTGAAATACGGTGGTGCGGTCACAGCGTGTGGACTCGCGCAAGGCATGGATTTCCCAGCATCAGTGGCGCCGTTTATTCTTCGAGGGGTGACGCTCTATGGTATCGACAGCGTGATGCGCCCATTAGTCGATCGCGAACAAGCATGGCAGCGTCTTGCTGAGCTATTAAATGCTGAGGATTTAGACCAGATCGGTGCAACGATTGGTTTAGAGGATGCCTTGGAATACGCGAACAAGCTTTTAGACGGAAGCGTTCGCGGGCGAGTGATCGTATCAATGTAGCGACATGTTAGAAGAAACGCCCACCTTTGCTGGTGGGCGTTAGCATTACTTACCAATACAGAAAGAGCCGAAGATACGACCGAGCAAGTCATCGCTGGTAAAAGCACCTGTGATCTCACTGAGAGCTTGCTGCGCTTCTTTTAGATCTTCTGCTAACAACTCTCCTGCACCATGGCCATGTAGCTGTTCAAAGCCTGCGTCAAGGAAGCTGTTGGCTTTCTGCAGCGCTTCGATATGGCGACGACGAGCGATAAAACCACCTTCCGTTGTACTGTCAAAGCCCATCACAGTTTTCAAATGCGTGGTTAACGCATCGATGCCATCATTGGTTTTTGCCGATAAAGAAATCACAGGCAGTCCGTTACATTCTTCATAGCCCGTGCTTTCTTTGGTTAGATCGACTTTGTTTCGGACCAGTGTTAGGTGATCTTTAGAGGTCAATTGCCCCATAAACTCTGGCCAAATATCGTTTGGATCATTGGAATTGACCGATTGGCTGTCGACCATTAATAGAATGCGATCGGCTTTATGGATTTCTTCCCAAGCACGCTTAATACCGATGCGCTCTACTTCGTCTGGGCTGTCGCGTAACCCCGCGGTATCAATGATGTGCAGTGGCATACCATCTAGATGAATATGCTCTCGCAGTACATCGCGAGTGGTGCCTTCGATCGACGTCACGATTGCAGAGTCTTTGCCTGATAATGCGTTCAAAAGGCTCGACTTACCCGCATTCGGACGCCCTGCGATCACCACACTCATGCCTTCACGTAGCAGTGCGCCTTGATTGGCCTCTTTCATCACGCTGTGCAGTTTATCGCGAATCTCTTGCAGCTGAGCCGCGACTTTACCGTCGCCGATAAAATCGATTTCTTCTTCAGGAAAATCAATGGCGGCTTCTACGTAAATACGCAAATAAATAAGGGCTTCCACCAGTTCGTCAATGCGTTTGGAAAACGCACCTTGTAACGAGCGTAAAGCACATTTTGCCGCTTGTTCGGACGATGAGTCGATTAAATCGGCAATGGCTTCAGCCTGTGTTAAGTCCATCTTATCGTTCAAGAAAGCACGCTCTGAAAACTCACCAGGACGCGCTAGACGCGCGCCAAGCTTCAGGCAACGGCTTAACAACATATCAATAATGACAGGGCCGCCATGGCCTTGTAATTCGAATACGTCTTCACCGGTAAAGGAGTTTGGCCCTGGGAAGTAAAGTGCAATGCCCATATCCAACTGCTCGCCTTGAGTATCGTTGAATGGAACATAATGAGCGTAACGAGGCGTTGGTTCAAAACCGATAATCGCCTGTGCAATTTCGAGACTTTTGGCGCCGGAAACTCGCACGATGCCGACACCGCCACGACCAGGAGCGGTGGCTTGCGCGACAATGGTATCTTGGTCGATGAGTTGCTGAAAATCTGACATAACGGCCTGTATAAACGATAAAAATAATATGCTTAGTGTAAGACTTTAATAACAAAAAGGCTTCCCGTAGGAAGCCTTTTTTAACAATGGAATGACGGTAAATAACTAGCCGTTTTTCTCTATGTTCTTAGTGATCACGTATTGCTGGATGATCGAAAGCGTGTTGTTCACAACCCAGTACAGTACAAGACCAGACGGGAACCACAAGAAGAAGAACGTAAATGCGATCGGCATAATCTTCATGATGCGCGCTTGCATTGGATCTGGAGGCGTTGGATTCAGCGCTTGCTGACCTAGCATACTCAGACCCATTAGGATCGGCAGTACAAAGTATGGATCCATTGCTGACAGGTCAGTGATCCATAGCATAAATGGCGCGTGGCGTAGCTCTACCGATTCCATCAATACCCAGTAAAGGGATAGGAATACTGGCATTTGTACCAGAATAGGAAGACAGCCACCCAGAGGGTTGATCTTCTCTTTCTTATACAGGGCCATCATCGCCTGGGACATGGCTTGTCGATCATCACCGTGCTGTTCACGAAGGCGAGCAAGCTCAGGACCAAATTTACGCATTTTCGCCATAGAGCGGTAACTTGCTGCAGACAGTTTGAAGAACAATGCCTTCACACAGACTACGATCAAGATAATCGCCACACCCCAGTTAATAACAACCGATTGAATCGCCGTTAATAACCAGAACAACGGTTGTGCTAACCACCATAACCAGCCGTAATCTACGGTTAAGTCTAGGTTTTCAGCCGTTGCGGCTAATTGATCTTGCAGTTTAGGTCCCACGTAGAAAGTCGAACTTAGCGTGCCTTGCTGACCCGGTGGTACTTCGACAGCAGAACCTGTGAAACCAATTAGGTTAAAGCCATTGTTCGTACGCGCTTGCAGCGTCACTTTTTGACCTTGCTCCGGAATCCAAGCCGATACGAAGTAGTGTTGCAGCAATGCTACCCAACCTTTCGTTGTTGTTGACTTAACTGGATTTTCCGCCATGTCATCGAACGAAATTTTATCGTATGGGTTTTCTTCATTAGAGATTGCACCACCGATAAATGGTTGCAAGCCCATATTTGTTGCTGTGCTAGGGTCTTCACTGTTATCACGTTTGATTTGCGCAAACTGATTACCGCGCCATGTTTCAGAGCTGGTGTTGTTTACGGTAATCAACTGACGGATGCTGTAAGCGCCGCGTGTGAAAACGAAGGTTTTAGTGTAGCTAATGCCTTTGTCATCCGTGTAGTAAAGGTTCACATCCAGTGTGTTATCACCCTCTTCAAGGGTGTAAGACGTTTGCTCTGCACTGTATGTTGGTCGAGTGCCGCTTGCATCTGGGCCGTCGCGTCCAATCAAACCACTTTGCGTGACATAAAGGCGTTCACCGCCATTATCTAAAATCACAAATGGCTCTGTGCCATTATTGGTTTTCATGTATTGCAACAAAGAGGCTTCAACCAAATCGCCACCCAAAGGGTTGATTGCCACATCAAGAGTATCGGTCTTAACGTGAATCAGTTGGCCTTGAGCAACAGGTGTTGCTTGATCTGGAATATCCGCATTGCTCGCCGCTTGGGTAATCGAGTTCGCGCTTGGAAGATCGGAATCTGCATTAGTTGCTACAACCGTTTCACTTGGCGTGCTTGCAGATTGTGCTGTTGCAGCTGTGCCATAGTCTTGGTTCCACTGCAGGAACAGCAGGTAGCCACTGACAAACAGAGCTCCCCATAATAAGTAACGTCTGAAATCCATGGTATTCAACTAGTTTCTTTGGTTGGACGATGGAGGTGAAAACACCCGTTTTAAAATCACGCCGTATTAAACCAGCCTTTAGCTGATTTTTCAGCCTATTTCTGCGATGTCTTGCGTTGTTTTTGCTCAAAATTTGGCTTTTGGGCTTTCTTGGCCAGTTGCTTCCACGCTTTTTCTAAGCGTTTGTGCAAATCTGGGTTATCTACATCGCGAATGCCGTGGCGAGCTAGAAAAATGATATCTAAACCATTTAACAGGTCTTTCTGGTGACGGAAGGAATCGCGTACCACGCGTTTGATGCGGTTACGGCCTACGGCTCTCTTGTCTGTTTTCTTGGACACTATTAAGCCAAGACGTGCCTGACCTTCGTGTTTTCGAGCTAGTAAGAGAAATTCGCCAGCAAAGACTTTGGAGGAGGTGTCATTAAAGACGGATTGGTAGTCCCCGGCATTCAGGAGCCTGACCTGCCGGGGAAACATAAAGCGTGTCATCAAAGATTACGCGCTTAGAACCTTGCGACCGCGAGCACGGCGAGCCGCCAATACTTTACGACCGTTTTTTGTTGCCGAGCGAGCACGGAAACCGTGTGCGCGTTTACGTTTTAGTACGCTAGGTTGGAAAGTTCTTTTCATTTCAATTCTCTCACTGAATCAGTGTTCTGAGTGTGAGGGTTAGCGTCCGCCAAGCCTCTTGGTTTGATTACAAAATCAGGGCGCGGATTTTAGAGGGTTTACCGGCACAATTCAATCCAGCACAGACGCTTTTCTGTAAATAAATTAACCACCAATGCTTCAATAACTTATGCACAGCGTTATACCGAAGATGTGCGTAAAAAATAATTTTCGCTCTAATAGTTATGCACATAGCATTATGTGAACCATATAAATTGTTTTGTTAACAAATAGTTGAGTGACGAAATACCTGTTGATAAAAATATTCTAAAGCCGCTGTTAATATGTGGGTAAGTAGGTATTTTATGCACACTAGATACGGTTCATTCACTGCTGTGCATAAGTCTTCCTGTTGTTAACATTTTTTTATTTTTTATGATTTGAGCTAGATACTGCATTTTTTGTGGATAACTGCGAATGCTCACGCTAAAATCCCCCTCTTGCTTAAAATTTGTCGAATTTAAAACTCAATCAAGGAGAGCGTTTATCGTGTCTTTGCAGTATTGGGAGCGCTGTCTTGTTACCTTGCAGGAAGAGTTTTCCACATCACAGTTCAATACCTGGATTCGTCCGCTGCAAGCGCAAGCCGAGTCTAATGGGGATCTGTGCCTGTATGCTCCAAATCGTTTTGTGCTCGATTGGGTAACGAATAAGTACCAAGCGCGCATCAAAGAGTTGTTGTCTGAGTTTGCGGGAAATGAGCCAGCGCCAAGCCTAGTCTTGGCGGTACGCCAAAATAATTTCGTCAACCCTACTCCGCCGCCACCCCAACAACCGCCAGCGGCCAAAGCCCCGGAGCCTGCACCACGTTCAGGGTCTCATTCGGAACCTGTGTTTGAATCAGGTTATAGCCCTGGTTTTAGCTTGATGGACCATAACGATCGCGACGGCCCAGAAATCGAATTCGAGGCACCGCTTAGTTTAGGCGACAATTATGTTCGCCCTGAACCGGAGCCTTATGAACAAGGTCAATTGCCGCTTACCCCGCCTAATCGTAAGGTTGAAGTTGAAGGGGGCATTAATCACGGCGCCAATTTAAATAACTCGTTTACCTTTGAGAACTTTGTCGAAGGTAAGTCGAACCAACTTGCTCATGCGGCCGCGCAACAAGTGGCTGAAAATCCAGGGGGCGCTTACAATCCGCTGTTTATTTACGGTGGTGTGGGTTTAGGTAAAACCCACTTAATGCAAGCCGTGGGCACAGAACTAATGCGTCATAATCCCAATGCCAAAGTTGTGTATTTGCATTCGGAACGTTTCGTGGCGGATATGGTAAAAGCGTTGCAACTCAACGCAATTAATGATTTTAAACGCTATTACCGTTCTGTTGACGCCCTTTTAATCGACGATATTCAATTCTTTGCTGGTAAGGATCGAACTCAGGAAGAGTTTTTCCATACCTTTAATGCTTTGCTTGAAGGCGGTCAGCAGATGATTTTGACTTGCGACCGTTACCCAAAAGAGATTCAAGGTTTAGAGGATCGTTTGAAGTCGCGCTTTGGTTGGGGTCTAACAGTAGCGATAGAGCCGCCGGAACTTGAAACTCGTGTGGCGATTTTGATGCGTAAAGCGGAAGAAAGCGGTGTTAAACTGTCTTATGATTCGGCATTCTTTATAGCGCAAAAAATACGCTCGAATGTGCGAGAATTAGAAGGCGCTTTAAAGCGAGTGATTGCCAATTCTCATTTTACCGGACGTTCCATCACGCCCGACTTTGTGCGCGAGTCATTAAAAGACTTATTGGCCTTGCAGGACAAGTTAGTGAACATTGATAATATTCAGCGTATTGTCGCCGAATATTACAAAATTAAGATCAGTGACCTGCTGTCTAAACGTCGCAGTCGATCCGTTGCTCGTCCGCGTCAAGTCGCTATGTCGTTGGCCAAAGAGCTGACCAACCACAGTTTGCCGGAAATCGGCGATGCCTTTGGTGGTCGAGATCATACGACGGCGCTGCACGCGATTCGTAAGATAAAAGAGCTGCAGGATACGGATTCGGATATCCGTGAAGACTACAAGCAATTGATGCGCATTCTGACCACCTAATTGGTCTAAGACTTTGAATTAACGAGGAAAAGAATGAAATTTTCAGTCGTCCGCGAAACGCTCCTTAAACCGCTACAATTAGTAGCTGGTGTGGTTGAGCGTAAACAAACGATGCCAGTATTAGCCAATGTGTTGGTGGAAGTAAAAGATCAAACTCTGACATTGACGGGTTCAGACCTTGAGGTGGAACTGGTAGGTCGTGCGCAGCTAGATGAGTGCGAAGAAGGCCGCATCACCGTCCCTGCTCGTAAGTTAATGGACATTTGTAAAAGCTTGCCTGACAGTGCTGTGATCGAATTCTCAGTTGATGAGTCAAAAGCCGTGATCCGTTCTGGCCGTTCACGCTTCAGTTTATCTACCTTGCCTGCGGAAGAGTTTCCAAACATTCAGGATATGCAAGGCGAACTTGTGGTGAAGATCCCACAAGGAAATGTACGTAAGCTGATTGATCGCACTGGCTTTGCTATGGCAAACCAAGACGTACGTTATTACCTAAACGGTATGCTGTTTGAAGTGGCAGATGGCCAACTTCGCGCGGTGGCAACAGACGGTCACCGACTGGCGACGGCGGTTGAAGATGCTCACGTACAAGGTGATCTGACGCAAGTTATCGTACCGCGTAAAGGTGTGTTGGAATTGAACCGTCTACTGAACGACTCAGAGGACGAAGTTGAATTGACCATTGGCTCGAATCATATTCGTGCTAACGTCGGCGATTATACCTTCACATCGAAGCTTGTTGACGGCAAGTTCCCTGATTATCATCGCGTTATTCCACGTAATAACGAGAAAACGGTCACGGCAGATCGCCTTGAGCTACGCCAAGTCTTCTTGCGTGCGTCGATTTTATCGAACGAGAAATACCGTGGTGTGCGTTTGATTCTGTCCAATGGCATGTTGCAAGTGTTTGCTAACAACCCAGAGCAAGAAGAAGCCGAAGAATCCGTACTGGTTCAGTACCAAGGTGATAACCTTGAGGTTGGCTTTAACGTCGGTTACTTGCTCGATGTGCTGGGCGTTGTCAATTCTCAAGAAGTGCGTATTTCTTTGAATGACTCCAACAGCAGTGCTTTGATCGAAGAAGGTCAAGGCCATGCATCGCAGTACGTTGTGATGCCAATGCGACTGTAAACCCAATAAAGAGGGTGCGCTCGCGCCCTCTTCTTACTTTATAAGACCCCTATGCCACTGGCTCGTCTCGACATTTCTCGTCTTCGTAACCTTACCCATGTGCGCTTTGAACCGTCCCCTCAGGTGAACATCATTGTCGGGGAAAATGGCAGCGGTAAAACCTCGATACTGGAAGCGATCTATTTATTGTCCTTTGGACGTTCGTTCCGCAGTCATAAGCACAAAACTTACATCCAGTATGAACAGCCGGAATGTGTTGTGTTTGCGCAAGTTGATCAAGGTACTCAGCAGTTACCCGTCGGTATCAAACGTGGTCGTGATGGCCAAGTCGAAGTGCGTATTCAAGGTCGTGCCGCACAGTCAGCCATAGAATTAGCCGAATGTTTACCCGTCCAGCTAATTAACCCAGATGCGTTCCGTTTATTGGAGGGCTCACCTAAGATTCGACGCCAATTTGTCGACTGGGGGGTGTTCCATTTTGATGGGCAGTTTATAAATGCCTGGCGTGGGTGGCAAAAAGCGTTAAAACAGCGGAATAGCGTGCTCAGACGTGGTAAAATATCTGCCAATTTACTGGCGGCGTTTGATCAAGAGTTGATCCGCTTAGGTGAGCAAGTCAATCATACGCGTAAAGCGTATGTGGCCGCGCTAACGCCGCATTTTGAAAGCGTATTACAGCAGCTCGCACCAGATCTTGATGTGCATTTAACGTTCTTTCAAGGTTGGGACGCACAGCGTTCCTTAGCAGAAGCCGTTGAACACAGTTATCAGCGAGATATAGATGTTGGTTACACCAACACCGGACCTCAACGGGCCGATTTACGAGTTAAAACCCCGACAGGGGATGCACTCGATACGTTGTCTCGCGGCCAACAAAAGCTGGTGGTCTCGGCGTTAAAAATTGCCCAAGGGCAATTGCTGATTGAGCGTGGTAGACAGTTAGTGTTTTTAGTCGACGATTTACCCGCTGAACTGGACGCTAATCACCGCCGCAAGCTCTGTCAGCTGCTGGAATCTCTGGATAGCCAAATTTTTATTACAAGCGTTGGGCCAGATAGTATGGACTTTACTTGGTCTGATCAGATAGATGTTCGTCACTTCTCCATGAGACAAGGCGAATTGTCCCCAAACGCACAGGAGAGTTAAATGAGTGAAAATAATTACGATTCGTCCAGTATCAAGGTGCTTAAGGGGCTAGACGCTGTGCGTAAGCGTCCCGGTATGTATATCGGTGATACGGATGATGGAACCGGTCTACACCACATGGTGTTTGAGGTAGTGGACAACTCCATTGACGAAGCGTTAGCGGGTCACTGTGACACAGTCAAAGTCATCATTCATCCAGACGAATCCATTTCTGTATCGGACAATGGTCGTGGTATTCCAGTTGAGATGCACGAAGAAGAAGGTGTGTCGGCAGCTGAAGTGATCATGACGGTCTTGCACGCAGGGGGCAAATTCGATGACAACTCTTATAAAGTTTCCGGTGGTTTGCACGGTGTAGGTGTTTCAGTGGTAAACGCCCTGTCCGAAACGGTGACACTGACGATTCGCAAGAACGGCAAAGTCTATGAGCAGAATTATGCGCACGGTGTACCTCAAGCGCCTCTTGCCATTGTGGGAGACTCCGATGGTGCTGGTACCACGGTACACTTCAAGCCGTCGGCTGATACCTTCTCAAACATTCTGTTTGTCTACGACATTCTAGCTAAACGCCTACGTGAACTGTCTTTCCTAAACTCGGGTGTGGCCATTCACCTGAAAGACGAGCGTACGGGGAAAGAAGAATTCTTTAATTACGAAGGTGGTTTGAAGTCCTTCGTTGAGCATTTGAACACCAACAAAACGCCAATCAACGATATTTTCCACTTTATTTGTCAACGCGATGACTTAGAAGATGGCATCGCCGTAGAAGTGGCACTGCAGTGGAACGAAGGTTTCCAAGAAAATATCTACTGTTACACCAACAACATCCCACAGCGCGATGGCGGTACCCACCTTGCTGGTTTCCGTGGTGCGTTGACACGTACACTTAATAACTTCATTGAGTCTGAAGGCTTGGCGAAGAAGCAAAAAGTCGCGACCACAGGTGATGACTCCCGTGAAGGTTTAACGGCGATCGTATCGGTAAAAGTGCCGGATCCGAAGTTCTCTTCTCAGACCAAAGATAAATTGGTGTCGTCTGAAGTGAAAACCGCGGTTGAGCAAGAAATGGCGAAGCGTTTTGCTGAATACTTGCTAGAGAAACCGAGCGAAGCCAAAATCATCGTTAACAAGATGTTGGATGCGGCCCGTGCGCGTGAAGCCGCACGTCGTGCTCGTGATATGACACGTCGTAAAGGTGCCTTAGACATCGCCGGACTACCCGGTAAACTGGCTGACTGTCAGGAGAAAGACCCAGCGCTTTCTGAAATCTACCTAGTGGAGGGTGACTCGGCCGGTGGTTCTGCGAAACAAGGCCGTGACCGTCGTACGCAAGCGATCCTGCCACTGAAAGGTAAGATCCTCAACGTTGAGAAAGCGCGTTTTGACAAGATGTTGTCTTCTGCAGAAGTCGGCACACTGATTACGGCATTAGGGTGTGGTATCGGCCGTGACGAATTCAACGCGGACAAACTGCGTTATCACAGCATCGTTATTATGACCGATGCTGACGTCGACGGCTCGCACATTCGTACCCTGCTGCTTACGTTCTTCTTCCGTCAAATGCCGGAAATCATCGAACGTGGTCACATCTTTATTGCTCAGCCTCCGCTGTTTAAAATCAAGCGTGGCAAGCAAGAGCAGTACATCAAAGATGAACCCGCGCTGGAGCAATACCTTATTGAGGTCGCACTGGATGGCGCGAAATTCTTCATCAATGCCGATGCACCTGGTATTCAAGGCGAAGGCTTATCTAAGCTGATCCGTGATTACATTCGTGTTGAAGAAGACATTGAACGCTTGGCTCGTGTGTATCCGAAAGATGTTATGAACAAGCTTCTGTACTGTAAAGAGTTGACCGTTGATCAGTTGAACGACGAAGCGACGGTTCAATCTTGGGTGAATACGTTAGCACAGCAAATGCCATTAGACGTACGTACAGGTTTCCGTTTTGACTTCGGTGTCGAAAAAGATGCGGAGCGTAATACCTTCTTACCTGTCGTCGACATCATGTCTCACGGTGTGAACACGCGTTACCGTTTTGAGTCTGCATTCTTCTCATCGCCAGATTACAAACGCATTGTTGAGTTGTCACAAACGATTGATGAATTGTTTGAAGAAGGTTCGTACATCCAGCGTGGTGAGCGTAAAGAACCTGTGACGACCATCGAAGGTATGAAAGCATGGCTGATGAAAGAAGCGTCTCGTGGTCTAACGATTCAGCGCTATAAAGGTTTGGGCGAGATGAACCCTGAGCAGCTTTGGGAAACAACGATGGATCCAGATGCGCGTCGTATGCTGCGCGTTACCATTGATGATGCAGTAGCAGCGGATCAGATGTTTACCACCTTGATGGGTGACGAAGTGGAACCACGTCGTAACTTTATCCAAGAAAACGCTTTGAAAGTTGCGAACTTAGACGTTTAAGTCTAAATGTTTTTTTGCAATGTAATGAAAAAGCCAGAGTTGACTCTGGCTTTTTTGTGTCTTGTCTAAGGCGTTGCTGAGTCTTATTTAAGTGCGACTTTAATACTGTCTTGGATCGGTGTAGTGGGTCGTCCGATGAGCGTTGAAAGCGTATGGCTGTCGTCAAATAAGCCGCCTTTTGCTGCACCGACATCTGAGTCGGCTAAGATCGTAGCCAGTCCTTCTGGTAAGCCGACGTCTACTAATACTTTCGTGTATTCAGCTTCAGATAAGTTTTTATAAACCACTTCTTTACCACTGATAGACGCCAAGAGAGCGGCGTATTCGGCCAATGTGAATGCCTCATCACCTGCAAGCTCGTACACCTTACCGGCTTGATCTTCCGACGTAATCACGATGGCCGCAGCGTCTGCATAATCTGCACGAGTCGCGGTTGCGTATTGGCCTTCATCGGCGCTGCCTAATACCGCGCCATGCTCAAGTGCCATGGCTGCGGAAGCGGTGTAGTTTTCTGAGTACCAACCGTTACGCAGTACAACGTGTGGTATGCCTGATGCTTTTAGAGCCGCTTCGGTTACGCGATGCTCTTCGGCTAATGCTAAAGGTGACGTTTCAGCGTGTAAAATGCTGGTGTAGGCTAACAGCTCAATGGCGGCTTCTTTTGCGGCATCAATTACATTTTGATGTTGCGGAGCACGTTGGCCAACCTCGCTGGATGATACCAAAACCACACGCTTTACGCCGACCATTGCTGCTTTTAATGACGTTGGGTCGGTATAGTCTGCTTTACGAACGATGACGCCAAGTTGGGCTAAATCATCTGCTTTATCTGGGCTACGAACGGCGGCAACGATGCCATCGGCCGCGATTCCGCGAGCTAATAAACCTGTAATAACTAATTTACCCAATTGGCCTGTTGCACCGGTTACTAAAATCATACTGCACTCCTGTTCATTGGTTAGTGTCTGAATATAGGTTAGACTTAAAACTTACTTTTAGTAAGTACGCACAAAAAGGTAAGTATGAAAAAAATTACTGATGTGAGTTCCGATGCCATGGCGATCAAATTTGATCGTGGTGATGTGTTCTCAAATAAATGTCCATCCCGAGAAGTGCTACGACACGTGACTGGCCGCTGGGGGATGTTGGTGTTTTTGGCTTTACGTGATGGTGAAGCAAAGCGTTTCAGTCATTTGCGTCGCACCATTCAAGGTGTGAGTGAAAAGATGCTCGCGCAGACGCTGCAACAGCTGGAGGCTGATGGCTTTGTAACACGTATTGTGTACCCGGTTGTACCGCCCCATGTGGAATACCAACTGACGCCACTAGGGATAGAGTTTGGGCAAAAAGTGATTGATCTAGTTGGATGGTTGGAAGATAACTTAATGGGGATTTTGAATAATCGCCAGCAAGCTTAGGCAAAAAGCAAAAAGCAAAAAGCAAAAAGCAAAAAGCAAAAAGCGGATTTCTGTAAAAGTAATAAGCCCTCACGGCCTTTGAAGAGCTTATTACGCTATTACTGTGTATCAAATTTAACTATTGTAACGATATGTGAGCACTCACTATCTACACGGTTTCGGTACTATGAGTATTTATGCAACGTGGCGATGGCAAATGCAGCGAGATCGGTGTAAATATCAAAATGAAAGTCGATGTCTTTGTATTGGGTTTCACGACCTTTGCCTGTCAGTACTAAAACTGGCGCGCAGCCACGTGCCTTGCCTGCCTCTAGGTCTCGCAATGAATCGCCGACCATAATGGCAGGGGTGTCATTAAAACTAACCCTAAGTTTCGCTTCAATGGTTTCAATCATACCGCTCTTTGGTTTACGGCATTCACAGGCATCATCTGGCCCGTGGGGGCAATATTCTATGCCTTCCACTTGGCCGCCTTCGGCCTCTAATAAGTCCAGCATTTTGTCATGCATCGCATGCAATGTCGCTTCGTCATAGTAACCACGGGCAATACCAGATTGGTTGGTTGCGATAAAAATTTGAAAACCTGCTTTGCTAAGTGCTGCCATGGCTTTGATGCTACCGGATAGAGGGATCCATTCATCGACGGATTTCACATACGCATCCGAATCTTGGTTAATGACGCCATCGCGATCAAGAATGATAATAGGCTTGTTATTGGCCATAATTGTGTCTGCCTCAGATAAATGAACGGTATTAGATGGTAGTATAATGGTTTCAGGTTGGCTTAGGTTGAGTTTTCACGTGAAACACTTTTTTGTTTCCGCCAGTTTGCCAAGAACCAATAGTTAGTGAATTTACTAAGTGGGTGTTATGTCCGATCAAGTTTCCTCTTCGCCAATGACGAAATTAATTACCATCATTGGCAAGCTTCCGCTTCCATTTGTTCGTTGTGCAGGACGCATTTTCGGCTTATTGAGCCTTCGTTTTGATCGTCGTACACGCCGTGCTATTGATCGAAACTTAGAACTTTGCTTACCCCACATGGACAAAGAGCAACGTACGCGTTTACGCAATCGTCGTTTACAACACATGGGCCAAACTTTCGCTGAAATGGGCCATCTGTGGACACGTGATGTGAAGTTTATATTGAATCAGTGTTATGACGGAGAAGGCGCGCAGGCTCTCAAAGAAGCGGTAGAAGGCAAAGGCGGAGTTATTCTTTTAGCGCCGCACTTAGGGAACTGGGAAGCCGTAAACGTCTATATCAGCTCTATCCGTCCGATGACGGCCATGTACCGTCCTTATAAAGACGAGGCTTTGGATGCGTTTATTCTTAAGGCCCGCAACCGCGCAGGTGGTGAGCTGGTGCCAACTAATCGCCGTGGTGTAATGCAAATTGTGAAAACACTTAACGCGGATGGTGTGGTTGGGATGTTACCTGATCAAGTGCCGCAAAAAGGCAGTGGCGAGTTTGCTCCGTTCTTTGGTCATCAAGCCTATACCATGACATTAGCAAGCCAACTTGCACAGAAAACCAACGCGAAAGCATTTGTCGTAGGCTGCATTCAAACAAAAAAAGGCTTTGAAATGACGGCGCTAGAAGTGGATCCGCGCTTCTATGACGCGGATGTAAGCACATCTCTTGAAGGCATGAATACGACGATTGAGCAACTTGTTCAACGTGCACCAAGCCAGTACCAATGGGAATACAAGCGCTTTAAGATTCAGCCGCACGATGCACTGAATCCTTACAAAGAGCACGATCAACAATAAATCGGTAAGTTATATCCGTAAAAATGGGGCTTTTTACGCCCCATTTTTTATTGCTCAGCAATGTGTGAGAAAAGCGTTTGCCGGCACACAGTCGCGAGATCGCTTGGTGCTAAACCAATATCAAACCCTCGCTTACCGCCACTGACATACATTTTATTTAAAACCTGAGCGCTGTCATCAATGACCGTTATAAGGGCTTTTTTCTGCCCTATGGGGCTGATGCCTCCGACAATATAACCGGTCAGACGTTCTGCCTCTTTTGGTTCAGTCATGCGTAGCTTCTTCACCTTCAGTGCGGCTGCGGTTCGCTTCAAATTCAGTTTCCTGTCACTGGCACGATGGCAACAAACACGTCTTTGTCATCTGTGACCAGCAACGTCTTGAATACTTCTTCTTGTGCCAGTCCAAGTTTGCTGGCCGCCTCTTCACCAAAATTTTGGCAATTCGGGTCATGCTCGTATTCATGCTGCGTGAAAGCAATCTTACGTTTCTTCAATGTTTGAGTCGCAGGTGTCATGGGACTATTTCCTTATATTGCTTACTTCTGCCAAAACATAGGCGTGAATAATACCAATAAGGTGAACACTTCTAAACGCCCTAGTAACATCGCAAAACACAGCATCCATTTAGACGGATCATTGATTGAAGCGAAGTTAGCCGCGACTTCACCCAAACCTGGACCTAAGTTGTTGAGCGTTGCGGCCACAGCCGACCACGCGGTGACTTGGTCGATACCCGTAGCCATCAAGCCAATCATTAACATGACATAGACCAATAAGTACGCGGAGAAGAATCCCCATACCGCAGACACCACACGTTCTTGAATCGCTTTACCACCGACTTTGATAGGAATGACAGCATTCGGATGGACTAGACGTTGAATCTCACGAAAGCCCTGCTTAAGAATCAGTAGAATACGGATAACTTTCATACCACCACCGGTGGAGCTCGCACAGCCGCCAGCAAAGGATGTGACGATTAACAAGAACGGCAGGAAGTGAGGCCACACGGAGAAGTCTGATGTACTAAAACCAGATGTCGTAGCAATCGACACACTTTCAAATACGGCGTAGCGGAGCGAGGTTTGCCAATCGAACGTCGCAGTAAGAATCAATACCAGCGTTGCTAACGAAATGGTTGATAGCAACATAAAGAAAAAGAAGCGCGCTTCCGGATCTTTAAAGTAATGCCACACACTGCGTGTACGCCATGCATAGAAATGCAAGGCAAAGTTCAACGCCGATATCACCATGAAAACCGTACAGATGATTTCAATGGTGACGCTGTTGAAATATCCAATGCTGGCATCATGGGTTGAGAATCCGCCGATTGCGACGGTAGAGAAGCTGTGACACAACGCATCAAAAAATGTCATGCCTGCGGCCCAGTAACCCAGAGTACAGGCGAGTGTCAGAGTGGCATAAATGTACCAAAGAGCTTTGGCGGTTTCAGCGATACGAGGCGTCAATTTAGAATCCTTAACGGGCCCTGGGGTTTCGGCACGATACAACTGCATTCCCCCAACACCAAGCATTGGCATGATCGCAACGGCTAGCACAATGATACCCATACCACCTAACCACTGTAGCCATTGGCGGTAAAACAGTATCGACTCTGGCAGATCATCAATGGACGTTAGAATGGTCGCACCCGTGGTTGTCAAGCCGGACAGGGATTCAAACAAAGAGTCGGTAAATGTTAGATCTGGTTCCGTGGCAAGTAAGAAAGGCACCGCACCAAACAATCCCAGTGTTGACCAAAACAAAACGGTGACTAAGAAGCCATCGCGTATTTTTAAGTCTCCACGATGATTACGAAACGGAAACCAAATCACCAAGCCGCCAATTAAGTTGATGACCAAGGCATAAAGAAACGCGAGTATTGCGCCATCTTGGTAAATTAAAGAGACAGCAATCGGAGGTAACAGCGTTAAGCTGAAGATCATAATGAGCAAACCGATAACGCGTAGGATTACCTGAATATGCATGCAGTAGCCTTGTTAAAAATGTCCCACGCAAGCGTGGGACAATCATCAAATGAGTAGTGTTTAAAAGAAACTTAATCCAACTTGGAACAGCTGCTCGACTGCAGGAATCTGCTTTTTGTTGGAGACGAAAATAATCACGTGGTCTTCTGCTTGGATCACCACTTCACCGGTAGCGAGTATTACCTCATCACCCCGAACAATCGCTCCGATGGTGGCACCTTCTGGCAAATTGATATTAGCAATGGAACGCCCCACTACTCTTGAAGAACGGTAATCCCCATGAGCCACCGCCTCTAATGCTTCCGCAGCCCCTTTACGCATGGTATGAACGTTGACCACGTCACCACGACGAATATAGGTCAGCAGCGAGCTGATGGTCGTGTGCTGTGGTGATATAGCAATGTCGATCATGCCTTCTTGAACAATATCGACATACGCTGGGTTATTAATAATGGTCATTACCGTACGTACTCCCAATACCTTAGCCAACATAGACGACATGATATTGGCTTCGTCGTTGTTAGTGATGGCACAGAACACATCCGTTGACTCGATGTTCTCTTCTAACAATAGCTCTTGCTTCGACGCGTCACCGTTTAACACGATGGTGTTATCTAGGTTTTCAGATAAGTAGCGGCAGCGCTCAGGGTCGCGTTCGATGATCTTAACGCGGTATTCTTTCTCAAGGCTCTGTGCCAAGCGTTCGCCAATGTTACCGCCACCGGCAATGATGATGCGACGATAAGGCGTATCCAGTGGACGTAGCTCGCTCATCACATCGAGCACATCCCGTTGCGCAGCAAGGAAGAACACCTCATCGTTCGCGTGGATATGGGTGTTACCGTCTGGTTTAATCGATTGGCCATTACGATAGATTGCCGCAATTCGTGTCTGAATTGATGGCATGTGCTCACGTAAGAAACTGATCGGTCGATCAATCAGTGGTCCACCCTTTTCGGCTTTTACCACTACCAGCTGAACTTTGCCTTCGGCAAATTCCATGACCTGCAAGGCGCCTGGATAACGAATCAAACGGCTTAAATGCTTGGTCACTTCCTTTTCTGGACTGATGCGTACGTCCATCGGTAGTGCGGTATCTGCAAAAATCTTAGGGTATTTAGAATAAGCGTTAGAACGAATACGGCCGATTTTGGTTGGCGTCTTGAATAAGGTATAAGCCACCTGACAGGCGATCATGTTGGTTTCGTCTTGGTTACTCACGGCGATCAGCATGTCGGCATCATTACAACCGGCTTGATCTAATACATCGGGATGAGATCCACTGCCTTGGATCGTTTGAATATCCAGTCGATCTTGCAGTTCTCGCAAACGGTTCAGATCGGTATCGATTACTGTAATATCGTTGTCTTCATTTGCTAAGTTCTCAGCAAGCGTCGCACCAACTTGGCCAGCGCCAATAATTATGATCTTCATGGATCGCCTTAGAGCCTATTTCGCTCATCGCATTGTAAAAAGAACCGGCCTCAAACGGTTTGAGGTGATAGAACTCATTCTAAACTTGAATGCCCAAAGTTTTAATGGTGTTTGTGTGAATAATGCGCATATATTTTCATAAGGTATGAACCATACTCCTCATTAAGGAAGAGTATGGTAACAGGAACCGTATGGTGTGCTGCTTAATGCTTTTGTAATAAGCAGTAGTAAAAGCCGTCTTGTCCATCGACCGTTGGAAACACTTGGACGCCGTGTGAGACAGGTTTACCAAATGCCAGTGTCTGATCTGGGGCCAACTGATTCAGCGGACATTCACTGGCATCCCCTTGGCGGTTAAGAAACGCGGCCATTTGTTGCTCATTTTCTTCTGGCATTAAAGAGCATGTTGCATAAAGCATGTAGCCGCCCTGCTTTAACGTTTGCCACGTCGCGTCTAATATCACCGCTTGAATCTCAACCAAATCATCTATGTCATCTGGTTTACGGTTGATCTTGATATCTGGATTACGGCGAATCACACCCGTTGCAGAGCATGGCGCATCCAATAGAATCTTATCGAACGCTTGCTTGTTCCACCATTGCGCTGGCTGGCTGGCATCACCGCAGATCAGTTCTGCTGACACGCCAAGACGTTCTAAGTTTGATTCAATACGAGTCAAACGCCAAGGTTCTAACTCCACTGCCGTCAGCTCGATGTTTGGTTGTTTTTCTAACAGATGACCCGTTTTGCCACCGGGTGCTGCGCACGCATCTAGAATGCGTTCGCCTGCTTGAGGGGCAAGTAAGCTTGCGGCTAACTGTGCGGATTCATCTTGAACACTCACGTCGCCTTGATCAAAATTGGGTAACATAAATACTGGAACAGCTGACTCTAGGTACAAACCTGATGCTGAAAAAGCTGTTTCACGTGAAACAGTATCCTGTTCTAACAGCATTGATTGATATGTTTCACGTGAAACACGTGACTCGTTCACGCGAATACACATTGGCGGATGAGTGTTGGTGGCCTCGACGATTTGCTCGAACGACTCAGGCCAATGCTTTTTAAAGCGTTTCACCAACCACTTAGGCATGTTAAACTCTACCGACGGCTGCTTAGTGAGGTTTGCTAAAATTTCATCACGATCACGTTGGTAACGACGAAGTACGGCGTTCATTAACTTCGTTGCCCACTCTTTATCAAGTTGGCGGCACAGCTCTACCGACTCGTGTACTGCAGCATGGTCCGGAGTGCTCATGTGGTCGATTTGATACAGGCCCATCAATAAGGCTGCATACAAATCAAAATCCTTTTCTTCAAACGGCTTGCTGAGCAGGCTAAGTGCAATACTGTTTAGTTGCGGATAATAACGGCAGACACCAAAACAAAGTTCTTTTGTTAAACCTTGTTCATCATAGTCCACCTCGCCAATTTGTTTGCCAATCTGTGTCGATAAAGAACCACGTTGCAGTAGTACTTGCTCGAGGATTTTGGCGCTGATTAAACGAGCGGATTGATTCATTCTTGGCTCCCCAGTGTTTTGCCTAATTGCAGTTGCTCTTTGAATTTACCGTTCAGTGCATCTTGAACGGACATACGCTTACCGCCAGGGAACTGCAGTTCAGTAATCAAAATAGAGCCTTTGCCAGTAGCAACGACGATACCCTCTTTGCTGACCATCGTGATTTCACCACATTCGAAATCTTGATCTTGTGTGTCTAGTAAGCGTGCCGCGTGAATTTTCATCACCCCAGATGGCGTTTGTGTATAGGCACCTGGCCATGGTAATAGACCACGAATTCGACGACTGATGATCGACGCATCCAAACTCCAATTGACTTCCCCTTCTTGCTTGGTGAGCTTCTCTGCGTAACACGTTAGGTCTTCGTTTTGTTTTTCCGGTTTGGCATGGCCATGACGAATGGCTTCAAGACCGTCAATCAAAGCATCGCCACCGAGTAGCGCTAGACGATCGTGTAAGCTGCCAGACGTGTCTTCAGGTTTAATGTCACATTCTTTCTTGAGCAACATATCACCGGTATCTAAGCCTACGTCCATTTGCATGATCGTGATGCCCGTTATACTGTCACCCGCAATGACAGCACGATGAATCGGTGCTGCACCACGCCAACGTGGTAATAAAGAAGCGTGAACATTAATACAACCAAGCTTGGGCGTATCCAACACGGTCTTAGGTAAAATTAAACCATAAGCTGCCACAATCATGATGTCGGCATCAAGTTTGGCAAGTGTCTTACGGTCCGCTTCGTCTTTAAAGTTCAGCGGTTGATAGACTGGAATATCGTGCTCTAGCGCCAATTGTTTTACTGGGCTGGCAACGAGCTTTTGACCGCGTCCAGCTGGACGATCAGGTTGGGTGTAAACGGCCACAACATCGTAATGGTTAACGGCTTGTTTATCTAATACCGCTTGAAGGCTGGACGCTGCAAAGTCTGGTGTGCCAGCAAAAATGATACGCAGCGGAGTGTTTGGGTTTAGCTGAGTTGAGTCGGTCATAGTGTGGTTCTTGTCTCATGTAACAAAAAAATCAGGCCGAAGCCTGATTTTTCATGAAGGATCATGTGCGGCACTGTACAAGTTCAAACAACGTTGAATAGAACGAATGCGCTTCTAACTGTTAATTAAGCACGCTGCTTTTGTGCTTTCAGTAATTTGGTTTTGATACGATTCCGCTTTAGCGGAGAAAGGTAATCTACCATTAGCTTACCATCTAAGTGATCAATCTCGTGTTGAACACAGACCGCCATCAATTCATCCGTTTCCATTTCAAACGCTTTGCCGTAGCGATCTAAGGCTTTTACTTTTACTTTCGCTGCACGGTAAATGTGCTCGTAGTAACCTGGTACGGACAGGCAACCTTCTTGGAATTCGTTGGGTTCCTCATCTAACACCTCAAACTCAGGGTTAACGAAGACAATGGGATCGTCGCGCTCTTCAGAGAAGTCCATCACGACAATACGGTAATGGAAATCAACTTGCGTCGCCGCAAGGCCGACACCATTCTCATCGTACATGGTGTCTAACATATCATCGATCGTCGCTTGTAACGCATCGGTGAACTCTGTAACAGGTTCAGCAACTTTGCGTAAGCGCGGATCTGGATACTCTAAAACGGGTAATACTGCCATATGGTTTTCCAGTCACTCATCAGTTCTTTGTTCTACTAAAACATCGGGTTTAGCAGGATGAATTTCAATAACCCTATTGTAACTCATTAATCACAAAATGCGTGTATGAAGCTGGCTAAATTTTGTGCAATATGGTTAAATGCGTCGCAATTTTTTAGCGTATTTACAGTGCTTTTTCGATTCAAACCACTATTTTATCCCGATGCTTGCAAAGGATTGCCGCATGAATATTGTTCACAATGGTTTTACGCAACGTGACTGGATGGCCCTAAGCTTCATCCCAGGAGTCGGTCCTAACCGTCTTGCCCATCTCTGGACCTATCTTGATGCATGGGCGTCAGAAGACACGGATTCAGGTGACTTATTCGAAGATCCTACAACGGTTCATCGTAACGCTGCGCAATCGGTTGATTATCACGTTCTACGTGCTTTAAATTGGTCTGACAACACCGCTCGTGCAGCGATGCTCTATCTGAAAACAGGTAAACTCCCCTACGATGCCGAAGAGCGTTTTGACGTAACCGAACGCTGGTTGGCACAATCCAATCAGTCCATTGTATTTCGCGACGATATGAACTATCCCCCCCTATTGCAGACCATTGCTGTACCGCCAACGTTTTTCTATGCGCAGGGCAATACTCAATCTTGGGCTAAGCCCTGTATTGGTGTGGTGGGCGCACGTAACGCATCTGGCTACGGCAAGAAAATCGCAGAGCAATGGGGATTGGAGTTATCTGAGCGTGGTTATTGTGTTTGCAGTGGTGGCGCAAAAGGCATTGACGCCCACGCTCATCAAGGCGCACTTAACGCGCAAGCGGAAACAATCGTAGTCATGGGAACGGGGCTCTTTAACCTGTACCCACGCCAAAATCAAAAACTGTTTGAGCGTGTTCTAGATAATGCAGGTGTGTTGATTAGCGAGTACCCACTGACCACCAGCCCTAGACCGCAATTGTTCCCGCCGCGTAATCGTATTATCAGTGGTATGAGTCATGGTGTGTTGGTGGTTGAAGCCTCCGAAAAAAGTGGCTCTTTAATCAGTGCTCGCTATGCGTTGGAAGAAAACCGTGAGGTGTTTGCGGTACCTGGCCGTGTGGGCGATCCGCAAGCCTCTGGAACAAACCATCTGATTCGCCAAGGCGCTACTCTAGTGCGCTCCGTTGATGACATCGTCGCGGAAATGCCGCGAGAACTTCGTGAGCAGCCATCGGTGCCAACGTTGATAGATTCTGACGTGGTTGATGCTTCGAACCTTTCTTCTCATGCTGCGGGGTTGTTAACCGTCCTGAGTACAGAGCGTATCAGTTTTGACTTTGATGCATTGGTTCGCCGAACAGGATTAGGGGCGGCGGATTTATCGCAGACTTTGATGGAATTGGAGTTGTCCGGAATGGTGGTGAACACTCAGGGGCAATATCAGTTTGCCCCGTAGTGTTTCAAGAGTTCGTTCTCAGAGTTCGATACTCAGTCAGAACTGAAAATATCACGCTTTAATTGCTGGATGTCACGGCGCTCTTTCTTGTTTGGACGATGATCGGCCATGATCCGCCCGCCAAACGATTTATGCTCGACCGCTCGACGCTCCCGTTTTTCAATAGACTCTGCGGTTTCGCTGTAAAGTAATTGCGCTTCTGGTGCGCCACGACGTTGCTCGCTCAGGCCTTTAATTTCAACGGTCATTTCGTCCCAGCCTTTACGGATAGTGATCAGTGCGCCGAGCTCAACATTGCGAGAGGCTTTACCTTTAGAGCCGTTGTACATGACTTTGCCGCCGTCTACGGCTTCTTTACACAGCGAGCGAGTTTTGTAAAAACGTGCCGCCCAAAGCCATTTATCTAATCTTACTGCTTGTGATTGCTGATGTTTTTCTGCTTTACTCATGCTTTTCTGCTTTACTTATTAAAGTGGACACACGAATGATGAAACGAAAGAATTAGTACCATTATGATGGATGTAAGTCGTCACCCTAGTTTTAAGGCACTGCAAGACATAATACACAATGCCGCCGATGCGATCATGGAGATTTATCAGAAAGCCGACCTAGGGGTCGAGCACAAGTCTGATGATAGCCCTGTCACGTCTGCCGACATTGCCGCTAACCGTATTATTATGGCAGGCTTGACATCGTTTACCCCAGAGATTCCGATCTTGTCGGAAGAAGCTGTGGTGACCTTTGAAGAGCGTAAAGATTGGCAACAGCTTTGGGTCGTTGATCCACTTGATGGTACCAAAGAGTTTATCAAACGCAATGGCGAGTTCAGTATTAACATCGCGCTGGTGGTGGATGGCGAACCGATCTTAGGCATTGTTTATTTACCGACTACGGGTGAAGGCTACTTCGGCGTGACGCAAACATGGCATGAGATTGAACCGTGTGCGATCAAATGGCACGGCGAGGCATTTGAATCGATTTCTGTGCGTGAGCCGCGTGAGCCGCTGGTCGCCATGACCAGTCGTAGTCATGGTCCTGCCCTGCCCGACGATTTAAAAGACACGCTTAAAGCGTCTTACGAGCAAGTTCGTGAATTGCCCAAAGGCAGTTCGATTAAAGGTTGTCGTATTGCTGAAGGTATTGCAGATTTACACCTACGTCGTGGTCCAACCAGTGAGTGGGATACCGCAGCGCAACAAGCGATTATCGAAGCCGCCGGCGGTCAGCTGGTTGCACCAAGCGGCAAACCGTTCCGTTATAATCAGCGTGAGTCATTACTCAATGGGCACTTTATCGTAGCAGGGCCTGAGATCACGCCCGTGATTTTGGATTGGTACGAGCAAAACGAAGACGAGTGAGACTATTTTAATAGATTCACTCGGGTATCTTGGTTAGTTAACGTGTTAGCGGCTTCTCGGTAAGGGATGATTCTTGATTGAGACGTTGCAGAATACGCGCTCGGGCGCGCTTCACAAACTCCTCTCTTAAGGGGGCTGTAATGGAGCGCGCGACTGATACGGTTCCTACAAGCGATACAACTGTTTCTTCCGCTAAGCTCTGGGCGTTATCTGTGCCCCGTTTAGTTAAAATAGTGGCCAGTCGTGTGACTAAATTTTCAAAACAATCCTGATAGGTCTGACGCACCTTCTCGTCTTTATGAGCTGCGTCGGTGACTAAAAACTCTAATGGCGAGGGTTTATTTGTATCAGGTCGGCTCCAGCTCAAATAACGTGTAATGAGTGCTTTTAAGTGAGTGTCTTTCGCTTCGCTACCTTTCTCAGACCGTGCCCAAAAGCTTTTCGCAGTCGCAAACTTCAATGCGGCTTCGTACAAAGAGCTTTTACCAGGAAAGTGCGCATAGAACGCCCCGTGGGTCATATTGGCTTGTTTCATAATTTGACTTAGCGTGACACGATCAAATCCTTTTGAACAAAATAGCAACGCCGCAGCTTGCAAAATACGCTGGCGCGATTGTTCTTTGTGCTGTGGCGAATAAGACATATCACTCTCCATAAAATATTATCTTGATCATATATAGATCAACTTTAGCATAAGGGTTTTCAACCATGCGCAAATAAATGTGGAGAACACTATGTTAACCAGCCAACGCTATGTCATCACAGGAATGGGAATCGTCTCACCATTAGGAATCGGCGTCGATGCGGTCTGGCAGCGAATGATTCATGGAGAGTCCGGGGTGCGAACTCTACCGACCGAATTATCAGAAGGGTTAACCACACATATTGCTGGGCAAGTCCCAAGCCATGAGCAATTGGAAAATGGTTTAAATCAAGACGATTATCTGTCTCCAAAGGAACGTAAACGAGTCGATCTGTTTACTTTATTTGCCATTGCGGCGGCGCAAGAGGCACTTGATCAAGCCAATTGGAAACCAGAAAGCGCAGCAGACCAACAAGCAACGGCCACCATCATTGCCACCGGTATCGGTGGTTTGCCGACTATTACCCATGCAGAAAGCGTGCGCAAGGCACAGGGAGCTAAGCGTTTGTCTCCGTTTACCGTTCCTGCCTTTTTAGCCAACCTTGCCGCAGGTAACGTATCCATTCGCTATGGCTTTAAAGGGCCTTTGGGTACGCCTGTCACCGCTTGCGCAGCGGGCATTCAGGCGATTGGCGATGCCGTGCGTCTGCTCAAGACAGGCGAAGCGAAAGTGGCGTTAGCGGGAGGTACGGAAGCCTGTATTGATCCACTCTCGTTGGCCGGTTTTGGCGCCTTGAAAGCCTTGTCCAAACGCAACGATGCGCCCGAGCAAGCTTCTCGTCCATTTGATGCGGACCGCGAAGGTTTTGTAATGGGCGAAGGCGCGGGTTTGGTGGTTATTGAGACCTTAGAGCATGCGCTAGAGCGCGGTGCAAAACCGCTTGCTGAAATTGTTGGTTATGGCACCAGTAGCGATGCTTATCACCTTACAGCAGGGCCAGAGTCAGGAGAAGGCGCAGCCAGAGCCATGCAGCAGGCTATCAACATGGCCGGCATTCGCGCCTCAGATATCGGATATGTGAACGCTCATGCTACCTCAACCCCAGTCGGCGATCGGGGCGAAATCAACGCCCTACGCACCGTCTTTGGCGAGGCTGTCACAAAGGTGGCCATTTCCTCGACCAAGTCTGCAACAGGACATTTATTAGGCGCAGCAGGCGGGGTGGAAACGATTTTTAGTGTTCAGGCTCTGCGTACCGATACCCTACCCGCCACGCTTAACTTGCATCAACCCGAAGACAGCATGGCCGATTTGGATCTCATTCCTCTCATAGCACGCGAGCAAGCGGTGGAGTATGTATTGTGTAACGGCTTTGGTTTTGGTGGCGTGAATGCGGCATTGCTATTAAAACGCTATCGTGAATGAGGTGAGAAGCGCGTTTATTTAACTAGCGAAGCCGTCATCTCCAGTATTAAAAAAGCCCCTTAGGGATCAATCTAAGGGGCTTTTTAACGTCGCGAGAGTCGTTGTTAACTGCCGCTAATCCATGAGTTTATTTGGCAGCCACGTCACAAGCTCTGGGTTGAACATCACGATCAATAGCACCAAAAGCTTAATCAAGACGAAGGGTGTGACCGAGCGGTAGATGTCGAGCATGGTGATCCCCGGTGGAGCGATCCCCTTTAGGTAGAACAACGCGAAACCGTAAGGCGGTGTTTGTACCGCGATTTCGATGTTCAGAATCATTAAGATACCAAACCAGATTGGGTCAAAGCCAAGCGATACGGCAATCGGTGTGAAGATCGGTGCACACATCAAAACGATGATGAATTCATCAATGATGAACCCCAGCAGCAGCATGATCAGTTGGAACAACAAAATGACCATCATTGGCGGTAAGCCAAGATCTTGAGTGAAGCCCGCCACCATGTTTTGCACACCCATCAATAGATGGAAGTTACTGAACACCGTAGCACCAAAGATGATCCACATGGCGACGCTGACAAGAACCGCGGCACGTAGCCCTGCACTTCGTACCATTTTAGGCTTAAAGCGCTTAAAGAAGATTGCCAGAATGATGGCACCCACAACACCAATGGCGCCTGACTCAGTTGGCGTCGCGATACCCATGATGATGCTGCCTAAAACCGCAACGATCAGCAGCAGTGACAAGCCGCCATCACGGGCTGTTAGTAGCTTCTCTTTGGTGGTTTGTGGCACGTCCGGTACTTTGTCTAACGGTGCTTTCTTCGGGTTCATCTTACAAGAGATCACCACGTACGTGATCAGTAGCACAATGGTAATCAATGCTGGAATCAACGCACCGATGAACATACGGCCGACAGAGTTCTGCGTCGATGACGCGAACATGATCATTGGAATGCTGGGTGGAATCAAAATACCCAACCCACCACCGGCCATGATAACGCCCAGTGCTAAGCGTTTATCGTAACCACGCTCAAGCATGGGACGCAGTGCAATACTGCCAGAGGTCATGATACCTGCGCCGATGATACCCACCATGGCACCAATCATGGAACATACAATGATGACACTGATCGCCAATGAACCACGGACTTTACCAATCAACATTTGGCTGGCACTGAACATGGCATCGCCAATACCAGAGCGTGTTAGCAGTTGCCCCATGTAGATATACAAAGGAATGGCTAACAGAATAAAGCTGAAGTAGGTACCTTCAAGCGTGGTGGGAATCACGTTAAATAACGCATCGCCCCATGTAATGTAGCCAACACCCATGGCAATGCCACCTAGCGCTAGACCGACTGGTGCCCCAAGGGCAAACGTCACTAAGATACAGACCAGTAGGACGCCGGTTAATACTTCGATACTCATCATTATGCGTCGTCCTCGTCGTCAACATTCAGCTCAGGTAATAAGCGTTTACCAGTAAACAGATGCACAGCATCGTCCAACCAATCGCTTGATAATTGCGCTATCAACAGGCTGCTGGCAATGCAGATCATGACCCAGAAATGGTGCATGTGTGGGGCCCACTCACTCTGACGGCGGTAGTTAAATTCAATGGCTTCTTCAAACTTACCCACGCTCATTTTGAAAACGATCACTAAGAAAAAGATGCCTAATGCAAAGGAAAACAAGTTAAACAAGCTGCGAATGCGTGGGGGAACTTTGTTGTACAGGATGTCGACGTTGATATGGCCACGGCGCTGTTGTGCGTAGGCACCCCCTAGCGCAGCAATGTAACCGAACATAAACAATGATAAGTCATAAGCCCAGATTGTCGGCTTATTCAGGAAGTAGCGAGAAAATACTTCGAAAGCTACGACAAACGCCAAGGCAGGCATGACATAAGAAACGGATTTGCCTACGAATTCCACCACTCGGCGGACCGCATGACAATATAGCCTCATCGCAGTCAATAACATGGAAATGTACCTCGAGATTTAAACAAAAAAAGGCGAGCGTGGAGACGCTCGCCTTTGGAGGGGGTATAGATTATTTCTGTTCTGCGCGTAACACGTCGATTAGACGCTTGCTGTATGGATCCGCGGCAGCGTATTCGTCCCAAAGACCGGCACCGGCTTCAGCCCAAGCTTTTTTATCAGCTTCGCTTGGCGCTGGAGACCATTTCAGACCTTTAGCTTCCATTTCAGCAACGGCTTCAGCTTCCCATTGCTTAGATTTAGTTAGCTGCTCTTCTGCATGTGTTTTTGTCGCTGCACGAACTTCTTCTTTTTGCTCGTCCGTTAGTTTATTCCATGCATTACGGTTAACAACGATTGGCAGTACTTGCGCGCCAGCTAGAGGCAGTTTGTACATGTACTTCGCAACTTCAACGTGGTTACCGTCACGGTGATCGATCATGTTAGAACCGATAGACCCATCGATTACGCCCGTTGAAAGAGACGTGTAAATTTCAGACCAAGCTAGAGAGACAGGTGAAGCGCCTAGATTACGAAGGAACTTGCCGTATGCGCCTGGTGCACGGATTTTTAAGCCTTTGAAGTCTTCAATCGAGTTGATTGGCTCTTTGGTGATGATGTAAACCGGAGGCTGAATGTACGGGTCAAGCCATACTAGACCTTGAGAACCGTACGCTTCTTTAAGGATTTCGCCCCAACCTTTGTCGTAAAACAGTTCATGCAATTTGTCTGTATCATCAGTACCACCTGGTAGACCGATCTCTACAACCCCTGCAGGTAATTCACCCGCGTGCATCGATTGGAACGGTGCGCCCATCGTTACAAGGCCAGATTTTACTGCGCCAAGAATACCGGTTGTACCGACACCTTCACCCGAGTAAAGAACTTGTACTTTTACTGCGCCATCGGTATTGGTTTCGATATTCTTTGCTAAGTTTTCGTAGATTTCACCGAACGCTGTGCCGCGACCGTATAGGTTGGCGAAACGCCAGTTGTAATCAGCTGCATGAGCTGAAGTTGCTACTGCGCCAGCGCCTAAAGCGACAGCAAGAGAACTCGCGACTAAATGTTTTTTTACTTTTTGTAGTGTTTTTAACATGAGTAACCTCTTGATAAAGAGTTGCTAGATTTAGCCATGTCCTCCCCGACGATGGCGGCTTTTACGGATATTTTCAAAAAGCTTGCACAAATTAAACCATACAAAACCTACCTAAAGTTTTGTTGTGACCAAACAATAGAACGTATTTTAAAAGTCTTTATAAATCAGATGTATAGTTGGTTTAGATTCGTGCGTGTGCCCTATATTAGGGCTCAAATAGTGTCACAATTATGACGCGCCCATGATGATCTAGTAATTTGATTATTAAAGCATTTTCAAAAAATTACGTCGGTTTTTATTGATCAATGAATGCCCAACAATCAGAGTGTATTATAATGCACTCTTATGGTGCAATTAAGGGGATGATTAGACCGTAAAAAAGGGGAAGCGATGCTTCCCCTTTTTCTCAAACTAATTCTAAAAAATAAATGACTATCTAATTTCAAATTGCGCAATTTGTTGGGTTAAGCTGGAAACATGGCCATGGATGTCTTGGCCGGATGCTTTGATATTTTGCGTCGCATGGTAGTTATGTTCGATGCTTTGAGCAATATCATCCATATCTTTGGCCATGGTCTGTGTCGTCAGTACAACTTCTTGAATCGAAGCAGAAATCGATTGTGTCCGCTCTGCAGCATCTAAGGTTAACGCTTCCACTTCTTTGATGGTAAAGACAGCCGTTTCGCCTTTCTCTTTTCCAGCGGCGACTTGTTCTAAGCTGGACGCCATGGCCGCGATAACATTTTGGGTTTCTCGCTGAATGCCTTCAATTTTGCTGGTGATACTGCTGGTGGCTTGAACGGTTTGCTCGGCTAAGGTTCGGACTTCGTCTGCGACCACCGCAAAGCCTCGGCCTGCTTCTCCGGCACGTGCGGCTTCGATGGCTGCGTTCAGAGCGAGTAAGTTAGTTTGCTCTGCAACGCCCACGATTAGGTCGATCACGGAGTCAATTTCTTTGGAGCGCTCACCGAGCTGCGACACGCTGACATGGGTTTGTTCAATGGAAGAGGCAACCGCTTGAATGGCGTCAATCGCATCACCAATCACATGCGCCCCGGTTTGAGCTGAGTTGTAGGCATCGTTAGTGGCCGCATTGACCTGTTGTGTCATATTGCCGACATCCGCAGATGTGTGAGAGATTTCTTCAGTCGCAGCAGCCAAAGTATTACTACGGTCGCGAATCTGCTCACTGCCAGACACGATCGTAATCGCATCCTCGCTTAATTGGTCGGCGGTGCTGACTAACGCTTGATTGCTATTGCGTAATTGGCTGACCAGAAGACTGAGGTTGTCCGTCATTTCATTCGAGGTCATTAAAATCTGATCGAATTCATCGTTTGGATTCATCGTGTTGTTGTCATGGCGAACCAGTTTGCCGGCCGCCACTTCTTGTAAGCGTTTCAAGATGGTTTGGATTTTTTGATTTAAGCTGTAAATCACCGTCGCAATGATGGCACCGATGAGTAACGTAAGGACGATGCCACCAATGATCAAATTACGGCGTGCATTTGTGGCTGTAACATTGGCTTGCAGCTGTGCTTGTTCTAATAAAGGTGATTTCAGGTACTCTGTCGTATTGTTCAAGGTTTGTGAGTTTTGCTCGCGAGCCTGATTCAGCGCTTGTTTGATTTGTTTGCGCGACAAAGCGTAATTCGCAACGGGTTGAGCGGCCGTGCGATAGGCGTCTAACAATGGATTAAATACATCGCCAAAGCCAATCTCATTCACTTGTGTAACCAGCCCATCTAAAGACTCAAACCATATGACTTGGTTGGCCTGTGTTGGGTAGGCTAAAAAGTCCTTTTCTTTGGTGCGCACTTCTTTAAATGTGGCCGCAAAGCTGGCCAACATTGCGAGGTTTTCCTCAGCGGTCGCTGCGGCTTGGTTTAGAGCCAATAACGCACCACTTTGATTATCTGTACCCAGTTTTTGAGTGGTCTCTAAATAGCTTTGTAAGCGATCAAAGTAGTTTGGAAGGTTTTGCTTAAGTGTCCGCACACTTTGTTTCGCTTGCTCATCTAGGAAAGGATTCGCCAGTACTTGTTGCAGAGCGTCTTCTTCGATAAGACTGTCGAGTTCTTGAAAGAGTTTGGCAATGTCTTCTTGCTTAGGTGTATCCGCATGGCGTTCGAATTTGAGCAGCGTGATTTCCAGATTACTCAGCTGAGCATAGGAATCGGCAATACTATTGGCTTTTAGCCCAGCTTGTTGCATCTGCTGAAAATTCATCACAGCGTATAAGCCAAACCCAGCAAAACCGATACATACGAAAAGCAAAATAGCGATCAGCTTTTGTCGAACAGAAAGTTTTAAGGACACAAAAACTCCTAAGTCAAAGGAAGTGAGAAGAGCATAAATTAACGCATAAATATGAACAGTACATTTAAAAAAAGCCCGAGCAAGTGCACGGGCTAATAAAAAGTACAAAGATTCTCAAAATAAGAAGCATTGAGAGGGCTTCTTAAGAGCTACCAGCGCTAATTAACAAGGGTGATGCCATTACTCAACACTGATAGCTCCACATTAGAGAAGCTCACTAGGGAGTGAAACGCTGTTGTCTAAACCTAAAGTTAGGTGTTGACCAAACAAACCTAGGGATCACAATGAATTGGCCATGTGGAATGCTATAAAGATCGGATATACTGAGTAACATTAGACATCTAGCTGAGTTGTTAGGGGGCATGATGAGCGTGAAAAATTACTCGCTTGGTCAAGTAGGCGACTACGAAATCAAGCAACTGAAAGTCTTTAAAACAGTCGTAGACTGCGGTGGGTTTTCAGCGGCGGAGACCATGTTAAATATTGGCCGCTCTACGATCAGCCTGCATATTTCAAACCTTGAGTCTCGTTTGAACCTAACCCTCTGTAAGCGTGGTCGTGGTGGCTTCTCGTTGACCGAAGAAGGTGAAATCATTTACCGCATGACCGAAACCTTACTGGAATCGTTAGATGCGTTTCGTATTACCGTGAACAACCTCAATGCCAGCTTGACGGGCCGTTTGCGGATTGCGCTGTCAGACTCGGTGAGTCTGGATCCGCGTTGCCGTTTTCCTGAGTTGATTCGTGAGTTCACCGACCGTGCACCGGAGGTGACGCTCGAAACCAACATCACTTCGATGGCTAAAATTGAGCGTACTATTTTAAACGATGGCGCAGACGTGGGGTTTATTCCCTATCACCGTAAACTTGATGGCCTTGAGTACATCCATTTATACAGTGAGCCCTGCTATATCTATGTGGCCAAAACGCATCCATTGGCGCTGTTATCAGAGCAAGAGCAAATCGATTCTGTTGATAGCTTTCCCGCCACACATGCGGGCTTGAAGCCTCATGAAGGGGCAAGTGAGCAGATATCTAACATGACTTTATCTGCAATCTCATATTTTTACGACACGCGTTTAGCGCTTATTTTATCCGGGCGATACATTGGCTTTTTACCCGAAACTTACGCGGCGGAGTATCTAAAACGCGGTGATATTGTTGCTGTTGCCACATCTCAGCGTTTTTATAACCTCGGCATGGCCGCTATCTACAAGAAAACCGCCCAGCCTAATAAGCCTAGAGAATTGTTTTTAGACGTGATTAGAGCGTACTTTGGACAAGGTGAAATGGGGGCAGCACCTTATTAGGATTAGGCTCAGAGTAACCACATGATCATCTTCTAAATCGCTAATACTGCATTTAATTTTCGAAGTCATTGGCGTTTTTTAAAGTGGGTTAATGGTACTGTCAATGAAACATCCACACAGGAGCTAGAACCATGGCTGGTACAAATTTACTCGCGTTGATTGATGACATCGCTACCCTACTGGACGACATTGCGTTGATGTCTAAGGTGGCCGCTAAGAAAACCGGTGCAGTGCTCGGTGATGATCTAGCACTGAACGCTCAGCAAGTTACAGGTGTCAGCGCTGACCGAGAGCTACCAGTAGTTTGGGCCGTTGCCAAAGGCTCTTTTATTAATAAACTGATTCTAGTGCCGCTCGCTTTACTGATTTCAGCCTTTGCGCCGTGGCTCATTACACCGTTGTTAATGATTGGAGGCTTGTATCTTTGTTTTGAAGGCTTCGAAAAGGTTCTGCAAAGCTTAACGCATAAAAAAGAGCACAGTGACCAGTTAAATCTACCAGAGGGTACAGATTTGGTGGCCTACGAGAAAAATAAAATCAAAGGCGCCATCCGCACTGATTTTATACTATCAGCAGAAATCGTCGTTATTGCCTTAGGTACGGTTCAAAGCGCTGCGTTTATTAGCCAAGTCTTAGTGGTTTCCCTTATAGCCTTTGTTATGACCGCCGGTGTGTATGCTCTGGTTGCTGGGATCGTTAAGCTCGATGATCTAGGACTTTATCTAAGAAAAAAATACCCAGATGGCTTACTAAACACTCTGGGGATGGGGCTCGTAACCTTCGCACCTAAGCTAATGAAAACACTTTCTGTGGTGGGCACCTTCGCCATGTTCTTAGTCGGTGGTGGCATCATTGCTCACGCCTTACCACACTGGGAAGCTCCGCTGTCATCCTTACCACCCGCACTCGAAACCATTGTATCTGGACTTATCCCGATGCTGATTAATTTAGGGATTGGTGTATTGGCAGGCGCATTCGTTTACCTTGTCTTGCAGTACGTAGCTGGCCCCGTACTATCTAAAATACGCTCTTAAGTTGCCAGAAATGGTTATTCCGTCGCTAAGAAAACAAATACCCATCAAAATCCGGCGCTTCGGTGTCAGACAGTTCAAACAGGGTTCGCTTGACGTTCTCTAGGTGTTGCCACATCGCATCACGCGCGCCTTCAGCACTGCGTTTGCGCAGTTGCATCAATACTTTTTCGTGATCTTTTAGCCATTGGCCGTGATAGGACGACTCAGGGATACGAGCATGCAGTTGCTGCCACATGGGGTTGTTGTCGCGCATGTCCCAAAGACGCAGTACATTATCGACCAATAACGTGTTTTGCGTGGCTTGGGCGACCAATAAATGAAACTCACGATCGGCGGCATTCGCTTTTTCAACGTTTTGCATTTCGGCTTCTTCAAGGTCTAATGTGTCTTGCAGTCGCTGTAAATCTGCTTTTGTCACTGTCAATGCTGCACAGGCGGCCACGGCGCTCTCAATCACTTGCCTTGCTTGAAGCAATTCGAAAGGGCCGACATCTGATACTTGTCGGTCAGGGCGATCAAATGGGCGAGCTTTTAGGTAGCTGCCAGAGCCTTTTTTGACTTCAATGAGCTCTTCAATTTCAAGCATGATGAATGCTTCACGCACCAACGTTCGGCTCACACCAAACAGCTCTGCGTAGACTCGCTCTGTCGGAAGCTTATCGCCAATACCCATGTCTGATTTGAGTATTTCTTGTTTAATCTTCTCACCAATTTCTTTGTAAAGACGTTCTGCCATGATTTCTACTGATTAGATGGTTACAAAAGTGGTATGCCATATTTACGCACTTCCTCGAAAAAGTCGATAGAAAGTCGCGATCTTGTCCGGTTACAGCGAAAAATGGTATGCCAATAGTGCAAGAATGCTTGTTTGTGGTTGAAAATTAGGCTAGTTTTAGCCTCGTAATCCATTTTTTGGTATGCCAAAAATAATAAGTTAGGTTTGTCAGTATGAAAATTCGATCCGCAAAAGTGATTGTGACCTGCCCCGGACGCAATATGGTTACGCTTAAAATTGAAACCGATGAAGGCGTATATGGTATTGGTGATGCGACGCTTAACGGCCGCGAGAAAGCGGTGGTAGCGTATCTAGAAGACCATGTTATCCCAACGCTCATTGGTAAAGATCCGCAGCGTATCGAAGATACTTGGCAGTACTTATACCGCGGTGCTTACTGGCGTCGCGGTCCTGTGACCATGACCGCTATTGCAGCCGTCGATGTGGCCCTGTGGGACATCAAAGCAAAAATGGCAAACATGCCGTTGTACCAATTGCTCGGTGGTAAAAGCCGTGAAAAAGTGATGGTCTATGGTCATGCGACCGGTTTAGACATCGACTCTTGTTTAGAAGAAGTGCAAAAGCATGTCGACCTAGGCTATAAAGCCGTACGTGTGCAATGTGGCATCCCTGGCGTACCGACTACTTATGGCGTCGCTAAAGAAGCGGGTAAGCCTTACGAGCCAGCCGACTCTGATCTGCCCGCTGAGCATGTTTGGTCGACGGAAAAATATCTCAACCACGTGCCAAAATTATTTGAAGCAGTACGCAATCAATTCGGTGAAGACTTGCATATTTTGCACGACGCACACCATCGTTTAACGCCGATTCAAGCGGCGCGTCTTGGCAAAGAAGTGGAACCTTACCACTTATTTTGGTTGGAAGACTGTACCCCTGCCGAGCATCAAGCGTCTTATGAAATCATCCGCCAGCACACCACTACTCCGTTGGCGATTGGTGAGGTTTTCAGCTCATTGCATGATTGCCAAGAGCTGATACAAAAGCAGCTGATCGACTACATTCGCGCCACGATTACCCATGCTGGTGGTATTACCAATGTACGCCGCATTGCCGATTTCGCTGCTTTGTACCATGTTAAAACAGGTTTCCATGGCGCAACCGATTTATCGCCTGTCTGCATGGGCGCAGCGCTGCATTTTGATACGTGGGTACCGAATTTTGGTATTCAAGAACACATGCCGCACACCGCTGAAACGGATGCTGTGTTCCCACATGCCTACGAATTTAAAGACGGCTTCTTCACTCCGGGCGAAGTGCCTGGGCACGGTGTTGACATCGATGAAGAACTGGCCGCGAAATACCCTTATAAACCTGCTTATCTTCCAGTGAATCGCTTGGAAGATGGCACCCTGTGGAACTGGTAACCCTATGAAAGCTTTCCAAGTTAAAAACGTTAACGAATACAACCTAATCGACACCGAGATGCCAGAAGTGGCGGCCGGTGAAGTGATGATTAAAACATCGTTCGCAGGGATTTGTGGTTCCGACTTGCACATCATTCATGGTCAAAACCCATTCGTACAGTTCCCCCGTGTCACAGGCCATGAATTCTCTGGCGTGGTAACGGCGCTGGCGGACGATGTCGAAGGTTTAGCCGTCGGTGATCGCGTGTGCGTTGACCCCGTTATTAGTTGTGGCACCTGTTACCCTTGCCGCGCTGGACGCCATAACGTGTGTATGAACATGCAAGTATTTGGTGTACACCGTAACGGCGGCTTTAGCCAGTTTACCAGTGCGCCAGCGTCCAATGTGATTAAACTGCCAGACAACGTCACGCTAGAACAAGCCGCGTTGGTCGAGCCGTATTCCATTGCGATGAATGTGTTATCGCGTATGAACCCAATTGATGGGGATACGCTATTGGTTTATGGCGCGGGCGTGATTGGTCTGACCATCGTGCAAGTCGCTAAAGCGATTGGCATTGAGCGAATTATCGTGACGGACATCGTTGCGGAGCGTTTAGAAACCGCCAAAGCATTGGGCGCAACCGATACGATCAATAGCCGCGAGCAAAACGTCGAAGACACCGTACGTGAATGGACAAATGGCGAAGGCGTACCTTTGATCGCAGATGCGGCGTGCATTCCTGCCCTATTGCCTGAAATTTTGCGCATTGCCTGTCCTGCGGGCCGTGTTGGTCTATTGGGCTTTAGTTCTGCACCCAGTGATCTGTCGCAAATCGAAGTGATTAAGAAAGAGCTCACACTGGTTGGCTCTCGCTTAAATAATCGCCGATTCCCACAAGTGCTGGAATTGATTGCGTCTGGTCAACTGGACCCACTGAAATTAATCAGTCACCGTGTTGCCTTGAATGAAATGCCGGATGGCATCCAGTTAATGGAAAAACACCCAGAGATTACCCGCAAAGTGCTCGTCACTATGGGTGAGTAACTTAAAACGATCGAAAATAAAAAAATGGAGTTACCCATGATTAAACCAATGTTCAAAGCCATTGCTCTTTCTTCTGCGTTAATTGCGGCGGGTCTTACCCATGCCGCGGATGTCACCCTTAAGTTTGGTCATCCAGCGTCAGAAGACAATATTTGGCACAAAGCCGCTCTCAAGTTCAAAGAAGTGGCCGAAGCTGAATCGGATGGTCGAATTGAAGTGAAACTGTACCCAAGCTCACAGCTTGGTAAAGAACAGGATGTGATTAACAGCATTCAGTTAGGCACAGCGGACATGACCATGACCGGTGAATCGTTGCAAAATTGGGCACCAAAAGCCGCGTTGCTGGCCGTGCCTTATGCCTTTACCAGTTCTGAGCAGCTTAAAAATGCGGTAGAAGGTGAAGTCGGTCAAGAGATCGAAGAGCAGATCAAGCAGCAAACGGGTTTACAGCCGATTGCTTGGTTTGAGCGTGGTCCGCGCCACCTAACATCCAATCGCCCAATTATGGAGCCAAGTGATCTAGAAGGCATGAAACTGCGTGTACCTAACGTACCACTGTTTGTAAAAGCGTGGCACAAATTAGGTGCTAAGCCGATTCCAATGTCGTTCAGTGAAGTCTTTACGTCGCTTCAACAGAACACGATTGATGGCCAAGAAAACCCACTGAGTTTAATCAAAAGCGCTAGCTTCTATGAAGTGCAAGACTACGTAAACCTAACCGGTCATGTGCGCAGCTGGATCTATGTTGTGATTGGCTCACACAAATTAAACAGCATGCCAGCGGACCTACGTGAGATCGTGCTGGATGCAGCGGCGCAAATGCAGTCATACGAACATGAAATGTTTAAAGCTGACGAAGCGGCACTGCGAGCAGACTTAGAAGCGCGCGGTATGACGTTTGTTGAGCCAAATATTGAGGCTTTCCAAAAAGAAGTAAAAGCCGCGGTGCAAGAGTCTTTGACACCTGAGCAGCTAGAACTTTTGAACAAAATTTAATAACGGCATGCTCAACCTCCCCTTGTTACGCTTGGGGAGGTTCTTTATTTTTTGGAGTTCTGTCCGATGAATGCTCCCGCTTCTACGAGCACTTTAACGGTGAAAGTCACCTCATTGCTGCTGGCGATTCGTGCAGTGATTGATAAGTGCTTTGCCATCCTTGCGTCAGCGGCGTTGCTGGCGATTGCTGCAGTGGTTCTATTGCAGGTTATTTCCCGCTTTATGTTGCCCACCTCGCCGGTTTGGACCGAGGAACTGTCGCGTTATCTGTTTATTTATTTAATTGTTCTAAGCTCCGGATTGGTGATTCGCGATGATCGTCATGTGCGCTTAGAGCTGTTTCAAGGGTTTCTAAGTCCATTTTGGAAACGCATCTACGTACTGATCTGCCATGTTCTGACTGCCGCCTTTGCGTTGTATTTGATTCCGTTCTCTATGCAGTACGCTCAAATAGGCCAGTGGCAAATGTCGCCTACCCTTGAAATGCCAATGTACTGGGTGTTCATTTCAGTGACCATTTTCTTTTACTTAACCGCTTTTTACAGTGTGCTAGGGGCTCTCTTAGAGTTACTTTCATTCACTCAACGTAAGGGTCAATAACCATGGAAGTTGCGATTTTATTTGTAGCCTTTTTTGCGCTGCTTCTGTTTGGTATGCCCATTGTCTTTTGTTTGGGATTGTCTTCGATGGCATACTTGTTCATGGCGGATATCCCCATGACGATCGTGCCGCAGCGCTTATATGCAGGCATGGATTCCTTCGTGTTGCTGTGTATTCCAGGTTTTATTTTGGCCGGTAATCTGATGAACGTCGGCAATATTACCGACTACATCATTCGTTTTAGTAACGCCCTTTTAGGCCATATTCGTGGTGGTCTTGGTCTCGCTAATGTCGGCGGCTCGATGATCTTTGGGGGTATTTCCGGTACCGCTGTAGCCGATACGGCCAGCATCGGCTCGGTGATGATTCCGGGGATGGCGCGCTCTGGCTACGATAAGCCATTTGCAGCCGCGGTCACGGCGGCTTCTTCGACTATTGGCCCGATTATTCCACCCAGTGTTCCGATGATTATCGTTGGCTCTTTAAGTGGTATTTCGGTCGGCAAGATGTTCATCGCAGGGGTGGTGCCTGGCTTGATGCTGGGTCTGGCGATGATGGTGACGGCGTACATTATTGCGGTGCGAAAACAGTACCCACGAGAAAAACGCGCGACGTTACGTGAAGTGTTAAGCGTTGGTCGTGGTGCGTTTTGGGCGCTGTTGATGACCTTCATTATTTTGTACGGCATCATCGGCGGCATCTTTACGCCAACGGAAGCCTCGATTGTGGCGAGTTTGTACGCCTTTGTTGTCGGTATGTTTGTCTATAAAGGCATTACTTGGCAGAATCTTCCGAAGATTCTGATGGATACCGCGTTAAGCTCGTCGAGCTTGCTGCTCCTTGTTGGTATGGCAAACTTATTTGGCTGGATCCTGACCAGCGAGCAAATCCCACAGATGCTGTCTGATGCGATCTTCGGCATCACCTCTAATCCCATTCTCGTCATCTTGATCCTGAACTTGGTACTGCTGTTGGTGGGTGGTTTTATGGAAACCATCGCCGCGCTGATTATTCTGTTCCCGACACTGCTTAAAGTCGCGGAAGGTATCGGTATGGATCCTATTCATTTTGGCATCATGGCGGTATTGAATCTGATGATCGGTTTGACCACACCACCAGTTGGTGTGTGTCTGTTTGTGGCGGCGGGTATCGGTAAGATCCCGATGTCTCATGTGGTGAAAGCCATTTGGCCATTCTTATTATGCAACCTTGCCGTATTATTGCTGGTGTCTTACGTACCGGCAGTTTCGCTGTGGCTTCCTTCATTAATGGATTAGTTGAGACAACGTTATGAATATTACTGTAGAGGCGAGTCATGTCGTCCCTGAACAGCATCAAGCTGGCATCGTTCATATTGGTTTGGGGGCGTTTCATCGTGCCCACCAAGCGGTTTATATCGAAAACACCTTAGCCAAATGTGGTGGTGATTGGGCGTTGGTCAGTGCGAATATCCGCTCTAATGTAACATTGGTTGAGCAATTAAATGGGGCCAACAATGTGTTTCATGTGGTGGAATACGCTGATCAGAATACCGCCACAGTGCGAGAAATTCGCGCCATGAAAGAAGCGTTATTCGCAGGTGATGCAATGGGCCGACAAGCGTTGGTGCAGCGTCTGGCGGATACACATACCAAGATTGTCACGATGACAGTGACAGAAAAAGGCTACTTTCTATCGCCTGCGACTGGTCAGTTGCAAACGGACAATGCGGATATCCAACATGACTTGGCGAACCTAGAGAGTCCAAAGACGATTATCGGGTTATTGGTCCAAGGTTTGCGTTTGCGCCGAGAAGCGGGTTTTGAGCCCTTTACCGTACTGTGTTGTGACAACATGCCCCACAATGGCAAACGCGTGCAAACGGCGGTGGTGAGCTTTGCTAAAGCGTTTGATGCTGAGCTCGCGGCATGGATAGAGCAGAAGGTGGCTTTCCCAAGTTCGATGGTTGACCGTATTGTGCCTGCTATGACCGAGGCGGATTTTGCAGCGATCAAACAAGACACCGGGATCGATAGCCCGACGGTGGTAAAGTGTGAGCAGTTTAGCCAATGGGTAGTAGAAGATAACTTCCCACAAGGTCGCCCACAGTGGGAGGCGTTTGGTGTGCAGATGGTCGCTGACGTGTCTGCATACGAAATGATGAAGTTGCGTATGCTCAACGGTAGCCATTCACTGTTAGCGTATTTGGGTCCTATTGCAGGTTATGAAACTGTCGCTCAAGCGATGACCGATCCTGCGATTGAACAGTTTCTGCGTTTCTATATGATGCAAGAAGTGGCGCCGACCCTGCCATCGTTTGATCAACAAGAATTAGAAGATTACTGCTCTGCCTTGATTCAACGCTTTAAAAATGACAGTTTGCAGCATCGCTTACAACAAATTGCCATGGATGGATCGCAAAAATTGCCACAGCGTTGGTTGCAAGGCTGGTGCGATTTGTCGCAGCAAGGTATGGCTCGACAAGCGACAGAGCTTGGGCTAGCGGGCTGGATGCTGTATGTTATGCAACATCAACAAGCGCTGACCTCGATAAATGACCCGTTAGAAACTACTGTGTTCGCTGCGATCAGTCAGAGCGAGAATACGGTAGAAAGAGTCGCGTCTTTGCTGGCTATGACAGACATTTTTCCTGCGCTCTTAGCTGACGACACGGCATTGTGTGAACGAATCAGTTACTTAGTCACACAGCTGCAGCAGTCGCCTTTACAGCCAACACTCAGTTCCCTCTCTTCTTAGACATTGTCATAGCCGCTTAACCTCAGATTAAGCGGCTATGCTTGGAGTTCTCATATGTCCAACATAAAAATTGCCTGCATCGGTGAATGCATGATCGAGCTAACAACAGGCGATACCCCTAACAACTTGATTAAAAATTACGCCGGTGACACCTACAACACGGCTTATTACTTAAAGAAGCTATTAAATAACCAAGCAGATGTGAGCTATATAACTGCAGTAGGTACAGATGAGCTCAGTCATAAACTCATTGATGCACTCAGCGCCGCTGATTTGAATACGGGCTCGATCCGTTGCCTTGAGGATGGCAAGGTGGGGTTATACCTTGTATCAAATGATGACGATGGTGAACGCAGTTTTACCTATTGGCGTGAAACATCGGCGGCTAAGCGCATGTTTGATGGCGATGAAGGCGATGCTCTATTAGCTTCGTTAAGTGACTATCAAATGGTGTATCTGTCTGGTATTTCTTTGGCGATCTTGACGCCGGTAGCACGCATGAAGCTGGTCAATGCATTAAAAGCGGCGCATGTCAGCGTAGTGTTTGATCCGAACTACCGCCCTAAACTGTGGCAAGGTGCCAAAGAGGCATCGTCTGCCATGCAAGATCTGGTCTCAGCTACCCAAGCCACGGTAATGACAACCCTTGACGACGAGCAACTGCTCAATGACCTGCATACAGACCGTGATGTGGTTGCGTTTTGGAAGCAAGCAGGCGCACAGGAAGTCATCGTTAAAAAAGGCGCAGAAGGCTGTCTAATTGCCTCAGAAGAACAGCTTGTCCCCTCGCTGGAAGGCATTCGTCCACTGGACACAACGGGTGCGGGTGATTCCTTTAATGGCGGCTATTTAGCCGGCTTAGCGTTAGGCAAGAGTAAAGCCGACAGCGCCAAGCTTGCGCACAACATTGCAGCACAAGTCATACAGCACCGTGGCGCGATTGTACCCGAGCATCAATTAAACTTAGCGTAAAGCGCACATAAAAAAGCCGCTGCCCTTGTGAGGCAGCGGCTGAAAACAAGACATTCAACCTGGAGGGCTTGTCTTGTAAACGGAAGTCTAGGTGGACTAAGCCGTTAAAACTGACATCTTACACAAGCTCTTTAAAGATGCGCTTGAAGATGTCCATACCCTCATCAATGATCTCCATTTCGATCGTCAATGCTGGTAGGAAGCGGATAACGTTGCCGCGGATACCACAAGAAAGCAGTACTAGACCATTTTCAGCGGCTTTTGCCGATAGGCCTTTCGCTAGCTCTGGGTACGGCTTAGTTACGTCACCGTCGTGAACGAATTCAACTGCGATCATGGCGCCAGCGTTACGCACGTCGCCAATGATGTGTGGGTATTCCGCTTGTAGACCTTTTAGGTGCTCAACAAAACGCGCGCCCACTTGGTTAGCACGTTCGCATAGGTTTTCTTCTTCGATCACGTCGAATACTGCAAGACCCGCTGCACAACCTACTGGAGAACCACCGTAAGTACCGCCAAGACCACCAGGAATTGGCGCGTCCATGATGTCTGCTTTACCCACTACCGCTGCGATGGGGAAACCACCTGCGATGCCTTTTGCTGCCGTCATAAGATCTGCTTCGACGCCAGATTGTTCGTGGCAGAACATCGTACCAGTACGGGCGAAACCGGCTTGGATTTCATCCATGATCAATAGAATGCCATGCTCATCACATACCGCACGTAGCTTTTGTAGGAAGCTTGCTGACGCCATGTAGAAACCACCTTCGCCTTGAACTGGCTCGATGATGATCGCCGCTACTTTAGACGCCTCAATGTCACACGTAAAACGCATTTGCAGGTCAGCAAGTGCTTGCTCTTCAGTAATGCCTAGGTACTCATTTGGGTACGGCACGTGGAAAATGTCGCTTGGGAATGGACCAAAGCCAATTTTGTAAGGGTTTACTTTACCTGTTAGACCCATGGTCATGTTGGTACGGCCGTGGAAGCCACCGTTGAACGCGATGATACCCGGACGACCCGTGTAAGCACGGGCGATTTTCACACAGTTCTCAACCGCTTCTGCACCCGTCGTTACGAAGATAGATTTCTTCGGCGTGTTACCAGGTGCGGCAGCGTTTAGTTTTTCTGCAAGAGCAACAGCTGACTCGTATGGGCTCACCATGACACACGTGTGGGTGAAGCGCTCAACTTGTGCTTGGACTGCGGCTTTCACTTTCGGGTGGTTGTGGCCCGTGTTCACTACCGCGATACCCGCACCGAAGTCGATGTGACGGTTGCCTTCAACGTCCCAAATTTCAGCGTTTAGGGCACGGTCTACATACACAGGAGCCATGTTGCCTTGGCCACGTGCGATGGCATTTACTTTGCGTTCTTGTAAGCTAGCGTTGTTCATTTGTCTCGATCTCTCTTAATTAGGTGCGAGCAATGTCAGTCAATATATCAGTCGTATTTGTAGACGGTGTGATAGCAGCACCGCCCTGTAGGGCGTCCATGCCCTAAAGGGGCGGAGCGCCCATCCATGGGCTAATGCTTGCTATCACACAGCTACAGAAACACTGTTTTGTCTGACACTGGCGGGCATTATGGGTGACTTAGTTAATGCCGCCCATGCATAGGTATTTAATTTCCACGTACTCGTCGATACCGTACTTGGAACCCTCACGGCCACTGCCAGACTCTTTCACACCACCAAATGGCGCAACTTCGCTGGAGATAATGCCTTCGTTAACACCGACCATGCCGTATTCCAACGCTTCGGAAACACGCCAAATACGGCCGATATTTTGGGAATAGAAGTAAGATGCCAAACCAAATGGGGTATTGTTTGCCATCTCAACAGCTTCATCTTCTGTGCTAAAGCGGAACAACGGAGCCACAGGGCCAAAGATCTCGCTTGAGAAAATGGTCATGTCGGGTGTTACACCCGTTAGGATGGTTGGCTCGAAGAACTGCTCGCCTGCTTGCTCTGCTTTTGCGCCACCGATTAATGCTTTTGCGCCTTTGCTCACCGCATCGTTAACAAGCTCTTCAACCTTGTTAACCGCTGCTTTGTTGATCAGAGGACCGATGTTTACGCCGTCTGCAAAACCGTTACCGGTTTTAAATTCCGCAACACGTTTTGCCAATTTCTCAGCAAAGGCATCGTAAACACCGTCTTGAACAAGAATACGGTTGGCACACACACACGTTTGGCCGGCGTTGCGGTATTTGGAAGCAATCGCGCCTTCTACCGCTGCATCAAGGTCAGCGTCATCGAATACGATGAAAGGTGCGTTGCCACCTAGCTCCATGGAGGTGCGTTTTACCGTTTGTGCGCATTGAGAGAGTAGTAGTTTTCCTACTGGTGTTGAGCCAGTAAAGCTCAATTTACGCACGATAGGATTGCCAGTCAGTACGCCGCCTATCGCCTTAGCGTCGGTACCCACTACCACGTTCAGAACACCCGCTGGGATGCCCGCCTGATGCGCCAACTCGGCAAGCGCCAAGGCACACAGAGGTGTTTCTTCTGATGGTTTGATAACGATCGTACAGCCCGCTGCAAGTGCAGGACCGGCTTTACGCGTAATCATGGCAATTGGGAAGTTCCAAGGCGTGATCGCTGCAACAACGCCCACCCCTTGCTTGATGGTTAGAACACGTTTGTCATTGGCGAAAGATGGGATCACTTCACCGTATAAACGACGTGCTTCGTCGGCAAACCAATCGATGAACGACGCGCCGTACAGCACTTCGCCTTTCGCTTCAGCAAACGGTTTGCCCTGCTCTAGAGTCATTAGCTTAGCCAGGTCTTCTTGGTTATCAAGAATCAGCTGATTCCACTTGCGTAGTAACATCGCACGTTCTTTTGCTGTTTTACCTTGCCATGCTTTTTGCGCCGCATTCGCCGCTTCGACAGCACGCGTTGTCTCGTCTGCCGCAACATCTGCTACATCAACAATGTGTTCACCCGTTGCAGGGTTGATCACTGCGAAGGTTTTACCAGAATCAGCCGCAACCCACTCACCGTTCACGAATGATTGGCTTTTCAGTAGGTTTGGTTGAGCTAATGTTACTTGCATAATAACTCCAGACTCATAATGAGGTATGTGTGTTCGGACACTATTTGTCCGTAATGAATGGATAGTAGGAGAACTATAGGGCGGAAAAAATGGGAAGCTATCAATGCTTTGTTTGATGTTATTCAAACATTAGAAATTACTACTGCGTTAAGGCAAAGATAAGTCATACACGGCCGCGTTTTTTAAACTGGTAAATAGTGATGGGACGAGACATTCAAATTGCAATCTAGCCATGAAGTTGGCCAATGTATAGTCAGGTAGTTTTTCGATAGCATCAAAAGGACGTGTCTAGCGTTTGTCTGTTTTTAAAGCGAAAGACTGATTAATTTAAATACAAATGATATTTGTTTTTAATTGATAATGGTTATTGAGTGTGGTTTCATTTCTATTAAGAAAACAAGATGTTGCGATTTTCGCAACGCTTTACAGGCATACACTTGGAAGCCATTCGTAATGGAAATAAAAACGTTTTTAGTGACGCCTCTTACGGCAGTAATCGCTGTTTCATCGGCTGCGCATGGCGCGCAGGAAGCCCCTATTTCTGATCGCCAAAATATGATGAATCCAATCATGATTCAAGATTACAAGGGATACGCTCAGGAGTTGCCAACATCGGGTAGCAAGTCCGATGCTGAATGGCTAGATGTGCCACAGTCCGTATCGGTGGTGACGAATACTGAAATGGAAGACCGTGGTGCGGTGCGCTTAGTGGATGCACTCGATGGTGTGGCTGGGGTGAACAATACCCTAGGAGAAGGCAGTCGTGATCAGTTTGTGATTCGTGGTTTTGATGCGATTCGAGACGTGTATCGCGATGGTTTGAGAGACGATGGTAATTTACAGTCCTATCGCAGTTTGGCCAATGTTGAGCAAGTTGAGGTAGTAAAAGGCCCTGCCGGTGCGTTGTATGGTCGTGGTTCAGCGGGTGGGATTATTAACCTTGTCACCAAACGTGCCAATGGAGATGAATTTACACGCTTAGGTACGAGCTATGGCAGCCATGATCAGGTGACTGGCTCGATAGACAGCTCAACTCAGCTGACAGATACCGTCAATGGTCGTATCAATGCCGAGATTCGACAGTCGAATTCGTTTGTCGATCATGTGGATTCAGAAGACTATTTTATTGCCCCGTCGTTGCAATTTAATCCGTCTGAAGGCCATGTGGTGAACCTTAATTTAGAGTTTATGCATCAAGAGTTAGTGCCCTACCGTGGTATTCCGTCCAAAGATGGCAAACCTGTTGCGGTGCCAAGAAGTACTTACTTCGGCAGTCTTAATGATTACCAAGAATCTGACAGTGCGCGCATCGCCATCGAAGATGAGTTGACGCTGACACCGGAGATCACTTGGCACAATCGTGCGGTTTACAATCGCGTGACATTGGAACAACAAGGTACAAGACAAGCAACCACGCCGGTTTCAGATACAAATAAAGTAGTGCAAACGGTGAATACCTTTGGCTACGATCCGCGCACCACGCAAACGCTGCAATCGGAGCTGGAATGGCAACTGGATAATCATCAATTACTGTTTGGTGCCGATTACAACCAGATCGATATCGACTTAAATCTGGCGCGCATGAACTTGCCGACTAAGGATATCTACAACCCTACTGCGACCAATGCGCCCAATCCTGGTTTTCCTGCTTTCCGTGAAAACACCACCAAAACCCTAGGCCTATATTTGCAGGATATGATTACGGTGGGAGATTGGTCGTTCACAGGGAATGTGCGCCAAGACCGTATGGAGTTGGACCAAACCACGGCGGCTGGCGTGAACAGCAACAATGATGACAATAAAACCAGCTATCGTCTGGGGGCGGTGTATCGTTTGACCGACGACATGTCCGCTTACACGACCGTGGCTAAATCATGGCAGTTGCCTTATGGCGGCAGCTTTGTCAGCCCAACCCAAGCGGAATTCTTCTCCACGGAATTGCTCGAAGTGGGGGCCAAAGCCTACGTTCTAGACGATGCCTTGATGCTTAACGCCGCGGTGTTCCAAATTGACCAAGAACAGCCAAGCACCGATGCGGATGGCTTTATTGTCGATAAAAGCCGTGCCCGTCATCAAGGGATTGAATTAGAAATGCGCGGTCAGATCACCGAGCAATTGAGTGCCACCGCAAGCTACACCTATATGGATGCAGAGGATCGTGATACGGGTAAAAAACCTAACGATGTATCGGATCAGCTAGCGGCCTTAGGGGCAACATATCAACTGGATGACGCTTGGCGCTTCGGTGCGAGTGTGAAATATGTTGGTGACCGTTTCGCGGGTAACAACGAAGCCGTTGCCCTAGGGGATTACACCCTCGTAGACGCTATGGCGTCTTACCATGTTGGCAAACATCGTATCCAACTAAACGCCTACAACCTATTCGATGAAGAGTATTACCTAGGTTCCACCAACGGGACGTCGGGTGTGAACTCAATCGGTTACGGCGCTCCAGCAGAGTTTATGGTGAGTTATCACTACGAGCTTTAATGTCTGTTCAATTCTTTGTTAACAAAAGTATAGGTTTACATCATGACTAGTCGTGACAAATCGTTGCAGCTTGTAGCGGCACTTCGTTTCTCTGTTTTAACTTATGCCATGGCCTATGGGGTATCGGCTCACGCTGCCAATGAAGTGATCCAACTGAATACCCTATCCGTGCAATCCAGCGTCATTGGCACGTCGGATGAAAAAGACGTTGCTAAGTATCCAGGCAACCGTACGGTCCTCTCGCAAGAGCAATTAAAGAAAACCGCCGCCACGTCGATTGATGGTGCGTTGCAGCAGGTCCCCGGCGTCAAAGTTCAAGACGAATCGGGGACAGGAGTATTGCCAAATGTCTCGGTACGTGGTCTGAGTGGCAGCCGAAGTGAGCGAGCACAGTTCTTAATGGACGGCGTGCCACTGACCTTGGCTCCTTACGGTCATACTGGGCAATCGGTGTTCCCTGCTACGTTTAACACGTTGGATCGTATTGATGTCGTGCGTGGTGGTGCGGCCGTTCAGTATGGCCCGAACAACGTAGGTGGAGTGATTAACCTTGTCACTAAGCCGATTCCAAACAAATGGGAAAAACAAATCAGCAATCGTATTAGCGCTTACGAAGACTCTGACAACCTGATGAATAATCTATATCTGCGTTCTGGTGGCTGGCTAAGCGATGATTTTGGGATTCAGTTTTCAGCCAATACATTAAATGGTGACAGTTACCGTGAGCACTCCGACACGGATGTGACCGACTTTGATATCAAAGCCGATTGGCTGATTTCTGAAGATAAAGAGCTGCAAGCCTTTTTACAGCGCTACGACTCTGATATGGAAATGTCGGGCGCCCTTTCCCCTACGGCTTATGATGCGGACCGTCAACAATCTCAACGTCTTAATGATGACTATGAGGCTACAGCAACGCGCTGGCATTTAAAATATCTACAAGACCTAGATTGGGGCAACAGTTCACAGCTTGAAGTGCTCACGTTTGGTCATCACGATACTCGTAACTTTATTTGGGGCTTTAATACAGCGGGCGGTCACTGGGCGGATCCGGCGCAGCCTTCCACGGATATCCGTAACTCGCCACGTGAGTTTGATGTGTACGGTGTGGAACCTAAGCTATCGGTGTCATTTGGCGAGCACGATGGCTTGACCCATAACCTCATCGTTGGGGCGCGTTACGTCAACGAAAATATTGATTATCGTCTGCGTCAGGCCAATATTGCTACCGGTAACGTCACGGTGCCACGAGACTGGAACTTGAAAACTGATGCCGTGGCGGCGTATATCAGTGACGAGTTAGGTTTGCTAGATGGCCGCCTAAAAGTGACACCGGGCGTGCGCTTTGAGTCGATTCATATGAACTTTGAGGACCGTAACTCAGGTGCCACCGATTCTAACCAAATTAATGAAGTGCTGCCGGGCATCACCGCCGCATACAGCTTAGACGATGCATGGGTAGCGTATGCTAATGCTCAGAAATCCTTGCGTGCCCCCCAAATTGCACAAGTACGTGGTGCGGGTGATGAAGAAGGCGAAGTCTCTTGGAACTACGAGTTAGGCGCGCGCTTTACTCAAGGGCAAAGTAGTTTTAACGCAGCGCTATTCCAAGTGGATTATAAAGATCAGCTGCAATGGCAAAGTGCTACGCAAACCTTTGATAATATTGGCGAGACGCGTCACCAAGGGGTTGAGCTGGCGGGACGCTACGCCACGCAAAACGTACCGGGTTTAAGCCTTGGCCTAGCGTATACCTACCTAGATGCAACCTCTGAGGCAGAAGGTCCAAATCAAGGTAATGAGCTACCGTATGCATCGAAACATCAAGTTTCATGGGATGCGAGCTACGACTTTTCTGGCTACCTATCGACGTTATCGGGCTACTACTACAGCGATGCCTACTCAGATAATGCGAATACCGCGCAAGAAGATACAACGGGTGCAACCGGCAAAATTCCGTCTTATATGGTCTGGAATTTCAATGTTAGTAAAGAGCTATACCAGCAAGACAGCACAACGTTGAGTGTCGATGTCTCGGTCAATAACTTGTTCGACGAGGAATACTACTTCCGTGGCGTGGACACCAGCCCTGTGGGTCGCTACCCAGGCTTAGGGCGCTCTTACAATGTCACGGCGAACTTAACCTTTTAAGGGATTACAAAAAAAGCCCCGCTTAAATGAGCAAGCGGGGCTTTCGAGGTTGAGCGTCATTGTCTAACAAAGCTGAATGGATCAAGCTTCTTGTATACCGCCCATACACAGGTATTTGATTTCAACATAATCATCAATACCGTATTTAGAGCCTTCTCGACCGTTGCCGGATTCTTTAATACCACCAAAGGGTGCGACTTCGGTAGAGATACCACCTTCGTTGATGCCGACCATGCCGTACTCTAAGGCTTCTGAAACACGCCAAATACGGCTAAACCCTTGGGAATAGAAGTAAGACGCTAAACCAAATGGGGTATTGTTAGCACGTTCAATCGCCTCGTCTTCTGTTTTGAAGCGGTAGAGTGCAGCAACAGGACCAAAGATCTCGGTGGAAAACACATCCATATCATCGGTTACATTGGTCAATACGGTGGGCTGATAGTAGCGCTCGTCACCTTGCTCAGAATCATGTCCGCCGACAGTCACTTGTGCGCCCTTCTTCACGGCGTCATCGACCAATTCGACTACCTTCTCTACGGCGCCTTTATTAATCAAAGGGCCCACTTTAACGCCTTCTTCAAGGCCATTGCCTGTTTTTAGCTCAGCAACGCGTTTAGTCAGCTTGTCGGCAAACTCATCGTAAATGCCGTCTTGCACTAGGATACGGTTGGCGCTGATACATACTTGGCCGGCGTTACGGAATTTACAGCCCATCAAGCCATCAATGGCGGCATCGATGTCAGCATCGTCAAAGACAATAAACGGCGCATTACCGCCTAGCTCCATCGATGTGCGTTTTACGGTGTCAGAGCACTGCGACTGAAGCGCCTTACCGACAGGCGTTGAGCCAGTGAAACTTAGCTTGCGAACGGTTGGATGGCTCGTCATCACGCCACCCACATCTTTTGAACTACTGCCGACGATGATATTGAGGACACCCTCAGGTACGCCTGCTTGGTGGGCCAATTCAGCCAGTGCTAACGCACTCAAAGGCGTCTCTTTGGATGGGCGAGCGACCACCGTACAACCAGCGGCTAATGCGGGTGCAATTTTACGAGCGATCATCGCATTTGGAAAGTTCCACGGAGTAATCGTAGCAACCACTCCAACAGGCTGTTTAATAGTAAGTACTCGCTTACCTTCCGCAAAGGTTGGGATGACATCACCATAAATACGACGCGCTTCATCGGCAAACCAGTCTATGAATGATGCGCCGTACAAGATCTCGCCTTTCGCTTCGGCTAACGGCTTGCCCTGTTCAAGCGTCATAATTTTGCCTAAGTCTTCTTGGTTGTCCAAGATAAGCTGATGCCACTTACGCAAGATCAGGGAGCGCTCTTTGGCAGTTTTGCGTCGCCACGTCGTGAGCGCTACATCGGCGGCTTCAATGGCGCGTGTGGTTTCATCTGCACCACAGTCGGCAAGGTCGGCGATGGTCTCGCCATTAGCGGGATTAGTCACAGCAAAGGTCTTACCTGAATCCGCTGGGACCCATTGGCCGTTGATGTAAGATTGGTTTCTCAATAAGTTTGGTTGTGCGAGAGTGATATTCATCATTGCTCCAGACTCATAGTGAGGTAGTGCGTTTAAGCTTTTAACTTGAACGCTTGGTGACTTCTGTAGGGTCGATTCCTACGGCTGGTTTCAATATAGCGCTTTATTAGGGCAGTATTTGCTTAAGAAAAATGAAACCATAATGAAGAAAAGAGTAAATACTCTGGTGACACCCAATCAGAACACTAGCGTTGTTCGACGTATTATTAGGTATAATCGATTTATTACCTGTCAGAATGATAATGAAAGGAGACACCTTTTGGCCCCAAAGCGTGCAGTTGTAAGACAAAGCCTGCCTGATGTGATTGTTGCAGATCTACGTAAGCGCATCCTTTCAGGGAACTTGGAAGAAGGCGCTCTAATCCGTCAGGAATTGTTAGCGGAGGAATACGATGTCTCTCGTATGCCCGTACGGGAAGCACTAAAGCGTCTAGATGCAGAGGGCTTGCTCGTCTTTAAAAACAATCGTGGCGCCACGGTGACCAAACACTCCCTGGAGGAAATAGCGGAGATCTTTGATGTGCGCACCTTGTTGGAAGTAGACTTATTTGCTCGTGCCATCCCGAACATGACAGAGGCGCACTTTACGGCTTGTGAACAAGTTCTAGAAGAAATGGATAATTCGTACAGACTGGGTAATGTCGCCGATTGGGGCCCTTTAAACACCGAATACCATGGTCGATTGTATGAAGCGGCCGCCCGACACCTGACGGAAAATTTGCTTGAACGGGTGACCTTACAAGCAGATCGTTATGTCAGCATGCACATAGATAAGCTTGATCATCGTGATGATGCCAGCCGTGATCATCATGCGCTCCTGTACAGTGCGCGTAAGCGCGACATCGTTGGGGCAACCGAGCAACTGCGCTCTCACCTAGTCAACACTAAGAACCAAGTGATTGAACTTATCAAAGAAAATCGCCAAGCAAACGGGTCATAATAAGCCCTTAGCGGGCGTGAGCCGTGCCGAACTCCCTGACCTTATAAAGAGCCTACACTGAGACATCAGCGTAGGCTCTTTGCGTTGCAAAGCCTATTTAGGAATTCTCAAAAGTGGCCCTTGTCAGCGCTGGTAAAATAGTGAACAATAAAATGGATACAAAATACATTATAATTATTGGAGTGCGAACCACATGACTTTCACGCCCCACGGTCACCATCTCATTGCCGGTCAATGGGTCAGCTCAGAATCGCAGTTTCAGTCGTCTCCTGCTCACGGAGACGCTTTTTCGTTTGCCAAAGGCAACACCGCACAGGTCAATGCCGCAGTAGACGCCGCTGAAGCGGCCTTCTATGCCTACAGTACGACCACCCGTGAACAGCGGGCGGCGTTTTTAAACGCCATTGCTGAGGAAATTGACGCGCGCGCCGACGCGATTACCGCCATTGGTACTTCTGAAACCGGCCTGCCTGAAGCCCGCCTGCAAGGCGAGCGTGGCCGCACCTGCGGGCAATTGCGCTTATTTGCTCAGCATATTTTAGATGCCGACTACTTAGATCGTCGCCATGATGACGCGTTGCCTGACCGAACCCCCTTAGCGCGGGCAGATTTGCGCATGATGCAGTGCCCTATTGGCCCGGTTGCTGTGTTTGGGGCTTCGAACTTTCCATTAGCCTTTTCAACCGCCGGTGGCGATACCGCGTCGGCATTAGCGGCGGGCTGTCCAGTGGTAGTGAAAGGTCATCCCGCTCACCCTGGCACAGCAGAAATTGTCGCAGAAGCTCTACTGGCCGCTATTGTTCGCTGTGATATGCCCGCTGGAACGGTCAGCGTCATCCAAGACAGTGGTGAATCGTTTGACGTGGGTAAAGCGCTGGTCGAGCACCCCCTAATTAAAGCGGTTGGTTTTACCGGTTCCTTACGTGGCGGCCGTGCTTTATACGATCTGTGTGCGGCCCGCCCAGAGCCGATCCCTTTCTTTGGTGAGTTGGGCTCTATTAACCCGATGTTCTTGTTCCCTCAAGCGGTGTCGAACCGAGGTGTTGAGCTCGCCAAAGGTTGGGCGGCCTCGCTGACCATGGGTGCCGGACAATTTTGTACCAACCCTGGGGTCGCAGTGCTGCTAGCGGGAACAGACAGCGATGAGTTTGTATCTGTGGCTGCGCAAGCACTGGCATCTGTACCTTCCCAAATAATGTTGACAGAGGGCATTGCAGACGCTTACCGACAAGGTCAGCAGCGTATGGCCGCGAGTGCAGGGGTACATGAAGTGCTCAGTACTCAGTGCAATCTGCGCGACGCAACCCCCTACTTATATGCTACCACGGCGCAAGAATGGCTGACCAATAAAGACTTGTCAGAAGAAGTTTTTGGGCCATTGGGTGTGGTGGTGATCGCCAGCAACCTAGACGAGATGCTGCGTGTGGCACAAGGCTTAGAAGGCCAGCTAACGTGTACTCTACAGCTTGACGATGCCGATTTAGATGCGGCACGTGAGTTTATGCCAGTGCTAACCCGCAAAGCTGGCCGCGTACTCGCCAATGCCTTTCCTACGGGCGTTGAAGTCTGCGACAGCATGGTTCACGGCGGCCCTTACCCAGCGTCAACAAACTTTGGCGCGACTTCTGTTGGCACCATGGCGATCCGTCGATTCCTGCGCCCGGTGTGCTTCCAGGACATCCCTGAAGCATTGTTACCCAGCGACTTGAGGTAACGAGCAGCAGTCAGTTGGCGTAAAAAAAGCGGTGTGGGATATCCCACACCGCTTTTTGTTTGCCCCTTCCAAACCTACTTTTTGAGAGCAAATAGCGCACTGTATCCGTTAATCTGTTTTAAGGTGACGTTTTAAGTTGTTGTAAATCGTTGTAGAGAGCCTGTGGAATCTCCACGGCTTGGCGCTGAGTATTATACGCTTGAGCGGCTTGGCGACGTTGCGACGGTAAACGCGCACCTTGGTCAATTACATCCGCAAAAAGGCGTTCGGCTCGCTCACTATTTTGTGCTGCACGCCCGCCACTGAGCATATTTGGGTCGAATGCCAGAATGATCTCGCCGTGATACGGCGCTTCGGGCTTGCCCCCAGCAGCGTCCATGCTTTCCTTGCTGGTTAGGTCATCGATCAAGGGGCCCGCCATCAACTCAATCATCAGGGATAATGCTGAGCCTTTGTGGCCACCAAATGTCAACATGGCACCGTTCAGAGCGGCTTCAGCATCGGTGGTGGGTTGCCCGTTTTGATCGATGGCAACGCCTTCAGGTAAGGGTTTACCGGCACGACGGTAGAGTTCGATCTCGCCCCGAGCGAATTGGCTGGTAGCAAAATCAAAGGTAAAAGGTGCTTGGTTGTGACGCGGCCAGCTAAAAGCAAAAGGGTTCGTGCCGAGTAAGCCGCGCTTGCCTCCCGCCGGTGCGACCCAAGCGTGGCTGGGCAGCATGGCCATACCGGCTAAGCCTGCTTCCGACAGCATTTCAACCTCTGGCCACAGAGCTGAAAAATGAAAACAGCGGTTGATGGCAAGCGCCGCCACCCCATTTTTCTTCGCCTTCTCAATCAACAGTGGCATGGCCGCTTTCATGGCCAGCAGTGAGATGCCATCGTTTGCATCGGCGCGAACAACCGCAGGCCCTGCGTCCACAATGGTGGGTTCTGCTGTACCGCTGACGCGTCCAGAGCGAATGCTTTCTGTGCACATAAACAGGCGGTAAAGGCCATGTGAGTGGCAGTCGCCTAACTGATTGGTGTAAATAATGTCGGTAATGGCCTGAGCATGCGCCGAATTAAACCCATTGTCGCTGAGTATAGACTCACTTAGGTCGCGGACATCTTCTAAGCTCAAGGTGATGTGTTCGCTCATATTGTCTCCACTGTGTGACGCCCTGTGTCGCTGGGGGCGGTTAATTAGCTGTGTTGGTTGTCGTGTTGGTCATGTGTGAGGTCACGCGCCCCAGGTATCGCTTAGTTTGTACCCATCAGGCCAAGGGTCGTCTGGATCGAGCATGTGCTGATGAGTGCCGGTGATCCAGCCGCGACCACTGATTTGCGGAATAATCGCGGCTTTGCCGGCTAACTCGGTCACGTCGTACAATGTGCCGGTAAACGTCGACCCCATAATAGAATGGGCTTCCAGCTGCTGACCGGGTTGTAACAAGCCTCTGGCATGCAGTAACGCCATGCGTGCAGAGACAGCGGTTCCCGTTGGTGAACGGTCGATTTTACCCGGTTGAATGGCCACCGCAGATCGGCTTCGGTACCCATTTTCGGTGGTTTCCAATGGCCCGCAAAAGCCACAAAAGGAAAAGTGGGTCCATTCTGGATTGGTCGGGTGCTGAAAGCGGAGCTGGGCATTGGCTGCTTGGGTGATTTTGACGCCTAATTGCGCCAGATCTTTGGCTTCACTGGGGATTAGACCATAGCCAAGTTTGTCGGCGTCCACCATGACAAAGCTGTCGCCCCCATAAGCCGTATCCACGTAGATCGTGCCCAAGCCCTCGACTTGTAGGGGAACGTTTAGCTCTGCGGCAAAGCAGGGGACATTATTGACGAATATGCGCTGGGCTTTGCCCGCGCGACACTCCGCTCGAATATGCACCAAGCCACCGGGTGCTTCCAGCGTTAGGTCTGTGTAGGGCTCCTGCATTGGCAGAATACCGCTGTCGAGTAATACGGTTGCTACACAGATGGAGTTAGAGCCTGACATCGGCGGTGTATCTTCCGGCTCCATGATAATAAAGGCAGCATCGGCGTCTGGATGTTTTGGCGGTACGAGCAGATTAACATGACGAAAGACGCCACCACGTGGCTCGTTAAGCACAAAATTGCGTAAGGTTTGATCGTTTGCAATGTGGGTTCGCTGCGCCCAAAGCGTGTCACCCGGAGGCGGCGTAACCCCTCCGACAATGACATCGCCTACTTCGCCTTCAGCGTGAGCGGAAATTACATGAATGGTTTTAACACTGCGCATATACGGTACCTCACATGGCAAAAAGGATTATTGAAAGCGTTGCACTCGATAAGGAGTGACAGAAATACTCGGCATTTTGCCCTGCACAAGCGCCAGAATAAGTTCAGCGGTGCCGGCGGACTGGGTTAACCCAAGGTGGCCATGACCAAACGCGTAAATGACGCGTTTAGAGCAACTGGCATAGCTGATGACGGGTAAACTGTCTGGCATTGACGGGCGAAACCCCATCCACTGTACCCCTTGATCCGTTTTTAAGGACGGTAAGAATTGCGCCGCTTTAGCCAATAAAATATCGGAGCGTTTATAATTGGGTGCCAGCGCTAATCCGCCCAGCTCGACGGCCCCTCCGACACGGATGCCCTCCCCCGCTTTGGTGACCACAAAGCCGTGGTTGCTAAAAGTAATGTGCGTTTTTAAGTCGAATGCGCCCGCTGGCAAGGTAGTATTGTACCCACGCTCGGTATCCAGAGGCACTCTGTCACCTAGCTGTGCGGCGAGGGTTTTCGACCATGCCCCTGTTGCCAGTACTATGTGCTCGGCTTGATAAGTACGCTGCGCAGCGACCACTCGTACGTGATCCACTGACAATTCGATAGATTGAACGGTGTCGAGAGTGAGGGTGCCGCCCAGAGATTGAAAGTGGTTGGCCAAGTGTTCGGTCCACACTTTTGGATGCACAACGTTTTTCCACTCGGGCGTGAAGCCTGCGTGCGTAAAGCGCGGATCGATCCCTGGTTGAATGTTGGCAATGGCTTCGGCGCTTTCGAGCAGCTCAAATGCTACGCCGTGCGCTTTACGTGTTTGCCAGCTGGGCAAGGCAGCATTGAATTCCGCTTCACCTTCATAGAGTTGCAGCTGCCCTTCATGACGGATCAAATGCTGGCCGTCAACTGAATCAATTTGGCGTTCAAGGGCCGCCTTCGACAATGCCATCAGCTGTGCTTGAGCTGTGAGGGCTTGTTGGTATCTGTCGGTCCAGCTTGCACGCCAAAAATGCATCATCCAAGGCAGTATTTTAAGCGCGTACGCGGGTCGGATAGACAATGGCCCCAATGGGTCCAATAACCATTTTGGCGCTTTGCGCATGACCCCAGGTGTAGCCAGAGGAATGACGTCGGCAAAGGCAAAGGCCCCCGCGTTGCCCGCAGAAGTGTCCGCGGCAACGCCTTTACTGTCCAGCACCAGTACGTGCTTGCCTTTTTGCTGCAGCTTAAGCGCAGCACTGATACCAATAATGCCCGCGCCAATCACGACAACGTCGTATGGCTGTGCAGTCATAGCGAGACTCCGTGGCGTAATGGGTCCGAAGGATGACTTAGGATATTGGCTTCTCGAGTCACAAAGGCCTGACCTGTAATCGAGGGGATAACGCGGCCAGAGTGCCCAGGCTGATAGCTCAAGGTGTAGCCACTTCCAATCGTACTCTCTTGATAGATGTCTTCCCCTGGTGCCAAACGCTGGTCGGCGGCCAGACACGCTAAGCGTGCGGAACTGCCAGTACCACAAGGCGAACGATCGTAGGCGTTGTCTGGACAGAGCACAAAATTTCGGCTGTGGCCGTGAGCGTTTAATGCGGGACCATAAAATATAATATGGTCAATGACCCCACCGTGTTCGCCCTCGATGGCCTGGGCATAGAGGTGTTCACGCACCTTAATACCCACCTCTGTCAAAGTGCGTAAGTTGCTGGGTAATACCGGCACGGGGCTGTCGTCAACAATGAAGAACCAGTTACCACCGTAGGCAATGTCGCCGATTACCTTTCCAACGCCTTCTACCTCTAATTCGACGCCTTGCTTAAAGCGGTAACTCTCGATGTTCTGCACGGTAACGGTGTTGCAGTCGGTTAAGGTCACTTCGACAACGCCAACAGGAGTTTCAATTCGATGCCGCCCAACGCCTATTTTGCCCAGATGCGCTAACGTGGCGGCTAAGCCAATCGTGCCATGGCCACACATGCCAATGACCGCGGCGGCATCGAAATAAATGACCCCTGTGACGCAGCTTGGATCGGTGGGCTCCACGAGCAATGCGCCCACCATGGCTTCTTGGCCGTAAGGCTCCACCACTAGAGATCGGTAAAAATCGGTATGTTCTGTGGCAAGCCGCTGCGCCCGCTCAGACAAAGGCCCTGATCCAAGATCAGGGCCTCCTTCTAGTACCACGCGGGTCGGTTCGCCTTCTGTATGGCTATCGACTACTTTAAGCATTCTGTAATAACTCCACCTTGTTGGCACCAGTCGGCAAACCATGCTTTGAACAATGCATACTGTTGCTCACAGTAGTGACGTTGCGCATCGTCTAAAGCATCCGTTTCATTAAAGTGTAAGCGGTATTCTTCTTCACCATTCAATTCGAGTAGGTATTTAAAGAACAGAACCAGCTCTGGCCCTTCGTCGAAGCTTGCCAACACATTGAATGCAGATTCCAACTCCAGTGCCCGAGTGCGCGCTTCAGCGCTGCCTGCTACAGCTTTGCGAGATAAATTGGCTAACAACAGCACTTCTTTTGGCAACGCAGTACCAATACCTGTGATCGCACCGACGGCTCCACAGTTCACAAAACCGTGGAAAACAGCGGTATCGACGCCCACCATTAATAGCACATCATCGTCTTTTGAGGTGATATTTTCGGCGGCATAGCGCATGTCTTCGGCGCCGCCAAATTCTTTGAAACCGATTAGGTTGGCATGCTCTGCGCGTAAGCTGAAGAACAAATCAGCGCGCGTAGAAAAGCCATAGACTGGGCTGTTATAAATGATCGCAGGCACATCGGGCGCCGCTTCCAGAATGGCTTTAAAGTGGTGACGCTGGGCGGTGACTGAAGCACCGCGAGATAAAACACGCGGGATAACCATTAACCCTGCTGCCCCCACTTTTTGAGCATGGGCCGCGTGCGCCACAGCCGACTTGGAATTGATGGCTCCGGTACCGACAACGACGGGAATTCCTGCGTTGACAAGGCGTTCTACACCTTCCATCCGTTCTGCATCGGTCAACAATGGCCAGTCACCCATCGACCCACAGTAGACGACGGCAGACATGCCTGCGGCAATCATCTCATGGCCTTTTTTAACCAACGCATCGTAATCGGGGGTACGGTCGGCTTTGCAAGGCGTCATTAGAGCGGGCATTACGCCATTGAATACATCTTTGTTCATGATCATTTACCTTATAATTTTCGCTGGTTAGGGGGAGTGAGAGCACTCAAATATTGCGTTTTGGTGTTAAAGCACATTCGCTAAAAATTTGCGTGTGTGCTCAGATTGTGGCGCTTGAAAGATTTGCTCTGGTGGGCCGATTTCTTCCATGATGCCTTCGTGAAAGTACGCCACACGGTCTGAGACTTCTTTCGCAAAGCCCATTTCGTGGGTCACACAAATCATGGTCATGCCTTCTTCTGCGAGCAGACGCATGGTGTCGAGTACTTCACCGACTTTTTCGGGATCGAGTGCCGAGGTCGCTTCATCAAAAAGCATGTATTCTGGTTCCATCGCCAGAGCACGGGCGATCGCCAGACGTTGCTGTTGGCCACCTGACAAAGACGAGGGATAATTTTTGAGCTTATCGCCCAGACCCACGTGTTTGAGTTGCTTTTCGGCCATGGCGTAGGCCTCTTCTTTTGATTTTCCCGACACAATACGCGGCGCTAAAGCCACATTTTCCAAGACGGTCAGATGCGGAAAACTGTTCCATTGTTGGAATACCATGCCCAATTTTTGACGCAGCTTGTTTACGTCGGTTTGTTTGGCGTGCACATCGATACCGTCGACGTGCACGCTGCCCTTTTGGATCTGCTCTAAGCTGTTGAGACAGTACAACAGAGTGGACTTTCCTGAACCGGAAGAACCGATAACAGACAATACTTCGCCTTTATTTACGTCTAAGTCGATCCCTTTTAGTACATGAAGATCACCAAAATGTTTATGTAGGCCGCGAACTTGAATCATTTAGACCACCTTTGTTCAAACTTGTGTGCGTAGCGTGAAATGGGGTAAGACAGGGCAAAATAAAATGCACCAGCTATAGCGAGGATCAATAAGGGCTCTTGGGTGCGTGTAATCAGCACTTGGCTGGCTTTAAGCAGCTCAACATAGCCCAGTACGGACACCAAAGCGCTGTCTTTCATAACGCCCAGTACCACGCCGACCCATGCAGGAAAAACCGCACGGCCACCGATGGGCAACACGACATGAAACAAGTCTTGCCAGTAACTCATGCCCAGTGAACGCGACGCGCGACGCATCGATGGCGGTACAGACTCAATACCACCGCGCGCCACACTGGCGACCAACGCTGCCGTGTACAACGTTAAAATCACTACGCCAGAGGCGAACGGATCAAAATTTAAGCCAATAATCGGCGCAAAGTTATAGAACAGCACCAACTGAATGATTAAGGGTACAGATCGAAAGACATCTAAAATGGGGGCAATGGTAAACGTCGCCACCCATTTGCCTTCATGCAGTAACCAGCCAAAAAAAGTACCCAATAGGGTGCCGATGGAGATCGAGAGGACGGAAATCCAAAGGGTTTTTAAAGCCGCTTCCCCCAAAAACCAAAGATCGTTTAGGCCAAAGCCGGTAAAGAAACTCATAGACTCTTGCATTATGGCTCTCCTAATAGCGGAACAATCGCATTGCTAGTAAACGACTGGCCGCTAGAACAATCTTAACGATGATGTAATACAGCACCGCTGTGACCGCAAAGTATTCAAAGATGCGGAAGGTTCGACTAGCGAAAAACTGGGTTTCGCCGCTGAGCTCTCGAAAGCCGATCAACATACCAAGGGAAGACATTAAGACCGCCCAAACCATCTGGTTCGTAATGGGGTGATACACCACCCTAAAAACTTGCGGAATAACAATACGGGTGTACGCTTGCCACGCATTCATACCCAAACAGCGTGCGGCCTTAAGCTGTGTGTCGGGAACGGCTTGAAAACCGCCGCGAAAGTTTTCGGCTAAGTAACCTGCGCAGTTAAAACTGAGGCCGGTTAAGATAATGGTATAAGGCGTTAAGTTGATGCCGATGGCACCTAAACCGAAGCCAAAAAAGAACAGTTGAAATAACGCGGGCGTGTTACGTGCCAGCTCAATCCAAGACACGGCGAACCATTTTAAAGGCCCTGTCATGTTCATTCGCATCAACGCTAAGCAAAGACCTAAAACAATGCCGATCAGCATAGACAGAGAGGCGACCTCAAGTGTCGTCAACCCTGCCTGAATAAGATCTGGCAGCGTTTTCAGTACCGGGCGCCAATGGAAATTGTAATCAAACATAGAGCTACCTCATTTAGCGCCCTACCGATTAGGTAAGGCGCGTTCGATCATCAGCGGTTAGTACAACACGCCTGGAATACGCAGTTCAGGCGACTGTTCGGCACCAACATACTTGCTCCATAATTCATCGTAACGACCAGAACGTACTTGGTGAGTGACAAACAGGTTGAGGTAGTTTAGCCACGTCACGTCTTGGCGCTTGCCGACAATGGACGTGTAATCTGGTGTCCAAGGCATGCGAGGGCCTGGGTCGAGACTGTCATACTGTTCTGTGATGGCTTTGACCGCCGTATTAGTGGTTAAACCAATGTCGGCTTTGCCTTGCGCAACGGCCAAAAAGACTTCGTTTTCAGACTGATAGCTCTGGTAAGAATGGGTCTCGTCCCATTGCTCTGCGATTTTCAGCCATTCTTGTTCTGGCATGGTGCCTAATGCCGCGGCAACACGTTTGCCGCGAATGTCTTCAAAAGACTCAATTCCGCTGTCTGCGTTGATCACCCCTTGGGAGAAATAGACAGCGTAAGGAATGCTGAAGCCAACCGTACGCGCTCGCGCTAAGGTGTCAGAGGTGGCGCCGAAAACGACGTCTGCGCGCCCCGTGGCAATGACTGGTAAACGCTCTGACCACGTCACCGGCATAATTTCCGCTTCCACTTCCAGTGATTTCGCCAAATCTTGGCAATATTCCACATCAAAACCGGCGGGTTGATTGTTGGCATCGCGATAGCCAATTGGGGGGAAGTCTAATACGACGCCACAGCGAAGGGTGCCGCGATCGACGACATTGTCTAGGGTGTCAGCGCTGGCTTGAGTTGATACCAAAATGCTTGCTGCGGCGATGAACGATGTTAATGGCCATTTCATTGTCTGTGTTCCTCTATGTTTTTTATTAGAAGTGTATTTTGTATCCAAAATACACTTGGCGCATAGGGGCGTCAATAAAGATGGGTGAAAATTGTTCAAAAAATACGATCGTGAACTAAGGCTGAATTATAAAATCAATATATATCAATAACTTATGTTATTTTAAAAAGAATGGCTTTATGTTGTCTGACTTTAAGAGTATTTCACCTCATGATCTTTCATGAGCTGCTGATCAAAATCTGAAGTTAGATTCTGTTGAAAGGTTGAAAAAGAGTAGGTTTAAAAAAACAAGCGATTTAAAAAGAGGAAGCTCAAGGGGGAGTAAATATTTGTGTTAGTACGTCCCTGTACAGATAGAAATTCGATTATTTATAAAAGCGCTTCATTTCGTCCATAGCTTTTGATAACACACTATAGTCCAGTGCAGCGGAAGAGACCTCATCCATGTTTTCATTATAGATGTGCATGGATCCGTCTAAACTGGAGACGATAATAAGCCCTTCAGAAATCACCGCAAAAGAGCTGTAGCTACCCGCTAGGCGCCAGTTCTTCTGTACTGGAGCGAGTAAGTTACCACCCATAGAGTAGTCTCGTTCAGGGCTAGTCACACTCAAAGCGCGATGCAATAGTGTTGGTACGATATCAAAGTGAGAGGTCTCTACAGCGATTTCATTTGCTGTTTGCCCAGGCCAGTGCATGATAAAGGGGACATGGGTTTGAGGGGCCGCAAAGTTGCTATTGTGCCCCCAGTAGTTGTGCTTAGTATCATTAAACTCTTGCCCATGGTCGCCGGTAATGATGACAATGGTGTTGTCTAACAACTGTTTATCTTGCAAGTCGCTGAGGACTTGCCCGATCAATTTGTCATCTTGGTAAACGGCATTGCGATAGCGGTTACGGATCAAGGTGGGATCATAATCATTATCCAGTACCAGATAGTTAATGTCTTCTTCTGGCAAGAATGGCGCAGGCAATGAGTCATCTATCGAGTAGCCATGAGGGGCATCGTAGAATAAGAAACCGAAGAAAGGTTTATCAGCGCCTTGTTGTTGATGTTGATCGATCCATTGTAGCCAATCCTCTGTGAGATCAATGTCTCGCGCAATAGGGGTATCGCCTTCAGAGGTTAGACGCAAGTTATCGACGTCGCGAAATACAGTACGGTCAAACTCTGGGTTAGTTAGGGTCGCGGCGGTAAATACGCCAAATTGATAGTCGTTGTCTTTGAGCTGTTGTATTAGTACGGGGCCTTGTTTGTTGGCAAACATGGCATCCCAGTAAACACTGGGTAAACCGTAAAACAGCGAAAATATCCCAGCGCGTGTCGAATTACTTCCGCTAAAGTGCGCGTTATAGCGCATGCTTCTTTGCGAGAAATCCCAAATGTTTGGCGACACTTCTGCGTTCATTTCATCGGCACGCCAAGAGTCCACCGCGATAATCAGGACATTCATCGGTGCTGTTAATGGGGCCGCTCGCAGCGGATTCAGCGGGTATTGAATACTGGCATTTTGTTTATTCATCGACAACGAAGCATTGGCTTGTTGCGCCTCTTCATTGAGCCAGCCATGTTTCGCCATAAACTTGGTCGCGGTCGCTGGGTAATAGACGGGCAGATTGCGATTATAGCGCGTGAGACTTTGAATATATTGAGCATCGGCCCAGATATGAATGAGGTTTGCGCTTAAATAGACTACCAAAAGTGCTGAGATGAGGCGTACATGTGGCCATGATTTTTTGGGCTGTGCGAGCTTTTGACCGATAAAGAACAATATCGCCATTACCAACGCAATGGCCATCACAGCCAAGGCCTTCATTGTATTGGAAAAAGCGAAGATCTCATTATTGGTATCATTAAGAATCAGTTTCCAGAGAAACATGTTTAGGTGAAAGCGGTATTGTTGGAATACAAAGGTGTCCACAATAAGAAGCAAGAGTAACGCGCCCAGTTCAAGCGTGATCAGAACCTTGGCGAGTTTCAGATTGGGGATAATTAACGCCGTGGGCAAGATGACGCTGCACCAAGCGATGAGCGCTAAGAAGGCGAAATGCCCGACAAAAGCGGTTGTCAGATAAACAGCACCAAGAAAGGAGTCAGGCCACGCTACGCCAGCAAGATAACGTAAAGCAATTAAATAACCAAATGCTAAGCAGACAAAACCCAGTCTTAAGCTCCAGCTGATGGATCGCATGGGTTGGTAATCAAGGTGTTTCATACAATATTTTTCGCTCAAAATAAAAAAAACAGCGCATTGTAGCATCTGCTCATAAAGTTTCATTTAAACTGTCTCTCCATATTTCCCTATAGCGTCTGACGTAGCGATAGGTTAAAAATAGATCTATCAATTGATTAGTTTTAAACATGGATACGCACGATGGATATGAAGTCAAAGTTGGAAGCGCCAAACAAAGCGGTTAATACGACCAAGATAGCGATTCTTGATGCGGCACTTGAGGCCATGCTAAAGCAAGGTTACAAGGCTATGAGCTTTCGTGATTTAGCGGCTGTAGTGGGGATTAAAAGTGCCAGTGTGCATTATCATTTCCCGACCAAAGGTGATCTATGCACAGCGGTCATGCGCCGCTATAGAGATGATTACGCCGAGCGCTTGGTATTACCGAAGAAAAAACGTCAAGCCGCGCAGAAAGCACTGAATAAGTTTATTGACGATTTTAAGCTGCAAGTGATTGACGAAGAGTACGTCAGCCTTTGTACGGTCTTGGCGGTGGAGAAAAGTCTACTCGACGAGGCAACATTGGAAGCCATGTCTGAATTTTATGAAATGAAGTACGACTGGCTCGCTACGGTTATCTCGTATATGAAAAAAGAATGGATGCCGACCGAAGAATCCCGCCAATATGCCAGCCAAATCTTGGCCAGCATGCATGGTGCCTCGGTGCTGGTACGTGCTACCGGTCAGTCAGAGTGCTTTGAACAAGCGGTTGCCCCATGGCGTAACCTCGTCGATCGCATTTAATCTTATCCAGCGAGAGCGTTCAGTGTACGCGCTGAACAATGCTAGAATGGCTCCAATTTATGTCATACGGATTGGAGCCAAATTGTGAGCGCATTAACCGAGGATAAGATCAACACCGTCAAAGCGTATTTGATGGGCCTGCAAGATCGCATTTGTCAGCGTCTGGAAGTATTTGAACCCAGTGCTCGTTTCCATGAAGATGCGTGGCAGCGTGACACCGGCGGCATGGGCCGCACTCGAGTGCTGTCAGGTGAAGTGATCGAAAAAGGGGGCGTTAACTTTTCCCACGTTCGTGGTGATAAACTCCCGCCGTCAGCAACGGCCGATCGTCCAGAACTGGCCGGTGGTAGCTTTGAAGCCATGGGCGTTTCGCTTGTTATTCATCCGCGTAATCCTTACGCCCCCACATCGCACGCCAATGTCCGTTTATTCGTTGTTCACAAAGAAGGCTTAGACCCGGTTTGGTGGTTTGGTGGAGGTTTTGATCTGACCCCTTATTATGGCGATGATGAAGACTGTATCCAATGGCACCAACAAGCGTTCGACTCGTTAGCGCCATTTGGCGAACACTATTACGACCGCTTTAAAGCGTGGTGTGACGAATATTTCTTCCTAAAACATCGCCAAGAGCACCGCGGCATTGGTGGTCTTTTCTTTGATGATTTCAATGAGTTACCGTTCGATGAAAGCTTTGCTCTCATGCAAGCCGTCGGTGATGGCTACATTGAAGCGTACGAACCGATCTTAGCGAAACATCAAAATACGCCATTTGGCGAACATGAACGCGATTTTCAATTACATCGTCGTGGTCGCTATGTAGAATTTAACTTAGTATTTGACCGTGGCACGCACTTTGGTTTGCAAAGTGGCGCGGGGCGCACAGAATCAATACTGATGTCTTTGCCACCAGAAGTGAAATGGACTTACGGCTATGAGCCAGAAGCAGGCAGCCCAGAAGCTGCATTAACGGATTACTACTTAACGGGTCGCGATTGGCTAGGTCGCGCCTAATTTTCATAAGCATAACTAGATCAATGATTGGGGTGTACAGTGGAACAGCTCGCAGTAATTGGTAATCCAATAGAACACAGCAAGTCTCCAGATATTCATCATGCTTTTGCCGCACAAACAGAATTGTCCGTGAATTACACTAAAATTCTGGGCGACTTAGAAGGCTTCGAGCAGCAAGTGCGTGACTTCTTTGCTGACGGCGGCCTAGGCTTAAATGTCACCGTGCCGTTTAAACAGCGTGCTTTTGATATGTGTGACAAACTGAGCAAACGCGCCGAACAAGCCGGTGCTGTGAACACCTTGATGATGGGCAAAAACGGTGAGTTATACGGTGACAACACAGATGGCGCTGGCATGGTACGAGACATTGTCAAAGTACTTGAGCAACCGCTCAAAGATAAGCGTATCTTGGTGTTGGGCGCAGGCGGTGCGGTACGCGGAGTCTTGGGTCCGATGATGGCGCAAAATCCCGACATTATTACCATTGCAAACCGTACGGTGGCCAAGGCGGAAGAGTTGGCATTGCAGTTCAGTTGCGATTACTCAAGCTATGATGACCTTGAAGGGCCGTTTGATATCATTGTCAATGGCTCGTCGGCTAGCTTAGGGGGCGAACTACCGCCACTAAAAGACAGCCTCGTGAGCGATAAAACCTGGGTGTACGATATGGTGTACGGTGCTGAACCGACGGTCTTTATGCAATGGGCCTTTGCCCGTGGTGCGCAAGGCGCGGACGGTCTTGGTATGTTGGTTGGGCAAGCCGCAGAAGCGTTCTTTTTATGGCTTCATAAACGCCCAGAGCAAGCTCCCGTGATTGAGAAACTTCGCGCTGAGATGTAAGGCTTTCAGTTTTAAAATCATAAACTCACCTCGCACTGACTAAACGGCACAGGGATGTGCTGTTTAGTCGACTCGGAGATGATGGCTAAGTCACAATAAATAACTTCATTTCGGAGGTGTCATGAAAGCACAATGGTTTGCGTCGGTAGCGGACATAGGCTACCACCGGTGGCAAGAAGCCATTGGTGAGACTTCTTATCCATTTGCCCAATACGCCTTTTATCAAGCATTAGAAGCGCACAACTGCCTGGGTGATGGAACAGGTTGGTATCCAGAATACCTGCTGGTTATGGAGGACGATGGAAGCCCGGTTGCGATCGCACCGACGTTTTTGAAAACGCATTCGCAAGGCGAGTTTGTGTTTGATTGGTCATGGGCCGAAGCCTATGAGCGCTATGGCTACCCCTATTATCCCAAGCGCATTTGGGCGGTTCCCTATTCGCCTGTGACTGGCCCGCGTCTGTTTACGCATCTAGATCCGAGTGGCCGCTCTGAAGAATACGTGTCTATGTATGCAGCGCTGGCGCCGCTACTGACGCAAGCCAACCAAGATCGTCAGTTCTCCAGCTGGCACTTACTGTTTTGTCGCGAGCATCTTGCCAAACACTTAGGGCAATCTGATGAATACTTACATCGCGTCTCCTGTCAGTTCCATTGGTTTAACAAGGGCTACCAGTCCATGGAGGACTACTTTAGCCATTTCTCCAGCCGCAAACGTAAAAGCGCCCGAAAAGAGCGCGATAAGATTGTTCAACAAGGGCTGCATTTAACCCGTAAACTGGGTTCGGAGTTAACCTCAGAAGAGATACAGTTCTTTTATGCTTGCTATCAGAGTACCTACGCTAAACGCGGTCAGACAGGTTATTTAACCGAAGCCTTCTTCCTGCAATTGGTCGATACCATGGCAGATCAAATTCTATTGGTATTGGCGTATAAAGGCGATCAGCCAGTAGGCGCATCATGGTGTTTCTTCGACGATTACTCACTTTATGGCCGTTATTGGGGTTGTATCGAGGAATTTGATTGCTTGCACTTCGAAGCCTGTTACTACCAAGGCATCGAGTTCTGCATCGAAAAAGGGTTACAGCATTTTGATCCAGGCACTCAAGGGGAACACAAAATCGCCCGTGGCTTTGAACCTGTCTTTAGCCACAGCATTCACTACATCGACAACCCAGGCTTTCGTGACGCGATCGGCCACTTCTGCAAAGAAGAAGCCGAAGCCGTGCGTGGCTACTATCAAGATACCCACGCGTTACTGCCGTTTAAATCCCCTAACCAGTAGAAACCTCGCTGCGCAAGGGATTAAGCTTCTGAATTGAAGCCATTCCCGCGGAAACCGCGGTACTACATTGGCTTTTTCTTAAAAGCTTTGATGCGGACCAAACACTTCGTAATGAATGCGATCTTCGCTCACGCCAAGGCTTAGCAGCTGTTCTTTGACGAACATCATAAAACCTACAGGACCACATAAGTAGAAGTCACCCTCTGCTAGCGGCAGTACTTCAGCCACTTGTGCCAGTTGCATTTGGCCGGCTAACACATGATCAGTGTTCTCAGGCGCATCGGTTTCATACCAAGTGTAGTAAGTCAGTGCTAACGTATCCGCTAAGCTGGCAACATGCTCGGCGAATGAGTGTTGTTGAGGGTTACGGCATGCGTGTAGGTAGAAAACAGGGTTTTTACTGCCTTGTGCCGCCAGCGTATCCAGCATTGCGTTCATTGGGGTTAAACCCACCCCTGCTGAGATCAGAACGACTGGACGTTCGCGCTCTTGGTAATGGAAGTCACCGGCTGGTGGCATTAATGCAACTTCATCGCCTTCTTGAACACTTTCGTGTAGATAGTTCGATACCACACCATTTTTCACATCGCTCAGCTCGCGTTTCACGCTAATGCGGTAGCTTTTGCCATTTGGGGCCGTAGAAAGGCTGTATTGACGGATTTCATCGAATTCATGATTACTTGGATGTAACTTAATGCCCAAGTATTGGCCGGGAACGTAATCGACCACCGCAGCGCCATCCGTTGGCTCGAGCACAAAACTTGTCACCAACTCAGATTCAGGGTGTTTTTTGGCAACGCGGAAAGTACGGAAGTCATCCCAACCACCCTGCTTCGCCGCATTGGCTTTGTATAAATCACCTTCAATCTGAATAAACAGATCCGCCAGTTGTTGGTACGCTGCCCCCCATGCTTCTTCGATGTCTGGTGTGAACGCATCGCCCAGTAATTCACGTAGTGTTTCGATTAAGTGATGGCCGACGATTGGGTATTGATTAGGCTGAATGTTAAAACTGGTGTGCTTGTGAGCAATTCGCATCACGGCGCCCGTCAATACTTCTAAGTTATCGATGTGTGTCGCGTACGCGGCAATGGCATTAAACAAAGCCGCTGGTTGGCGGCCAGTGGCTTGATGCGACATATTGAACACGTCTTTAAGCTCAGGGTTGTGTGTGAACATACGCTTGTAAAAATGATCGGTGATAGCAGTACCAGCAGACGCTAAGACTGGGATAGTAGCTTTGACGGTGTCGATATGAGTTTGCGATAACATAAATAGGCTCCTAAGAACGCTCAAGGTAATAAGCTCGATTGACTGAGCAATTTTCATAACAATTACCTAGATCTATTGCGAAAACAGTGCCAGTTTTAATTTTCCTTAAAAATCATAAGGTTAATAAATTCAATAAATCTGATTTATGTCAATTTGACTCTTTTTAAGATATGTCATTATGCTTTAAATAGGTCAATATGACATATACAAGAACGAATCAGTGAGAACTCTATGATTGCCAGCGATAATCTGCTCCGTTTTGCCTTAGATCTTGCCAGCTCTGTCACGCTTGAAGATCGCTTTGAGCGGCTAATTCGTGCGGTGCGTGCCACCATTGAAAGCGATGCCGTGGTGTTGCTTGTGCATCAAGGTGAACATCTTCAGCCGCTGGCGCAACAAGGCTTAGTGGATGATGTGATGGGTCGTCGTTTTGTGATTGCTGAGCACCCACGCTTCGCGGCCATCTGTGACTCGTATCAGCCGGTACGCTTTCCGACCGGCAGTACACTGCCTGACCCTTATGATGGCATGGTCGCCGGACACGATGACGGTCTGCCTGTGCATGCTTGTATGGGGATTCCTCTGTATGTTCAAGGGAAGCTACTGGGTGTAGTGACGCTCGACAGCATGACCCCGGGGGTCTTTGATGACATTGATTCACGGGCACTGGACATTGTCGCGACGATGGCGGCGATGAGCCTTAACACGGCCATGTTGTTGGATCGCCTTGAGCAGAAATCGAAGCATGCGCAAAACCTACTTGTCGAATTAAACGAAGAAGCGCTGCTCAAAGAAGGCAGTGATATGGTTGGCAACAGTCAGAGTATGCAAACCCTTCGACAAAATCTTGAACTGGTCGCGCCCGCCGATCTTGCGGTATTGATTGAAGGTGAAACCGGTGTCGGCAAGGAACTGGCGGCGCGAACGCTGCATCGACTCTCGAAACGTGCCCAAGCGCCGATGGTGTACGTCAATTGTGCGGCCATTCCGGAAAGCTTGATTGAAAGTGAGCTGTTTGGTCATGTGAAGGGGGCGTTTACTGGCGCGGATCGGGATCGAACGGGCAAGTTTACGCTGGCCAATGGCGGCACCCTATTTTTGGATGAAATTGGTGAGCTGCCACTCGAAGCACAGGGGAGCTTGCTGAGAGCCATCCAAAACCAAGAAATTCAAGCCGTGGGGAAAGATACTGTCGAGTACGTCGATGTCCGCATAGTTGCGGCGACCAATCGTAACTTAAAACAAGAAGTCGGCGAAAAGCGTTTTCGAGCCGATTTGTACCACCGTTTGAGTGTGTTTCCGATTACAGTGCCGCCATTGCGAGAGCGTCAGGGCGATGTACTCTTGTTGGCAGGATTTTTTGCCGAACAACTGCGTCGCAAGTTTGGCTTACAGCAAATTACCCTCAGTGCATCAGCACGTCAGCAATTGCAGCAGTATCCATGGCCAGGCAATGTCAGGGAGCTAGAACACGTACTCTCGCGTGCGGCGTTGTTAGCCAAACAACATACAAATCAAGGGATTACCTGCATTGACGTGACGCATTTGAGTGACCTGGATGCGTTTATAGCGGAGCCTGAACCTTGGGATACGCCCGCGATAAGCGAGGATGAAAAGGATGCAGTTGAAACACTCGATTTGAAACAGGTCACAGAAGCTTATCAACGTCGTTTGATTCAACGGGCGCTTGATCAATCACAGTTAAACTGGTCGCAAGCCGCACGCTTGTTGTCCATGGATAGAGCAAACTTAGTGCGTTTAGCGAAGCGCTTGGGTATCGAAATCACTAAGCAGCGCAGTTGATACGCTGCTCATTAGAGGGGATTAAGATTGTGCGGCGTGCGTTGCTTGGCTGACTTGTTGAATACGCCCAGCTGGCACGCTAAATGCGGATACTAAGTATTCACGTAGGTCTTCAGGGTAGCCTAAATCACTGATCGCATCCGACATGCAGTTTAGCCAAACTAAGCGTTCGTGATCGTTGATCTTCAGGTGCGCATGGGCACGCGGCAGTGCGATTTGACCGTATTTCTTTGCATACAGACGTTCACCACCCAACCAACCATGCAAAAACAAGATGAGCTTATCAATCGAAGTCTCAATGGGTTGCGGATGCATGTCGTACAGCGGACGGTAAGTGGGTACTTCAGCCATAATGCGGTAAAAGTTATGCACCAGTTTGGTCAACCCTTCTAAGCCACCCATGGCTTGTAAGGTAGCATCGCCTTCACCGTATACGCTTGTTTTAGTCGCTTCAGTCATGTTTTTGTTCCGCAGCGGCTGCTTTGTCCGCTTTCGCTTTGTCCATTTTGATGGAGTTGCGGTAACCGCCTAACGCCGCTAAAGCGCCAATGACTAAACTCATGTACATTGGAATATCAAACAACATGGTAATGCTGACAAAGACACAGCCAACGGCGAGGCCTTCAAGAACAGGTTTTAGTGCTTTTTTCATAAAATTCCCCAAATTTTTCGACGCTGAGTTTAGCAAAATACCGACTATTTTAAAGCAAATTGTGGAAAAAACACCCACTTATCCAGAAGTCAATATGTTTGCCTTGCGATACAAGATGAGCGGTTTGTTTTGTGGATAAACAAATTCAAAGAGTGGATTGTGGGTATAAATGGTGTTTATTTCCCTAGCTTGCAGTTGAAAACTTTCTAGTATTCCCTGTTTTGTGTATAAAGTGCTGTTATGTCCACAAGTGAATATTTTTCTTTGGCAGTGCATAAAACAACCACTTATCCACAATGAGTGGATATCCACAGATGACCTATTGTTGAGGCTTGTATTGTTTTATCAACATCTTATAAAGCGCTTTCAAAAAGACGGTGAATTGAACCTAAAAATTTGGCGCATGGCTTGGCCGCCGATGGTTGCCAATATCACCACGCCTCTATTGGGATTGGTGGATACGGCGGTCGTGGGTCATCTAGGGACGGCCGTACATCTTGGCGCTGTTGCCATTGGCGCGAGCATTTTTAGTTTTCTATTCTGGGCGTTTGGCTTTTTGCGTATGGGCTCCACCGGATTGACCGCGCAAGCGCTCGGCCGAGAGGATGGCCGCCAAGTTCGAGCATTGTTATTGCAGTCCATTACCATGGGCGTGGGACTCGGCTTGCTGCTGATTCTGCTGCAAACCCCAATCATTGAGCTTGCCCTCTACTTTATGGCACCCAGTGCTGAATTAGAGCCTTGGGCGAGAGCCTATTGTGAAGCGCGTATTTACAGTGCGCCTGCCGTGTTGGCGGGTTATGCGCTCATGGGATGGTTCTTTGGCGTGCAATATTCTAAAGGGCCTCTTTGGATGCTGTTGGTGATCAACATTGCCAATATGGTATTGGATTACGTGGCGGTGTATCAGTGGGACATGGCCAGTGTTGGCGTCGCTTGGGCGACCGTAGCGTCTCATTACTTGGGCGTTATGGTGGCGTTATTCTTCGCGGCGAAACAATTACGACGTTTTGACGGTCATGTGCCGTTAATCGACTTATCGAAATGGCGTACTTATATCGAATTGATACAAGTGAATCGTTATTTGTTTGTGCGCACGATTTTACTGCTTACCGTGATGAGCTTCTTTACCGCGCAAGGGGCTCGCCTAGGGGACTCGGTCCTAGCGGCCAACGCGGTGTTGCTGACCTTTCTAATGATTATCTCCAATGCTTTGGATGGCTTTGCTTTTTCCGTGGAAGCGCTGTGTGGCGAGTCTCTCGGCCGTAAGCAAAAAGCGCTGTTTCAAAAGGTGATACGTCTATCAACCTATTGGGCACTGCTCGCTGCTGTACTCTTGATGCTGATTTTTAGCGCTTTTGGCGGCATGATCATTGATTTACTGACCAATGTTGAATCTGTTCGCGCTGACGCCAAACTGTACCTGCCTTGGTTAATCGCTTTCCCTCTGTTGGGTATTTGGTCGTATATGCTCGATGGTATTTTCATCGGCACGACCAGTGTGAAACAGATGCAAAACACCATGATCGCCAGTGTTCTAGGCATCTTCTTTCCATTGTGGTTTGTCACCCAAGGGTTCGGCAACCATGGCTTATGGTTCAGTATGGCGGTGTTCTTTGTCGCCCGCGCGATCACACTTTGGTGGTGTTATCGTCGGAATATGAGAAATGGTGTTTGGTTTAATTAACGCAATATCGTGAATAATTCTTACAAAATTACAGACTTTATATTGCCATAACAAAGAGGCTTTTGTATCTTGCTAGCAATTCATAATGATTTGAATTGTTAAATCTTAACTATATATTTAGGGAAAATTTCATGAAATTAGTTTCTGCAGCGATTTTAGCAACAGCCGCTTTGGCATCTACTCAAGCTCTTGCACAAGATAACATCAATCCTTGGAAACATTGTGGTATCGGTGCAATGATTTTTGATGACAATGGGACTGCAGCAGCTATCTCAAACATCATTTGGGATTTAGGAACAACAGCTGTTTCTTCAAAAGTCACATCTGAAGACTCTTGTGAAGGTAAGCGTATACAAACAGCTATGTTTATTCAAAAGAGCTTTAACAATGTGCTAGAAGAGACAGCTAAAGGTGAAGGTGAGTACGTTACTGCAATGTTAGGCATGATGGATTGTCGTGAAGAAGACTTTACCGCTATTTTATCAAATGTTCGTATCGACGTGGCGGATCAGGTGGCTCAGCCAAGTTATCAAGGACTGTCTGTTAGTGCTAAATCAGAAGCTTACTACACTGCATTGACTGCAAATGCAGCAACTTGTGGCGCCTAAGGTAATTATTTGAATTTTCTTTAAGGCCATACTTTGTATGGCCTTTTTTATTTGTGGCGCAGATGGAATGAGCCATTGATATGTATAAAATCATACTGTGTATATTGGTTGGTCTATTGAGTACTCAAGTCTACTCAACCGCATCAACTTCTCTTGAGACCATTGCAAGCACTCAGCAGTGGCGTGTCTTAGGGCATTATCAGCCGTATTTTGGCGCTTTTAAAAGCTCTATTACTTCAGCGAATTTTTTTTTGGCTAAGCAGGGTTCAAATGACCCTAAAGCCGAGCTCATTGCAACGATAGAAGCCTTTCAATCAGATCAGCTTAAAGTTTATTGTCAGTACCCTGCTAGATACCTGTTTTTACTACAATATAAATTAGTTAATCCGCGAGATGTAAAATCGGCGTGTATTGAATATCGAAACTACTTAGCAGAGCTGCCTGTAAAGAGTATCAGCTTAGTATACGCTTCCGGGTTTTTAGGTAATCCAGCTTCGATGTTTGGGCACTTGTTATTACGCTTGAACTTAGGCCAGTCTTCGCAACTATTAGATAACACTTTCAACTTTGGTGCGATTGTGCCACCAAAAGATAATAAATTCGTTTATATATTCAAAGGAATTACAGGCGGATATGTCTCCCGTTTTTCCGATGAGCCGTTTTATCATCACAGTAACATCTATAATGAAGATGAACTTCGTAACATGTGGGAGTATGAACTAGATCTTGATGAGACTCAGATATCGTTATTGCTAGCACATCGTTTTGAACTTAGAAATGTAACGTTCGACTATTACTTTTTTACGGAGAATTGCGCCTATCAACTGGCTTTTTTATTAGGCTTAGTGAATGACGAGCCTGTGTTACAGAGGAAATATCCTTGGGTACTGCCGATTGACGTGATTACAGCGCTAGCGGATTTTGAGCCCTCGATAATAACTTCCTTTAAACGTAGGCCCTCCCGACAACAGTTGTTTTATGATCGCTACCAACAATTGACAGCTATTACTCAAAATTTAATTGAAAATTACCTCTCAGAGAATCGATCTTTATCTCAAATTCTAGATTCAGTAAGTCAGAAAAGTGAGAAAAAACAGTTAATTGAAGTGTTGCTCGATTACTTTAGCTATTTAGAAATCCGCCAAGACTCGCTTACTAAGATACAATTAAAGCAGAGGCAAGAACTACTAGTTGCTCGCTTCTCTATGGGAATAGGGGCGGCTGAATGGACTACCCGTGAAGTATTACCCCCCCACAAAACTCAACGTCCAATGCTGATACAGTTATCACATGTTTGGCAACAAAATGGTTCAGAGACTCAGCTGAAGGTACGAGGCAGCTATTACGATGCCTTGTCCATTAACGAACCAGAGAACAACTTCTCAGCACTTGAAACAATGAACTTTGTATTGTCAGATAGTGAATCGAAAGGCCTGAAGAGAATAGATTTAATCAATGTTCGAAATATTAAGCCAGATAATACTCAGCTGGATGGCGATCAAAGTCATGCGTGGACTGCAAAATTTGGTTTTCAACCGGCTACAACAGCATGCTCAAATTGCTCTGTAGGATACGTTGAAGGTGGCTTCGGTAAAGCATTCGGAGGCTTCAATAGAACGGTTTATGGTTTATTAACAACACGTCTACAAACTCATCATCACAACATCGATACTGGCTATTTAGGCGCTGAAATCGGTGCCGTTATTAAACCTGTTAATTGGTGGCGTTCTAGGTTGGTGATTACGTCCGAATTAGGGTTGAATAGCTCTTTGTCGTCAGACAGTATTAAGTGGCAGCAAGCCTTCAGCTCTTCGCCTCATTGGGATGTAAGAGTAACTTTAGAAAAGTCCCAAGACACCTCATTTACTGTGGGAGCTGGGTACTATTGGTAACTTACCAAGTGCCGCTTTTTGTGCGTCGCAAGGAGCGTTGAATACGTGACTCCTCGCGGCGCATTTTCAATAGGCTGTCTTCGACAAAGATCAGATGTTCATGCACGGCTTTGCGTGCATCTTCTGGTCTGCCTTCCATAATCGCTTCATACAGTGCTTGATGCTGAGCCATCACTTGTGATCGAGCATTTTTCTTCTCAAACAAATTAGTGAGATTAGAGGAGATGCTGCGTTCTAGTGTCGAAAATAAGCTTCTTAGCGTGTGTAGCAGAACAACATTATGAGCAGCCTCTGCGATGGCCATGTGAAATTCCGCATCGAGTTTAGACTCTTGTTGTGCGTCTTCTACTTCGTTTGCTGCGACGAGTGCTTGATACTTACGTGTAAGCATGGCTTTATCGGCGGCCGTACTGCGTAGTGCCGCGTAATAAGCGGATAACCCTTCCAGAGCATCACGAAACTCAAGCTGATCGTACAGAAACTCATCATGAGAACTGAGCAAGGCTTGCAGTGGATCCGTGAACGACGCTCCCAGCTTGTCTGACACATATGTACCTCCGCCTTGGCGCGAATACAGCACATCACGAGCCACCAATTTTTGAATGGCTTCGCGTAGCGATGGACGTGATACTTCAAATTGTTCGGCCAATTGACGCTCAGGCGGAAGTTTCTCACCGGGTTTAAAGGTGCCATCTAGTATCATGCTTTCCAGCTCTTGCATGATGATGTCAGAGATTTTTGGCTGCTGTACACGGCCTAAAGGGCGTCGATCCATTTTAAATCCTGCTGTGGTTATCGCTAAATGGTTGAACTGCATAGTGTTCTAAAATTGGTCAGACCAAGGATCATGTTATCCCACTATCCACAATATCTGTGGATAAAACTAAAATTGGTAAAACCAATAAAAATCAGAAATTATGCGCTTAAAATCCGTTAAAGTCGTATATTGACAATGATCGGAAAGGTTTCTATTGTCTACAAAATAACAAAGGTAAATTGGTAATACCAATTTATTTTGATCGTGGAAGGCATTATGAAATCTCAGTATCAATCTCTGTTCGACAAATTATCCAGCCGCATCGCCCCAGAACGTTTAATTCATGACCCGTTGCGCACCCTCGCTTACGGCACGGATGCGAGCTTTTACCGCCTTGTGCCGCAGCTTGTGGTACGTGTGCATGACGAAGACGAAGTGCGGTTCGTGCTGCAACAGACCCGTGCGCTTGATATTCCGGTGACCTTTCGCGCCGCTGGGACCAGTCTATCAGGGCAAGCCGTGACAGAATCGGTACTGATTCAACTGTCGGATCAATGGAAAGGCTATCGCATTCACGATCACGGTCATTCGGTGTCGTTACAGCCCGGTATCATTGGTGCCCGAGCCAACCAGCTATTGGCGCCTTATCAACGCAAGATCGGCCCAGATCCGGCCTCGATCAATGCCTGCATGATTGGCGGCATTGCCGCCAATAACGCCAGTGGCATGTGTTGTGGTACCGCACAAAACAGCTACCACACCGTGAAAAGCATGCGCGTGATCATGGAAGATGGCACCTTGCTTGATACATCCGATGAGCACAGTCGTACAGCGTTTCGCGAAAGCCACGCAGATTTGCTGTCTGAATTGGAAACACTCGCGAACAGCGTGAAAAATAACAGCGATTTAGCCAATAAAATCAGACACAAATACAGGCTAAAAAATACCACAGGGTACAGTCTGAACAGTTTGGTTGATTTTGAGGATGCGTTCGACATTCTGACTCACTTAATGATCGGTTCGGAAGGCACACTGGGGTTTATCAGTGAAGTGACCTATGAAACGGTTGAAGATCACCCGATCAAAGCCGCGGCACTGATTTATTTCCCTGATATGGAAGCGACCTGTCGTGCGGTGACGGTTCTAAAAAGCACGCCTGTCTCCGCGGTTGAACTGATTGACCGTGCTGGTCTTCGTACCGTCGCCGGTAAACCGGGCATGCCAGCCATTTTGGCGGACTTAGGCGATGACGTCGCTGGCCTGCTGATCGACGTTCGTGGCAGCACAGCCGATGAACTCGATCAAAAAGTACAACAGGTAACACAATCATTGCAGGGTATGAACGCGCTGTACGAGATTGAATTTACCCAAGAAAAAGCACTTTACGATACCTACTGGAAAATCCGCAAAGGCATGTTTCCCGCGGTGGGCGCCGTCCGGAAAGTTGGCACCACCGTCATCATTGAAGATGTCGCGTTTCCCGTGGAACAATTAGCGGAAGGCGTCGCGGAACTGCAGGGCGTCTTTCAAAAGTACGGTTATCGCGAAGCTATCCTGTTTGGCCACGCGCTGGAAGGCAACTTGCACTTTGTCTTTACCCAAGGCTTTGATGATCCGGCGGAAGTAACACGTTACGAAGCGTTGATGGATGAAGTGGCGCAATTGGTGGCGGTGAAATACAACGGCTCGCTAAAAGCAGAGCACGGCACGGGCCGCAACATGGCACCGTATGTGCTGCTGGAATGGGGGCAACAAGCTTACGACATCATGTGGCAGTTGAAAAAAGCCTTTGATCCTAAAGGCTTACTGAATCCCGATGTGATACTCAGTCATAACGCTAATATCCATGTGCAAAATCTAAAGCCCTTACCGCAAGCCAACGACAAGGTAGATACCTGCATCGAGTGTGGCTTCTGTGAGCACGCTTGCCCTTCCCGCGATCTGACCTTAACACCACGCCAGCGCATCGTACTGTGGCGTGAAATACAGCGTTTAGAGCGCTCTGGTGAATCGCCCCAGCGTCTTGCTGAGTTGCGAGAAGAATACAGTTACCAAGGCGTCGATACCTGCGCCGCGTGTGGCTTATGTTCAATGCAATGTCCTGTCGGCATTAATACGGGCGACCTGACTCGCGAGCTGCGACATGAGCGTTATCAGGACACCAAAGTTGGCTATTGGATCGCCGATCATTTTGCCGGCGTCACCAAAACCGCACGCACGGGGCTTGCTGTCGCGGGTACGATGCGAGGTGCCTTGGGTAACGGCGCTATGAAAGCGGTGACGGGCGTGGCCCATAAAGTCAGTGGCGGCATGGTGCCTAACTGGCATCCGCAAATGCCCACAGCCGCGTCTATGCCAAAACGTATTCCTATGGTCAATGACGAACGCCCCAGCGTCGTCTACATGCCCAGTTGTGCCACCCGTGTTATGGGCGCAGGCCCAGATGCTTCTGACAAACGTCCTGTGATGGAAGTCATGTTGTCTGTACTCGAAAAAGCGGGTTATAACGTGATTGTACCTAAAGACGTCGAAAGCCAATGCTGTGGCATGGCGTTTCAATCTAAAGGCCAATTTAACGCAGCAGCGAAAAAAGCCAAGGATCTCAACACGTTACTAATGGACGCCAGTCAACAAGGCGCATTACCGATCGTGTGTGATACTAGCCCATGCTTACTCACCATGAAAGACACGCTGGATCCATCCTTGAAACTGTACGAGCAAGTGCAGTTCCTTGCAGAGCAAGCGCTGCCGAAGCTTACTATTGAACGCAAAATCCCAAAAATGGCCCTGCACATCACCTGCAGCACCACCCGTATGGGCTTGGGTCAAACGTTTATCGACTTGGCGAGACAGTTGGCAGACGATGTTGTGATACCGCCTGATATCACCTGCTGTGGCTTTGCCGGAGACAAAGGATTCTCCACACCTGAGCTGAACCAAAGCGCCCTCAAAACCCTGAAAAGCGCTGTACAAGACTTTGATGTCGGCTATTCCAACTCCCGCACCTGCGAGATAGGTTTAACCGAGCATTCGGGGATAGAGTACCAGTCGATTGTGTATCTAGTAGATCAACTGACACATTGAGCTCACCCCTTCCGGCACTGTCGCGTTTCGGGTTCCCTCCCCTTGTTTTTTTAAGGGGAGGGTTACAACCAAAACGTGGTGTATAACCCAAACACACAGACGAGTAACAGCGCCCAGCCGATGAATTTGAAGAACACAGGCGTTTCGGCCTTTTGAATTTTGTCGTAAAAATGCTGGCCGATCAGGTGCCCAATGAAAGCACAAGGCAGCAACCACAGCTGATGGATCAGTTGCAGATCGACGCCCGCAATCAGGAACGAGACCATCTTGATGCAGACCAAGATGAACCACAGCACAAACAAGGTATCGCGTAACTGATGGCGCGGTACTTTGGTGGCAAACACCGAAACAATCAATGGCGCGCCGATTAATGACGTGCCGCTCACATAACCACCCATCATCAGCAGACCGGTGCTGACAACAGGGTTGTTGCTGTAGAACGGTTTAGCCAGAATATAAGACACGGCAAACACCGCAACGATAATGAAAATCACCCCAGTCACAATATCATGGGGCAAGGTCAGCAAACCAAATACACCGATCAATTTTGGGACAATCATAATCCCCAGCGCTTTGCGCAAATAGCCCCATGCGATATTGCCCGTGGCTTCGCCGTGCTCTGTGGTGGCGTGTTCCTGTTTGGCTTTTTGCGAGCCTCGCCAGGCGATCCAGCTCGAAAACACCAGTAAATGAATCGAAATGATGGGTAAAAATACCAGTGGGTCGTTATGGACGAGCAGTAGAAATGGCAATGCTAAGACGGCACCGCCAAAGCCTAATCCTGTACGGACAAAGCCGCTCCAAATAAAAATCCCTGCGATGGCAGCGTACTGCCACCAAACTAAATGTTCCATGATGAGGTGGTCTCGTTGTGAATCTGAGTGGCTAAATTATGAGGGTTTGAACCACGCTTGGCTATGGAGAAAGGCCATCAACTCATCGCGTACCAGTGTTGCTCTGACAGATAAACTGCGGCGATACGGCCATACCACATAGATTTCGCGCGATCGACCACGCCATTCAGGTAGCACACGCTTGAGCTGCCCTGCTTGAATCTCGTCATACACAAGACTTTCGGGTAAAAACGTCACCCCGTGCCCATGTTTGACAAGGTTGACTGAGATGCGCATATCGTTACAGGTGTGGCGATGGGGCTTATCGATGGTTTGCTCCGCGCCAGACGCATCGTGAATCAAATGCCACTCATTAAACAGCTGCCCTGCAATACTTTGTGTTTGTTCCAGTTGCTCTATCGTCTCGGGAAAAGGCGACAAACTGGGTGAAGCCACCAATATTCCTTGTATTTCACCCACCTTACGTTGAATTAACGATTGATTGCTGGACTGGCCAGAGCGCAAAGCGAGGTCTGCTTGAGTATCTTGTAAGCTTTGAAAATCATTACTCAGCTCAATACGAAGTGAAATTTGTGGGTACTTGATGGCGAACAGAGGCCAAAACTCATCCAACGGCCCCGCACCAAGGTTCGTCGGCGCGAGGATCTTCACCTCCCCTTCTAAACTGTTTAGCGTGTGGTCCAAATCGGAGATACGTTGGTCGAGGGCTTCGATAAATTCCGCGCACTCACGATAATAAGACGCCCCCGTTGTTGTCAGCGTCAGGCCTTTGGTAGAGCGATGCAGCAACACCGAACCAAGGGTGCTTTCAAGATTCGCTATACGACGTGACACCGTTGCGATGGTCATACCCAACTTCTCGGCTGTCGCCGTCAGGCTTTTGGTTTGCGCCGCGGTGATAAAGATTTTTAGATCATCTAGCATTTTGCATATTTGTAAAAAGGGTCCTTAAAAGTGTCTATTTTTACCAATATAGCGATTTGTTATGCTGTATGCATTGTTAAACTTATGCAGTAACGCTGAGGCTTCCTATGAAACACCGTATTATTTTTGCGACGATGATGTCTTTCGTATTGTCGTTATTGATGTCCGCTTGGATTACCTTCTTGAACATCGGCCTGCACCCTGACTTCGTTTCCTCTTGGCTGCACGCTTGGATATTGGCTTGGCCTGCAGCGGGTGTCATCTCGTTTGTGTTTGCGCCCTTCTTACATCAACTGGCCCATCGCTTGGCGGAGAAAGTGTAAGCACTGAAAAAGACGCTGGTTTAATGGACGCCTTCCAGTTCCAATAGCACGGCTTTGCGTTCTAGCCCGCCCGCATAGCCAGTGAGTTTGCCGTTGCTGCCGATGACGCGGTGGCACGGTACTACAATGGAAATAGGGTTTTTGCCATTGGCTAGCCCAACCGCGCGCACGCCTTTCGGGTTGTCGATGGCATTCGCGATTTCTTTATAGCTGCGCGTTTCACCAAAAGGTATGGCGCAGAGTGCTTGCCAGACACTTTGCTGAAACGGCGTTCCTTGAGCCGCTAAAGGCAAATCAAACACCGTCAGCTGGCCCGCAAAATACGCGTCGAGTTGGCGGCAGGCTTCGATGGTAAGCTCAGATGGATTCGACGTGTGCGCCCCCGACGCTTCGACAAATCGAATCGACGTAATGCCCTCCTCAGTCGCTTGAATATGAATCAGGCCGCATGGGCTTTGAAGGTATTGGTTGTACATAGCAGGCTCCTTATTCTTGATGACATCGGCCATGTGCCACAACTGAATGGCTAAATAACTGCGCCAAGGAGCCGCGTGCTCAGGTTGAATCGGCAGTGTATCGGTCATAGTGCGGACGATTAAGTCGCCGGCTAACGTTCTGTCTGGGTCGCTCAATCCGCGCATCATTATATAATCCAGCGTCCAAGGGCCAATGCCTTTTAACGCGAGTACGGCGTCGGGTGCAAAGTCTTTGGTGTCGGTGGTGGCCATATAATGAGCAAACGTTCGCAAGGTGTTTTTTCTCGCTTGCGGCATTTTAAAGAAGGCTAGGTCACTGGCCGCGACCGCCTCTGGCGTCGGAAATGACAGGCCAAAGCCGTTGTCTTGCCCTAAGGCTTGAGTCAGTTTATTGAGTTGGGAAATGGCCGCTTTCACCGCCACTTGCTGACCTAAAATGGCTCGGCACCCCGCTTCAAACACACTCCAAACACCGGGTAACCGCAGCCCTTCGACCGCCTCATTAGGGCTAATGCCCGCCGACAAGAGCGCTTGGAAAATAAGATCAGGATCGGCATTGAGGTCGAGCACGCGCGTTAACGTCGCCAGTATGTTAGGTGCCGCTTGCAACGTATCAATCGATACGCTCACTGCAAACCCATTGTGCTCGGGTTGATGCTCTGCATAAATCCAACCATTGACGCCATCCTCGCTAAATACACGTCGATAGCTGCTATCACGCACCTCTTCTACCTTGGTAATAGCGCGCCTACGCAAGAAGTCCCGAACCATCGCCCATTGGTAAGGCGGACGATACGCAAGAAAGAGCGTTAACTGAGGCACAGCCTGTTCCATGCAGTCGGGGTTAGCGCGACGCAGTTGCGAGGGGGTTAATGACCAATGGCTTTTCATAACGCTCTGCAAACGTCTGGCGGAGTGAAAGCCAACGCTCGATGCCACATCATCAATGGGCAGACGGGTTTGCTGCAACAGACGCTTAGCAAACATCAGCTGGTGATAAAGCTGAACACTCTTAGGTGACAGGCCCAACTCGGCATGAATCAATTTATGTAAGTAACGCTCGGAGATGCCCAAACGCTCGGCAATCGTGCTAATCGGCTCCGGTGGCAGATTCGACAGCAGCGTTTGCGCTCGCGTGGCTGTGGTTTGAGTGCCCTGCCAAGCACAGGAACCGGGCGCACTGTCGGGTCGACAACGTAAGCACGGTCGAAAACCGTCGCGCATCGCTTCCAGCGCTTGTTGGTAGTAGGTAACGTTGGATTCGTTCGGCAAACGCGCAGGGCAAATAGGACGACAGAAAATCCCCGTACTTTTGACCGCCACGAAAAACGTCCCATCAAAGCGCTGATCACGCGCCAGCCTTGCTTGCTGAAAGGCCGACCGCTGCTGACTAGAAAGCGTATTACTGCTCATCCCTATTACCCATTAAAAAAGAGTGTCAGCAACAGTGTAAATCATCACACCTGTAAACATGCGACGAAATCGGAACTCAATAGAATCCCTTCATATCTGTGGGTTGGCGATGCCACGCATTTTCTTTGCTTTGTACGACCTCGCTGTGCGAGGGAACCCGCCCCCGCTCCGCTTCTAACCTGCAGGTTTGCAATGCCACGCATTTGCTTCGCTTGCGCAATGTCTCGTTCCGAGACCGTCAGCGCGAATCAAACGCATGGCATCGCTTAGCAAAGCGTTTGTACGACCCGATTGTATCAGGGACACGTTGTACGACCTCGCTGTGCGAGGGAACCCGCCCCCGCTCCGCTTCTCATCTGCTGGTTGGAGCTGCCATGCATTTCCTTCGCTTGCGCAATGTCTTGTGCCGAGACCGTCAGCGCGAATCAAACGCGTAGCATCGCTTAGCAAGGCGCTTGTACGAACCGACTCAATCGGGGAAAAGTTTACGACTTACCAAAAACTTGCTCAAAACTATCTGTCTGCCCTTGGTCTGCTTCTCTTACCGATTGATCGAAGTCGCTCTTAAAGCCTGTTTGAGAAAGCAAATACAGAGACTCTTGTAAGCCTTCATAGTGTTCACGAGACATGATCATTACATTCCCCGTTTTATGTTGAACCTCGATGACTTCATCGTCTTGTTTTAGCTGATCAATCAACTCATAAAGTGAATTTTGAGCATCTGTAGCCGTCATTTTTCTCATTAAGAAAGCCCCTTCTTTTAGTACTTAAAAAGTATAGGTTGATTTCAGAATTGAGCTAATCCGTAGAGGTTAGAGTGCCTTGCGTTTGCTTGCCATCAACTGTTAGCTGGAATGCCATTACCACGGCTGCAAGCCTTATTAGGCCATAAGCAGATACAAACCACTTTTCGCTATCTGCAATGGATCGCGATGATGGATCTAAAAAGACGGGACAGTGAGAATCTATTGCCATCGACTGGAGTCCATCATGAACGGGATAAGCCTAGCGAGCGTGATTCATTATTGTCACGAACAACAACAGATACACGCCAATGCAAGACAATGGCAAGTGCTGCATCATATAGAAGATTGTCGAACCGAGCGCATGGGCACAGGCAAATATCAATGCCATGGCTGTGGTCATCATTGGTTTTGGCATCATAGCTGTCGAGATAGGCATTGTCCCCAGTGCCAAAAGAAGGCAAGCGAACAATGGCTATTGAGGCAAGAAGAACGATGTTTGCCAGTGCCATATTTTCACATCGTTTTTACGCTGCCTCATGAGCTAAACGCTTGGATAGCCAAACACGATCGAGTCATTTATGACGCCTTGTTTCATGCTGCATGGCAGGCGCTGAATGAGTTAAGCCAACGAAAACACAAAGGTCGGGCAGGTATGACAGCAGTCTTACACACATGGGGCCAGACATTGGTGCGTCATGTTCACCTTCATGCCTTGGTTCCCTCTGAAGTGTATAGAGATCAAGGCTGGCATAGTCTGAGGAAACACTATTTTCTTCCGGTAAAGCTGTTATCAAATCGTTTTAGAGGGGCTATGGTCAGTCAACTAAGAGCCGCTTTTAGCGAAGGGTTATTGCCAGCGTTATGCAAAACGGAGGTGAGTCAGCTACTGAATGTTTTAATGCAAAAGCCTTGGGTGGTCTATTGCAAATCAGCGCTTGAATATCGCTCATCATTAGTCAGTTACTTAGCCCGATACAGTCACCGTATTGCTTTATCTAACAATCGCTTCCAAGTGTGGAACAACGACAAAATCAGCCTTCAATATCGAGATTACCGCTCTAATAAACAGTCGTTTTTAACACTCACGCCACAAGAGTTGGTGAGGCGTTTCTTACTCCATGTCTTACCCAAAGGATTTATGAGAATCAGGCACTATGGCTGTTTATCGAATGCCATAAGAGCCAAGGTGAAGAAGCGGGTAGATAAGCAGTTAGGCAGGTACGAACCGAAAGCCAATGGAGGCAGTGAAAAGACGGCTGAATCAGGATGTTCATGCCCTGCTTGTGAAGAACGTACTGTTACATATCTTGGCGACGTCTCTGAGAGTAAAGTGACAGAACGGCTTCGCGTCATGTTGCTATGGGACAATAGCGGTTAGCGTTAGTGCTTAGTGAGATCAGAGTATAAAAAAAGATCAGGTCATAAGGCCTCAGGGAATCGCTTGCCTCTCTGATCAAATCACGCTACAAAAGGGTACATTAAGAACCAACATAGCGGCGATCAAAGACGATCTGAAGCGGCATAGTCCAAACAGACTCTGAAGTTTAGCGAGTTATTTAACAGGGAAGTCCCACCATGAAAAAAGCAAATCCTTTATATAGACAACGCAGCCGTTCAACCGTGGGTTTATAGCCGCAGCTACGCTGCCGTATAACCCTTAATTGTTAGAGTTTTAATCGAATAATCAGAGATATTTATGGAAAGAAAGCATCAGGTCTTCGTTTCATCTACATTTAAGGATTTAGTTGAAGAGCGGAAAGAAGTTATTCATGCGCTTCTTGAGCTAGATTGCATTCCATCTGGAATGGAACTTTTTCCCGCTACTGATGAAGATGCTTGGTCTCTCATTACGGAAGTAATCGATGGGTGTGACTATTATTTACTTATATTGGCCGGCAAGTATGGTTCCGTAAACAAAGATGGAGTGGGCTTCACTGAAATGGAATTTGACTATGCTCTAGACACTGGGAAGCCAATTATTTGCTTTCTTTACGATGATATCGAAAACCTACCGGCTAAAAAGATCGAGTCCTCCGAAGTTGGCAAATCTAGATTAGCTAAATTTCGAGAGAAAGCTAGTGAGAAACATTGTAAATTTTGGAGTTCTGCTCCTGATCTAGGAGGGAAAGTCTCAAGAAGTTTAGTCCAGTTGAAAAAGAAACACCCGTCAGATGGCTGGGTTCCTGGTCGTTTTGCCGTTGATCAAAAGATGGTTGCGGAAATGGAGAAAATGAGAGCCAGGGTTGCTGAGCTGGAAATGGAGTCCTTGTTAAAACAAAATACTGTACCTGATAACTTCGATGAATTGGCTGGTGGGGAAATAGAGTATACTGTTCCGTGCAATATCGTCATTAACGATGATGGTGATACAGAAAGAATGCCCATTAGGGCTTCATGGGATAAAATATTCTCTTACTGTGGTCCAGTATTGGCTGGCGAATGTACGGCTTCAGAGCTGAAAGATAAGATTGTGTTGGCATATTACCATTCAATTCCTGATGAGTTTTTAGAGTATACCCAGTATCGAAGGATGGGATTGCCTTATGTTTGTGAAGACCAAATTCACGTACAGCTTCAGGCTCTTGGATTGATGGAGCCGGGGACGAAAAAGCGAGCAGTCTCTGACACAAACACTTATTGGAAGCTGACTACCTTTGGTGAAAAATATTTAATTCAGATTAAGGCAATCAGAAAAGACTCTAACAAATCAATTCAGCCGACCGCTGAAGCGGCGGCAGATTGAGGCGTTAGGCTTTTTTCTCATTCACAAACAAAAATAAAGGGATTTATATGGATAAAAACCAACTTGATATTGAACGTCATATCATTAAAGAAATAATTGACAGAGTTCATGATGAACAGACACGTATATCAGACACTTGTCAAAGAGATATAGCGTTTTTAGTACGCTCTAGAATACCTAAAGGCAAGACTTGGGAAGAGTTAAATCATCTAGAGATTAGACACTTAATTGAAGAGTTTTCAAAAAAGCTTCATCAAGATGCTCCAAAATCAAAAAGTCACGAGAAAAGAGCGGTTATTCGTAGGTCTCTTTTGAGTGGTATAAAAAAGTTGCTAAGTGATATTTGGCCTTTTGGGGAGTAGTTGATGGATAGTAGTGAAAGAGATAAATTAGCATTTGATTATGCTAAAGAGACAACGAAACAATTAATGACTCTGGCAACAGGTTTTATTGCATTAACAGTAACGTTTTCAAAAGATTTCATAAGTAATGCTCCAGATGAAGTAAAGTGGAAAGCAACAGCAGTTTGGGTTTTGCTTTTGATATCAGTCTTGTTTGGGCAAATCTGCTTAATGGCATTGACTGGGATACTTGGCTCAAATAGAAAGCCGCTTCCATCTTTAGATATCTACAACTCATCGGTTAAATGGACATCCTTCATTCAGGTTGTTACCTTTTTTGCTGGGCTAGGTTTTGGGATTTATGTTGCAATAAAGGCCATCTAGGTGCTATGCCTAACAAACGACTTCAAGTCGGATTCGTAAACATGTACCGAATTCGCTTTCGCTCAAGTATTAATTGATTGGGGTCAAATGAAAAATAGTCCCAATAATTGTTCCAACAAATGAGCAAGTAAAAGAAGCTTCTCGGCATGGATCACGATAGTTCCAGTGCTCCTACTGTGGTGCTACTGCTTCGGAGTGGAATCACTTGTAGTAAGTGCAATCAACTGCGCGCCTGCAGAGCCGGATGCTCCTACCTCGCGCCGATTATTGCGGCATTAGCAGTACTGTAAACTGATGTACAACATACTGTACATGTACTTAGTCTTAAACTAAACTTGTCCCATATATTGTACAAGTGAGGTGCAAAATGAGAATAGTCTCTTTTACCGAAGCTCGAAATAACCTAAAAGCCGTTTTGGATAATGTCATTAACGATGCGGATACGACTGTAATCACTCGTCGTGACTCTGAAGATGCTGTTGTAATGTCATTGGATTACTACAACAGTCTTATGGAAACGGTTCATTTACTTCGTTCTCCAGCGAACGCTGAACACTTAAATCGTTCAATGGCACAGTTTAAAGCGGGTAAAACGACCCAGCGAGAACTTATTGATGAGTGACAGGCTATTATCATGGACTGATGAAGCTTGGAATGGTTACGTATATTGGCAGACTCATGACAAGAAAACCTTGAAACGTATCAATAAGCTAATGGCCGATGTAAAGCGCACGCCATTTGCTGGGATTGGAAAACCGGAACCTCTTAAAGAATACCTTTCAGGCTTCTGGTCTCGCAGAATAGATGATACCAATCGTTTGGTATATGCCGTGGATGATACAGCAATTACGGTTATTTCGTGCCGTTATCATTACTAGTAATTACCCTTTCTTTGGGCGTTAAGTATTCAAGGAATACGCATGAGATTAGTTGTTATATATAAAGACAAGCTTGAGATGGTGGGTCATTGAGGTAATCGGGGGCAGATGAAAAATAGCCCAAAATAAGCGCCATTAAGTTTTCACCGTTTAAGCGGGCGTTATGCTGCTACAAGGAGATGAGTCGTGGGGTTCTCAGAATCTGAAAAAGCCGCTTTGTTAGCGGTGAAAGGTGTTGGGCCTACTGTGGTTAGGAGGTTTGAAGAAATCGGTATTGATTCCTTCGAGGCGTTATCTGCGCACACTGCAAAAAATGTCGCAGAAATGGTGGCTTCAATGCTGAGAACCAGCTGTTGGAAAAATAGTCCTCAAGCATTGGCGGCTGTTGAAGCTGCCATCTCGCGAGCGAAAGAAGGTCTTTAGCATTGCTCAGCTTGAACGGTTACTGGGTTCAGATGAAAAATAGCTGTCATGCATTTTTGGATTCGACAAAGCATGTTGTTTAAGGTCTTTTAGACTTATCAGGTCTGTACCTCTTTCTATTTGACAATGATTAGCACAAAAAACGGCCTCCGATGAGGCCGTTTTTGTTAGACAGGCAAATCGTTACGATTTCGTCGTGGGGATGTCTTGGGTTTCATCTTCGTTGTTTTCATTCCAGATGTTTTCATCGATCTGGTCTTTCAGCTCAGGGTATTCTCTGGCATCAAAGATAGGAATATGAGTTTTACGTTGCTTGAAGTAGTCTTTGGTCAATTTCACGACCACGCCTGACAACATGACGATGGCGATTAAGTTGATGGTTGCCATCAATCCCATGGCCGCATCGGCGGCATTGAACACCATCGCGACACTTTGATAAGCGCCCCAAGGGATCATAGCTAGGGCTAAGATACGTAAAATGAAAATACCGGGCTTGGTCGCCCATTTGAGGTACGTGAGCGCATTTTCTGCGTAGCTGTAATTACCAATGATGGATGTAAAGGCAAAGAACAAAATCGCAATGGCAACAAAGTAGCTACCAAAGCCGCCTAGGTGCTCATCAAGGGCTGTTTGTGTGAGCATAATGCCGGTTTCATCTGTACCCATTGCGCCTGACAGTAAGATCATCAATGCCGTGGCAGTACAGACAAGCAAGGTATCAATGAACACACCGAGTGACTGCACCATGCCTTGAGACGATGGATGATGCGGATAGGGTGTCGCGACGGCGGCGATGTTCGGCGCCGACCCCATGCCCGCTTCGTTTGAGAACAAACCACGTTTTACACCGTTTAGTAAGGCACCCGCGACGCCACCTGCCGCTTGCTCAAAGCCGAAGGCACTTTTCACAATCAGTGCCAGTGCGGCAGGTACTTCTTCAATATTGACGACAATCACGAACAGCGCCAATAGCAAGTAGGCGCCCGCCATAAACGGAACAAGGATCTCGGCAACACGGGCAATTTTCTTGATGCCACCGAAAATTACCACAGCAGCCAGCGCCATGATGACAAAGCCGGTTGCAAGTTTAGGGATGTTAAAGGCTTCTTCCATTGCGCCAGCAATTGAGTTGGCTTGCACGGCGTTAAACACTAAGCCAAAGGCAAGAATCAATGCCAATGAAAACAGCGCTCCAGCCCACGGGGCTTTTAGGCCTTTAGCAATATAGAATGCAGGGCCGCCGCGTAGCTGGCCGTTGGCGTCGCGCACTTTATAAAGCTGCGCCAAAGTGCTCTCAGCATAGGCGGTTGCCATACCAATCAATGCGACCATCCACATCCAGAAAATCGCGCCTGGGCCACCTAAGACGAGTGCAACAGCCACGCCTGCCATGTTGCCGGTGCCGACACGAGAAGCAAGGCTGGTGCAAAGTGCTTGAAAAGGAGAAATACCGCCACGGTCGTTTTGTGGGGTGCGCATGATGGTGCGAATGAACTCTGGGAAGTGTCGGATTTGAATAAATGCGAGTCGGATGGTGAAGAATACACCGACCGCGAGCAAGCCATAAATGAGGATATAACCCCAAAATAGATTGTTTAATGTATCAATAATAGCAGCCATAAGACTCTCCATATTATGTTTTTATGTAGGGAAAGCACATGGAGCATAGGATCGAGCGCCCCTTCCCTGGAAGCACGCAAAGACAGCGCGACATTAAACATAGCAATTATAAAATCGATCAACTGGACAAAAAGAGTGCAAACACTAAGTGACTAAAATCATTGGGTAATTGGGATCAGATGGTTTGGGTAAGATGAAAATAATCTCGAACCGCCAACGGCGATGCTCGTAGCTTTTCCTTAATCTGATGTCTTCACTGCAGAGAAAGACGCGTCTTACACAGCGTGAAACACAGTGGTAGTAGGGGAATTCGTTGGCTTCTTGCTTTAGGCATGTGCTGATTATCGGTCAATTGGCTTATAATGCGGCACTCAAGTCTGTGTGTGATAACGCATCAGCGTAGCAGAACATTAGGGATTTAAGATTTTTGAAAATGGAGTAGTAAGGATGAATAGGACTGAAATGGAAGCATTCGAATCAACACAAGAGTACGTTGGGTTTTGGGCAAGATGTGGCGCGTCATTTATTGACAGTATTTTAATAATTGTATTTACATTTCCAATGTTACATACAATCTATGGCAGTCAGTATTGGAGCTCAGATCAGTTCATTATAGGGTTGCCTGATTTTATTATTAGTTGGGTGCTGCCTATTGTCGTAACAGTTTTGTTTTGGATTTATAAATCAGCCACCCCAGGTAAAATGGTGATCAAAGCCAGAATACTCGATGCCGCTACAGGTAACGTTCCAACAATAAAGCAGTCAATCATTCGTTATTTTGGCTATTTTATTTCAATGCTCCCGTTTGGTCTTGGTTTTTTCTGGGTCGCTTGGGATAAAAAGAAACAAGCGTGGCATGACAAGCTTGCTGGTACAGTCGTGATACGTCCGGTTAATAGAGGTGTTGAAACCGTAAAGTTTTCCGTGAAGTAATTGGGTTCAGATGAAAGTAACCAAAAAAAGCCACGCCTGTATCAGGCGTGTCTTTTGTGTGTCAGGCGTGTTGGTTACGCAGGAATTTGCTGGGTAATGCAGTGCAAGTTCCCGCCGCCCAGTAGGATTTCGCGTGAGGGAATGCCCACTAACGTATGCTCTGGAAAGGCGGTTGCTAAGACGTCTTTCGCGCGTTCATCTTGTGTGCTGTCCAGTTGCGGGTAGAAGATGGCGCCGTTGCAGATTAAGAAGTTCGCGTACGATCCGCCGAGACGTTCGCCTGCTTCGCGTGCCATGCGGTCCGGTTGTACCAAGCCTGCGGCTTCTTCTTGAGACATGTAGAGTGGTCCCGGAAGCGGCATCTGATGCACTTTGATCTTCCGCCCCTTGGCATCGGTTTCATTGGCCAGTATTTCGAGTGCTTGTTGGCTGATGGCATACTGCGGATCAGAGCTGTCTTCACAGACAGTCAGAATCACTTCGCCGGGTTTGACCACATGCAGGATGTTGTCGATGTGGCCGTTGGTTTCATCGTTGAATAAACCCAATGGCAGCCAGATGACTTTTTCGATGCCCAAGTAATCCATGAGATACGCTTCGATCTCTGCACGGCTTAAATCTGGGTTACGACTGGGGTGCAGTAGACATTCTTCGGTGGTGTAGACGGTACCTTCCCCATCGCAGTGAATGGAGCCACCTTCAAGAATAAGCGGGGCGTTGTAGCACACCACATCTTCATGTTCGGAGATACGTATGCCAACGGTTTCGTCGTCAGACCAATCATCGTAGAGGCCATCTAGCTCGCCCCCCCACGCATTAAACTGCCAATTGACGGCGCGTTTTTCGCCAGCGCTGTTCACGACCATAGTCGGGCCGATGTCCCGCATCCACGCATCGTTATAGGCCATCGGGAAAATCTGTACCTTTTCTGGCAGCATGGCTCTTGCTTGTGCCTCTTGCTCCGGCAGGACGGCGACTTTGACGGTGACGTAGTCGCTGAGACGCTCGATAAAGTGCGCAAACGTTGCCTGCCCTGGCACAGCCTGTTTGCGCCAATTGTCTGGTCGAGTGGGCCACGCCAGCCAAACGCTGGCAAGAGGGCTATGCTCTCCCGGCATCCAAAAACCGTCTGTTTTAGGGGTAGGTACTTGCATAGCGGCTCCTATTTGACTTGTCCATCAAGGGTTTTGATCACATCGTAATGCTCTGGACGACGATCACGGAATAAGCCCCACGCTTTGCGCTGAGTGCGTATGTGCGCAAGATCGAATGTGTGCACTAACACGTCTTCGCTGTCGCGGTTGGCTTGTTGAACAAGCTCGCCAGTTTCATCACAAATAAATGAAGACCCGTAGAACGTCAGTTCTAAATCGCGATGCTGAGCGGTTTCCTTGCCAATACGGTTGGAGGCAATCACAGGTACTTGGTTGGCGGCGGCATGACCGCGCATGGTGTTGGTCCAGTGTGGCATGGTATCAAGCTGTGGTTGGCTAGGTTCAGAGCCTATCGCAGTTGGGAACAATAAGATATCCGCACCCATTAAGGCCATAGAGCGTGCGGTTTCAGGGAACCACTGATCCCAACAGATGCCTACGCCAACGCAACCGAACTTGGTTTGCCATACTTTAAAGCCGGTATCCCCAGGGCTGAAGTAGTATTTTTCTAAGTAGCCATCGCTGTCTGGGATATGTGTTTTACGATATACGCCCAGTAACTCACCACCGGCATCGATCATGGCGACGGAGTTAAAGCGAACTTGCCCTGCTTTTTCAAACCAGCTGAACGGCAAGACCACATTAAGCTCTTTGGCCAGAGTGGTAAAACGCTGGAATGCCTCATTTTCAGCAAGTGTGGTGGCCAAGTCATGGTAAGGCTCATGAATCTCAATACAAAAATACGGCGTCTCAAAAAGCTCTTGGATCAAAATAATGTGTGCGCCTTGCGAGGCCGCGTTGCGAATCAACTTTTCAGCACGGCTGAGGTTGTCCTGTTGATCCCAAGTACAGTGCATTTGTGTGGCCGCCACCGTTACTTTTGACATAGTGTGCTCTCCAGATCATCACCCAGATGGGTACAGTTATTGTAATAAACAAATCGGCAAAGAGTTTGCTTTGACGTACTGCCTCATCTTAGTGAGCTGCTAAAAAAACGATATACCCCCACGGGGATATGGTGAGATAGGATGGCACTCAGTTAACTTAGAACCCTAGCAATTCACTACACGTTCCCCGTGAGCGTCAGAGAAAGGACGGACGAATGAAAACCTATCAACAATGGCAAACACTTCAACAGGAACTGTCTCTGTCGACGCAGGCCTACATCAATGGACGTTTAACGCCAGCGCAAAGCGGTGACACATTCGCCTGCATTAATCCGACTGACGAGCGCTTACTGGGAAACGTTGCCAGCTGTGATGCGGCGGATGTCGACATCGCTGTGGATGTGGCGAAAGCGGCCTTTAAAAGCGGTACTTGGTCGGAGATGGCACCGAGTAAACGCAAGCGCATTTTACAAAAGTGGGCCGATTTACTGGAGCAGCACCAAGACGAGTTGGCGTTAATCGATACCTTAGATATGGGGAAATCCATTTCTGAAATGGTCAACATTGATGTACCTGACTCGATCGACTCCCTACGTTGGTCGGCGGAATGCATCGATAAACTGTATGGCGAAATTGCGCCAACCAATAAAGACAATCTAGCGTTGATCAGTCGCGAAGCATTAGGTGTGGTAGCGATCATCACACCATGGAATTACCCTTTGATGATGGTGATGTGGAAGATTGCGCCTGCGCTGGCAGCGGGCAATTGCGTTATCCTGAAACCCTCTGAAAAGTCGCCGTTGAGTGCGTTACGAATTGCCGAGTTAGCAACGCAAGCGGGGGTCCCAGATGGTGTCTTCAATGTCCTCCCCGGTTATGGTCACACCGCTGGTAAAGCCCTTGCGTTGCACCACGATATTGGCACGTTGGCTTTCACTGGTTCCAGCCGTGTCGCCGGAATGCTGATGCAATATGCGGGTCAGTCCAATATGAAGCGCGTATGGCTCGAAGCCGGCGGTAAATCCCCGTGCTTGGTGTTTGAAGACTGCAAAGACATTCAAGCGGCCGCGAAAGGCGCCGCAACGGCCATCTTTACTAATCAAGGCGAAGTCTGTATCGCTTGTTCGCGTTTGTATGTGCAAAACAGCATCAAAGATGAATTCATGGTGGCGCTACTGGAGGCGGCCAAAGCGTATGTGCCGGGCGACCCTTTGGACCCTGCAACCAAAATGGGGCCGATGGTCGACAAAGCCCAGCTAGATACCGTGACGCGCTTTATTGAAAGTGCCATCGCGGATGGGGCGACGTTAGCCTTAGGCGGCGTACCTGAGTATCAAGCGGGGCAAGGCTTCTATGCTAAGCCGACCATCTTTACCGATGCGACACATGAGATGGAGTTTGTTCGCGAAGAAATTTTTGGCCCAGTATTGGCGGTCATGGGGTTTGACAGCGAAGACGAAGCGATTGAGCTAGCGAACGATTCCCAATATGGCTTAGGGGCGTCCGTGTGGACTAATGATTTAGGACGCGCTCACCGTGTCAGCCGCTTGCTGGAATCTGGCATGGTGTGGGTAAACACGTGGGGCGATGGTGATAGCACAGTGCCATTTGGTGGCGTTAAAGCCTCTGGTAATGGCCGTGATAAATCATGGCACGCACTAGAGAAATACACCGAACTCAAAAATACGTGGATCAGTCTCAAATAAATATTGGGGTTGCTAACCACCGTTTATCGCCCTCTCAGCGTTTAAAACGAGGGCGGCAGGCGAAACCTGCCATAAACCTATTATCAGTCTTTAAGCTTTGGAAGGTCGTTTATTATGTCATCTCCTACTCATGCAAACTCTTATTATGCGGCCTCCGCAAACGACAAAACACCGCGTCCGCAGTTAACCGGCGAGCACCGTTGCGATGTCTGTGTGGTGGGGGCTGGATTTACCGGCATCTCTACTGCGCTGGCGTTGGCCGAAAAAGGCAAACGTGTGATTGTCGTTGAAGGCAGTCGCATTGGTTTTGGCGCCTCGGGTCGTAACGGCGGTCAGATCGTTAACAGCTTCAACCGAGATATTGATTACATCTTTGATAATTACGGTGAGGATATTGGCCAGAAAATGGCGAAAATGGCCTTTGCTGGGGCCGATCTGATCCGTCATCGCATTGAAAAATACAATATTGATTGCGACTTAAAACACGGCAACGTCTTTGCGGCCTGTAATAAAAAGCAATTTGAAGAGCTAAAAGCCAAGCAAGCATTGTGGGAGTCTCATGGCCACAATGAACTTGAACTACTGACTTCCTCTACGATTCAAGACCACATTGGTAGCGATCGCTACGAGGGTGGTTTACTGGATCGCAAAGGCGGCCATATTCAACCGTTAAACCTTGTTTTAGGCCAAGCACAAGCCTTTGAAAGTCTTGGTGGACTGATCTTCGAAGACTCAGAAGTGGTGCGTTTAGAAAAAGGTGTGCCAGGCAAAGTCGTGACCAAACAAGGTTCTGTGATTGCCGATAAAATCGTCGTCGCAGGTAATGCGTACATCTTTGGCATATTGCCAGAGATCGAGAAAAAGGCCATGCCTTGTGGCACACAAGTGATTGCTACCGAGCCGTTATCGCCTGAGATGCAAAAACAACTGTTACCAACGGATCGTTGTGTAGAAGACTGTAACTATGTGCTGGATTACTACCGCTTATCCGGCGATGGACGTCTAATTTATGGCGGCGGCACCACCTATGGCGCGCGTGATCCAGGTGAAATTGAGTCGATCATTGTGCCGAAGATGCTGAAAACCTATCCGATGTTGAAAGGCACAAAAATCGATTTTGCGTGGACCGGTAACTTCCTGTTGACCATGATGCGCATGCCTCAGGTCGGTAAAATCGGCGAGAACTTGTACTACGCACAAGGCTACTCAGGCCATGGCGTGACCAATTCACATCTGATGGGCGAAATCTTATCGGATGCGATAGACGGTGATACCGAACGCTTTGATGTGTTCGCCAGCATGCCACAGTATCAGTTCCCGGGCGGTCGCATGTTACGCGTGCCCTACACCGTTGTTGGCGCGGCGTACTACAACATGCGTGATCGATTAGGCATCTAGCGGGGTCACGGATAAAGCAATGAAAACAGCCGCTCATGAGCGGCTGTTTTGTGTTTATACATTCGGCAGTGATCGCAGTCAGTTATACAACTTCTCGGTCTAATGCGTCTAAGTGACTGAGAAATAGCGTGAAAATTTCAGATTGTGTGGAGGTGTCCAAGCGCGCATGAATGTTTTTACGATGCACCTTAACTGTGCCAGCGCTGATGCCCAGTTCGTTGGCAATGGATTTTGATGAGTGCCCTTTCAGTAATAGCCCGAGTATCTCCTGCTCGCGGGTCGTTAAAACACCTTGGGCAAAGGTTTTCAGTGCATGTTTAAGTGGCCCGGTAGACGGTGCTCGCTCAATAAACTCCCCTGCTTGCGCCATCCAAAACTGCCCTATTAACGCTTCCAACATAGGGAACACGGTTTTTAGATTATTCAGCTCTGTACGGCGCACAGAGCCAACCGTTTTTTTACGCCCCAGAGACACGGCGCAGGTGGTGTTTTTATCCAAGTCCACCAAGATGTTGATCTCATCGACCAAATCAAACTTTTGATAGCAGGACTGGTAATACTCCGTTTCTTCAAATGAATCGGGCGCCATATCCACCAAACGATAAATGCCGGGTGCAATGCCTTGTTGGATCGAGTTAAACACAGGGTCGAGTAAATACGCTTGATTTAAATACGTGCGTAAGGTTTGGCTTTGTTCCGCTGGGTCGGAGGGATAAATGAGCAGTGGTTTCAGTGCTTTTTTATAAGTCACCACGATAATGGTGTCAAAGTAGCATAGATTGCTTAAAACCCCTTCTAATACACTTGGAAAGCTAGGCACACGAACGTGACAGGTCAGTGTGGCTAAATCCTTCATGATTTCTGAAAGACCTAGCTGTCCTCGTAAGGTGTTTGTTTGCATGAGTATAACGCCTCTTCTACTTGGATCGAATACGGTGTGACGGGTCAAGCAAGCCTAGCCGTCTTGACGCTGGCTTAAATGAAGCAACTTGTGCGCCAGTTTTCAGGCCTTAACGCATCCTCTGTAAATCGATCAAAATGTCGGTTTTTATTTTCTTATCCCGTCTAGGAATGTGCTCTTAGTCAGACAAAAATACATCGACTTTGTATCTTTCCGTGTAGTAAAAATAAATCGGATAACCCGAAATATTTTTCGGTTTAAGATGCGCAGCTTCGCTCCATTTAGGTCTGCTTTCTTATCAAAGTGCCTATATATCAATGCCTTTAGAGCAGTAAAGATAAATAACTGTAATCCTATTAGAGTAGTTTTTATACAAATAGTGCCTTATTGCATATACCTAATCGGGGATAGTTACTCGCATCATTTGCTCGGGTTACAGTGAGTTATATCGAGAGAACCTAACCTGAAATCACTGATTTAATGCTTAACTCGAATTAAAGTTCGGCTATTCATGCGTTAAAGAGTCTCCCGCAGTAAGACTAATTTCATAAGAGAGCTTTTTATGTCGGATATTTACGATAGCAACAATGAGTTTGATTTGTTCATTACAGATCTTAACGGTAACTTGCGCGGTAAGCGTATGCCTTCGAGTGGTTTGAAAAGCGTGATGACGCAAGGAGTGAAATTGCCTCATTCTGTCATCGGTTTTGACCACTGGGGAGATGACGTGCTTGAAAATGGCATGGTGTTTGAGACAGGCGACAGCGACGGTATTTGTTTACCCGTTCATGATGCACCGATTTCTGTACCGTGGGCCGAGTCGGCACGTGATCAGCTCTTAGCGATGATGTTCAATGCCGATGGCACACCGTTTTACCCAGATCCTCGTCAAATCCTAACGCGCATCGTAAAGCGCTTTAAAGATCTCGGTTATACCCCAGTGGTGGCAACAGAATTAGAGTTTTACCTGTTGGATGGTTCGTCTGAAGCCAAGCGTGTCCCTTCGCCACCGGTCATTGTGGATGGCAATGGCTGTCGTCTTAGCAAGACAGATTGTTATTCCATTGAAGAAATGGATGGCCTAGAAGGCTTTTTCGCCGAAGTACGTGCTGCCTGTGAAGCGCAAGGCATTCCAGCGGATACGATCATTTCGGAATTAGGCCCAGGCCAATTCGAAATTAACATGAAGCACACCGATGATGCCGTACTTGCTGCGGACCACGCGATCATGTTCAAGCGTTTAATCAAAGGCGTGGCGCGTCAGCATGATTTCGGCGCGACCTTCATGGCGAAACCGTACGCGGATAAGAGTGGTAATGGGTTCCATGTACATTTCAGCTTGCTGGACGAAAAGGGCAATAACGTGTTCGACAATGGCACGGAAGAAGGCTCAAGTTTGTTAAAACAAGCCGTGGCCGGACTGCTCAATCACATGTCAGATTCTATGCTGGTGTTTGCGCCGCATTTAAACTCTTATCGCCGTTTTCAAAATGGCGCTCATGCACCTACCTTCGCCAGCTGGGGCTATGAAAACCGCACCGTAGCCGTTCGTATTCCAGAAAGCGAAAACATTGCACGCCGTATCGAGCACCGTGTCTCGGGCGCCGATGCGAATCCTTACCTTGTTTTAGCCGCCGTCTTGGGCGCTGCCTTACATGGCATTGAAGCGAAAATGTCGCCACCTGAACCTATTGAAGGCGATGCCTACGCGATGTCTGAACGCTTTGAAGCACTGCCTAATCGATGGGAGTTGGCGTCTGAATCGTTTCTGGATAGCGCCTTTTTGCTGGATTACTTAGGGCCTGAATTTGTCCGTGTTTATGGCTCGGCCAAAGAACAGGAACAACAAAAAATTTATGCGCGCATATCCAATGTGGAATATGAAGCCTATTTATAAGCGCGTTACCCTGAATAAATAACAAGAGAGTCTCAAAGCCTCCAAGAACAAAAAATAATGTCACAACTGGAACAGGCCAATGACAGTTGGCCTATAATGGGAGTCCCCAATATGAAACGTAATACATTAAGTTTTTTGATCGCTGGTGCTGTGTCGACCTTTGCTATGAGTAGTTACGCAGAGGACGTTGTCAACGTTTACAACTGGTCAAACTACATGGCGCCGGGCGCTTTGGATCAATTCACCAAAGAAACCGGTATCAAGGTGAATTACGACGTGTATGACAGCAATGAAGTGCTAGAAGCCAAGCTGATGGCGGGCGGTTCTGGCTACGATGTTGTCATGCCGTCTAACTCTTTCTTTGAGCGTCAAGTACAGGCTGGCGTGTACCAGAAAATCGATAAGAGCAAGCTAAGCAACTACGCCAACCTCGACCAGACCTTGGCGAAGACGATTGAGCAGCATGATGCTGGCAACCAATACAATATTCCTTACGCATGGGGCACCATTGGGATTGGCTACAACACCAAAATGATCGAAGAGCGTCTGGGGACTACTGAGATCGATTCTTGGGATGTTCTGTTTGACCCCAATACAGCGGCAAAACTGGCGGATTGTGGCATTACCGTGTTGGATTCGCCGGCTGAAATGATGTCTGTCGTGAATAACTATCGCGGCGTAGATCCAAATTCGGAAGACAAAGGTGAGCTGGAAGCCTCGGCTAAACTGATGGCGGGTCTTCGTGACAGCATTAAGTACTTCCATTCGAGTCAGTACATTTCTGATCTGGCCAACGGTGATGTGTGTGTCTCAGTGGGTTACAACGGCGATGTATTGCAGTCGCAAAGTCGTGCTACCGAAGCGGGACAGGGCGTAGACATTGAATTTGTGATTCCGAAAGAAGGCACGGTGGCGTGGTTCGACTTGATGGCGATTCCTGCCGATGCCCCTCACCCAGAAGCAGCGCATAAATTCATCGACTTTATCTTAAAAGCGGACATCGCTGCGGCGATCTCAAACTATGTGTACTTCGCGGTACCGAATACAGCCGCTGAGTCGATGCTTAATGACGACGTAGCGAACAATAAAGGCATCTACCCTCCGCAAGCGGTAAAAGAAAATCTATACGTACAGTCGGCGCATACATCGCGCTTTGACCGTTCGTTAACGCGTGCTTGGACCAATATCAAAACCGGTCGTTAAGCTCACGCGACGTTGCTAGGCGGTGCCCTTCATCGCCTAGCGGCTTTCTTTTATTGCTAAGTAGGTGAGCTATGTCTGTATCCTCCGTTATGCCTCAAACGACGTCACATGAGAAACTAAACTGGCGTCAGAACGATGCGGAACCCTTTGTCCGAATCGAACAAATCAACAAACAGTTCGGCGATTTCACCGCCGTCAATAATGTCTCGCTGGATATTTATAAGAATGAACTGTTTTGTCTGCTGGGGGGCTCTGGCTCCGGGAAAAGTACCTTATTACGCATGTTAGCGGGCTTTGAAGCGCCGACGTCAGGCCGCATCATTATTGATGGCGTTGATATGTCTAACACGCCTCCTTGGGAACGCCCAGTCAATATGATGTTTCAGTCCTACGCGTTATTTCCGCACCTGAGCGTGGAAGCCAATGTGGGGTTTGGCCTGAAACGCGAAGGGTTGCCCAGTGGTGAAGTGCAAAAGCGCGTTGCTGATATGCTCGACATGGTGCAACTCGGTCACTTGGCGCGCCGAAAACCGCATATGTTGTCGGGTGGACAGCGTCAGCGGGTTGCACTGGCACGCTCGTTGGTGAAACAACCCAAGCTTCTTCTATTGGACGAACCGCTCGGTGCGCTGGACAAAAAACTCCGTGAAGAAACGCAGTTTGAACTGATGCGCATACAAGAAGAGTTGGGCATTACCTTCGTCGTGGTCACCCATGACCAAGAAGAAGCCATGACGTTGGCGACGCGTATTGGCGTGATGAACAATGGTGTGATTGTGCAGACGGCCGAGCCCCATGACATGTACGAATACCCAAACAATCGTTTTGTCGCCGAATTCATTGGTAATGTGAATCTATTTGAAGGTACCGTGGTTACGGATGAACGCGATAGCGCTACCGTGCATTGCTCTGACCTCCAAGAGATGGTGTATTTGGATCATGGTGTCAGCTGTGCGCCGAACCAAAGTGTCAGTGTTGCCATTCGTCCAGAGAAAATACGCATCACCCGTGATGCCCCCGACAGCCCTCACAATCGCAGCGAAGGCGTGATCACAGACGTGGCGTATATGGGCAGCCAATCGATCTACAAAGTGCGATTACTTTCAGGCAAAGAAGTGCGAGTGACACAGCCTAATGTGTATCGAGATTCGGGCGACCGTTTAACATGGGATGATCATGTCTACCTTTCATGGGAACCTGAGAGTAGCGTGGTACTGACATCATGATGACTACTTCAGCACCCTCCGATTCCTCGCGTCCAAGTCTGTTTCAGCGGTTTAAATCACGTCGTTTAGGTCGCTGGTTAGTGATCATGGTTCCCATGTTGTGGTTGGCGGCCTTTTTCTTTATTCCCTTTTTGGTGGTGTTCAAAATCTCCTTATCCGAGGCGATGATTGCCATTCCGCCCTATTCACCTTTGTTTGAATGGGACCCAGACAGTGCCTTTGCGACGCTTAAAGTGACCTTTGGCAACTACTTGTTTTTGTTTGAATCGCGATTTTACCTCGACGCGTATTTAAGCTCATTACGCATTGCGGCCATCTCAACGTTTTTCACCTTAATTATCGGTTTTCCCATTGCCTATTTGATTGCTCGCAGTGGACCGACAATGCGTACGGTTCTACTGTCGTTGGTGATACTGCCCTTTTGGACCTCGTTTTTATTACGTGTGTACGCCTGGATGGCGCTGCTGAAAAAGAATGGTTTGGTCAACGAAGTTTTGATGTCGATTGGTTTGATTGATCAGCCGTTGCAGATACTACAGACGGATTTTGCCGTGTACCTCGGCATTGTGTATACCTATTTGCCGTTTATGATTTTGCCGCTTTACACGACGCTGGAAAAAATGGATTTGAGCTTGATCGAAGCCGCGCAAGATCTTGGTGCCAAACCTTGGCGCGCGTTTTGCTTAGTAACGTTGCCGTTGGCCAAGCCCGGCATTATTGCTGGCTGTATGCTGGTGTTTATTCCAGCGGTGGGCGAATACGTTATCCCGGCACTCTTAGGCGGTTCCGATACGCTGATGATCGGACGAGTACTGTGGGATGAGTTCTTCTTAAATCGAGACTGGCCGCTCGCTTCTGCAGTCGCCATTGTCATGTTAATTGTGCTGGTAGGGCCAATTATGTTCATGCGTAATGGCAATAAGGAGGGGTTATGATTAAAGGTAACTCTTGGACACTTAAACTCAGTGCGGGCTTTGGTTTTTTGTTTCTTTATGCGCCCATCATTGCGCTGATTGTCTACAGCTTCAATAAATCTCAGCTGGTAACGGTCTGGGGTGGTTGGTCATTGAAATGGTATGGCGAGCTGTTTCAGAATGAGCAAATCATGAATGCCGCGTGGGTGAGCCTGAAAATTGCTCTGATCAGTGCGACTTTAGCTGCGGTTCTAGGCACAATCGCGGGCTTTGTTTTAAGCCGAATGCGTAAATTTCGTGGCAAAACCATCTTATCGGGTTGGGTAACGGCACCTTTGGTGATGCCAGAAGTGATCACCGGCTTATCCTTGTTGCTGTTGTTCGTTGCTTTGGAAAATATGTTCGGCTGGCCTGCGGGCCGAGGCACGATGACGATCGTCATCGCGCATACGACGTTTTGTTTGGCGTACGTCGCCGTGGTGGTGCAATCACGCCTAGCGTCGTTAGATGAAACACTGGAAGAAGCGGCGATGGACTTGGGTGCCAAACCTACCTCGTTGTTTTTCTTAATTACATTACCGTTGATCGCCCCTGCTATCTTGTCGGGTTGGTTGCTGTCGTTTACCTTATCACTGGATGATTTAGTGATTGCCAGCTTTGTTTCCGGTCCGGGTAACTCGACCTTGCCGATGGTGATTTTCTCTAAAGTTCGTCTCGGTGTTACACCAGAAATCAATGCCCTAGCGACCTTAATGATTCTTGCCGTATCCATCGCAGTGATTGCGGCCATTGTGATCATGCGTCGTCAAAATCGATTCCAAGGGCCTTAAACGCGGTTTGTCAGAGGAAAGTTGTACATGAAAATAGGTATTCTTGCGGCGGGTGTGACGCCCGAGGTACTGCAGTCGCAGTATCCGACTTACGCACAAATGTTTGCACAGCAGCTGCAAGCGCATGAACCTGAGCTCGCATTTGAAATCTTCGACGTGCGCCTAGATAAGTTTCCAGCCAGCATCGATGTGTGTGATGGCTGGCTCATTACGGGCTCTAAGTCGGATGCCTATGGCGATGAGCCGTGGATTCTTCAGCTGTGTGATTTCATTCGTGACGCGGATGCTAAAGGCCAAGTCTTAGTCGGTATCTGCTTTGGGCATCAAGTGATTGCCCGAGCACTGGGTGGGCGTGTAGCAAAATTCCAGAACGGCTGGGGCGTGGGTGTGCATCATTACCAAGTCGTGGAGGGTTTTGACATTCCAGTGGATCAAAAAGACATTGCGTTCTGTGCGTTTCACCAAGACCAAGTGCTTGAAAAACCCGAGAAGTTGGAGACGTTTTTAACCAGTGACTTCTGCCAACATGCAGGGCTTATTTACCAAGATCGTATTCTTACGTTTCAGGGGCATCCGGAGTTTTCGAAGCAATACGAAAACGAACTAATCGAGCTGTATGATGGGGTTACGTTAACCCCTGAGGTGGCTGAAAAAGCCCGTCAGAGTGTGGAGCAAGACGATATACAAAGCCCCCAGTTGATGGCTTGGATTGGACAGTTTTTAAAAGCCAAAGCGTAAACTCAACGCCTACTCGATAAGTCGAGTAGGCGTTACCTTCCTGAAAATGACTCCCCTGCAGCGATTTACTCGGATCCAAAGGTCTAAAATTATTAGCTTTGTGGTAGCGTTAGTGACAACGTAAGCAAATATTATGTTGGATACGCATGACGGTTAACCACACGCAATATAAGAAAGTTTGCCTTGGTCGAGACTATCTCACCCAGCACTACGCGCTCGCTTTCGATCTAGCGGACGTCGCAACGTATTCGTGCATGTCTAAATATCACTTTTGCCGTGTGTTCTCTGAAGTGTTTGGAGAGTCGCCGTACCAGTACATTTCGAAAATTAGGATAGAGCGAGCAAAGGAACTCTTGGTAACGAGCCAACGCAGTATCAATGACATTTGTGAGTTGGTTGGCTACACCAGTATTGGCAGCTTTTCTGTGTTATTTCGCAAAAAGACTGGGTTGTCGCCGACGCAATATCGGACAAAATTACAGGCGTTAGCGAACGACCCGCTCACTCACCCCATTCAGTCTATTCCTATGTGTTACGCGCACCGTTTGTTTGGCGCCAAGCTTGAAAAGAGCAATATTGAATAAGGTATCTTCGCTTCCTTTGGCTATGATCAGTGGTTCTACTTACTTTGTTGCCGGAGATGCCAATGATTCAGTCAATCGCCCATGTTACCGTTTACGTTCTTAACCAAGATGAAGCGCTCGATTTCTACCAAAATAAGTTAGGTTTTGAAGTCGGAACCGACATGACCGTAGACGGAGGTTTCCGTTGGCTAACCGTCTTTGCAAAAGCGCAGCCGGATCTTGAGCTTGTCTTAGCCGAGCCAAAAGAAGGGCCAATGTTTACCAAGGATGCCGCGGACAAGATACGAGCCCTCGTCGCGGATGGCGCGTTTGGTGCTGGGGTTTTCGAAACAGCGAACTGTCAAAAGACCTACGAAGAGCTTGTCGCGAAAGGCGTTGAGTTTATCCAACCGCCTACCGAGCAGTTTTACGGGGTCGAAGCCTTAGGCGTCGATAACTCGGGAAATTGGTTTAGCCTAACGCAACGAGCGAAATAACGATCTAACGCGTGTTAAGTTGATCACTAGATTAAAAAAGCTACCCGATCAGGCAGCGAATTGAGCCAAATGAAAAGGAGCCATGCTTCTCATCTGACTCTCACTATTCTCTGCGCAACGTTGCCGTCGCCACCGTTATTTAAAACGTATTCTGAATGACGATTTCAGACAGCGGTAGCTGGCCGCCTCGCGGGTAGGCTTGCGTGGTGCCTTTGCCGATGGCGATCATCATAACAATCACGTGGCTTTCGGGCAGGTTAATAATCTCACCGACTTTATCGATATCAAAACCGATCATGGGGCTGGTCTGATAACCCAGTGCTGTGGCAGAGAGCATAATATTTTGTGCGGCCATGGCTCCTGAGCGGATGGCTTCGTCCCGTTGTAGCCACTCTCGGCCATGATAAAAATCCTGCAACATGTTGACCAAGGTTTCTTGAGTGCTTTGATCGACATTTTCCCAGTAGCGTTCTGGTGTTTCTTGCCATGATTGAGTATTCGCGGTAACCACCAGCAGAGTCGACGCATCGGTCACCTGTGTTTGATCCCATGCTGCGCTACGCAGCTGTTGGCGAATGTCCATGTCTGTGACATGCACAAAACGCCAATGTTGAATATTGAACGAGGTCGGTGCGAGGCTGGCGGCTTCGAGCAGGGTGTTTACATCCTCTTGGGGCATAACATGGTTAGGGTCGTATTGCTTAATGGAACGACGATGATGAATGGCTTCAATAGTGTTCATTTGGAGCTCCTATAAAGGGTCAGTGACGATAGAAGCCATTGTGTTTTGATATGCTCTTTGCGTAAATTATCGATATCATCGTTTCGGTTTTGCGTATTTTGCAAAAGCAAACGCTTTACTTTGTGGTCGATGGTGGTATTTAGTTCAGGTTTGGCTAAGGGAGCAGAACATGCTTGAAGCGATGGAGCAGTTTGTCAAAGTGGTAGAGCTGGGTTCGTTCAGTGCCGCGGCGTCCACATTAGGGAAAACGCCCAGTACCATTACGCGTCGGCTGGACCAACTGGAGCACGAGCTAGGGGTCAAATTACTGGTGCGCTCAACACGGCACCTTGAAGTAACGCCGGATGGAAAACAGTTCTACAGTCAGTGCCAAGAGGTTTTGCAGTCGGTTAACCAAATCAAAGAGAGCTTTGGCAAGCCAAGCGAGCGGGTAGAAGGGCTGATCCAGATAACGACCTTTGACACGATTGGACGAGAAACATTGACGCCGCTCGTGGCAGAGTTTCGCAAGCGTTATCCAGACGCCCGCGTAGCAATTCATTTGACGAATCAACTGGTTAACCTCTATGAAAGCCCTTTCGATCTAGCCATTCGCTATGGTCGTCCAGAAGACTCCAATTTGATTTATCGCCCATTACTGGATATGTCTGCGGTCTTGGTCGCGGGGGCAGACTATGTCGCCAAACACCCACCTTTAACCACCCCCGAGGATTTACACAAGCATGCGTGTTTGACGTTTTTCCGACCCCGTCAATTTACCTGGTGGTATTTTCAAAAAGGCAACGACACTCGCAAAGTGCGCATTGATCCTGTGCTGGCGTCAGACGGTGGTGCGCCTTTGCTAATGTGGGCGCGCGCGAATCAAGGCATCACATTGGTAAGCCGCACATTTGTTGAGGACGACTTGCGCTCTGGGCGTCTAGTAGAGTTATTACCAGACTGGCAACCCTCGTTAACTGAAAGTGGCGAAGCCATGATCTACCTTAATTGGAAAGCCAGCAGCGCTAAGCGCCCTGTTGTAAGAGCCATGGTGGATTTCTTAATTGAGCAGATTCGCTAGTGTCCCCATCATGCGCGACGTTCCCTTCCTAATATCGTCGATATTAACCAAATCCATACAAAAGTCGCTATTACAGACACCGTTTATTTCAATATGGGTGTCGTTTGTCGAGTGCGCAACCACTATTATAAACAGGTGAAGGCATGGACAGACGGTATGAACAAACGTTATTTAGGTAAGACATTGGAGTGGCTGCTTGGTGATAACAATCAGCCATTTGAATACACACATCATGCGGTGCTTTTGGTCGCTTCAGTGCTGTATCTGTGTTCGGCCGTTTTCAATTATGGCTTAGAATTAACCAGCGCTTTTAATATTTACCTTCAATACGCGCTCTCTCTCTTGATACTGATGATTTGGTATCTGTCGCGCTGGAAAATGCAATTCCACGCGATGAGGTTTGTCTTTATCGGTCTGGTTGTATTGGTGTCGATCCCCGCAAATTGGATTGGAAATGCGGGATCTAATGGCCCTACTTATCTCATGATCTTTGGTTGCCTTAGCTATATTTCTGTGTCCTTCAAAGACCTAGGTTGGTACCGACGCCTCGGGCAGTTATTTTGTATCATCATCCCTATTCCATTGATTTTAATTGAGAAACATTATCCCGATATTATTTTTCAATATGCGACGGAAGAACAGAAACAATTTGATCTGACGTTTGCGTTCATCATTATGGGGCTTTTTTTAGTGGTCATGATGGAAAGTTTATCAACTCGATTCAAGCTAGAAAGAGCGAAAGCAGAGACGTTGGCTGAACAGTTACGCGCCCTTTCAGAAAAAGACGCTTTGACCGGATTGTTCAATAGGAGAATGTTGGAGAAAGAGTTTCTGACATGGAAAGGTCATCAACCTATTTTCAGTCTGGCTTTGTTGGACCTCGATCATTTTAAGTACCAAAATGATCAATGGGGCCATAGCTATGGCGATGAGATTCTAAAAAGCTTTTCGGCGTTATTGCAAGAGACCGCAGCGCGTAATAAGGGCTTAGCGATCCGCCAAGGGGGAGAGGAGTTTGTGCTCCTGTTACCGTTGACATTAGATGACACCTATCGAGAGCTGAATTACCTTGCAGAGTCATTTCGCACGACGGATTTGGAGCACGGCCCCGTGACGTTTAGTGCAGGCATCGCAGAAAATACCGCGACGGATAACGAGAGTGACCTACTGAAACGTGCGGATAAATTAATGTATCAGGCGAAAGACGCCGGCCGAAACCGCATTTGTCGATAACACCTCTGTTGGTCAATGTGGCGCAAACGTTTGCCGTATCACGAGTCAGAACGAAAAGCCCCATCATGTTGATGGGGCTTTTTTTGTCGGTTTACAAAGGAGAACTACGCTCTGTTGGGTATTTTAGCGATGCTCGTAACTGACCTATGCTCAATGATCGATGCGCTATCGTGCGCGCTACCTACTCACCACAGGCACGTATGACGTTGCCATAAATCTCAGGGGTCTCTATGTTTTCTCTCGAAGGAATGAATGCACTTATTACGGGCGGTACGTCGGGTATTGGACTGGCAACGGCCAGACGGTTTGCAGCCGCAGGGGCTCGGGTGGCGATTGTGGGCCGTCGGGATGCCACGAGTCTTGCAGAAGAGCTAGATGGAATATTTTTGCAGGCAGATGTGACCAACGAAGATCAGTTACGTGCGTGTTTTGAAGCGGCCGAAGCGCGCCTAGGTAAGCTCGATATTATTATGAACAACGCGGGCATTGAGAATTCAGGGCCGACCATTGCCGAGCAAAGCGCGGATGAGTTTCAGCGTATTCTGGACATCAATGTTAAGGCGGTCTACAACGGCTTGCGCTTCGCGCCCCAGCACATGAACGACGGCGGCTCCATTATCAATACATCATCAGACGTATCAAAAGTCGGCTACCCCGGTTACGGTCAATACTCGGCTACCAAATCAGCGGTGTGCAGCCTAACGCGCGTCGCGGCGATGGAGTTGGTACCCAGAAAGATTCGAGTCAATGCCATCTGCCCAGCGTCGGTATGGACGGAGATGCTGACGCCAGACCATCCAGAAGTTCTGATGACTGAACGTACCAGCCCTATGGGACGGGTGGGTCATCCGGAGGAAGTCGCGGCGCTGTGCCATTTTCTCGCTGCGCCGGATTGCAGTTACCTGACAGGGCAATCCATCAGTGTGGACGGCGGATTGTCGGCGGGGATGGCGGAGCATACCTTTGAACGACTCATAAGAGACTGAAAGCATTAAGGCTTAATGGGTCATAAAGAAATATAAAAAGCCTGGCGAATCGACCAGGCTTTTTTGAGCGTAACGTGTTGAGAGATCAACAGAGTGCTGGGGTATTAACCCAGCGCTGTGAGGCTCTCGTCCATCGCGTTGATGAAGAAATCGACTTCCGCTTCCCCCCACGCCAACGAAGGGCGGACCTTGAGAGTGCCGGGAAGGGATTTACCGATCATAACGTGGCGTTTAATCATTTCTGTGATCAACTGCTCGGTCTCGGCTTCTGCACGGGTGCGTTGCTCACGGCAATTCACCAGCTCGATACCGACCAACATACCACGGCCGCGAACATCCCCGATCAACGGGTGTTTCTCTGCCAACTGGCGCAGTCTTGCGCGGAGTAAGTCACCGATGTCGTTGGATTTTTGCACCAGTTGCTCACGTTCGATGACATCCAACACCGCCATGCCGGCCGCACACGCCACGGTATTGCCGCCAAATGTACTGAACAGCAACGGATGGGTGCCACCAATAAATTGCTTCATCATCTTGCTAGAGAGAATCACCACTCCCAATGGATGACCGTTGGCGACCGGTTTGCCCATGGTGATGAAGTCCACTTTTTCGGGATTGAGTCCCGCGCCCATGAATCCCCAAAACGATCCCATGCGGCCAAGACCCGCTTGCACTTCATCGGCGATGACATAACCTCCAGTTGCACGTGTTTTGTCCGCCACCTGATCAAAATACCCCTCAGGAGGTGTGATCACGCCATGGGCACACAGGGCGGTGTCGAGCAGCAACGCCGCGGTTTTATAGCCACGATTGTCCAGCGCTGCGATGGCGCGGTCGGCATCCGCGGCGTAGTGTAACGCGGCATCCGCTTGGCCCGCATAGGGGCCGTTGTACATGTCTGGTTCGATCAGACGTTCAATCTGCTTGGGATGCAACGCCTCAGGCAGGTGTTGCCACGATTCAGGCGAGTATTTGGTCGTCAGCTCGGTACAGCCGTGATAAGCGTTATGCAGCACCAAACCGCCTTGATGGCCGCTTAGCGATTGGGCAATCTGAATCGCCAAATCGTTGGCTTCACTGCCTGAGTTGACAAAAATGCAGGTGTCCAAATGGTCGGGGAGGTCTTTGGTCAATCGGGCGGCATAATCGGCAACGATGTCACACATATAGCGCGTGTTGGTATTTAGGGCCTCGGCCTGACGGGCGATGGCTTTAACGATGTGCGGGTGGCAATGGCCCATCTGAGGGACATTGTTGTAGGCGTCAAGGTAAGCCGTGCCATCCGCGCTGTACATCCAGCCGCCTTGTGCACGAGTGATGTGCAAAGGCTGATCATAGAAGTGCCAAATCTTGCCGAGGTGCTGTTCACGGTGCTGCACCAATTCGTTTTGATCGGTCGCAAACGGCTGACCCTCGTTGTCAATGGGGCTGTAGACAGGGAAGCGTAACGCCTCGCGCAAGCGGCGAGTCACCGTCTCTTGGCCCATGTCGTTCAGTTTGAACAGCATCTTGGTAAAGAAGCGATCTTCTAAATGCGTGCCGGCTTCGGGGTCGTTGAGCTGGCGGAAGTTGATAATAAGAGACGCCATCGCCAAGCGCAGACGCATGACATCAAACAGCAAATCGACTTCTTGCCCCGTCAATGGGTAAGCGCTGTCGAACCCTTGTGCCACATGCAGTAAAGGGCGGATTGGATCGTCTTCGCCTTCGCCGTAAGTCTCTGAAATAGTAACGATTTCTGCCAAAATACTGTTGAAACCCACATCGCCAAAATCCAAAATCGCGGCGATTTCTGTCGGATCATCATGACTGACCATGACATTGGCGTCGTTTGCGTCTTGATGGACTAACTGGCAGCGCGTTTTCTTCAATGCCGGTAGCGTGTGTTGTTCTGCAAGCGTGAAAACAGAGGTCAACAGATCACGCAGTTCGCCTTCAGGAATACCGGAAATCATGTCACGTAATTGCAGACAGTGGCCCAAGTCCCATAAGTGCTTGTTGCTGCCCGCATAGGGGTGGTAGAAGCTTTGCAACGCGGCGTTCATGCGCCCCATGGTCTCGCCAATATTGTAGTAATACGCATCGCAATAGGCCTCGGGGGTGTCTTCCACCACGCGCCCATCCATGAAGGCAATCAGGCGGATCATGTGGCGCTCACCACTGATATCAGACGTAATCCAGTCGTAGGCTTTGCCTTCGCGAGTCGTGATGACAGGCGGAACCACCAGCGTTGGCTCCTGCTCTAAAATGTGGTCCACCGCCTTGATTTGCAGATCGACGATGCCTTCTGGCTCCTGCGCATTGGAGATTTTGATGACAGCTTGTGGGCCATCGTCATTACGAATCAACCAAGCTAAATCCCGTTCGCTGTTTAGGGCAGTAAAGCTACCTTCCAGACCATACAGTTCCTGCACCAATGATTTGATTTGGGACAGTTCAAACTGAGGCGGATTACGGTTAGCCAAAGATGAATGATTCGTCATGTTTTTATCCTTTCAAGAATAGAGAGTCGCTAAGTGTTTGGTTGGTATATGACCATGGAGCCTAGTGTGAGAGGCGTATCAAAAGAAGGCTATATCCCCTGTGGTGTAATTTGCGCGATGCAATCGGGAAAAATACCTTGCGCAGGGTATACCGCTTTGACACACGGCGATTCAGACTTTCTGAAGTGCATGGAAGGTTTGTGTTGAGTGGTGAGTTAAAACGCTCGTCCAACCGCCCCCTCCGTTTGATTTCCACCAAGACAATTACGAGATCTGTTATGAATAAGACGATTGAAGCAATGCTGGAAAAATACAATGTCACCCCCGAGACGCGTGCTTTCCTTGAAGCCGGCCATCAAAAAATGTTTATTGATGGACAGTTCGTTGACAGTGAGGGCGGGCAAACACTGAACATCGAAGACCCTTCCAACGGCGAACATTTACTGACTGTCCCGAGAGCGACCGAGGCTGATTTGGATAAAGCCGTCGCGGCGGCCAATCGTGCTTTTCGCAGTGGCCCTTGGGTAGACATGAAACCAAATGAGCGTCAGGCGCTACTCTTCCGCATGGCCGATGTGATGGAAGAACACGCTCAGACACTGGCAGAGCTAGAAGCCATCGACGCCGGCAAAGCCATCAGCGGTTGCCAAGAAGTGGACATCGCAGGCTCCATCGACTTCTTGCGTTACATGGCCGGTTGGACCACGAAGCTGCAAGGCAACACGCGTAATGTCTCCTGCCCTGGGGAAGCATTTGGTTTTACCTTGAAAGAGCCCATCGGCGTGGTGGGAGCGATTGTACCTTGGAACTGGCCACTGAACATGGCAATGTGGAAAATGTGCGCGCCGCTGGTCGTCGGTTGTACGATTGTCCTGAAACCCGCTGAAATCACGCCTATGAGCATGATTTACCTAATGAAAATCTGGCAAGAAGCGGGCCTACCAGACGGTGTGGTCAACATCGTGATCGGGACGGGTGTTGAGATTGGTAGCCCATTGGCAGGCCATCCTGGGATCGATAAAGTTTCCTTCACAGGTTCAACGCCGGTCGGTAAGCTCGTGGGTAAAGCCGCCATGGAGAATCTGAACCCCGCGACACTGGAGCTAGGCGGTAAATCGGCAATGGTCGCGTTTGACGATGCCAAGCTAGATGACATCGTCACTGGCACATTGCAATCCGTCTTCTTCAACTCGGGCCAGACGTGTTCAGCAGGCTCGCGCTTGTATGTTCAGCGCGGCTTATACGAACAAGCAGTACAGGCGGTCGCCAAAGCCGCCAACGAGATGGTTACGGGCGATCCACTTGATCCGAATATTACACAAGGGCCTCAGATTAGCCGTGCGCAACTGGACAAAATACTGAACTACATTGAATCAGGTAAAGCCGACGGTGCACGATTAGTATGCGGTGGTCAGCAGGAAGATCGCCCAGGCTACTACGTACAGGCCACAGTGTTTGCGGACTGTACCAACGACATGAAAATCGTACGCGAAGAGATCTTCGGCCCTGTGCTGGCGGTGATCCCATTTGATACCGAAGAGGAAGCAGTACGTCTTGCTAACGACTCGGATTATGGTCTAACGGCGTCGATCTTCACCCAAAATGTCAGCCGTGCGCACCGTTTGCTTAAGAAAATGGAAGCGGGTACAGTATTTGTAAACACTCATGATGCCATGGATTCATCATTGCCATTCGGTGGTTACAAGCAGTCTGGTATTGGTCGAGATTTAGGCCCAGAGCAGTTAGATCACTTTCTACAAGTCAAAACCGTGATCATGCAGCTTTAATGAGTGATCCGTTGCTAGTGGAAACGGTCTATATCCTGCAACAATTCGTCGCAGGTATATAACATTGAGGTACGTATGAGTCGAACAATATCTCCAACCGCCCTAGCAATGGTCGATCGGTTGTCAAAAGGCTTGGTTGATCTCGTCCCTCAAATCGGTAGCGAGGACTTTCCTCGCTTACTGGCTGAGGTGATCAAAGAGTTTGTGCCATCAGACGAGCTCACACTGATCCTGTTTGAAGATAAGCCCGTCTTTCTGGTCTCGGAAAAGACGGAGCTGATTGGCAGCCAGTCTGTTGATATGTATCTGGCCGGTGCTTACTTGCTGGATCCTTTCTACCGCGCCAGTGTTGATCTGAAAAAAAGCCAATTCTTTACCTACGATGAGTTGGTGCCGGATGGCTTTCGTCAGAGCGAATTCTACAAGCAATATCTCGTTAAAATCGGGCTAGAAGATGAATGTGGTTATTTGATTATCTTCCCTGGCGGGCAATTTTTGCACCTAAGTGTCGGTCATGGAAAGGGCAGCGAGGCTCGCTTAAACCCCTCCGAACTGCAATTGCTGGACACTTTGACGCCGCTGATCGACATGCTGTGCCAACAGCACTGGGGCGAGCAACTCTCCAACCCATTGAATCGACAACTGGATCAGGCCCTCGCCAACTTTGGCTCGTCGAAACTCACCGACCGCGAAGGCACCGTCATCCGCATGGTGTTGCAGGGCTACTCCACGTCCGCCATCGCCGAAAAGTTATTTATTTCACCCGGTACAGTGCGAGTTCATCTGCGCAACAGCTACCGAAAACTCGATATTGGTTCCCAAGTGGACCTACACAACCTTTTCATGGGCGCCTTAATGCAGTTTGAACACTACGAAGGCGGCGATCCACTGGAAGGGTTCTTCTGAATCCATGCAACTTAATGCACTTGCTCATGGTCGTCACTTGAATAACAACCTTTGCTGAATGTCATGATTCAAAGTCGTTAAAAATGACGCTGTTTGTTGGACTAGGAGCCGAGGCATCCTTACCATTACTTTCAAGTCAATAAACTCGAAAGAAGACACAGCATGATCAATTGGCAAATTAAACGTTTCTCTCAGCTGACAACCTTGCAGTTATACCAAATGCTCAAACTCAGAGTGGATGTGTTCGTTGTTGAGCAACAGTGTGCTTATGCCGAGCTGGATGATAAAGATCATCATCAAGGGGTGTATCATTTATTAGGCTATCAAGGCGATGTGCTTGTTGCGTGCGCGCGGTTGTTGCCCCAAGGGCTGAGCTACCCTTCGGTGAGTATTGGCCGAGTGGCGATTGCCGAGGCCCATCGTGGTGGTGGCGCAGGGCATCAGTTGCTCGAAGAGGCGCTGAAGGTGTGTGAAGAGCGTTGGCCGAGTGAATCAATAGAGATCGGAGCGCAACATCATTTGTCCGCTTTTTATCAGCGCCACGGTTTTAAACCCTCGTCGACGATGTATTTGGAAGACGGTATTGAGCACATCGATATGACGTTGGAAAAATGACGTGTTTTAGATTCAAAAAACCAGAGCAAGCGCTCTGGTTTTTGCGTTGAGAGTTATGTGCTTGCTAGACGGTGTAGCCCAGTATCACAAAGATAGCGAAGCTGAGAACCGCACCAATGGCGACATACGGCAGTTGAGTAAGAGCGTGCGACATAGGCGAACAACCTGCCCCTTGGGCCGCGAGTACGGTCGAGTCACTGAAGAAACACGCATGACTACCGAATGAAGACGCTGACAACAGTGCACCGATGATCAATGCCATATTGGCATCGACACCTAAAGCAATCGGTACCACGATGGGAATCGCAATGATGAACGACCCCCAGCTTGAAGCGGTACCAAAGACCACTGCGGCCATTACGACAAATACCAGTGCAGGCATCAATTCTGCCGTCATCAGTGGTGCTACAACGCTCACTAGGTAGCTGGTCATGCCCAAGTCATCGTTCACGCTTTTAAGCATAAAGCCGGCGATCACCGTTGAAAGTGGGTACAACATGACTTTAAAGCCTTCAAAGATCCCCTTCATTTGATCTTCTAATGAAAGCAACCCTTGCACGTAATACATAGCCACAGTGATGGCGAGCGTGACGATAATGCCTTTCAATAGATCAATATCGTAATACAGCGTGGCACCGATGAGGATCAACATCGGGACGATAAAGTTAAGCATGCCGACCAAGTTGCTGGTTTTGCGGTATTCAGGTGCCGCCGCTTCCATGGTGTCCCCAGTGTAGTCATCCGGCAATGGCTGACCATTCATCGCGCGCTGTTCAGCTTTTTTCATCGGGCCGAAGTTACCCAGCATGCCACTAGCAACCAGGAACACCACTACCAGTGCAACCCAGCCATAAACCATATATGGGATGGCCGACATATAAACACTCAGACCTTTACCGGTAGCGGCTAAGTCGTTTTCTTCTAACAGACCAGAGAAGAACACCGCCCAAGTAGAAACCGGCACTAAGATACACATAGGCGCCGCCGTCGAGTCGATGATGTACGCCAGTTTTTCACGGGATACTTTGTAATGGTCGGTGACTTTTTTAACCGTAGACGAGACGGCTAGACAGTTTAAGTAGTCGTCTATGAACACCACTAAACCGATAAAGAAGGTCGTTAATAACGATTGGCGACGGGACTTTATGCGCCCTTTGAGCCAATCACTAAAGCTATTAAGACAGCCACTTTTTTCCAGTAGCACAATCAACCCGCCCATCAAACCACAGACCAACACTACCCAGACAATGGTGTCGTTGCCCATGACAGCAGAAATAGTATCCGTGAATGACGCGACCACCGTGGTGTTGTCGATCATGATTAAACCTGCGACAACACCGATCAGTAGAGATTCAAACGGGGCGCGAGATATCAGAGCAATCGCAAGAACAAGTAAGGTGGGTAATAAAGATTGAGCGCCCCACTCCTCCCCAGGGGAATGGCTGGCTGACAGTGACCAAAAGAAGGCAATGGCGGCGAGCGTAATTAATATAGAGAGCAACAGATGTCGCTTAGGATGAATGGCTTTCATTACCTTAATGACTTGTTCCATGGAGTGTTCCCGATTCGTAGAATAGTTGTTATGGCTTAAAAACTACCTTGAAACACAAGATGGAACATATACCCCCAAAGGGTTAGCCCTTTGGGGGTATAAAAAAGTCAGCTAAGATCGCTGGCTTTTAGGAGGGCATGCAGGACCTATACTTTGAAACGATCCAGAATGGATTTCTGAGACTCAGTGTGTGAGCGTTGTGTGTCCATGGCGTTATTAGAGTCTTGTGCTAGATCAACAACAGCAGTGGACAGGGTTTTAATTTTTACGGCATTTTGATTAATTTCTTCCGCAACGTGGCTTTGCTCCTGAGCCGCGGATGCAATTTGCGCATTCATGTCGCTGATCTGCTCAATGGATTGACGAATGCGAATCAGAGCCGTGTCAGCCAGCTTTGCATTCTCCACGGCTTTTACGGCGGTATTGCGACTTTCCGTCATCGCATGAGAAACCGCAGCAGAACCATTCTGTAGTTGCTCAATCATGCCTCGAATCTCTGTTGTTGATTCTTGAGTACGTTGCGCTAAAGTACGAACCTCATCCGCTACGACAGCAAAGCCTCGACCAGATTCCCCTGCGCGAGCGGCTTCTATCGCCGCATTCAGAGCTAGCAAGTTAGTTTGGTCTGCGATCTCGTTAATCACCGCCAAAATGGTCTCGATGTTACTGGTTGCATGCTCTAGGCCTTTTACTTGCTCAACTGCTTGATCAATTCGATCTGATAGCGCATCAATCGATTTCGCTGTGTCACTGACAACAGATGAGCCTTCTATCGTCGTGCGGTCGACTTCGTTTGCTGACTCGGAGGCTCGTTGCGCATTTTCAGCCACTTCGTTGGATGCCAATGACATTTCATGGATGGCCGTTGCCAGCATTTCTAGCTCTTTCAGCTGATCTTGCATGGCTTGCGAAGATTGGCGCGAACTGGTAATGGTTTCTGCACCGCTTGCTACCACACTATCACCTAACGATTTTAGTTGGGTGATTCGATCTTGTAGGCTGCTTGCAAATTGGTTAAACCCTTGTGCGAGCTCTGCGAACTCTGGTGTATTGCTAGGTGTGATGCGCTTGGTTAAGTCGCCTTCGCCTGTGGCAACATCTTGGATGGCTAAGTTCAGCTCGCCTAGAGGTCGCAACAGGGCACGAATCAGCAGCGTCATAACGACGATGCTCACGAGGATACCTAGAATGCCAAATACCAGTGCGTTATTACGAAGTGTCGCCAGCGCTGAAAAGGCCTTGTCTTCATCTACAACGGCGATCACGTACCAATCTTGGCTTGTTTCACGGGCGATGCTGATGAGGCTTTTGACGCCATCAACTTCCAACTCTTGTAAGCCTTCTTTCAACGTCACGGAGGGCATGATATCACTCATTGACTTGCCGTTGAGTTGTGTTTCAGGGTGTGCAATGACCTGTCCGTTGCCCGTCACAAGAAATAGATAACCCGCATCAAAGATGTTCACAGAGTTTACCAACTCAGACAAACCACCCAGTTCTAGGTCATAAAACATGGCACCAACAAATTGGTTACCGTTCATCACTGGGTTGCCAATAGAGATAATCATCTGCTTAGTCGATACATCGACATAAGGGGCAGTAACAACTTGTTGTCGCTCGCGTTTAGCGTCCATGTACCATGGGCGTTTACGCGGATCATAGCTCGCATCCGGCTCCCACCCCGCATCATTTTCAACGACAGCAGCATCAGACTCATAACCCAATCCGATGGCCAAGAAGCTTTCTTTGATGGCTGGCTTCTCAAGGAGTTGTTTAACGTATGTGCGATCGTTAGGGTTGATTTCTATACTCTCGGTCATACTCTGCGCCAAAGCCCGTTTATTAGACAATTCTGCGCTAATTGTATTCCCTACTCCGACAACCATTTCCTTCAGGCTGACTTTTACTAAACCTTCGACCTCTGAGCGAACAGTCATTAACTGCTGAATGCTCAACAAGCCAACGGTTAAGGCTAACAATAGCGATGACATCGCAACGACTTTATGGCTGAAACGCATGCTGGCTCCACTTTTCATTGATTAGAGTTGGTAATATATCAATTTTCACTTATTGATCACATTCTTTGCATTATAGATTACAAATAATAATTGGGGTCAGATAAAAAAAAGCCTAGAAGAGTTAAAGAAAATTAGATCTATGCAGTAGCTCTGCGCTAACAAACGGCTGCTCCAGACAAATTTCCGAGGAGCCGAGCGTTATGGCACAGAATCAACTCCTTGTTCAAAGCGGCTGGTTGAACCATTATTTGTATGTTATTTAGTACCAACTGGAGTTCAATATGAGTCGTATTCGTTTCGATCAAGATATTCAGCCGTTATCAGAATTTCGCGCAGGCGTAGCTTCTTACATCAAACAAATCAATGAGACTCGCCGTCCATTGGTCGTCACACAGCGGGGTAAAGGTGTAGCTGTTGTTATCGATGTTGCAGAGTATGAAGCAATGCAAGAGAAAATCGAGTTACTTGAAGAAATGCGTACAGCTGAAACCCAATTAGCATCAGGGCTTGGTGTTTCAAATGATGATGCGCGTACTCAAGTGCTGGGTCGCATTAAGAAATGAAAGTAGTTTGGTCTCCATTAGCACTTCAGAAGCTAGGCGATGAAGCGGAATTTATTTCATTAGATAATCCATCAGCGGCAGAAAAGTGGGTAAATGAAGTTTTTAACAAAACTGAACTACTTGGAAGTATGTCTGAAATGGGACGCTTTGTTCCTGAAATACCCATACTAAGTATCGTGAAATCATTTTTGGTCACTATCGTATTATCTACAGCTTAAGCCATGAGATCCGCGTACTAACAGTTCGTAATTTTTGTCAAATATTGTCGGAAGATGAAGTGTGAAGCTGTGTTATAACAAGTTATTTAAGAGTGACTCCCAACGCATGGCATTTCTCATCCCATCGTTGGGTTTTATGTTTAAGCTGGTGTGTCTGTATTGCGTTGCTCACACCTTAACAGGGTATTAGCTAATCGGAGCCATTCATGTCATCCATACCCAAGAACAAAGACGAGTTGCTTAGCGCTATCACCGCGGCGTCATCAAAGCTGTTAGAGGATTACATTGCGATACCCGAAGATATGTCGAGAGTTGTTGGGATTGAAGGCAATGTTAAGGGAACAGAGATCAGCGTATGTGACACCGCCGCATACTTAATCGGCTGGGGTAGGCTGATACTTAAGTGGCACTCTCGAATGTCTAGTGGGCAGCAAGTTGATTTTCCTGAAACTGGATATAAATGGAATCAGTTAGGGCCGTTAGCGCAGCACTTCCAAGAAGAATATAAAGATTGGAGTTTCATTAGCTTGCAGAAGGAGCTTCAACAAGTAACTCAAGAGATTTTGGCGTTGGTTCAATCCCTTGATAATTATGACCTTTATGAAACCTTGTGGTACGAGAACTATACGCTCGGACGCATGATTCAGTTCAACACGTCGTCGCCCATGAAAAATGTTCGAACTAAGGTAAGACGCTTTAAAAAAGCCAATCGGATCAAGGGCTAATGCGACTGTTTTGAGTGTGCATGTGCTTTGATCGCTACTTCAACTCCCAAAATACCTCGACCAGCATGGTTTTTCACGGCCAAAACGCAGTCATGATTCTTTCAAATGTCAGTTTATTGTAATTTTTCGCAGGATAGATTTAGAAATTTTCACATGTAAAATTTTTATGGATAAAATACGTTTATCAATTTTGAATAAATATTTTTACATAGGGAAATGGTTTATGAACAAGGAAGACTTTTGTTTTTCAAATCTTGGTTGGGTACGAAAAGTTTATATAATACTGATGTGGTTGTTCACCTTGGTATTGGTCGGATTTTTGTTTAGTAAATTTTTGAGTGATAAAGAAGATAGCTCTTCTCTGGGTCTATTTTTATTTTCCTTTATTATATTAACTGGTTTTTCAGCTTGGAAGCATTTTACCATAGTTAAAAGAAAGTCAATACAGCTGGGTGTGATCGCAGTAATAGACCTGTTTAGTGTTAATATTTTGTCATTTATCGCTTTGCTTATTTTCGCTGATGTTAGCAAGAAAGAGCAGGTTGCGCTTATAGCTTCTAAATAAAAAGTAGGCTTAATTAGTGTTTCTAGCATGATATGACGGGCGCGTATTTCAATTTCAGCTTTACTGTCAACATTAAGCCGCGCCCACCCTTTAATTAAGCGCTGATGTGTCGAGTTGCGAGACATGGCGCAAGTTTAGTTGCCCCCTACATCAATTCCCAGAACGCCTCTACCAGTGGGTTTTTCAGGCTTTTCTTTAATGTAAACAAGCCGATGTCGTACGGTTCCAGTTCGGGTTGTACGTCTAAAATCTGTACCCGTTCCATCAATGGGCTGTTGTCCAGCACGATTTTCGGTACTACGCCGATGCCAAACCCTAGACTCACCATGCTGACGATCGCTTCATTACCCGCGACTTGCGCGTAGATATTCGGTGTGATGTTGAGTTCGCTAAACCAATCGTCTACGCGAATACGCGAGACACCGCCTTCCGACACGATCATCGGTATTTTTTCCCAATCTTGTAAGGTAGTGGGTGACGTCGTAGGTACGTTGGGTTGTTGCTCGACGGGCGCGATAAATACCAAGGGGGATTTGGTAATGGGTTTAAACGCCAAACCTCGGTGCATGGTCACGGGGCGTGCGGCGATGGTGATTTCTTCGATGCCATCTAAAATGCGAGTGATGGCTTTGTCTGGGTCGCCGGTGTGCAACTTGATTTCAATGTGTGGGTGTACTTGACGAAAGCGGTTCAACAGTTCGAATAGAAAGCTGTAACTGGCGGTGACGGAGCAATAGATGCTGATTTCACCACTCAGTTGATCAGAGTTGTCGGTTAACTCGTGACGAATTAAGTTCCACTGGCTGGTGGTTTCCCGTGCGTATTTAACAAAGCGCTTACCCTCGCGAGTCAGTGCGACGGTACGGTTGTCCCGATTAAATAAGTCGACCCCCAGCTCTTCTTCTAAGCTTCGGATGTTACGGGACAGTGCGGAAATGCTGATGTGGCACTCGTCACTGGCGCGGCCAAAGTGGAGTGTTTCCGCTAACGCGAGGAATTGTTTAAGTGCTTTTGTGTTCATAGATCTTATGATAGCTCTGTTTTGCAAAAAATGGGACGTTATATTGCAAATATATCAATTTACGAAAGAGTTGCGCTTCTATACATTGATCTCACTCGCAGCAGGTCTTATTTGTTCAAGGCGTGTCTGTGTCACTCTTTTTTAATATCGGCGTGCTTAGATGTCGGTACTTTAAACATAAAATTTTAGGATGTGTTTACCATGGCTAACTACTTCAATACTTTGCCGCTACGTGAGCAATTAGCTCAACTAGCAAAATGTCGTTTTATGGACAGCTCTGAATTTGCAGATGGCGTTGAAGCGCTTAAAGGCAAAAAAATGGTTGTTATCGGTTGTGGTGCACAAGGTCTTAACCAAGGTCTTAACCTACGTGATTCTGGCCTAGACGTGTCTTACGCGCTACGTCCTGAAGCGATTGAGCAGAAGCGTCAGTCTTGGAAAAACGCGACTGAAAACGGTTTCGTTGTAGGCACTTACGAAGATTTGATCCCAACTGCAGACGTTGTTCTTAACCTAACGCCTGATAAGCAACACACACCAGTTGTTAAAGCGGTTATGCCGCTTATGAAAGAAGGCGCTTGCCTATCTTACTCTCACGGTTTCAACATCGTGGAAGAAGGCATGCAAATCCGTGACGACCTAACGGTTATCATGGTTGCACCTAAGTGTCCTGGTTCTGAAGTGCGTGCAGAATACGTTCGTGGCTTCGGTGTACCAACGCTTATCGCTGTTCACGAAGACAACGATCCTAAAGGCGAAGGTCTTGCACTAGCAAAAGCGTACGCTGTTGGTACTGGCGGTCACAAAGCAGGCGTTCTAATGTCTTCTTTCATCGCGGAAGTTAAGTCTGACCTTATGGGTGAGCAAACGATCCTTTGTGGTATGTTGCAAACAGGTTCGATCCTTTGCTTCGACAAAATGGTTGAAGAAGGTGTTGACGCAGGTTACGCATCTAAGCTGATCCAGTACGGTTGGGAAACCATCACTGAAGCACTTAAGTACGGTGGCGTGACTAACATGCTAGACCGTCTTTCTAACCCAGCTAAGATCAAAGCATTCGATCTAGCGGAAGAGCTTAAAGTGATCATGCGCCCACTTTACAACAAGCACCAAGATGACATCATCGACGGCACTTTCTCTCGCGTTATGATGGAAGACTGGGCGAACGATGATAAGAACCTTCTACAATGGCGTGCAGACACGGCTGAAACTAACTTCGAGAAAACACCAGCGGGTGACGTTGAAATCTCTGAGCAAGAGTTCTTCGACAACGGTATCTTGATGGTTGCTATGGTTAAAGCAGGTGTTGAGCTAGCATTCGAAACAATGACGGCTGCCGGCATCATTGCTGAATCTGCTTACTACGAGTCTCTACATGAAACGCCGCTAATCGCGAACACAATCGCTCGTAAGAAACTTTACGAAATGAACGCGACAATCTCTGATACAGCTGAATACGGTTGTTACCTATACAACCACGCGTGTCTACCTCTATTGGCTGACTTCATGAAAGACATCAAAACTGACGTGATCGGTAAAGGTCTTTCTTCTGATGACAACGGCGTTGATAACGCTCGCCTAATCGAAGTAAACACAGCGCTACGTTCTCACCCAGTTGAAGCGATTGGTTCTGTATTACGTGGCCATATGGCGGACATGAAAAAAATCGTTTAATACGATTATTGCGCTTGCCAATACTTTGTTAAAAATAGACTCGTCTTGGCTTCGCTCATGACATCGTAATGTTTATATGAAAAGCCGAGTGACTCCTAGAGTTGCTCGGCTTTTTTGTCGCGTTACTGTTTGCTTTTAGTCTTTGAAAAGGAATCTCTCATGGATACTGCCATCTGCTTAGACGATCTGAGCGTTAACTTTGATGATCGCTTTCATCTACATCACATCAACTGGACGATTGAGCCGAACCAGCACTGGGTCATTACTGGCACCAATGGTTCAGGGAAGTCGGCTCTGGCGGCGGTGTTGGCGGGTGTCGGCGATATCGAGCAAGGTACGTTATCCGGCCTGCCGAGCCGCGTAGGCTTGGTGTCCTTTGAGGCGCAAGCCGAGTTGATTGCCAAAGAGCTGAAGAAAGACGACGCCGACATTATGGATGTCATTTCGTTAGGCACACCTGTTCAAGAGATGATTTTTGATGCGTGTGCCGACCCTGAGTTGGCCACGGACTTAGTTGAGAAGTTTGGCCTAAGCCATTTATTAGACCGTGCGTTTCGTAAGTTATCGACCGGTGAAACCCGCAAAGTGATGTTGATCCGGGCTTTATCGAGCAAACCTGATTTACTGATCTTAGACGAGCCGTTTGATGGTTTGGATGTGGATACTTTGGCGATGTTGCAGCAGCATCTTGCATCCATCATTGAGACCACGCCGATGGTCATGGTGTTGAACCGTTTTGACGAAATGCCCGACTTTATTACCCATGTGGCGTACTTAGAAAAAGCCGCCGACGATTGCGGTCAATTGGCGTTCAAAGTGGATCGTCAGGATAAAAGCGCCTTTGCTGAGTTGTACCAACTGCTGCATCTGAAAACCACCGATCTGCAAGTCCCTGCGCCGGATTCAGCGTCTAAGCTCCCAAGCCTCGACCCCGATCAACCGCTGGTAAAGCTCACTGATGCCACCATAAAATACGATGAAACCGTGATTGTCGACAAGCTCAATTGGACGATTGAACCGGGTAAGCATTGGCAGTTGAGCGGCCCCAACGGCAGCGGTAAAACCGGTGTTTTGTCATTGATTACTGGCGATCATCCGCAGTGTTACAGCAACGATATTTTTGTGTTTGGTTTCCAGCGTGGTAACGGTGAAAGCATCTGGCAAATTAAACAGTTCATTGGTTATGTTTCGACGTCGTTGCAGTGGGAATACCGCGTCAGCGTAAGCTGTAAAAACGTGATTATTTCTGGTTTCTACGACAGTATCGGTATGTACTCAAAATCGACCGATAATCAGAAAAAAATTGCCGATGAGTGGCTTGCGCTGCTCGGTATGAAAGATCGTGCTGATCAGCCGTTTAATAAGCTTTCATATGGCGATCAGCGTTTGTTAATGATTGCTCGTGCCATGGTCAAACACCCGCCACTATTGATCCTAGACGAGCCGTGCTTGGGGTTGGACGACATGAACCGCCAGCTGGTGCTAGCGTTGATTGAGAAAATCTGCGCAGGCCATGAAACAACAGTACTGTATGTAAATCATCATGCCGAAGACCAGATATCAGGCATTGAAAACTACCTGGCGCTTGAAAAGAATCACTAAGCCAAGGACGAGAAAAGTCTTGAACATATAATGTCTCAAGGCTTTTCTGTAAAGAAGGTACGATCAGTCGCTTGTTTGTAGATGGTGTGCCAGCAGGCTGGTTAGCATCAGTTTCAGATCTTCAAGGGTACGTAAAGCACGGCGCTCGTTTTGGTTGACCACAACTAAGTAGGTGCTGTGTGTGAATTCAAGGTATAAGCGGGCGATCCGCTCACGCTCTCGGATATGCTTTTTCAAGCCAATGCGTTTAAAGACTTTCGACATTTGCGAGATCACCATGTCGTCATGACGCTCGTCGAGTTCACGCAGTTCTGGCACGGAGAACATCGCTTGTACTAGTCGCAGTACTGCACGCTGTTGACGATAGGTATGCAGGTTTATATCGACCACCTGATTGATGAATTCCGATAGGCTCAGCGCTTCTAAATCCCACTCTTGGATTTCTTTCAGTACGACTTCGATACTGTCGAGCCAAGTTTTGCCCATGGCGTATAAAATGGCCTGCTTATTGGGGAAATAGTGATACAGAGAACCAACCGAGATCCCTACTTCTTTAGCGATGATCGCCGTATTTAAGTCATTTAGACCTACCGTTTCAAGCAGTTCACTGGTGACATCTAAAATCTGTTGTGTGCGTTTAATCGAGCGCGATTGTACCGGCTCACTCCGCGGAGAAACAGATTGCAGGGTTTTCATCGTCTCGTGGGTCTTGGCCATGATGAGGGTGGCATCCTTTTAGCTAATGACGGTGAGTCGTAGATTGAAATTATACACTTCCGATTTCACACTGAATATCTTTGTTCAGCTTGGGCATGTGGTTTGCGGTGCTAGGGTAACCGGTCGAGCATAGAATAATAGAGCATACCTACCACTAAGCCGGGCCAGCGCAACAGCGTGCCGCCAGGAAAATCTCGCATCGGCAGCCGCTCAAACGCATCGATGCCTTCCAGTGAGCCTTGTACGGCTTTGGCAAAGATAGCGCCTGCGTAAGTGGCCATGGCCACACCATGACCAGAGTAACCATGTGCCACAAAGATAGTGTCTTCTTGACGTGCTATGTGTGGCATGCGGTTGAGCGTGATGGCTAATGTGCCGCCCCAAGCGTAGTCAATTTGATAGTCGCCTAGCTCGGGATAGGTTTGCAGCATGTGCTTTTTAACGAAACTGGCGATGTCTGTTGGAAAGCGGGCGCTGTAGTTTTCGCCGCCGCCCCATAACATGCGCCTATCTTTAGATAGGCGGTAATAGTTCACCACGAATTTTGAATCGGCAACGGCTAAGCGGTGCGGGTTGATGCGATCTGCTACAGCCTCAGGCAATGGTTCAGTGGCGATGATGAAATTGTTGATCGGCATGATTTTTCGTGCCGCTGGGCCATTTAAGTGCCCTAGATAGCCGTTGCAGGCAAACAAGACATAACGACAGGTTACTTGCCCGTTCGCCGTGGTGATCACAGGTCGCGGCCCCGTCGTGTATCCGATGACCGCAGAATTCTCATACAGCTGAGCCCCATGGGATTGGGCTGCATCGGCCAATCCCAATGCAAAATTTAACGGGTGAAGATGAGCGCCTTCTTTGTACCATTCGCCTCCGTGATAACGGTCGGTGCCTAATGTTTGGGCAACGGCGTTCGCATCAAGGTATTCGACGGCCTCGTAATGCAACGTGGAATGTTTATAGTCGACAGCCGCTTGTATGTCTTGGGCGTGACGCGCTTTATTCGCGACGTGTAAGACGCCATCGGTCAGGTCGCAGTCGATTTGATAGGTGTTGATTAGAGATTTAACCAAGGCCACTGAGTCAACTGAGCTCTGCCACAATATGTCGGCTGTCGCTTTGCCGACTTGTTTCGCGATATCGGCATGGCTCATGTTGTGACCTGGGCACAGTTGTCCACCGTTACGTCCGGAGGCCCCCCAGCCTATTTTATTCGCTTCGAGTAAGGTGACGTTATAGCCCGCCTGTGCCAGATGCAACGCCGCAGAGGTGCCAGTAAAGCCGCCACCAATGATGCAAATATCACTGCTGTGTTCGCCGATAAGCTGGGGATGCTCTTTCATCTTTGCGGCGGTAGCGGTGTAATAAGACGTTTCATGTGTGCTCAAACAAAGACACTCCTGTTGGTATCAAAGCCTAAAAACGGGTTGCTTCGTCAGTTGATAAATATGTCATCACTTTCTGGTATCGATGTAGGCGATATGGTTGATTTAACCCGTAATCTAAAATATGGTTAAACCGAAGTATTGTTCGGTTTATTGCCAAGCATAACCCAATACAAACAGATCGCAAGAGCAATGTACTGCTTTGTATGGTGTACAAAGCCGTCCACGTAAGGTGAGTTATGACAGAATTCGAGACGTTTTTAAAAGAGCATGCCATTACGGAAGTCGAATCAACGTTAGCAGACATGACAGGCAATGCTCGTGGCAAGTTCTATCCAACATTTAAGTTTTTAGCAGAGAAGACCGGACGTATTCCTGAAACCGTGTTAGTGCAAAGTGTCACCGGAGATTGGGCCGATAACCACTACGATATTGTCGACGCCAGTGACCGCGACATGGTGCTCAAGCCTGACCCAAATACCTTGCGCATGGTGCCTTGGGCAGATGAGCCAACAGCGCAAGTGATTAATGATTGTTACACCACGGACGGCCGCTTGCATCCGCTTTCCAGTCGCACCATATTGCGCCACATCTTGTCTTTGTACGAGAAAGAAGGCTGGCAACCGGTGATTGCACCCGAGGTGGAGTTCTACCTGATTGATCCAAACACCGATCCTGATTATGAGCTGAAACCTGCGGCTGGTCGCTCTGGTAAACGTGAGACTTCTCGACGCTCCTATAGCATTGATGCGGTGAATGAGTTCAATACCATCATCGACACACTCTACAGTTATTGTGAAGCACAAAACCTAGACGTCGATACTTTGATTCATGAATCGGGTGCGGCCCAGATGGAGATCAACTTTATTCATGGCGATCCATTGGATTTGGCGGATCAAGTCTTTGTATTCAAACGTACTTTGCGTGAAGCCGCCTTGAAACACGGTGTTTATGCCACGTTTATGGCGAAACCTATGAGGGATGAGCCCGGTAGCTCCATGCATATTCATCAAAGTCTTATTGATGCCAAGACGGGTAAAAATGTGTTTGATGATAACGGCGAGCCCAGCGCGTTGTTTTACCATTATCTAGGTGGTCTGCAGCAATACACGCCCAATGCGATTTCGTTCTTTGCACCGAATGTAAATTCCTATCGTCGATTCTCGCCAGAGATGGCGGCGCCGATAAACATGAACTGGGGCTTTGATAACCGTACGGCCGGGCTGCGTATTCCCTATGCTGCGCCTGAAGCGACACGCATCGAGAACCGTTTCCCCGGTGCGGACTGTAACCCTTATCTTGCGATTGCCGCGACCCTGGCCTGTGGCTACCTTGGCATTAAGCAACAGCTCAAGCCAACCGATCCGATACAAGGTAATGTGCCACCTTCTGAATACCCGGAAGTTGAGATTGCTCGTACATTAGAAGAGGGTCTGCGTCTATTGGAGGATTGCGAGCCACTGTGCGACATCTTAGGCAAGGACTTTGTGACCGCCTACATGGGGGTGAAACGCAGTGAGTTTGAAACGTTTAACCGAGTAATTAGCTCTTGGGAACGTGAGCACTTATTGCTAAACGTGTAATGACTTTATTTAAGTATTTGTTTAAACGGAATGTTGGGTAGTTTGTTTAACAGGTATAAAAAAAGCGGGTGGTATAAGCCAACCGCTTTTTTGCTTTTCCAGAGACTGGATTAGTCTTGTTTTGGCTTTTCGTCCCACACACTTAGGTCAATGTCTTTCTGGACTTCTGGATAGTCGTCTGAGTTAAACGTCGGTGTATGCGTTTTGTTTTGCGCGAAGTAATCTTTGGTCAGTTTCACAACCAGACCGGACAGCAATACGATTGCGATTAAGTTGATCGTCGCCATTAGACCCATCGCCGCATCGGCGGCATTGAATACCATCGCAACACTTTCGTAAGCGCCCCAAGGAATCATCGCCAACGCTAAGATACGTAGAATAAAGATACCCGGTTTGCTGGCCCATTTTAGGTAGGTTAGGGCATTTTCAGCATAGCTGTAGTTACCAATGATCGACGTGAAGGCGAAGAAGAAGATCGCAATCGCAACAAAGTAATGACCCGCGCCACCGATGTGGTGGGATAAAGCGGTCTGTGTCAGCACAATGCCTGACTCGCCGTTACCAAGTACACCAGATAGCAAGATCATCAGCGCCGTTGCCGTACAGATCAATAGCGTATCAATGAAGACACCCAGTGCCTGAACCATACCTTGTGACGATGGGTGATGCGGGTTAGGTGTCGCAACCGCCGCAATGTTCGGAGCAGAACCCATACCGGCTTCGTTAGAGAATAGGCCGCGTTTCACACCGTTTAATAGGGCACCCGCCACACCACCAGCTGCTTGCTCGATACCAAAGGCACTCTTGAAGATCAGCGCAAACATGGCCGGCACTTCGGTGATGTTCATCGCAATAACGAACAAGGCCAATAGCAAGTAAGCAACGGCCATAAATGGCACGACGATTTCAGCGAAACGAGCGATTTTACGAATGCCGCCAAAAATCACGATCGCGGCTAAAGCCATGATGATCAAGCCTGTGGTCAGTTTTGGAATACCGAACGCACCTTCCATTGCACCAGCAATCGAGTTGGCTTGTACGGCATTGAAGACCAAACCAAACGCTAGGATCAGTGCCAGCGAGAAGACTGCGCCTGCCCAAGGGGCTTTTAAGCCTTTACTGATGTAAAACGCAGGGCCACCACGTAGCTGACCATTTTGATCACGTACTTTGTACAGCTGCGCTAAGGTGCTCTCAGCGTACGCTGTCGCCATACCGATCAAAGCGACGACCCACATCCAGAAAATCGCACCAGCGCCGCCTAAGGCCAATGCAACGGCCACACCAGCAAGGTTACCCGTACCGACACGTGATGCCAGACTGGTACACAGTGCTTGGAAAGGGGTAATTCCGCCACGGTCGGCTTGAGGGGCTTTGAAAACGGTACGAATAAACTCTGGAAAGTGGCGAATCTGAATAAAACCCAAACGTAGGGTAAAGAACACGCCGACTGCTAACAGGCCATAAATGAGAATATAGCCCCAGAATAGGGTGTTCAAAGAATCGATAAGTGTTGCCATTAGGCACTCCCGGTTATTTGTCGTTATTTGCAAGGGGAATGGGCTCTTAAAGAGTCCTAGAAGCACTTCACGCTTACTAAGGAAGCTGTGAAGGAGGGTAAGCCTAGCGATTTTGAGGGATTTGGCAATAGGAAAAGGTCAAAAAATGCTCATATTTGGTGCACTTAACTTACTAAAGCCTTCTTTTGGTGCGAATATAAGGGGATAATCTCTATTTTTTTGTCATCTTTGGTAAGAATGCCGAGTCGGCATCGTCCAGATTTCTGATCACATATGGCGCCATCGTGCCATAAAGACGTCCTCACGTGAGGCCGTCTTTATGGTTAGAGTCCGCGATTTTTTATTTCAGAATGGCTTGGATTGCATCCCAATCCACAATTTTGAAGTTTTGATTATTGACTTGGTATTGGTGGTCAATGTTGTACCAGTCTTGCGCGATGAACAGACCATTAGGGTAGTCTTTACCTAAGTTCGCGGATACCGCGTGAATACCATCGGTATCCGTCGCGCCATCTGTGCCCAATGCGTCATCGCCGACAATAGCGAAGCTGTTCACAAATGCGCCGTCGTTGTTTAAATCGAACACGGCATAGGTATTATTGCCTTGGCTTGAAGCAATCAGCAGGTTCTGTTGTGCCGTCTGATACAGTGTTAGACCTTCGATATCATCAATCAAGTGCTCGCCATCGACCTTGGCAAACAAGGTGGCGTCATCATGACCATCAGGGCGCGCATCAAACGACCAGATCGCGTGGTCTTCTTCGCCAACATAAAGCGTTTGAGTCGCGTCATCGACGACACAGCCTTCTGGTTGCGTGGCCACCTGCAAGGTGCGGACTCGCTTGCCTTCTGCGACACCCTGGTCGACGCCGATGCGCCATTGTTCAATCTGCCCATCTTTGCCGTTTACAAACACGTACGGCGTACCGTCTTCACCGCGAGACATACACAGGCCGTACACTTCGTCGACGTTAGACAGCAGCTCTGGTGCTTCCGAGTGAACGGGGCCTTGCTTCACTGGCAGAGGTTTAATCGGGGTGTTGCTGCCATCAATGGTGTAAAGAGCGATCGTGTTTAAGTCACGATTTGACGCAGCCGCCAGCGTCAGTGTGTGGCCTTGGGCATCATGCAGGCCTTGGCGTAGATCAACGTTATTTGGTCGACCGCCTTCTAGGTATTGGACCTCTTCACCGGATAGGTTGTAGGCCATTAAGCCACCTTTCTTATTGGTGGCAATGATAAGACTCTTTTCCGGATGGTCCGGATTGATCCACAAAGCCGGATCATCGGCTGCATCGCCACCGTTTGCTACGGCTTTTGTTTCCGCTTTCGCGGGCACCAGTTTAACACCAGTGATCTCTAGCTGATGTGGCGTGATGGCATTAGTGACATCATAGCCAGATAACGTTTTCAGCTCTGACCACGATAACGTTTGATAAACAGGGGTATCCAGCTCCGTATTGCCGAGCCACAGCTGATTGCTGGCCGTGGTGATTAATTTAGCTTCTTCGATGTTGTCGACGGCAAATTTATTGATGAAGGCGTGCGATTCGCGGTCGTACAGTAAAAAGCCTTGGCCTTCGTCTGCGACCACTAAAGCCCCTTTGCCTTCGGCAGAGTAAAGAATGTCCAGGTCTTCGATTTCTTGTAACTGGCCAATGGGGGCGACCACGTCAACCAAGGTACGGTCTTTGACATTTTCAGGGTCGGCACCATACACCCAGATGCCAACGTTTTGTTCGGCAACGTATATCGTGCTGGTTGCATCGTCGATGGCACAGGCGCTTAACTCTCCGCCCACTTGAGTAATACGAACCGGTAACGGGCCGTCAGTATTGTTGATAATGCTTTGGATCTGATGCCCATCGAAGCCTAACTTGTATTGCTTAACGGTACCTTTTTCATCGTAAGCGGCGACAAATAATGCGCTGGTCGTTGCGTTTTTACCCAAACAGACGCCTTCGGGCGTCATGGAAATAGACAACTGATTTAGCTTCGTTAAAGGGGTGCTACTCTCTGGATCAATACGGTAAAAGCCAATTGCGTCTTCGTCTGGCAGCGCGATGGCGGCGATGTCGATGCGTGCACCATTCGCTGCTTGAATGCCATAACGCACGTCCGCTCCCATGGCTTCAATGCCTTTAATACGCTGGCGTTCTCTGCCTTGCGCGTCATACACAGCAATGCCATCGCCCTCAAGGGTCGCGATCAATAGGGACTGTTGCTGATCGCTGGACTGCCAGACCGCACTGTCGGCAATGTCCTCGTAGCTGGTGTCCGTGACAACGGCGTAACTAATATTAGCAGCCAGAATGGCTGTGGCGATCAGTGTGGGTTTGAAAAAGCTCATGGTCATGCTCCAAAAAATGTGTCTTAAGAAAAGCGATGCAGGCACAGTACGACCTACTCATGGCAGATTTGTGACAGGTATCATCCCCAACCTCTTTATAAGCAAGTTTTCATGGGAGATCGACGCTATTTGAGCTTATTTGACTGGGTTTTAGCTGTGTTTTATCAGCATGAACCGACGATATTTAACACCAGACTCTGTTGTTTGATAAAAAATAGCGTCTTCTATGAGCCGATCGGACTTTGGTTGTCACATAAATGTCATGTGATCGGAGTACAAAACGGTACAGTTTCTAGGAGAGTTATATGATCCGACACCTACATTATGTCGCCCTACATACCCATAAGTTTATAAAGTTAGTCAGTTTGCATTGGATTTGGTTAATGTCTATTCCGGTTGCTACATCACTGGTTCTGTTGGCAAACAGTGCGACGGGGGGGCTCATTCCCGTCTCCGATTGGACTTGGTTAGATATTGTCGGAGAAGGTGGCTTCGCACTGTTTTCCGTATTTTGGATGATGATCGTGTTAGCGACCCGTAAGAAAGGCCACACGACCAATTGGCTCGCATTCGGTTTTCTTGGTATGTATGTGGCGTGTTTGCAGGATGTGATGGATGAAATGTTTTTGATTCCGACGCACATGCATTGGGATGGCTGGGTGGAATCTTTTCCTATTGGGTTAACAGCCTTGGCGATTGGGCTGCTCTTTTGGTATCGCGAGCAGCGTCAATTGGACCACTATCTAGGCAAGCGGGCGCCAGCGTTTCAGAATCAGCCACCGCTAAACGATGACAGTTTGCTGCCCTCTTGGACTGGTCTTGTAAACGCCATTGACCAAGCACCGAATCGACAGTCCACGTTAGTGCTGTTGCGAGCGACCCCCGAAACCACGAATCAACCCCCGTTGTCAGTGTCTGATACCAGTAAACTGCGCTTCCTATTGGCGGAGATGTTGCTGTGGAACGTTCCTGAGTCGATCAAGGTATTCCATTTAACGGGCGAGAGCTATGCGCTATTTTCCTCTACTCCGATTGCTCAAGAACAAATCAATGATGTGGTCTTGCTGCTGCGCGCGATGCGCTTTCATGGCGAGAAACGTGTGTTAGCCAGCCATTTGCACGTCAAAGCGTGTACGGTATTGATTGAGGGCGTTTTGAGCGAGCGAGCATTGCGAGACAAAGTTCAGTGTGTACAAAAGACACTCTCGGATGAGTGCGATGGTATTTGGTCACGCCACTCAGTGACTGATGTGCAAGTCGCTTAAGTGATGACTGAATGGCGTGAAAATCACGACTCGTATCTACCTCTACAGGCAGGATCAGCGCAATTAACCGATTTTGTTCTCCAGAATGGCGAACATCTTGATGTGTTTCTGCGTAAAACCAAACTCTTTCGAAACGATTTACAGCGTCCAGATGTCACGCTTTCGGCGATGCAGTTGGCTCAGTTGTATCGCAATACCCGCGCCATGACGACTCACCCTGATTTAGCATTACGGCTCGGGCAGCAACTTTTGCCCAGCAGTTTGGTACAGTTTAGTGCTGGTTTAATGTACGCCCCAGATGTGGCGCGGGCGTTGGTGTTTTTAGAACACACTCAAGCACTGTGGTCACCACTGGTACACATCACTTCATTGAGCAGTGCTGGTCATTTGCACTGGTATTTCAGCGATGCCCAAGGTGTGTTGTTAGACGCTTATGAGCGTAATACATTGTTTGTGGCAACCATGGAAGCATTGCGTTCTGCGCTCTGCTGGTTTGGGCAAGGCATCGACGGTCGCCAATGGCGTTATGAGCTAAACAGCTTATCGCCAGCACTGAATTCGGAGTGCCAAAGCCACTGGCTATTGGGGGATGTGAAGCATGCCACGTTTGCTTGTTTGAGGATTCCTAAAGCACAGCTGACGCAGCCGTTTATTCACGCTTCCGATAGCCTGTATCAGATGACGTGTCAGCAGATTGAAAGTGTCCCTGCGAGCTTTCTTGGGACCATACAAAGTTACTTACTGGAGCAGGTAACCGATATGCCGTCACTGCAGCAAATGGCCGACCGGCTGGCGATGAGTCCCGCAACGCTGAAGCGCAAGTTAAAAGCGCATCGCACCAGTTATCAGAAGCAAGTCGACAGTGCGCGCGCCCTACTCAGTCATCATTACGCACATGTATTAGGTTACAGTTCTGAGCAAATCGCTGACACGTTATGCTTCTACGATGTCAGCAACTTTCGGCGCGCCATGAAGCGCTGGTTGATCATGACGTAAGCGTTTAAATGCTTACTTCTGGCGAATGATTTTAAGACCAAACTTGCTGATTTCTCCGTTTTCAAACTCTCTAACCGTCAGTTCTATCTCACCAAAGCGGTAACGGTCGCCGATCACGACTCGTCCATGGAACTTCTCTTTGAAAAACTCTTTTACGCTGCTATCGAGGTACGCCTCTTCAACTCTAAAAAAGTAGACGTAGGCAATGTCGCGCATTTTTGCATCGCTGTTGACGACAAAGTCACCATAAAACTGACTCATGGACGTTTGTTGCATACGTTGGCCTGGGGTGAAATATCGGTTCAGCTCGGAGTCATTTTCTAACTGAGAGAAAAACGCCGCTTTGTCAGTCCCACGCAGTACTTCATCGTATTCGACCAGCAGTTGTCCACCACGCATCACGCCCATTGGCCGTGAATATGGTGTCGACGGTAATGACTCAACAGAACAGCCTACAAGGTCACTGTCATCTGGCACTTCGTAAATCAAAATATGGCGATTATTGTAGTCATCAAAGGTAATGCTAAAAGCTTTTGGTGTCGCTTCTTTGTCTGGTAGCTCGATTTTGAGCCAGCGTGCGACTTGAGGAATAGTCCAGCCTTGTAAGACCAGCGACATGATGACCACAACAAAAACGAAATTAAAGTAAATGGGCGTTTGCTCGACGCCAGACAAAGACGGATACATAGCGAGGATGATCGGCACAGCGCCGCGTAAGCCACACCAGCTGATAAACAGCTGTTCTCGCCACGGAAAATGAAACGGCAATAACGATATTAGTACCGCCACAGGGCGCGCAATAAAGATTAACACCGCGCCGATAGCCAAAGCAGGCAAAATCACCGGCCCAATTTCACTTGGTGTGACCAACAGACCTAGCATCAAGAACATACTGATTTGGCTGAGCCACGCCATACCATCATGGAAACGGTGAACATCGCGTTTGTAAGGCATGTTATTAGCGTTACCTAGAATAACGCCAACAATATAGATGGCGAGGAAGCCACTGCCGCCCCATAAGTTGGTAATGCCGAAAATACTCAGTCCCGCACTGGTGACTAAAAGCGGGTACAACGAGCTGGCTAAATGCAGTTTTGGTAGCACCCGTTTGAGCAGCAAACCGCCCAATACACCAATGGTTAGCCCCAGCCCCATTTGTTGAATAAACTTCACTAATATAGGCCAGCCAAGGCCTTGTTCAGGGTTGCTGATCAAACTGACCATAGTGATCGTCAAGAAAATGGCCATCGGGTCGTTGGCACCTGATTCCACTTCAAGGGTCGCCCCCGTTCGTTCCTTAATGCGTAAGCCTGCGTTACGAATTAAGCCAAATACCGCGGCGGCATCGGTTGAGCCAATGATGGCACCGAGTAACAAGCTTTCTTTCCATGGCAGCCCAAACAACCAATACACCGCTGAAGCCGTTATTCCAGCCGTCAGCAGCACGCCTACCGTAGCTAATAAAAAGGCGGGCTTTAAACTGATGGCGAACGATTCGCGTCGAGTGCCGAGACCACCATCTAACAAAATGGTTGCGAGTGCCAAGTTACCAAACAGAAAGGCAAGGCCCGCGTCATCAAAGTGAATACCGCCAATACCGTCTTCTCCAGCCAACATGCCGATGACTAAGAACACTAATAGCAACGGTGTGCCTAAACGGCTCGACAATACGCTCGCTAAAATGCTGAGCAGTGCGAGCAAGCCTGCAAGAAAAATATATTGGCTCGAAATCTCAATAGTCATGCTGGGATCTACAGAAAAAAGTGGACGAAAACAGATACAGTGAAAACATTGATGGCGCGTAGAGCCATCTGGGTCAGTGTATGAAATGTTGAGCCCATAGAGAAGGTAGCAAGCAAGAACTCTGCCGGATTTCCGTATTTAAGTCGCGTGTATTTTATAGTTTGCCGATCGCGGATACAGGTAGTCCGTACAAATACTATACAGTCATTCTTTGTTTGCTAAGAAACCTCGGAGGAAATAAAGAATGACAATACGAATGCTTCTTTTAACAATGTTGTTTTCCATGTGTAGTGTCAAAGCAATCAGCGCTGAGCCGGATCCGAACCGACCTAACCGCTTTGATACTGAATTTGTCTACGAATCACGTGTGTCCATTGATCCGCAGCGCGTTACGGTAGGACAGAGTAAACACGGAGAACGAGGCATCGTTTGGATTACTGGTGGCACTGTAAAAGGGCCAAAGATTCAAGCCAATGTGATCTCCGGCGGTGGAGATTGGCAGCTTGGACGTCCTGACGGTGTGAGAGATCTGGAAGCGAAGTATGCGTTGAAGACCGACGATGGGTATGTGATTCTGGTGAATAACAAGGCACTGATTGATCGTCGTCCAACGCCAGACAACCCAGAGAATGACTACGTGCGCAGTGTGTTGAGCTTCGACGCTCCGATCGACAGTCCTTACGAGTGGATGAACAAGTCTATATTTCTAGGCACCGTTGAACTGGCCGACAACTTTGCTGAAGATCCTGCCGTGATTATACGAGTTTGGGAATTGCTGTAGTCACTCAAAAACGCCACATAGCCCACAACCAAAGCGAGCAGTCCTAACTCGCTTTTTTTTTTGCAGGCTGATGTATCTTGCATAAATTAATGTGGTTTTAATCACTTACCGGTAGATAAATTCACCTTAGACATTGGTTATTAATGTTAACGGATTTTACTTTTTATTTACATCTGGAGGCTGATCTACTCATCGATGTCTGAGTTACACTCTGACTATTAAAGATAAATTAACTTTCGTGCGCTCGATAAAAGGATTTTAAAATGGATTTTGACATCTATTCTATGGGTTTTAGCCCCAATGAGGTTAGAGCAGTTCGAAGTCAGGTTTCATTAATCTATCGTCTTTATGTAAAGATCGCTAAAAAACCTCACGCTGATTGAAGTGCTATGAAATAAACGTGTGCCACTTACTCGTTGAAATATGTAGTGGTCAACTAATTCCGGACAGTAAATTAGGTTGATTCTCTGCTTTGGCAGGTGGCACTCCATCGTTAAATTG
>NZ_LTAX01000077.1 GCF_001639745.1 Marinomonas gallaica
CAAGGCTTTTTCAAGATTAACCCGCTCTCCCACACGTAATGTATGGAAACGGGTATGGGCAAGCGTCTCACGCGATACATCGGCAATAAAACCATCACCGGGTAACTCAACGGCAGTCAAACACACACCGTTGGTTGCAATACTATCGCCTAGCTTAACATCACTCAGGTCTAGGCTGCCGGTACGCACATATAAGCGCATATCCCCCGACCGCTGTTCGATTAAGGCGATAGACCCCACCGCTTCAATTATTCCGGTAAACATCTATT
>NZ_LTAX01000078.1 GCF_001639745.1 Marinomonas gallaica
TGACGGCTAGAGAAATCGAGATCCTTCGATGTCTGCAATCGGGAGCCAGCAATTTGCAAATATCTGAAGACCTATTTATTACTGAGTCGACAGTAAAATCTCATCTTTATCAGATATTTAGAAAGCTCTCTGTAAAAAACCGCTTACAAGCGATAGCTTGGGCCAATCAAAACCTCCTCTCTTAACAATACACACAACACATCTTCATCTATGTAGAGAGTTCGCGATGATTTTTCACAGCAAAACAGAGCGAACTCTGACACATTTCT
>NZ_LTAX01000079.1 GCF_001639745.1 Marinomonas gallaica
AGATCGGGTGAAGCATCAATAAATGAACGGAGTAACGCGGTTCTTTCAGCTAACTCGACTTGCGTCTTATCACGTTGATAGACTTCATTTTCAAGATCTTTCATAGCCTCTTCACGGGCTTCTTGTGCCTTGATACGTTCCTCGATCTCTTGATTCAACTTAGCAATATTTTGTTGCAGCTTGTGATTTAGCTCTTGGTCTCGAGAACGCATATCTTTGAGTTTAGACACCAACTTAGACAATCTTTGGCGAGACTCTTCTAACTGGTC
>NZ_LTAX01000080.1 GCF_001639745.1 Marinomonas gallaica
GCAGGTGTGCGACTTCACGTAAGTATTCGATCGAGTGGCGAGTTTTAGCCATTGGGTATGTTTCTGCGTCTTCAACCCAACCAACTACTTTAACGTTAGTTGCAGCAAGCTCGAAGTCTTGACCTTTCGCAGGAGACTCAACAATCTTACCGGTTACTTCAACAGAGCAGCCAGTCGTTAGCTTTAATACTTCGTCTTCGTAATTATTAAGATTATTAGGGACCACGGCCTGAATCGGGTCGAAACAAGAGCCGTCGTAAATGGCAAG
>NZ_LTAX01000081.1 GCF_001639745.1 Marinomonas gallaica
ATAATTCTGAGTCCGGCGAATATGGTTACCCGTTTCGTTATCTCTGGTTTCTGCCAATGAGGCCATCGCCCCGATTGTGGCATCTTGTAGCATCTCTAACTCTCGGGTCCGCTTCCTAACCCGTTCTTCAAGGTGATCGTTTTGTTCAGACAACTCTTCCATCGTAAACCGTAATTTCAGATGGGTATTGATTCTAGATAACAAGGTAGGCGGGCTAATAGGTTTCAAAATATAATCCACCGCGCCCACTTCAAATCCACGTTGTTC
>NZ_LTAX01000082.1 GCF_001639745.1 Marinomonas gallaica
ACTACCATTACTACGAAACGTCAAATAATGGACAGGGTCTAGCAACATCAAATCATATTGATCGAGGGTAATAGTACTCGCTAAATGTTCAGCATTAGAAACTTTCAGCTTGATTTCATAGTTAGGTAATCGCTCAGCTAAATCATCTATAATAGACTGAAACAAAAAAGCTGTAGAAACATCAGAGTTGTAGGATAGAACAACAAGATTTAGTTTTTTTGGTTCACCATAAGCTAACAAAGGTAAAACAATACAAAGGAAGCAAAG
>NZ_LTAX01000083.1 GCF_001639745.1 Marinomonas gallaica
TTGGGTTAGCGCAGATCCACAGCGACTGGAGCAAGTGCTGTATAACTTAGTTGGTAACGCAATCAAATACACAAGCGAAGGTAAAATCGTCATTTCTGCAAGCGTAGTAGATGACAATATCCGCGTTCAGGTGGTTGATACTGGGCAAGGTATTCCAGCAGATCAGCTTGACCACATCTTTGAACCTCTCATTCAAGCCGGAAGTGACTCAAGTCGTTATCGTCAAGGGGCGGGGTTAGGTCTATCGATTAGCCGACAGTTAATTG
>NZ_LTAX01000084.1 GCF_001639745.1 Marinomonas gallaica
ATAGCCTGAGCGGTATTATTTGTCAGTCGAACGATCAGAAACTCGTTCACCGATACCTCCGAAGCGACGGCTAATGACCGTCGCAGTTTGTTTATCACTACTAAATAGCAAGCTGCGAACTCTCACTCGAGACTCCCCAACCAATAATTCAACATCCAGTTCAAAATAGGCACTGGTCACCGCCAAGTAACCTTTACCCTCTTTGCGAACCTCATCGGTTACGTTGGCAAACTCTTTTTCGTTTAAAAAATCATCTACGCTTTCCC
>NZ_LTAX01000085.1 GCF_001639745.1 Marinomonas gallaica
GATCCACAACGAAACGCCGTTAATCATGCTCTACCTCGATATTGACAACTTCAAGAATATCAATGACTCGCTGGGCCATCACATTGGCGACAAAGTGATCAAAGAAGTTTCTTCACGCTTAAAACGCTTGTTACCTCAACAAGCAGTATTGGGCCATTTAGGTGGTGACGAATTTGGGATAATCCTACCTGAACCAGAGAATAATCGTATGGCAGAAATGCTATCCGAACGGATTATTTCTCTTATTAATCAGCCATTTGATT
>NZ_LTAX01000086.1 GCF_001639745.1 Marinomonas gallaica
ATTTTTGCCCCTGGTGATGTTGTTTTGCAAGCGCCTCGAATTCATGTCTCGGCAGAGGTTGCAGCAACTGATGAAAAGCGGTGTTATGATGTGACAAAGCCTGAGTCCTTTGGTTTAACTGGTGTGTGGTAACAACAGTTTACCAGTGGATCTCAGGCTTTTTCATTTACCATCCAAAACTATGGGACAGCAATGCCCTTGGGCGTGTTTTTTATTTATCCTGAGTAGAGTATTAGATCTCTGTTTTACCGCCCATATAGGAC
>NZ_LTAX01000009.1 GCF_001639745.1 Marinomonas gallaica
CTCATGCCCTGCTTGTGGAGAACGTACTGTTACTTATCTTGGCGATGCTTCTGAGAGTAAAGTGATAGAACGGCTTCACGTCATGCTGCCATGGGACAATGGCAGTTAGCATTAGCGCTCAGTGAGGTCAGGGTATAAAAATAGATCAGATCATAAAGTCTGAGGGAAGCGCTTGCCTCTCTGGTCAAATCACGCTACAAAAGGGTACATTATGAACCAACATAGCGGCGATCAAAGACGATCTGAAGCGGCATAGTCCAAACAGACTCTGATGTTTAGCGAATTATTTAACAGGGACGTCCCACCATGAAAAAAGCAAATCCCCTATATAGACAACGCAGCCGTTCAACAGTGGGTTATAGCCGCAGCTACGCTGCCGTATAACCCTTAATTGTTAGATTTATTTTTCATATTAAAAAGGAGAATTTTATTATGTTTGAAATTGGGAAAAGATATGCCATTAGAATACTAGAGAATGGTACTGAAGAGGCAATTACTTATTTAATAATTGATGCTGTTGATGGCCCTCTTATCAAGTCTGGTAAAACAATCATAAATACTCACTCTAATGCTTTTATTAGTGCAACACTTCAGGGCTAAAAAATCTAACAATGAACTTAACCCGACCGCGCTAACGCGCGGCTGGTTAGCTTAAACGTTATATGCTGATATCACCTTCAACCGGTTGAACCTTCGAAACCACTCTATTAATTTTTTCTTATCGGGGAAAAAATGAAAAACAACACACATGAATTTATAAAAATTGTTAAGCAAGCAATGAAAAATAATGAGCAGTATTTCTCATGTTTGGAAAAAATTAAGATAGAAAACGAGAAGGAGTTGGAACAAAAAATCTTGAATGATTTAAATATTCATCAAGAAGGTCTAAATTTTAATTTAAATGAGATTTTAAAAAGCCACGTAAAGGATTTTGTTCTTAGTGGAGAAGATCATTTACCTATGAGTACAAATGTATTGAAGGATATTTCCACTCAGTTAGAGGTTGATTATTTATTAAAAAATATTTCAAAGGAAGTTGCGTACAGTTACTATTCAATTTCACATGCTCTAATATATTATGGAATTTATAGAGGTAACTCTATTTCATCTTTTGAGAATACTGAATTCTGGCTAAAGTTAGTTAAAATGCTTTATCTTTTAAATATGATAAACACTAAACAATATCACATTTTCTTAGACGGTAATTGCCCTAGTCACCCGGATTTCAATCAACTGAAGAAGTTAATTGAAGCAAAAAAAACATTGAGAAAAAATTGGGGGAAGTAATAGAAGTTGTTGATGGATCAGTTTTATTCCAGAAGGGGCAGGAAGAAAGAATAGTAAAAAAAATCGAAAATAAACTATCAAAATTGCATTTGTTTAACTTCATAAGGTTCATATTTGATTTTTATCAGGATAATAAGAAAAAGCATAATGTTGAGCATACCATTCCTTACAAATATATTATTAACCTTCTAATTAAGAATATAAGTACCTCTAAACATAAGAACAACGACAGCAAAAAAATAATAAGTTCTACAGAGTTATTGAACTCATTTATATCTTTATACCAGCTAAAAGAAGACAAATTTGAGAGTATGAATGTTTCCGAGCATTCATTGGTTGACCATTTAAAAAAACAGGTTCTTTATTCAAACTTCTACCCGCTATATTCTGTGAAAACCAATACATTAATTGAGTATATAAAGAATATTATAAAACCAAGTGTTGATGAAACTAAGTTTTTAAAAGTTTTTGGTTTTACTGCAAATGAATTAATAGATTTTTTTGAGTTATTAGATATACAAACTGACGACATAGTAAGCTTCGAAAAGGAGAACGTTTATAAATCTGACCAAAAAATATTAGAGCTGTTTGCTATTGATGCCGAAAACATCAATAAAAATTATTCATCACTATCAAATCTACAAAATAGCACCAACCTATTCTCTATGAATCCAGTTGTTAAATATAAGAGCAAATTTTGGATCATAGGGTTCAAATACTTTAAGATGAATTTTTACAATGCGCTTGTGGATAAGATCAGAAAAGGGTTACATAAAGATATAAATCGAGAGATAGGCTCCAATGTCGATGTGTTTGTTGAAGATGTTTTTGAAAGAATAAAAAATAAGCATGGTTATGAGATCTTTTCCGGCAATTATAAGCCGCCAAAAAAAGAAAACCCAGAAAGTGATTTGATTTTAAGTACAAAAGATGAAATTATTCTCATAGAAAATAAAAACAAATATCTAACCAATCTTTCTTTTTCTGGTTCAGATTCTAATATTTTGAAAGATTTCGTTCTTTCTTTTGCTCTCTCTCAGAAGCAGCTTTTTAAACATCAGAGAAATTTAACAAGATACAAAACAATAAAATTCACACAAGATCAGCGCGAACTTAGATATGAAAATCAGAATATTGTAAAGCTATCTGTTTCAACAAATAATTGGCTTAACATAATGAATAATAATACTAAACAAGTAATTTTATCCTTGATTAAATTACGGTTTAATATTGAAGAAAGTGAGACCTATGATAATAAAGCTGACTTTGTCAAAGCTAATAAATGCCTCGATGAGCTTTGTGGCATCATTAATGAGTTAAATGAAAGTGGCAATGTTAATATGAATATTGCTTTAAATCAAACTTTATTTCTGCCTTTGGAGCTCATTGTCGACAAATATACAGATGATAATTTTATTAATTGCTTGAAGTCTTTGGTTGGTATGAAAATGAATACAGATAACATTATGAATATTTATGATTATTCTATGTTTATAACCTCTCGGAAATCACCTTCATCTACAAGCACATAACAAGGCAATTAAACGGAACTAAAACAGTGGTTTACGTTTCGCTTCGCTCCACATTATAACCCACTATTTTAGTCCGCTTATTACGGCGTTATATTGTCTAAGAGAGCTGCATAGGATGAAAGAAAAGAATTCCGATTTCACTGAAATTGCCAAAATGTTAACTTGGATCAATCCAGAGATTAATGTTTTGGATAATGAATACAGGTCTGAGCATAATGCGCTTGTGCAAGTTATTGAACAGGTTCTTCATAACGAAAATGTTAGAAAATCGCTCCTATTGCCAGAATTAAGAAAAAATACAGATACCTTGGGTGTTTTTTCAGATTATGGCGGTGAGTCAGCAGAGAGTAAGTACCTTACATACTCTTTTCTCGTATGTGATATACATGCAGCCAAGCATTTCACCGAAATAGGAATGAATGAGATAAGAAAAAAAATTCGCTCGGTACAAAAGAGATTGCATTTAAAGATCTCAGACATGGCCCTACAAAACGCAACCTTAAAGGATATTTAGATCTGTTAGACAAGTCAGTTCCAAGTTTCTTATATAGTGTCGTAATTGAAAAAAATAAGTACCGTTTTTGACCGCCCAGATAAGAAGATACCAAAGCATATTATTAAAACAATAGAAAGTTATGGATTTGGAAAGTGGAAACCCGCTATTGCTGAGAAAATGCTGAGAGTGGTTCATATATTGGGTTATCTCATAGGCCTATTTAGTAAAAATGGCCAAAATTTTTTTGGATGACAGATTTGGATGACAGATAATGATGCTATAGCGCCCAATCAAGAAGGCATATGAATATGCTTAGCTTGCTATCTAATAGTCTTGAGTTGTATACAAAGAATAAATTTAAGGTTTTTGGTGGGGCTGTCCCTTTTGAAGAAAAGGATACCAGTATGCTTGATTTACTTAGTTCAACTGACTTAGTAGCAGGGGCAATTGAGCACTATCTAACGCGAAAAGATAAATTAGAGGACTTCACCATTAAGGAAGAGGCCGATGTAATTCTTCAATGGTTGGCACATGATGGAATAGCTTTAAAGAAACGAACAACCATAATTAGACCTGATGGAGAAGGAATCATTGGAGCAAACTTGGCCTTTGAGTTAAAAGATCAACCTAAAGACGTGACAATTATTCCAATACCAATGTAAAAATATAACAAGCACAGGCAAGTCGACGGCTTTTTAGTTCGGCTTTGCCTTCACTACAAAAAAGCCTCGCGTGCTGCGGGCGTTATGACAATAGAACTCGAATTCAGCTCAAGTGATTTAGGAACAGTCGATATGGAAGAAAATCAAGAAGCGTTAATAATTGCGGAAAAGTATCTCACTGAGATGCTAAACGCAGATCAAAACGGAGATTATGCTTCTTTCATGAAACGTTATGAAGCTGTTGATCCAGGTTTTAGCGAAGATGTCTTTATCAAAGACGTAGAGGCGATGAAAGATGAGTTAGGGGCCTATAAAGAAAGGGTATATCTTGGCTCGTTGAATTGTTCGGGTAAAGGTCGCCCACAGAGATCTCTAAGGTTTGTATGGCGTGGAATTTATGAAAAGAATGAGGCTCTTATCGTCTTGGGTATACACCAAAATGCCGGTGTCTGGTACGTTAATGAGAATCATATTTCTTAGTCGTGTGGTTGTGCAGCGGCCATAACAAACAGTTCCAGCGGACATGTAGGCTTCCGTGGTTTTTGTGTCCATTCCGCACCGCTGCATTCTACACAAAAACCACTCCAGCCCATATGCTCGCCGAGTCGGGCGTTAGCTTGAAAAGGAGGTCAAAAGAAATGAGTATTATCACTGCAAGCATCAATGACTCGGAAGAGATAGCAAAAATCGTAGCAATCTCAAACAGAGATGTTGCTGAAAAGTTTAATCTAAATCGACAAAATAACCCCAAACATCCATCGTTCTACGATAAAGAATGGGTTTTGTCAGATTTTGAAAGAGGAGAAGAGTATTTTCTATACAAGGAGAATGGATTAGCTTTAGGCTGCGTTGCTTTCGAGCAACCCAATTCTCATATTGGGTATTTAAATAGGCTCTCAGTATTGCCAAACAATCGTAAGAAAGGCATTGGTGAAAAATTGGTATCTCATACCCTTGATTACGCAAAATATAAAGGTATTGAAGAAGTTAGTATTGGTATTATTGCTAAACACGAAGTTTTGAAAAACTGCTATATTCGTCTTGGTTTCATTGAAAATGGGTTGAAGGAATTTCCGCATTTACCATTCGATGTTTTATTTATGAAAGACAATCTAGCTTAACATATGCAAAGTAAAGAAATTAATTTGATTGTTTTAATTGAGGTGTAACCCGGGAAGGCTGAAGAGCAAATCAATTTATTCAAAAAACTTCAGCCATTAGTCTTAAATGAAAAAGGCTGCATGGAGTATAATCTTAGCACACTTGCCGGTAGCGACGTTGAGTTCGTAATAACAGAGTGCTGGACGTCCTCTGGAGATTTAGCAGCACATGACTTATCGCCACACATGCAAGAAGCAGATTCAATAACCCCCACATTTAGGGCAAAACCTGAAACCGCTCTTCAATTAGATGAAGTTTGAAAATTTACAAGCTAACAAAGGGCTCCACGGAATCCGCTCGCTGCGCTTGCTCTCCTGTGAGCCCGAGCGTTAACTGGATTGAAGACGAGGTAGGTACGATGAAAAAAATTGCAGTCATTGGTTCCGGCGGTTCTGGCAAATCCACATTCTCGGCTTTATTAGGTAAAGAATTGAACTTGCCTGTTCATCACCTCGATCAGCTATATTGGAAACCAAATTGGGTTAAAACTCCAAAAAAAGACTGGATAAAAATTCAAGAGAGCATCTGTGATAGCGAGTGTTGGATTATCGATGGTAATTATCAGAGTACACTTGATATAAGAATTGAAGCTTGTGATACAGTAATATTCTTGGATGTAAACCGCTATACCTGTATCTATCGAGCGCTAAAGAGAATATTTTTAAGTACTAAGCCTCAATATCTAGCCGACGGTTGTGATGAGAGGTTTAATATCGACTTTATCAAGTTTCTATGGGAATATCCGGGAAGTTCAAAACCTGTAATCATGGATAAACTCAATGCGCTTAAAAGTAAAAAGCGTGTAATTATCGCAAAATCGGGAAAGCAAGCGCTCCGCCTTTGCAAATCCAGTTAACACGATGCTCAAGTTCGTTCGCTACGCTCACTGGGACCCTCGCAGCTGTGCTACTACCAAGCTCAACATGACACTCATCTTAGAAAGTGACTCCCCGCTCACTTTTGGCTGAACCACAAAAATAAGCCTGTTCCGATTAGAGCGGGCTTATTTACACTCTTTTAGACTCTAGATTTATATGCTTTATGCGGTTTATTGAATACGAGAAATGAGTAGTTCTGACCAGTTTAGATCATATGTGTTGAGAGGTGAGTTTGGTTTACTAGGCGAGCAGCTGTTTCGTTTTGCTTATCTTTGGCCATCGCTTATAGCCTGCATTCTGGTAGTAGCTTGATAGGATCAGTTCTGTACCAATGGCTGCGTGGGTGTGTTGTTCAAATTCGATGGCGATGATAATCCAGTTTCGGATGGGATATTAAGGCGCTGTAAAATGGGTGCAAACGAGAGATCTATGCTGTCTCATCGAGTAAGGCTTGGGACTTAAAACGACCTTCCCAACAATTTGTCAGAAACTAATTGGAACCGCGGAGCGGGCCCAAAAGGTAAAAGATAGGACGCTTTTTACTGAACGACCAGTGCAATCATCTTCTTGGTTTGTCTGGTGAGCGGTATTTTCATTTCAGCTGCCCCAAAAGTCCTACCTCATTCTGTTGTAAGAGTGTCTATTTTTGAATGGGCGGTTACTCGGTTGCGCCCTTGGTGCTTCGAGAAGTAGAGAGCTTTGTCCGCTTGAGCGAGTAATTGATCTAAGGTTGCGCTTCCTTGTGAGTTTACAGTTATCCCCATGCTAGCCGTAAAACGAACAATTGACTGTTCGTGGGTCAGCTCGATGTGGCTGATTTCTTGTCTGAGATGTTCGGCTATCTTCATTGCGTCATCTTCTTCTGTATTCGGTAAAATCACGGCAAACTCTTCTCCACCTAAACGCCCCATAATGTCGATTGAGGGACGGTTGCTTTTCAGAACCTCTGCAAAGGTGATCAAAGCCTGATCACCTAAAGCATGACCATAGGTGTCATTGAGTGCCTTAAAATTATCGAGATCAATCATAATCAAGCTAATGGGATAGTGCTGTGTTTCGGCTTGATTGAGCAGCTGCCTTCCTGTGTTAAAAAATGCGCGACGATTCCGCAGCTTGGTAAGTGGATCGCTATAGGCTAGTCGCTCTGCACTTTCCTTAGCTCGCTCAAGATCGCGAGTTCTAACTTTAACCTTTTCATCGAGCTCTTGGTTTAGTTTTAGCAATTCGATTTGGTTCATATTGACCCGCTGAATCAGTTGGTTATAACTGTCTTTCAAGATGAGTAATTCATTTTCATCTGTCCAGCTAATATCTAAATCTATCGGGTTTGGTGATTGCGGATCTTGCTGATGAATTTTAAAAGTAAATTCTTTTAGTGGTTTACCAAGGTACTTATTAATGAAGAAATAAATAATTACCCAAAGCATACAAGTCTTGATAATGGAGTTAACCAAAATAAGTATGAAGCCATACTTCAATCGCTCAAAAACCAGTCGGTCACTTGAATAAAGTGTTACTGTGCCGAGTGGAATTTTTTGATCAAATGCTGGCCCTTGATAATAAATAGGAAACTCGTGATCGAAGAGTGACTGAGAGCCTAGCCCTGTATGTGTTTGCTTGGTCGATAGACCGTCAGAGTTGTAGTACTCAACTTGACGTTGTTCGTTTAACACGGCACCGATTTGAAAATCCATTTTTTGGTCAAGCGAACTAACTTTGACGCCAACCACGATGGGTAGGTTGTACATCCCCTGTATAATTGATTGCATTAACTCTTGGTTATAGGTCCAAACGGAGTCGGAGATCCCTTTGCCAAAGGTAGATGGTAGGGTTTGGATTTCATTATAAAATTCTGTTCTAGTGTTTTCGTACTCTTTGTAAAGCTGTATGACAGTAACTAGGACAGCTACCAAAAAATAAACGCCGAAGATCATCAACAGTAGGTGCAGGGCAATAGAGCGATGGTAATGCTTAAGCAACGGTTGCATGCAACAAGCCTTAGTTGTCAAAGAACAGGTTACTCGGCTTTCCAATCTTTAATGCCATACTGCTCTAGTAATTTCTGAAGACGTCCATCTTCTCGCATTTTCAGGGTTTCCTCGGACACTATTTTGGCGTATTCAGAGGAGTTAGGGTTTTTGGGTGAGAAGCTGGTGAAGACATCAATCGTCACATCAGTTGTTCCAGAAACCTTTATTTGATCGGCCAAGGCCATTTGTTGCGCTTTATATTGTAAGACGATTTTGTCTTCAATCACTGCGGTTAGACGACCATTGATAAGCATTTCAAGCAATCGTTCTAAAGGCTTTTCACCCGTGATAGCCAGAACATTTTTAGGGTTTTGGTTTAAATATTCCATTACAGTTGGGTCAACGTAGTCATATCCTTTAATGACGCCAATGAGCTGTGCCTGCTTAAGTGACTCTTTGCCGTTGTAGTACCAGTTCGAATCTTGAAGGCTGAAGAACGTGCTGTTGCTCTTACCTAAAGCAAAGTCAGGGTAGATAAAGTCAGGGGCTTCTTCTCGGTAGCAGGCCATCGTTCCGTCAAGTTTACCCTCTCGAACCAATTGCAGCCCGCGCGAGTAGGATACCTCCACAAACTCGATCGTGTGTCCTTTTGCGCCCAAAGTTTCAACGAGTAAGTCTCCAAGGTAGCCTACTTTACCTTGGTTTTGGCTAGCGATGCAGTCGTAAGGACACCATTCGTCGGTGGCGATTCTTAGCGTGTCTGAAACGGCGGGTGTAGAAAACATAGCAGAAAAACCGACTAATAGAGTACTCATAGTAAGAGATTTGCTTGCTTGATTTAAGCGTTTATTTTTCGAAGGCATGATTATCTTCCTATGCGATTGCCCCTTAACTTTACATTAGTTTTACTGCAATATCTGCAAAGAATATTCTTCACTAATCTGCATACAGAAAATACTTACACAAATGCGTCTGCTATGGACGTCATGCCATAGGGCAAGATTTTTCAAAGGGAGCAAGATGGGTGATAAAGTAAAGACGGCCTTGAAATGGATCAAAGGACTTTTGGATAGCGAGGGAGTTGAGTATCAAATTGTTGGTGGATTAGCGGCAACGATTCATGGGGGCAGTCGTGAAGTCGCAGACATCGACCTCTATATCCACAATTCAGATGCAAGCAAGGTCTTGGCTCGCGTATCGCAGTTCGTATCTAAGCCGTTGAGTCATTATGCTGAGTATGGTTGGGATCTAGAGTATTTCCAATTAGTTTACCAAGATCAAAAAATCGAAATCGGTTTATCTCAAAATACGAAGATACAATCGGCTCTAGATGGCTTGTGGTATGAGCTTAGAATCGATTTTTCGGAGTCAGTTGTAAAGCTATATCAATGTATTGAGGTACCAGTTATTCCTGTACATCGTCTAGTCGAGTATAAGCGAATATTGGGTAGGGAAGTCGACCTAATTGACATACAAGAACTAACGTCGAGTTCAGTGCTCTAGCAATGTAGTGATACGTTGGATATCACATATAGTGCGTGACTTTGCTCGCGCAGCCCATTCAAACCACTGTAGCGGTGCTTTTCGACCATCGCATCGAGCTCGGTTGAGCGCTCAATGTGTTTGTGGTCTAGCCACTCAGAAAGATGCTGTGGGAAGTTTTTTACGTCTTGATACTGGTTTTCAACCTGTTGAATCTGCTCTTGGTGTGTCTGCCATAATTGAGTGATTTGTTCGGCCAATGCCACGCTAGCCCCATCCGCATTGACTGTAGGTGCTCGACCCGCGGCAGCGTTGTCGAGTAGCTGGTCCAGATCTGCGTTGTTGTCACGTCCTACATGCTCATCTAATGCATCGGATAAATTTTTAAAATTCGCTAAATAGTCCGCGCCAGTCTGGCGTTTTTCTAAGGTCATTTATGCCAAGTAGTTTGCCGCTTGTTGCCCGACAGCGCCATCCTCCATCATGGCCTACAATCTGTGTTGACTCGACATCGATCAGGGCTGCGAACAGCGACCCTTAGAGAGGGCTTTAGGATGGGCTAGGGGCGGCAGGAGGCGATGAAAGCTCACTATCAAGTGGTGAGCTTTCATCGTGATGGGTAAGTGCCTATTTGGTATGTAAACAGGCTTTGTTGATGTGCTGTGATTCTCTGGGTTTTACGTAATGAACCAGTAGGTACACAGCGCTGATACCAATCGCACTGAGCCAGACGTAGCTACCCGTTGCTGAGATCATGGCAAAGAAGCCGCAGCTCATCATCAAGATTCGACCAAACACAGAGACTTTGTGTTTGGCAAAGCCTGACACCCCAATCGCCCAAACCGCCGTTGAGAAGATAAGTCCAAGCCCTGCAATGGCGATGCTGCTATAGCTGCCTACGAACAACAGTGCATCATCCGAAATAAAGGCAAACGGAATTAAAAAGGCGACCGCACAAATTTTGAAGGCTTCAAAACTGGTTTTCATCGAGTCAGTACCAGCGACACCTGCCGCGGCAAAGGAGGCGAGTGAAACCGGTGGGGTGACCATGGACAAGACACAGAAATACATGACAAAAAAGTGTGCTTGCAGTTCAGTGATGCCCAATTCTTTCAAAGCGGGCACGTATAACACCGCACCGATGATATACGCCGCCACAGTGGGGAGTCCCATGCCCATGATAATGCACCCAATTACGATCAGTATCAGCGAAAAGACCATCGAACCGTCTCCCACATTGATCAATCCTGACGCGAATTTAAGCGCTAGATTCGACTGGATAGCAATGGACACGATGATACCAATGGCCATGATGGGAGCCGCAATTTTAGCCGCTTGAACCCCTGAATCTAGCACCATCAAGGGAATGTTCTTTAAGTCGTAACGTGTGTTTGGATGCAGGAAAGGCGCTACGAAACAGGTTACCGTTGACCAAAAAACCGCAATCTGTGCTGAGAATCCCATTACCAATCCGCACACTAATACGATTGGGGGTAACAGCATATGCAGGCGCGGCAGAATAGGGTCGATCTGCTGGATATCCTCATCATTGAGGGTGCCGCAGTGATTTTTTTTGGCGTCCAAACCCGCGAAAAAGAACAACGAAAGATAAAATGCCAGTGCCGGAAAAATACCAGCCAATGCAATGTTCGTGTACGACGTAGCCAGCATCTCTGCCATTACAAAGGCCGCAATACCCATAATAGGGGGCATCAGTTGCCCACCAGTGGAGGCAATGGCTTCATACGCCGCTGCGCGCTCAGGTTGAATGCCGGTGCGTTTCATGAGTGGAATCGTGAACACGCCAGTTGAGGTCACGTTGGCGACCGCACTGCCTGAAATGGTTCCCATAAGGCTTGAGCCAATAATCGCGACTTTGGCTCCGCCGCCTGTGGATTTGCCGACAAGTTTAACGGCCAAATCGATGAATAACTGACCACCTCCTACAGCACTGTAGACCACGCCAAAGACAATGAAGTAGAAGATGAAGTTGGTGGAAGTCGCGGTGGTAACGCCCAATATGCCACTGGTGGTCATGCCTAAGATTTCGGACCACTCATCCCAGCCGATTTGACTGAACCCCATGTCACCACTGAGTTGGTAGCCGAAAATACCGTAGACCAGAAAAGCCGCAATCACGAACAATAAAATATAACCCACGGTGCGGCGTACTGCTTCGAGCAAGACAAAAACGAGTATGGAACATACCACTACGTCATATAGCTCGATCGGGGAGACGTTTTCAATACGATTTGATAAACGATCCGCTTCTAAGAAGTAATAGGCACCAACGATTGCGACCATCGCAAAGAGTGCCATCGAGATAATGGCATTGAGTGTGGGGGAAGCCTGTTTTTTTGAGAAGGGCGTGGCGAAGCAAATAATGGCTAAGCTGAGCACCAAATGCGTGGCACGCTCAACCAATGGCAGCTCCGGATTAAACAAAATCCAGTACTGGAATGCCACTAAGGCCAGTGACAACCAAGCACAGGGATTCAGACACAATCTGTACAGATTATTCTTCATAAAATGGCACCAAATATTTATATTTATTGTTTGGTAATAAGAACGTTACTGGCGATCAACTCATGGCAGTAAACCTATTTCCTTGTAGTAACGAATAGCCCCTGGATGAAGCGCAATACCATTGTTTTCAGGTAACGCCGCACCTTCTCGTTTGAAGGCTTTCCAAGCCTTAAAGTCCTCGCTTAGGCGATCCATGTTTTCGACCACCAGTTTGGTGATTTCATAGGCGTCTTCATCGCTCAGGCTAGCGTTGGCAATTAAGTGTGTACCAAAATCGCCGCCAATATTCTCACCTGTTTGCGAGTCGAACCATTTGCCATAGGTGCCTTTTGTTAGACCTATTGAAGTAAATGCGGCAATGGCTTTATCTGACATGTCTAAAAATTCCACATCCCCCGTCAGGCTGATTTCGGTGATGGTAGGGTGACCTCGCAACACGGTGTCAAAATACAAGTCGACACGCTTGTCGCGTAACAGCCCTGACATCTGAGAAGAATCCACTTGAATAATGCTACCGCCTTGGGCTTCGATGGTTTGTTTGTCTAGGTTGTACAGGGCAAGAATCGTTTCTACGACAGGTGGGATGTTGGAGCCGGCAGGTTTCATCATGATATTGATCGGCTTGCCTGAGCTTAAGATGTCATCCAATGTCTCAAAGCCGTTTTCGTCCATGTATTCTTTACGGGCGATGGCGCCAATATAAACAGGGTTTAAGCCGCCCACAAGAGAGCGTATGTTGGTGGCTTTATGGCCGTTGTACAGCAGCATGCCTTCGACCGCCCACTGGGATGTCGCCACGTTAGATATGCCGATTTGAGCCTTGTTGGCGTTTACCACCATCGGGTTGGCGACGCCGCCCCCGCGAGCAAGAATTTCAATGTCTAACTCAGAGTCACTCTCTTTAACCATTTTCTGGATGGCGGCCGCGCCGACGTACCATCCAGAGCCTACAGGCATGGAGCCTAAACGCAACGTCTCGGCCATGGCCGAGAAAGAAAGACTGCTTAAAAGCATGGCAGACAGAAATAGAGAAAACGTATTATTTATTTTTATCATTGGGTTCTCCTAATCTTCTAGGGCAGAGAGTCCGCCCTAGAAGTTTTACAAATTGTTGAACACTCTAGCGATTGATACGTAGCTCCGCCATTAAATGATACCTGCCGCCCGTAAGGCTTCTTGGATCTCAACCTCGGCACCTTCGGCCAAAGGCAATAGCGGTGAGCGTACCGTTGCATGCTCTAGAATGCCTCGTGCGACGAGGGCGTGTTTCAACGCAACCGTGCCTTCCATGTGCGAACCACGGTGATAAACGTTTTTAGTGACTGGCAACAGCTTATCATGAATGGCTCTGGCACTTGGATAGTCTTGTGCTTTACCTGCTTTGATTAACTCGACTAAAAGTTCAGGGGCCACGTTGCCGTAACCCACCAACAAGCCATCGACATCAAACATCGTGTGAAGTAGGTATTCGTCGTGACAGCTTAAGATTTGCAAATCAGGGTGTTCAGCGCGAATAACAGGGATTTCAGTGTCCCAGCGCTTCATATTACGTACGCCATTTTTCATCGCAAACACGCCCGGTTGACCGGCGATTTCCAGTTGCGTTTCTAGGTCGTAGGTACATTTGGTGACATCAGGATATTGAAATAGGATCAATGGCAATCCACTTTCTTCGTAACAGGTGCGATATTTATCTTGTGGTGCGCCTTTTTGGTAACCGAAGCGTAGCCAGCCATGAGAGGGGTACATTAAGCCTGCTTTAGCACCGGCTTCGATGGCATTGCGACACTCGGCAGCCGCGACTTCAGTGCCTTCTCGAGTGATGCCTGCGATGATGGGAATGTCATCGTTTACCGATTCAACAAACGCTTCGATGACTTTCATCTGCTCTTTTTCAGATAGGAAAGTGCCTTCACCTGCGTGGCCAAGAACGGTCAAACTTTTAACGCCGTCAATACTTTTGAGCCAAGCGCCTAAACGCTGGATGGCGTTGTAATCGACGGAGCCGTCACGGTTGAAAGGGGTAACAGGTGCTGGGTTAAGTCCGCGAAGATCAATATCAATTTTGCTCATTCTGAATACCTATCATTATTTTGGATTTATTTTTTTGGGGTTGTTCAAAGAACACACAGAAAGAGTAGGACTTGTTTTGATATGTTAATACTGTAAATATAGTATTTCTGATATGCATTTATTGTATGGGTGGCGATGTGAATTATCTAACGTGGAAAACATTTATAGATGTCTGCGAATTGGGCAGCCTAAGTAAAGTGGCAGCGATGTGGGGAACCAGCCAACCTCAAATCAGCCGTCAAATAAAAGCCATCGAGGAAGAATTTAACTGCCAACTCTTTGTTCGCACAGGAAGGGGAGTTGAGTTAACCGACATGGGGCGACGCTTAGAACCTGAGATTCGGCGCTGGCTACAGCATACAGAGCAACTTGAAAACAATATTCGAAACAGTAGCGGTCTTCCTATTGGTAAGGTGAAGTTGGCGGTTCTGCCTTCTACTGCAGCCCCGTGGTTAAGCGAAGTGTATCGGTTGTCCAAAGAGCGCTATCCAGACATCCAATTGGAAGTTAGGGAAGCGCAAGGCAATCAGTTAGAAAGCTGGTTAGAGGAGGGGCGTGTCGATTTAGCCTTACTTTTTAGACATTCAGAGGACAATAGAAGCGGCGATCTGTACTTAAGAGACACAGCGACCTTTCTTGTCGGCCCGCCAAACAGCCTGATTACAGCGAATCCCACGATTGAGTTCAGTCAATTAGATGGGCTGCCATTAACCATGTTCTGTCGCCCAAGCAGTTGGCGTGACCGGCTTGATGTGTTGGCACGGCGTTATGATGTGACATTAAACGTAGTGTTAGAGGCTGACTCGCTGTCGTTACAAACACACGCCGTGAAATCGAATGATTGCTATGCCTTGCTAGGGGCGTATGCCAGCGAAGCGGCTAAGAAATCCCTAGGATTGTCTATGTCCCGTATTATCGCGCCAGGTATAAAACGCTATTTAGCCTTGGCGATGTCCCCCCATGGCCAAATGACGCTGGCGATTAAAAAGATACGAGAATTGGTGAAAGAAGTGGCTGACCAATGTCCGCCGGGGTTCGAGTAACCCAGCCGTAGGCCTGCTTAGACGGTAAAATGATCAAAACTCTGTAACATCCTATTCAGTTCAGATCATTTAATCACAGAGACGAGTGTAGTGATTAAGTAAAACTGGTCACGATTTTATAGTTTTCCAGTGTTGTTCGTCCTCCAGATTTATAGGCCTCTAGCGACAGGCTTGTCGAAGTCGGCCATCCAGTTCCAATGGCAGTAATAGCGTGCTGAATTGATGCTGGCTGGCGTATTGGCAGAGGTTTGAGCGTGATTGATACTCTGCATGAAATACGGCTTTGTTTTGCTGGATAAAGGGCCGCAGTGCGTCGCACTCTTGGTATTCGAGGCATTGTTCGTTGACGGCAAAGTCGAAGTCGTTGGCTAGCTGGGGAATTAAGCCGAGGCTGTTTTTCAAACCGATAGAGAGGTTTAAAATGTGAGCGCTCTGAGCCAAGAAGCGGTTAAACTTGATCTGATCTTGCGAGTTGAGATTAAAGCCCGAAGTATTTTGATACGCATCGACATTATCCGGCTCGACACCATCACAGCCTTTTTCCGCGGCCAGTTTGAGTCGATTTTGCATCACACGCCAGACTGATTTATCACGAATGTCCAGCCAACGTTCCCCCGGCCAATCATCTAATGGATTGCCCACAGCCGTTTTGCTGATTTTGCTAATGTCATCGCGCCAGTCTTCGACAGAACCTGCTGAAAAGTAGCAGATAACTTTACGACCTTGTTGCTGCAAGGTATGGATTTGATCGGTAGAGATATCAAAAAGGTCGATATCGTAAACCTCCACCTCATAGGCGGTGTTTAGCGTGCCTTGTAATTGCCATTGCCATGTCGTACCTGCAGAAGGCTGATACCAAGTTTCAGCCCAAGCGTTGCCGGTACCGATGGCTAGCATCCAGCCAAATGAATATTTAAGGCTGTGAAACCGGCTCAACATACGCCTATGTCCTCCAAAGTGTTACCGTTGATAAGCTGTGCATGAAACCCAAAAAGTCACTAATACTCTAACGCCATATTGGCCATTTTCAGGGTGTTCTCAAACGACTTACAACCTGCGATAAATAAGCCGTTGTGACAGAACATGGCGTCGTCAAGTCCGGTGACGTCTTGCAGTTCTTTGCCTGATAGCCCAGCCCACGGAGCAGGAAGCTTTTTACGGTCTTCAAACGAGCCGAGTTCGACGGGTACGGTTTGGATGCGCCACTCTCCGGTTTGCGCAGGGTAGAGCATAAATAGCGCATCTTGGGATAATTTCAGTACCGTGGTTTTCCAAGGAGTGAATTGCTCTAGCACGATAACTCTTGGGTCATCAGCTTTTTCTATGGCCTCGGCAACAATGCTTTTGGCGTTGACGCCACCTTGGGCTGCGGCGATAAATCGTGTTAAAACGCGCGATGCAAAGGTAACGGCTTCTTCAAAACAGTCATCAAAATTGTTGTCTTCTTCCCAGGTTGGGTTAAACATGGAGATGGTTTGACTCAGGCTGACGCCAGTGAGTGGGCCATCGACGTGCCCGCAGTCGATAGCGTCGATAGCAGAGACCAAGTTCTTATCCACTGAGTCTGCAACTTCTTGATCGCCAGAGCACAGTTTTAGGCCGTATTTTTGCCACATCAAGCCAAAGGATGAAAAGGGAATGCCGTTTTCTCGTGCACCTGCGCCGCCTCGTTGGTGATGATCGAAGCGGCCTGTGTCTGCATCGTATACACCGCCAACATCTAATACGAGATCGGCTTGGGCGATCACGTCTAGGTCTCGTGTCCTTATGATCTTTGCCGAAGTGAAAAGTTGTTTAAGGGCTGCTACAGCAAATACGTCGTCGGCGTGAAAGTTTCCGTTGTGTGTCGCTATCACTTGAATTTTGTCGGTCATTTTATCATCTCTTTTATTGATCTCATTTCACTTCACAGCACGGTTGTACTAAACATCCGAATTTTACGGGGTTTTGTGGGGAGGTGACACCGTTCATTTTGTTGAATCAAAGCGTAGCTTAGGTAAAACCCAGTGAAAGTGCTGATTTGAACTATTGGCGTAGGAGTCTTGTTAGGGTACGATGCGCCGAATGTTATGCACTTAGCTAAAAAGATATAGCTAAAGTTGCCTGCAAGTTGTGTTTTGCTATTGATTCGCGGCAAAACGCAAAATCAGTCGCTGTTTAGGGACGTTATGTTCTATACACTTGCTGAGCTAAAATACCGACCCTATTTGAACTTTACGACATGAGATTTATAAATGACCGCATTTGATACAAGAGTGGAAGAACTGATTGCTAAGCATCCGCATTTAACCAAAGATGAAGCCATCAAAATCGTAACCGAGAAAAATAAGCGCAAAAAACAGAAGAGAAACGAAAGATCAAATAAAGGCAATGTTAACAAGGACTAAAAACGAGCAATATGCTCTGGTCTTTGATAAAGGTGTCTGCCCCATTAGCGAAGTAAGTGTTTTACTTTGTCCCTCAGTATTGGCAACACCTCCTCTTCAAACCATGGGTTTTGTTTTAGCCAACGGTTATTCCTTGGGCTTGGGTGAGGTAGAGCGATCTTGCCTTGCTCCAGCCAGTAGGCCCAGCGCTTCACTTGTTCGGTGACCTTATCTGATTGAGTCAGATAGTATGCTTGGGCATGACTCCCAAGAACAATCGTCAACTCTATTTTATTCAATTCACCTAGCAGTATTTCGTGCCATGTGGCAGCGCATTCTGGTCTGGGGGGTAAGTCACCCGATTTGCGACCTTTGGACGGGCCACTTTTAAAAAAGGTGTTGCCGGGGAAGCAAAACCCCATCGGGACGATGGCGAGTTGTGTAGGATCATAAAAATCGCTTTTGTTCAGCCCTAGCCATTGGCGTAGACGATCGCCGCTGGCATCATCGAACGGGCGACCCGCATCGTGGGCTTTTTGCCCAGGTGCTTGTCCGGCAATTAACACTTTGGCGTCGGGGTGTATCTGAAGAATAGGCTTGGGTTCCAAGGGGAGCACATTGGCACATTGCCGACAATTCAGAATGTTTTGATGTAATTGAGAAAAAGATTCCTTATCCATAGCCTTACTCCACAAACAGCTTGGTTAAAACAGTGCATTAAGAGGTAATTGTACCGATAAGGCAGGCGCCACTCTATCTTTGTATCTGGAATGACTTCCTAAGGTTTTCATTTTAGTCTGTGAGGTCGGCATCAGTTTTGGGGGCACAAGCGCGAGTGGTTCGCCATAATGTGCGTGAACCCAAATTTCATCGGACGCTCAGAATCAACAAGCCTTAATCATCAAACAGGCCACTCATGGTTTATTAAATTCACAATGGTTTAATTATCAATTCCAACCCAATGGCCGTTATGGAAGCAAGGTTTGTTTGTTTTAATGGGACAGCAAGCCTACGCACCAGGCGCACTAGAAACAGTTAATACTTGGATAAGAGAATACGGGGCTAGGTGAAAAATTAGACAAATAGTTTCTTGCTTGAATTGTCTTTTTTGCATTTACGTGCTTGTTCGATTTGCTTAGGTAAATGAGCCGCTGTTACCACGTTTTGCCCTAACTTTTACAAGTCGGATGCAGCTTTCTTCCAGAGGTACTGGCAGGCACATGTACTAGGACCTGAAACTATCTACTTTGCTGCAGCATTTGTGTTCTTGATAAGTGCCAATTTTGTTTACATAAAAACACTCACTAAGTCGCTGCTCCATTGATCTACATCTTAACTTTCGATTGCTTTTTAGTTAATACGTTTAAGGGAATCATGTGATTTATCCAATCGTAACCAATCCTTACTCAATGTTACTAATCTGTATTGAAAATACAGGGTTCGAAATATCAAATTAGGTATATATTAGAGATATCTTTTTAAGTGCTTTTAAATTAGCAATCTAAGGAAATATCATGAAGAAATATTATCATTTAGCACTAGGTATCAACGTTTTATCTATAGTTGTAGCCTTACTGCTAGGGTTAGAAAGCACAAATGGACTTTTTTTAGCTGTAGCGATGGCTGGTTTGCTGGTTTGTTTGGTAAAGATAGAGCGCTCTACGAAAGAGCAATTCTATTACTATGAGCAAATTCTTGATTCGATCCCTAATCCACTCTCTGTTACAGATCTAGATATGAAGTGGACGTTTGTCAACCGAGCGGCTACCGATCCCTTAGGAGTAAAGCGTCAGGACGTTTTGGGCAAGCACTGTTCAAATTGGGGAGCGAACATTTGTAATACTGATGGTTGTGGTGTCAACTGTTTAAGGAAAGGTAAGCAAACGACGTTCTTTCATCAGTGGGATAAGGATTTTCGTGTCGACACGTATTACATCAAAGACTTAAGTGGTAAAGAGATTGGTCATGTTGAATACGTTCAGGAGGTCTCAGAAAAAGTAGCTTTGAAATCTGTGTACAACGATGTCGATGCTATAAGTTATAGTCTAACTACGGGTGCAAATGAGCTGAATGTAGCTAGTCATGCATTGACCGTAGGATCAAATCAGCAAGCAGCTTCCATTACTCAGATTAGTAGTGCTCTCAATGATATTCTGACTCAGGCCAATGACAACGCCAAGCGAGCATCTGGGGCGAGTACTGTCTCTTCTGAGGCGCAGCAAGCGGCTACTATTGCCTCTGATGAGATCAAAGAGCTTGAGCAAGCAATGCTGGAAATTAATCGATCAAGTGAAGCGATAAGTGACATTATTAATGTCATAGACGATATTGCATCTCAAACCAATTTGCTTGCACTCAATGCCTCTATTGAAGCCGCACGAGCGGGGGAAATGGGGCGAGGTTTTGCCGTGGTTGCTGATGAAGTAAGATCTCTTGCTGAGCGAAGCACAAAAGCAGCGAGCGAATCGGCGCAGTATATTCAGTCTTCCGTAGAGAATGTTGAAAAGGGAAATGCAATATCACAAAGGTGTGTGATGGCATTAGGTGAGATCGTTAAACGTGTATCCACAATCTCTAGTACCATCAATGAAATAGACTGCGCGTCGCAAAGTCAGGCTGCAGGATTGAGTCAAGTTAATCAGGGCATGCTAGACATTGATGAGGTGATTCACTCGACGGCCGCGTCAGCAGAAGAGACGTCGCTGTCTGCCACTGAGTTAAGTGAGCTATCTGTGAAGCTTCAAGAGCAGCTCGAAAATATGAGAAAAATTGATGGGCTCATTGAAGATACTAACAAGAAAGACCTTCAACTAATTGAAGTTAAAAATGTGTCGTAACAAAAAATAAAATTTAACGCTCAGAGGTCTTGGTCCTCAATCTATTGTGATAGAGAACAGCTGATATCAAAGATAGAGTAAGATGAAAAATTAAACAGACCTTTCATCTTACTCAAAGAATTAGTTATCTTTATTTATTGGCAACGTTTTAGCGACTTTGCCAATGCTTAAACCTTGCACCAAAATAGAGAACACCACCACGGCATAGGTAAGCGTAAGCAAAATATCCCTCTCAGTTCCTGCTGGTAGTTGAAGTACTAACGCAACGGAGATGCCGCCACGTAGGCCTCCCCAAGTTAAGACTTTCCAAGCACCACTGGGCAGATTGAGCTGTTTTTTAAACGTTGTTGTCGTAAGGCCCACGACGGTTAATCGAGCGGCCAATGCTACGCAGATGGTTAAACCCGCAGCGAGAGATAAGTTACCTGAGTACGTTATCATGACGATTTCTAAGCCAATGAGTACAAACAGCGCTGCGTTTAAAATTTCGTCGACCAGCTCCCAAAATAAATCGACGTAATGACGAGTGGTATCGCTCATTGCCCATGTGCGTCCATGGTTACCGACCATCAATCCTACCATTACCATTGCTAATGGACCTGAAAGATGCCAATGACTTGCAAGTGTGTAACCACCTATGACGCCAGCGAGTGTCAGCAATACTTCCTCTTGATAGCTGTCGATGCTCTTCAGTAGGAAGTTTAAAATAGCGCCTAAGGTCAGTCCGAATAGAATGCCCCCGCCTGCTTCCACGCTTAAAGTGTGAAGAACATACTCAGCGTTAGGGATATCACCACTCGTTAAGATCCCTAAAAGCAGAACAAACACCACAACGCCAATGCCATCATTAAAAAGTGATTCGCCAGCGATGACGGTTTCAATGCTTTTAGGTGCACCAGCAGATTCTAATATTCCCATAACGGCAATCGGGTCTGTTGGAGATATCAGTGCGCCAAATAACAAGCACCAAATAAAAGGTAGCTTAAGGTCTAAAACAGGTAGCAAGTAATACAGAGCCGCGGCGATCATCGCGGTTGACAATAAAGTACCGATAAAAGCCAGAATGCCAATCGGAAGTTTATAGCGTCTCAAGTCTTTTACGTTAACATGAAGGGCGCCAGCAAACAGAAGCATCGAAAGCATGCCGTCGAGTAGTATTTCTGTAAAGTCAAGTTGATCAAGGAAGCTGACTTCATAATTTATAAGCTGATCAAAGCCTAAAACTCCCATGAGTATTGCGACAATAGAAATGACAATAGAGATAACCATGACGCCTATCGTTGTTGGCAAGCCAATAAAGCGATGGTTTACGTAGGCCAGTAACGCCGTAATTGATAAAAATATAGCGCTTACTTCCAGTACGCTTAGGCTAGACGCTGATTCCATGTCTGATTTCTCGTTGTGTAGGTTTAAGGAGTGACTGTACACGTCGTCAAACCCATATGATGCGCTTAGAGTTTGATTGTTACGTAGAGTACCCACATGTTACCTATTTAATGATTATTTAGCATCGTGAATTGATGAACATCGTTACCACAAAAAATCCATGATCTAGCACAGTGAACACGCGAAGTAAGTGGGCAATTAATGCTAGACTGCGCGGCATATTGACGCTGGGGCCCCATCATGGAAATCAAAGTAAATTTTTTAGACAATCTTCGTCTAGAAGCCAAGTTCGACGACTTTACTGTCGTGGCCGATCAACCTATTCGCTACAAAGGGGATGGCTCCGCGCCTAGCCCATTTGATTACTTCTTGGCATCTTCTGCGCTGTGCGCTGCGTATTTCGTTAAGGTTTACTGTAAGGCACGTGATATTCCAACGGAAGATATTCGCTTATCGCAAAATAATATTGTCGATCCTGAAGACCGATACAACCAGATTTTCCAGATTCAGGTTGAGTTGCCGGAACACATTAGTGATAAAGATCGCCAAGGTATTCTGCGCTCGATTGACCGTTGTACGGTAAAGAAAGTCGTTCAAACTGGCCCTGAGTTTAAGATTGAAACCGTTGAAGACCTTGATGCCGGGGCTTCTCTGATGTCGATGGCGCAACCGGAAGTGGGACATAAAACGGCGATCTTAGGGAAAGACTTGCCGCTAGAAGATACCATCGCGAATATGTCCAACGTATTGTCTCAGCTGGGGATGAAGATTGAGGTCGCCTCTTGGCGTAATATCGTACCAGGCGTTTGGTCATTACATTTGCGCGAAGCGGCGTCGCATATGTGTTTTACCAATGGTAAAGGGGCCAGCAAAGAAAGCGCGTTATGCTCTGCATTGGGTGAGTTCATTGAGCGTGCCAGCTGTAACTTTTTTTATAACGATCAATATTTCGGCGAAGACATTGCTAATGCTGAGTTTGTGCATTATCCCTCGGAAAAATGGTTCCCATTGACAGAAGACGATTCATTACCACAAGGGCTGATGGATGACTACTGTCTGGACATATTTGACCCTGAACAAGAGTTGCAAGGCTCCCATTTGATTGATACCAACTCTGGTAATATCGAGCGCGGTATTTGTGCGATTCCGTATGTGCGTCAATCTGACCAAGAGACAGTTTACTTCCCATCAAATCTAATTGAGAACTTGTTCTTAAGTAACGGAATGAGTGCAGGCAACACCTTGCCTGAGGCAATGGTGCAATGTTTGTCTGAGATCTTCGAACGCGCGGTGAAGAAAGACATCATCGAGCAGGAGATTGTGTTACCGGATGTGCCCATGTCAGTGTTGGAGCACTATCCGAACATCTTGGCTGGCATTCAGAGCCTTGAAGAAAATGGTTTCCCAATCGTGGTGAAAGACGCATCGCTTGGTGGAAAGTTTCCTGTTGCTTGTGTCACATTGATGAACCCGCGCACGGGTGGCGTGTTTGCCTCGTTTGGTGCGCATCCAAGCTTCGAAGTGGCGCTTGAGCGCAGCTTAACAGAGTTACTGCAAGGCCGAAGTTTTGAAGGATTGAATGATGTGCCTGCGCCGACGTTCAATTCCTTTGCAGTCTCTGAACCGAATAATTTTGTTGAGCATTTTATCGATTCGACGGGTGTTATCTCGTGGAAATTCTTCAGCGCCAAAGCTGATTATGAATTCTGTGAATGGGATTTCTCAGGAACCACTGAACAAGAATGCGACCGTTTGATGGCCATTTTGAAAGATCTTGGCAAAGAAGTGTACATGGCCGTGTTCGATGATTTAGGGGCCAACGTTGTGCGTATTTTGGTGCCCGATTACTCGGAAGTGTACCCAGCCGATGATCTGATTTGGGATAATACGAATAAGGCACTGTTGTTCCGTGAGGACATTCTTAATATCCACTCACTTGATGATGAGGCTCTGGGTGAGTTGCTGGAGCGCCTTGAAGAAAGCGAGATAGATCATTACACCGACATTCGTACCTTGATTGGTGTTGAGTTTGATGAAAACACACCGTGGGGGCAATTGGATGTTGGTGAGCTTAAGCTGTTGCTGTTTTTGTCGCTACAAATGCATGAGCAAGCCAAAGATCAAGTGCAGGAGTTCTTAAGTTACAACACGAATACTGTGGAGCGGGGCTTATTTTACCAGGCCATCAACACTGTGCTTGAGATCATCCTTGATGACGAGCTTGAGCTTGACGATTACCTACTGAATTTATCTCGTATGTTTGGCAAAGAGGTCATGGAGAGCGTGGTCGGCTCGGTCGAGGGTACGGTGAAATTCTACGGTCTTACACCCACCAATATGAAGCTTGAAGGCCTTGATCGTCATTTGAAGTTGATCGACAACTATAAAAAACTACATGCTTATCGTGCTCGAGGGGTATAGGAAGGTCTTAGTCTTAGGAAATATGGTGCGTTATTATTTTTGTTTTTCCTAACTGAGAATCTTTTTCAATAAAAATGATTAATGTTGATGTACCGCATAGATACGTGATTTTAGCGTCAGTGGCTCTTCGTTAAGGTAGTCATTGACGTTTTAAAGTCGTATTTTTCTACGCAACTCAATGCTGTACTTTCAGAAGGTAGTACTTTCAGAGGGTAGTTAACTGACAAGACATGCGCTACTGCGTGTCTTGTTGCTGACAATAATTAGTGACAAGACAAGGAAGAAAAATGGAAGCGGGTCAATTTAAAATCGCGGTAATTGGTGCGGGTAATGCTGGTTTAGAGCTGCTAGACCGACTGTTTACAGCGGAATTTGTCGAGATTTTAGGTGTGGCGGATACTAACATGCAGGCACCGGGAATGTTGTTGGCGAAGGAACATAATATTCCAGTGACAACGGACATGTATGATCTACTCGTAGACAGTGCGCAGATCGATATTCTTATTGATGTAACAGGCATAAAATCCGTTCGTGATGCCTTACGCACGCACATGCAGGAAAGCGGTAATCATCATACTGTGATCATGCATGAGCGAATTTCGGCATTATTAATATCACTTTTCAATGGGCACCCTGTTGAAACGAAAGCCAGCGATGATTTTTATTAAGTTATCATGCTTTTCAATGGTGTTGGGGGATTAGATTCCCCCGTAACCCCTCCGCTTTGAGCTTCTTACAACAACGCTTAATGTGATGACAAAAATTTGCCTTTTTCTTTGCTAAATGGTGAAATTTTGAGTCATTAAAAATAGGCGTTATGGTGTAAGGAGGGTCCATGAACCATTCGCAATGGCTGGAACAAGAGTTTCCCGCGTTACTTTCTGAGTCCAATGCAGTTATCCAAGAGCTGATCGATCAAGCGAAGGAAAGAACGCGAAGACCTCGATACTTTCTGAACGGTATTATTATTCTGGTTTTAATCAATGCTTTGTTTGTGTGGATATTGCCCACCGTTGTGGTAGCTCCTTATGAGTCTTGGGGGGAGTGGGCTTTGGTGATTGTGATTGTCTTGGCGGCTAATATCATCAATCAAAAATTAGAAAATCGTCTGATTAGGTCTAAATTGAAAACGCTAGTGAATGAGCGTGGGCTGAAGACATCGTAATCTTTACAGCGAGTATGGTTTGTTGTTCTGCCAATCGTCTGCAATACTGAAGGTACACTCACCAACCAATTGGTTTAGAACATAGGGTTCTGACCTAGGAGGGGTTGAAATGTACACTAAAATAATGGTGCCTGTAGATTTAGGGCATGTCGATCGATTAGAAAAAGCACTCAAAACGGCGGCTGATATGGCAAATCTTTATGATGTGCCAGTATGTTATGTAGGAGTCTCCAGTTCTGTGCCAAGTAACATAGCGCATGGCTCTGCTGAGTTTACATCTATGATGACATCGTTTGGTCAAGAACAAGCTCAAAAATACAGTTTATCCAATGTGACAGCAGCAGCCTATATTTGCCCTGATCCAACAGTAGATTTAGATGATGTGTTGATAAAAGCTGCTGTTGAAAATAATGCGGATTTGATTGTTATGGCATCTCATGTGCCGGGCCTTGCGGATCATATATTTGCTTCTAATGCAGGTTATGTTGCATCTTATTCAAAAATTTCAGTACTAGTGGTGCGTTAATATTTAATTTATCAGTCCTGCTTTTAAAAAGATCAAATGCTTTAGAGGAGTTGGGCGTTGTTAGCTGGGGCTAAGTGTTCAGCAGCGCAAAAGTGATATGTAATTTTAGTAGTTAAAGTTACTTCGATTCTGAGTTCACTTTTATTCTAAGCTTCGTCCCAGCTTTGGTTGCCATCATTACGAATCAGATAGTACTCCGATGATGGCGCCATCCTCGATTTTCTTTGCTGGGTCCTTGATCAGCTCTAACAGCATACTTACTGCTGATGCCCCCAATTCGTATGTGTCGTGGTGAACGCATGGGATCGGTCTTCCAAAAGCATTAGAATAAGGAATATCATCAATGCTCATGATATGTGCTTGATCAATACCTAGTTTTGCCTCCTGTAAAGCTTCCATTGCACCTATAGTAATCAAGATATTTAAACCAAAAATAGCTTCTGGTCGTTGCCCGCTTTTGATGCATTCTAGCATTGCGTTTTTTGATTTTTCTTTCTGGTAGTCGCCGTATTTAATTGTTAAGGAAATCGGTAGGGTGCAATCTTCTAGTGCTTTTTGAATGCCGTTAATACGATCAATTGTGATACAAGATTCTTTGGGGCCTGCTAATACAAGGATATTCTGGAACCCTTTTGAAAGTAATGACTTCATGGCTTTATAGCCACTGTTAAAATTGTCCAGATAGACACCTGGAAAGCTTGAACATGAGATTTTCCGGTCAATTTGTACAACTGGAATTTGCGTGAGTTCGAGTTTATGTAAGTAAGCTGGCGTGTAGTCATCTGCATCGGATACAGCGGATAAAATAATGCCAGAAGCTTGATACCCCATCAGTGTTTCAATAGCTTTTCGCTCTAGCTCTTCGGAGCCATCTGTATCAAATAACATCAGAGAATAATTGTGAGATTTCGCGATACGATTGATGGCTTTAAATGTATGAGCGTAAAAAGGGTTGTCAATACTGGCAGTGACCAGTCCTATGATACGACTCTCTTGGCTTTTTAGGTTACGCGCAATGGCATTAGGGACGTAGTGGAGCTCATGTGCAGCTGCCAATATTTTCTTAAGCGTTTCTTGCTTCACTTTTTCCGGAGTGTTCAGTGCGCGAGAGACGGTTATGGTAGTCATGCCAACTTTCCGGGCTACATCTGTAATGGTGGCTTTTTTTTTGTGTGTCGACATAATTAATATTCTATATTGTTGAGGCGAAAAAACTGTGTTAAGTTTTAAAAAGTTAACGATAACATTGCGGTAAAAGTTGAGCAATTGAATCATTCGTCTTACTTATGAAGTATGTCCATAATAAGATTTTGAGGATTTTGTCCTTTTTTTTGAAGTGCAATGTTAACGATAACATTGAAAAACCCTTACTCTAAAAATAATTAAAGGTGACCTATCAATGTCTACTTCAAAAAAAACTATGTGTTCTATCGCTGCAGGTGTCGGTTTGGCCGTTGCGTCCATGTCTAGCGCCTATGCGGCAGATACACTTAAGATCGGTATGTCTTTTCAAGAATTAAATAACGAATATTTCGTCGTGATGAAAGAAGCCTTGGAAGAAGCCGCTGATTCGATTGGGGCTGAAGTTATCATTACCGACGCCCACCATGATGTCTCGAAGCAAATCAACGATGTTGAAGATATGATTCAACGTGGTGTAGATATTATTTTGTTGAACCCTACGGATTCGGTCAGTATTGAATCAGCCGTGCTTACCGCTCACGAAGCTGGTGTTGTGACGGTCGCCGTTGATGCACAAGCACAAGGTCCATTGGACTCCTTTGTTGGCTCTAAAAACTATGATGCCGGTTATATGGCGTGCCAATATTTGGGTAAGAATCTTAATGGTAAAGGTGATGTCGCGATTCTGGATGGTATTCCTGTGGTACCGATCTTGGAACGTGTGCGTGGTTGTAAAGATGCCATTGCGGAATTTCCAGGTATGAAAATTGTCGCTGTACAAAATGGTAAACAAGAGCGCAGCCTGTCTATGACCGTGACCGAAAACATGTTGCAAGCAAACCCTAACTTAGCAGGACTGTTCAGTGTTAACGATACTGGTGCTCTAGGCGCACTTACCGCAATTGAATCAAATGGTTCCGATGTCAAGCTGGTGAGTGTTGATGGTAATCCAGAAGCTGTTAAAACAATCGCTGATGGCAACGAACATTTTATTGCAACCTCCGCACAATACCCACGTGACCAAGTTCGCCTCGGCTTAGGCATAGCTTTGGCTAAGCTGTGGGGTTCAAATGTACCTAAAACGGTACCTGTAGACGTCGATTTGATCGACCGCGAAAACGCAGCAGATTTCCACTGGTAATCTCTCTTAGCCCTCTTCAGTGAAGCATACTGAGGAGGGCGCTTTCGTAATTTGTTTATAGGTACAGTGTTATGAATAGTAGCCTTCTTAAGCTTGAGCAAATATCTAAGAACTTTCCTGGCGTTAAAGCCTTATCAGATATGAGTTTGTCATTAGATTCTGGCGAGATTTTAGCCTTGCTAGGCGAAAATGGTGCAGGCAAATCAACACTGATGAAAGTTCTGTGTGGTATTTACCAGCCGGATTCGGGGCATATCTACATTGATGGTAAGCCGATGGTCTTTGCTAACTATCACAATGCCATTGAGGCAGGGATCGGCATCATTTTTCAAGAATTTAGCCTAATTCCTTATCTTAACTCTGTGGAAAATATCTTTCTAGGTCGTGAAGTCACTAATAGGTTGGGGCTCATGCGGACGGCAGAGATGAGAAAAGAAGCAGAAGCGCTGTTTGAGCGTTTAGGTGTTTCTATCGACTTAGACAAACCTGTGGCACATTTGAGTGTGGCAGAGCAGCAGTTTGTCGAAATCGCGAAGGCATTGGCGTTGGATGCTCGTATCTTAGTATTGGACGAGCCGACTGCCACACTTACGCCCAGTGAAGCAGAGCATTTATTTAAGATCATGCGAGAGCTGAAATCACAAGGTGTTGGCATGATCTTTATTTCCCACCACATGGAAGAGATCTTCGCCATTTGTGATCGCATTGTCGTGCTGCGGGATGGACAACCTATTGGTGAAGCAGATACACAAAAAACCAGTGTAGACGAATTAGTCGAGATGATGGTTGGCCGAAAAGTTGAGAGCAGTTTTCCCGCAAAAAATGATCATAAAGAGGATCATGAAATTGTCATTCATGCGAAAGCTATTCAACTTGAAAAAGACACACCCATCAATCAGTTCGAGTTACGTAAAGGTGAAATTCTTGGTTTTGCCGGCCTTGTAGGGTCCGGACGAACTGAGCTTGCAATGGGATTAATTGGCGCTACGCCAGTACATCATAAAGAGATAGAAATGCACGGCGTCGCCGTGAAACTGGACAGTCCGGCTGCTTCACTCTTAGCGGGGATTGGTATTTTACCCGAAAGCCGCAAAACGGAGGGATTGATCTTACCTTTCTCTATCCGCGAGAACATTAGTATCAACAACTTGGCTAAACACACCTCTAAAATTGGTTGGATTGATCAAAGAGATGAAGCAGACAACATCACTGCATTGATCGAAAAAGTTCGTGTAAAAGCCCCAGGGGCAGAGTCAATCGTTGGCAACCTCAGTGGGGGTAATCAACAAAAAGTGGTGATTGCTCGCTGGTTAAATCATGACTGTCGAGTGTTGATCTTTGATGAGCCGACACGGGGGATAGATGTTGGTGCTAAAGCGGAAATCTATCGTTTGATGCGCGGTCTGACGGAAATGGGTGTTTCGATCATTATGATTTCGTCCGAACTGCCTGAAGTTGTGGGTATCAGCGATCGTGTTGCTGTTTTTAAACAGGGCGAGATCGTGCAAACCTTATCCGGTGCTGACGTTAATTCGAATGAGATTATGCGTTATGCAACAGGAGGCGCCAGCCATGAATAATACCTTGCAAAATACTAACAAGACTCAAGGAAAACATTCCATGAATACGCAGCTAGCTCGGTGGCGACAGTCGCCTATCTTTTACCCCTTGTTGGGTTTCATTGTCATTTTTATTGCTATGGCATTTGTGAATGATAATTTTTTAACCACGAACAACCTCAGTAACGTGGCTCGACAAGTATCAATTAACGCCATCATCGCTGTAGGCATGACCTGTGCCATTTTGACTGGCGGCATCGATCTATCAGTCGGTGCGGTCATGGCATTGTCAGGCACCGTCGCGGCGGGCTTAATGATGATGGGCTTGCCGCCTGAGTTGGCCATTCTAGGTTGCTTAATTGTTGGCGGTCTATTTGGTGCTGGCAATGGTGCGTTTGTAGCGTATGCCAAAATGCCTCCCATCATTGTCACATTAGCCACTATGGGGATTGCGCGAGGCTTAGCGCTAATTTATACCGGTGGTTATCCTATTTCGGGGTTACCCAAAGACTTTTCTTTTCTTGGTCGTGGCGAATTTATGGGCATTCAATCGCCCATTATTGTCATGATAATTGTCTATATCATTGCCTTTGTGATTCTAAATAAGACACCTATTGGGCGTTATATCTATGCCATTGGTGGTAATGAAGAGGCAACCCGTTTAAGCGGTGTTCGTGTTAAGCGCTACAAAATGCTGGTGTATACCCTATCTGGTGTGACGGCCGCCATTGCCGGCATTGTACTGACGTCACGTTTAATGAGCGGTCAACCCAACATGGGTGTTGGCTTTGAACTGGATGCGATTGCTGCAGTAGTCTTGGGCGGCACCGCTATTGCCGGCGGACGTGGAGCGATTATTGGCACTTTAATCGGTGCCATGATGCTAGGCGTTCTGAATAATGGCCTCAATTTAATGGGTGTTTCACCGTACGTGCAAAACGTGATTAAGGGCGGCATCATTCTGTTGGCCATCTACATTAGCAGATCGCGCGACAGCAAATAACCCCCATAAGACACAAGGTATTGTGCAGCGTCACAACCCCCCTTGTGCAGATGTTAATTAATTACGAGGTGTAGCGAATGGAGCACGTTATTGGCGTTGATATTGGTACCCAGAGTACCAAAGCGCTGTTGGTGTCCAAAGATGGCCGTATTGTTGCGCAGGCGTCGCACAGCTATCAGGTTGACCAACCAAAACAAATGTGGGCTGAGCAGTGGCCCGATGTTTGGATGGACGCAGTTAAGCATACGATCAAAGGCGTATTAGCGAAAGCCAATGTGCAAGCAAGCGACATAAAAGCACTTTGTGTAAGCAGCTTATACGGTGGCTCAGGAATTCCTGTGGATCAGCATATAAAACCGCTCTATCCATGCTTGATTTGGATGGACCGCCGTGCAGATAAAGAGGTGCAGTTTGTGCGTGAATCGCTTGATTTAGAGCAGTTGCAGACAATCACTGGTAATGGCGTTGATAGTTATCACGGCTTTACAAAAATGCTCTGGCTTAAACACAATTGCCCAGATGTCTGGAATAAAACGCATCTTTTCCTGCCACCAAACAGTTACATTCAATATTTGCTGACTGGAGAGATCGCCGTTGACCATAGCTCTGCCGGTAACATTGGTGGCGTCTATGACATGCAGCAGCGCACTTGGTCAGCGACGCTATTAGAGCAATTAGGCATACCTGAACGTATGATGCCGCCGCGGTTAGTGGCGTCAAATGAAGTTGTGGGTGGCATGCTCGAGTCGATGGCGTTGGAACTTGGCCTAGTACCGGGTACACCGGTGGTAGCTGGTGGCGTTGATGCGGCGGTGGCAACGTTGGCCGCGGGGGTTACTGAACCTGGTAATCATGTAGCGATGATCGGCACCAGTATGTGTTGGGGCTTTATCAATACGGATGTAGACGCCAAAAATGGTCTCGTCAGTATGCCTTATGTGACCAATGCAGAATCGTATAACTATATGTTTGGCGGCGCCATAACGGCGGGCGCCTCGATCAGTTGGTTTCGTGAGCAGTTTTGCCAGGAAGAAAAACAAGCCGCGGATCTTTTGGATGGCGTGGATGTTCATGAATTGCTTGAACTACAAGCCGCAAAAACGGCCGCCGGTGCGAATGGGGTTTTGTTCTTGCCGTATTTAATGGGCGAACGCAGTCCTATTTGGGACAGCAATGCTACAGGTACATTCGTCGGCTTATCTTTGTATCACAAAAAGGCGCATCTATATCGTGCCGTATTAGAAGGCGTCACATTTGCTTTGCGCCACAATATTGAGTGTGGGCAGCGTGCAGCAAAACATTTAGACGATCGTTTAATCGTCGTGGGCGGCGCAGCGCATTCTAGTCTTTGGATGCAAATCATTGCAGATATTACCAACTTTGAGATCTACACCATCGAGCAAGAAGTCGAAGCCCCATTAGGCGCGGCATTTCTTGCGGCGGACGCGATCGGTTTGATTGATGACGCCGGTAAGATTAAAGACTGGTGCCAATTAAGACATCGTGCTACTCCGAATCACGACAATCGTGAGCGCTACGATGAAACCTTCGCAGTCTATAAACAACTGTATCTTGACATGAAAGACAGCATGCATCGCTTAAAGCATATCGCTAATCGCGAATAATGCTTGACGTTTTAAGGTGTGGGACATGATTAAGCAAGATAGTTTTATGAGGTAACAACATGATGTATCTAGGTGTGGATTGCGGTACGCAAAGTACCAAGGTCGTCGTATTTGATACGCAAAAAGCAGCCGTGATTGCGCAAGGAGAATCGCCTCATGAGTTAATTGGAGGAGGTAATGGCCGTCAAGAGCAGCACCCAAAATGGTGGATTCAGGCGTTTCGCGAGGCCTTTCAAAACGCCTTATCTGGAGGCGAATTTCAGGCAACGGATATCGATGCTGTCGGCGTCTCGGGCCAACAGCATGGCTTGGTGGTGCTAGATGATGCAGGGGACGTGATTCGTCCAGCGAAGCTTTGGTGTGATACCGAAACGGCTGAACAAAATGCTGAAATCGTTGCTACATTGGGTGGCACAAAGGGTTGCATCGACACATTGGGGTTGGCGGTAGCGACCGGCTATACCGCCTCTAAGTTGCTCTGGCTCAAGCAAAATGAACCGGATAACTTTGCTCAGGTTGCGCATATTTTGTTGCCCCATGATTACCTGAATTATTGGTTAACCGGTGAATACGTTATGGAGTACGGTGATGCATCGGGAACTGGTTTGCTGAACATTCGGCAACGTTGCTGGTCCGATGCCGCACTTGCCACGATTGATGATCCTGATCGACTTCGAGTCATGCTGCCAACTCTGATTGAAGCACAGCAAGCGGTGGGGACAGTGCGCTCAGAAGTTAGTCTGGAATTGGGCTTGCGTGACGATGTATTGGTGTCCAGTGGTGGCGGTGACAATATGATGGGGGCCATTGGTACGGGGAATATTGAGCAAGGAGTGGTAACCGCCAGTTTAGGAACGTCCGGTACGCTTTATGCCTATAGCGATCAAGCGCCTGATATCAAGCATCCTTTAATTGCGCCATTTTGCTCGTCGTCTAATGGTTGGCTGCTACTAATCTGCACCATGAATCTGACAGGCGCGGTGAATCACTATCGTGATTTATTCGGCTGGAATCTGACGCAGATGCAGCAAGCGGTTGAGCGTTCGCCCATTGGTGCGCAAGGGTTAACTTTGTTGCCATTTTTGAATGGTGAACGCGTCCCAGCGTTACCCAATAGTAGTGCCAGTTTACTGGGGATGAACGCTGATAATTTAACCCCTGACAATATTATGCGCTCAGCTTTGGAAGGCGTCACCTTTGGTTTGCGTTTAGGGATGGATCTGTTGCGCGGGTCAGGCATTGATAGTCAGCAGTTACGCTTAATTGGCGGTGGTGCAAACAGTTCGCTCTGGCGCCAGATGATGGCCGATGTGATGAACTGTCCAGTGGTCTGTCCGACGTCAACGGAATCTGCTGCGTTAGGCGCGGCGATCCAAGCACATTGGTGTCACTTGAATCAACAAGGGCAATTTACCTCACTTAAAGCATTGTGCGAGCGCTTTTCAACACTGAATACTGATCAAGCCGTGTCGCCGAATCCTGACAATGTGGCGCGTTATGAACAAGCCTATCAGCGTTACCGTCAACAGTTGCTGGCGCTGTATCCAGAAAGTATCTGAGGAGAGTTTAAATGTTTGAAGACTTAAAAGGAAAAGCCATTGTGGTGACTGGAGCCAGTAGCGGCATTGGTTGGTTTACGGTTGAACAATTATGTTTGGTCGGAGCGGAGGTAACCGCAGTGGCGCGCAACGCGCAAAAACTGAGTGAGCTCCGTGACTTAACTGGTTGCCATGTGATTGCCGCAGACTTAGCTGACATGGCAGGTATTGAAAAAGTCGATGCTGAACTTGATCGAGTGGATGGGTTGGTTAACTGTGCAGGGTTAGCCATATTAGAGTCGTGTGTGGATGTCACGGACAGCGCATTTGATCAGCAAATGGCAATCAATGCGCGTGCAACGGCCATGATGAGTAAATTAGTCGCCCGTCGTATGATCGCGCAACAACAAGGGGGGGCGATCGTTAACGTTTCCAGTCAAGCTTCATTGGCGTCCTTAACAGACCACTTGAGTTACAGTGCTTCTAAAGGGGCAATGGATGCAATGACACGCGTGATGTGTGCCGAATGGGGCCCTCATAACATTCGCGTTAACAGCGTCAATCCGACTGTTACATTAACGCCGATGGCAAAAGTTGGATGGAGCGATCCACAAAAAGCAGCAGCGATGACAAGTCGCATCCCGTTAGGCCGCTTTGCTGAACCTTTAGAAGTAGTGCAGCCAATTATGTTTTTGCTAGGCAGTGCTGCAAGCATGATTTCCGGTGTCGCACTGCCAATTGATGGTGGTTTCGTTGCGGGGTAGCGCGTTCTAGAGTCCCTTGAATCTATTTTTTTATGACAATATGTTAACGATAACACATTGTCATGCTTGACAGCTGCTGCGTTAAAAGCAGCGTATTAATAAGAAAATCTCAGCGAATGAGAGTCAAAATTAGGAGTTTAGTATGTCTTTAAAATTGGAAGGTAAAGTCGCCGCTGTTACTGGTGGCGCATCAGGTATCGGTTTAGCGTCGGCAAAAGAGATGATTGCCGCGGGTGCTCGCGTTGTCTTAGTGGATCGCGATCAAGCAGCGTTGGACAAGGTGTGCGCTGAATTGGGCGAACAGGCTATCCCATTGGTCCTTGATCTTCTGAATCCTGAGAGTTGTAACCAGCTATTGTCCGGCATTCTAGATAAAGCAGGTCAATTGGATATTTTGTATGCCAATGCTGGCAGCTACATTGGCGGCGACTTGATTGACACAACGCCAGACGCCATCGACCGTATGTTGAATTTGAATGTAAATTCGGTGATGAAAAATGTCCACAATGTTCTACCGTATATGATCGAGCGCGGTTGTGGTGATATTGTTGTAACAGGTTCTGTTGCGGGCCATTATCCTGTGCCGTGGGAACCGATTTATGCGTCCTCTAAATGGGCGATCAACTGCTTTGTACAGACCACTCGTCGCCAAGTAAAAGACCATGGTATTCGTATGGCATCGGTTTCTCCTGGCCCAGTGGCGAGTGCTTTACTAGCAGATTGGCCCGAAGAGAACCTGAAAAAAGCGAAAGAGAGTGGCAGCATTATTGAGCCCGAAGAAGTGGCTGATGCGGTTATGTTTATCCTAACACGACCACGTAACGTCACTATTCGAGATATGATTATCTTACCGTCTGCGTTTGATATGTAAGGTTGATTTAAGGGGGGACTACTGAGTAGCTCACCCCCTTTTAAGAAATTAATATCTCCCTCCGCACTTTAACTTTGCGCCAAAAGCGAGTAAAAACATTCGTTTAATTAATATAATGGATGCCATAAATTACGGCATTCCCCTCTAGATCTGCAAAAGACTATAGAAAGGCGACTAAAGAATGAGTCAGACATGCAAGGAAGTAGAGCGTAGCCTGGTGGGTAAAGGTGTGCTGTTGTGTTTGGCTGCTATGCTGGTTTTCGCTTCTCAAGACGCCGTCACAAAGATGTTGGTTCAGGAAATGTCTGTCGCGCAAGTTGTGCTCGTTCGCTACTGGGTATTTGCTCTGTTTGCGATTATATGGGTGACACGTAGCAGCACGATTCGTCATGCATTACGCTCTGTACGTCCTAAGTTGCAAGTGTTCCGTTCGTTATTGTCGATTGCCGAGATTGCGATTTTTAATTTAGCGCTACGCTATCTTGGTTTGGCGGAGTCCCATGCTCTGATGGCAGTGTTCCCATTGATGGCAATTGCCTTGGCGGCTCCGATTTTAGGTGAGCGCGTTAGCCGTAATTGTTGGTTGGCAGTTATGGCGGGGTTTGTCGGCACACTGATTATCCTACGACCAGGATTAGAAGTGTTTAAAATCGAATCACTGATACCTTTGTCGGCAGCGCTGTGTTTTGCTGGCTATCATGTTGTTACTCGACAGGTCAGTTCGGCGGGCGATGGTTTCAATACCAATGTATTGTATATGGCGCTGGTCGGCTGTGTTTGTGCCACGCTTTTTGGTATCACAGCTTGGCGTGAGCCAAGCATGCAAGAGTGGTTCTTATTGGGCGTGATTTCAGTGATGAGTGTTGCGGCACAATTATTATTAGTGAAGGCACTTGAGTATGCACCTGCTTCCATTCTGCAACCCTTCAATTACAGTCTGTTGGTGTTCGCTACAATTATTGGCTATTTAGTGTTTAATGAATTTCCGGACAGCTTGACCCTTGTGGGTGCCAGTATTGTTATTGTTAGTGGTCTGTATGTGATCTATTCACAACGAGCGAGTTGATTCTTTCGCTTAATCAAACTTGTGCATTTTTGATCCATTCAACGGTTCATATTTGCACAGTTTAAACTTTTTATTAAAATGTGTGCGTAAGCGTGCATATGTGCAAAGACACGAGGTGATGCTTTACATCACCCTTTCGTTGTTACAGCGTACTCTGTACTGACTTTTCCGTAGAATATTTCCTATCGTTTACATCATACATAGGGAAAGTACATGACACATCTATTTGGACAGGCGCTGAAGTTTGGCTCGATTGGCTTAATGTTGTTGGTGTCAGGCATATTGGGAGCCTCTTCAACCCATTAAGTCTCTATGACGTCAGACAATAATGATCACCATTGATTCTGATGGTCTGATTGTACTACTCGCTACTTGAACATTTTAAAGGAGGGAGCATGCAAAAATTAATCGCCGCTGCTGCATCAGCCGTTATTTTATCTGGTTGTAGTCCGACAGAAGACGTGAGCAAAGAAACGTTTAAATACGCAATCAATAACCAGATGTCACAAGACTGCCTAATGTTGAATACTCGGGACTTTGATTTCCCTGTGAGCGTTGATGTTCCTCAAACGGAGCGTGAAAAGTTAATTTCAATAAACAGTGATAGAATCGCTCAATATGATGCATTGGTAGAAGCAGGTCTACTGAGTGTCGAAAGTAACACGAAGACCATCCAATCTGCTTTTGAAGATGAATCGAGCACAATTACCTTGAATGTATATTCCCTTACAGATTTGGGGCAGAAGTCTTTTAAAGAAATACCGTCAAATAGCAATATGGCCGGTGACATTAAAGGGTTATGTGCGGCATCTTACCATGTGGGTAAAGTATTAGAGTTCTCTGAGCCAACGCAGTCTATGGGCGAAACCATTTCCCATGTACGTTACACCTTGTTGCCGACGGGTATTCAAGACTGGGCTCGAAATGACAGTGTTCAAAATGCTTTTCCAACGATGGCAAGTCTTCTTAATACTGAGCGTCGCCAAAGCGCAACCTTAGTTTCAAAAGAGGATGGCTGGGTTTTTCAAGACGACATTAAGTAATCAGGTCAATTCATTTAATGACTGTTTATTAGGGCCTTTCTATGAGTTGGGAGGTCCTAATGAAGCACACTGAGCATTGCTGTTAACGTCTTTTAAATGGTTCATCATTTTCATTTTTTCAGGACAGGTGATCGCGGGAAAATCTTTCTCAGTCTCCGGTATTAAAGAATACTTACGAAGCGCATTGCAAGGTCAAATTCCCCTGCTTGAAACAGCTTATCAGCCAAGTCTGGCATTTCATTTCGCATCTGGATCAAGATTTTTACTAACTCAGCTAATGAACTTGTTGCCGATGTATTCACTGGTTTAGTTGGCAAACCATTGCCTGTTGTTGAGCTAATTACAGATGTTATTGGCTAGTAAGTCCTTCTATTTGCATAAATCACCTGTTGTTTTTGATATTGATTCGAGGAAAGGGCGTGCCTACTCATGTTTAGTAAAGAGTGTTGTTGTCCTGGTGTCATACTTAAGCCTTTATTTCATGTGTGCTTGCGAATTAACAGCCAATTACTGCACAGTCGTATTAAGAGAACATATTTCTTGGTTAATCAATAACTTGTGCATTGCCTACTGCATTCACTTTACATAGCCTTTGCTTTCCTTTAATACAAATTGACGCTGTGATCGTCATAATAGAAGTCACTTAAAGCACATTCAAAGAGGTACGAAACATGACTATTTCAGCGAAGAAAGCAGGTAAGTTAGGTGTGGTTGGATTAGCCGTTGCGATGGCAGCCTCCGTGGCGACAACGTCCTTTGCCGGAGATACAATGCACAATGACAAGCAGGCAGCACCGCATGCCGTTCAGCCTTACTCTGAGCAAATGGTGCAGCGTATGTCTGCTCAGCTTAAATTTGACGAAGAGACCAAAGCAGACGTGTCAGAATTGTTCGCAGAAGCGCGCGAAGAGCACCAAGAGTTGTTAGATGATATGCGCGCTTTCAGCAGCCCCGTTAAAATGTTGAGCCCTAAAGACGATGGCTATGTTGACCAAATTGAAGAGCTTGCAGAGAAACGCAGTGAATTGATGGTACGCATGGACGTACAGCAAGCCGAGATCCGTCATGAGTTCTACGAACTGTTGACTGATGAGCAAATTGCGTTGCTAGAAGCTAAGAAGCAAGCAGGTAGCTAGTCGGTTTGTAATGCGGAGTGTTCTGCTAGACAAAAAATAGCCGCATTTTGTAATGCGGCTATTTTAGTTGTCATTAGCGTTTCTTACCGCCTTTATTGTTTCCACCTTTGCCTTTCGCTTTGCTTTGAGGCTTTGGCTTATAGGCTTTTTTCTCAGGCTCGGTACGTAGCGCCAAAAATAGGTCTGTCACCAATTGCGGGATTTGATCGATGCAAGACTGAGTCAGTTTTTCGCTTTCACGAATTTGCTGAACTTCTTCGTCTTCAAATAATCCGGATGCCACCATAAAGGGTAATAAAAGCTCGGCAATCTCTTCTTCTTTATCGGTTTCAAACCAATGACGTTCAGTGAAAAATACACCTTCCATGAAGCCTGATGCCCACTCTTCCAGCTCACTTAACTCATCTGGGTTGGAGCTAACTTCGATTTCACAAGGCACTAGGAAGTCATCTTCTGACTCTAATTCTTTTTGAATGTCCCCAAAAAGACGAGTAAATAAATTCTCAATGTGCTTTTGTTCTTTATCAGAGGTAAAATTAGGCGTTTCCTCGAATACAATAGGTAACCATTGGGACGCAGCAGGTGCTTCAGTACTGATCGAAAGTGCTGTTAAAAAGCCATGTGCCATAACAAAGTTTTGGCAATCTTCGTGAACAGAGTCTGAGTCCAAAAAGTTTTCTAGTTCTTCAAGTTCTAGATCATCAAGAGGTTGGTGTTGCATTTAGGTTTTCCTATTATTCAATCGCAACACAGTTTAAACACATCAGTTGTAAAAAACCATGAGCAAGCCAGTCAAAATCGATACAGTTGTTGCCATTAACCCTGTGCAGACAGCATTAAAGCGCTTAGGGTTCGATGATTTCATTGGGTCGCAGCAAATCTGTGTCGAATCCCTGATGCGTGGGCAAGATGTTTTAGCCTTGTTGCCAACAGGGGCGGGTAAATCCGCCATTTATCAAGTCGCGTCATTGGCTCGGACTGGGGTCGGTTTGGTTATCAGCCCATTGATTGCCATTATGCAGCAACAAGTGGTCAGTCTTCAGACGCTTGGAGTTAGGGCGGAATTTTTAAACTCTACTCAAAATGGTGCTGAACAAAACGACTTGTACTGGCGCTTGCGACATAATGATGTGGAGATTTTGTATATGTCTCCTGAAAAATTGTTACAGGCCAGCGTCCTTGGATTGTTGGAAGATATTGATGTGTCATGCATCGCTATTGATGAAGCGCATTGTGTGATGCGCTGGGGCAGCCAGTTCCGCCCAGAATATGCTCAGTTAGGTTGCCTAAAAGAAAAGTTTCCTGAAGTACCTGTCATTGCGTTAACGGGGACGCTATTGCCAGAAAATCAGCAACAAGTTCAAGTAGCGCTTGGTCTTTTTGAGCCTAATGTGGTTCGAGAAAGTGTGAATCGCCCCAATATACGGTTACAGGTATCGCAAAAACGTCGTGCAAAACAGCAGCTCTTATCCTTTTTAATGAAAGATGGCATGGCCCAGCCAGGAATTGTTTATTGTCGATCGCGCTCGAAAACTGAGGAGCTGTCAAAATGGCTTACATCCCATGGTATTCAAGCGACTTGCTACCACGCCAACTTATCATCGTGTGAGCGTGACTTTGCTCATCAGCGTTTCGCCCAAGGTAAAGTGCAAGTTCTGGTGGCGACAACGGCTTATGGAATGGGGATCGATTTAGATCACGTAAGATTTGTTGTGCATATGGATTTACCTCTGTCAATTGAGAACTATGCCCAAGAAATTGGTCGAGCGGGACGCGATGGCAAGCCCGCGCAAGCACTTCTTTTTTATGGTCTGCAAGACATTATGCAGACATGGGAATTTGTTCAGCAAGAAGGGTTAGAGCCTGAATTCTGGCGTTTGATGAGCTGTCTGGAACACCCTCAGTGTCGAAGAGCCTCGCTGCTGTCCGCGTTTGACGAAATGGCAGAAAGCGAGTGTGGCAATTGTGATCGATGTACGAACAAAGGTAAGCAACACAACGTCACGGTCGCTGCGCAGAAGTTTTTGAGTTTAGTGCATTTTACTCGCGGCGGAGTACCCTTTGCCTCACTTGTAAATACCCTATTAGGTAAAAGTATTAAGAGTGTGACCAATTTTGGTCTTGAAAAGCATGGATTATTTGGAGCAGGGAAATCACTGGATGAATTACAGTGGAAGGCGGTGGTGCGTCAGCTGTTAGCAAAAGGCTTCTTGACTCAGCGAAGTGTGAGGCCATTTTCTGTGATGTTGACAGAAAAAAGTCGTTTGGTATTGCGTTCGGAAGAACAAATTATTGTTTCATCTGATTGGTTTTATCCTGCATTAAAAGATACGGATTTGGAAATGCTTAGCCAAGGAGCTTGGAGCGAGCTAATGCAATGGAGTGTGGCAAACCGAGTATCGGAATATTTGTCAGAAACTCAATTGCATAAAGTGTTTGAATCGCAGCCGAGCTCTTTAGCGTCTATGAGTCGAATCACGGGATTAAGTAAAAATCGCCTAACCGAGTTAAATGCCCATACTTTGTTCGTAGAGGGGCAGTATGAGTAGTGTTGTCAGTCACAAAAATGTTGAGAGAATCGAGAACAAAATCAGTGACTGTCTTAATAGAGCAGAACGCTATTTCAAAATTGGCCTTCAGCGTCCCAGTTTTAATTTTAAGCAGCGAGGTCGAACCGCTGGCACGGCATATTTACAACGCAATGAGATGCGCTTTAATACCTATATGCTGCAACAGGACCCAGATAAATTCATTGACCACGTAGTGCCACATGAGTTGGCGCACATTGTGGTCTATCAGGTGTTTGGTTCAAAAGTTCGTCCTCACGGGAAAGAATGGATTGCTGTGATGGAGCATTTGTTTGATGTTGAAGCCAGCCGCACCCATGACTTTGATGTACCCAAGCCACGTAATCTATTCCTCTATCAATGTGCCTGCCAAGTGCATGAGTTTACCGCTCATCGTCATGGTCGTGCAGTGAAAGGCACGCAGTATGTCTGTCGTTATTGTCGAAAAAATTTGAATTTTCTAAAAAAGAAGTAAACCTATTTATCCATTCGACGATAGGGTGCTTCAACAAAGTGGTTGTAGTAAGATACCGCCATCTGTTTTATGGTAATTAAGAATGAACGCTGAGATCGATCGAAAAGAAAAGCTTGAGCTAAATAAACTGCAAAAACGACTTCGTCGAATGACTGGACAAGCCATTGCGGACTTCAACATGATTGAAGATGGCGATAAAGTAATGGTGTGTTTGTCAGGCGGCAAAGACTCTTACACAATGTTAGATATCCTTTGCAACCTGAAAAAGAGTGCGCCAATCCATTTTGACATTGTAGCCGTCAACTTGGATCAGAAACAGCCGGGATTTCCAGAGCATATTCTGCCTGCTTACCTTGCCGATTTGGGTGTGGACTATCATATTCTTGAAAAAGATACTTACAGTATCGTTAAGGAATTGGTGCCTGAAGGTAAAACGACTTGTGGCTTATGTTCTCGTTTGCGCCGCGGCTCTTTGTATGGTTTTGCTGAAGAAATTGGCGCAACGAAAATTGCGTTAGGCCATCACCGTGACGATATTCTTGAAACCCTGTTTTTGAATATGTTTTTTGGTGGCAAGCTTAAGGCAATGCCGCCAAAACTGTTGAGTGATGATGGCAAGCATGTGGTGATTCGTCCACTTGCTTACTGCAAAGAGTCCGATATTGAACAGTATTCTTTACGCAAGGCTTTCCCGATCATTCCTTGCAATCTGTGCGGGTCTCAGGAAAATCTACAACGTCAAGTTGTGAAAGAAATGCTTCAAGGATGGGAGAAACAATACCCTGGTCGTCTTGATACTATGTTCTCAGCTGTTCAGAATGTTGTACCGTCGCATTTGGCCGATACTGAACTGTTTGACTTCAAAAGTTTGACGCAATCCGAAGATGCATTGAAACGCTTAAATATTATTGAGCTTTAAAAAAGGAAGCAGTATGTCGATGAAGAAACTTTTACCAATCGTATTAGGGGCCGCTATTTCAATGACAGCCCATGCGAGTGATACAGTAGAAGGCAGCCTTTCTAATGATGCTGTTAAAGTAGATATGAGCCTAGACCAAGGTAAATACTTCTTTGATGCAGGTGGTATGTATCACACTGATGATGGCAAATATGGCTACATTGGTGCGCACATCGAAGATATCGATACTGCAAAAGATTACCCAGTTCAAATCGGCTTAGGTATGCGCTTAATGGCGATTGATACTGAGTACGACGTTGATAATGCGGGTATGGCGATTGCGCTAGGTGGTTTCTACCGTTACACCTTTCCTAAAGCAAACCGCTTTAGCGTATTAGGCTCGTTATATTACTCACCGAAAGTATTATCGTTCCAAAATATTGACAGCATGTACCAAGCTGAAATCCGTGGGGAATATCGTACGTTGCGTAATGCTCGTGTATTTCTACGTTACGGCTTAACTAGCGTAGATCTAGAGAGCTATCGTGATGATGTGGACATGAATAAAGGTGTTGCGATCGGTGTTTCTGCTACGTTTTAGTAGTAACTGCTATACCGAATATAAAGCAATGATAAAAAGGTGGCTGATGCCACCTTTTTTATTAATCAAAAGAAGAGTTATTCACCTTCAAAAGCACACAATGCAAACACTGGAATGTCCATTTCTTGGATTTTCGCGCTGCCTCCAAGGTCTGGTAAGTCAATGATCGCAGCCACTTCTTTAATGTTAGCGCCTTGCTGTTTTAACAAGCTCATAGCGGCAACAAGCGTGCCGCCTGTCGCGATCAAGTCGTCGAACAATAGAACTTGTGCACCCGCTTCAACAGCACCTTCTTGAATTTCTAATTCTGCGCTGCCGTATTCCAAATCGTAGCTTTGCGAGATTGTTTTGCCTGGTAACTTACCCTTTTTACGAACAAGTACTAGAGGTTTACGTAATTCGTAAGCTAATACGGATGCGATCAAGAAGCCACGAGCATCGATACAGGCTATGTGAGTAATATCACTATCAATGTAGCGGTGTACATAAGCATCAACCACCATACGCATTCCTTTTGGATTGCTGAAAATTGGTGTGATATCACGAAAGCTGATGCCCGGCTTTGGCCAGTCTTCAATAGTACGAATTAGAGACTTAAAGTAAAAGTCGTCAAAGAGCATAGATAAACCTTAACTAACTGGTTAAATTAAACGTGCTCAATGGTAGCACATTCTCCCGCGGCCCCGACAAGTTTCTCCATTTCAGGAAGATTGACGATGGAAATTTCTTTGCCATCAACATCAATCAAACCGTTCTTTTGGAAACGTGTCATAACGCGACTAACTGTCTCAACCGCTAAGCCTAAGTAGTTACCAATTTCACCACGAGACATCGATAAACGGAAGGAAGTTGCTGAGTATCCACGCTTTTTAAAACGGTGTGACAGGTTTAACAGGAACGAGGCTACTTTTTCATCTGCATTTTTCTTGCCTAACAGCACCATCATCTGCTGATCGTCACAAATTTTACGGCTCATTAAGCGGAAAAGTTGATGTTTTAAAGATGGGATCTGTGAAGACAGCTGTTCAAGGTGCGAAAAAGGAATTTCACAGACTGTCGTTGTTTCAAGCGCTTTGGCTGAAATAGGGTAGTGATTATCATCGATACCACTAAGGCCAACAAGTTCACTTGGACAGTAGAACCCCGTGATCTGTTCTTCGCCAGAGTTAGTGATATTAAATGTTTTTAGTGTGCCTGTACGAACTGCAAATACGGAGTTGAATTCTTCACCTTGATGAAACAGCAACTCGCCTTTCTTCAATGGTCGTTTTCGCTCGATGATTTGGTCTAGACGATTCACGTCTTCGTCCGCTAATGCAATTGGCAAACATAATGCGCTTAAGCTGCAATTCTGACATTGTGATGTCAGTTTACTGCTAAAACGATTGTTTGAGTTAGAAATTGCCATGTTAACTCTCCCTGAGCTCGATCGGGTAATTTATATAACTTTAGAAAAATTTGACTGGGTTGTGAGGTATTTATCGAACGCCATGCACACGCAGCGTACGAGTAATCGACCTACTTCCGTTATTTTTATATGTACTTGATTATTTTCATGATAGACGGTTATGACACCATCTTCCTCTAGATTCTTTAGGGAATCCAGTTCTGCTTCAAAATATTCGAGAAATCTAATACTAAAGGCTAATTCAATGTCTTGGCTATTTAATTCGTTATGACATAGCAGTTGCATGATAGCAGCGTGACGAATGCGATCATCTAAACTGCTGATATAGCCTTTCATAATCGCTAATTGGCCGTTTTCGATGCTATTTTGGTAGAGCGAAAGGTCGGTATGATTTTGGAAATAGGCTTCCCCAACCTGACTGATAGCAGAGACTCCAAAAGCCAATAAGTCTGTTTCAGCATGGGTGGTGTACCCTTGAAAATTGCGTTGTAGATGACCTTCTTGTTGTGCTTTTGTTAATGTGTCATCGGGCTTGGCAAAATGATCCATACCAATATAAACATAGCCAGCGCGCGTGAGTTTATCAATGCTTAACTTTAGCAGTGCCAGCTTTTGGTCGGGTGAAGGTAAGTCTTCATCCAATATTCGTCGCTGCGGTGCGAAGCGCTGCGGTAAATGGGCATAGTTAAACACAGAAATTCGATCTGGAGACAGTTCAATGACCTTATCTAAGGTATCTTTAAAACCTTCTAAGGTCTGTTTGGGTAAGCCGTAAATTAAATCGAAGTTTACTGAGCGGTAGCCTAGCTCACGCACATCTGCTAATACATCGTTCACAAGCTCTAACGGTTGAATTCGATGAATGGCTTTTTGAACGTCATGATTAAAATCTTGAATGCCTAAGCTCACTCGGTTGAAACCTAGGGTCTTAAGTAGTTCAAGTTTGGATCGATCTACTTCACGTGGGTCTATTTCAATGCTGAAATCTTGTGTGCCATCCGTGACTAAATTGAAGTAATCTCCAATCATAGAGAATAAGTGCTTAAGGTTCTCTTCACTTAAGAAAGTTGGCGTACCGCCACCGAAATGCAGTTGTGTCACGGGGCGTGACTGATTGAGCATGAGCGCTCGTAAGCGCATTTCTTCGCCTAATAATTCAACATATTCAGTGCCTTTGTCGTATTGCTTGGTAACGATTTTATTACAGGCGCAGTAATAGCAAAGATGAGCGCAAAAAGGAACGTGAAAATATAAACTCAGTGGCGCACTCGAGGGCTCAAGCATCTTACCAATCAATTCCATCTTGCTGATATCAGTGCTGAACTGAGGTGCAGTAGGGTATGACGTGTATCGCGGCCCTGCAAGGTTGTATTTTTGGATAAGTCTGGAGTCCCAAAGCATAAGGTTTTTCCTATTAAAATTGCTAATAGGAAGTTTACCTGCATCTTTATTTTGCTTGATGACTTAGATCAATTATTGAGTTCATACAATATTAGAAAGTAGGTTTTTTATGGAGGGAATTGTATATAGACCATAGCCAATCAAACTGACGCCAAATATCCAAGCAAGATGGTAATGGCTCCATACTTTTTTTAATTGTTGACTGAACATCGCAGCAAGCAGCATCGCAGGTAATGTACCCATTGAAAAACCGAGCATAGCCATCAGAGATAGCTCGATTGAACCTAATGATGATGCCCATAAAACTGTTGAGTACACAAGCCCACAAGGTAACCATCCCCATACCATGCCAGCCCCAACAGCTTGCCCAAGGGTTTGGATGGGTAAAAATGATTTGGCAAACGGTTGGACGTATTTCCAAATGTAACGTCCCAATGACTCAATCCGAAGAATAAATTTCGACAGACCGCAGATGTACAGCCCCATTAGAACCAACAAAATGCCCGCGAATGTTCGTAGCGGTGTCATCAATTCTGAGTAGATCGATGCAAAGCCAAGATTGATAGCCGACGCGAGTATTAATGTTAAAATGCAGTAAGATAAAATGCGGCCAAAGTTATAGGCAACAATGGTTTGAAAAGCGGTTTTATTGCCAATCGATAGCATAGAGGCTAAGCCACCACACATCCCTAAACAGTGACCCGCTCCAGCTAACCCGATGAGCAATGCGCTAATAAAAATCGACATCACGCTTTTTTGTCCGTGTCATCGTCTTCAAATAAAATACGCTCACCTTCTCGATTTAAGTCGTCAAATTGGTCCCCTTTAACGGCCCAAATAAATATGATGATGGCAATGACAACAAATATGCCCGCTATTGGGATAAGTAAAAATAGACTTTCCATGAATACATCCTATGCATTTGTGAGTCGAGTGGCGTTCACCACAACCAGTAGCGAGCTTAACGCCATACCAATGGCCGCAACCCAAGGGGGTATTAATCCAGCAATGGCTAAAGGTAGCAGTGTTGCATTATATGATGCCGCCCAAAGTAAGTTTTGTTTGATTACTTTTCGACAACGCTTGGCTGAGTTAATGGCTGTAATAATGGTTGATAAATGCTCATTCAACAAAATAGCATCGGAGTGGATCTTGGCTAAATCCGTACTTGCACCCATTGCTAGGGATGTTGTGGCACCAGCAAGTGCAGGTACATCGTTTAAACCATCGCCTACCATCAAAATATTATGATTGGATTGCTCTTTAATCCATTGCCATTTTTCATCTGGTAAACAGTTGGTTTTAAAGTCATCAAACCATTCAGGGTTGAGAACCCCTTTTGCTGATTCCAGTGTGTCACCCGTTAATAGGCTAATTCTAATACCTTGTTGTCTGAGTGCTTTGATCGTAGATTCAGCTTCAGGGCGTAACACGTCACAAAGCGTTATTTCTGCTATGACGTGTTGAGTATTAGCAAGGTAAAGGCTAAGTTCTGCAGCATTCGACTCGACTTTTTTAGGAATGGCTAAACCAATGCTGTGCATAAGGGATGAGTTACCAAAGTAAAAGGTGTCTTGTTCCAATACGCCTTGAACCCCTAAGCTGGAAAGGTTTTTAATCTGGACTACGTTAGCGGGTATAAAGTTACTAAAAGCATTCGCCAGTGGGTGTTTAGAGTGTTGCTCCAGTCCACTGATAATACTTAACACATAGTCCTTGGTCAGAGACAAATCAAAGCATTTAACCCGGGTGATTGAAAAATCACCCTGAGTTAACGTTCCTGTTTTATCGAACACAATGTGGTTCGTCTTGGCTAACGCTTCAATTACATGTCCACGTGTGATTAAAAAGCCATTGCGTTTTAATGTATTGGTGATCGTCGTTAATGCTACGGGGGTCGCTAAAGATAAAGCGCATGGGCAAGTCACTACTAAGACGCTGACCATAATCCAATAGGCTTCACTTTCACCCATATAACTCCAGAAAGCGTAGGTTAGTGAAGCCGTGATCAGTACTGCGATAACAAAATAATGGGCGACTTTATCAGCTACGATTGCAACTTTTGGTTTTTCACCCAGAGCGCGTTCCGTAATTCTAGAAATCGCTGCTGCGTGCGTGTTTTGGCCAATATTTTCGACGCGCACTTCTATTAGTTGTTCAACGTTGACGGTTTGAGCTTTGAGGCAATCGCCTTGTTTTTTTATAATAGGGGTGTATTCACCGGTTAGGCTTGATTCATCAATACTGGTCATATCGCTCAGTAGGACTCCATCGACAGGGAGGATCTGCCCAGGCTCAATAATAACCGTATCGCCAGTTTTCAACTGTTGCTGAGGAATGGTCTTTAGTTCGTTGTCTAATCTTATCTTGACTGCCGTAAGGGGCTCTTGTTGGTGTGCACCGCTATGATAGGATCGGGCTACGGTTTCTAGAAAACGTCCTAAAAGTAAGAAAAAGATAAACATGGTAACCGAATCAAAATAGACATGCCCAGATTGTGTATAAAGTGCTAACACACTGGATCCATAAGCGAGGAGAACACCTAAAGATACGGGCAAGTCCATTGTGAAGTGACGGTTTTTCAAATCACGCGCAGCGCCCCTATAAAACGGCCAGCCAGCATAAATCACAACAGGGGTAGCGAAGAGGAAGCTTATCCAACGTAGCATTTGGCGATAGATGTCCTCCATTCCTTGTAAGTCACCTGCGTACATAGCGATGGCACTCATCATGACTTGCATCATGCCAACACCAGCGATTCCCAGACGAATGATCGCTTGCTTTTTATCTCTATGAAGTTGTTGGTGTTGCTCGCCGGGTAAGTAAGGTGTCGCGGCGTAACCGATGAACTGCAGTTCTTTTGCGATGGTTTTAACAGACGTCAGCGATGGGTCCCATGTTATGGTAGCGATTGAACTACTGAGATTTACATGAACATTTTTAATGCCGATTTGATGGCCTAAATGTTTTTCTATTAACCAAGCGCAAGCAGAACAAGTGATGCCCGTTAACGCGACTTGAATGAGGTGTTCGTTGGCCGTCTGGTGAACATATTGGTTGTAGAGCTGTTTATCATCTAGCAACTCAAAGATCGGCGTATTATCTTCTGTAAGTCGACTACCTGCAGTATTTTCTCTACGTTCGTAGTAAAGAGACAGGTCGGCACCACAAATATGCTCTGCAATGGCTTGGCAACCATAGCAACAAAACTCGTGGCGGTTATTTTGAAGATGGCTGGCGATATCGACACCAGCAGGTATCGGATCGCCACAATGGAAACAACGGTTAGTCATAGATTAAAGTTCAAACTGCTGTGAACATCGCTGTTAATGCGTCCGTTTAATTGCCAGCCATTGGCTGACTCCAAATAAACATTCCAAATACCACTAAGAGGCTTTTCGAGCTGAGCTCGGTACTCGTTTTCACCCACTTGGTTTAGCTCTAGATTAAAGTCTTTTTTTGACACGGCTGCATGAGCAAATAGCACAGACAAGTTGTGTGCGGTAGCATTTTTAGTCGTCAGGAACACTTCACCGGTTAGGTTGTCCAAACGTAAATTCGCTTCGATGCCTAAATCTCTCGCCGCTTCACGCTTTGTAATAACCTGATTAATCGCAAGCCCATCTTTATAATAATCATCTTTTACAAGATCACTTGAGGAGTGCAGCGCGGCATATACTTGTACTACTGCAACTAAAACCGAAGAAAGCGGCACGCTGATTATAAACCATGGCCAAAATTGCTTATACCAGACCGGAGCTTCTGATGTTGACATAAAGGTACTCCAATAATGAAATGTTATAAGCGGTGATATTATCACCGCTTATAGTTAATTATTTTGATACAGGACCAATAAACCGACTTTCAGTCACTTTTTCTATTGGATAATCTGGATCTTGTGATATCACTTTAAAGTAAATGGTATTACGCTGTTGCGAAATCGCAGTCGGAGGCACTTGAATGGAAAAAGGTACGGATCGAACCTCACCCGCATTGACCGTTACTTTTTGACGACCGATCATATCCATATTTTCAAGCCCACTGACAGACAGTAAAAATACGTGAGCTGTTTGATCCATGTTGATGACTTTGACCGTGTAGATGTTCTCTATCATGCCGCTTGGTGTTTCATTGAAAAGACGATTTCGATCGCGGATCACGTCAAGTCCTAATGCTTCACGGTCGCTGGCAAAATAAAAGAATGCAGTGAAAACAACCAACATGCTCATCGCGTAGCCAATGACTTTAGGGCGCAACATATGCGTGGTTTTTCCTTCCAAACGTCGCTCTGTGGTATAACTTACCAAGCCCCGTTCGTAGCCCATTTTATCCATGATGGAGTCGCACGCATCGACGCATAGGGCACAACCAATGCACTGATATTGCAAACCATCACGAATATCAATGCCCGCAGGACACACATGAACACATAGGCTACAGTCAATACAATCACCTAGGCCTTGAGCCTTATGGTCTGCTGAGCGTTTGCGTGCACCGCGTTGCTCTCCGCGATTATAATCGTATGAAATTACCATGGTATCTGGATCAAACATTACGGCTTGGAAGCGAGCGTAAGGGCACATGTAAGTACAAACCTGCTCACGTAGCCAACCAGCAAATAAGTAGGTTGCGCCCGTGAAAAATGCCACCCAGAAGTAGGCCCATGGGTGCGCTTGGTAGGTAAATAAGTCAATAAGTAACTCGCGGATGGGGGTGAAGTACCCGACAAAAGTCAGTCCGGTTAACCAGCCAAATATGAACCATAAGCTGTGCTTGTTAAATTTCTTGAGAAACTTGCGTTTGGACATCGGTTCTTTATCAAGCTTCATTCGCGCGTTGCGAGAGCCTTCAGTCTTTTCTTCAATCCACATAAACACCATGGTCCAAACTGTCTGTGGGCAGGTATAGCCGCACCATACTCGACCAAATAGGGTGGTTACAAAAAATAAACCAAAGGCACAAATAATTAATATCCAAGCCAATAGAAAAAAATCTTGAGGAAAAAAGGTAATGCCAAAGATGTGAAACTGTCGTGCTGGCAAATCAAATAAAACACCTTGTCGATCATTCCAGTTAATCCAAGGTGTTAGAAAGTAACCAAGCATTAAGATCCACAGGGCACGGGTACGAATCTTTTGAAAAAAACCTGAAATCGCACGTGTATAAATTTTTTTGCGTTTCTCATACAAGTCGAATTCAACAGTTTCAGGCTCGACATTTTGAACAGGTATTTTCTCACTCATGCTGCTTTCCTTAACGATCAACAGGCTGTTTAAGTACTGACTAATATTACAATTTTTAATGAAAAAAGGGTGTGCCTTTCGGTCACACCCTTTTGATACACATCAGAGGTTTAATGATTTACTGATTTGATAAGCTGTAAACGTAACCTGCAACAACGTGTGCTTTGTCTTTACCTAGAATTCCTTCCCAAGCCGGCATTTGACCATTACGTCCATTGCGGATGGTTTGCATGACTTGTTGTGGGCTGCCGCCGTAAAGCCAGATGTTATCGGTAAGGTTAGGGGCACCAAATAAGTGATTGCCTTTACCTTCCGCACCGTGACACGCTAAACAGTTAGTCGTGTAGAGTTGCTGACCTTTTTGTGCCGCTTTTACGTCAGTCTCATTACCACTTAGGCTTAGAACGTATTGAGATACGTTATGTACGCCTTCTTCCCCTAACATGGGACCCCAGGCAGGCATAGCAGCTATTCGACCATTCAAGATGGTTTGTGAAATTGCTGCTGCGTCACCGCCATATAGCCAATCATCATCCGTTAGGTTAGGGAAACCGTAGCTACCCGTAGCTGCAGATCCGTGACATTGCGCACAGTTATTGGCAAACAAGCGCTGGCCAATGCGCATGGCTTGATCATTCTGCGCCAACTCTTCAATCGGCGTTTGCGAGAATTGAGCGAACATTGGACCAAATTCTGCTTCTGCTTTAGCGACTTCGCGCTCGTAGGAGGATTCCTGTGTCCAGCCCAATAAGCCTTTGTAGTTGCCTAGACCTGGATACAGAGCTAAGTAAGCTAAAGCAAAGACTACTGTCATGACGAACATCCAGTACCACCAGCGTGGCAAAGGATTATCGTACTCTTCAATGCCATCGAATTCATGGCCCATTGTTTGTTCAGTCTCAGAGTTGAATCGTTGACCTTTACGTACAACACTCAATAAGATGAAACTGCCGAATATGGAACCTAGCGAGATCACAATGATCCAGCCGCTCCAAAAAGAAGTTAATTCATTCATTTTGTATTCTTCTCCACGGATGGCTCGCGTTGAACGTTGCTTGCCTCATCTTCTTCATCAGCAAAGGGAAGGTTAGCGGCTTCATCAAAGCCTTTCTTGCGCCCCCGACTGAATGTCCAAAAAAAGATACCTATGAACGCAATGAATGCGATCGGTGTTGCAAGTGCTCTTAGCGTATTAATGTCCATGATTAGCCCTATCGTTCGATCACTGTGCCAAGCTGTTGCAAGTATGCAACCAAGGCATCGATTTCACGTTTGCCACGTACCTCAGTTTTAGCTGATGCGATTTGATCATCAGTATAAGGTACGCCAACCATGCGCAATGCTGACATTTTGTTGGCGGTGTCATTGCCATCAATTTTGTTTTCAAATAACCAAGGGAAGCCAGGCATATTTGACTCAGGCACTACGTCGCGAGGGTTGTACAAGTGAGCACGGTGCCACTCATCGCTGTAACGCTGCCCAACACGAGCAAGGTCAGGTCCGGTACGTTTAGAGCCCCATAGGAATGGATGATCGTAAACTGACTCGCCCGCAACACTGTAAGGGCCGTAGCGTTCTGTTTCAGCACGAAATGGACGAATCATTTGAGAGTGACAGCTTAAGCATCCTTCTCGTTGATAAATGTCGCGTCCTTCTAACTCAAGCGCAGAAAGAGGCTTTAAGTTCTCTACTGGTTGAGTGGTTTGTTTCATAAAGAATAGAGGGATGATTTCAACCAAGGCGCCGAAGCTGATTGCTACGACAATTAGGATGATCATGAGCCCCATATTTTTTTCAATAACTTCATGGCGCATGTGTAAACCCCTATGCTGTTTGAGTATCGGCTTCGAAGCTTTCAGCTTCTTTACCGTTCGCTTGACGGACTGTCATGTAAGTGTTGTAAGACATGATCAACATACCCAACAAGAACACCACACCACCTATAACACGAACAAACCAGCCAGGATAACTCGCATCAACAGCTTCTACGAACGTGTATGTCAATGAACCATCGTCATTGAATGCACGCCACATTAAGCCTTGCATAATCCCGTTTACCCACATAGAAGCGATATAAAGTACAGTGCCAATAGTCGCTAACCAGAAGTGAACATTGATTAGACGCGTTGAGTACATTGCGCCAGCTTTCAGCCCTAGAACAACCGGTAGCATGTGGTAAACCGCACCAATACTTACCATTGCTACCCAGCCTAGTGCGCCTGCGTGTACGTGGCCAATAGTCCAGTCTGTATAGTGAGATAAGGCGTTTACCGTCTTAATTGACATCATTGGCCCTTCAAAGGTAGACATACCGTAGAAAGACAGTGATACAACCAAGAAGCGTAGAATGGGATCATGACGAAGTTTGTGCCATGCGCCAGATAGCGTCATAACGCCATTAATCATGCCGCCCCAAGATGGTGCTAATAGAATCAGCGACATAACCATACCTAAACTTTGCGTCCAGTTTGGTAGAGCCGTGTAATGTAAATGGTGAGGTCCGGCCCAAATGTATAGAGAGATCAGTGCCCAAAAGTGGACAATAGATAAACGATACGAGAATACCGGACGTCCAGCCTGTTTAGGAACAAAGTAGTACATCATGCCTAGGAATCCAGCCGTTAGGAAGAAGCCCACCGCGTTGTGACCGTACCACCATTGAACCATTGCATCGGCTGCACCAGAGTAAACTGAGTAAGATTTAAATGCACTGACAGGGATAACGGCACTGTTTCCAAGATGTAATACTGCAACGGTAATGATGAAAGCACCAAAGAACCAGTTTGCAACATAAATGTGTTTCATTTTGCGTTTAGCAATCGTACCGAAGAAGTTGATAGCAAAGGCTACCCAAACTAAGGTAATTAAAATGTCGATTGGCCATTCTAGCTCTGCGTACTCTTTAGTTTGAGTGTAGCCAAGCGGTAATGTAATGGCAGCGGCAACGATGATGATTTGCCAGCCCCAGAAGGTAAATCCTGACAAAACGTCAGAGAAGAGTCTGGCTTGTGTGGTACGCTGTACAACATAGTACGCCGTAGCAAACAAGGCAGAACCACCAAATCCAAAGATGACTGCGTTAGTGTGAAGTGGGCGTAAACGTCCAAAATGTAGGTAAGGTATGTTAGCAAGTAAATCTGGCCAGACTAATTGTGACGCAATTAATACGCCGACGGCCATGCCTACTACGCCCCATACCACCGTCATGATGGTGAATGCGCGCACCACTCGATAGTTGTATGTTGGGTGATCAAAAGCTGTGCTCATAGTTTCTTCCACAAACCACGTTGAGTGATAGACCTTGTTAAAGATAATACTGTTATTATTAAAGAGATGGACTGAAGTGCTTCGAACGAATTGTGCGTAGCAGTCGGACCTTCCTTCTAATTCCAACAGCGGTAAACTAGCAGAATTGATTCTAAGTCCTTTCACATTTTAAATAACAGGAGCACCGAATGCTTTGTGGGTATTCCTTGTCACAGAGCAACGTTTTTAACCAATATGATAAAAGTTTACCTCTTACACGGCGCGGGTGCTGGGCATCAGAGTGATTTTCTACAAAACTTTAAACAACGTTTTGAGGATGAAGTTGGCTTGCAGGTGAATCCAGTAACACTTGATTATATGGTGCAAATTGAGACAACAGGGAAAATGCGTCCACCGCCGCGTATTCCTAAGTTGGTTGAAGAAGTGCAGCAGAAAATTGACCCGGAAACACCAATTGTTTTGATTGGTAAGTCAATGGGATGTCGGATCATTGCTGAGCTTTGTGCCAGCCATAATGTTCAAGCATGTATTGCATTGGGGTTTCCTTTTTACCCAGCTAAGAAAACAGATAAACATCGATTAGGGCATTTTGAGCAAACTGGCGGCGTGCCTTATTACATTTTGCAAGGGACAAGGGATAGTTTAGGCAACCATGAATGGGTAACGGAGCAAAATTTGCCAGAAAATGTTCATGTTAATTGGATAGAGGGAGCAGATCACGATTTTCGCGTTTTAAAACGCTATAATCTGTCCGAGCAAGAGGTTATGCAAAATCTGATCGCTCATTGCGCGGTCATTTTACATGACTATGATATCCGTCGTTAGTATAGAGGTCATTCGTGGACACCGTAGATCACAATCAAGTATTAGATACCCAAGGGTTATATTGCCCAGAACCTGTCATGATGTTACATGGTGTGGTGCGTAAGATGGCGGCCGGAGAGGTGGTTAAGATTATTGCAACGGATCCTTCCACTGAGCGCGATATACCTAAGTTTTGCACCTTCCTTGGACACCCACTATTAAAGCAAGCACAAGATGGTGAGCTTTATTATTATTGGGTGCAAAAGAAAAAGGCCAGCGATTAGGCTGGCCTTTTAAAACTTACAATCTAAGCAACTCGTATTCTTTTGCTGTCAGCATACTCGTGCTCAAGGATCTCATTTAGTTTAGCAAAGCTAGTAGATGTCGATACATCGATGCTCAACTTTAATTGACGAACAATGTCGTTTGCTGAAACCAGTCCGCGTATGCTCATAGTTTCTTCATCTACAACCAACAAGTGCTGATGAGCGTTGTTTTTTTGGCTTAGAATGAGTGATTCAATATCACTTCCAGCTAGTGACTTTAATGAGACAGCAAGCAAATCTTCTTTAGCGCGCATTAGGTCAATTGCCAGTAGCTCATCACGCACATAACCTTCTGCAATGCGCTTAATAAAAGCTTCTTCTGATAGATCTTCTAAGCTCACCACGCCCAAAAAGTTATTTTGAGAATCCACTACGATTTTCATTCGTACGTGCTCTTTCTTCATGATCTCAACAAGTACGTCGGCACGTACATTTGGTTCGATCAAACGAGGGCTAGAGGTTTTAAAGTCCGTTAGGACGCGAAGAGCGGGCGTGTAAAGACCGATGTTCTCTTCAACTACAGGCCAAGTTAAATCGCGGATGTCAGCAGTCGTTACGTATGTAAGTGTTTTCATGATAGTCACCATTAAGCTTAATTAATTATTCAGTTTGTATTTTAAATAGTAAATAAATTAAGCAGCGTAGGGTGGGCCACGACATGATAGCGCGTAGGCAACATTGGTTACGTTCGTTTGCGCAAAAAAGCAGAATGACTGTGTTTGAGCGTCGCTTATTTTGATTCGTGCTGCAGGCAGCAGCGTGTGATCTAAATCTGGTGAAACCTCTGTGGGGGGCAATTCGAAGGGCGCTTCCAAAAGGCCATTTTTAACAAAGCCACGATCTTCATTATTATCAAGCGCCTTAGCACTGATGCTAAAAAGCACAAGCAGCGGTATGAGTAATAAAATGCGTGTCATGGGAACGCTCCGTAGAAGTAATAAATTCAGCATAGCCTGAAAGACAGAACTTTGACAACGATCAATTTTAAGTTTGCGTTTTTAGTCAAATTTATTTCACTATCCGTATTAATCTCTGCTAATAAGAAACATAACGTCATGAATGTTGTGAAAATGTCTGAAACAAACGATTGTTTTTGCTGAAAGTTCGATATAATTCAGTTTTATTACTGCTTCAACTAGAAGGTTGCCGTTAGCGTTATGGACATAGATCCGTTTGCTCAATTATTGATTCCAGTTAATGTAATGACACTTGTCGTATTTCTCGGATGTTGGTGGGGATATGCATGCTATGCACTGTATCATTCTAAACGTCGAACATGTCTAGTGAGTGTGTTGCACCAATTCCGCCTCGCTTGGATGTCTCGCCTCCTACGTCGCGATAACCGGATTGCGGATGCGTCGGTTATGGCGAACTTGGAGCGTAGTAGCTTATTTTTTGCATCCAGCAGTTTATTGATTATTGCCGGCTTGTTTACGGCGTTTAATTACTCTGAGCAAGCATTGAGCATCATCAACGATTTCCATTTCCTAACACCAACAACTCAAACTGAGTGGGAATTGAAGATCATTGTGTTGGTCGTTATTTTCGTTTATGCGTTTTTTACATTCACTTGGTCCGTACGGCAATACAATTTTTGCTCAGTATTAGTGGGCAGTGCGCCTCTTGCAACGGAACGAGGTATCGAAGAAAGTGAACGAGAGCTTTACGCAATGCATATGGCAAGAGTCTGTAGCCTGGCTGCAAATCAATTTAACTATGGATTGCGCGCTTACTACTTTGCTATGGCATTTTCTGCTTGGTTTTTGGGCCCATATTTTTGCATGGCTTCAAGCGTTATGGTTGTTGCTGTGTTATATCGTCGCGAATTTCGTTCAAAAACGTTTAAAACACTAAGTCGTGGACTGGTTATTAAATCCCATGCTTCCTAATTTTCCAAAACAAGTCACTGAAAGTAATTCACCTGTTAATCGAACAGTGAAGGTGGATGACCAACTTTATAACTACATTATTAATCATTCTGTTAATGAGCCGGCTGTGCTTAAGGACCTGCGTCGTGAAACTGCCCAATACCATATGGCACGTATGGCGTTATCTCCAGAAGTGGGTCAGTTCTTAGGTTTGTTGATTACGATGCAGGCACCTAAACGAGTCTTAGAGATAGGTGTATTCACTGGATACAGTACCATCTCCATGGGTCTTAAGTTATCTAAAGATGCGCAGCTCTTAGCGTTAGATAAAAAGCAAATGTGGTTGGACATCGCCAATAAATATATCGATCAAGCAGGACTATCTTCGCAAGTTGAAACTCGATGTTGTGATGCAAAAACCACAATGCTTCAATTGCAGGAAGAGCAACCAGGGACGTTTGACTTTATTTTTATTGATGCAGATAAAGCCAATTTACTCTCCTATTACAACATGGGTAAAGCGCTTTTGCGTCAAGGTGGTTGTATGGTCATCGATAATACCTTGTGGTGGGGAAATGTTGCCGATGAATCTTTCGATGACAAAGACACACGTATCGTTAGGGCTCTCAATGATCGTGTTCACCAAGACCCTGAAGTGACAGCCAGCTTGCTTCCAATAGGCGATGGATTGACGATCATTCATAAGTCTTAACTTTTTACGCTTGAATTTTTTTTCTGTGCCTCCATATCCTTTAACATCATAAAGTTATGCGCTAATGCGCGTTGTTGTAACAAAGGAGCATGGAGAAACATGACAACTGAAACTCAAAAAGAAACCTTAGGATTCCAGACTGAAGTAAAACAATTGCTTCATTTAATGATCCACTCTTTGTACTCAAACAAAGAAATCTTTCTACGTGAGTTGATCTCAAACGCGTCGGATGCAGTGGACAAATTGCGTTTTGAATCGGTATCTAACGCAGATCTATTGTCTGACGATCCTAACCTACGTGTTCGTATTGGTTTCGATAAAGATGCGGGTACGATCACGATCGATGATAACGGTATTGGCATGAGCCGTGATGAAGCGATCTCAAACCTTGGTACCATCGCGAAGTCAGGCACAGCTCAATTCCTAGATCAACTTAGCGGTGATCAGAAGAAAGATAGCCAATTAATTGGTCAATTCGGTGTGGGTTTCTACTCAGCGTTTATTGTTGCAGATAAAGTAACTGTAGAAACACGTCGTGCAGGTCATGAAGAAGCGATTCGTTGGGAGTCAGAAGGCACTGGCGAGTTCACCATTGAGGCAATCGATAAAGCAACTCGCGGAACAAGCATCACGCTTCATTTAAAAGACGATGCGCAAGAATTTGCTGATAACTGGCGTCTACGATCCTTAGTGTCTAAGTATTCGGATCATATTTCTATTCCGGTTGAAATGCTAAAAGTGGCGACACCAGAATACGACGAAGAGGGCAATGTTAAGCCTGCAGATGAGAATGCTGAGCCTACTTGGGAGGCGGTTAATTCTGCTAAAGCCCTTTGGACTCGTCCACGTAACGAAGTGTCGGACGAAGAGTACCAAGAATTCTACAAGCATGTTTCTCATGATTACCAAGACGCTTTGAAATGGTCTCATAACAAAGTTGAAGGCAAATTAGAGTACACAAGCTTATTGTACATCCCTGCTAAAGCGCCACAGGATTTGTGGAACCGCGACATGCTGCGTGGTCTTAAGCTTTACGTTCAGCGTGTGTTCATTATGGACGACGCGGAAGCCTTCTTGCCTCCTTACATGCGTTTTGTTAAGGGTGTTGTGGATTCAAACGATCTGTCTCTTAATGTTTCTCGTGAGATTCTACAAAACGACAATGCGGTCGACTCAATGCGTTCTGCGTTGACGAAACGTGTGCTGGATATGTTGTCTAAAATGGCGAAGAACGATCCAGATACTTACCAGTCTTTCTGGGATGAATTTGGTAATGTGCTGAAAGAAGGTCCAGCTGACGACTTTGGAAACAAAGATAAAATTGCTGAACTGCTTCGCTTTAGTTCGACGCATACTGACAATGCTGCGCAAACAGAGTCGCTGAAAGGCTATGTAGAGCGCATGGCGGAAGATCAAGACAAGATTTACTACATTTACGCTGAAAACCATAATACAGCTAAAAATAGCCCTCATTTAGAAGTGCTTCGTAAGAAAGGTTACGAAGTGCTGTTATTGAGTGATCGCATTGATGAGTGGATGATGTCGTCTCTACGTGAGTTTGACGGTAAGACATTCCAAGATGTGACCAAAGGCAAGTTAGACATTGAAGTAGAAGAGTCTGAAGAACAGAAAAAAGAGAAAGAGCAAAAAGCTGAGCAAATGAAGCCGCTGCTTGATCGTATGAAATCTGTTTTGGAAGGCAAAGTAACGTCTGTTAACAGTACTGACCGTTTGACGAACTCTCCAGCGTGTTTGGTGGTAGGTGAGTTTGACATGGGTCTACAAATGCGTCGTTTACTTGAACAGGCGGGTCAACAACTGCCTGAATCTAAGCCATCATTGGAAATCAACCCTGATCATCCAATTGTTCAGAAAATGGATGCGGAATCAGATGAAGAGCGCTTTGCGGATATGGCTTGGTTATTGTACGAACAAGCAACCCTTGCAGAGGGTGGTCAACTAGACGACCCTGCAACGTTTGTAACACGTATGAATAAGTTGATTGTTCAAATGTCGAACTAATCAAAATTAGAGCCCAAGCATTGCTTGGGCTTTTTTGTATCTGTCGCATGACAAGGAGGTCTTATGCGTCTATGTTTATCGGCTGCGCTATGCTGCCTAATCGGTAATTCTATTGCTCAACCTGTCCAGCTGGCGACGGTTTATGATGGTGAGCATGTTGAATCTTATCTTGTCAGTGAAAAGCTTGATGGTATACGTGCTATCTGGGATGGTCATCAATTGACGACACGACAAGGCAATCTAATAATGGCTCCTCATTGGTTTATTAATGGCTGGCCTGAGCTATGGATGGATGGTGAATTGTGGTCAGGTCGTCAAGGCTTCAATGCAGTTCAAAAGACCGTATTAGATCAGGTGCCAAACGAATCACAATGGAGACAGATTCGTTATATGGTTTTTGATGCGCCAAATGTCGAACATACCTTTGCCGAACGCTATAAAATCTATTTAGATGCTATCGAGTCTACTCAGAATGAATATTTGCAGCCTGTGACGCAGCATTCCATTACGACTTCTGATGAATTGTATCGTCTGTTGGATGAAGTTGTGTATCAAGGAGGAGAGGGTTTAATGCTCCACCGTAAAGATGCTTCTTTTAAAGATGGTCGAAGTGATGCCTTACTTAAGTTGAAGCCTTATAAAGATGCTGAGGCGAGGGTGGTTGCTCATGTTCCTGGAAAGGGAAAATATTCAGGCAAAATGGGGGCCATAGTAGTTGAGTTAGCCAATGGCCGGCAATTTAGAGTTGGTTCGGGCTTTAATGATCAAGAGCGTTCTGAGCCGCCCGCAATTGGCGATTACATTACCTTTCGCTACCAAGGCTTAACTTCAACCGGACTGCCTAGGTTTGCTAGTTTTATTAGAGTTCGTAGAGGGCCATTTGAATTTAGAGATCCTGATTGATGACCTTTTTAGGGGCTTCCCAGAGCCTTACGTGTCGATTATAGGGGATGAGTTCATCACATGAGCTTGGTGTGGCGTGGTGGCTCAAAGCGGATTTATGTGATCGCTTGAGCCACCTGAATGGGCCGTTAGACAAATAACTCGCTCATCTAGCTAAACGCAGAATAAATCATGTAATTTCTGAATTAACTCTTTCACCCTAGAATCAGCAATAGAGTAGAAAATAGTTTGCGAGTCCCTGCGTGTGCTTACCAGTCCGTCTTTCCTGAGTACGGCTAAGTGCTGTGATAAAGCCGATTGGCTGAGCAAGACTTTTTCATTTAGAGAGCCTACCGAAAGCTCTCCCTGTAAAAGGTTGCAAAGGATAATAAGTCTGTTCTCGTTGCTCAATGCTTTTAGAAAGCCAGAGGCTTCACTAGCGCGTTCGAGCATTTCTGTGATGGTGAGTTCTGATTTAGGCATAGGTGTTATATATCGTTATTAGTATAATTAAGAATGAATATCAGTGTTATAACAAAGATTGCTGGGAAAACAAGTAATCCACAACTCTTGTGGATAAGGCTGGGGGTATGAGGCGTAAAAGCAACCACGACAAATGCATACCCTCTGTCTAGCCTGGTTGGTTAAAAAACCATCATCTAGAGTTCAAACTCAGCCCAGATCGGGGCGTGGTCAGACGGTTTATCTAACGCTCGAATCTCGTAATCAATCCCTGTTGATATTAGACGCTCCATAAGTGGCCCTGTGGCAAGCACGCCATCAATTCTTAGGCCTCGTTTAGGGGTGTCATCAAAGCCTTTTGAGCGATAGTCAAACCAGCTAAAGCGTTCGTTAGAGGTTGGATGTTGGAAGCGATAGGTGTCAGTTAGTCCCCATGCTAACAAGCGATCAAACCACTCTCTTTCTTCTGGAAGGAAACTACACTTGCCCGTTCTTAACCAGCGTTTTGCATTTTGGTCACCAATGCCTATGTCTAAATCCAAATGGGAGATATTGAAGTCACCCATAATGACAATTTGAGCTTCTTTAGGTTGGTCAGAAAGGTAGTCCATAAGGTCTTGATAGAATTTACGTTTCGCAGGAAACTTTGTCTCATGATCACGATTTTCACCCTGCGGAAAATAGCCGTTTATAACCTTCAAAGGGCCATTTTCGGTATCGAACGTAGCAATAATCATGCGACGTTGGGCGTCTTCGTCGTCACCAGGAAATCCGTACTCTACTTCGAGAGCTGGGTTTTTGCTGAAGATGGCTACGCCATAATGTGACTTTTGACCGAAATAGTAGGCATGATAGCCCACTGATTCTGGAATCTCATGAGGGAAGGCGTCATCATGCACCTTAATCTCTTGCAGGCCGATGATATCTGGTTGCCGTGCTTCAACAAGCGCTGAGATCTGATGTGGACGCGCTCTTAAACCGTTGATGTTGAAGGATACTACTTTCATAGAGCTAATGATTCCTGACCTAATTCTCAATATTACAAATACTTACAGATTAAAGTCTTATTGACAATAATAACTAGCCAGAATTTAAAAAATAATCATTTACATTAGTAGAGTTGAAATAACCAAGTCACAACCCAATTGATTGTAGATATTTACATTTAAAAGGACTCTCGTTATGAGCTATCAATATGATTTATTCGTGATCGGAGCAGGTTCTGGTGGCGTGCGTGCCAGCCGTGTTGCTGCTTCAAAAGGATTTAAAGTGGGTGTTGCAGAGTCTCAAGCGCTAGGGGGAACCTGTGTCAACATTGGCTGCGTACCGAAGAAGCTGTTTGTTTACGGTTCCGAATACAGTCATATTGCAAGTCAGGCAAAGGGGTATGGTTGGACGTTTTCTGAGCCAAGTTTTGATTGGGCAACGTTAAGGGACAATAAATCTAAAGAGATTGAGCGTTTGAATGGCATCTATAAAAATCTGCTTGAAAACCCAGGCGTTACCATTCATCAAGGCTATGGTGAGCTAGTAGATGCTCATACTGTTAAAGTAGGTGATGAGATCATTACAGCCGAACGTATTCTAATCGCCGTTGGTGCTCAGCCATTTGTTCCAGAATTCCCCGGCAATGAGCATGTACTGGTCTCCGACGATATGTTCTTTCTAGAAGAACTGCCGAAATCGATTCTAGTCGTAGGTGGTGGTTATATCGCCGTTGAGTTTGCTGGTATTTGTAACGGTTTGGGCGTCGAAACGACGTTGATGTACCGCGGTGATAAGTTATTGCGCGGTTTTGATGAAGACGTACGCGATTTTGCAAGTAACGAATACGGTCGTTCCGGTGTCAATGTTCAACTAAACAGCGATGTTGCGAAAATTGAATTACAAGGTAAGCAAAAACGTGTGATGCTAAAAGATGGCCGTGAGTTGGTGTTCGATGAAGTGCTTTATGCGACAGGCCGTGTACCTAACACTGATAAGTTGAATGTGGCGTCAGCAGGCATTGAAACGACTAAAAATGGTGCGATTGTGGTGAATGATCGTTATCAAAGTACAGCAGATTCTGTTTATGCCATCGGTGACGTAACAGATCGTGTTCAATTAACTCCTGTGGCAATTAAAGAAGCGATGGCGTTGATTGGCTATTGGTTCGATGAAATTGAACCAAACTTTGATTACGATAATATTCCGACCGCTGTTTTCTCGCAGCCACCAATCGGTACCGTAGGACTGAGTGAACAAGAAGCGGATCGACGTGGTTTAGATATAGATGTTTATCAAACAGATTTTCGCGCCATGAAGCATACGTTATCGGGTGCACAAGAGCGCAGTTTTATGAAGTTGATTGTTGATAGATCAACTGACAAGGTTATCGGTGCTCATATGATTGGTGACTATGCCGGTGAGATTATTCAAGGCCTTGGTATTGCGATTAAAGCAGGCGCGACAAAAGCACATTTTGATTCGACGGTGGGTGTTCATCCAACCAGTGCTGAAGAATTTGTTACGTTTTCAGCAGGCTCGCTTAAAAAGCGATGAAAAAATGTTTTAAGCCGTTTAGCGCTTAGTTAAACGGCTTATTTTATTGGAGTGTATAAATGAACGAATGGTTAGAGTCGCTTCAGCCACAAGCTGTATGGCGACAGTTTCGTCTGATGTGTGATACCCCGCGCCCGTCTTTTCACGAAGAAACGCTACGTAGCTATTTATTTGAATGGTCTCAGAGTTTAGGGTTGAGAGCCAGTATTGATGCGGCCGGCAATTTATTAATTTGTAAGCCTGCCACGACAGGTATGGAAGCTTGTGAGACCGTTGTGCTACAGGGGCATCTAGATATGGTGGCTCAAAAAGAAGCGACCTCTAATCATTGCTTTGAAAATGACCCAATTGAAACGTATGAGCAAGACGGTTGGGTGCATGCAAAAGGTACGACTCTTGGGGCGGACAATGGCATCGGCGTCGCGGCTATTTTGGCCGTTTTAGAAAGTAACGATATTCCCCATGGCCCCATTGAGGCACTGTTCACGATTGAAGAAGAAACCAGTCTACGTGGTGCATCTCAACTTCCTGAAGGCATTCTTAAGGGTACCCGACTGCTAAACCTTGACTCAGAAGATCGTGGTGATGTTTACATCGGTTGCGCCGGTGGTGTTGATATCAATGTGTCCAAACGTTTCCTGTTAGAGCATGAACCGGAATTTGATAGGGCCTTCTTGATTACTATCACAGGGCTAAAAGGTGGGCATTCAGGCCTAGACATCAATAAAGGTCTAGCCAATGCAAATGTGCTGATGGCGCGATTACTGAATGACTTAAATGATGCAATGGATTTTCGTTTGTCTTCAATAGTGGGTGGTACACTGCGAAATGCCATTGCACGAGATGCCAATGCTACTGTGTTAATGAACGCCTCTGAAATCGGTAAATTTGAAGAATGGCTTACTGAGCAAGCCAAACTCTATCAGCAAGAATATGTAGATACAGATCCAAACTTATCCATTTCAGTTTCTACTTCTGATGTAACTGAACACCTTTCTAAAAGTAATCAGACGAGTGTGATACAAGCTTTATTATCGGCACCGCATGGTGTTCGTCGCATGTCACCTTCTATTGCTAATGTGGTGGAAACCTCCTGCAACTTGGGCGTTATTAGAATCTTGGTCAATCAGGCTGATATTGAATTGTCTGTTTGTCTATTAGTACGTTCTTCAGTGGACAGTCAAACTGAATACTTAGCGAAGATAGCTAAAGCGCCATTTCAATTAATTGGCTGTGAGGTGTTGTTAGAGAATGGCTATCCTGGCTGGAAGCCTGAGCCACACTCTAATTTACTGACACATTTCCATCGTGTACATGAACAGGTAATGGGCTTTGAGCCTAATGTGAAAGTGATTCACGCAGGGCTTGAATGCGGTATCATCGGCGCAAAATACCCAGCAATGGAGATGGTATCGTTTGGGCCGAATATACGCGGTGCGCATTCACCCTCTGAACGCCTCCAAATCGATTCCGTAGCAGAGTTTTGGAACATCCTTAAAACACTGCTTAAAGACACGCCGAAAGCCGTTTGATTATGTCAAAAGTTTGTGCTGTTACCCTTGATGGGACAACGTATGAAATTGAGTCTGGCGAGAATTTACTGGCTGGCTTGACCTCTAACGGGGTCATTGTTCCGCACAGTTGTTTAGCTGGAGCGTGCCGAAGTTGTTGTTTATATGAGGCGACAACCACTACTCCTTTGTTAGCGTGTCAGCAGAGAGTTACGGAGGATCTATCCCTAATGACACAAGCACATCATGTATATGATGTTGTCCTAGAACACGTAACCGTGAGCGAGTTGACACAGCGGTGGGCTGTGGTGACGGGTCACACAAAAATGGCGCTACCGTTAGGCGCAGACATTCGTTGGCAATGTGGCGGACAAGAGGGGCGCAGTACCTGCTGTTCACCCGATGGCACGACACTTGATTTCTACTTCCCTACTCATCTTTGTAATCAAATAGACACCTTGAAGCTAGTGAATAAGCCTCAGCGAGCATTGTTGGACCCAAATGCCACGTTTCTCTTACTGTACGGCGCTAAGAATGAACCCATGGCGAGGCATTTTGCAGAAGCGCTTACGGCTAGTAATTTGGGCACCAAAATCGAGTTGGCGTTAATAGATTTGTCGAAGTCTGATGCCAGCTTATCCTTCAAACGGTTTGACATGGCGGTCGTAATGGCCGATGAGTCCATATCCCTGCATGCCTTAGAGACTTGGCTAACGAACAGTCGTTGTCGAGTGAATGAATTTACCTATCTAATAAACCACTCCTAATGAAAATACTGCACACATCCGATTGGCACCTTGGTCAGAGTTTTATGGGCAAAAGCCGTCTCGAAGAGCATCGTTTATTTGTTTCTTGGCTTGCGAATATTGTTGAACAACATCACATCAAAGCCGTGATTTTGGCGGGAGACGTATTTGACACATCAACTCCGCCCAGTTATGCCCGAGAGCTCTATCATGAATGTGTTCTAAAACTGAATGCCTTAAATTGCCAGTTTATTGTGGTTGCAGGCAACCACGATTCGGTCAGTGTATTAAACGAAAGTAAAAGTCTTTTGAGAACGCTCGATACCTATGTCGTGACGCAACCAGAGTGGGCAGCACTGGATAATGCTGTCATTCCATTGCGGGATGAGCAAAACACACTACAGGCGATGGTATGTGCCGTTCCATTTCTTCGCGCAAGAGACATGGTGCGTTACGAAGCAGGGCAGGCAGGGGATGAGAAACAACAGCTACTTTCCCATCAAATACAGCACTATTACCGAACTTTATTTTCAGAGGCGAAGCGATTATCTGGCGATGTGCCCATCATTGGTACGGGGCATTTCACCGTGTTAGGCGGACAGAAAACAGAGTCAGTGCGCGATATTTATGTGGGTACGTTAGAGGCTTTCCCGCCAAGCATGTTGCCTGAGTTTGATTATTTGGCGCTGGGTCATATTCATAAGCCAATGTCAGTGGGAGGCAATCACTGCTGGCGCTATTCTGGTTCGCCGATGCCAATGAGTTTTGATGAAGCCAGCAGTCAAAAATCCGTTTGTGTGTTTGATACTGAGACCCGTGATGTTGAACGTATTGATGTGCCGGCGTTTCGTGAACTCAGAAGCATGAAAGGAAGTCGTGATCAACTGATCTATGAAATTGAGCAACTACCATGTAGCGAGCATTTGACCGTATGGCTTGAGATTACTGTTACAGAAGATATTAATCTAGGTCCTTTTCAGGAACAGCTAAGACAGATAACCGAGCATAAGAAGATTGATGTCGTCAAAGTGCGCCGAGAAAAGAGGCTCGTCGATTTGGTCGATGGCTTGGCTGAAACCGCTACGTTAGAGGATGTAACCCCGGTGGAAGTATTTGACAAGTTATTGCTTGAGAAGGACGTATCAGAAGAGCGAAGTGTGGAGCTTAGAGGCTTATTCCAGCAAATCATTATGGACGATGAGGAGCCTAACTCATGAAAATCTGCTCACTACGTTTTGAAAATTTGAATTCTTTGAAGGGTAAGTGGTTTATAGATTTTGAATCTGCACCCTTAGCAGATGCTGGCATTTTTGCTATCACTGGCCCTACGGGGGCAGGGAAGTCCACGTTATTAGATGCGATTTGTTTGGCGCTCTATCATCAGACGCCCCGTATTAATGTATCCCAATCTGCTAATGATGTAATGACTCGACACACTGCCCATTGCGCTTCTGAAGTAGTGTTTGAAGTGAAAGGTAAGCGATACACCGCGTCATGGGAGCAAAAACGTGCTCGTAATAAAGCCGATGGCAAGCTGCAACCGATTAAATGCAGTTTGTCGCAAGCTGACGGTAAAATCATTGCCGATAAAATTGCCTTAAAACTTGACGGCGTCGCTGAATTAACTGGACTGGATTTTCCACGTTTTACTCGCTCGATGATGCTTGCTCAAGGCGGATTCGCGGCGTTTTTGAATGCCAAAACGGACGATCGAGCTGAGTTATTAGAAGAACTGACTGGAACGGAAGTATACGCGGACATTTCACGACGAATATTTGAAGCCCATCGTGAGAAAAAAGCTCATATCCAGCAACTTGAGGCCGTTCAAGCGAGCCACAAGTTACTGTCTATTGAAGAGTGGCAAGTGTTGCAAGACGAGCATGACGTTGCTAAGAAAAACGTTGATCAAACGAAACAGTCGCTAAATGCGCTGCATCGAGTGCTCGCATGGCACCAATCAGCTCAAGAGCTGACAGAGAAAAAATCAAAACTCAATGATGAGCTTGTTCAGGCTCAAACAAATTGGACTGAGCTTGCGCCGTCTTTTAATTTGCTTGAGCAAGCGTATCTGGCACAACAAATAGAGCCCAAACACGCACATCTACAGCAGCTTAAAGTTGAGCTAGAGCAAAGTAAAAGTCTAGAAAGAAACTTAAAAACAGAGTTATTAGAAAGCCAGCAGTCTTATGATGACACTCAAGCCCGTTTTAATGATGCTTCTCACACACTTTCTGAACATCAGGCCGCATTTGCAAAATTTGAACTGGCCGCTGAGAAGACTTGGTCGCCAAAAGAACACGAATGTAATCGACAGGCTCAAGCGTTGCAAACGCATCAAGATAATCAACGAGCGCTGTTACAACAGTTGGATGCTTTAGAACAGGATATTTCGAATCAGAACTCTACGGTAACCCAACTTCAGAATGAAAAACTGAGCTTAATGGAGTCGCTAAATGTTTGGAAAGATGGCGCGAAAGCCTCAGAACTAATAGAAAAGTGGCGTCTGCAAGATGATCAGATAAGCCAAAATAAACAGCAGTTTATAAATAAACAAACACAACTGACTTCACTGCAGTCTGTCAAAACAGATATTGAGCAGAAATTAGCGTCTGCTGAGCAACAGCTAAGTCTAACTCAAAAGCATCAGTCAGGGCTGAATCATCATTTACAGACGGTCGAGTCCGATCTTGCGTCTTTGTTGAATACTTATGACGCAGCAAGTTTGGCGCACAAAATTGACAGTCTTGAAGTATATGTAGAGCAAAAGCGAACGCTTCAAACCACTTTGAGTCGATTGGCTGAATCAAGACAAGAACTGGAGCGGTTAAACTGTGCTCAGCAAACGTTAAGTGACGAGTTGACCCAAAACACCGAGCAAGTTAAGCAAGCGCTGTCCAATATCAAACGAATCGAAGCGCAAATAGCCGACCTTGAGCAGCGGATTTTTTTGCAACAACGTGTTGCTGTATTGGAGCGTGAGCGTCAATTGCTTATCGAGGGGGAGGCCTGCCCTCTTTGTGGAAGTGACAGTCATGATTTGGTGGCGGTAGAAGCTTTTACTATCGATGACACGCTCACCAAGCGGTTATCTGAATACCAAGCTGAGCGTTTGCAAAGCGTTAATGACATAAAGCCTATTGAGCAAGAGGGTGCGAAGTTATTAGGTAAACTTGAATCAATAGAGGCGCAGCGTTCGATCATTAGAGATCAAATTATTGGCTATGAAATAGCGGCAGCAGAAGATGCGTCAGTTTCCTTGCAAGCGCTAGAAACGAACATTGAAAAGGCCAGTGAAGAGCTAAAGATCCTAAAGCAAACCCAGAGGCGATCTCAGGCATTAGAGCAAGAGCGTCATAACCTATTGAAGCAAAAGCAGGATGTTGATCAACAGCTCGCTAATCAGTCAATGCTTCAGAAGCAATGGTTGCATGAACGAGACAGTAAAAAAATCGCTATTGATCAACTAAATCATGCGCTTGCTACCTTAGAAATAGACACAAAAGAACAGTTGCAAAACTTATCAGAAAGTGTCGTTGAATTGGCGAATGATGCTTCTTGGTGTGAGCAATATTCGACTAATTTAGTGGCCATTACCGAGGCGGTTCAGCAATGGCAGAGCGCTTCTCAAAAAATAGCTCAGCTTGATAAGTCCTTAGAGGCTTGCTTATGGCAAAAAGATCAAACCCAAAAAACAATTAGCCAAGTTAGCCATCAGAAAGAAGTACTAACAGATGACATTGCGGCATTGGTGCAAACCGTTGAGCGACTTGGAAATGAGCTGGCAGAAGGGTTACAAGGAAAGTCTGTTCAAGCCTTACGTACTGAGTATCTAAGCCAGCTGGATGCCTTACAATCGACAAAAGACCTGTACGCAAGCCAGTTGTCTACACAGTCTATTCAGCATACACAGCTCACCACAAAGTTAACCAATGTATCGGAAATGCTCGATCAGCTTAATCAGAAGACAAAAGCGGCGGAGCAAGATTGGTTAGAGTGCCTTGAAAGCGTTGGCTTTATATCATCAGACGCTTGGAAGAGTGCGTCTATCGACGCGACTGAGGTCAAACGAATAGAGCAAATGCGTGATGATGCGCAAAATACAATTCAACGACTTAATGCACTGGTTGAGCAAGTTAATCATGATTTAGCAGAACACGAAGCCGTGTTTGCAACGTTACCGGTATTGTCTGAACAGCAGGACTTGCATGCATTAGAGCAAAGGTTTGAAACGCTTAAAGATGAGTACGATGAGCAAATGGTTCAGTTAGGGCAAATTGCTGAGCGTGTTCATTCAGAAAGTGTTAAACGTAAAAATAACCAGTCCATGTTGAAAGATATTGCAGATCAAAAACATGAATTTATTTTGTTGGACGATTTGAATGCTTTAATTGGGTCTTCTGACGGGGCTAAATTTCGACGTTATGCGCAAAGTGTGACGTTAGATCATCTCGTGTGGTTAGCGAATCGACACCTGAATACCTTGCATGGCCGCTATCAATTACAGCGTCAGCGTAATGAGGGGTTGCAGCTTGAAGTCATTGATCAGTGGCAGGGTGATATTACGCGAGACACAAAAACATTATCTGGTGGAGAGTCTTTCTTGGTGAGTCTGGCGTTGGCGGTGTCTCTGTCTGAACTTGTGTCTCACAAAACCTCGATTGATTCATTATTTTTAGATGAAGGGTTCGGCACGTTAGACAGCGAAACCTTAGATATCGCTCTAGATGCGCTAGATCGCTTAAACAGTTCCGGTAAGACAATTGGTGTGATTAGTCATGTTGAAGCTCTCAAAGAACGCATTTCGGTACAAATTCAAGTGAACAAGCAAGCAGGACTGGGTGTGTCAGGTCTTGAACCGCTCTATAAAGGGTAAAGTTGCTATTAATATTCATTAGTGAGTTGTCCCCAGAAATGATGGCAAAACCTTGTAAATAAGTTGTAAAAGTTTAATAAATACAATGGGTTACTAGTTTGGTTTAATTTGCGCACAAGTGTTATATTAGGGCACAATATGTAAACTTAAGTTATTTGTTTGCACGGAATTGCTTCATTTCTACTTGTATATTGTTAAAATAGAATATTGCAAAATTCGCTTATTTTATAAGCGTTACCGCACTGATTTAATTAAGGAAATTCTTTAGATGTCAGATAATGACTTTCGCCTCAAAGGGAGTGTTGTGACCACTGTTGTATTAGAGGTCAAAACACCCAATCTAGAGCAGATCAAATTGGGGCTGAAGGAAAAGATTGCTCAAGTTCCTCAGTTTTTTAATCAAGCACCTCTTATTATCGACATCAATCAATGCTCTGAGCCTGTTTCATTGGATCTTTTTCAAACACTTGTCGCGGGCTGTCGTGAATTGGGACTGGCTGTAATTGGCTGGAGGACGTCAGAAGGTGAGATTCCAAGCTGGCGCTTCGATTGCGAGTTGCCGTTATTGCCTAATGCAAACAGTCGACAGATTAATATTAAGAGTGAAACGCCTGCGCCTGCGAAAGATCCGCATGTGGTCATTAAAACGGTGGTTGAAGAGCGTGAGGTATCGCAGCCTACCAAGCTTATTACGAAGCCTGTTCGCTCGGGGCAGCAAGTGTATGCGCCAGGCGATTTAGTGGTCGTGTCTCAAGTGAGTGCTGGTGCGGAAGTGTTAGCAGAAGGCAATATTCATATTTATGGCGCCTTAAGAGGTCGCGCTTTGGCTGGAGTGAAAGGTGATACTTCGGCTCGTATTTTTTGTAAAAACATGGAAGCAGAGCTGGTCGCGATTGCAGGCAACTTTATGTTGAGCGACGCTCTGCAAAAAATCATTTGGAAAGACGCCGCGCAAGTGCTATTAGTGGATGAAGCATTAGAAATCGCCTCACTATAGGTTATGGCAAAGGCTATCAGAATTTGTTTCTCGGGGGATATATAGTTGGCTAAAATTATCGTCGTAACCTCAGGTAAAGGTGGGGTTGGTAAAACTACATCTAGCGCTGCAATCGGTACTGGATTGGCGCTGAAAGGACATAAAACGGTTATTATCGACTTCGATGTGGGTCTACGTAATTTAGACCTTATTATGGGTTGTGAACGTCGAGTTGTGTACGATTTTGTGAATGTTATTAATAAAGAAGCAACACTTTCACAAGCTTTGATTAAAGATAAGCGCACTAAGGATTTGTTTCTTCTTCCGGCATCACAAACACGTGATAAAGATGCATTGACAACTGAAGGTGTAGAGGCGGTTTTAAATGAGCTGTCTAAGGATTTTGAATACATTGTTTGTGATTCGCCTGCCGGTATAGAGAAAGGCGCACAAATGGCGTTGTATTTTGCAGATGTCGCAATAGTGACAACCAACCCTGAAGTCTCTTCAGTGCGCGACTCTGATCGCATTTTAGGTATTCTGCAGAGCAAGAGTCGCCGTGCCGAGCAAGGTTTGCCGCCCATTGAAGAGCATCTTCTAGTGACGCGCTATAACCCTGATCGCGTTTCAGAAGGTGAAATGTTAAGTGTTGCCGACGTTGAAGAGATTTTGGCAATTCCATTGTTGGGTGTTATTCCTGAGTCGGAAGCGGTGCTTAAGGCATCTAACCAAGGCACACCAGTTATTTTAGATGGTCAAGCTGAAGCGGGTCAGGCTTATTCTGATGCGGTTGACCGTTTGCTGGGTGAAGAGCGTCCGTTGCGTTTTACGGATGTTCAAAAGAAAGGATTCTTTAAGCGTTTACTAGGAGGCTAGCGTGGGGATTTTTGATTACTTTAAAAGTAAAAGCGAACCAAGCTCTGCGTCAGTAGCTAAGGATCGTTTGCAAATTATTGTGGCACATGAGCGTAGTCGTCGCACTCAGCCAGACTACTTGGAGCAGATGCAGCAAGAGATTATTGCTGTTATCCGTAAGTATGTGCAGGTTGATAATGAGCATGTCCAGATTCAGTTAGAAGATACGGACGATTGTTCAGTGTTGGAATTAAACGTTACTTTACCTGAAAAGAACGATTAATCTTTCTTTTATTAAGTGACTGATGTCTCTGTGACATCAGTCACTTAGAATACTGTTAGTTTTCATTCTCATTCATTTACCTCTTATCTAATCAAGTTGTATCATGTGACCATCCGAAAAAATGGTAGTGATATGAAACATACGATCTCGTCTATTTTGTTGCTAGGTGCCTTGTCGGTATCTGGTTGCAGTCAAAAGTCTGAAGAGTTGGCGATTGAAACATCTTCTGCTGATTTGATCTCTGATTTGCCTGTGGCGCTGAATCACCCGAAGGCGCAGCTAGGCAGTCAATTATTTTTTGATGTGAATCTATCTAAGTACCGAAATCAGTCTTGCGCTAGTTGTCATGATATTGGTCGTGCTTTTGCTGACAGTCGCCAAACAGTGGATTTGGGGGCGGTTTCTTTAGGGAGTGATGACGTTTCTCATGGGGAGCGTAATGCACCTACAGCGAGCTACGCAGCGCTGACACCTGCGTTTCATCGAATGAAAGACGGGGAGTTTCGTGGTGGTATGTTTATGGATGGCCGTGCTAACTCGCTTGCGCATCAGGCAGCAGGGCCTTTTGTGAACCCCATGGAAATGCAGATGGAAAATGAAGGTGCCGTCGTTGATAGGGTGCTTGAAAATCCTACGTATAAGTCATTATTTAAAAAGCTGTATGGCAATGATCTTTTTGAGCAAAAAGAACGGGCCTTTAGTGCGATCACGGATGCTATTGCTCATTTTGAGCAAACTGAGCTTTTTATGCCATTTGATTCAAAATATGATCGCGTCTTGCGGGGTGAGGCAGCATTCACCCAGGAAGAGGAGTTGGGGCGTACTTTATTCTTTTCTCAACAGTTTACTAATTGTAATTCATGCCATCAGTTAAATGGCTCTCCTTTCAATAAGCGTGAAACCTTTACCAACTATGAATATCGAAATATTGGTGTACCAGCTAATTCAGCGTTGAATCTTCAGTCACTTGATGAAGGGTTATTTGATAATCCGCAGGTAAGTGACCCTAAGGAGCGTGGTAAGTTTAAAGTGCCTACTTTACGTAATGTGGCGATTACTGGTCCCTATATGCACAATGGTGTATTCAAGGATCTTAAGACAGTCATTTTGTTTTACGACCACTATAACAACCCAATGAGAAAGGTGAATCCTGAAACTGGAGTGCCTTGGGCTGAGCCAGAGGTGTTTGAAAATATTGACCATAATACGTTGCAGATAGGGCCGCCGCTTGATGAGCGTCGTGTCGATGCGTTGGTGGCCTTTTTAAAGACGCTGACTGATAAACGATACGAGTACTTATTGGAAAGTAAATAATCCATTGTTTTGATGTTTTTAGCAGCCAGCCTCCACATTGTTTCCAAGTGGAATGCTGGCTTTGTTGTCTTTGATTTATTACATTCTTAAAGTTGATGTAAAACTTTTAAAGGAATGTATATACATGAAATACAGTAAGTTAGGTCGTACTGATATCGATGTGTCCCATGTTTGCCTTGGTACAATGACTTGGGGTAAACAAAATACTCAGCAAGATGCCGACCAGCAAATTGAGTTTGCCTTGGATCAAGGTATTAACTTTTGGGATACAGCGGAAATGTATGCCGTTCCCCCTACGCCTGATACCTATGGTAAGACCGAGTCTATTATTGGTGATTGGTTTTCACGTCATGAATCGCGTCGTGATGAAGTTGTACTGGCGACTAAGATTGCTGGTAACGGTTTATCATGGGTGCGTGATGGTGGCGATGTAACTGGTGAAGCGATTGTGCAATCTGTTGATAATTCACTTGCTCGATTAAAAACAGATTATATCGATCTTTACCAAATTCACTGGCCAAATCGTACCTCCCCGCATTTTGCAAAACATTGGCCTGGGCGCTTAAATTTTTCTGATGTTGATACTCAGCAGCAGTCTGCTGAGATGTTAGAGATACTGCAAGCGTTAGATGAGTGCGTTAAAGCGGGTAAGATTCGTCATTTTGGTCTTTCTAACGAAACCCCATGGGGGGTCAGCGAATACCTACGTTTAAGTGAAAAGCATAGTTTGCCTCGCGTGGCATCGATCCAAAATGAGTTCAGTTTGTTGCACGCGAAAGATTGGCCGTATCTGATTGAAGGCTGTGTTCGCGAAGATGTGGCGTATTTGCCATGGTCGCCATTAGCTGCAGGAGCGTTGTCTGGTAAATACATTGATGGTGCGCGTCCGCAAGGTAGTCGTTGGAGTTATGCGCAGCGAAATGGCTTATTCAGGGATACAGAGGCGTCTAACCTGGCAATTAAAGCTTACAAAGATATTGCTGAGCGTAATGGTCTGACTGCCTCTCAGTTAGCGTTAGCGTGGGTAGATCAAGTGGATGGAGTAACCTCTACCATTATTGGTGCAACGACCATGGATCAGTTGAAAGAGGACATAAAGGCTTTTGAGGTTGCTTTGAGTGAGCAGGTGATATCGGAAGTGGCTGAGGTCTTTAAGCAGTATCCTGCTCCTTACTAGTAGGTATGAGTTACTGGATATATGATGTGAAATTTGAGCATAAAAAAACCCGGCATATGCCGGGTTTTTTGTGTCTTAAAAAAAGGAATTACTTCTCTTCTTTTTTAGCTTTCGCTTTTTCGATCACAGTTTCAGCAACGTTCGCAGGACATGGAGCGTAATGAGCGAATTCCATAGAGAATTGGCCACGACCAGATGTCATTGTACGAAGAGAACCGATGTAGCCAAACATTTCAGACAGAGGTACGTCTGCTTTAATGCGTACGCCAGTTAGACCTGCTTCTTGGTCTTTGATCATGCCGCGGCGACGGTTAAGGTCACCGATTACATCACCAACGTGATCTTCTGGAGTGAACACGTCAACTTTCATGATTGGCTCAAGAAGTTGCGCGCCTGCTTTCGGGATAGATTGGCGGAATGCGCCTTTCGCTGCGATCTCGAATGCTACAGCAGATGAGTCTACTGCGTGGTAGCCACCGTCGAAAAGTTCAACTTCTACGTCAAGAACAGGGAAGCCCGCAAGGACACCTTGATCCATCATAGATTTGAAGCCTTTCTCAACTGCAGGCCAGAATTCTTTCGGTACGTTACCACCCACAACAGATGATGTGAATGTGAAGCCAGAGTTTGGCTCACCTGGTTTGATGCGGTAATCGATCTTACCGAACTGACCAGAACCACCAGACTGTTTCTTGTGCGTGTAGCTGTCTTCAACTTCACGAGTGATCGTTTCACGGTAGGCAACTTGAGGTTGACCAACGATTAGATCTACACCGTATGTACGCTTAAGAATGTCTACCTTAATGTCTAGGTGAAGCTCACCCATACCTTTAAGGATTGTTTCACCAGAGTCTTCGTCTGTTTCAACTTGGAAAGATGGATCTTCTGCAACCATTTTACCGATTGCGATACCCATTTTCTCGTTGCCGCCTTTATCTTTAGGCTGAACAGCGATAGAGATTACTGGTTCAGGGAAAATCATCGCTTCAAGTGTACATTCATGTTTAGGATCACAAAGAGTGTGACCTGTTTGAACGTTCTTCATACCGATGATGGCAATGATATCACCAGCTTGCGCTGAAGTGATCTCGTTACGATCGTCCGCTTGCATCTCAACCATGCGGCCAACGCGCTCAGTTTTACCTGTTGCAGAGTTAAGGATCGTGTCGCCTTTGTTTAGTTTACCTGAGTAAAGACGAACGAAGGTAAGAGCGCCGAAACGGTCGTCCATGATCTTAAACGCAAGTGCGCGTAAAGGTTCATCAACAGAAACAATAGCGTATTTGCCAGTTGATTCGCCAGTTTCTTTGTCAGTTAATTCTTGTGGGTCAACTTCCGTTGGTGAAGGAAGGTAATCTACTACTGCATCAAGAACGTTTTGCATGCCTTTGTTTTTAAACGCAGAACCACAGTACGTTGGGAAGAACGCAAGGTCGCGAGTACCTTTACGGATACAGCGCTTGATTTCATCGATCGATGGAACGTCACCGTCTTCTAGGTAAGCCATCATTAGATCTTCGTCTTGCTCTAGAGCTGTCTCGATCAATGCTTCATGATATTCTTCAACTTTGTCTACCATATCAGCTGGAACATCAGTGATTTCGTAGTTCTCTGGAAGACCACTGTCGTCCCAGATGTAAGCTTTCTTAGTTAGAACGTCTACAACACCTGCGAATTCATCTTCTTCACCGATAGGAAGTGTCATAACAAGAGGGTTAGCAGCTAGAACGTTTTTAACTTGATCTACAACGCGGTAGAAGTTAGCGCCTAGACGGTCTAGTTTGTTAACAAAGATTACACGAGCAACTTCAGACTCGTTAGCGTAGCGCCAGTTTGTTTCTGATTGTGGCTCAACACCACCAGAACCACAGAATACACCAATACCACCATCAAGTACTTTCAAAGAACGGTATACTTCAACTGTGAAGTCTACGTGTCCAGGAGTATCGATAACGTTTAGGCGGTGGTTTTTCCACTCACAAGTAACAGCAGCAGACTGGATAGTAATACCGCGCTCTGCTTCTTGTTCCATGAAGTCTGTAGTTGATTCGCCGTCGTGAACTTCACCAGTCTTGTGGATTTTACCAGTAAGCTTAAGGATACGTTCTGTGGTGGTAGTTTTACCCGCGTCTACGTGGGCAAAGATACCGATGTTTCTGTAAAGTGATAAGTCAGCCATTACATTACTCTAAAAAGTGTCGGATGAATTTTTCGCATAGTTAGTATACAAGACCTTTCAGCGAAGTAGTCAGGTATTCGCGCGTATTCTATTATACTTTGATAGCGCAATAAAAGAGGCATGCTGACTACCACCGATATTTATTTGATTATTTTGGTCTAATCACGCCTTAATCGATCAGATATAGCGATAGGATTAGGGTAGCTCAAGATTACTACATAGGTTGATAGGGCAAAGGTCAAAATCGCTGTAGCTTGAATGACATGACTGGCTTCTACACCTATTAAGCCTAGTGATGCGGCTAAATAAGCAATGAGTAGTGAGAATTCACTTACCTGTCCTAGGCGAAAGCCGACCTCCCAGCTAGTAGATTTGTCTTCTTTTAAGCCTTTTAATAAAAAGCGAAAAACAACGGGCTTGATAATCATTGACAGCATCGCTAGAGCGAGCGCTGGCCAAATGACAAGTCCGAGTAGATCTAGGTTGAAACTCGCACCAATGGAAAAGAAGAAAAGGATAAGGAAGAAGTCTCTTAGTGGTTTTAAATTGGTGGCGATGTATTGGGAAATAGGCGAGGTGGCCAACGCAACACCGGCAACAAAAGCGCCCATTTCGGCGGATAAGCCAAGTAATTCGGCTGCGGTGGCCATTGATAAGCACCAGCCGATTGAGAGTAAAAAGATGTACTCATGAAAGCGGTCGAATCGTGTAATAAGGGGCAGTAATACGTATTTGACTAGTAAAAAAGCACCGCCAATTAAAGTAGGTAGGCCTATTATAGGTTTAAGGTATTGCATGTAGCTATTCGATGCATCTGAAGAGCTGCCTATGGCAACTAAAGCAAGCAAGGCTGCGATGGCGATAATGTCTTGCAGCAAAAGTAAGCCTACAACTAATTCACCGGTGTGTTTATGGTGCAATACCGTAGTAGGAAGTAATTTGATACAAACGATGGTGCTGGAAAACATCATTGCAAGCCCGATGATGAGCGATTCCATTTGAGTGTATTGAAATACGATGGCTGTGAAATACCCAAAGGCGGCAAAAGTGATGGATGAAATGATAGCGACCCAAGATGCTTTCTTAAGCATGTTAAAAAGGTGGCTCGGTTTCATATCAAGACCAAGTAAAAATAGTAGGAAGATGATGCCGATGTGAGACATACCTTCAAGCAATTTGGGGTGGTCCACTAGTTGAAGGGCGGAAGGGCCAAATAATGCACCGAGTGCAATGTAGGCCAGAATAAGAGGTTGCTTAGTATAAAGGGCAATGGAGGCGACCACCGCGGCGCCCCCAAAGATGAGAAAGAAAGAGTGTACAATGTTCACATCCATGTTTTTCCCTCATGCAGTTGTCTACCAAGAGCTAGATGATACCTTCTTTTTACGCGTCATTGGAAATAGTAAGCCTAAAATGCCACCGGCAATCAATGTCCCCGCACCGATTAGGAACCAGCGTTGTTCAATCGAATTGCTAAGCTCTTCGTTTTGCATCGTAAGCGTGTCGACTTGTTGCTGCAGCGATTTGATCTTGTAATCAGACTCCTGATTGGCTGACACGATCTCTTTAGCTTGTTGCGCTAAGACGGACACATCCATCAGTTGCTGTTCAAGTGCTTGCTTTTGAGAGGTGAGTGATTCTACCGAGGAAATCAATTCGCTGTTTGTATCTTTGGTCTCTTGTAACACGTCCTGAGCGTCTACCTTTGCTTCTTTCGCTTGGGTGAGCTGATTTTGAAGATAAACAAGTTGGTCTCGGCTTACACGGTCTTCGCTGATGAAGTAATTTGGAAGCCAGCCTTCATTGCCATCAGGTGTGCGAACTTTTACGTAGTCATTACGACGTTGTAAGACGGTAAGAGGGGTGCCGCTCTTTATACCGCGTTCTGTGGCGCGAGTGTCATTGCTTAGTCCTTCGCGGATGGCAACGAATTGAATATCAGAAACATAAACCGTTTCTGCTTGCGCTGAAAGTATAACGCTAAAGGAAGCCGTTAATCCGAACAGTATTTGTTTTAGCACGTGAAGACCCTTTTACAATCAATTACTTGTAACGAGACAATAACGCTACTAGCACTTAAGCGCAATATCTTGCGGGTCGACATAGCAAAGGTATTGCGTCAACAATGTGTAAAACAAAAAAAGCGCAACCGAAGTTGCGCTTTTTTAGACTGGTCATACTGTGGGTTTATGCTGCAAAGTTAGCTGCTGCGAATTCCCAGTTTGCAAGTGCCCAGAAGCCTTTAAGGTAATCAGGGCGAACGTTGCGGTAGTCAATGTAGTAAGCGTGTTCCCAAAGGTCAACTGTAATCAAAGCAGTTTGACCAGCAGTCATTGGCGTACCAGCATTGCTAGTGTTAACGATTTCTAGTGAACCGTCAGCGTTTTTCACCAACCAAGTCCAGCTAGAGCCGAAGTTATTTACGGCTTTGTCGTTGAATGCTTCTTGGAACGCTGCGAAAGAGCCCCATTTAGCATTGATTGCATCAGCTAGAGCGCCCGTAGGCTCGCCGCCGCCGTTTGGCGTTAGGCTATTCCAGAAGAAAGTATGGTTCCAGATTTGTGCCGCATTGTTAAATACTGGGCCAGCTGGAGCTGAAGAGATGATCTCTTCTAGAGATTTGCCTTCGTACTCAGAACCAGGAACAAGACCATTTAGCTTAGTTACGTAAGTGTTGTGGTGTTTGCCATGGTGAAACTCAAGTGTCTCTTGGGACATATGTGGTTCAAGAGCATCTTTAGCGTAAGGTAGAGCTGGTAGTTCAAAAGCCATTTCTTTTCTCCTTGCTTTATTGTAATGAAAAGTGCTTGTGATCAAGCAGTTAATGGTGCTTATATAGTAGCATCGAACATTTGAATATTATATTCATTCTGTTTGTATGGTTATTTATTCCCAAAGTTTTCATAGTTGTACAAAGATTGACGGCTGACCATAGTTATGCGCAAAGATGATGATGTAGAAATCCCAAGTCTAACACTCGATCAAGATGAAATTAGTGATCGGGGCACAAGTAGTTCGCAAGTGCCTAGAACAGGCAAGCAACGCCTAAACCCTCCACCAGCAAGGCCTACAGGATCTCCTGGTGCCGCTGGATATGCGCCAGCTAAGAAAACCAGTCTAGCGTTTGTGTATTTTCTTCTTCTGTTGATTGTAGGTGGTGCAGGAGCAGGTGGCTACTGGTTATGGATGGAAAATCAGGCGTTGCGTGACGAGTTACTTGGCGCTCGTAGTCAAATTCAAGACTTAGACAGTCAATTGGTGGCGGCCGATGTATCGACAAATGCCCTAGGTCAAACAGTTGAAGAAACATTGAAGACTCACGATAGTGAAATTCGAAAGCTTTGGGCTGTTGCGTATGATCGAAACCGGACTGGTATTGCGAATAATGATCAGCAAATTGAAGTGTTACAAGAAAAGCTGTCAGAATTGAGAGAGGTTGTTTCAACTCAGGGTAAGCGTTTCGCTGTTCAAGCGGATGCGTTTAATGATATTGAAAACGGCTACAATACGATGGTTAATACAGTCGCTAAGATTGAAGAGGCTCAGAAGCATCAGATAGAAGAGGCGAGTACTCTTGCTGGCGATCTCAATGCTAAAGTGGAGCAACAAGGGTCAACGATTGGTTCGCAACGAGACCGTATTGCAGATTTAGACCGTCAACTGTCTGAATTAAAACGGTCGTTGAGTGGCTTGGATTCTAAGGTGTCTCAGCAGTCAGAAGGTATTGATGCGTTATCAAGTGCTGCCAGTCAGCCATCTGTGCCAAGTAATCTGTCTTCTAGGCTCCAAAGCACGGAAGAAGCTATTCGCTCAATAGATCAGTTTCGCCCTCAGGTGTTACGTGAGATCAATAACTTAAAGTCACAAGTGCGTCAAATGTCGCTGGAGTTGAGCTTGAAGAATGGTTGATTCGTTTCATAGTTTTTTTGCAGATTGATTTACATCAAAGAATGGCCGACTTGTTCGGTCATTTTTGTTTTTACGCTTCGGGATAGAGGGCTGTTTTCGCTAGAATTCGCGCCATCTTAATTTCTGTATAAAGTTTTATTATGACTGAATTGCTTTCCCCTGCTGGTACTCTTAAGAATATGCGGTATGCCTATGCCTATGGTGCTGACGCAGTCTATGCTGGCCAGCCTCGTTACAGTCTGCGTGTCCGAAATAATGATTTTACAATGGCAAATCTTGCACAAGGCATAGAGGAAGCTCATGGCCAAGGTAAGAAATTGTATGTTGCGACAAATATTGCCCCGCATAACGCTAAGATTAAGACTTTTATAAAAGATATGGAGCCTGTGGTTGAAATGGGTCCAGATGCTTTGATCATGTCTGATCCTGGTTTGATGATGTTGATTAAAGAGAAATGGCCGGATATGCCAATTCACTTATCAGTGCAGGCTAATGCAGTAAACTGGGCAACGGTTAAATTTTGGCATAATTTCGGGTTGGAGCGCGTCATTCTATCTCGTGAGCTTTCTTTAGATGAAGTGGGTGAAATTCGTCAAAGGGTGCCAGAGATGGAGATCGAGACATTTGTTCACGGTTCTTTATGTATCGCGTATTCTGGGCGTTGTTTGTTGTCTGGTTACTTTAATCGTCGCGATCCAAACCAAGGGACTTGTACGAATTCTTGTCGCTGGCAATATGATATGAAATCGGCGGTGCAAGATGAAAATGGTGATATTGTGCCAGCGGATGGTAGTCACCTTAAAGGTGTGCAAAGTTTTGATCCAAATGGCTTCGTAGCGCCAACGCTTGGGGAGGGGAAGCCGTTCGATGACGTGGTATTGCTTCGTGAGCAGGGGCGTGAGGGTGAGTTCATGCCAGCTTTTGAAGATGAGCATGGCACCTACATTATGAACAGTCGTGATTTACGTGCCATTCAGCATGTGGAAAAGCTAATTGAGTTGGGGGTTCATTCTTTAAAAATTGAAGGGCGCACCAAATCTCACTTTTATGCAGCACGAACCGCACAGCTTTATCGTAAAGCCATTGACGATGCGACGCATGGTCAACCTTTCGATATGTCATTGATGGACAAACTTGAAGGATTGGCTAACCGTGGATATACCGAAGGATTTTATCGCCGTCATGTGCATGATCAGTACCAGAATTATCAACATGGTAATTCCAGTTCAGATCGCCAGCAGTTTGTGGGTGAAATGCTTGACTGGAATGATGGGTGGTTGACGATTGAGGTCAAAAATCGCTTTAAAATAGGCGATTCTATTGAGCTGATTACGCCTAAAGGAAGTATGCTTTACAATATTGAGGTGATGGAAAACCTCAAGGGTGAAGCAGTGGTTGTTGCGCCGGGCTCAGGGCATAAAGTGCGTATACCGCTGCCATATCAGCCAGAACAATTGGAGCTTGGTTTGATTATGAGAAACTTACCAAACGGACAGTGAAAATTGTTGCCTGGATAAGGTATCAATTAAAAGGCTCATTATGAGCCTTTTTTAATATCTATATGCCATGAAAATCTATTTGGGTTGGTTTTTATAACTTTCTGGCATGTTATAGTTAACTAAATGCCGAAGACTTTACAAATTTGAGACGAGATACTATGACAGTGACAGAGGCAAGACTGACACACCTTAAACAGCTTGAAGCTGAGAGTATTCACATTATTCGAGAAGTGGCCGCAGAGTTTGATAACCCGGTCATGTTGTACTCTGTAGGTAAAGATTCAGCGGTTATGCTGCATCTTGCAATGAAAGCGTTTTACCCAGGAAAACCACCATTTCCACTGCTACATGTAGATACAGGTTGGAAATTCAAGGAAATGATCTCGTTCCGTGACGAAATGGTCGCGAAGCTTGGTTTGGATCTGTTGGTCCATCAAAACCCTGACGGTATCGCTCAGGGTATTGGACCATTTTCCCATGGCAGCGCAGTACATACTGATGTGATGAAGACGCAAGGTTTAAAGCAAGCGCTTGATCAATATGGTTTCGATGCGGCTTTCGGTGGCGCGCGTCGTGACGAAGAAAAATCTCGTGCGAAAGAGCGTGTTTATTCTTTCCGAGATAAACAGCACCGCTGGGATCCTAAAAATCAGCGTCCAGAATTGTGGAATATCTACAATGGTAAAGTAAATAAAGGTGAAAGCATCCGTGTATTCCCTTTGTCTAACTGGACGGAACTGGATATCTGGCAGTATATCTACCTAGAGAGCATTCCAATTGTTCCTCTTTACTTCTCTGCGAAGCGTCCTGTCGTTGAGCGTGATGGCGTGCAAATCATGGTTGATGATGAGCGTATGCCGCTTAAAGAAGGCGAAGTGCCAGAAATGAAATCAGTGCGTTTCCGTACGCTAGGTTGTTATCCGCTTACAGGTGCGGTGGAATCTGAGGCGGATACGTTGCCAGAGATCATTCAAGAGATGCTATTGACGACGAGTTCTGAGCGTCAAGGCCGTGTCATCGACCACGATTCAACGGGTTCGATGGAAGAGAAGAAGAAGCAAGGTTATTTCTAAGGGTAGGAGTTGTAAATGTCTCATCAATCAGAATTGATCAGTCAAGATATCCTTGGCTACTTAAAGCAGCATGAAGAGAAAGACCTGCTTCGCTTGCTTACCTGCGGTAACGTAGATGATGGTAAAAGTACATTAATTGGTCGTTTGTTGCATGATTCTAAGCTGATCTATGAAGATCACTTGGATGCGGTGAAGCGCGACAGCAAAAAATCTGGCACGCAAGGCGAGGAAGTTGACTTGGCGTTGCTAGTCGACGGTCTACAAGCAGAACGTGAACAAGGTATTACCATTGATGTGGCATACCGTTACTTCTCAACGGAGAAGCGTAAGTTCATCATCGCAGATACCCCAGGGCATGAACAGTACACGCGTAACATGGCAACGGGCGCATCATCTTGTGACCTTGCTATTATTTTGATCGACGCGCGCTACGGTGTACAAACGCAAACACGTCGCCATAGTTTTATTGCTTCTTTATTGGGTATTAAGCATGTTGTGGTTGCTGTAAATAAAATGGACTTGGTGGATTTTTCTGAAGAAAAATACAACGAAATACGCGCGGATTACTTACAATTCATTGAGCAATTAGGTAACCGCAAACCTGAAGATGTGTACTTCGTGCCAATGTCTGCTTTGCAAGGCGATAACGTTGTTAACGCATCGGAGAAAACACCTTGGTATCAGGGTGGTCCTTTGATGCAGATTCTTGAGTCGGTTCAGATTAATCGTGATGTTAAAAGCGATGCTTTCCGCTTCCCTGTGCAATATGTTAACCGTCCGAATCTAGATTTTCGTGGCTTTGCTGGAACGATTGCTGCGGGCCTTGTTAAGCCTGGCGATGAAATTGTGGCTTTGCCATCAGGTAAGAAGTCAAAAGTTGCAGAGATTGTAACGTATGACGGTAATCTTGATGTGGCTAAGAAAGGTCAAGCGGTTACATTAACGCTTGAAGATGAGATCGATGTCAGCCGTGGCGATATGATTGTTCATCCTGGTCATGAGCCAGAAATTAGCTCTAACCTTCGAGCATCTGTTGTTTGGATGGCTGAGCAACCGCTAGTGCCAGGCAAGCTGTATAACTTCAAGCTGGGAACTCAAACGGTTCCAGGTAAAGTGCATCATATAAATCACCGTGTTGATGTGAATACTCTTGAGCACATTGAAGTTGATCAAGTTGAACTAAATGTTATTGCTGATTGTGTGATTAGCTTTGACGCGCCAGTTGCTTTTGATGATTATCAGAATAGCCCGCTGACGGGGGCTTTGATCATTATTGATCGTCTATCAAACGTGACCGTTGGTGCGGGCATGGTTGAAGAAACCATTGGTGATCTGGATCAAGATACCTTGGTAACTGCTGAAGAGCGTGCAGCTCGCCTTGGTCAGAAGCCAGCGGTTGTTGCTTTAGCGGAAGGAGCAAGTGTTGATGTCCAGCTGTTAGAGCGGGGATTGCTTCGTCGCGGTGTGGTATCCATTGCAAAGCTAAATGCTAGTCATGCAGAAGTGGAACTGTTGAAGCAGACGGGTGTTGTTGTGATTGTTGCGGACGCGTCAGTTGCTGATATCCAGTTGTCAGCGGGGTCAGTCGATGATCTTGTTGAGCAAGTTTTATCGGTTGTAAGCCTGTAAAAGTTTACTAAATCGTGTATAAAAGCCACTGTTTTTACAGTGGCTTTTTTGTGCGTGGTTGTTATGTCTTTAGATCGTCTTTTTGAACAGTTGCTTCTTTATATTGTTGGACGAGTGGCGATTGCCGCCGAAGCGGTTAATCAGGCAAAGGAAGCGGCCACTAGTGTAGAAAGTGTTGCAGAAACTAAGTGGGATACATTTGGTCTGGAGAACTCCTATTTAGCACATGGACAAGCGGTGCGCTTGGCAGAGTGTGAAGCGGATTTGGCGTATTTTCGTAAGTTTAGTTTTTCTAATTCAGAAGTGATCGAGTTGGGCTCTGTATTGTTGCTTTCGCGCTCGGATGGCTGGCAACGGATTGTGATCATTGCTGAACATTCTGGCGGTGGTGAGTTTGAATTGGATGACGAAAAAGCTTTAATTGTTACGCCCTCTACGCCGCTTGGTAAGTCATTGTTGTTAAAAGAAGAGGGCGATGAAATTCTTATGAAAAGTCGAGGTGTCGAAATTGATGCTGAGATTGCGCAAATTTTTATGGGTCAAGTTTAGAAATTTGAGTCATCCCCTAGAGTGTGTTGGGCGCTTGGCATATAATGCTGGGCCTTAAATGATTAATATCTCCCTGTTGCCAGCATTTGACTGCATTTGAATTGAACTGCGGCGGGGTGAAATAACGGTATGTTCTCGTAATGTCGAGACAGTAATAGGATAGAAATTATGCGCAGCCATTATTGCGGCGAATTAACAGCAAAAAACATTTCAGAAGTCGTGACTCTTTGTGGATGGGTTCACCGTCGCCGAGATCACGGTGGTGTTATTTTCTTGGACCTACGTGACCGTGAAGGCGTGACTCAGGTTGTATTTGATCCAGATCGCGCGGAAAGCTTTGCGCTAGCAGACAGCTGCCGTAGTGAATTCGTGGTTCAAGTTAAGGGTCTGGTTCGTGCTCGTCCTGAAGGTACTGTTAACCCAAACATGAACACGGGCGAAATTGAAATCCTTGGTCATGAAATCGAAATTTTGAACCGCGCCGCGACGCCTCCTTTCCAATTGGATGAGCATCAGGCTGTAGGTGAAGATATTCGTCTGAAAAACCGTTTCTTGGATTTGCGTCGTCCTGAAATTCAACAAAAGCTTCGTCTTCGTTCAAAAGTAACATCGATTTTGCGTAGCTACTTGGATGACAATGGCTTCCTAGACATTGAAACACCGATTCTTACACGTGCAACGCCAGAAGGTGCGCGTGATTACTTGGTCCCAAGCCGTACTCATCAAGGTAGCTTCTTTGCATTGCCTCAGTCACCACAGCTATTTAAGCAGTTATTAATGGTGTCTGGTTTTGATCGTTATTATCAAATTGCTAAATGTTTTCGTGATGAAGATTTGCGTGCTGACCGTCAACCAGAATTTACTCAGATTGACTTAGAAACCTCTTTCCTAGGTCAAGAAGAGATTATGTCTCTGACGGAAGGTATGATCTCAAATCTGTTTAAAGAAGTGAAAGATGTTGATTTGGGGGCATTCCCACGTATGCCTTTCTCTGAGGCTATGGAGAAATACGGTTCTGATAAACCAGATCTGCGTATTCCGCTTACGATTGAAACTGTATCTGACTTGATGACAGAAGTAGACTTTAAGGTTTTCTCTGGTCCAGCGAAAGATGCAAATGGCCGCGTTGCTGCACTTAAAGTACCAGGTGGTAATTCTCTGACGCGTAAGCAAATCGATGAGTACACTAAGTTCGTAGGTATCTACGGCGCGAAAGGTCTTGCTTACATCAAGGTTAATAACAAAGCGGATCTTGAAGAGGGTCTGCAGTCTCCAATCGTTAAGTTTTTGCCAGTTGAAGTACGTCAAGCGTTGCTTGATCGTGTTGAGGCACAAGATGGCGATTTGATTTTCTTTGGTGCTGATCAAACAAGTGTTGTCAATGAAGCGCTGGGTGCGCTTCGCTGTAAACTTGGTGCGGATCTTGATCTTTACACGTGTGAGTGGGCGCCTCTTTGGGTAGTTGACTTCCCAATGTTTGAGCAAACATCAGATGGTGGTATTACTGCCATTCACCATCCGTTTACAGCGCCTTCTTGCTCTCCAGAAGATCTGAAAGCGAATCCATTGACGGCATTGTCTCAAGCCTACGATATGGTACTTAATGGTACTGAGTTGGGTGGTGGTTCGATTCGTATTCACCAGTCTGAGATGCAAGAAACGGTATTTGGGCTATTGAATATCTCAGCTGAAGAGCAAGAAGAAAAATTCGGCTTCTTGTTGGATGCACTGAAATTCGGTGCGCCACCGCACGGTGGTCTTGCGTTCGGTCTTGACCGTCTAGTGATGTTGATGACGGGTTCTGCGTCGATTCGTGATGTTATTGCTTTCCCTAAAACTCAAAGTGCTACGTGTCTATTGACTCAAGCACCGGGTGAAGTGAGCGAGAAGCAGCTTAAAGAATTGAGTATTCGTGTGCGTAAGCCTGTTACCGAGTAATAGGTTAAGCGTTAATGAATACATGAAAAGGGCCATTTGTATGGCCCTTTTTTATTGCCTTGCATTGTTTGCTTTATGCTGTTGAAATATACAGTATTTTACGTGGATGATCATCCAAGGGAATCAGTTTGGCGCGTATATTAGCAATTGACCCAGGCTCACGAATCACAGGCTTTGGGGTGGTAGATATTATCAATGGTAAAGTGAATTATGTCAGCAGTGGCTGCATTAAGTTGCCAGATGAAAACCTAGCCGTTCGACTAAAGAGAATATTTGAATGTGTTAGTGAAGTGATTGAAGAGTTTAAGCCTAATGAATTTGCGATTGAAGAGGTGTTTTTAGCAAAAAATGCCAACTCTGCATTAAAGCTTGGGCAAGCTCGTGGTGCTGCCATTGTGGCTGCTGGTATGGCTAATTTGCCAGTCTATGAATATGCTGCGAGGCGTGTGAAGCAGTCTGTTGTAGGGAATGGTAATGCTGATAAAGCGCAGGTTCAATCAATGGTACAGTTGTTGCTAAAATTAGAGGCAACGCCTCAGGCTGATGCGGCGGATGCCTTAGCCATCGGGTTGTGCCATGCCAATACGCGTACCTCGGATGGACTGGAGTATGGTGTTGGTAAGCGCGCAGGGCGCTCTTCTAAGCGCTGGCAAATATCTGATTTGAAGGTGAAGTGATGATAGGTCGTATTGTAGGAACTTTAATTGAAAAAACACCGCCAGAGTTGCTGGTGGATGTAGGTGGTGTGGGCTATGAAATTATGGCGTCAATGAGTACCATTTATGAATTACCTCAGGTTGGGCAGAGCGTGATACTGCACACGCATTTTCAAGTCAAAGAAGATGCACAGTCTTTGTACGGTTTCGCTACAAAAGATGAGAGGGCTCTATTTAGAATATTGATCAAGGTAAATGGTATTGGCCCTAAAATGGCATTGTCAGTCTTATCGAGTATGAATCCACCCGAACTAATTACAGCAGTACAAGAGTCGCAGATTGACTCGTTAACAAAAGTTCCTGGTGTTGGTAAGCGCACTGCGGAACGTTTGGTGGTTGAGTTACGAGATAAACTTGGAACGGCTGCTAAGCAAGATTTGTTTACTGAGCGTTCTGTGGTGACGCAGGTGCAAGCCGATCCGCGCCAAGAAGCAGAAGCAGCCTTGATATCATTGGGATATAAGCCTCAAGAAGCCGCACGTATGATTGCTAAATTGCCAAAAGACGAGTCAAACAGTGAGTTACTGATTAAGGCTGCCTTAAAGAGTATGTTGAAATAACTATGATAGAACACGACCGTATTATTTCGCCGCAGCTAAAAGGCAATGATGGACAAGTGGATCGTGCAATTCGTCCACAAAGTCTTGCTGAGTATATTGGCCAGCCTGTGGTTAAAGAGCAAATGGATATCTTTATGCAGGCAGCTCGTCAGCGCGGTGAGCCTTTGGATCATTCTTTGATTTTTGGTCCGCCGGGATTAGGAAAGACGACATTGGCTAATATCATTGCTAATGAAATGGGGGCGGAAATTAAAACCACCTCGGGTCCGGTGCTTGAGCGCGCAGGGGATTTGGCGGCTTTATTGACCAACTTAGAAGAGGGGGATGTGCTCTTCATTGATGAGATTCACCGTTTGAGTCCTGCGATTGAAGAGGTGCTTTATCCTGCAATGGAGGACTACCAAATTGATATCATGATTGGAGAAGGTCCTGCTGCACGCTCCATCAAAATTGACATCCCTCCCTTTACTTTGGTTGGTGCAACGACCCGTGCGGGCTTGTTGACATCACCTTTACGCGATCGTTTCGGAATCGTGCAACGATTGGAGTTTTATGATGTCGAATCTCTGACTACAATCGTTAAACGTTCTGCATCTAAGCTTGGTGTAGACTTGGATGGCCCAGGGTGTTTCGAGGTGGCGCGAAGATCTCGGGGTACACCGCGTATTGCAAACCGCTTACTGCGTCGTGTGCGCGATGTGGCTCAAGTGGGAGGCGATCTAATTGTCGGTCAAAAAGTTGCCCAACGTGCTCTGGATATGTTAAGTGTAGACAGTCAAGGTTTTGATCATTTGGATCGACGTATGTTGTTGACCATGATAGAAAAGTTTGATGGTCGTCCAGTTGGCTTAGACAGCATCGCTGCCGCGGTTGGGGAAGACAAAGATACGATTGAAGATGTGATTGAGCCATTTTTAATTCAGCAAGGTTTTGTGATTCGTACGCCAAGGGGGCGACAAGTGACAAAGCGTGCTTATGAGCATTTTGATTATCAATTACCTCAAGACTTTGAATAGAGGAAAACAGACAGATGTCCATTTGGGGCTTAATTTTAAACGCTAGTTTTGTAGTTCAATTAGTAATGCTGACGTTATTGCTGGCATCCGTGTTTTCATGGATTGTCATTTTTCAGCGTAAAAGAATCCTTGGTCGTGCTACAAAAGTGCGCCGGAATTTTGAAGATCAATTTTGGTCTGGAATCGACCTAAGTAATTTATATCGCCAGTTAACCGTTGAAGGTCGCAAGGTTGAAGGAATGGAGAACATTTTCGCGGCTGGCATCAAAGAGTTTACTCGATTGCGTCAAAATGGAACAGTCGAAGCGGATGCTATTATAGAGGGAGTCGATCGTGCTATGCGTGTTGCGCTCTATCGTGAGGAAGAGAAACTAGATCAACATTTATCATTCTTGGCGACGGTTGGGTCAATTAGCCCTTATGTTGGTTTGTTTGGGACGGTATGGGGCATCATGCATGCTTTTATTGGTTTGTCTGAGGTACAGCAAGCGACCATAGCGACCGTTGCGCCTGGTATTGCTGAGGCACTGATTGCGACAGCTATAGGTTTGGCGGCCGCGATACCAGCGGTTGTGGCTTACAATAAATTTTCTTCCACAGCTGACTCGTTGGCATCTAGCTACGAGAATTTTGCGAATGAGTTTAGCAGTGTGCTTTACCGTAAAGTACATGTCCGTGAAGGGAGCTAATCATGCTATCAAGACGCCGTACAAAGCGACGCAAGCCGGTAGCTGAAATTAATGTTGTGCCCTATATTGATGTAATGTTGGTGCTGTTAGTTATTTTTATGATTACTGCACCAATGTTGACTCAAGGGGTGGATGTTGAGCTACCCAATGCAAATGCTGCTCCGATTGAGAACGATGAATCCGATGTGCTTGTGGCATCGGTAGATAAAGACGGAAATTACTTTATTGATATCGGTGGTGAGCAAAGTGCCATTTCTTTGGCTGACCTGAAAGATCGTGTGAGTAAAGTGCTGGCACAAAATCCCCGCTTACCTATTCTGGTGCGTGGTGATAGAAATGTGCCTTATGGTGAAGTGGTTGGTCTGATGGTTGCATTGCAAGGCGCAGGTGCTCCAAATGTTGGCCTGGTTACGGAGCCTGAGTAAGCGATGAAGTTTACTGATAAGGAAAGCTATTCATTACCTGTTGTTTTTGCTGTTAGCTTGCATGTTGCCGTTATTGCGGGTGGGATACTGGTTGCGGGATTGACTGAAAATACGCCAGAGCCACCCAAGCGTCCCCCTATTGTTAATGCGACCATCGTTGATGTCTCAGATACGATTATTGGTAAGCGCGAAGCAGACAAGCGGCGCGCGGCCCAAGCAGCAGAGCAGGCCGAACGAGATGCTCAAAAAAAGGCGCAAGAACAAGCACAAAAAAAAGCTGAACGACAAGCGTTAGAGCAGCAGCGTCGTGAAGCAGAAGCTACTCGCAAAAAGCAAGAGGCGGTGCGTAAAAAAGCCGAAGCTGAGCGCCAAGCTTTGATTGAAAAGCAGAAAGCGGCAGATGAAAAAGCGCGTCAGAAAAAGTTAGCTGAGCAGAAAAAAGCGGCAGACGAAAAAGCACGTAAAGAGCAAGCGGAACGTAAGAAGCGTGAAGCAGAGGAAAAGGCACGTAAAGAGGCTGAACGTAAGCGACAGCAAGAACGCGAAAAAGAAAAAGCAGCGGAAGCAGAGCGTAAACGTAAGGCACAAGAGCAAGCCGAGCGCCGTAAGCGTGCCGAAGAGGCTGTTCAGAGGGCGGTCGCAGAGGAAGAGAGTCGTCGACAAGCCGCAGAAGCGGGTAAGATGGTTCAGTCTATCAGTGGTTTGATAAACAAACGCGTGACGGATGCTTGGATCCGTCCGCCAAGTGCACGCAATGGTATGAAGACAACATTGCGCATTAACTTTTTACCGAATGGTGAAGTGTCTAATGTGCAGGTGTTAAAGGGGAGTGGTGATGCTATTTTTGATAAACGTGCCATGGATGCAGTTTACAAAGTAGGTCGTATCGAGGAGTTGTCAGAGATTGAGTCTTATATCTTTGAACGTAATTTTAGACAAGTCGATTTGTTGTTTAACCCACAAGATTTGAGAAACTGATGAGAAAAAATATTCTATTTGCCCTTTTTGTGGCATGTATAACGATGGCGTTACCCGTTAGGGCTCAGTTGGTCATTGAAATTACCAGTGGTGCGGATCAATTGTTGCCAATTGCGGTTGTTCCATTTGGCTATTCTGGAACCTCACCATTACCAGAAGATGTGGCTGGAATTGTTGAGTCTGATCTACAGCGTAGTGGCGTGTTTGAAGCTATTCCGCGTGAAAATATGCTGAGCTTGCCTAATTCGTCAAAAAATGTATTTTATCGCGATTGGCGTTTACTGAAAGCAGACTATGTATTGGTTGGCGGTGTTGAGAATAACGGTAATGGTACCTACCGTATTTCATATGAGCTTTTGAATGTGTTGACACAAAGTCGCGTTGGTAAGCGTGAAGCGTTGGATGTCAAGCCGAGTAACTTTAGGGATGCAGCGCATTTTATTAGTGACAAGATTTACGAACAACTAACAGGGATTCGTGGTGCCTTCAGTACACGTATTCTTTATGTTACCTCAGAAGGTGATCGTGCGGCCCCTACTTATAAACTACAAGTAGCGGATGCGGATGGGCATCGACCACAAGTGATTGTGAGCTCTAAAGAGCCTATCTTGTCGCCTTCTTGGAGTCGTGATGGTCGTAATATTGCCTATGTTATGTTTCGTAACCGTAGACCTAGTATATTCATTCAAGAACTTGCTAGTGGTAAACAACAGCAATTGACTCAATTCCGCGGACTAAATGGTGCGCCAGCTTGGTCACCAGACGGTAAGAAATTAGCGTTAGTGTTGTCTAAAGATAATAACCCAGAAATTTATACATTGGATATTGCAACGCGTCGACTTGAGCGCATGACAAATCATTATTCAATTGATACTGAACCGACTTGGGAGCCGGATGGGCAAGGTATTATCTTTACTTCTGACCGTGGTGGTAACCCGCAAATCTATCGCTTAGATGTTCGCACAAAAAATGTCGAGCGGGTGACGTTTGAAGGTAATTCAAATACACGTGCTCGTATGACACCAGATGGACGTTACTTAGTGACAGTTCAGAAGAACGATGGTAATTATCATGTTGCCTTGCAGGATATGAATACGGGGCGAGTACAGATACTGACAGAAACCTATTTGGATGAGTCGCCAAGTATAGCGCCAAACGGCAGTATGGTGATGTATGCCACCTCTGATCGTGGAAAGGGCATCTTGTCGGTAGTTTCAGTTGATGGTCTTGTTAAATATAGGCTACCATCAGCTCAAGGAGATGTGCGCGAACCTGCTTGGTCTCCCTACTTTAAATAATAAAGCACTTTTAAGGAGCTAATAATGAGTGTAACAAAACTAGGTAAGTTTGCAGTGATTGGTTTGTCTGCAGCTTGGTTGGCCGGTTGTAGTACTACCGCGTCTGATTCAGACACTTCTTCTATGGCGAGTGAAGGTTCTGAAGCAAGCACTTCTGACTCAACCTATGCGGCTGGCGAAGATGGCTCGCTATCAAGTGTTATTATGGATGATCAGGCTGATGCGCAACAAAATGCTGATCTTCTTGCTGGCGTAGCAACTGTTTTCTACTTCGATTTCGATAAATCTATCGTTCGTCCAGAAGCTCGTGAAGCGCTTGCTAAACACGCTCAGTTTTTAATGGATAACCCTGATGCGCGTATCGTTCTTGAAGGTCATGCTGATGAGCGTGGTACTCGTGAATACAATATGGCACTTGGTGAACGTCGTGCTAAAGCGATCATGCGTTACTTAACTATCCAAGGTGTTGCGGCTGCACAAATCGAAACGGTTAGTTTTGGTGAAGAAGTGCCTGTTGCATTTGGTCACGATGCTTCTTCTTGGCAGCTTAATCGTCGTGTAGAGGTTCGCTACGAGTAATGAAAACTCGCTTTAAAATGAGCTCCCTTGCATTGGTGCTGACATTGTCAGCACCAATTGCTATGGCCAACTCTGCAAATGGTATTTCTGCGAATGTTGCGGCAGATCTTCTTTATCAATTAGAAATGTTACAGCAAGAAGTTTCCCAATTACGTGGTCAAGTTGAGCAACAAAACTACGAATTAAGTAAGCTTAAGTCCTTATCAAAAGAGCGTTATATTGACCTTGATAAGCGTTTATCAACGTTGTCTACTCAAGCTGCCCCAGCTGTGCTCAATAACTCTGCACAAACCGCTGTTGCTTCAAATAATCCTGTATCGAGTCAGCAAACAGATGGTAATAGTAATTCCTCTGCCAAGAGTTTGGCTGCGGCGCCTGTAAAGCTTGAAGAACCAAGTGCTGACGCTAAGGCTGCCTATAATTCTGCGTATGCATTAGTCCGAGAGCGTAATTTTGAGGGTGCTCAAACGTCGTTACGTGCGTTTGCTGAGAAGTACCCCAACAATACGCTGACGGGTAACGCTCATTATTGGTTAGGTGAGCTCGCGCTAGTGTTGGGTAATCAGGGTGAGGCATTGGTCCAATTTAAAATCGTTCAAGATTCCTTTTCGGGTCATTCAAAAGTACCAGATGCTATTTATAAACTTGGTATAGTAAATGATCAGCTTGGTAACAAGACGCTGGCCAAAGACAGTTTGAATCGTGTTATCACGAATTTCCCAGATTCGAATGCAGCAGCATTAGCAGCTAATTATTTGAATGATATGAAATAATTTCTTGCAATCCCCAGTGATCACTGTAGTATACGCGGCCGTTGGGTCGTTAGCTCAGTTGGTAGAGCAGTTGACTTTTAATCAATTGGTCACTGGTTCGAATCCAGTACGACCCACCATCACACTCCAACAATGCCCATTTCCAAGGGGTTAATCAATGTCTGAATTAATCGATAAAGCCGCGTTACGCGATACAGTTCAGAAATATCTGTCTGAAGCTGAAGAATCGCTTAAAAAGCCCGTCATTGATAATCAAGCTTTGCGTGATGAAATCAAAACGCTCTTGAAAGAAAAAGATGCTGCTTTAGTTGCGCACTATTATACCGAAGATGCTATTCAAGAACTTGCCGAAGAAACGGGTGGTGTCATTGCGGATTCATTAGAAATGGCTCGTTTTGGCGCAGAACATCCAGCTAAAACACTGGTAGTTGCTGGTGTTAAGTTTATGGGTGAAACGGCGAAAATCTTAAGTCCAGAAAAAACTATTTTGATGCCTACTTTAGAGGCAACATGTTCTCTGGATATAGGTTGCCCAGAAGATGAATTTAACAAGTTCTGTGATCAACATCCTGATCGTACCGTTGTTGTTTATGCTAACACTTCTGCTGCAGTAAAAGCGCGTGCGGATTGGGTGGTTACTTCTGCTATTGCCTTAGATGTTGTGCAGTATTTGAGTGATAATGGCGAAAAGATCATTTGGGCGCCAGATCAGCATTTAGGTCATTATGTTCAGTCTCAAACGGGCGCCGATGTGTTGTTATGGGACGGTGCGTGTATTGTTCATGAAGAGTTTAAAGCGAAAGGTATTCTTGACCTTAAAGCTATTTATCCTGATGCAGCGATCTTGGTTCATCCTGAATCGCCTTCGTCAGTGGTGGAGATTGCCGATGTTGTTGGTTCAACGTCGCAGCTACTAAAAGCAACTAAAGAAATGTCTAACGACACCTTTATCGTGGCAACTGACCGTGGCATCTTCTACAAGATGAAGCAGGCATCACCTGATAAGCGTTTCGTTGAAGCGCCTACGGCAGGCTCTGGAGCGACATGTCGCAGTTGTGCACATTGTCCGTGGATGGCTTTAAATTCATTAGAGTTACTGCGTAATGCGCTTCGCGACGGTACTGATGAAATCTTTGTGGATGAGGCTGTTCGAGTGAAGGCATTAAAGCCGCTACAGCGTATGCTTGATTTCAAAAAGGGCTGAGTGCAGTCGCTAATTATACTTAAAAGCAGCCAATCGGCTGCTTTTTTATGCCTTCTAATCAAGTCCTTCGCGCTTCTGTGCTTCTAGTATTCGTTCAAGATGTAATTTCACCGTTTCCATTTGTTGCTTTTTTGTACCAGAAGATTGTCTTATAGAGCGGTTTATGAGATTCATGGCGGGAAGCTCTTTGCCATATTGGAATTCGAGTAATGCGTGGTTAAAAAGTGCGTAGGGTGAATTATTATGTTGCTGGGCGACGGCGATATTGTGTCGGTATACCATACGGTTCTGATAATTCAGTTGTGAATCACTCGCTTGCAGGTAATCAGGGTCTCTATCTAACTGCCCAGCTAAATATTGAAACGTAAGGTCTTCTGGAGCAAATGAGAGTCGATTGTGAACAATTGATTGTGCCTCTTCTGTTTTGTCGACGGTAAGATAAGTGATGGCTTTTAGGTAGTCAGTAAATTCATTTCGAGTTTTAATACGGCGTAAGTTTTCTAAAGCTGAATCGTTATAGTGTAACAAAACTTGAGAGAGTGTTAAGGCATAATAATATTCATCGTCAGCGTTTATGTTTCTGCGTAAAAAGCTCTGATATCCTGTGCTTTCTAAGGCTGCTCGATAAGCCAGTAGGGTGGCTCTAAAAAATTGAAACGATGGCGATGATGGTTGAAACAATATTGATTGTTGGCCTTGTCCAGTCAAGCTATCACTTAGGCGGCTTTGAGGTAATGGGTGGGTCGAAAGGAATTCAATTCGATTTGAGCCCATAGACTCTTTCATTAAACCAGCTAATAGTTCATTCATACCACTTGTTGGTAAGCCGCTTTGCTGTAAAAGCTCGCGACCTCGTCGATCCGCTTCCTGTTCGTGAGAACGCGAATATTTCAGCATATTTTCTTGTTGGTTAGCTAGGCCGCCAAGCCAAAGAGCAGAGGTTGTTTCGCTGTCACCGGTAGTCGCTGCCGCGGCACCTGCAAGCAACAGTAGCAATGACTTCGCTTGTTCATTACGTTGATTTTCAAGTGAGCGCTGGTAGTGATGTAGCTCTAGATGAGATATTTCGTGGGCGAGCAGTCCCATGAACATGTTTTCGTTGTTGATTAACCTTAGAATGTCGGAGTAAATGAAAAGGTGACTGCCTGGTATAACAAAGGCATTCATTTGGCGGCTATTGAGTAGTGCGAGCTCAATTGTTTTATCGTTTAAGCCGGTGTTTGGAACCAAGTCAGCGATGGCTTGACGAAGGTAATTGTAAGCAGGAGGGAATTCTATGAGCCCTCTGCTGCCATTGATTTTTCGAAACCAATACTGCCCTAGTACATAGCTTGGATTGGATAGGCTTCTCTCATTGTCGTAGCGGGCTAGATCGGGTAGATCAGCAGAGCTGGCCAAAGCATGATGTGCAGATATCGCAATACTAATTGATATAAGTAGCTTGCTGATTTGTAAAAAAAAATGTCTCATAGTGACCTGAGTTTAAAAGCGAGAAGAAAGATGCTTGATACACAGCAGTATGACGTAATCGTAGATGCAAAAGAAGATCGTTGTCCAATGCCTTTACTAAAACTTAAAATGGCCTTGGCGAAAATGTTGGTCAATCAAACAGTATGTGTTTTTGCAAGTGATAAAGGCTCTCTCAAAGATATTCCGCATTTTCTTTCTCTCGTAGGGCTGCCCTTAGTCGAACAAGGTGAGAGTGGTGGTACCTATTACTTTGTAACCTGTAAGCAAGAGTCGCAACTATGATTCGGATCCTTGATAACCTTATGACCCGCTATCTCAGTAATGAGGAAGTGGTGATTTTTATTCTTTTGCTGATCTCAACATTGCTGGTTGTGGCATTTTGGGGTGGGATCTTAGCGCCTGTTTTTATTGCTGTTGTGTTCGCCTTTCTTTTACAGGGGCTTATTGGTCGCTGTAAGCGCATGGGGTTGGGCCATAATATTTCTGTGACGCTAGTTTTTTTAGGTTTTCTTGCGGTGTGCGGCACATTCATTGGTGTTATGGTGCCTATTATTTGGCGACAGGCGGTTCGTTTTATTAACGACCTACCTCGCATGTTTGGAGACTTGCAAGACTTTGTGCAGAGCTTAGCTCAGGAGCACTCGAGCTATGTCAGTCAAGCTTCAGTGGATGAGGCAGTGAGTCTTGTCGCGGCTGAAGCGGCTACACTTGGTCAATGGTTGTTGTCATATTCTTTGACTAGCATTCCGTCGTTGTTTTCACTGATGTTGTACTTAGTGTTGGTACCACTGGTTATGTTTTTTGTGTTGAAAGATCAATCCAAAATAGTGGCTTATATGACGTCATGGTTACCAAAAGAACGGCAAATGATGCAGAGTATTTGTCATGAAATGAATGACCAGATTGCCAACTACATTCGTGGCAAAGTGATTGAAATGCTCGTGGTAGGTGTGGTGACCTTTGTTGTGTTTTGGTTCTTTGATTTACGCTACTCAGCGTTGTTGGCTTTGCTGGTTGGCTTATCGGTACTGATTCCCTACATTGGCGCTGCTGCTGTCACTGTGCCAGTAGTTTTGGTGGCCTTTTATCAATTCGGTGCATCTAATGAATTCTGGTATGTGTTTGCTGCTTACTTTGTTGTTCAAGCTTTAGATGGCAACGTTTTAGTGCCTTTGCTGTTTTCAGAGGCGGTTAACTTGCATCCATTGGCGATTATTATCGCTGTGTTATTTTTTGGTGGTATCTGGGGGTTTTGGGGCGTGTTCTTTGCTATTCCGCTGGCCACACTTGTCAAAGCGATTATTAATGCTTGGCCAAGAGTTCATGGTGACAAATTGATTGCACCATCAGGGCAATCTTAGAGGTTTGTTAAGTATAAAAAAACCGAGCCTGTGAATAGCTGGCTCGGTTTTTTTGCTTTGTGGAAGGCTAAATAATTTGAGCTGCGTGCTCTTTTGTTTTTACTTTTTCGATGATGTTTTCAAGGTTACCGTTTTCATCAATGATGAACGTTGTGCGGACGGTTCCCATAAACTCTTTGCCCATGAATTTTTTTAGTTTCCATGTATCGTATAACGCATGAACAGATTTATCTTCATCAGAGATAAGCGTAAAGGGTAGCTCATTTTTAGCGATAAAGTTTTGATGGCGTTTTTCAGTGTCTGGACTAATGCCTAATACGACGTAGCCGGCATCGGTTAATTCTTTATGATTGTCACGTAGATTACAGGCTTGTGCTGTACAGCCTGGTGTGGAGTCTTTTGGATAGAAATAAAGCACTACTTTTTTGCCGCGGTAGTCACTCAGTTTAACTGGGTTGCCGTCTTGATCTTTTGACGTAAAGTCTGGTGCTGGTTGACCTAGTGTTAAGCTCATTTTCTGCTCCATAAGTGCGTGTTGGTTGTCATTGAATACGTATAGAAATGACAAATTGGATGTCAAGTGTACTCGATATCCTTGTTAGGCTAAATATTGCCTTTAAGTTGTGTTGTATAGGGGATACGTGAGCGGTAGACTATGCACGCTTAATTCAATGTGGAGATGTATGAATGATTACTGGAAGCTTAGTTGCGCTTATCACACCAATGACACTGGATGGTAATATCGATAAGCAAAAGCTAGATGAGCTCGTAGAGTACCATATCGCCGCGGGTACACACGGCATTGTTGCGGTTGGTACAACCGGTGAATCTGCCACATTAACCTACGATGAACACGCTAATGTTATCCGCCAAGTGGTTGAAAAGGTTAACGGTCGTGTGCCTGTTATTGCTGGTACGGGGGCCAACTCAACTCATGAAGCGATTGATCTTACCCAACGAGCAAAAGAAGCGGGTGCTGATGCATGTTTGCTAGTTGTGCCTTATTATAACCGACCAACGCAAGAAGGCATGTTCCAGCATTTTAAAGCCATTGCAGAAGCGGTTGATATTCCTCAGATTTTGTACAATGTGCCGGGCCGGACCGTTGCTGATATGTCCAATGAGACTGCTTTACGCCTTGCTAATATCTCGAATATTGTAGGCATAAAGGATGCAACAGGCGATCTAGAGCGTGGTAAGCAGTTAATTGAAAGTGCGCCAGAAGGCTTTGCTGTTTACTCTGGTGACGACCCAACCGCAGTTGGGTTAATGTTGTTAGGTGGTAAAGGTAATATTTCGGTCACTGCAAACGTTGCGCCTACGCAAGTTGCTAAGGCCGCTGAACTGGCCATTGCCGGTGATGCTGAGCAGGCTCATAAAGTTGATAGTGGGATCAGTGCCTTGCACAGCGCTTTGTTTGTTGAACCTAACCCGATTCCGGTTAAATGGGCCGCAGCACAGCTTGGTTTCTGCGAGTTGAGTATTCGACTACCATTGACAGAGCTGTCTTCTCAATACCATGATGCTGTTAATGAAGCGCTTATCGCTTCGGGTATTAAGGATAATTAATAATGAGCAAACAGATCAAAAAGCTGACAATGGCGGGAAGCTTAGCTTCCGTTGTGCTGTTGTCTGGTTGTTCTAGTATTGTTACTGATCACGGTTTGGATTACCAAGATGCGCGCAGCAGTGAGGTAGAGTTGCAATTACCTCCGGGTCGTCATGACGTGACTGATAAGCTGATTATTCCAAATGAAGATCGTATTGCAAATTTAGAAGCGACGGGTGAATTCGAAGCGCCAAGAGCACCTAAGCCCTATTTGCCAATGGCTTATGTGCCGATGGTCTTAGGTCAGTATGATGTTACGTTTGAAATCCCAACGAACCTTGCGCAATCTAAACAGTTACTCAGTAATTACTTCACCTCCTTTAGTGGCGAAGCCGTTGTGTTTGATCAAGTGAGTGATACTGAGTTAGTTAGTGCGCCTATTCAATTTAAACAGCCAGGTACCTGGGCCAAGTTGTGGAACAGTATTACGCGTCTTGAGCCTAATAAATATCGTTTAACGATTGATTTTGTACCAGGTCAAAATACAACTACGGCCAAAATTAGCTTGATTGAAATTTCCAATGAAGGTGAGTCCTTGGTGGATCTTACTTTAGATGAAGTTAGTGCAGGTCAAATGGTTGATGCTTGGTCGCATATCTCGAAAGACTTAACTAGAGAAACGGCATTACTATCTAAGCAAGGCCAAAAGCCTGTTCTGAAGTCGCGAATCTGGACGAATCAAGATGGTAAGTTGGCGCTTTATTTAGGTAAAGAAGCGGACTTAGCTTCCCTCAATAATTATATTCGCAACACATCAGGGGTTCACATTACTCGTGAAACACCGCCTGAATTATCGCTTGTTCCTCAAGATAAACTTGCGCAAGTAGGTGATATTGTAGATTTCAAGGTGCCACTAGGGCCAATTGCTAAGAGTGAAGAAGTCGTTCTATTTAAAGTGCGTCGCCGTAATTTGGATGATGTAAATTGGACTGAGCGAAGCTACCCTTACGATTTAAAGCGCCAACAGGAAGGCTACTTTTTAACGATAGATGCAGCGGCGACGGAAAACCCAACGCTAACGTCTTATCGAATCCTTTCGCTGTTAGCGAAGTAACTAATCCCCTCACAGTATTTATTGGAGATTCTCCACATGGAAAAACGACAAGAGCTATATGCAGGTAAAGCAAAATCGGTATTTCGCACCGATGATCCTGATAAAATGGTTCTAGTATTCCGTAACGATACATCTGCGTTCGACGGTAAAAAAGTAGAGCAGCTTGATCGTAAAGGCATGGTAAATAATAAATTTAATGCCTTTATTATGAGTAAACTAGAAGAAGCGGGTATCCCAACGCATTTTGAAGCGCTATTGAGCGACACAGAGTGCTTAGTGAAATGCCTAGATATGATGCCTATCGAGTGCGTTGTGCGAAATGTTGCCGCTGGCAGCTTGTGCCGACGTTTAGGTGTTGCAGAGGGACAAGAGCTAACGCCACCGACATTTGAATTGTTCTTAAAGAACGATGAGCTTGGTGACCCAATGATCAATGAATCTCATGTTGAATCGTTTGGTTGGGCGAAACCTGAACACCTAACAAAGGCAAAAGAGCTGACATACAAAGTAAATGACGTGCTTAAAGCACTTTTTGCTGAAGGCGGTATGATCCTAGTTGATTACAAGCTTGAGTTCGGTTTGTTTAACGGTGAAGTTGTGTTGGGTGATGAGTTCTCGCCAGACGGTTGTCGTTTGTGGGATGCTGAAACGAAAGAAAAGCTAGACAAAGATCGCTTTCGTCAAGGTCTTGGCGGCGTGATTGAAGCCTATGAAGATGTTGGGCGTCGTATTGGCATCGACTTTGATGCGTAATACTCGCTGATTACAAGAAGGGGCTTTATGCCCCTTCTTTGTTATGGACTATCATTAAATGAATTTATTGCCTATCAAAATTGGTTTGCGCTATGCGCGAGCAAAGCGTGCCAATCATTTTATCTCTTTTATCAGTTTTTCTTCCATTGCTGGAATTGCCTTGGGTGTTGCCGTGTTGATAACGGTACTGTCGGTCATGAATGGTTTTGATCGAGAGTTAAGGCAAAGAATTCTAGGGATGGTGCCTCATGCTACGGTGTGGGGAAATCCTACCTTAGTTGATTGGCAAACAATGGCAGATGAAGTCTCAATGATGCCAGGTGTTAAAGCGGTCGCGCCGCACATTCAAGCTCAAGTGATGTTTCAGTCTAATCGTGGTGTACACGGTGCTTTGTTGAATGGCATTGATCCTGCACAAGAGGCGAATGTTTCCATATTGCCTAATCATATGACGGCAGGCAACTTAAGCGACCTTAAGTCAGGTGAATTCGGTATTGTGCTTGGCGAGCAGCTTGCACGTATATTGGGTGTTCGTCTAGGTGACAAAGTGACCGCTTTAATGCCAAAGGCTAATGTATCGATTGCGGGTATTACGCCTACGTTGAAACGCTTTACGTTAGTTGGCACATTTAAAGTAGGCGCTGAACTTGATTCAAGTTTGGCCTATATTAATATCCAAGATGCAGCGCGTTTAAAGCGCTACGACTCTGAAGCTGTTGAAGCTTTGCGTATTTCATTTGACGATTTATTCGAGGCCCCTAGTAAAATTTGGGACATCGCTGCATTGATTCCAGGGCAGAACAAAGTTAGTGACTGGACTCGTACGCATGGTAATTTGTTTCAAGCGATTAAAATGGAAAAGACTATGATCGGCTTGTTGCTTCTTCTCATCGTAGCGGTCGCCGCTTTCAATATTGTTTCTACTTTGGTAATGGTGGTGACAGATAAACGTACAGATATTGCCATTCTTAGAACCATGGGGTTGACCTCAGGTCAGGTTATGTGGGTATTTGTGGTTCAGGGTATATTTATTGGCTTTTTGGGCACCTTAATCGGATTGGCATTAGGTGTCACAGCCGCTTTGAATGTTAGTGATGTCATTGCATGGTTAGAAAGGGCTTTGGGTACACAGTTCTTAAGTGGCGATGTGTATTTTATTAATTATTTGCCTTCGCAGCTTGAGTGGACGGATGTTCAGTACATCGTCACCTCGGCCTTTAGTATGACAGTTCTAGCGACGCTTTACCCAGCATGGCGAGCATCAAAAGTGGATCCTGCGGAGGCGTTGCGTTATGAGTAATGTAGTATTAAGTAGTCAGTCTTTAGGTAAGCAGTACCGTGATGGGAAGCGTGATGTCCAAGTGTTCGAAGACATTAACTTTGAGCTTAAAAAAGGTGAAGCGGTTGCTATTGTTGGCAGTTCAGGTTCTGGTAAAACGACATTGTTGAACCTTTTAGCTGGGTTAGACAAGGCCACAACTGGTGCTGTGGAAATTGAAGGGCAGGCGTGGGATGCGCTAAAGGATGCAAAACGTTCAAAGCTTAGAAATGAAAAACTGGGATTTGTCTATCAGTTTCATCACCTGTTACCTGAGTTTAGTGCGGTTGAAAACGTTATGATGCCGTTGCTGATCGCTGGGGAGAAGAGTGCAAAGGCGAAATCTATTGCCGCCCAGCTATTGTCCGATGTTGGTTTGTCTGAGCGTCTTGATCATCGACCGGCCCAGCTCTCTGGTGGTGAACGTCAGCGTGTGGCCATCGCTCGTGCGCTTGCTCATGATCCTACCTGTGTGCTGATGGATGAGCCGACAGGTAACTTAGATGAAACAACCTCTAAAGAAATTCAGGAGTTGATTGTTCGCTTGAAGCAAGAGAAGAACATGGCTTTTTTGATCGTTACTCATGATGAGAAAATGCTTTCTTGGATGGATCGTGCCTATCGGTTGAGTAGTAAAACGCTACAATTGATTTGATGGCTTAGTTAGAAGAAAGGCATTGAGAGATCAATGCCTTTCTTCTTTGGGTTTACGGCGTCGATTTTTCCAGCGTTTAATAACATGTAGGCGCCATAGTAGTAAGATTGAGACATAGGCAACGCCACCTGCAACAAACCCCGCCACAGCAGACCCTACATATAAGGGTATCCAAATGTGCTCAATTTGGCTCCATATCCACTCGACTGACATTTGAAATTCAGAGTCGATGCCATTACCAACTATCCATGTACCAATTAAATAGTTCACATAGAATACAACAGGCATTGTGATAGGGTTTGTAACCCAAACCAAGGCTATCGATAGTGGGATGTTGGCACGCAATGGGATGGCAAATAGCGCCGATACAACCATTTGAAATGGCATAGGGATAGCAGCCCAAAATATTCCATTCCAGAATGCTTTGGCGACAGAGCGGCGTGATAGATGCCAAAGATCGGCTTCATAAATTTGTGCCCCTAAAATCCCTAATGCTTTACTTTGTTTTAGCTTTTCAGGATGCGGGACAAGTTTCTTAAGGTAACGCTTTGGCATAATGACTACTTAGGCTAGACATGGACAAGGAGGTCCTATGCTGCTTTTAAATATTTGCGTGCTGGTGGGCGCAGTGCTCACGCCTCCATCGCTCCGGTGGATGTATTCTACTCATATCGTCATCTTATGTCTCTATCAAATCCATCGTAAAGACTGGTGGGGGTTGATATTTGTCTCTATTTCCATAGTTTGCCTGATTAGCAGTAATCCATGGAAAGATTGGGGAGTTCCGGAAAAAGCGGATCAATATTATTGGGATGTCACGAAACAGTGTTTATCAGCACCTTCATCTTCTACAAAATATTGGGTATACGTCAAATCTAAGTCGGGCGCGTACATGTCTCGCAGCTGCGAGGTGAGTGATGCTGCCCAAGTATTGCTCCCTGTAAAGCCTTACTTTGCCGAATTATTTGGAAGTTACCCTGCACATAGAGCGTTCATAAAGGGTGCCGATCTGATGATTTACCTCGATCACGATATAAATCAGCCGGATGCATCAAGTGCGCTGGATCAATATCCGAGTTGGCGTTTTGCCTACTCGATTATCCGAGGCGACAGAAGTACATGGGATGAGCGGGACCGCTGGCTGATCAACTATCTCGGTTTAACGCACCTTTTTGTCGTGTCTGGTTTACACATAGGTTTCGTGTGTATGTTGGTGGTATGGGGATGCCGAGTTATTTGGTGTCGTCTTAGCGCTGCTCGAATAATGTTTTATCAACGGGCTCGTTTAGAGTTTGTGGCGGTTGTCCCTTTGTGTGTATGTTACGCATTGTGGAGTGGTGCTGGAGAGCCAGCTATTCGCGCTTGTTTAATGGCGGTAATATTTTTTGCATTACGAGCAAAGGCACAACACGTTTCTTTATTTCCAGTGCTGCTGTTTAGTGCTTGGCTAATGCTATTGTTTTGGCCTGGGCGCGCTTTGGACCCTTCATTTTGGCTTTCTTTCTCTTTTGTGGCGCTTATCTCTCTTTTGATAAAGCGCTTAGAGCGATGCGGCCGATTATTATTAATGCAGTGTTTTCTATCCCTCTTTGCTCTGCTGTTGACATTGGGTTGGCAGCAAAGTCTGAGTGGACTAACGGTTTTAGCGAACATTGTTATGGTGCCGTTTGTCGCTGTGATTTGGTTTCCTGTCTCGTTGTTATCTTATGCTTTGAATGAATGGCTATCATGGACGTGGTTATATGGGGCGTTAGATAGTGGTCTAGTTTGGTTTTTTGACGCGACGGAGCCCTATCTTTATGGCGATATATTTGTATTACCAAGAGACGATACTTCAACTTGGGTAAAGTTAAGTCTCCTTACTGTCGCCGCTTTCGCCGTATACTGGTTCCCACTGCGGCGGGGTATTCTTGTGCTCGGTTTATTAAGTATTACAGCTATATCAATCCCGCAGAAAGTCCAGTGGCGTTATTTATGGCAAAAGGATCACTATGGTGTCAGTCAGTATCGTAATCAGGGTCATGGCGTGGTGTCATATGATAGTCAAGTTTTGGTTAGATTAGGTGGGGTTGGCATGGCGATTAATTTACCAAAAGCTCATATCGCGCATCAGGCGCTTAAAGAAAATTGGCAGTTAGCGATTACCAATAAAGGATCGGTTGTGTCGGATGTGCTGCATAAAATGAACGTTTCAACCATTGATATGAAAGAAGACGAGACATTACGTTTCTATTTAGATCATGGTGCATGGAGAGTAGAATCCTCTACTTGCTATCATTTATTAAATGTTGTGAAAACAGTTGCTTGCGAGCATGCAGAATTGCTAGAGAGTGTGTTAAATTATTCGCAAATTGATACAGGAGGTCTCGGTGTTAGAGCTTTTTAAATCCGGCGGCGCATTTATGTGGCCGTTATTGTTATGTTCTATTCTTACGCTTGCCATTGTTCTAGAGCGATTTTGGACGCTGCGTAATAACCGAGTTGCCCCACGCTCGCTATTATCGGATGTTTTAGCTCGCTTACGTGAAGATCGAATGACGCTAGACTACATTCGCTCTATGCAGGCTAAATCTGGCTTAAGCTTTATTTTTGCTTCTGGATTGCTTAACTCGAAGCATGGTCGTCGAGCTATGAAAGAGAGCATTCAGGAAGCGGCTAATCATGTAATTCATGAACTTGAGCGCTTTATGAGTACATTAGGCACGATCGCGGTGATTTCTCCCCTGATTGGCTTATTGGGTACCGTAGTAGGTATGATCAAAGTCTTTAATGTATTAATGGAGCAGGGTGCAGGTAATACTCAGCTTTTGGCTGGTGGAATTTCCGAGGCGCTTTTAACTACCGCGGCGGGTTTGGCGGTCGCGATACCTGCATTGGTCTTCCATCGCTACTTTGCACGTCGCATCGATGAATTGGTTGTCAACATGGAGCAGCAGTCGACTAAGCTTATTGATGTTCTTAACGCTGATGGCAAAGAGTAGCAGGGGAACACTTTGAAATTTCGCCGACAAAAGATTGAAGATGTCCACATCAATTTAACGCCTCTAATTGACGTTGTATTTCTGTTACTTATCTTTTTTATGGTCAGTACGACCTTTAAACAAACGACTGATTTAACCATTGATTTACCAACCGCGTCGAATGGCGCACCTTCTGTTATTTCACAAAATCCAGTAGAAGTTACCATTACGCGAGATGGTCAATTTGTCATCAATGGCCAGACGTTGATTAATGAGCGAACGGATACCTTAGTGCAAGGGTTGAAAGAGTCGTTCCAAGATAATTTTGAGCGTCCTTTGATTATTACCGCAGATGCCAATGCTTCTTATGAGATGGTCATGCGAGTGTATGATGCCGCGGCTCAGCTTGGCATTACAAAGCTTGCTCATACTGCGCAAAAAGAGACGGGGTTGTGAGTCTAGAGCAGTCCCTATCGCGCTCTTGGTATGGTTCATATGGCTGGACATGGGCGTTAGCGCCTTTGCTGTTGCTGACGGTGCCCGTGGTTAAGTGCAAGCGTCAAAATTATCTTTCTCATCGATTATCAAGCAGTTACCAGTCCGCTTTGCCTGTTATTATTGTCGGCAATATTACGGTCGGGGGAACGGGGAAGTCGCCTATGGTGATTGCCTTGGCTGACTGGCTCAAGCGACAAGGATACTCACCAGGTATCGTAACGCGAGGGCATAAACGATCGTCAGATGAGGTAATGCTTGTCAGTCACTCTTCAAGAGCTGCAGACGTTGGTGATGAACCGCTAATGTTGTTTCGTCGAGCGGGTTGCCCTGTGGCGGTTTCTGCTAAGCGAGTTCAAGCCATTCAAGCGTTAGAGCAGCTTGAGTATGTGGATGTTATCATCAGTGATGATGGCTTACAGCATTATGCTATGGATCGAGATATCGAAATAGTGATGGTGGATGCCAAAAGAGGGTTGGGTAATAATATGTTACTTCCCGTTGGTCCCCTAAGAGAGCCGGCCTCTCGTTTGAATCACGCCGATTATATTTTTACGATTGGCGATCAACCAAAGCTGGATATTCTGCCGCACTATTATTATGGCAAACTGGCTTTAAATAGACTCGTACATGTCAAAGATAAAGATCGCACAAGAGCCTTGACTGACTTAGAAAGTCGCTCTTGGACGGTTGTTGCAGGGATTGGTAACCCCGCACGTTTTTTGGATAGCTTAGTGAGTTACGGCTTACCACATAATTCGCCAAGTCACTTTTTTTCAGATCATCATCATTTTCTCCATAGCGATTTGGCGGCTTTTAAAACTATCATCATGACTGAGAAAGATGCGGTAAAAGTTGAAGGCTTTGCCAGCTCAGAGGATGATTGGTGGTATGTCGCTGCAGAGCTTGAATTACCGCTCGAATTGACGCGTCAATTAGATGAGCAAATCAAACAAGTCATTAAACAGAAGAAATAGCATTATGAACAAAGCACTTTTAGAGATTTTAGTTTGTCCAGTAACTAAGGCACCATTAACACTGAATGAAGAAGGCACTGAGCTGATTAGTAAAGTGGGCGGTATGGCTTATCCAGTTCGTGATGGGATTCCAGTGTTGCTTGAAAGTGAAGCGCGTACTTTGAGCGCAGATGAGCGTTTAGACGAAAAATAATTGCAATGATGAAAGTACTTACGGTTTGTTTAGGCAATATTTGCCGCTCGCCTGCTGCACAGGGCATTTTGGAGTATCTAGCTAAGGAAAGAGGGCTTGATCTTCATGTTGAGTCTGCTGGCACAGCGGCTTTTCACATCGGTAAGCTGCCGGATGCTCGTTCAATTAAAACACTGAAATCTGTTGGTGTAGATATAACCCAGCAACGCGCACGACAAGTTTGTGTCGAGGATTTTCATGAGTTTGATTGGATTGTTGCGATGGATAGTGAAAACTTAGCCAATCTAAAACATATTCGCCCCTTAAGCAGTAAGGCGAGTGTGGTTATGTTTGGTTGCTATCGTGATGGCGTTGATTTCGGTGAAGTGGCTGATCCTTATTATGGTGGTGATGCGGGTTTTGAGGCGATGAAAGTCCAGCTATTTTCTATTGCGGATGATTTTTTGGCACATGCTTATGAATGAGCACAAGCTCCCGGTTTGGCCAGAATGGATCTCTCACAAGACTTCTCTGCAATCTTTCAATACCTTCGGCTTCGACTATCAAGCTGAGTTCTTGGCGGTTGTAGAAAGCATAGAACAGCTTATTGCATCGGTAAAGTGGGCTAAGTGCCATGATTTGCCCGTTACGGTAATAGGGGGAGGCAGTAATTTACTCATTAAAGGTGATGTCGCTGGTCTAGTGATCGTTAATCAACTTAGTGGTATCGCCGTTCATTATTCCGACGATGATTGCTCTGAGGTAACTTTTTCAGCGGGTGAAAATTGGCATAATTGTGTTGCTTGGTCGGTTGATCAAGGTCTTGGTGGTATTGAGAATTTGGCGCTTATTCCGGGTACTGCAGGCGCTGCACCTGTTCAGAACATCGGTGCTTATGGTGTTGAAGTGAAAGATACTCTCCAGCGTGTTACTGCTCTAGATTTAGAGACATTAGAGTTGGTTGAAATTGAAGCGAATCAATGCGGTTTTGCATATCGTGAATCTAAATTTAAGCATGAGTGGAAGTCTAAGTACATCATTACGTCTATGACGGTTAGACTGAGTGCGACGCCAACGTTAGTGCTTGAGTATGGTGGCTTATTGCAAGCTATGCCTTCGTCTCCGACCATTAGGGATGTGTTTGAGACAGTTTGCCATGTGCGTAGAGAGAAGCTCCCTGATCCTGCTGAGGTAGCGAATTCAGGTAGTTTTTTCAAAAATCCCGTGGTCAGTGATGTTGTTTATCAGTCTATTCGAACTCAGTATCCTGAGGTCGTTGCGTTTGTGCAAGGTAAACAATGGAAGCTTGCTGCAGGGTGGCTTAATGATCGGGCAGGATGGAAGGGATACCAAGAAAATGGTGTGGGTGTGTACCCAAAGCAAGCGTTAGTGTTGGTTAATTACACTTGTCAAAAAGCAGATGCCTTGTTGGCTTTAGAAGCAAAGATCAAAGCATCAGTGTACAAGACGTTTGGCGTTGAGTTGGAACGTGAGCCTGTTCTCTTAGGAGGATCGGTGTGACCATCAAAATTGGTGTGATGGATTCTGGAGCGGGCGGACTAACCATTCTTCAGTCCATCCATGCCGCCATTCCTCAAGCGAATCTTATTTATTTTGCAGACCAAGCGAATGCGCCTTACGGTCAGCAAACACCGCTCTTCATTACGCGGCGACTCATAGAGATAGCAGATTATTTTATTGCTCAAGGGTGTCAAATGATGGTGATCGCTTGTAACACGGCCACAGTGGCCGGCATTACAGAGCTTAGGCAGTCTATTTCTATTCCAGTTGTAGGTGTGGAGCCTGCTGTAAAGCCAGCATGCAGTTCCAGTGTATGCAAGCGCATCACAGTGCTTGCCACGCAAGGGACGAGTATCAGTAAGCGGTTAAATGATTTAATTGATACTTGGCGCTTTGATACAGATGTTGAGGTATTGGCTAGCGCCAGCTTGGCCACCTTAATAGATAGTATGCCTACTAGTTTGAGTGAATTAAAAGAAGAGGTTGCTCGTATTGCGGAGCAGGTCCTTAGTAATAAGTCTGATACCTTAGTTTTGGCTTGTACTCACTACCCATTAGTGAAAAATCTGTTTGATGAAGTGTTGCCATTAGTGTCGATTGTGGAGCCGAGTCGAGGTGTGACGGCTCAAGTGCAAAGGCTCATTGCCATTCATGATGTGCCCATTGGTGCAGAGTGTAGGAGTGAAGTAAGTGTTTTGACCAATGGCTCAGCACAACTTAAAGCGTCTTTGTCTTATTGGGTTGATCCTTTAATGGCCCAAGTTACTTATATTCATATCTGACGTTGGCAATGTGCCATTGCTTTTTAAAGGCCAAGCTTGTTAGTTAATGATCGTGATAAACAAAAAAACGCCAGCTAATTATCATTAGCTGGCGTTTTTTTAGGTTGCTAAAAAGTGCTTACTCAGAAGCGCTTTCTGTTTCACCTTGACTAGCGTTTGTCGATTCTTCACGAGCTAATCGAGGGTCATTTTTCACTCGACCACTACGACGTTGACGACGCTGTTGTGCAGCTTGGTCACGCTTATCTTGAAGCTCTTGCTTAGCTTTTTCTTGTTGTTCAAGAAGTGCTTTAGGTAATTGAACGTCAGTCTTCTTCTCTTCGGTCGCAGGTTTGGCCGCTTTACGACCTCGAATTGCGCGAGGTTGGCGCATTTTTCGGCCAGTATCTGTCGGGTTAGAAGAGTCGGTCTTGACTGTTTCATCAGCTAGTGTTGAATCATTAGCATCAGGGTGATTTTCTTCTGATTTAATAGGCTCAATTGATTCAGTTGGTTCTTCAGTTGCGGCAGGCGTCACTGGAGCGGATTCAGGGACGACTGTTTTAGCTTCTGATTTGCTATCTTGCTCTGTTTTTTCAGCTATTACTGATGCTTGTTCTGATGTTGTGTCTTCTTTCGACACAGTTTCAGCAGACACATTGTCGGCTTCAGAAATGTCGGCTTCAGAAACTTCATTAGCTGTATCGGCTTGGGCAACCTCTGCAGTCTGTTCAGACGCTGTTTTGGCGCTTTCGACCCTATTCATGTCAGCTTTTACTGTCATTTTAGGTTTAGGCGCTTCTTCCTGTTTCTCTGCGTCTTTCTCAATAGGTGTTGTTACAGTGCTCTCAGACTCGGCTGTTTCAGGCTCAATTTTAGATTCAGCTGTAACTGATTCAGACTCAACTGTAACTGATTCAGGCTCAACTTTAGGTTGCGTATCTTTAGGCTGCGCATCTTCTGTTGCGGCTGTCGCTTGTGATGCATCTTGTTGAGAGGCTTCCAGTGTATTCTGCTTTGGCTGTTCAGTCGCTGTAGAGGACTCAATAGCGTTAGTAGGTGACTCGGAGTTCTCAGTTTTTGCCGCAGCGGCGATAGCTTGGGTATCAGTTGCTTGTTCGCTGTTGCTCTGATTGTCATCCTGCTTGTTGTTGCGGCGCGAGCGACGAGAGCGACGAGGTTTGCGTTCAGCTTTAGCGTCAGAACCTTCGGCATTATCAGCAGCAGCTTGATCGGCAACCGCTTGGGCTTCTTTGGCATCCGATTCTACTTGAGCTTGCTGTTCTTGAGCCAACTCAATTTCATCTTTAAGCTTACCGTTACGGCGCTTATTGTCATTCGGCTCGCGTTTACGTTCCTGGATCTCAGGCTCTGGGCGACGAGGTTTTAACTTGCTAGGAGCGTCTTTTTGCTCTTGCTTGTTATTAGGCTTGTCCTGTTTGCTTTGAGCTTGATCGCGTTTAGGGCGGTTAGGCGTTTCTTTGCTTGAATCCTTATTGGACTCTTTATTTGTATTGTTGCTATTTGATTCTTTATTGATAGGTTGCTGTGACTTTGCTTCAGCTTGAGCGCGACGCGATTGTCGTGTCGACTTAGGCTTCTGTTGATCATCAGTTTGCTGATCGGTTGTTTCCTTTTCGTGCTTACGAGCAGGACGACGATTGCGTTGACGATCACGCGGTGGTTTGCGTTCTTCAGATGAAGGTTTAGCGGTTGCGGTAGGTTTAACAGCTTCTTTCTTAGGCTCTTCTTTTGCTACGCTTTCTTCGGTGCTGCCAAATAGGGCGTTTAAGATGCGTTTGAACAACCCCGGTTTTTTTGTTTCTGCTTTCACTGTTGGAGTGGCTTCAACAGGTGTTGGCGCTGGCGCTGGCGAAGCTGGCGCGATGCTGGTTACCGCAGCCTGAGGTCGAGCCTGCTCATTGGCTTGACGTGGTTCGTATGGCGGTTGTTCCGGCGTATCAACTAGGTCATAGCTACTATCATCCTGCTCCATAACGGCGTTGTCGTCACGAATACGCTCAACGTGGAAATGAGGTGTTTCCATATGAGGGTTGGGAACAAGAATAATATGTACTTGGTTACGTTTTTCGATCTTAGCAATATTGGTACGTTTCTCATTTAAAAGGAACGTTGCGACAGATACAGGAAGGATGGCGCGAATTTGAGCGGTGCGCTCTTTGGCACATTCTTCTTCGATTAAGCGAAGTACGGACAATGCTAGAGACTCTACGTCACGAATAAAGCCTTGGCCATTACAGCGGGGACAAACGATACCACTGGTTTCACCAAGTGACGGGCGTAAGCGCTGGCGTGACATTTCCAATAGGCCAAAGCGTGAAATACGGCCAATTTGTACGCGTGCACGATCGGCTTCTAGAGCCGCTTTCATGCGGTTTTCTACTTCTTTTTGGTTGCGAACCGGTGTCATGTCAATGAAATCGATAACGACAAGTCCACCAATGTCTCGAAGGCGCAATTGACGAGCAATTTCGTCTGCCGCTTCAAGGTTGGTTTGAAGGGCTGTTTCTTCAATGTCGCCGCCTTTTGTTGCGCGGGCGGAGTTGATGTCGATTGAAACCAGTGCTTCGGTTGGGTCAATAACAATCGAGCCACCAGAAGGAAGGCGTACTTCACGTTGGAATGCCGTCTCGATCTGAGTTTCAATTTGGAAGCGATTAAACAGAGGCGTTGGCTCGTTGTATAGCTTTATACGACTCTTGAAGTGCGGCATAACCTGCATAACAAAATTCATCGCGTCTTGGTAGACGTTCTTTTCGTCGATCAAAACTTCGCCAATGTCATCACGTAGGTAATCACGAATAGCGCGTATGACGATGTTACTTTCTTGATAAATCAAGAAAGGCGCAGGTCGATCTGCAGCCGCTTTAGTGATCGAGTCCCAAAGCGTTTGTAGATAGTCTAAATCCCATTGAAGTTCTTCCGTGGAGCGGCCAACACCTGCAGTGCGAACAATTAATCCGCCATTGTCAGGTACATTAAGACCAGACATCGCTTCTTTAAGCTGTGTACGGTCATCACCGTCAATACGACGAGAAATACCACCCGCACGAGGGTTATTTGGCATAAGTACCAAATAACGACCGGCCAAGCTGACAAAAGTCGTCAGTGCGGCACCTTTGTTGCCACGCTCCTCTTTATCAACTTGAACAATCACTTCTTGGCCTTCAGTCAAAACATCTTTGATGTTAATGCGGCCATCTGAGTTCGATTTTTTAGAAAAGTAGGTTTTAGAAATTTCTTTTAGAGGAAGGAAGCCGTGTCGCTCGGCACCGTAATCAACAAAAGCAGCTTCAAGGCTAGGCTCTATTCGAGTAATTTTGCCCTTATAAATGTTTGCTTTTTTCTGCTCGCGAGATCCTGATTCAATATCTAGATCGTACAGGCGTTGCCCATCTACTAACGCAACGCGCAACTCTTCTTGTTGAGTTGCGTTTATTAACATTCTAATCATTAACTGTGACTCTTTTTAATGATCAGAGAATTCTAAGTTCATGAAATGTAACGATTTTATGAATTCGTTTTAACGGCTCAGTCACAATTTATAGGCGCGCCACAATGCCTTCATGTAAGGATGGCGTCGCTCTTTTCTGTGTTGCTGTAATGCGTGTTTCAACTATCGGTCAACATGAAAGGTGCTGATCTAAAAAACGGATTCAATGGTAAACTGTTACACCTATGAACCGATTCACTGATTCATGAGGTTTATTATATAAAAATTAACTTTTTGCCCAGAGGTAAGAAATGACCAAAGTGTCGCTTTGGTTATGGCTTCTCATTCGTTACAATTGATTCTTCGAGGCTTTCTGTTGCCTCTTACCCTCTGCGGATTTGAATATAACAGTAAAATCTAAGTGCTTCAATTACATAGGAAACCATTCTTTTGTCAGCAAGTGAAAATAATGGCGCTTCAGAGCGTCCACAGGTGCGTTTTGTTACTATTGACGAGAATAATCATGGTCAACGTATCGATAACTTCTTAGTAACTTTTCTGAAAGGGGTGCCTAAGGGGAAGATATATAATTTACTGCGCAAAGGTGAGATCCGTGTCAATAAGAAGCGCATCAAGCCTGATTTCAAACTTAGCAGTGAAGACATCATCCGCATTGCGCCAATTTTTGTGGCAGAACCTAGTGATAAACCTGTTGTTGCAGAAGGTCTTAAAAAAGAGATTGAAAGCCGTATCGTTTATGAGGATAAAGGGCTAATTGTTGTGAACAAGCCTTCCGGATTGGCGGTTCATGGCGGCAGTGGGCTGAGCTTTGGTCTGGTTGAAGTTATTCGTCAAATGCGACCACAGGAAAAGTTTATTGAGCTTGTTCATCGACTGGATCGTGATACGTCCGGCTTAATTATGATTGCGAAAAAGCGCAGCGTGTTAAAAACATTACATTCGGCCCTCCGAGAAAAGGAGGGGGTTCAAAAAACTTACCATGCGTTAGTTTTTGGTGCTTGGCCTAAACGAAAGCTACAGGTAAACGCCCCCCTTCTTAAAAATGAGCTTAAATCGGGCGAGCGTGTCGTGAAAGTGCATACGGATGGCAAAGAATCGCTAACTCGCTTTAAGGTATTGCGTAACTTTGAAGGATATACCTTTATAGAGTGTGAGCCTGTGACAGGTCGTACACATCAGATTCGTGTTCATGCGCAATTTGCTGGGTATTCGATTGTGGGCGATGATAAGTACTCGCCAAATGAAGCTAATATACTGGCTAAATCGTTAGGTTTTAAACGATTATGTTTGCATGCAGCCCGTCTTGATATTGATTATGAGGGCATTAAGTTAACGCTTGAGGCGCCTATTGAAGATGCTTGGAAGGATGCGATGGCGGGTTTGCCAACTAAGTATTAAAGTTGTGTTGCTTTTGAGTGTACAAGAAAGGGTTTAAAGGGGCATGTGCCCCTTTTTTATGGAATCATAATGGAGGCTTCGCCAGTCACCACTTTTTTCCCGTCGACAAAACAAATGGTTTCAATGATGGCGCGGCGGCGACGTTCATTGAGTTCTTTCACGGTAACCGTTGTTGTGACCGTGGCTCCAATAAATACTGGGGCACGAAATTTTAATGATTGCTCAAGGTAAATGCAGCCAGGTCCAGGTAGTTTTGTGCCAATAGCGGCTGAGATAAAGCCAGCTGTTAGCATGCCGTGTGCGATCGGTTTTTCAAAACTGGTTGTGGCGGCATAGTCTGCATCCAAATGGACTGGGTTCGTATCACCAGTAACTTGAGCAAATGCTTGAACGTCTTGTTCTGTCACTATTTTTTCAATGGTTTCGCTTAGACCAACAGTTAGATCTTCAAATGAGTAGCTCACTTTTAAGTCCTTATTACTATAAATGTCGCTATGGTACACTTGAAAGAATCTTTACTTAAGCTTTCTACCTTATAAATTCAATTTTCTAAATAAAAAAACGATAAATATGGTGGGGCAGTGGTGGTTATACTGTGTATTTATATGGAGCGTTAAATGGCGTGGAATGAAGAAGACGATGTAAATAAAAAGCCGCAAGAGTCGATCGTTGATCAGGCTCAAGGCAAGCAGTCAACTGAGACAAAACTGGTTGATGCTCTTAAAGAGGTCTTGGGCGCGCAGGTTGTTGAGCGTCGTAGACAGCGACGCTGGAAAATATTTTTCCGCTTTGTGTATCTATTTGTTTTTATTGGTGTTGTTGTCAGTATTTGGGTGACTTCTGATATGGAGGACGTAAATGCTGGAGATAGTGTGGCCATCTTGCGTATGCAAGGTACGATAGGCGCACAAAGTGAAGTGGACGCAAACGAGTATGTTCCATTGCTTGATGAGATTTACGCCAACAGTTCAACTAAAGCTGTGCTTATTGAAATGAACAGTCCTGGTGGCAGTCCAGTGCATTCTGGCATCTTATATGATGCTATTATGCACTATCGAACCTTGTATCCAGCTATACCTGTTGTCGTTGCAGTTGAAGATTTGGCTGCGTCAGGCGGTTATTATATTGCTTCAGCAGCCGATGAGATTGTTGTCGATAAAGCCAGTCTGGTTGGCTCAATAGGTGTTGTTTCAGGGGGCTTTGAGGCCAGTGAGCTGATTGAGAAGCTTGGAGTGAAGCGTCGCTTGTTTACCGCTGGAGAGAATAAAGCCTTTATGGATCCGTTTTCTCCTATGAGTGATGCGGCAGTCCAAAGTTGGCAAAGTGTGTTAGATGAAACGCATAAACAGTTTATAAACGCTGTGAAAGAAGGGCGTGGTGATCGTCTTGCTGATGAGCCAAATTTATTTACTGGGATGGTGTTCACCGGTACTCAGGCGGTTGAGCTTGGCTTAGCCGATCGTTTTGGATACGCACAGCAATTATTGAATACGCAATTTTCAGACTTAACGCCAACCTATTACACACCTTATAAAGAACCATGGGAAAAAGTGGCTAAGCAATTAGGGGTTGAGTTTTCTACTGGCGTTACAAGCTGGCTTTACGGTCTGCGCTAAATTGAATCGTTAATTTAGTATGTTTTTAGAAGCAGGTTCATCCTAGATGTACCTGCTTTTTTTGTTCACGCTAATGGGTTTAATCCGACGGCTCGTAAACTGTTGCATGTTTCGATTAGAGGTAGGCCTTCAAGCGATGTGGGATCGTATCCTTCCATTTGTTTAAATAAGGCCACACCTAATGATTCGCATTTGAAACTACCTGCACAGTCTAATGGAGAGTCTATCTCTATGTAGCGCTGTATTTCACGTTCAGTCAGCTCTCGAAAAGTCACAGAGTAGGTTGAAAGGCTATAACGGTCGAGCTGGTTGTGGGTGTTGACGACATACAGTCCAGTGAGGAATTCGATCTTTTGTCCACTAAAACGCTTCAGTTGTTTGATGGCATTATCACGAGTATGGGGCTTGCCAATAATCTCGCCATTAAAAGTGGCGCATTGATCTGATGTGATAAGAATACAGTTGTTGTCTAAGGTGTTTTTTAAAGCAAGCGCTTTTGCTTTGGTGATTCGCTCAATGTATTGTTCGGGTGTTTCGTTCTCTAATTGGCCTTCATCAATGTTAGGTGAGCGAGTGGTAAAGGTTAATCCTAATCGATTGAGTAGGTTTTGACGGTATTTGGATGACGAGCCAAGGATCAATTTTTGTATCATAAAGGTCATCTAGTCTCTTGATTTGTCGAAAAAATAGGTAAATCACTTATTGAGGCGAAATAATACGTAAAAAATGTCATTTATGCCTCAGTATTCTTTGACAAGGGTGGGACTTGGCAATATTATTCCCGCCATGTTGAATGACACATTACCCAAATACTTTGACCCTCGTAAATACGCTTTTAATGAAGTGAGTATTGAAGGGCGTTTATCACTCAGTCAATTTCCGGAGTTGAGCGCTGAACTAGCGTCAAATGAAGGGGATGCGTTTATTCATCTAGACTTTAGAGTGGATGAAGATAGGCGCTACATAGCGACTGGTTCAATTAAAGCAACCGTTCAAGTTGAGTGTCAACGATGCTTGGAAGGTGCTCCAGTTGAGCTGGAGGTTAATCTTAGTTTGGCCTTTGTTTATGATGAAGACCATGCAAAGAATATACCTAGTGACTATGATCCCGTTGTCATGACCGATGGTGAGGTCGTTATCGCTGAAATGGTGGAGCAAGAGTTACTTCTTGCCTTGCCAATTGTTGCCTATCACCAAGAAAGTGGTTGCAACCCAGTAGCTCTAAAGTATGCATCGTCTACCGATGACGCACCGGATGACGAAATTAAACCGAATCCATTTAGTATATTGGCTGAATTAAAAGCTAAGAAAAATTAGGAGCTCCAAAAATGGCAGTACAAAAAAGTAAAGTGACTCGTTCACGTCGCGGCCAGCGCCGTTCACACGATGCACTATCTAACCCAACTCTATCTGTTGAACAGACAACTGGTGAACTACACCGTCGTCACCACGTTTCTGCAGACGGTTTTTACCGTGGTCGTCAAGTAATCACCCCTAAAGGTGAGTAATTAGATACCCAATGATTAGGGTAGCTATTGACGCTATGGGCGGGGACTTAGGTCCCCGCATTGCATTTCAAGCAACAGAAAATATTGTTGCCGCCTTTGCTGATGTCGAGGCGCATTTCTACTATGATCGTCGGGAATTTGCTTTTCCTGAAGATTCGCCTTCATCTCGAATTATTCCTGTTGCTTGCCATGATTCCGTATCTTGTATGGAAACTGTAGATCGTTCTTTATTTAAGCGAAAAGAGTCGACTATTTATCGCTCTTTAGTAGATATGTCAGAAGCGAAAACAGATGTGGTCGTAACATTTGGTAATACAGCGGCGATGGTCGCATTAGCACGTCACATTGTCGGATTGTTAATGCCAAAGTTATACCCAGCTTTAATTCGAGAAATGCGACCTAACCCATTACGTTGTTTAGTAGACTTAGGTGCAAATGTTCATTGTCCTGCAGAGATGTTGAATGGGTTTGCTTTGCTTGGTGCATCTTATGTTGAGGCGCGAAGTGACAGTGTGGCGAATGTTGCATTACTAAATGTCGGAGTAGAAACCAGTAAGGGTAGTTCGGTCATTAAAGAATGCTATAAGCGACTTAGTGAGCAGAGTTGGCCTAAGTTTTCAGGATTCGCTGAAGGTTTCGAACTGTTTTCAGGTGAAAAAAATGTCATCGTATGTGATGGCATGGTTGGTAATGCAGTGCTTAAGGCCTCTGAAGGCTTGTTTGTATTTTTGCTATCGCAACTGCCAAAGCATTCAGTCGATACGTCAGCCATTGAACGTTTGATTCAAGCAGAAAGTCGCCATGGTGCCTGTCTTGTTGGTATCAAAGGTAATTTAGTTAAAGGTCATGGTCGTTCTGATTTGGGGGCCATGGTTGGTGCGATTGAGTATGGTATTGATATAGCTCGCACGAATTTATATAAAAAAATTGAAGCAAAGTTAACTCAACAGGGGGTGTTATGAATCCTTCATTAGCATTTGTGTTTCCTGGTCAAGGTTCACAGCAGCAAGGTATGCTGTCTGACTTGGCGGAGAAATACGACATTATAAAGGCTACTTTTGACGAAGCATCGGATGTGCTTGGTTACGACTTGTGGGATTTGGTTCAGAATGATGCTGAATCTTTGGGTCAAACAGATAAAACTCAGCCTGCTCTTTTGACGAGTAGTGTTGCATTGTGGCGACTTTGGCAGCAGCAAGGTGGTGAACAACCTGCTTACGTTGCTGGCCACAGTTTAGGTGAGTACTCGGCGCTTGTCTGTGCTGGCGTTATCGCATTCAAAGATGCGGTGGAGCTCGTTAAATTGCGTGGTGAGTACATGCAACAAGCTGTACCTGCTGGAACAGGCGCAATGGCTGCAATCATTGGTTTGTCTGATGATCAGGTTGTCGCAGCGTGTGAGTCTGTTTCAGAGGGTGTGGTGAGTGCTGTCAATTTCAACTCGCCAGGTCAAGTAGTGATTGCAGGTGAAAAAGCCGCGGTTGAGATCGCGATGGCGAATGCTAAAGAAGCAGGCGCTAAGCGGGCGTTACCTCTTCCTGTGAGTGTCCCATCACATTGTCAGTTAATGGTGCCAGCTGGTGAGAAGCTTGCTGAGCGTCTAAATGCCATCGAATTTAAAGAGCCAGCCATCAAGCTGGTTCAGAATGTGTCTGCCGAAGCAGTGTCAGATGCGGCACAGATCAAAGCAAATCTTGTATCGCAGCTTAGTGAACCCGTTTTATGGACACAATCTATTGCCTTGTTAAACGAGCTTGGTGTAGAAAAGACTATTGAATGCGGACCGGGAAAAGTTTTGACGGGTCTAAACAAACGAATTGTTAAAGGTTTAGATGCATTAGCAATTGGAGACGTGGCAAGCTTTGATGCTGCGACAGGAAATTAAAAAAAACTGGAGATATTTTGATGAGCAAAATTGCGCTAGTAACTGGTGCGACGCGAGGTATTGGTAAAGCCATCGCTCAAGCGCTAGTCGCTAATGGTGTCACTGTAGTAGGTACCGCAACAAGTGAAGCGGGTGCTAACAGCATTAGTGAATACTTAGGCGATAATGGTAAGGGTCTCGTGTTGGATGTTTCCAGCGATGAATCAGTTGAGACTGTTATCAAGCAAATCAATGAAGAATTTGGTGCGCCGACGGTTTTGGTTAATAACGCAGGCATAACACGTGATAACCTTATGATGCGTATGAAGATGGATGAGTGGGATCAAGTGATCAACACGAACCTAACGTCTGTATTTCGCGTAACTAAGGCCTGCCTTCGCGGCATGACGAAAGCAAAATTTGGTCGCATCGTGACAATTAGTTCTGTTGTTGGCTCAATGGGTAATGCTGGACAAGCAAACTATTCTGCAGCAAAAGCGGGGCTTGAAGGCTTTAGTCGCTCTTTAGCGGCAGAGATCGGCTCCCGTGGCATTACTGTAAACTGTGTTGCGCCAGGCTTTATTGCTACAGATATGACAAAGGATTTGCCTGAAGATCATAAGGCAACTTTGGTCTCCAAAGTGCCAGCGGCACGACTAGGCGAGCCAGAAGAAATTGCAGCAGCTGTCGCTTTTTTAGCGTCTGATTCTGCGGGTTACATTACCGGTGAAACCCTACATGTCAATGGCGGCATGTACATGGCGTAATTTGAGTTGAATTTTGTAATGAATTCAACGAAAATACGTCTCCGGTTCATGATGAGAATCACGCCCAGTATGGGTGTCACAAATTTATAAATATGCTCAAAGTGAGCTATTGACCAGTAGAGTAGGAACTTCTAATGAGTAGCATTGAAGAACGCGTAAAAAAAATCGTTTGCGAACAACTAGGTGTTAAAGAGGAAGAAGTGGTTGCATCTGCATCTTTCGTAGACGACTTGGGTGCTGATTCCCTAGACACAGTTGAGCTTGTTATGGCTCTAGAAGAGGAATTCGATACTGAGATTCCTGACGAAGAAGCTGAAAAAATCACCACTGTACAAGCAGCAATTGACTACATCAACGCTAACTTGTAATTCTCTGGTGTACTGAGTTTCCGAAAAGCCGCTTGTATTGTATGTACAGCGGCTTTTCTTATTCTTACCCCTGTATTAAAGGGAGTTTTTCGGAGGAATCATATGTCTCGTCGTCGGGTCGTAATCACCGGTATGGGAATGGTGAGTCCCCTTGGCAATAACGTAAAAGATACTTGGGACAATATTATTGAAGGCAAAAGCGGTGTATCAGATATTGAACACTTTGATGCCTCTCAGTTCTCAACGCGTTTTGCTGCTCAAGTAAAAGACTTCGATGCATCGCAATATATGAGCGTTAAAGAAGCTCGTAAAATGGACGTTTTTATTCAATATGGCATTGCTGCCTCCGTCCAAGCGATAGAAGATGCTGGTTTATCTCCTGATTGCGTTGATTACAAACGCATTGGGTGTGCTATTGGTTCAGGCATTGGTGGCCTACCAATGATCGAAAAAAATGTAGAATTATTGAATGCATCGGGTCCTAAGCGTATTTCACCATTTTTTGTTCCTGGTGCGATTATCAACATGATCTCTGGTCATGTGGCGATTAGGTTTGGCTTTAAAGGGCCGAACATCTCCATTGTAACTGCCTGCACTACCGGTACTCATAATATTGGTATGGCGGGTCGCATGATTACTTATGGCGATGCGGATGTCATGATTGCAGGTGGTGCCGAAATGGCAATAACGCCACTTGGTATCGGTGGGTTTGGCGCAGCACGTGCATTATCAACACGAAATGATGATCCAAAAACCGCTAGCCGTCCTTGGGACAAAGATCGTGATGGCTTTGTAATGGGTGATGGGGCAGGTATTCTTGTATTAGAAGAATATGAGCATGCCGTTGCTCGTGGTGCTAAGATATACGCTGAGCTTGCTGGCTTTGGTATGAGTGATGACGCATTCCATATGACGGCTCCTCCTGAACAAGGAGAAGGGGCGTTGTCTGCAATGGTCGCTGCTCTTAATGATGCAGGTGCGCAAGCACATGAAATTGATTACATCAATGCTCACGGAACATCGACGCCGATCGGTGATTTGGCTGAAACGGAAGCGGTAAAATCGCTTATGGGGGCAGATGCTTCCGATGTGGCGATTAGTTCCACAAAGTCAATGACAGGGCATTTGTTGGGTGCAGCGGGTGCAGTAGAGTCAATTTTTTCTGTGCTGGCAATCCGTGATCAGTTGGCACCGCCAACGATTAACTTGTCAGAGCCTAGTGAGGGTTGCGACTTGAACTATGTTTCAATGACGGCTCAAAAGCGAAAAGTAGACCTTGTACTTAACAACTCTTTTGGGTTTGGTGGTACAAATGGAACCTTAGTGTTTCGAAAAGTATAAAAAAAGCGGCATTAGCCGCTTTTTTTATAAACTTAACCGTTTATTGCAAGGTTGCCCCTTGAGGCGCAGGCTGGTTAGCCTCTATCATTTCAGCTATATCCACGCTGTTTCCTGCTTGCTCTGCCTCGTAGAGTTGTTCGTCAATATCTTGGTACAAGGCAAGTTCTTCATCTCCAAGAAAGTGTAAGCATTCACCGCCAATAAAATAGAGAAGTTCTCTATGCATTAGTGGTACTAAATTAGGGTAGCAACGTATGAAGCGGCTGATCAAATCTTGCGCTTCAAATAAAAAGTTTGCGTTTTTCTGTTCTCCTTCACGGATAAGATTGTCCCACTTATGCATGAAGTCCAGCTCTTCCTCGGCCAATTCAGAGCGGTCGAAGGGATCATGCTCTTGGATACGTTGATGTAGAGTTTGAAGGCGGCTAATAATAAATTGAATTCTAGAACTCACGTATGCGAAACCTGTTTTGGTGGGTTTGAAGGTGTATTAATTTAAGAAGGTTATTATGGCATATGCTATTGAAATAAAGGACCTCAAAAAGCGTTACGGTAACGGGTTTGAGGCGCTGAAAGGGGTTGATCTGACCGTAGAGCAAGGCGATTTCTTTGCATTGTTAGGCCCAAATGGCGCCGGTAAGTCGACAACGATCGGTATATTGTGCTCTTTGGTTAATAAATCATCGGGACAAGTCAGTATTTTTGGTGTTGATGTCGATAAAGATTTTGCTGGAGCAAAGCGCTATTTAGGTGTTGTCCCGCAAGAGTTTAATTTCAATGTTTTTGAAACTGTTTTCAACGTTGTTGTTACCCAAGCAGGATTTTACGGTATTCCTGTAGAGCTTGCCAAAGAGCGAGCGGAAAAATATCTGAAAAAGCTCGATTTATGGGATAAAAAAGACACGCAGTCGCGCATGTTGTCGGGTGGTATGAAGCGACGTCTAATGATTGCTCGAGCGTTGATCCATGAACCAAAGATATTGATTTTAGATGAGCCAACAGCGGGCGTGGATATTGAGTTGCGCCGTTCCATGTGGGAGTTCATCAAAGAATTAAACGAACAGGGTACGACTATTATTCTAACGACTCACTACTTGGAAGAAGCTGAGCAGTTATGTCGCAATATTGCCATTATTAACAGTGGTGAGATTGTTGAAAATACCAGTGTTAAGGCGTTATTAAAAACGATTAGTAGCGAAACTTTTATTCTAGATTTAGCTGAAAGTATTGATTCAGTTGAGCTACCTGATTATGACATTAGGCTGGTAGGAGATGGCTCAACTATCGAAGTCGCGGTGGATAAGGGGCAAAACTTAAATGATGTGTTTGAATACCTTAGCGCTAAACAGATAAACGTTTTAAGCATGCGCAATAAGTCAAATCGACTCGAAGAACTATTTGTCAAACTGATCAAAGGAAGTAACTAGCATGTCTTCAGGTGAGATCTGGATTGCATTTTACACAATCTTGCGTCGAGAAATTCGTCGCTTTATGCGAATTTGGCCACAAACGCTTCTGCCTCCAGCGATTACCATGACGCTCTATTTTGCTATCTTTGGTAACTTGATTGGTAGCAGAATTGGTGAGATGGGTGGTTTTAGTTATATGCAGTTTATTGTTCCTGGCTTAATTATGATGTCGGTGATTACAAACTCGTACTCTAATGTTGCCTCGTCTTTTTTCTCCGCAAAATTTCAACATAGTGTTCAAGAGCTACTGGTCTCTCCGACGCCTAATTGGGTCATTTTATTAGGGTATGTTTTGGGGGGCGTGGCGCGCGGGTTATTCGTCGGGGCTGTTGTAACCGTACTGTCGTTGTTTTTTACTCACATGCAGTTACATAATTTATTGCTAACCATACTGATCGTATTCTTAACGTCGGTTATGTTTGCTTTAGGCGGGTTTGTAAACGCATTATTTGCTCGTAATTTTGATGATGTCTCAATTGTGCCTACTTTTATTTTAACGCCGCTTACGTATTTGGGTGGTGTGTTTTACTCAATCAGCCTGTTGCCTGATTTTTGGCAGGGGGTTTCGATGCTTAACCCAGTGCTATACATGGTTAATGCTTTCCGCTATGGCATTTTGGGTGTATCAGATATTGACGTGACGTGGGCGTTGGTTATCATCGCTGCCTTTATTATCGGCCTATTTTATATTGGACTCTCTCTGCTGAATCGCGGCAGAGGCATTAGAAATTGAGGTGTTGTACATGGGTTTTTTGCCCCTAGGACAGAAAACGGATTATGTTTCTGAATACGATCCAGGATTATTGTTTCCAATTGCTCGCGTAGATAAATGGCGTGACATGGGGATCGAATCCGAGCGTTTACCCTTCCATGGAGAGGATATTTGGAACGCATATGAGTTATCTTGGCTAAATAAAAAGGGGAAGCCAATTGTGGCGATGGCGGAATTTCGTTTGCCTTGTTCATCGCCAAATATTATTGAATCTAAGTCTTTCAAGTTATACCTGAACTCGTTGAATCAAATGCGTTATGACGATGCCTTTGAGGTTCAGCAGATACTCGAAGATGATTTGTCTAAAGTGGCGGGTGCACCCGTAGGCGTGATTATCCGAGACGTTGATGCTATGGAGTCTTTGGTAGTGTTAACGCCTGATTACTGCATTGATGATCTTGATGTTGAGGTGACGGAATACCACCCCAATGCCTCGTTACTGGTCAATAAGTTGGGTGGCGAGAAAGTTGAAGAACGTTTAGTAAGTCACTTGCTTAAATCTAACTGTCCTGTAACGAATCAGCCTGATTGGGGTTCTGTTTTCATTGATTATCGTGGCAAACAAATTGATCATGCAGCGTTGCTTAAGTATGTTGCCTCATTTCGTGAGCACACGGATTTTCACGAGCAATGTGTTGAGCGAATCTTCATTGATATCATGACTCAATGTAAGCCTGATAGCCTTGTGGTATACGCGCGTTACGTACGCCGAGGAGGTTTAGATATCAATCCATACCGTTCAACTGAATCGATAGTGCTCGGAAACGACAGATTATCTCGTCAGTGATATGAATGGCATATTGCGCTGTAAAAAATCAGCGCAATGTGCCTAAATATTTCTTCTCTAGGTCGGAGTAGGCTAACTGCAAGCGATCCATCTCTAAGCTCTTCTTGTTGTACTCCTTTCGTAAAGTTTTTTCATTTGAACTTGAGATTTCATTCATTAGGTTGTCTTTCATTTGTTGAATTTGACTAATTAAATCTCGATTCTCTTCCCTTAGAGCACCGAGTTCCGCTAGTTGATTTGGTATGTTGTTTGATCCTAGATGGCTTTGTGCTTCCTGCACGCGTTGTTCAACGTCTATTCTTAATGAAGCATTTTCCGCCTCCGCACGCTCAAGTTCTTGAGCGAGGAGTTGAACGCAGGTCTCTGACTCTTTGAGTACTTGCTCAAGTTTACGTGCTTCTAGTTCTTGAGCTTCAAAGGTATTAGTGTCGTTATCCTCTTTGAATAACACAAAATCACCGAGTAGAGATTCTAGGGCATCACGTTTGTTTGAGTTAATGCTCTGAAACTCTGTGTAGGCAGAGCCTTCTATCTCACTTAATTTTCTATCAATTTCTTGCAGTAATCGGTCTTTCTCAGAAATATTTTCTTTAAGAGTCGTAATAGATAAGTTAGCACTGTCTAGCTCGGATTGAAGTTGACCGATCAAGGAGTTTGACTCTGATGAAATACGCTCCATTCTTTCGAGCGCCATTTTCTGTACTTGTTCTTTTTTATCTTCTTGATCGTCAGAGGTATCATTTAATTGCGCCTGCAGATTTTCAATGATGGCTTGCTGACGCTTGGATAAGCGCTCTAGTTTGTGTAGATGCTTTGTAGACTGATGCTGAGGGGCGTCACTTTGGATGTTATCTGTATTCCCTGTGTAATATTGATCATCGTAGTCGAAGTGTTGTTCGAGCTTTGAGACTTGATCATGTTGTTTCTTTAGCTCTAGTTGCAAACGCTGCAGTTCAGTGTGCTTCACGCCCAGTTTTTTTAACTTTTGCTCAGATCTCTCGATACTTTTATGAAGCTCTTGATGCAGCTCTTTTTGGTTAGCGAGTAGAATTTCCTTTGAGATTAAAAGCTCACTTGCTTGATTAAATTCTTCATCAATGTCTTTTAAGGATTGAGTTAACGAATTTTTGTTTATCTTTTTGTGTTTGATTTGTTCAAGGCTACTGATGATGCTGGCCATGAAGCGAATCAGTATCGGCTTAGGTTCGTTGCTTTGATCATTTAATAAAATAGCGCGTTCAGCCTTGAGGAGTGTTCCCCAGACTTTAAAGCGTGTTACCGTGTCGAGATCATCGGACGAACGTAAATCTTTAAGAGTGTCGGCGGCGATATTGGCCTGTCGCTCGAGCTCTTGAGCAAAGGCCTTAAAAGGAAGCTCTTGCTCAAGGTTTTGAGCCTTACTTCCACTAAGATTTTGAGACGAGCTGGCATCGAGCTCTGGGGATTCGTTGTCCCGCTCTTGGTCTAGTTTTTTACGTAATGCGATCGATCGCCAGATGAACCATAGCGATGCAACTGTCATAATGGTGGCTGCTTCTAATAGAAGCCAGAGAATCCATTTTTCCATAATGCCTGCCTCATAAATGAGAGTCGTTTAGATTTACATATCAAAACACATTCGTTATGTTTAGGTATATTTATGATCTTAACGGAAATTTTATAGTTATGAGTAAAGATTTTTTGCATTTCATGCGTGATCGTGTATCCAACAATCAGCTTACTGAGCCTGCACCTAGTCATGACGAGTGGTGGGATATTTTGGATGCTGCCAGTCGTGCTGCCGACCACGGAAATTTGAAACCTTGGCGTTTTAAAATATATGAAGGCGACGCTCGTCGTAAAGTAGGGGAAGTGTACTGGCGCCATGCTAAGTCTGAGGTAGAGCAATTATCAGACGACAAGGCTGATGTGTTTATCAAAAAGGCCTTCCGTGCTCCCGCTATTTTGCTTGTCTATGCGGATATTGTTGATCATCCAAAGGTTCCTGAGTTTGAGCAACTAATGGCCGTAGCGGCTTCATCTCAGCAAGTGTTGTTAGGAGTTGAGGCTTTGGGTTACGCAGGTATATGGCGAACGGGTCCGGCTGTTTTTACCGATGATGCAAAAGAACAACTTGGTTTGGAAGCAAATCAACAAGTAGTAGGCCTGATTTATGTGGGCACACCGAGTGTCCAAGCGAAGCGTGTTGAAGATACAGGCGTCTCTGAAAGAATTGTCTTTGTAAGTGAATAAAAGCTTGCAATTCAATAACTTCAAACTTATCATACGCGCCATAAATCACAACAAGTGAATTGAAAAGTTTAGGTGAGCTGTCCGAGTGGCCGAAGGAGCACGCCTGGAAAGCGTGTATGTCGAAAGGCATCAAGAGTTCGAATCTCTTGCTCACCGCCATCATCTCAGAAAAGACGTCCAAGGACGTCTTTTTTTGTGCCTAAAATTCCATAAAATCAATGAATTATGTTCAATAGCGTCCATATTGAACGATTACGTCCAAGAAAAAAGTGTAGTGCAAAAAAGTATGGCTAATCTTTCATCTAATTAGAGTCATACACTTTTCGATTAAACGTAATATGCCTATCTCAAATCTCAAATCTCAAATCTCAAATCTCAAATCTCAAAATCAGTATTTTCAACATTAATAGCTTTTAAGTTATTGTAATTAAAGAGAAAATTTGGTTTGTGTATGACAGCATTTTTCGTGATTTTCCTCGTTAAATCAGTCATAGACTAAGGAACATGCGATTAAGTCGGTAACATGAGATAATTTCGTCGACTTAAGACAACTACGACGCCTAACGATCCTGAACCAGCTTTCCTTCGCCGACACCGAATTTACCAGCAAACGCCGCAAAACTCGCAAAGAACTCTTCCTTGCTCGAATGGATGAATTGATTCCTTGGTAGCAGCTTGAAGCCCAAATTGAGCCCTTCTATCCAAAAGTAGGCAACGGACGTCGCCCTTATCCTTTGTCTACCATGCTACGCATTCACTTTATGCAGAACTGGTACAACATGCCATGGAGGACGCTCTTTATGAGATGGCCTCTATGCGGCTGTTTGCTCGGTTATTCTGATACCTGATCACACAACTATTATGAATTTTAGGCACTTACTGGAGAAGCATAAACTTGGACAAAAACTATTTAAAGAAGTCCATAAATGGCTATCAGACTCAGGTATTTACTTCAAAGAAGGCACCATCGTTGATGCGACTATTATTGAGGCGGTTAGCTCGACCAAAAATAAAGCCAAGTCACGTGACCCAGAAATGCATCAAACCAAGAATGGAAATCAATGGTTCTTTGGGTTGAAGGCACATATTGGAGTCGATGCTAAACGTGGCTTGGTGCACAGTTTTACCACCACTTCTGCTAATGAGCACGACCTAAACCAAATCCATGAACTGATGCATGGCGATGAGACGTTTGTCTCTGCCGACTCAGGCTACCGTGGCGTGGAAAAACGTGAGGAAACCAAAGATAAGAAGTTGGACTGGTTGATTGCGGAGATGCCAAGCAAGGTTCGAGAATGGAAGAAGCATCCCCGCATTAATAAAAAGCCTATCAATACTGAGTGTATAAAAGCCAGTATCAGAGCAAAAGTAGAGCACCCGTTTCGAATACTCAAGTGTCAGTTTGGTTTCCGTAAAGCGGTCTATAAAGGGTTATCAAAAAATGATAATAAGCTCGCGGTGTTGTTTGCACTGGGAAACATACTGCGAGTGGATCAGATGATAAGGTCTGCACGGGGTTAAACCGTCTTGATAACGGTAGTTGGAGCTTTAAAGCCTCCAACTAGGGAACAAGACACGCTAAAAAATGAGATTTTGAGCAAATTCAAAGGCAAATCAAGTCAGCAAGCGACTTAGTACTAATTAGCTAACTTATTCGCATATTCCCTAGATAACAAGCATTGCACCATAATAGGGCTATTTATATTATTCAGTTAGTTATGCTGAATTTTCGTTCAACATGAACGCAAAAACTTGAGTCTCTAGTGCAAATCCATTTGATCCTCTTACAATAATCTAGCGTACCATATTAGCATGTTTATAAACTCGTTAGTTCGGTGATGAAGAAGATGATGATGAAGACGTTGAAAGCACAACATCGCGTCGCTCGGCGGTGCTTCTCTACAGGCCCCGTTTCAGCGGCTTATGAACTCAAGTTGGACGCGGGGGAGGTGCGACGAGATGACGCGCAAGTCGCTCTAGCGGCAAAATTCGATGCCCTGCACGAGTCTCTTGCATGGCTCCCACCAGTACGTGTGTGCACCGAAGATCCGACAGAGAGCAGTTGTACAAGCAGCGGTCCAGTGTTACTGGCGCGGCCCCTGGCATTGACCCAGTCCTTTCTTCGAAAGAAGTTTCATTTGTGGTTTTTTGGTCCACCACCGCGAGGCATGTACATTTATGGAATAACCGGGGTCGGCAAGAGCTTTCTAATGGATCTCTTTTACGCGTCGGTTACTGATGATGATTCTTGCTATAATAATGACAGCCACAAACACACAAAGATTACCAAACGCCGCGTCCACTTTCATGAATTCATGCTAGACGTCCATCATCGAATCTTTGAATACAAACAGCAGCACCCACGAGGTGATGCGATTCCCATTATTGCGCAACAATTGGCACAAGAAGCTCAACTCCTCTGTTTAGATGAATTTCAAGTGACAGACATTGCCGATGCCATGATTTTGAAGCGACTATTTTCACTATTACTTGATTGCAATGTCGTGGTGGTGGCGACCTCGAATAGATCACCCGATGCTTTGTATGAGGGAGGCATTAACCGATCCCTTTTTTTGCCATTCATCGATATGTTAAAACACACGTCCGACATTATTTCCATGGAGGATTCCCGCAAGGATTATCGACTCGAAAATCGAGCGGATGGTCAATCCTATTTTTGGTCAAACAAGGATGTTCATGGCGATAATAATAGTAATAACATGTATGCGCAGTTGGAGGAAATATTTGGTGGCACTGCATCCGGAACTGAGGCCGAGATCATTCCCGTCCTCTTTGGTCGCACCGTCCAGGTAGCTCGATTGAATGACCGGTGCGCTTGGTTTGACTTTTCCGAGTTGTGCTGCCAACCGCTCGGGGCGGCCGATTATAATTCCCTCTGCGACCGATTTCCGGTCCTCATCATTGACCGCGTCCCCCAACTGGACGCCAAACACCTCAACGAAGCGCGACGATTCGTGACACTCATTGACGCGTGTTATGAATCTCGCACCCGCTTGGTGCTGGCGGCACAAGTCCCACTTGACGAATTGTTTGTCGATTTTGAAGCGCAAGTCGAAAGCAGTGATGGAGATGAAGAATTGTTTGTCAATGAGAAGGGGGGAAACTCGAGTTCTTTTGCGACGACCATGATTCGCACCAAAGAGGGGAAATATGTCGAGTGGTCAGCGACGGGTCGAGTTGGTGTGTCACTAGCACAATTTTCGGCTGCAAGTGATCTCGCCTTTTCCTTTCGACGAGCCGCATCTCGGTTGGAAGAAATGGGTGGAAAGGAATGGGGGCGGCAATGACGAAGTGTCTTTACCGTGCAAAAAACTAAAATGAGTGACACCTTTGGTGCGCTGTGAGCTCATAATCGCAGCTTCCCTATCCAAAGTGGATTTGCTATTTTTCGTTTAAAGGGCATTCAGATACCAATTTTCCATCAGCAGTCTTCTTTCTTGATCTAGTCAAAAGAGAGCACGAGCTTAACCAAGCAAAAAACAGCTTCTAGAGAGGAGATGAGTTGTTCATAAATGGGTTGGCTGTGAATTTTGCAAGATGTTCCCTTATTACCAACTTATCACTCCTTAATTGAGAGTGAGGTGTGCTTCGGAGTTGAAGTCGCAGCTATACTGCTCCGTATGATTTTGTGGCTGAAAAAATTATTTTTCTGATTACAAATTTGTAACGTCTTTTTATATTGAATTTCTTTAATATAGGTAAGTACACTTGAGTGGATAAAAGATATCATGGTAAAGCAAACAAGCTACTGTATTGCGTTGCAGTCAATCTGTGACGAAAATCTAAGGCATGTTGCCGATGAGCTTTTGTATCGTTCTTCAGGATCCGCTCAGAGTGCGGAAATTGAAGATGATTTAGTCGCGACATCAAGAGCCTGTAATGTAGCTTTTTACGAAACTGGTATTGAAAGCTTGTGCGGTGAAAGAAAACTTTTTTTTAATGCTCCGCGCGAATGGCTACTTAATCCTGATTTATTGCCACCCAATCCGGATAGGGTGGTCATAGAAGTCTTAGAGAATGTTAAAGTAGACTCCGGTTTGCTGATTTCGCTAAAAAAAATTAAAGAGCTTGGTTATACCATCGCGCTAGACGACTTTGTCCTGACACCTAAAACCCGTCCGATGCTACCCTTTGTAGATATCATTAAACTAGATGTGTTAGAAAGCCCGCCAAGTCAGTCTGAAATTGATCTGTATCTTTTGAACGGGATAACCCTATTGGCTGAAAAAGTAGAAACAATGGAGTTGTTTGAGCGGTACAAACACCTTGGATGCACGTTGTTTCAAGGTTATTTTTTTTCGAGGCCTGAAGTAAAAAGTGCGTTATCTGTACATCGAAGCAGTAATCTAAATGCCCGAATGAATATCCTCAAAGAGCTTTACAGAGATGATGTAGATTTGGGGAAAGTAGAGCAACAACTTCTGTATGAGCCACAAATTGTTGTGCGTTTGTTAAAAATGATCAACTCAGCTCATTATAAAAGAGTGAATACGATCACGAGTATACAGCATGCGATGGCGGTAGTTGGACTGGAAAAACTCAGAACATTGGTGACAACATTAGTAATAGCCAATGATGACCCCTGTAAAATGTTACTTTTGCCTAAGGTTTTGACGCGAGCCGCCATGTGTCAAAAGCTTGCGCAATATAAGTTCAATACCAATCCAGATGAGGCATTTATTATGGGGCTACTTTCCATGGCTGATCTGATGCTTAATCAAGACATCGATGTTCTCTGTGAGCAACTCCCTATTAGCGACACTATCAAAGAGGCATTATTAAGTCATAGTGGAAAGCAGGGCACTCTTTTGTTGTTAGCAATGAAGTTTGAAAAAGCTGAGTTGTTGGGAGCTAGTGATTCTACTATTGATGCTCTTAATAAGTTTTATTTGGAGAGCCGAAGCTGGGCAACCGATGCATTACATGGGCTTGATTGTGTTTCTTAGCGTAATTATAGAAAAACCGCTATTTTTATTATAAGTAGCGGTTTTTTTGGTTTGTGAAAATTGCTTTATAAGCTAAAAAGTTTGTTTATGTCTTTGTAAACAGCAGGGCGTCCATTGTCGCTTATTGAGGCGATGATGAAGATAGCATGAGCACTCAGCTGGGTTGTTTCACCAATATAAATAGACTGAGTAAATTTGGTTTTAAATTTACTGATGGGTTCACAGTGGCTTTCTACTCTAGCGATCATGCCGCTTTTTAACGGTCGCTTGTAGTCGACTTCGGCACGCATGACGACTAAATGGATACCATCTTTAGTTATGTCGGCAAAGTTTAGGCCTTTGTCTTTGATAAAGGTGTGACGAGCGTGTTCTAGATAGTTTTGATAGACCGCGTTATTGACGATGCCTTGCATGTCACATTCGTAATCGCGCACTTCGATAAGAGTGGTGTGTGGCAAGTTGTCCGTGTTCATATATCTTCCCAAATTAACGACTGGCGGTTCGGTTTCGACCTTGACGCTTTGCATTATCCAGATACCCACTTGCTCGAGCAATAAGATTGGCGGGGGTTTCTTGTCCGATAACGGTTGCAACGCCAACAGATACACAAATTTTATCAATAATGCCCTCGCCAGAACGGCTCTTTAATCGTTGCTTGTTAAGGTGCGTGCGGAGTATTTCAGCGTACTCAATAGCATAGTCAAGCGTGGCCTCATGAAGAACGATGGCAAATGTACCGCCATTCAGTCGAGCGATTGTCGCATTTTCAAGTTTCTTACTGTGTAATATTCGACTGATGTGACAGATAAGCGCTGTACCGGCGCGTCGACCGTTTTTGTGATTAATTTGTTTTAGGTAATCAATGTCGAGTATTAAAAGTGAGAGGTCATCTTCAGATGAGGGGATCAATGAATACAGCTGACGCTCCAATCCCTTTTGGTTAAGCAACTGTGTTAAAGGATCTAGATCAACATTGTTTTTCATCTCATCTAATTCTGCTTTTAGCTGCAACACTTCTTCATTTACTTTGTGTAAAGATGTTGAGAAGTACTCGGCTTCTTCTAGTGCTTTCTTGGTGCCTTGGTCGAGGTAGCGAACGACTTTCTCAAGATGTTGCTGTCGGTCGGCGCGAGACAATACGCGGCGGCTCTTTTCGATGACTGAACCAAGCTCTTGGAGGCTTTCTGTCATTGTGTAAGTGCTGGTTGATACCGAGTTGACCAGCTCTTCAAGTCGATCTTTATGATCGCTGTTATAGCGCGCCTCTTCTGCAACAAGAAATTGATGAAACAGTTCTTTTGAGATAAAGCTGGGTAGACTGCCTAAGCGACCAATAGTGGAGTCCATCAGTTGGTTGAGCTTGGGCGAGGTTTGCCGCACGTATTCATACCAAATACCATAGTTATATGGTGTTGGTGCGATGTCCATTTTTCGCATCAGCGGGACTGCTTTATACAATAGAGCATTGGCCTGACGTGGACTGTCGGGGTGCATTCAAACCTCTTTTAGTGAATTACTATTCAGATAAATTTAACAATATAACATTCAAAATCAAAACAAAAATCCTTGATTTTCAGGGCTTTTTTCAAAATATTCGTAAGAGATGTTTACATTAAAGCGTTTTTGTAACGGAATGTAAATTAGCTGCCAGCGATTTTTGCTTTGATGTTTTGGCTGTCTAAATAGGCTTTAATCTTCTCTCGTTGGTCACCTTGAATCTCGATAACACCTTCTTTGACAGAGCCACCTACGCCACAGTGGTTTTTGAGTTTTTTGCCCAGCGCTTTCAGCTCTTCGGCATTCAGCGCCAGCTCTTTAATCAATGTTACGCCTTTGCCTTTACGACCTTTGGTTTCGAGCTGAATTTTAACGTTGCCAGAGCCAAGAACTTTTGAGCTGTCATGACACTGGCAGTCGTCTAAATTGTGTTCACATTCAGGGCATATTCGACCTTGGTCAGTTGAGTAAACAAGTTTATTTTTCATAGTGTGACTCTAATTGCAGGTTTGTTGTCTGAGTGATTCAATCAATTGTTGCATATCATCTGGAACAGGAGCCTCAATTGACATGCGCATTTGAGTGGTTGGGTGCGTAAAGCTTAATTGCTTGGCGTGTAGCATCAATCGTAAGTCTTCAAACCAATGGCCGCGCATGGCTTGATTGTGGTGACGGCAGCCATAGCGAGTGTCTCCCAGTAGTGGGTGAAACACATGTTTAAAATGACGACGAATTTGATGGGTGCGACCATGTTCTGGTTGAACGCTGACTAGACTTAAGCGCATTTGATTGTAGCGGCTTACTGGCACTGGAATTTCAAAGGTTTCTAACGTCTGAAAGTGACTGACGGCTTCTTTTTCAGTGCCTTCGATTTTAAAGCGAGAGCGGCCTTTTTCTTCGTTAAGCTTTGCAAGAGGATAATCGATCGTGCCTTGATCTGCTGTGTGGCCACGGACAATGGCAAGGTAATGTTTCCCTGTTGTACGCGCCATAAACTGCTCACCGAGTTTACGTGCAACGGTTTCATTTAATGCCATCACCAAAACACCGGAAGTAGCGCGATCAAGGCGATGTACTGGGAAGACCCAACGACCTAATTGTTCGTTGAGTCGTTGAACAACGGCATCTTGCTCATGTTTTGCTAAGTCCGTGCGGTGGACAAGTAATCCACTGGGTTTGTTTACGACGACTAAGTCGTCATCAATATGAAGGATCTCTAAGGTCATGAAGTCTGTTGCTTGATAAAAGTATCCATATTATCACAAGCGATCTGTAGTAAGCGTGAAATTGCAGATTCACTCGCCCAAGCAACATGTGGCGTGAGTATGAAGTTAGGTAAATCGGTAATGGTCTGTAAAACATGATCTTGCGGCATGGGTTCAGTTGTAGCGACATCAAATCCAGCACCCGCAATTTTGCCTTGCTTCAATGCATTAACCAACGCATGCTCATCGACTAGTCCGCCTCGACCATTATTAATTAACAGAACGCTTGGCTTCATAAGCTTGAAAGCATCTTCATCAATCATATGATGTGTTTGCTCTGTAAGAGGGCAATGTAAGCTGATGATATCAGCGGCTTCCATAGCCTCATCAAATGCTATATAGCCGTCGCGAATGGTGACCGCATGCTTATGTTCTGCAAATATAACCTGCATGCCAAATGCGGTAGCAATTGCTTCAACCTGCTTTCCCAGTGTGCCTTTACCAATGATGCATAAAGTACTGTTGGCCAAGTCGGTGATTGGGTAATCCATAAAACAGAAGAACTCAGACTGGCCCCAACGCCCTTGCTTAATCGCCTCACGGTAGCGAGTAAGGTTGCGTCTTAGCTCCAGAATCATAGCAAAAGTATGCTCTGGTACACTGACAGTGGAATACCCCGTCACGTTTTGGACGGCAATACCAAGCTCTTTGCAAGCGTCTAGATCGACGTTGTTCATTCCCGTAGCCATAACTTGTACAAGTTTCAGATTTGAGGCTTGCTCTAAGAAAGAGCGGGTTAGAACGGCCTTGTTAGTCATAACAATATCGGCCGATTGAATGCGTTCAAGCGTATTCGTATTGTTTGAATTGTGAAAAAATTGTGTTTCTTTTACACCCTCTGGCACTGGAATAAATACCTCTTCTGGGAAAGATCCGCGATCCAAAAATACAGCTTTCATCGTAACTCCTTTTAATCGTTCAACATGGGCAGTAAAGCAGGCGCAACATTATCAAGTACAACGGGCTGTCCGGCGGCGTTAGGGTGCAATCCATCATTCTGCATCAGCGCTTTATCAAGTGCCACATTTTCAAGCATAAAAGGCACGTACTGGGTGTTGTATTGATCTGATAAGTCTTTGTATATATTAAAAAATTGATCGGTGTAAGTACGTCCGTAATTGCTCGGTAAACGATTGCCTAACAGCAGGATTTCAGCATTAGCTTGTTGTGCTTGCTCAATCATTTTTGCGAGATTTTGTTGCACTTGGTTTAGCGGGTATCCGCGCAAACCATCGTTGGCACCTAGTTCAATAACGACCCAGCTTGGATTGTGGGTATCCAGCAGCTTTGAGAATCGTGCTAAACCACCTTGAGTGGTTTCTCCGCTGACAGAGGCATTGACCACTTGGATATCTGGGTGACTACTTTTTAATTGTTGACTGAGTAAACTAACCCAACCCTGCTGTTGTCTGAGGTTATAGGCAGCACTTAAGCTGTCACCAAACACTAACAGCGTTTTAGCTTGCACCGTTGTGGTAAGCAGTGAACAAACACACAGTAACGCAACACATAATTTTGAAAACATAGGCAACCTATTTATGCAAGACACGGAAACATTGTCGGCTTTGACAATAGAAAAGCTTAACCATTCCGTCACAACAAGCAATGGTGAATTGGACATACTCAAAGGAATTAATCTTGATATCAAGGACGGTGAGTCAGTTGCAATCGTTGGTGCATCGGGTTCAGGTAAGTCTACCTTGCTGGGATTAATGGCCGGTTTGGATCAACACACGCAAGGTACTATTAAGTTATATGGCGAAGCGCTAGAAACTTTGGATGAAGAAGGTAGGGCTATTTTACGAGGCAAATACGTGGGCTTTATTTTTCAGTCATTCCATTTATTACCAAGCTTAACGGCGTTGGAGAATGTGATGTTACCTAATGAACTGAAAGGCAACGGTAAAGCGGATGACCGCGCTCGTGAGCTGTTAGAAAAAGTCGGCTTATCTCATCGAATCACTCATTATCCAAGACAGTTATCCGGTGGTGAGCAACAGCGTGTTGCCATTGCTCGTGCGTTTGCTTCGGCTCCTAAAATATTATTTGCCGATGAGCCGACGGGGAACTTAGACAGTAAAAATGGCACGTTAGTAGAGGATCTATTGTTTGAGTTAAATCGTCAACAAGGCACTACATTGGTTGTGGTAACACATGATCCAGAATTAGCGCAACGCTGTGATCGTCGTATCGAAATTCATGACGGCGAGCTTAAGGAGTCCTAATGTTTGCTTGGCGGTTACTGCTTAGGGAATTTAAAACCGGCGATATTCTGACACTATTGATCGCTTTAGTTTTATCTGTTGCGACGGTGACAGGTATTGGTTTATTCGTGGATCGATTACAGCAATCTTTCGAAGTGCAATCTGCCAATTTGCTGGGGGCTGATCGAAGTGTCCGTAGAGATGAGCCGATACCACAGAAGTGGATAGAAGAAGCGAAACTGGCAGGACTAGAAACAGCTCAAACGGCTTCCTTCTCCTCCATGGTGTTTGGTGGAGATGGGCTGCAGTTGGCTCAAGTGACCGCGGTAGCCGAGAATTACCCACTACGTGGTGAGTTTTTAGTTGATGATGCATTGTTTGGTGTGGGAAAAGCGGTAAAAGAAGCCCCCAAGGCCGGAAAAATTTGGTTGTCATCACGCTTAGCCAGTTTGCTGGATGTTAAATTAGGGGATTCCGTTCGAGTAGGAGAGGCGCCATTAACGGTAACTCGTTTTCTAGTAAGAGATCCTGGCAGCGCTACGTCAGCGTTCTCGATTGCTCCCAGAGCCATTATTAACCGATCGGATTTAGCCTCAACACAAGTGATTATTCCAGGCGCGCGTGTCCGTTATGCTTTTCTTTACGCTGGGGATGCTGAAGCATTGGAGCAATTTGATGCGGCACTTTCATCTACGTTAGGCGAGGGCGAGCGCATTCGCACACCAATTGAGCGTGGTGAACGAATTGGTAATACGGTCACCCGAGCTGAGTCTTTTCTACTGCTAGCGGGAACGTTGGCGGTTGTAATGTCAGGTGTGGCTATGGCGCTGGCATCTGCACGTTATGTGAAACGTCACTTAACGCAATTTGCAGTTATGAAAACCATGGGGGCTACGCCGAAGCGACTTGTTCGTATCATGGTGTTTCAAGTGTCAATGATTACGCTGCTTGGGATTATGTTGGGTTCTGGGTTAGGGCTTCTGATACAGGGGTTGATCGCGGATTTGTTGTCATCGTTGATGAACAGCTCACTGCCATCGCCCAGCTTGAATAAACTGTGGCTTGGCGCTGCGACTGCGATCATTTCGGTTTTGGCGTTTTGCGCACCTTTGTTGGCGCGCCTAGTCAATGTGCCGCCATTACGCGTATTGCAGCCCAATGCTGGGTTACAGGTGAGCTCGACGTCGTTGTTTGTCTTTGGTCTAGTGGGCATGTACGGCTTAATGGTGATTTATGCCGGTGGTTGGCGGTTGCCAAGTATCGTGATGATCGGTTTAGCTGTGGTGACGGGATTAGTGTTTTTAGTCGGCTGGGGGTTGTTTGCAATCAGCCGAAAATTATCCAAACAATCGACTACTGGCTGGCAACTAGGGTTGGCCGCATTACATCGACGTCTTGTGTCAAACTTGTTTCAGCTCCTCGTTTTTACGTTAATCATCATGCTCAGCCTTGTGTTGGTGGGTGTACAAAGTAATTTGATTCAAGATTGGCAGGCACAAGTCCCTGAAAATACCCCAAACCATTATCTATTTAATGTTCAAGAAGCACAGTTGAAGGGGATCAAGAGTTATACCCAAGACAATAATATTACCGCGTCAGATTGGTTTCCCATGGTTCGAGGTCGAGTGATTGAGATAAATGGTGAGGCCGTAGACGTGTTATTCCCAGATCGCCGCAACGAACCTGAGATTGTGGAGCGGGAGCTAAACTTAACGTGGGCTGATCAAATCGGTGAAGGCTCAACATTGGTCGATGGGGACTTCAGCGCTGCAGGCGTGTCTATTGAACAAGAGGCGGCTATCGAAGCGAATGTGGGGTTGGGGGATGAGCTGACCATTAATGTTGGGGGGATAGATTATACTTTGCCCATTACCTCGATACGAACGGTCGACTGGCAAAGTATGCAACCCAATTTTTATTTGATCTTACCTCAGTCGGTGCTCTCGGATTATCAAGCCAATTATGTCAGCAGTGTCTTTTTAGACGACACCAGCGCCGCAGGGTTTTATCGCTTTATGGCAAATTACCCAACCGTTTCTATGTTGAATATTGGTGAGTTATTAAAGCAGGTGCAGGACATTATTGCGCAATTGGCAAATGCATTAAAAATCGTACTGACCTTTATTTTAGGGGCTGGCGCGTTAGTGTTGATTGCAAGCGTTCGTTCAACGCTTGATGAGCGGCTGGAAGAAGGGGCGTTGTTGCGAACGTTAGGTGCTACTAAAAAGATCGTTCGACAGGCTTTATTGATCGAATTTGGCGCCTTAGGCTTGTTTGCTGGATTAATTGGCGCGGCGGGTGCAGAGCTTGCTTTAGTGGGGTTACAGCACTTTGTGTTTGAAATGGAAGTGACCTTTCATCCGTTATTGTGGGTAGTTGGCCCACTAGCTGGCTGGGGGATTGTCACAATTATTGGTGTATTTGCGAGTCGAGCTGTGCTAAAAGTGCCGCCCATTCGTTTATTGAGATCCATCTAAGTACCCATAACCATGTTTGAATCACAGCAAGGATACATCGTCAGTCGTCACAGTCAGGATGAAAAAGGTCGTTTAGACATTCATTACTATGTGAAGACTGACGAAGGCACGGTCAAAGTGGCCATCGCCAACCCTGAAACATTGTTTTTCACCAATGCACCTTTGGAGGCTCTGGCTACCGATGTGCCTGGTATTCAATCTGAAGAGACGCAGCTGAAATCTTTTTCCCATGATACGGTCAATGTTGTTCGCTGTCAGAGCTTGTTGCTGCAGCAGCAAATGGTTGCGTTGGTAAAAAAACAGGGCTATTTGGTCTACGAAGAAGACATTAAGCCAGAAGATCGCTACTTAATGGAGCGACATATTCGGGGCCAAGTTGCTTTTGTTGGTGTGCCCGATGCTTCTGGAGCCACTTATACTCAAGCAAAATTGAAAGCCGGAGACTACCAACCTGATTGGCGGGTATGGTCTTTAGACATCGAGACGTCTGTGTCGCGCAATGAATTATTATCTATAGGTGTCACCAGTGGTGATCGTAAGGTCGTACTCGTTGTCACCACTGAACTGGCTCAAATAGAAAACGTTTATACGTTTACAGATGAACGTAAGTTATTGATGGCGTTTATTAAGTTTGTACGTAAGCATGCACCAGATATTATTATTGGCTGGAATGTCATTGGCTTTGATTTAATGTTTCTGGATCAGCGTTTTCGAGCGCTTGGCGTTAAGCCAACATTGGGCGTACAAGGTGAGCCTTGGCGCGTACGTGAAGCAAAAGAAAGCGGCAAAGTGTTTGCGTCCATTGCTGGTCGCGTAGTGTTAGATGGTATTACCATGCTCAAGGTGGGTGGGTACCACTTTAATTCGTACAGCCTGAACAACGTCAGTAATGAACTACTGGATGAAAGTAAGCTAATTACGGGTGGTGATCGCTGGCAAGAGATCGAACGATTACATCGCGAAGAGTTGGCCAACTTTGCTGCGTATAACCTACAAGATTGTGTATTGGTTGAGCGTATCTTTGCAAAATTAAAGTTGATCGAATTACAGCAGACACGAGTGGATTTGACGGGGATTCCAATGTCACAACCCGGTGGCTCTGTTGCATCATTTGAGAATTTGTATTTACCACGACTGCATCGTTCTGGGTGGGTTGGACCTGCTTGGAGTGAGGACAAGTTTGTCCCAAGCCCTGGCGGCTTTGTGATGAATTCTGTGCCTGGTTTATACAAAAACGTGTTGGTATTCGACTTTAAGAGTCTATACCCGAGTATAATTCGTACATTCTTTGTTGATCCATTAGCCCGAGTTGTAGCGCAAGCTTTGGCGCAAGATGAAGGTCTTGTCCCTGGCTATCGTGGGGCATCGTTTCAGCGACAATTTGCTATCTTGCCGGAGTTAGTGGCTGAGCTTGCTCAATCACGTGAAACCGCAAAACGGGATGGCAATGATATTTTAAGTTACGCGATCAAAATCATCATGAACTCATTTTATGGTGTGCTTGGCTCGTCAGTGTGTCGCTTTTACCATGCCGAGTTAGCCAGTTCAATTACGATGCGCGGCCATGAATTACTGGGTCGTAGCAAGCAATGGATGGAAGAGCGTGGTGCGAAAGTGATTTACGGTGATACTGATTCGCTGTTCATTACGTTGTCTGATGCTTTATCTGAAGAGCAGGCATGGCAAGCAGGGAAAGATTTGTGTGGCGTTGTCAACCAATGCTTAAGCGAATGGTGTGGCGAGTATGCCGATATTGACTCACATCTAGAGCTAGAGTTTGAAACGCTTTATACCCGTTTTTATATGCCAACTATTCGTGGTCAAGAAGAAGGGTCAAAAAAACGCTACGCAGGCCTCACCAATGGCGAGCTGGTATTCAAAGGTCTGGAAGCCGCCCGAAGTGATTGGACCCCGTTAGCAAAACGTTTTCAAGTCGAGCTCTTTGAGCATGTATTCTTTGATAAAGATATGGATCGCTATGTGGCGGATTTTGTCAGTGATCTACTGGCGGGTAAGTTCGATCATGAGTTGATCTATTCCAAACAATTGACACGTCCATTGGCAAAGTACACCAAAACCCAGCCGCCTCACGTACGTGCAGCAAAAATGGCGGATGAAATTCGACATAAGCAAGGGTTGCCACCGGAATACGAGCGCGGACGTAAAAGGGTGCAATATATTTACAGTTTGGCTGGTGTTGTTCCGTATTTAAGTGATGAAGACTTAAGCAGCTTAGATTATCAACATTATATTGATAAACAAATTTTGCCTATTGCAGAAGGCGTTTTTCATATGCTTAATTTGAATGTTGTTGATATACTGACACCGCAGTTTAATTTGCTATAAGCGGATGGCCTTATAATAGAGTACATCTGTTGCTGAATTCTTTAATTCAGCAACAGATGTTGCTTTTGTGATGCGACACAACTTTTATGGATTGATAGTTGAGATAAACATGGCGTTAGCACCCAAAAGAGTTTTAACCCAAGATCGTTTACGCAGTGCCGTTCAGGAGCTGTTATTGGAAACCGATTGGAGTGAGATTACGGTACAGCATGTCGCCGCTTCAGCGGGCGTTAGTATTGGTACGTTTTATAATTATTATGATAGTAAAGACGACGCCTTAGCCGATGTACGAGCTTGTTTGTCTCTTATGATTATTAAAGATATAAACAGTCTGATATTCACACAAACTAGCATCGAATGCCGCATATCCTTATTGATCAAATATTTTGTCAATATTCTTAATGCTAAGCCTGAATGGGCGAGTTATTTCTTTAAAGCGGATGGTTTTTCTGAACGCTTAGAAGGGGGGCTGGTATCGCTATTAGAGCCTATGGTTTTAGAAGGCTCAATGTCTCATAGGCGCCACAATAATCCTAAGCTGACAGCATCGTTTATTGAAAATGGTGTATTTCCTCTGCTTAAAGAATATCATGCGTCGCACAAAATGTTGCCGGAGCAAGAAGCAACGCAGATTGTGGTGCTGGCATTGTCCTCCATGGGTATTTCCGGTGATGAATTATTGCATGCGGGCAATCTTGTTTGTCCTGTCACTCCCTTGGCATCTTTACCGCAATCCATTTTAGAATTAGAGAAAACACAAGCGGGTTATGTCTAACATTGTATTATACGGCACTTTAGGGTGTCATTTATGTGAAGAAGCAGAGATATGGCTACGTCATTTCTTTGGTGATGTTGGTCTAACGCATATTGATATTGCTGACGACGAACAGTTAGTTAATCAATACGGCTTGCGTATTCCTGTGCTTTCAAATGGAGTAATCGAAGCAGATTGGCCGTTTAACGAGGCTAAAGTTGATAAAGTGCTGTCGACACACTCAACGAGTCCGGTCATTCCTGCAAACGATCCCAAATCTGCGGACATTTCAGTCCGCAAACCTCGGCGTATCTTCTTGGTGGGCTCTTCGAAGTAATCAAATTAACGGGTGTTGGAAAAACAACGCGTGAGTATTACGGTTGGCAGCGTTGATCACATCTACCAGTGAAACATGTTTAACATCAGCCACCCCTTGAGCGATGTATTGCAAAAATTTCGGGTGATTTCGTTTCGGCCGAGGCCGAATATTACGTGGTAATAAATACGGCGCATCGGTCTCAAGCATGACTCTGTCTAATGGAAGATATTTGACAGCTTCGACAAGCGCTTGGTTGCGACGCTCGTCTAACAGCCAGCCTGTAATACCCACATACAATCCAAGATCAAGATATGTTCTTAGTTGATCCTTATCTCCAGTAAAACAATGGATCACCCCTTGTCTGGGTAAGTGAGCTTGAGCAAGCCGTTGGGTTAGCTCCGCAAATGCGTCCCGCTCATGTAAATAGACAGGTTTATTGGCTTGGCTGGCAATAGTAAGCTGCGCCTCGAACGCATAGATTTGTTCGTTGGGGGTCGAGTAGTTACGATTAAAATCGAGTCCCATTTCACCTACAGCGATGGCTTTTGAATCAGTTTTGAAGGTTTCTAATAAAACTTTAGTGTGGCTATCTTGCCAAGTCGAGGCGTGGTGTGGGTGGCAGCCAAATGTATAGTGCATGTCAGGATAAGGCGAACAGGTTGTGACTAACTTTTGAGCTTCTTCTAAGTTCGAAGCGATACAAATAATACCCTCGACCTCAGCTTGTTGGTATTGCTCTCGAAAAGCGTTTAGGTCTTTAAGGTAAGATGAGTGATCTAAGTTAACGCCAATGTCTAGCATACTATCTCCAAGTTGATCTTTGGTAACATTTTACCAGCCTATGGTGAGCGAACAGAATCCTTTGTCGTAGTTGTGTATCAAAATTGTATGAATTTCTTTGTAGATCATGACTTAACAGTTTTATACTGCAAAAAATTACTGTTATGTTAGGCATAATTAACTATCATTATTAAAGTTGTACCTTGAGTATAAAACTTACGTTTCGGAGTATGTTATGGCGGGAATGTTAGATGCAGTAGACCAGAGAACACAGCTGGTTGGTGAAAACCGACTGGAGTTGTTGATGTTTCGTCTGGGGGGCATGCAGCTATTTGCTATCAACGTATTTAAAGTGCAGGAAGTGGTTCAGCTGCCTCGTCTGAATTTAATGCCGCACCGTCATCCATCTGTAGCAGGCGTGACCCATTTTCGTGGCCGTACTGTACCTGTCATCGATTTGTCTGAATCGATTGGGCTTCGTCCGATTGATAAAGATAAACCCTGTAATCTCATCGTGACAGAGTATAACAACACAGTTCAAGGATTCATGGTTGGTGAAGTGGATCGTATTATTAACATGAACTGGAGTGAAATTCTCCCACCACCCGATGGCACGGGCCGTACGCATTATCTAACTGCGATTACACGTGTGAATGACCGCCTAGTAGAAATCATAGACGTAGAGAAAGTGCTTGCGGAAATATCGCCATACGACACTCGTGTGTCGGATGAAGTCATTGACAAAGATTTATTGAACTTAGCCGATGGTCTCGAAGTTTTGGTGGTAGACGACTCATCTGTTGGTTTAGCTCAGTGTCGTTCAACCCTAGATCATTTAGGGATCGCAGTGCATACAGCCACAGATGGTAAACGAGGTTTGGATCTGCTTAAAAAATGGGCCGCTGAGGGGGAAGATGTTCCCAACAAGCTGCTCATGATGATTACCGATGCAGAGATGCCGGAGATGGATGGCTATCGTCTGACTCGAGAAATTCGTGAAGATCCTCGCTTGAAGGATCTATACATTGTGTTGCATACCTCTTTGAGTGGTAGCTTTAACAAAGCTATGGTTCAAAAAGTAGGGTGTGATGATTTTTTATCTAAATTCCAGCCAGATAAATTAGCGACCGTGATTCAAGATCGAATCCGTAGCGTTATGGAAGCGGAATAATTTGCCCCATTAAAACACCCTGATTGATCAGGGTGTTTCTCCTTATGCTGTTATCTATATATATTGTTCTATCTTCGCTGTGTGCTGTAATCGTAAATAAACGATTACGCTTAGACCCATTTATTATTATCATCCCGTGCAGTTTGCTCGCTTTAGACGACGTCACAACCTTACTTTCGCTGTTTGTGAGTTTGATGCCTTTCGCTCTTACTTACGCAGGATATTGTGTCTTTAAAGAGCGGCAAAGTCTAAATATAGAGTCCGTTACCCGTTTAGGGGCAGGATTGTCACTTGGGAGCTTTGTCGGGGTTCAGCTAGTCTTTTTATTGCCATGGGGTTTTGTCGGACTGCTGAGTTTATTAGGCTTAACAACACTGGTAAATTTTATAGGGTGGCGCTGGCCAAAGCTGGATTTGCAGAGAATTCCTCAACGACTGTCAATCATTGTTGGGCTGCTTATCGGTCTCCCTCAATGGCTCGGATTAAGCTCAGGAATGTCAATTTTATCGGGGTTAAATCAATATACTAACTCTGCGAATCGTTGTGCATTATGGTGTTTTTCTCTCATTGGCGCATTGGTAGGAATACTGGCTCTACCGGCTGGAATGATGTTTGATTACCTGTCGCCACTTATCGCTTTAGCTGGGTTGGTAGGTCTTTTATTAGGACTGCTACTGTCACAACGTATTCATGTTAGTCAATTTGAATCCAAAGTACTGGATTGGATCGTATTGGCGATGTGTCTAAGTGTCTGGGCACACTTGATTTTTAAGCACATTATCTTTTCTACGTAACGGAATGACTATGAATCAGAAAAAAAGTTTAATCGGTGTGTTACTTATTAATTTAGGAACACCGGAAGCACCCACTCCTAAAGCTGTGCGAAAATACTTGAAGGAGTTTCTCTCTGATCCACGAGTTGTTGATGTGAATCCTTTGATTTGGAAGCCTATTTTAAACGGTGTTATTTTGAATATTCGTCCTAGAAAGGTAGCCAAAGTGTACCAAGAAGTATGGATGGATGAAGGCTCACCGTTACTGGTGTTAGGCCAGAGATTAACCAAGAAACTGGATGAAAAATTAAATGCCGATGGACAGCGTTTTGTAACCACCATGGCTATGACGTATGGTGAACCCAGCGTCGAGGCAGCAGCTAAAGTGTTTCGGCAACATCATGTCGAACGCATTGTGGTATTGCCAATGTATCCTCAGTTCTCGCGTTCAACCACTGCGGCGGCTTATGATAGGTTGATGTCATCCCTAAAGCGTTGTCCGCATTGGCCAGCACTCAATCTGTTGCAAGATTATGCGGATCATCCGCAATATATCGACGCGCTTGCCGCAAGTATTGAAAAACAATGGGCCGTTCAAGGCAGCAAGCGACATTTGATGTTTTCGTATCATGGCATACCAAAACGTTATGTGACAGAAGGCGATCCTTACCAATCTCGTTGTGAAGCAACTACACAAGCTGTGGTGGCAAAACTTGGCTTAAATGAGTCAGAGTATACACATGCCTATCAATCACGATTTGGTCGAGAAGAGTGGTTAAAGCCTTATGCTGATGAAACCATTCGTGCGATGCCTAAGAAGGGGATTAAGTCTTTGAATATGATCAGTCCAGCATTTGCTATTGATTGTATTGAAACGCTTGAAGAAATAGACATGCAATTACGAGACGAGTTTATGGACGCTGGTGGAGAGGCGTTTGACTACATTGCTGCACTTAATGACAGCAAAGATCATGTTAGTCTTTATGAAACGCTTGTACTTGAGAACACTCAACACTGGATGAATTGATTTGCAAAAACCTATTATTACCACCATAGCCTTTGATGCCGACGATACGCTTTGGCGCAATGAAGATGTATTTCTGAGCACCCAGCAGACCTTTGTTCAAATGCTTGAGCCGTATCACTCTCGAGAGTACATACTTGAGCGTCTTAATGAAGTTCAGATTGAGAATTTATCGAACTTTGGCTATGGCATTAAGGGTTTTACACTTTCTATGATTGAAACCGCGATCGTGCTGACAGAAGGCCGTATCACTGGTTACGAAATCCATGAGATTATTCAGTTGGCGAAGCAAATGCTGGCAGCGCCGATTGAGCTGCTGCCAGGCGTAGAGGCATTATTGAAATCACTAAAAGGTAAATGCCAGCTTATGGTGATTACCAAAGGCGATTTGCTTGATCAAGAAGGTAAGCTGGCTCGGTCTGAATTAAGTGATTACTTTGATTGGTATGAAGTCGTTAGTAATAAAAATACACCGACGTATCAAAAATTGTTTGAAAGTCTGCAAGTCGAGCCAAGTGAACTGTTAATGATCGGAAATTCAATGCGGTCGGATATCCTGCCTGTGATGGAGGCAGGGGCACATGCATTGCATGTACCTTATCATACTACATGGAGTCATGAGCAGGTTAGCGAAGCGGAATTAGCGCAGTACCCTGATATATCAGCAGTGTCTTCCGCAGAGCAAGTAGAGGACTGGATTCGTAAGCATTTTACGTTGATTGGTGAGGTGGATTCATGAAGGTTTTTAAATGTATGCCGGCTATAGCCGTCATCTTTGCAGTTTTTGTCTTGCCAGTGCAGGCGAATGAGACTGTTGATAGTATTCGCGACACGGCCAGTAAAGTGGTCGAGAAAACACGTGAAGTAGCAGGTAATGTGGCAGATCGTACTCGCGAAGTGGCAGGCGATGCGGCAACTCGCTCTAAAGAAGTAGGCAAAGACGTTGGTGAACAAAGCGCTAAAGTATGGGATAAAGTAAAAGAGGCGGGTAGTGCGACGGCAGAAGCTGCCCGCGATGGCGCAAATAAGGCGAAAGACTATATCAATTCAAATGCTTGTGATAGCAAAGATAAATTGAACTGCGTTGAGGAATAACTCAATTTGAGTCGGGATACACCAAAACCTACACATCATTCTCCTAAGCCCATAACAGATGCTTGGGAACAAGAGTTCTTGTCACAAGATGGCTCTGGCTACATTGGTGCGCCAAGTAAGCGTTATCGATGTCCAAAGTGCCAAGGTGTATTGTTGCTTAAAAGTGGTAAAAATGGTGCGTTTTGGGGGTGTGAGAATTTTCCCAGTTGCGATTACACCGCTAATAACGATGAAGGGCGTCCTGTACGTGCCAAAAAATTCTTTTGTCCATTATGCAACGGACAACTGCGTAAGAAGTCGCATGGTGAAAACGTATTTTGGGGGTGCAGTAATTACCCAGAGTGCAAGTTGACGTTAGATGATTTAAATGGTGAACCTTCATCGTCCAAAAAATATCCGTGTCGTGCTTGTGGCCACTACCTTGTCCGTAAAAAGGGTGCAAAAGGGTATTTTTGGGGGTGCATTAAATACCCAGAGTGCAAGCACACACTTCAAGATGACAAAGGTCTTCCCGTACCCAGAAAGCTTCGTCCAAATAGTACCGATTAAAGCCTCATTTAATTGAGGCTTTTTAATGCATCATCAAGCTGCGCGTACTCAAACTCGAAATGTTGATCCAACAGGGCTTTTGGCACAACATGTTGACCTTGTGTTAACAAAGAGCTCATATCTCCAAAGATAGTTTCAAGAACAAAAGCAGGGGTTGTAAACGGCGTAGGTCTCTTTAGAGCGTTACCGTAACTTTTAGCAAACTCTGCTTGAGTGACACTGTGTGGCGCGACTAAGTTATATTTACCCTCGTAGCGGTCGTCCTCCATGGCAGATAAAATAAAGCGGCATACATCATGAATATGAACCCATGGGAAATATTGCTTACCGGAAGCGATTTTACCGCCCATTCCAAATTTGTAAGCCCATTTCATTTTCGCTAAAGCACCACCATCACCTAATACAACGCCCAAACGGAAAATGGCTGTTCGTACACCCGCTTCCGCAAATCGTTCTGCTTCTTTTTCCCAAGCGGCACATAAATTATGCGTAAAACCAGAGTTGGGAGCAGTGTCTTCCGTAAATGTCTTATATTGATCGAAGCCATAATAGCCGACAGCCGAAGCATTCAATAGGACGTTAGGCTTATGTTTCAGTTTATCAAACAGTTTATGGGTAAGTTGTACACGGCTATCAAATAGCTCCTTTTGGCGTGCTGGTGTCCAGCGTTTATCGGCAATGCCAGCTCCAGCTAAATTAACGACGACATCGAAAAAATGTTCGCCTAAGTCATCTAAATGTAAAGTTTGAACGTAACTGGGTATGGCGTTTTGATGCTTATGGACCAGTGCGAAGGTTTGATGGCCTGCAGCGGTGAGCATTGGGTACAAATTGCTCGCAACAAAGCCGTTAGCGCCCGTGACTAAAACTTTCATATCTGGCTCCTAAAAGTGAAGGTTTTTTAAGTTTACGCCATATTTTGAAAAATAGATCAATTAGATACGTGTTTTAATTCCTTTAAGGTTGGGTAATCCCTTCTTTTTAAAGGGGTAAATCGCTAAAATGTCCTCATGTAAAGAAAGGTAAAACCATGCAACTAGAGCAATATGACCATATTATTTTATTGGCCCACGGCAGTAGCGATCCGCGTTGGAAAATACCTTTTGAGCAGTTATTGGCAAGGGTCACTGGTGTCGTATCAGAAGATAAGGTAACTTTGGCTTATATGGAATTGTGCAAACCATCGATCGAGGATGTGTTGGCTATACTTCCACCAGAAACGGCAAACATCGCTGTATTCCCTTTGTTTTTTGCTCAGGGTCGTCATCTACGTGTTGATGTGCCAAAACAACTAGAAGAATTGAATACCGAGCAACGTACTTTGACGCTCCTTAATCCTATTGGTGATGATCCCGAAGTGGTGAGTGCCATGGAAAAAGCGATAACTTCCAAGCTGACCGATGACTAAATTTAGGGTGGGTCAGCTTTAATATAATGAATGGATTGGTTCTGAATGCTATTCACCCATTTGCCCGATGAGATATTCCAAGCTTTATCGGGCTCCAACAAAACGCTAATAGAAGCCGTTTTATTTGATCTATCCGATGTCTTTTATGACCACGCGGAAGATCCGATAAAAGACAAATCAGCCATAATTGAAGCGATAGAAGACTCGCTTCACAAGATCGATACACTCGCTTGGCATGATGATCACAAGGATGGCTTCGATTCCCCCAAAACAATACACGAATACGCTTTACGCATTTATCATCGTTTAGTACACACAGGTTGGTTGATCGAAGAGCAAGAGCTGTATCGCGTAAGTGTATTGATGTCTCCGCAAGTTTCCATGCTGTTGCGCTCGTTGGTTGAAATCAGTCGACACGGTAAACGTAACTATGGTGCGACCGTACTGAGTATCTTAAGCAACCTTGAGTCCGTGGCCAATCATCCGCAGGAACGAGGGGTCACGCTCAGTCAAACCGCTGAGGCATCGCGTGATTTCTCTGCGCATTTGAACCAAATTCTATTAGGTATTCGCAGTTTACAACGCGACTTGTTTGCTAAGCGTGACCCAAAAGAAATCGTGGCAGGCTTTTTTGACCTGTTTGTCGAAGGTATCTTGATCGCCGATTATAAAACGATCAAAACCAGCAATAACCCATTTCGTTTTCGTCGCCAGATTTTGGAGCTCACACAAGGCTTTTTAGCCGAGCCAACATTAATGGGCAATATTGCGCAATGTTACGCTGACCAACAGTTAATTTCAGTAGATCAAGCGCTCGCCGCCGTTGAGAAAGATTGTCGCGATATCATCCAAACATTTACGACGATTGAACAGCGCTTAGAACGCATCGACGAATACCGGTATCGCCTTGAAAAACGTGCTGCAGATACCGCGCGATACATGGATTCTTCTCGTCCAGGCTTAGCAAACAAAGTCGCTGGTATCATTACGGATGTAGCAAAATTCGAAACCTTACCTGTTTTGAAAAATGTAGTGGGTGTCAAAGTGGTTGGCGTCGAGTCAAGTGCGCAACCAGCCAAGCGCCGAGAAGCGCCACCACCACGTGTCATTACGCAAGCGGAAGTGTCGCAATCGGCGATTGCCTTTCGCGATCGTCAGCGTCGCTTCCATGAGGCTCGCCAAGTCAGTGTCGCCAAATTACAAAGCTATTTAGACCGTCAGTTATCTGAACAGCCCACCATGCATATTTTGGACTTTACCATCGATTCTGTTGAAGATTTTGTCTGCTTTGACCATTTACGTTACATCGGCTCATTAGGTGTGAATGCTAAGCGTATTGAAAAAACCTTTGATGTCATTTTTACAGACCAATATATCAATGTTCACGAGTTCGTAGAATGTCGAGAATTTAATGTAGTACGCAGGAGCAAATCGAATGCTTAGAGAATTAAAACGGGTCGTAGAAGAGTCCGGTAAAGACCCACAAGAGTTTCAGCAGACTGCGAACTATTTACTTGCTAACCAATTTGTCAGTGCTTTCAAACATGGTCAACGTCGCCATTTTTTATTAGTCGAGATGTACCAGCAATACTTTAGTAACCTGTTTGATGCCTTAGGTATGAAGCTATACGTGAACGAAAATGAACGTTTAGCTGGCTTATTGCCGATAGAGCGTGAAGCGTTTGTTCGTTTGAAAACGGACGAAACACTTTTCTTATTGGTTCTACGTCAAATCTACGAAGAAAAAGTAGAAAATTTTGAAATTGATAACGGTTTTGTAGCCACTAACAGCGTGGCCATTCTTGAACGCTATGTGCAATTGGTGAAACGTGAAATTCCCACGGAAACACGCTTTAAAGACATTTTAACGTTGTTTAGTAAGCATGGTTTGATTATCCGAGGCAAAGCGTTCGAAGAGGATGCAAAAAACATCATGGTTAACATCACGCCAGTGGTGCGCTTGGTGGTAACGGAAGCTTACTTACGTCAACTTGAATCCTTCAATGGTACCGATCCAGAAGAAGATGAAGTCGTTGACGAGCAAGTTGAACAGAGCCCAGAAGCACAATAGGAAATGGCATGAAAAAGTTAAATCGAATTGTTCTTATAAACTGGTACCTATTGGGCGCGGAAGAAATCAATATTCGGGGTAATACGGCGATTATTGGTCCTACGGGTTCTGGTAAATCGTCATTACTCGACGCCATTCAGACAGTGTTAACAGGAGCCAGTAAACGTCATCTGAACTACAACGCCAGTGCCAACGACGGTAAAGCATCAGGACGAAGTATTCGCTCCTACATTTTAGGTATGATCGATTCTGGTCAGGCGAGCGACAAAGTCAATGGCGCACAAACACGTCAAGATGCGATTTCTTACCTAGCATTGGTATTCGAGGATTCGAATACAGGCAAAGAGTCGACCGTTGGCCTGTGTTTAACGGCTTCTTTAGCGAGCCCAGAGGAAGACGTATTAGGACGTTTTGTCTTGTCCAACTACGGTGTTCGTCGTGAAGATTTCATCGATGTGATGGGAGAAAAACAATACAAATCTAAGTCTTGGCCTGAAGTGCGCGAAGCAATGAAGAAAGTGTGTTTAGACCCCTACATTAAGTCTGGTAGCGCTTCTGCGACACAATACATGAATCGCTATTTAGAAGAGCTAAGCCCAAGCGCTGAGCAACTGATCACGCTGGACTCTTTTCTTAAAAACTTTAAAAATGCCCTTAAATTTGTACCGATTGCATCTCCTACGCGGTTTGTTCAAGACTTCGTACTTGCAGAGCAGCCTCTACAAGTGGGCGCGTATCAGAAGTCTTTGCTGGAATATCGCCAACTAGAAGCAAAAACTCAAGAAGTAGCGAAACGAATTGATGATCTGCAAGCCATTCAAGTTGAGTGTGACAAGAAGCATCAACAAGAACAAACTGTCGTTAATTATCAGTGGATCGCCACAGAAGCCCGTTTCGATCAGCTCGGTAGCAAGCAAGATGAGATCCAAGATCAATACGAAAACTTCAAAGAACGTGAAGAGGAAATTGACGAAGAGATTGTCGCGCAAGCGAACCTTGTTAAACAGTTGCAAGGGCAGTTAGTTCGTCTAGAGCAGCAATACGAACACTCTGATGTTGGCCTGAAACTGCAGCAGCTTGAGCAGAGCAAAAAGCTGCTGACTCTTGAGGGTCAACAAGACCGTAAAACAGTGATTCAGGCGCATCAAGTGTTACAGCTGCTTGGCGCGTTGCAAGTGTTTGAAGATGTCTTGCCGAAAGACATTTGCGCAATGATTAGCGAAGCGCAATCGTTAGCTAATAGCATTGATGCAGACGGTAACATTGTTGGTAATATCAAAGCCGTTAGTAAATTATTGGGGCGAATCAATGATGCGTTTGATGAAGGTAAAAGTGCTGTTTTCCAGCAGCGTACCCAGTTAAACCGCAACATCTTAAATCTAAAAGATGAATGTCGCCAGCTGGAAGCGGATGTTAAGTCTTTGAAAGGCGGATCGAGTCCACTATCTCCCAACGTCAAACGCTTAATTGATTTACTTGACCAAGCTAATATTAAAGCGACGCCACTGAGTCACTTAGCAGAGGTTACAGATCACAAATGGCAAGATGCCATTGAAGGTTATTTAGGTGGGCAGCGCGAAGCGTTGATCGTTGAACCGGATGATGCTGAAGAAGCGATTCGTATTTTCCGAGCGCACCGTCGTCAATTGATGGGTTGTCGTGTGATCGACACGACACAAACCCGTCTGTGGTTGAACCGTGGTGATAACAATTCGGTTCTACGCTATATTCGTTGTAATAATGATCATGCTCAAGCGTATTTAAATCGTCGTCTTGGTGGTATCAAGCCTGTCAATACAGAGCGTGAACTGTTACGTGAAGACAGCGCTATGACAGCCGATGGTATGTTGAAGTTGTCAGGCACGATCTCGACCATTCGATTCCAACCACATATGATGGTGGGGATTAATACCGATGGCATGCGTCAATCGCGTGAAGCTCAGCTGCAACAGCTCAGCGGCGAGTTGATGGACTACATGAAAACTGACCAGCGTTTAGAAAAAGCGGATTCTATGCTGGGGCGCGTAATGGCCTCCAATCAGTTTGATGCGGAATCACTGCAAGACGCGGGGGCCTCCAATACGCGTGTTGCGCAAGACCTGGCAGACGTTGAAGCGCAAATTGCCGCTTTACAGCAACGTGATGACACGGATTTACAAGAGCGTATCGATGCCTTGAAAGCACGTATTGCCTCAATCGAATTAGAGCGTAAAAAACTGGACCGTGAGCGTCAGCAAATCGCTGAGCAGTACGGCTCATTGAATACTCAGAAAACACAGCTTGCCGAAGCTTTGTCGGCATTAGATGAAGAGCGTACAAGAATTACCTCAAACGCTTTATTCAATGCCGAGTTCGCCAGCGAGCGTTATGAGTTGCTAGAATCGAGTATGGTAAACGGTGCTGCGATTTATAAAGAAGCGCTGAGTCGTGCCGAGAAAGCCACTGAAAAAGTCAAAATATTCGATCAAAAAGTCCGTAAAGAAGTGGCCGATCATTACGCGAAATACCACAACAGCAGTATGGACGATGATATTCAATTGGATTACTTAGAGTCCAAATTTGAAGAGTTTGAACATTACGTCACACATCAGATTACGGTGCTGAGTGAAACTGAGCTTGCGAAGTATGCGAAGCGTGCTGAACTTGCCCGTCGTGAAGCAGAAGAAACGTTCCGCAGTGATTATGTGTCTAAACTAAAAGATTCATTGGACCAAGTGGCGCTGATTATCAAAGAGCTTAACAGCAGCTTGAAACGCCGCCCGTTTAACCAAGAAGTATATCAATTCCGCTTTTACCCAAACGGCGATATGAAAGATATCTTAGATTTGGTGGCCAAGTTCAGTTCAATGGATCAAGCTAATGTAGGCGGGCTATTTGACCCGGAACAAACAGGGGACCCAGAGCACGCTAGAGCGATTGCTGTGATTCAAGAGCTGATCACCGATGAGGAAAAGCAAAAAGACCTTGCTGATTACCGTAAGTTTTATAACTTTGAAGTCGATATTTTGGACACAGAAGGCAATAAGAAAACGACTTTATCTCAACGAATCCAAACCGGTTCGGGTGGTGAGCACCAAATTCCGTTCTATTTGGCAATTGCGGCCGCTTTATCGACCACTTACCGTCTCCATGAAACCATGGATGGCGACATAGTTGGTGGATTCTCGCTGGCCATGTTTGATGAAGCCTTCAACAAGATTGATATGGCGAAAACATCGACCTGTATGGGCTTCATGCGTGACATCGGCCTACAGGTGATTGCAGCCGCACCGGATGATAAGCGCGCGGTGATGGCGGCCAATATGGACACTATTATCAGCGTTTGGCGTGAAGGTGGCGCGGTATCGATTGATGTCGCTTACCCTCAACAACGTGGTCAGGCCTTGCTAAGTGGTGACCATGAGTTAGATAATGCAAACAAAGACGAATTAACGGAAGCTGAATAAGCGACTCGTGGAGGAAGTATGAGTAGTATTGAGAATGAAATTCGAGAAACCATCCAGCGAGCGTTTAATGTTGATCACATTGAGCTGGAAAACGAAAGCTACAAACATAATGTGCCGCAAGGCAGCGAATCTCATTTTAAGATGACACTTGTGAGCAATGCGTTTACTGATAAACGAGCGGTACAGCGTCACCAGCTTGTGTACGGCGCATTAACTGATCAAATGCAGAAAATACACGCATTAGCGCTACACTTATATACAGATGAAGAATGGGAAGCTCGCCGCTTTGAATCCCCACAGTCACCAGATTGTATGGGAGGCGGCCATTAAGCGGGATCGCGAAGGTCAGAATATATGAGTATTACTGTTACCGAATATAAGAACAAAGGAATGGTCGAAATATCTGTTGTAGGTAGCTTTGACTTCTCTTTATTCAACGATTTTAAAGAGGCTTACGAACAGTTTGTGGACAGTCGCTATAAACACTTCACGATCGATATTGAGAGTGTTGAGTATTTAGACAGTGCCGCATTGGGGATGTTGCTTAGTATGAAGGCTTCGTTAGGCGAAAACGTCGATATTAAAATCGCAGGGGCAAACGGCTTTATTCGCAATATCCTGATGATCTCTCGTTTCGATAAGCGGTTCACGATTGTGTGATATCCAGTAAGCTCCGGCAGGTAGTTGTTGGAGCTTACTCCCATGTAACACCTATCAAGCTGTTTCAATAAATTTACGCATGTAAATTTATTGAAAATCTCAAACTTACCTCTTTTGCAATTTACTTAGCCTTTTGTATAGTAGCGCCCCTCTAAGGAGCGTTTAGAAAAGGATTTCATACATTGTTTTCGTAGAGCCGTAGTTTACGGTGTCTCGAGGTATTCCCGCCCCAAACCTTGCCTTTTGCTCCTTGAGATTCTTTTAACGTCTATAGAATCAATGAAGGATTGTCATGCTTGAGCACACTCTGTTAAGTATTTTACGTTTTTGCTTATATTTCGGCTCAGCGCTGGTAGCGCTTGTCATTTTTAAGTCAGTCTATACTCTGATTACACCCCAAGATGAGTGGAAGCTTATTAAAGAGCAACGCAACGTAGCCGCCGCTATTGGGCTGGGTGGTAGTGTTGTTGGCTTTTCATTGGCCTTAGCCAGTGCCATTAGTAATTCAGTTTCATTGTGGGATTGCATCACTTGGGCATTTGTTGCGCTGTTGGCACAAACATTCGCTTTTGCCATCGTGCGTTTTATTTACATGCCGAAAATAGTCCAGCGTTTAGAGGAAGGTGAAGTCAGCGCAGGAGTGGTACTAGCGTCGGTGAGCATTGCGGTAGGAGTCCTTAACGCCGCCTGCATGACGTACTAAGGAAGGTAATATGAAACGCACCAAAAAAATTAATACGTCACGTTTTCTGAAACGCTCTAATTTACGTCGTGCACCGCTCGTGCTGTTTGCAGGCGCTTTTATCTACAGCACCTTTTTTAACGAAGAAGAGGTGACGTACGTAGAAAACGTTGATGACTGTATGGCAGATACGTCTCTAAGTCAGCAAGACTGTGAGATGGCGTATAAGAATGCCCTTGCCGAGTCGGAAAAAACAGCTCCGAAATTTGATACTCAAGCTCGCTGTGAACAAGATTTTCGTGAAGATGGTTGTTATGAAAGTGACAACGGTACTTTTATTCCTATGATGAGTGGCTTTATGATTGGCTCGGCTTTAAATCGCTACGATCGAAATCGCTATTATCATCCAGCATATTCATACTTATCATCCTATGGAACTCAAAAAGTGATGTCTGATGGTACACCATTGAATAGAGCAGGAGGTTCTCGTTATACAGTGCCTAGGGGAACAACTGAAACGTCGAAGCCGCGCTCTACCTCAACCATCTCGCGCGGAGGGTTTGGGCAAATCGCTTCACGAAATGCGTCCTATAGCTCAAGTCGTTCGAGCTGGGGAGGGTAAGATGTTTCGTATTCCTATCAAAGAACGAGACGATTGGAAAATGTTAGCCGAAGAGTACGGTTTTCATTTTCATACCATGCATGGTGAACGCTATTGGGATGAGTCTGCTTATTATCAATTTACCTTAGCGCAAATTGAACATGATTTAGAAGCGCCCAGTGAAGATATTCATCAGATGTGCTTACATGTAGTGGATAAAGTAATAAAAGACGAAAATTTGATGCAGCGCTTTGGTCTGCCTGCTAAACATTGGGATTTCATTGCCCAGTCATGGCAGGCAAAAGCCCCAAGTCTTTATTCGCGACTAGATTTTGCCTACGATGGAAAAAGTCCTGCGAAGCTTTATGAAAACAACGCAGATACCCCCACGAGTCTTTACGAAACGGGCTTCTGGCAATGGCTATGGTTAGAGCAAAATGTAAACCAAGGCCGTTTAAGCATTGATTGCGATCAATTCAACAGTCTTCAAGAAAAGTTAATCGCTAGACTGAGGCAAATTCTTCAAATTGAACAAACTAAGCGAGCAGGGCAGACACTGCATTTCGCCTGCTGTAAAGGCTCTATTGAAGATCGCGGCACTGTTCAATACTTAGAAGACTGTGCCGCCGAAGCTGGCATCGCCACAGAGTTTGTCTATGTTGAAGACATTGGCCGCGACCTTGCAGGTCAACTAACCGATAGTAAGAACCAAGTTATCACTTGGATATTTAAACTGTATCCATGGGAGTTTATGCTCAACGAGAGCTTTGGTGACTTGCTCGGACGTCACCCGGTGAGCTTTATTGAGCCGCCTTGGAAAAGTCTGCTCTCTAACAAAGCCTTGTTGCCCATGCTATGGCGCGAATTCCCAGATCACCCCAATTTACTGCCAGCTTACTTCGGAGATGAAATACACAATGTTACCAGCGAAAGTACTTGGGTGAAGAAGCCCCTTTTTTCTCGAGAAGGTGCTAATGTTTCGATTATACAGTCTGGAAATACCGTGGTAGAAACCGATGGTCCATACGGCCAAGAAGGCCATATATACCAGCAAGCTCACATGCTACCGAAATTCGATAACAGCTACACCCTGATTGGAAGCTGGCTTGTTAACGACCAAGCCGCGGGGATATCGGTCCGCGAAGACAGCAGTCCGATCACTCAAGATATGAGTCGCTATTTGCCGCATGTCATCCGTGGTTGAAAGTTGCTTTGTTGTTTAAGTCATAATTTTGAACTGAAAAGGTTCAATTTTTGCGTGTGATGCTTTATGGTGCACGCTTCAAAAAATGATGGTGTATCTTCATGGCTTCAAGTACGACTCCGACGCTGTTCCAGCGTTATATGAATAGTAGCTTAGTATTGCTGATTATTTTGGGTATTGTATGCGGTGTGGCCTTGGCGTCCGTTTCGCCAAGTGCAGGTCAGACAGCTGGTATCTTAGGGGCTTTTTTTGTTAAAGCGCTAAAAGGTATCGCACCCATTCTTGTTTTTCTCTTGGTGGTAGCATCGATTGCAAATCACAAAAAGAACCAACAAACCTTTATTAAACCGGTGTTGGTGCTTTACGCAGCAGGTACCTTAATTGCAGCCTTAACAGCGGTCGTTTTCAGTTTTGCATTCCCAACACAACTAAGTTTGGTGTCTGCGGAGCTCGGTCGAGCTGCGCCACAAGGCATTGGTGAAGTGCTTGGCGCTTTGGCGTTTAATATGGTTGATAACCCCGTCAATGCTTTGGCGACGGGTAACTTTATTGGCATTTTGGCGTGGGCCATTGTAATTGGTATTGGCTTACGTCAGTCGTCTGATACAACCAAAGTGCTGCTACAGAATATTGCTGACAGTATCACGACGGTGGTTGGCTTTGTTATTCGCTTAGCCCCGTTTGGTATTTTCGGCTTAGTGGCGAATACCGTCGCGACTACAGGCTTTGATGCCTTGCTTGGTTATTCACACCTATTGATGGTATTGATTGGTGCGATGTTATTCATCGCCTTAGTGACAAACCCATTATTGGTATTTCTTGCGACGCGAAAAAATCCCTACCCATTGGTGTTTAAATGTCTAAAAGAGAGCGGCATAACGGCGTTCTTTACACGTAGCTCCGCGGCGAACATTCCAGTGAATATGTCTTTATGTGAGCGCTTAGAATTAGACGAAGACACGTATTCGGTATCCATTCCCTTGGGCGCAACTATTAATATGGCGGGTGCAGCGATCACGATCACTGTTCTAACATTAGCTGCGGTGAATACCTTAGGTATCCCTGTTGATTTCGGCACGGCTTTGTTACTAAGCATCATTGCCGCTGTGTCGGCTGGCGGTAGCTCTGGTGTAGCGGGTGGTTCGCTATTACTGATTCCGTTGGCTTGTAGCTTGTTTAGCATACCGAATGATGTCGCCATGCAAGTGGTTGCGGTTGGTTTTATCATTGGTGTACTACAAGATTCTGCTGAGACAGCGCTAAACAGCTCTACCGATGTATTGTTTACGGCAGCGGCGTGTCATAAAGCTTAATCACAACAGAAATATCTGGTGTTTCCAAAAAGCGAGCTTCGGCTCGCTTTTTTTGATCTGATTAGGCAGGTTTAAATCACGCGCTGGAAAAAAGCGCAATTTTGTCCAATCGAAGGAAGGTAGCAGTCGCTATAATCACTGTATTGAATAAGAACAGAGGCTGTGATTGAAGATGTCTGAAGACAACCGATTCAAATTCATTAACAGTGATGGTGTCGATCATCTGATGTTACTGCACGCATCAATGACAGACTTTGCGTACAGTACCCACGCCCATGAAGAGTATTCCATCGGGGTGACTTTATCGGGCCGCCAAGATTTTTACGCTCATGGAGCGTTTCATCACAGTCACCCAGGACAAATAATGGTGTTTAATCCTGGTGATGCCCATGATGGAGAATCGGGGGCTGATGCGGTACTGACCTATACTATGTTGTATGTTCATCCTGATCAGTTGATGCCTTCCCTTGAGGCACTTAATGTAACATCACCGGAGCTGTTTCGTATTCAAGATGCTGTCTTTAATGATCCTTTGGTAAAGCAGCAAATTATGCGTCTAGCGCAATTAATTGAATTGAATCATGCCACCGTTAGTGAATATGAGTCACTGCTATTCGAGCTGACAGAACAGTTGGTACGCTACCAATCAAAGCAGTCTTTGCTGCCGGAGACACGCCGCCAACGGCTGCTAGATCAAGCGAAAGATTACTTGCAAGAGCATTACAAAAAAGAAGTCTCACTTGATGACCTTTGCCAAGTTGCTTGTATGTCAAAGTACCACTTTCTTCGCAGCTTTAAAGCCTACACCGGCATGACGCCACACCAGTATTGGCTGAATGTACGCATTCATCGCGGCAAGCAGGCGTTACGCGCTGGCGTATCTGTTATGAACGTTGTAGATCAACTGGGATTCAATGACTTAAGCCATTTTAACCGCCGCTTTAAACCGGTGTTTGGTATGACGCCGCGACAATATCAGCGCTTACTGCTAGCGCGCTAAATTTCAATCAAACCTAGCGTTTTTTTATCCATTGAGTGACCGTTGGAGGCTGCTTTATGCTCGAAATATTCCTGTTTGCACTGGCGATGATGTACAGTCCAGGCCCGGTTAATATGCTTTCTCTGTTTGCTGGTATTACAAACAGTAATTGGCGTGTACTGAGGTTTTGTGCGGGAGTTGGTGTGGCCATGACAATGTTATTTGTCATTACTGGTTATTTAGGCAGCTCGATTATGACGCCCACCTTACAAGGCGTCGCTGCATTAGGTGGTAGCGCTTACATTGCTTACTTAGCAATTAAAATCTTTATGGCGAGCTTTAATAAGCACCAGGCGATTCAAGAAGGCCAGCGTAATTTCTCTTTTATCTCTGGCTTTGTAATGCAATTAACCAACCCAAAAGCCATGATTGCGGTGTTACCCATTGTCACCATTCAGTTTCCAAATGCGCACATTGAAGGCATTTCCATCTTGATGATGTCGATAATATTGGGGGCAATGGCCGGCGGTGCACCGACCAGCTACTTTATTGCAGGTAATAAGTTAAAGCATGCCGTGCTTAACCCCAAAATTCTAAGCACTGTAAAGCGATCAATGGCGGCCTTATTGTTGTTAGTCTCTGGTCAGTTTGTTTATGAAGCGACTCAACTCCTTGGGTAGTTGTAGCAAAGAAGAGGCTTAGTTTATGTCCTATTGCCATATCCGATATCTTGTATCGGATATGGCAAATCGATATGGTCTAGACTTAATTTTTAGCTTTGTAATAAAAGTCAAAGCTGATGCTTTGTAAGTCAAGATTGTCGCTATGCTTTTCACCGCTCAGGTGGCTGAACTCTATACGATAACGCATGTCTTTGTTCTCACCTTGAATGCCCATGTCATTGCGCTCTGTGTCTTCGGTACTTGCCGTAAACAATTGGTAAGCAAATGCTTTTAAATCCAAGCTAACAGGCTCCATATCGGCTACAGTAACAATTAGGTTTGGTGCATTGAATTCAACGTTAAAAGTCTCTTCATTATCAAATGTTAACTCATATTTATCAAAAGCTTGCTTATCCGAAAACTTGTGCAGGTAATTGTTTTCAATTAAGCGATCATAGCCAGCGATATCCTTATAGTTATAACTTTTCGAGTTGAATCTAAATTGATTTTCATCGACGAATTCTTCGAATGAGTAGACAAATTCAAATCCCATTTCTTCGGTTAAATCGTATTGGTCACACTGAAACTCAGTATCTTCTTTTGATGGTGTAAACCAGATTTCAATCAGCTCATCTCGTTTCGTTTGGCACATATAGGCAAGGATAGAGCTGATATTTTTTCGCGCTTCAAAGCTTGGCTCACTCTTTGGAATGACTACTTTATCATTAATTAAAATGTTGTTTTCTACTAGTAGTGTTTCCAACCTTGCCTTTTGGCTCTGTCCTGAAACAGACACAGCACTCCATGGGCCAACCGTTGCAACTAACATTAATATTGCCAGCGACATAGGTACAGCTCGTAAAGGTAGACGCTTGAGTGTTCCTGCAAGGGCCAAATACGCAAACCATATGGCAGAAATTGCCAGCATATAACGGGACTCGGTGACACCGTATGCACCGACTCGCTCCCAAATCGCATAGAAATGAAACGCGACAGGCACAATCATGGCGGGAAATAGGATTCGATAAAATAAGCGTAATTGGGGTGAGCTTTCGTCACGTAAAGGATGCGCCAATAGATAAGTAATGATTCCCGCGCCAATAAAGCCGCTAATCATATAAGCCAAATGCCCATTCGGCACTTCGCCTGTCACAAGGATCTTAATAAAGTACGCGTACAGAACACCAAGGTAGAGAAATACCATCGGCGCGGAAATCCAGTTGACAATAAACTTCAATCCAGCAGGGGCGTTGCAATCTTCCTTGTTAAAAGTAAAACGCTCTGGCACCCAACTTAGAGCGTACAAAGGTCCCAAAATTAAACACGCAAACGCCCAAATGTCGCTATATACTTCCTCCACTATGTTTACATCAAACAGTACATACACTGCCCATAAAGCGGTACAGAGACCACCGGCGAAGAGCAGTAAAGCCACATAAGACACCACCACCCCAAACCACATGCTGCCGTTAAAAAACCAAACCGAAAGATCATCTCCAGCTTTTATATAAGGGGCAAACATCAGCACAAGCAAAAGTGCTGGCACCAAATAGTAAAAATGCATCCACCATAGAGTCGGTAACCAGGTTAATGCAATAACCCCAACCGCACACAGTATGGATATACTGTATTCTTTGGTGCGGCTTAAGCCTTGGCTTTGCGCCGTTAAACGAGTGATCCCGAACATAAGGTAGCAGCTACCAAGAAAAACGAATAATCGCTGAATAAATTCGTCTTCAATGTCCACCACGTTATGGATCAATAGAATGCACATCACAAACAGCGACAATGCAGATAGCACAGATAAGGGAAAACGCTTCACAGTCCCCATCAAATCATCGAGTGGGAATAGTTTGTTTATTAATTTCAAAGTGGTAAATCCTTTTAATTACTGAGGCCCTTAAAACAGGCTTTGTTAGCCTGTCATAAAGAAAGAAGTGAAGGGGAGAGTTGGGTGTGATGTTTTGTCACACTATCAACGTCTAACTAATTTTAAGTGGTTTTAGCGTTTGTAAACGTAATGCTTCTGTAAGCTGATTGAAAAGTCTAAGTGATGGTCATCGAATTCATTGGTTTGACGGTGCCTCAGTAGCGCGGAATATTGTTACACAAAAAAAGCCTGATTTTCGTTATCATTAGGTCATGTCTGAACTGAATCTTGTACAAAAGACATTTGAACATCTATTAATGACAAATTAGGACGATCATGTATACACCTGCCAGTATGGAGTTGACTGAGTCAGTTGCCATCGCCAAGTTTATAAAACAATTTGGCTTTGGATTGATTGTGTCGCCGACGCTAGAAGTTACACATTTACCTTTGATTTTCAAACCAGAAGAGGGCGAATTAGGTTGTTTATACGGGCACTTTGCAAAAGCCAATGGACATTGGCAACAAGTGGACGGTCAGCGTGTATTAGTCGTCTTTAGTGGCCCGCACTCGTATATTTCACCTTCTTGGTATCAAACCAACCCCGCTGTACCGACATGGAACTATGCTGCAGTCCATTGTTACGGTGTGGTCGAGCTTCTCAGTGAACAAGAAACTTCTGATTCAATGGATGAACTTGTTTCAAAATACGAACCAGAGCTTCTCAGCAATGACCAACTTATGCCAAGAGAATATAAAGCACGTCTTACAAAAGCTGTTGTGGGATTTCGAATTGTGCTCGACGACATACAAGCTAAAGAAAAACTCGGCCAGCATAGAAAACCGGCTGATCAGATAGGCGTTTATCAAGCATTGCTAGAAACTGATTCATTGGAAGCTCAACAGCTCGCGAACTACATGCAAAGTCGACAGTTGGGAATAGGGGAATGACTACAGCAGTAGTCGCGATTCGTTTTTATGCATACAATGTGATCAAACTATAAAAAGGACTTTCTATGAAATATTTCGTAAAAACGCTGCTTATTGTAGGTTTATTCTCGATGCCATTAGCCTACGCACAAATGCTCGTCACTCCAGCGCCTGATCAACAAGTGCTACTACAAAGTGATAATCCAAAGCTCGAAGCCAATAAAAAACTCGTCTACGGCTTCTGGCATGAAGTTTTCGAAGGTGGCCATCTTGATAAAGCCGACCAATATCTTAGTGAGGACTACATCCAACACAACCCTAACGTCCCAACGGGGCGTGATGGCTTTGTGAACTTCTTTGCCCAATATAGCCAACCTAAACCGATTCGAGATGAGATTTCTGGCCCATTGGTCTCTATTGTCGCGGAACGCGATATGGTAATCCTAAGCTTTGCCCGCGACTTGGATTGATATGTTTCGGATTGAGAATGGGGAAATTGCAGAGCATTGGGATCCGGCTTTTAAAAAATAACGTAATTATTAGGTAGAATTAATGCCAAACGTAAACTTAGATGCTCTTATTGCAAGAGAAGATTTTGAAGTTATCGATAGTGTTAGTAGAGCTTCATCATTTAACCAGAATGTTAGTGTAAAAGATCTTGAGAAAGGTGAGTTTTTTTATGCTGGTCTACGAAAGCCTGACTTTCAGCGTGAAACGTCTGATTGGACAGATGATCAGCTATGTGAGTTCATTCAAAGTTTTATTGATGGTGATTTAATACCTGCTGTTATTTTATGGAATTCGGGGCCATATAATTTTGTTATAGATGGTGCGCACAGATTGGGAGCCTTAGTTGCTTGGATTAATGATGATTATGGTGATGGCGAGATATCTAAGAAGTTTTTTAATGATGAAATTGATGATGAACAAAAAGATATTGCTAATCTGACGCGTGAGAAAATTAAGTCGACAGTTAAGCCATATAGTGACTACAAAAAAGCTATAGCTGATAGTGATAGTACAAATAGAGAAATACTTGAAAGGGCTCTTAGCTTAGGTAGGACTTCAATTCAGTTACAATGGGTAACTGGTGGTGCTGATAAGGCAGAGCATTCTTTTTTTAAGATTAACCAGAAAGCATCCAAAATTAATGAAACAGAAATTGAGCTTCTTAAATCTAGAAGAAAATCATTTGCGATTGCTTCACGGGCAATAATACGAGCTGGAACAGGACACAAGCACTGGTCTCAATTTTCAACTGAGATCATTAAGCAAATTGAGGAAATATCTAAAGAAGTTCATGCACTAATATTTCAACCTAAAGTATCAGGCCCTATCCACACGTTAGACGTCCCTCTGATTAAGAAACATAATTCACCACAAACAAATAGTTTTATCTTTGATTTAGTCAAGAAATGTAATGATTTAAATGTGAAAGCAAGTAATATGCCAGATGATGAAGATGGAGTTCTCACCGTCAATTATCTTAAGAATGTGCGTTTATTTCTTCGAAGGTTGAACTCGCCTCATGCGTCATCATTAGGCCTTCACCCATTAGTTTATTTCTATAATAAAAGAGGAAATCATATTTACTCATCTATTTTGGCTTGGGTTGATATTGATAAAGAAATTGAAAGGTCTGCTCAGTCGAAAGGCGATTTTATAAAAATTAGAGCAGATCTAGAATCCTTTCTTCTAAAATATAAGCATTTTGTTTCTACAATAAATGCAAAATATGGTAGTGGAATGAAGAGCTATAAGCACCTTTACAGGTTGTATTCGCTGGTTATTGATCAATTAAAAAACGAATCAGAGATTGAGGGTGTAGTGCAAAGCGTCCTAAAATCATTCGATTACCTTAAAGAAACCGATGAAGATAATGTAACGTCTCCTAGATTTTCTAAAGATGTTAAATCTCAGGTGTACATACAACATACCATGTAGTGGTCAACTAATTCCGGACAGTAAATTAGGTTGATTCTCTGCTTTGGCAGGTGGCACTCCATCGTTAAATT
>NZ_LTAX01000087.1 GCF_001639745.1 Marinomonas gallaica
TGATACTCGCCTATGGATTGCTCCACCAACGAAGATGGACCGTGACCAGCTAACAGAAGAAGGCTACTACGGTATCTTTGGTCGTGCTGGAGTTCGTATCGAAACACCGGGATGTTCTTTGTGTATGGGTAACCAAGCGCGTGTTGCTGACGAAGCGACGGTAATGTCTACGTCGACTCGTAACTTCCCGAACCGTCTTGGTACTGGTGCTAATGTATATCTTGCGTCAGCTGAACTTTCTTCAGTCGGAGCAATCCTAGGT
>NZ_LTAX01000088.1 GCF_001639745.1 Marinomonas gallaica
ACTGGGTTCTCTGGTCAAAGTACTTTTACTCACACCTTTTCTCGTCTTCAAGGTATATCCCCTTCTCAGTACAAGAAACAATTTGGTTAAATAAGCTAACTTAAACCACATATTATTTTGCTTATTTGCATGTGACTCTGTTTTTGTTTTGTTAATAATCAGAGTAAATAGCAAAAAACTCGGAGTTTTTGACAAGTAATCTTCTCGGGCTCAAAATACACTGCAAGCCATTGTAGGAAACCTGAACTTTTTTCAGGTCTGA
>NZ_LTAX01000089.1 GCF_001639745.1 Marinomonas gallaica
GTATCAATCTCATCGGGCTTGCGTTATGACTTAGCGGTAGAAGACCCTGAGTATGTACGTGAGTTGGTGACTTACCATGTGGGGGGCTATCTTAAGATTGCGCCTGAGCATAGTGAGGAAGGTACGCTCTCCATGATGATGAAACCTGGCATGGGGACCTATGACGCCTTTAAAAAGATGTTTGAGCGTTTTTCCCGTGAAGCGGGTAAAAAGCAATACCTGATCCCCTATTTTATAGCCGCCCATCCCGGTTGTGAGGAT
>NZ_LTAX01000090.1 GCF_001639745.1 Marinomonas gallaica
GAGAGCGAAAAACTGGGTTGAATATGGCGAAAGAGAAAGATTGGTATCGACTATCACTCGCTCATTTTGAGGTGTGGTCGAATAGAATCGGTGTGCCGTGGATCGCGGTTAGAGAGTCGTTGTATCATGCAATCGAAAAATCTAAGCTATGGCCTGAGTTATTGACGGATTTACCTATGCATGAAGCTCATAAACAACGTTTGAGGGCGCATTGGGCGAAACTTCAGGATGATTTTAAGCTGTAAACGTGATCTCCCTCC
>NZ_LTAX01000091.1 GCF_001639745.1 Marinomonas gallaica
TCTCGCTGAGATTTCACCTGTGGTTGAAACCATGGATAGCAATATCGCGACAGAAATTGCCGCTGCGGAAGAGAAAGAGCAAAAGCAGATCGTTAAGCGTATTATGATTGCTGATGACTCAGCGGTGGCACGTAAACAGGTCCAACGAGCGATTGAGTCTATTGGCTTTGAGTCCATTTTAGCGAAAGATGGTAAAGACGCTTACAACAAGCTGATTGAGATGGCTGCTGAAGGCAGTATTCATGATCAGATTTCCCTGT
>NZ_LTAX01000092.1 GCF_001639745.1 Marinomonas gallaica
ATGGCTGGGGTAGCTGGATTCGAACCAACGCATGACGAGATCAAAACCCGTTGCCTTACCGCTTGGCTATACCCCAATACATTAAAATTGGTGGCTATGACTAGATTCGAACTAGTGACCCCATCATTATGAGTGATGTGCTCTAACCAACTGAGCTACATAGCCTTTCCTAAATTGTATTTTAATGGCTGGGGTAGCTGGATTCGAACCAACGCATGACGAGATCAAAACCCGTTGCCTTACCGCTTGGCTATACCCCA
>NZ_LTAX01000093.1 GCF_001639745.1 Marinomonas gallaica
CTTTGATGAGCTTTCTCATTTTGCTCGTAGTGACGGTTTCCGCAGCATGCCCATAAGCTTGGCTTTTACGATAGCGAACTTCAACGAAAACAATCGTCTCGCCATCTTTCATAATCAGGTCGAGTTCGCCTCCTTTAACTAGGAAGTTTCTCTCAATTGGCGACAAGCCGCAACTGATAAGATACTTTTCAGCTGCAACTTCATAATGTTGCCCTTGTGCTCGTTTATTGATTAGCACTATGCTCCGCCCAACTAATCT
>NZ_LTAX01000094.1 GCF_001639745.1 Marinomonas gallaica
TTTGACTACTCATTTTTATTCTTCATTTTTTTGAGGATTTAATTTAACCATACCAGAACAATAAAAAAAGCAAAGCGCGTCACACTCTTATTAACTACTAACAAAAGCATTAAAACTGGATTACCAGTCACCCAAAACGAAAAAAGTGCCGGATTACTCGGCACTTTTATCTACTGCTAACCTAAAAAGATCAGTGTGGGCTTGATTATCACTCCACCAATTCACCCGCTCCTTGCAGCGAGCGCTGACTATTTTCT
>NZ_LTAX01000095.1 GCF_001639745.1 Marinomonas gallaica
TTGTAATGGTGAAGAAGGTAGAGCAAAAACATTGACTGACAATATGAACATAGTGCATCACATTGAGGTACCGGCAACATTATGCGGCTCTTTAAACAGTAATGAGCAAATTGCGCAGGAAAAGATATTGAAGCGCTTTGTTTATCACCATCCGGTTTTCAACCAGCAATCGATAGAGGCACAGGCACGACGCGACGAAATTAATGGCCTATCTCGAACTTGGTTCTGTGGTGCATATTGGTATAACGGCTTCCAC
>NZ_LTAX01000096.1 GCF_001639745.1 Marinomonas gallaica
GGCATCATACTTGCTAATGGCACACCAGCCGATATTATGGCAAACGAAGCAGTAAGAAATGCTTATCTGGGCGACCAGTTCAAACTTTAAGCATATACTTAGCTATAAATGAATAATGTAGTTTCAGGAGTTGGTCAATTAGTATTATGAAACAAGCGCTTTATTTAAAAATTGGGCAACAGCTTACAATGACACCGCAACTGCAGCAAGCGATTCGCTTACTACAGCTGTCTAAACTTGATCTTCAACAAG